>CAVTBX010000007.1:0-377500 GCA_963733135.1 uncultured Actinomycetes bacterium
CGCCGAGATCGAGGTCGTGCCGTTGAACTCGATGCGCAAGACGATCGCCCGTCGGATGACGGAAGCGTGGGAGACCCCACACTTCCAGATTGCGATGACCGCGGACATGCGCGCGTCGATCGCCCTGCGCGCCAAGCTCGTCGAACGCACGCCCGAGGACGAGCCGCGCCCGACGTACTCCGACATCCTCACGAAGGTCGCCGCGCTTGCCCTCATGCGCCACCGCGACATGAACGCGCACTTCGCCGGCGAGGAGGTGCACCTCTTCCCGACCGCCAACATCGGGATGGCGGTCGCCGTCCCGCACGGCCTGGTCGTCCCCGTGATCACGAACTGCGAGCGGAAGACGATTCCGGAGATCGCGGCCGCCCGCGCCGACCTCGTCTCGCGCACGCGCGACGGGAAGCTGAAGCAGGCCGATCTCGAGGACGGCACGTTCACGATCTCGAACCTCGGGATGTACGGCGTCGACCGCTTCGTCGCCGTCCTGAACCCGCCGCAGGCCGGGATCTTGGCCGTAGGAGCGATCCAGGAACGGGCCGTCGTCGAGGACGGCGAGCTCGTCGCGCGGCCGCTCATAGAGCTGACGCTCTCCTGCGATCACCGCTCGGTCGATGGCGCTACTGCGTCCGAGTTCCTCGCGGACGTGAAGGCGTTCCTCGAGGAACCCGGCCTGGCCCTCTGACCCACGGGCGGGTGTAGGGGCCGGACTTGTCCGGCCCGCGACCTGCGGAATCAACCGCCGCTAGTCTGCCGCCCAGGGTGCAGATCTGGTACCGGGTCTCAGACCTCGACCGCGCGCGGGAGTTCTACGTCGGGCTCTTCGAGTTCCAGGAGCTCTATCGCGACGAGGAGGACCGCTGGCTCCGGCTCGAGCGCGACGGCGTCGAGCTCCACCTCGCCGAGGGCGAAGGGATCGGGGACCCGGAGGGCGAGGCGATCGTCACGCTCGACGTCGCCGACGTGAAGGCCGAGTCCGAGCGCCTGCGGGAGGCCGGCGTCGAGGTCGGCACCGTGCTCGAGATCCCGAGCACCATCCGCCTCCTCGATGTCTCCGACCCGGACGGCAATCGCCTCCAACTCTCCCAGGATTTGTAGGGGCGAGGCATGCCTCGCCCGGAGGGCTAGGATCGCCCCGAGAATCAACTTGAAAGGACGCTGAACGCAAATGGATGTAGACGTCGCCGTCCTCGGCGGTGGGCCGGGCGGGTATTCGGCGGCCATCCGGGCCGCGCAGCTCGGGGCCAAGGTCGCCTGCATCGAAAAGGAGCAGGAGCTCGGCGGCACCTGCCTGCGGGTGGGCTGCATCCCGACTAAGGCCTGGGTGCAGACCGCCTTCGCGCTCAAGGAGGCCGAGGAAAGCTTCGGCAAGTTCGGCGTCTCCGTCGGCGAGGCGAGCCTCGACTTCGGTAAGTCGAACGAGTGGAAGGACGCCGTCGTCAAGCAGATGACGAACGGTGTCGCGAGCCTCTTCAAGGCAAACGGCGTCGAGTGGGTCAAGGGCACGGGCCGCTTCAAGGACGCGAACACGATCGCGGTAGAGGGCGGGGAGGACGTGAGCTTCAAGAGCGCGATCGTCGCGACCGGCTCGTTCCCGCTCCGCCCTCCGATCGAGGGCATTGACTCCGAGCGCTGCGTCGACTCGACCGGGCTTCTGGCGCAGACCGAGGTGCCAAAGCGCCTCGTCGTTCTCGGCGGCGGCATCATCGGCTGCGAGTTCGCGTCGATCTTCGCGCGCTTCGGCTCGGAGGTGACGATCATCGAGATGCTCCCGAGCCTCATTCCGGCCGAGGACGACGACGCCCAGAAGGAGCTTGCGAAGCAGTTCAAGAAGCGCGGCATCACCGTCCATCTCGAGAGCCAGTGCTTGAAGATCGAGGACGCCGGTGACGGCCTCACCGTCCACTTCGGCGACGGTGAGACAGTCGAATGTGACCTCATGCTCGTCGCGACCGGACGCGGGCCGACGGTCGAGAACCTCGGCCTCGAAGAGCTCGGCGTCGAGCTCGACAAAAAGAAGGGCATCGCGGCCGACGAGCATCGCCGCACGACCGCCGAGCACATCTACGCGGTTGGCGACTGCGCCGGCTACTGGCAGCTCGCGCATACCGCATTCCGGGAGGGCGAGGTCGCTGCCGAGAACGCGCTGGGCCATGACGCGGTCGTCGACAACCGCGCCGTGCCGCGGCCGATCTACACCGATCCCGAGATCGCCGGCGTCGGCCTGACAGAGGCCGAGGCACGCGAGCAGTACGGGGACGACGTCGCCGTCGGCCAGTTCCCGTGGGTCGCGAACGCGCGCGCGGTCATGCAGAACGAGACCGTCGGCTGGGTGAAGTCGATCCACGAGACGCGGTACGGCGAGCTCCTCGGTCTCGTGCTCGTCGGGCCGCACGTGACTGACCTCGTCGAGGCGGGCGTCGTCGCCATCGACGCCGAGGCGACGGTCGAGACGATCGCGGACGGCAT
Source organism: uncultured Actinomycetes bacterium (assembly GCA_963733135.1). GTDB lineage: Bacteria > Actinomycetota > Thermoleophilia > Gaiellales > Gaiellaceae > CAVTBX01. Next base: position 2,470 of record CAVTBX010000007.1, read on the forward strand.
GGCGCCGCACCCGACGCTCTCAGAAGCGATCAAGGAGGCAGGCCTGGTCGCGCTCGGCCGTCCGATCCACATTCCGAACCGAAAGCCGCGCGCGAAGGCGGCAGCGTCGTAGGACAGGCATGACCCCGTCCGCGGAGGCGGTAGGTTCGTAGGGGCGGGGCTTGCCCCGCCCGCGGTGCACCACGAACGAGAGGGAGGCGGACATGAACAAGCGAAAGGCACTGATCGGCTGGCTGGTCTACACGGCCGCCAAGCCGATGGTCAAGCGAGCAGTGACGCAGAAGGCGAAGTCGACAGTTCCGACAGGGAAGTCGCGCTCGCGCTGGGCTGTGACCACTGCCGGAATCGCAGCCGGCCTCGCCGCAGTCGGCGGCGCGATCTTCTTCTGGCGCAAGAAGTCGGACGGCGACACGCCGTCGATCGAGAGCTGAAGACAGACGTCGTCGTAATCGGTGGGGGAATCGCGGGCCTCTCGGTCGCGCGGTTCCTCGCCGAGCGCGGCGATCGGGTCGTCCTCGTCGAGCGAGGCGGCATCGGCGCCGGAGCGTCGGGCCGAAACGGCGGGTTCGTCTTCCGCCAGCCGGCCCGGTGGATCAACGACCATCTCGAGGAGTCCGTCCGCATCTACGCGGAGCTCGAGGAGGACGGACCGATCCCGCTCGACCTCGAGCAGCGCCCGCAGCTCGTCCTGGCGGTGGAGCCCGAGGAGCTCAACCATGCGCGCGCGTACGCCGAGGCGGTCGGTGGGGAGGAGGTCGACCTCCGCGAGGACGACTGGTTCGCGGACGACCTCGCGGGCGGCTACGTGGTCGAAGGGGGCTACACCGTCGACGCCATGAGCGCGACGGCGGCCACGGCCGAGGCCGCACGGCGTGCCGGCGCCGAGCTCCGGTTCCGCTGCGAGGCCAAGCGGATCGTGGTGAGGAGCGGGCGGGTGGAGGCGGTCGCAACGGACCACGGCGTTCTGCCCTGCGACCGCGTCGTCGTCGCCTGCGGGCCGCGCGCCCGGTTCCTCCTGCGTACGGCCGGGCTCGACCTGCCGGTCTCCTCCGCGCGCGGGTGGCTGCTCGAGACCTCGGTCCTCGAGCGCCCGCCTCCGTACGCCATCGAACAGGCGGTCTGGCCGCTCCAGGACGAGATGGGCCGGCTCGTCGTCGACCCGTCGCTGACCGAGGTCGCAGCGGGGGAGACCGAGAAGCCGAGCCTCGTCTCGCTCCTCATGGGCGGGCGTCCAGCGGGCCACTGCCTCATCGGAACCTCGCTCTCGCGCTCCCTTCTCGAGGAGTCGGAGGGCGCGGACACGGTGCCGAGGCTCGCCGAGCGCGCGGCGCGGGTCTCGCCCTATCTTCGTGACGTGGCCGTCGTGGCCGCGTGGTCGGGACGGCGGGCGATGACGCCGGACGGCCTGCCGGTGGTCGGCGCCGTGCCCGGGGTGGAAGGGCTCGACATCGCCTCAGGGTTCTCGTCGATCGGGATGATGATCGCGCCCGCTGCGTGCCGCCGCCTCGTCGACGGAGAGAGCTCGCCCGAGCACGATCCGGCGCGCTTCGTGTGATCCGGCCGATCCGTAACGAGGACGTGCCGGCGATCCGCCGGCTCCTCTACGACGTCTTGGTCGAGCTGCCGATCGGGACGGAGGCAGGGATCCGGCACTGGTTGAACAGCGCGCCCGAGCGGGCGAGGTTCGCTGCGTTCGTGTCCGAGGAGGAGGGCGAGCTCGTCGGTTGGGCCAGCGCGGGGCTCAAGTGGCAAACAAGTGTCGATGGCGCGACGAGCGCGTGGGTGGCCGTGCGCGAAGACAGACGCTTGGAGGGCATCGGCGGCCAGCTCGTGGCGATGGTCGAAGAGCACCTGGCGGCGATCGGCGCCAGCCACGTCGAGACCTTCGCGCTCGACGGCTCGGACGGCCAAGCCTACGCCGAGCGTCGCGGATTTCGGATCACCCGGCGCGAGAGCTACTCCTGGCTCGATCCGCGGACGGTCGATACGGACGAGTTCCGTGCGCTCGAAGCCGCGAAGTCGGCCGAGGGTTTCCGGATTGGGCCGCTCGAGGAGTTCCGCGACCGGCCTCGCGACATGCACGCGCTCGACGCGGCGACTGCGGCTGATGTGCCGGCCGCGTTCCCCGAGGACGAGCTGCGCTTCGAGGAGTGGCTCGAAGGAACGTTCGGCCAGCCCGACCTCGAGTGGGAGGGAAGCCGCGTCGTCTTCGCGGGCGAGCGCCCCGTCGCGTTTACGCTCCTGAACGTTGATCGGGACGCCAGGCGGGCCGAGAACGACATGACCGGCACGCTCGCGGAGTTCCGCGGCCGAGGCCTGGCACGGCTCGCAAAGCTTTCTTCGCTCGTGTGGGCCGCCGAGCGCGGGATCGAGGACGTTTCGACGGGAAACGACGCGTCCAATGCGGCCATGCTCGCGGTCAACCGGCGGCTCGGCTACCGAGAACGCGCCGTGCGTGCGTGGCTCGTGAAAGAGGTCTAGGGTTGCCGCCATGGACGAGCTGACCGCACCGATCGAAGGCGCCGAGCACCAGTCAGTCGGCGGTGTCGAGATCGACCTCGCGCGGGCTGGAGCCGCACGCGTCAAGCGCGTCGTCTACCCGGCCGGGTTCCGCTGGTCGGAGGACATGAAGCCCGAGGTGGGCGGCGAGGGTTGCCGTCACGCGCACGTCGGGTTTCTCGCGCGCGGAGCGATCGCCGGGGAGTACGCGGACGGATGCAGCTTCTCGCATCGAGCACCCGCATTCGTCGCGATCGAGCCAGGCCACGACGCTTGGGTCGAGGGCGACGGCCCCGCAGTGCTGGTCGAGTTCGACTTCGAGCGCGAGACGTCCGAGCGGCTCGGGCTCCCCGAGCACTCCCACTGACACGCGGACGGCTGTCCAGCCGGCACTTCGCCGGCCGCGCTGAATCGGCACGAATCCGGCACCCACGCGCGCGCCTCTCCGCGATAGGCTCGCCGCGGGAGGAGGGTGGCCCGACTCCCCACCCAGGGTGGGGCCGTGGCCGATAGCAGCTCGCTAGGTGCGGCCCAGCTCGCCCAAGACCGCGGCGCGCGCCTCATCCGGGTCGCCGAGGATCTCGACGGCGAACCCGCGGCTTGAGAGCAGCCCGAGCAGCACGTGCTCGCTCCCGATGCGTCGGTCGCCGAGCCCCTCGGCCTCCCGGAGCGCGTGTTCCAACGTCCGCTTGGCGGCCGGGGTGAACCGGAACCGGCCCTTGCTCCGGCGCGAGCGGCCTGCCTCGCCTACCTCGGACACGATCCGCTCGCGAGCGGACTCGTACGTCGTCCCCGCCTTCGTGATCGCAGCCGTGCCGGGGCCGTCACCGCGGAGGAGGGCGAGAAGGAGGTGCTCGGTGCCCACGAACCCGTGTCCGAGCGACCTGGCCTCCTCCTGGGCGTCGACCACGACCGAGCGTGCCTCGGCGGAGAAGCGCGCGAACGCGTCACGGACGCCGCGGCGCGCCCGCTGCACCGGCGCCCAACGCCCCTCCGGCCCACCACCGGGCGCGACCGCGTCGACGATCTGGTGGACGCGCTGATGGGAGAGGCCGAGGCCGTCTCCGATCTCGCGCATCGACCCGCCGCCGGCGTGAAGCCGCCGCACCGCGTCGCGAAAGTCCGCCTGGGCGCGCTCCGACTCGTGCTGGAGCTCGAGCAAGCGGTCGCGCGCCGTCCGTGCCTGAGTGAGTATCTCTTCGTCGAGTGTCATGCCGTCTACGGTACTAGACACTCAACCAGTTGTCTAGCGACCTAGACGAACGCCGCGGCTAGGGTGACGACGTGCTCGTCCAGGGAGTTGACTTCGTCTACGTGCCCGTCAAGGACTTCGCGGCCGCGCAGGAGTTCTATGGAACGGTGCTCGGTCTCCCGCAGACGGCGCAGTACGGAAGCCACCCGGGCGGCGAGTGGGAGACGGGCAACCTCACCATCCAGCTCATGCAAGCCGAGGCGTTCGGTCAGGAGTTCGAGCGAAGCCCGAACCCGATCGCGCTCCGAGTCGAGGACGTCGAGGCGGCCCGAGCCGCGCTCAAGTCCCGAGGCGTCGAATTCAGCGGCGAGACGATCGACAGCGGCGTCTGCCACATGGCGTTCTTCCACGATCCGGACGGGAACGCCCTCATGCTCCACCACCGCTACGCGCCGCGAACCTAGCGCGCGAGCTGGATCCAGGTCGAGCGCGCCACGGCGAGGACATCGCCTTCCGCAGTGAAGAGTGCCGACCCGGCGTAACGCTTGCGCCCGTCAATCCCGCGCTCCCAGCCCATGACAACGTGTGGCTCGCCGGGAGCTGGCAGCGCGTCGATCCGAGTCGCGAGCCGCCCGAGGAGAATCCCCTCGCGCTGGAAGTCGTCCACGGCCCAACCCGATGGGCAGTCGAGCGAACCCCAAACGAGGAGCTCTGACACCTCGTCCGGCGGCCCCCAAGGCGCGGCGACGACTCGCTCGTGTCCCGGAACCGGCCCGGGGTAGATCCCGAGCCCGTCGGAGCGGTCGGGCCCGCAGACGAAGCAGGTGGAGTAGGCGTGGTGTGTGAACCCGGCGAACGCCTTGCTCGCCTCGGCAGCCTCGACGATCTTGACGGGCGCGGGCAAGTCGAGACCGAGGTCGGGTTCGGTGGGTGCGGCCTCGGCGATAAGCCGCTCGCCGTCCAGAAGCTCGACTCGTCCCTCCTGGTGGACGACCTTAAGCGGCAAGCCGAGCGGCGGCGGTGCCCGAAGCGTCACCTCGGCGACGCCGTCTATGTGCGCGGCGAGGAGCCCGCACGCGAAGCCCCCGTTCGCCGATTCTGGCGGCCCGTTGAACCGCGCCGGGATCACGATCTCCGCCTCCACCACGGCCGCACCGTACCGGGGCCGAAACGGCGACTGGTATCCCCTCGAGACGAAGCGTACAATCGCCCCGATCCGCCGGGGGTGTCGAGCGAGGCGCCTTCGACGACACCCCTCTGGCCCTACGAAAGGAGCTGCCATGTCCAGATCAGACGTCGAGGCCGAATGCCGTGAGGTCCTCGGTCTCGTTCCGACGTTCATTGCCGAGCTTCCCGACTATCTCGTCGAGAGCGAGTGGACGAGCTTCAAGAACCTCGAGCTCAGCGACCAAACGGCGATCCCGAACAAGTACAAGGAGCTGATTGGGCTCGCGGTTTCGGGGGCCACCCGGTGTCGTTACTGCGCCTACTTCCATACGGAGGCGGCCAAGCTCTTCGGCGCCACCGAGGAGGAGATCCGCGAGACGTCGTTGATGGCCAAGCACACGATGGGCTGGAGCACGTACCTGAACACCGAGCAGTACGACTTCGACGCATTCAAGGCCGAGTTCGACCAGATCACAGAGCACATCCGGGCGCAGACAGCCGCGCCGGTGTAGGTGAGCTAGAGAGACTCGGCAGAGGCCGGCGGATCCGCAGACGGGCGCGACGAGCGCCCGTCTTGCGTTCGGGCGAGCGCAGCATCGAAGTCGGCGAGCACGCGGCTCAGGAGCGCCTTCGCCTCCTCGGGCGATGTGGGATCCGCGCTCATCGCGTCGTGGGTGAGCCGCGCCGCCGCGACGAGCGCCGAGACTTCTTGGCTCGTCGCCGTCAACGTGAACACATTGGGACGAGTCTGGACGACCTTCACGGAGTCCACGGTAGAGGACTCGTGCCGGGTGCGAAAGTGTCCGATGGGAGAAGGAAACTCCTCTCGAGCAGCTCATGTGCATCCGGTGCAGAAAGGTCGACGCCCCTCAGCCGCTCGGCTTCTGCACCGCGTGCGCCTTGAACGCTCGCCTCGAGGTCTTCGAAGGCCTCGGGCGCCTCGAGAGCTACCTCGCCGCCTGGGCGGCCTTCGCTGACTGGCAGCGGCTCCGCAGTCCCGAAGCCTGAACGTCTAAGCTCGGTCGGAGGAACTAGTGCGCGACGCCACGTACTACGTGCAGTTCGAGTCGCCGGAGGAGCCGGGACGCTGGCACACGATCGCCTGCGTCCACGACCACGCCCTCGCCGACGAGGTCGCACGCCTCGCTGAGGGCTCCTTCGAGCGCACCGCCATGCTCACGCACTACCGGGCGCGCGTCCGCTCCCGCTCCGCGCTCCGCCGCGAAGGAGCCCTTGCTCACGCCGAATGGGAGCTCGGAATGGGCCAGCATCGCGGCTACGGCGAGGCGCTCCTGCACCGCGCCGAGAGTTCGTCGAGATCGTGAACGTCGGCGGAACGACCGCCGACCTGAGCGGCTGGAAGCTCGTCTACCGCTCGGGAGCCGGGGCGACCGACAACTCCCTCGGGACGTTGCCGGACGGCACGACGCTCGCTCCGGGCGAGTACCTGCTCTTCGAGGGCTCGGCGTATGCGGGCTCGCATCCGGCCGACCGCAAGTTCTCGGCCGGGCTCGCCTCAGCGGCTGGAGGCGTTGGGCTCCGGAGCGCGGACGGCGCCCTCGTCGACTCGGTCGGCTGGGGAACCGCCACGAACGCGTTCGTCGAGACGGCTGCGGCCGCAGCACCGCCGATCGCGGCGGCGCCGGGCACGAGCGGTGCTCGAAACCCGGACGGCCACGACACGCACGACAACTCAGCCGACTTCACGGTCGACGACTCACCGAGCCCAGGCGCGGTGAACTAAGCGGTCCAAGAGTTGGGGTCGGGCTCGAACAGGGCCCGGCCCCGGCGATCGCCCGTGGGGCTAGCGATACCGGTGGACGATGCGACCGCGGTTCAGGTCGTACGGGCTCAGCTCGAGCGTCACGCGGGTCACCAGGGCCCGACCGCCCGCCGTCCTAGCATTCGAGCCGTGGAGCGCATCGAGCTCAGGCGGCTCTTTCTCGTCGCCCTGATCGCCTCTCTCTGCCTGACTGCGCTCCTGGCGATCGGCATCACGCTCTTCGGATCGTTCAACGAGACGGTCGGGCAGATCCTCGGGACGATTGCGCTTCTCGGGCTATTCAGCCTCGTCGTACTTCCCGCGGCAATCCTCCTCGACCGAAACCGTGCCGTTGTCCTTGCCTACGGCGTGATCACCCTCGCGACCACGGCGCTGATCGGTGCGCTCGTGCTCGTCTGGGAGGCGTTCGAGGACTCGAACGAGGCTTGGCGTGTCGTCTCCGCGATCGCTGTCGTGGCGGTTGGAGCCGCGCAGATCGCGACGATGACGGGTCGCCTGCGTGACGACGATCCGGAGGCCGCGACCCGCCTGTACCGCGCCTCGATCGGAACCGGCATTGGCTTCGTGGCGCTCGTCTGCATCGCACTCGCCAAGGAGATCGAGGACGAGACGTTCTACCGCGTGCTTGGGGCCGTGGGGGTGCTGAACGTGCTCGTCGTCCTGCTCCAGCCCGCGGTTCGCCGGCTGGCGGCGACGCGCGAGCCGGCGGTCTCGCCGGGCGAGACGGTTCACCGGTTCCGTTGCACCGTCGACGGTGCGCGAACGGTCGACTACCAGGTGTCCGCTGCCGACTTTGCCGCAGCTCTTGCAAGCGCCGTCCGGGTGCTCGAGTCGAACGGGGCGCGAGTCACGATGATCGAACGCGTGGAGCCGAGCGCTGGCGAGTAGCGTCAGCCGCGCCCCCTAGACTGGACGACCCGTGCCCGAGGCGCCGTTTGTCCACCTCCACGTCCACTCCGAGTACTCGATCCTCGACGGGGCGTGCCGGATCCCCGACCTCGCGGCTCGCGCGGCCGAGCTCGAGATGCCCGCCGTCACGCTCACGGATCACGGCTCGCTAGCAGGCGCTGTCGAGCTCTACCGGGAGGCCGGAAAGCACGGTGTGAAGCCGATCGTCGGCTGTGAGGTCTACGTGGCCGACGACCGCCACGCGCAGCGGAAGGGCTATGCGCATCTGACGCTCCTGGCCGAGTCGAACGAGGGCTACGCGAACCTGATCAAGCTCTCGTCGCTCGGCTACCTCGAGGGTTACTACTACAAGCCGCGGGTCGACTGGGAGCTCCTGAGCGCGCATTCGGCCGGGCTCCTCGCGCTCTCCGGCTGCCTGTCCGGCCGAGTCTGCAAGGCACTCGAGAACGGCAACCCCGGCGAGGCCGAGACCGAGCTCGGTCGGCTCGCCGACATCTTCGGGCGCGACTCGACGTATGTCGAGATCCAGGACGCCGGCCTCGAGATCCAGCCGAAGATCAACGAGCAGCTCGCCGAGATCTCGCAGCGGACGGGCCTGCCGCTCGTCGCGACCGGCGACGTCCACTATCTGAGCCACGAGGACGCGCGGGCCCACGAGGCGCTTCTCTGCATCCAGTCGGGCGACTCGCTCGCGAACCCCAACCGCTGGCGCTTCGACACCGACCAGTTCTTCTTCAAGACGCCCGCGGAGATGGCGCAGGACTTCGCCGACTACCCGGAGGCGGTCGCGCGGACGCTCGAGATCGCGGAGCGCTGCACCGTCACGATGGAGCTCGGCCGGATCCTGCTCCCGCACTTCCCGACCCCGGACGGCCGCGATGCCTTCGACTACCTCGTCGAGCTCTGCGAGAAGGGCCTGGCGAAGCGCTACGAGCGCGTCACTCCCGAGCTCCAGGAGAGGCTCAGGTTCGAGCTGAAGACGATCCGCGAGATGGGCTTCGCGGACTACTTCTTGATCGTCTGGGACTTCATCGCGTTTGCGAAGCGAAACGGGATCGGCGTCGGGCCTGGTCGCGGCTCGGCGGCCGGCTCGCTCGTCGCTTACAGCCTCGAGATCACCGACATCGACCCGATTCAGTACGACTTGCTCTTCGAGCGCTTCCTGAATCCCGGTCGGAAGTCGATGCCGGACATCGACATCGACTTCTCGGTGCACGGCCGCGACCAGGTCATGAACTACGTCTCCGAGAAGTACGGGCGCGATCGCGTCGCGCAGATCATCACCTTCGGGACGATGATGGCGCGTGCAGCGATCCGTGATGCCGGCCGTGTGCTCGACGTCCCGTACGGGTCGGTCGACCGGGTCGCGAAGCTCGTCCCCGAAGGGCCGAAGGTCTACCTCGCCGACTGCATGAAGAAAGGCGCCGAGCTCAAGCAGGCCTACGACTCAGATGAGCTCGTCCGGCAGATCGTCGACCTGGCGACGCCGCTTGAGGGCCTCGTCCGGCAGGACTCGATCCACGCGGCCGGGGTCGTGATCGGGGATCGGCCGCTGACCGAGTACGTGCCGCTCCAGCAGAAAGGCGCCGACCAGGAGGTTGTAACTCAGTTCCCGATGGGCGACGTCGAGGCGCTCGGCCTCCTGAAGATGGACTTCCTCGGGCTGCGCAACCTGGACGTCATCGACACGGCGGTCGGGCTCGTGGGCGGGCTCGACATGGTTCAGCTGCCGCTCGACGACGCGGAGACGTACGCGATGCTGAGCCGCGGGGAGTCGACGGGCGTCTTCCAGTTCGAGTCCTCGGGCATGCGCGAGGCGCTCCGGCAGGTGAAGCCGACCGAGTTCGAGGACCTGATCGCACTCGTCGCGCTCTATCGGCCGGGGCCGATGGGCTACATCCCTGTGTACGCCAAGCGAAAGGCGGGCGCCGAGCAGCCATCGTTCCTGGACGACCGCCTGCGGCCGATCACCGAGCCGACGTACGGCATCTGCATCTACCAGGAGCAGTACATGGAGATCGCCAAGCAGCTCGCCGGGTTCAGCCCGGCCGAGGCGGACGATCTCCGCAAAGCGATCGGCAAAAAGATCCACTCGCTCATGGCCTCCCTGAAGGACAAGTTCCTCGAAGGGTGCGCAGCGAACGGTGTCACGCCGGCGGTCGCGAACCAGCTCTGGAAAGACATGGAGCAGGCGCAGGACTACTCGTTCAACAAATCACACGCAGCGTGCTACGCGCTGATCGCCTACCGGACGGCGTACCTGCGGGCGCACCACCCGGCCGAGTACATGGCGGCACTGATCTCCTCCGTGATGAACACGAAGGACAGGGTGCCCTTGTACGTCGCGGCGTGCGACGAGATGGGGATCGAGGTGCTGCCGCCGGACGTGAACGAGTCGAGGTCCGACTTCGCGGTCGTCGAAGGCAAGATCCGCTTCGGCTTGAACGCGGTCAAGAACGTGGGGGAGTCGGCGGCCCGCGCGATCGTGCGCGCGCGGGAGGAGGGCGGCGAGTTCGCGTCGGTGTGGGACTTCGTCGAGCGGGTCGACGCGCAGCTTGTGAACAAGCGGGCTCTCGAGGCGCTCGTGAAATGCGGGGCGCTGAGCTCGGCCGGCGTCGCTCGGAAGGGCCTGCTGGACAACGAGTGCGAGATGCTCGACCGGGTCGTGGGGTGGGGAGTCAAGGCGCAGGCGGACCGGCTCTCCGGCCAGGGCTCGATCTTCGACCTCGGTGACGGCGACGCCGACGGCGCCCGGCCGCGACACCACCCGACGATCGCCGGCGACGAGTACGACAAGAAGATCTTGCTCCAGCTCGAGAAGGAGTCACTGGGCCTCTACGTCTCCGAACATCCGCTTCAGAGCGTCAGAGAGTCGCTTCGGAGGAAGGTCGATTGCCAGCTCGCCGAGGTCGAGCGTCGACGCGACGGCGAGGTCGTCACCGTCGGAGGCATCGTCGGCGCGCTCAAGTCGTTGACGACGAAGCGGGGGGAGCCGATGGTCTTCATGCGGCTCGACGACCTGACGGGCTCGGTCGAGACTGTCGTCTTCAACTCGGTGTACGCGTCGGCGCGCGAGCTGCTCGTGGCTGACCGGATCCTCGTCCTGAAGGGGCGCGTCGACCACAAGGAGGGGGAGACGAAGCTCGTCGCGATGGAGGTCGTGCCGTTCGAGGCGACGCCCGAGCGGAGCGAGGTGCGGCTGAAGGTCGATGCGCGCAGGGCGGAGGCGGGCCTGATCCGCAACCTGGCCGAGCTGGTGCGGGAGTACCCAGGCGAGGCGCCGGTCGTCGTGGCCCTCGAGACGTCACTCGGTGCGAGACAGCTTGCACTTGGGCCGGATTTCCGAGTGCGTCCCGAGCCGGACTTCTTTGCCGAGGTGAAGTCCCTCCTCGGCGAAGCCGCAGTGAACTAGGACGGCGGGCTGCTGGCCGAGCGGGCCCGGCACCGGTGTCTTGAGGCCAGTTCCCGTTCGAGGCCGCACATCCCCGACGCAGCGGCAGCGACGTTTCGGCGCGTTGCCTGTCCCACGCAGACAGCATTCTGCTCCACGGCTGGCGCGCGTAGGCACGTAGCGCGCAAACTGGCACACATTCGCCACACCGTCGCGACCGTCGGGCTGTCCCATCGGGACAAGGGCGAGGGTCAGACCCTCAAAGACCGCTTTCGGCGCGATTTCACAGTCTCGATGCGCTCTTGTGACGCGAGCGTCACAAAGCGATCGCGTACGGCCGGGGCTGAGACCCACGCTCGTTGCGCTCTACGCGCGGTTCTTGAGGGCGAGGATGTCCATGACGTAGCGCCTGCTTTCGCGGAGGACGCCGATCGTCTTCACCGAGCGCTCGCCCTGGTAGTACGCCGCCAGCGCTCGGCGTTCGTCGCCGCCGAACGCGCGCAGGAGATGCGCGAGATAGGCGACGCCGACCCGGACGTTGCCGTCCGCCGTGTGCGGTACCGCACGCCCGAGCAGCACCGTCTCGACGTAGCTCCACGTCGACGGCATGACCTGCATGACGCCCATCGCGCCCGCGGACGAGACGGCGTCGGGCTGGTAGCCCGACTCCATCCACGCGAGCGCGCGAACCAGACGCGGATCGACCCCGTAGTGCGCCGCCCACGAGTCGAGGGAGCTCTCCGTCGACCAAGCCGCTGCCACAGCGCCGGGCGCAGACACGGAAGCCGCCACCGCGCCTGGGATCGAAAGCGACGAGCCGGCGACGATGAAGTTCACGCGCGAGAGCCCGTTCGCCCGCGCGAGCGCGGACACCGACGTGCCGTACCGGGCCGCGATCGCCGACAGCGTGTCGCCGGCCTGGACGACATAGGAGCCACTCCCCGTGCTCGGGCCAGACCCTCCAGCCGGTAGAGCGAGCACAGCTCCCTCCACGAGAACACCAGCCGGGTCGAGGTCGTTCGCGCCCGCGAGTGCGCCGACCGTCGTCCCGTGGGCCGCCGCGATCCCGGTCAGCGTGTCACCCCAGCGAACCTTGTAGCCGTCAGACGCCTGCGCCTCGGGCACAAACGCCAATCCGAGCCCCACGGCGACGGCAAGACGAACCCCTGTACGAAGCACGAAAAGAAACCTCCCGGTATCGAGGACCGGGACCGTTCGCGGCCGCCGAGGCCTCTCCTGCCGACCCGCGAGGCCGGTTTACCGCTTCGTAACGATCCGGATGTCGGGCAGCCCGCGATACCTGTCGTCGAGGTCGAAGCCGTAGCCGACGTAGAACTCGTCCGGAACCGTGAAGCCCACGTAGCGAAGCGGGATGTCGTCGACGAGCCGCCGGTATGGGCGATCGAGGAGCGAGCAGACCGCGACGCTCGCCGGGTCACGAAGCTCAAGCGAGCCGATCAGGTAGTTGAGCGTCAGGCCCGTATCGACGACGAGGTCGCACACGAGCACGTCCCGGCCCGCGATCGGCGCGTCAAGGTCCTTCATGACCCGCACGCGGGAGTGCCCGCCGAGAGCCGCGCCGTAGCCGGCGAGCGCGAGGAAGTCGAGCCCGTGATGAATTGGCAGCGCGCGCGAGAGGTCGGCAATGAAGACCACCGAGGCACGGAGGACGCCGACGAGCAGAGGCTCTCGATCCCCGTAGTCATCGCCGATCTGGGTTCCGAGCTCGGCAACCCGCCCGGCGATCTGCTCCGCTGAGAGATACACGTCCCCGACCCTCGGATCCGGGCCGACAAGCCGCAGGTGAGGCGCGCTACGAGGCGAGGTCGAGTCCGTACTTCCCCGCGAGCCGTTCGATGTCCCGCTTGTAGAAGAGCTTCACGTTCAGCTCGGGATACCGCTCCCGCAGCTTTCGGATCTTGCGGTTCTTGCGTGTGACGAGCGACTGCTTCATCGTCGTCACCTCGAGATACAGATTCTGCTCCGGTAAGTAGAAGTCGGGCGTCGCCGCCTCGATGACCCGTCCCTCTTCGTCGGTCTCGAGGACGAACGATCGCGGCTCGTACTCCCACGGGATCCCGTAGTAGTCGAGCAGCTTCGCAACCTCGACCTCTGACTGGTTGACGAAGCGTGGGGGCTCGGCCCCGCAATAAGCCTGGAAATCAGGCCTTTCGCTCGTCACCGCGATCACGGTACCAGCCGACACGGACGTCGCGGGCGGCTCGGAACCGACACTAAACTCCCGGCTCGTGTTCCGGATCGCGCACATCTCGGACCTCCACTGCGGCTCGCCCCACTTCGTCCCGAACCTGATGGACCGGGCGATCGCCGAGATCAACGAGCTCGAGCCGCACATGGTGATCTGCACAGGAGACCTGACGAACTTCGGGTTCCGTCAGGAGTACGCGGACGCACGGATCTACCTCGACCGGATCAACTGCGAGACGCTCGTCGTCATCCCGGGCAACCACGACTCCCGAAACGTCGGCTACGTCCACTTCGAAGAGATGTTCGGCGATCGAAGCTCGGTCGTGCACAAGGACGGCGTGTCCGTCGTAGCCGTCGACTCCACCGAGCCCGACCTCGATCACGGCCAGATCGGCCGCGGCCGGTATCCGTGGATCCTCGAGCAGTTCGCCGAGCCGGCTGACTTCCGGCTCTTCGTCCTTCACCATCACCTGCTGCCCGTCCCGGGGACCGGCCGGGAGCGAAACATCGTCTACGACGCGGGCGACGCGCTCGAGGTGCTCCAGGAGGCCAGGGTGAACCTCGTCCTCTCCGGGCACAAGCACGTGCCGTACGCGTGGCGGCTCGAGAACCTCTTCATCGTCAACACAGGCACGGTCTCGACACTCCGGCTCCGAGGCAAGACGAGGCCCTGTTACAACGTGATCGAGATCCAGGGTCGGCACGTCGACGTCTGGCGCCGGTATCCATTCCACGGCCAGGAGCGGATCATCCAGTTCTCGGCCGACACGCTCGAGTTCGAGAAGTACACGGCGCGGATCGAGTCCGAGGTCACCGCGCGGCGATGAGCGAGCCGACGCCACGGGCGCTTGCGCTCGTCGACGGCGAGCACTATCCGGACGTCGTCAAGGCCGCGTTCGCCGAGCTTCCCGTACGACGTGGTCGCCGCCGTGATGCTGGGTGGCACCGAGAAGATCAAGGGCGGCGAGGACTATGGCGTGCCGCTCCACGAGGATCTCGGCGAGGGGCTCGACGCCGCCTCGCCGGAGGTCGTGCTGGATCTCTCGGACGAGCCGGTGCTCGACGCTGCGAAGCGGTTCCGCCTCGCGAGCCGCGCGCTCGCGGAGGGAGTGCCGTACGTCGGCTCGGATTTCCGCCTCGAGCCGGTGCCCTTCGCGCCGTTCGAACGACCTTCGCTGGCGATCATCGGAACCGGCAAGCGTGTGGGGAAGACGGCGGTGGCCGGCCACGTCGCACGGCTACTGGCGGAGGATCGGGACGTGGTCGTCGTTGCCATGGGGCGCGGTGGACCGCCCGAGCCGGTCGTCGTGGACGCGCCGCCGACCGTCGAGAGCCTGCTCGAGCTGGCGCGAAGCGGGAGCCACGCCGCATCCGACTACCTCGAGGATGCGGCCCTGGCGCAAGTCGTGACCGTCGGATGTAGGCGCTGCGGCGGCGGGCTCGCCGGGGAGCCGTTCATCTCGAACGTCGAGGCGGGCGCTCGTGTCGCGGCCGAGCGTGAGCCCGATCTAGTCATCTTCGAAGGGAGCGGAGCGGCTCTGCCTCCGATCGAGACCGACGCGCGGCTGCTCGTGGCGGGCGCCGCGCAGGAGCTCGACTCGGTGGCGGGCTACCTGGGCCCCTACCGCCTGCTCGTCTCCGACCTCGTCGTGGTGACATCGTGCGAGGAGCCGCTTGCCTCGCCGGAGCGAGTTCGTGCTCTGCGTGAGGCGATCACCGAGATCAGCCCGAAGCTCGAGGTGGTCGAGACCGTGCTGCGCCCGCGCCCGGTCGAGCCGGTGGAGGGCAGGCAGGTCGCGTTCTTCTCCACGGCGCCCGAGGCGATTCACGATCGGCTACGCGAGCATCTCGAGGAAGAGCATGGTGCGGAGGTCGTGCTCGTCTCCGGCAACCTGAGTCGCCGCGACGAGCTGCAAGCTGATCTCGAAAAGGCGGGCGACGCCGACGTGTTCCTCGTCGAGATCAAGGCCGCGGCGATCGAGGTCGTCGCGGAGGCTGCGTCCGAGCAGGGAGTGGACGTGGTGTTCGCGGACAACGCGGTGATCGCGACCGACGACGACTTCGACGAGCGGTTGTGCGCGCTCGTCGACGCAGAGGTGACGACGGCGTGAGTGACCGCCGACCGCCCGAGGCGCTGACCCAGCAGGAGGAGCCGCGGCTCCCCTACTCGAAGGGCCTCATGGCGAAGACGCTCGCCGGCACGGGCATCCGCCCCGAGCGGGCCTACGAGCTGGCTCGACTCATCGAGCAGGAGCTCGTCCGTGAGCATCAGGAGGACTCGTATACGGAGGCACACCTCTACGAGGTCGCCGAGCAGATCGTGAGCACGAACGAGGGCGAGGAGGCCGTGCGCGGGCTCCGACAGTACCGCGCGCTTCAGGAGCTCGAGCTGCCGCTGATCCTGCTGGTCGGCGGCGCCACCGGCACCGGCAAGTCGACGGTCACGACCGAAGTCGCTCACCGCCTCGGTATCACCCGGGTGGCGTCGACCGATTTCGTGCGGCAGACGATGCGCGCCTTCTTCTCGGAGGGGTTCATGCCGTCGATCCACTACTCGAGCTTCGAGGCCGCGGCTGCCGTGGCAGCGCCCGAGGAAGCTCGAGACCCGACGGTCGTCGGGTTCAACGACCAGACGCGCAATGTCCTCGTCGGCGTTCGCGCCGTCATCGACCGGGCGCTGACCGAGGGGTACTCGGTCGCCCTCGAGGGAGTCCACATCGTGCCCGGCCTCGTCCCGTCCGAGAAGGAGGGGGCGATCGTCGTCCAGGTGCTCCTGACGATCGACGACGAAGACGAGCACGCGCGCCACTTCTGGGTTCGGGACGCGATCTCCGAGGGCGTGCGGCCCGTCGACAAGTACCTGGAGGCGCTCGGCGACATCCGGCGAATCCAGTCCTACCTCGTCGAGCGGGCCGAGCGCGCCGGCGTGCCGATCTTCGAGAACTCGCGCATCGACCGGACGGTCGAGGCCATCATCCGGCTCGTGCTCGAGGAAGTCGAGAGGGCTGTGGGCTCGCCCGCGCCGGCATGAGCCGGCCGGAGGACGAAGGCTTCTTTTGTCCGTGCGAGCTCTTCGCGGCCACGACGGAACGGGCCGCGCTTGCCAGCGGCCGCTGGCTGGGCCGAGGTGATGTCCGCGCCGCCGAGGAGGCTGCGGTCACAGGGATGGCGGATGCGCTCGAGGCGCTCGATATCGAGGGCCACATAGTGGTCGGTGCGAACGACGACGGCGGGGTACTCGAGATAGGTAAGACGATCGGTAAGGGTGGCCGCTCCTACGACCTCGCCGTCGATCCCCTGGAGGGGCGGAGTGTCGTGGCCCGCGGCGACTACGGGGCGATGGCGATGATTGCCGTCGGGGACAAGGGTGCGTTCCCGCAGCTTCCGAACACGTACATGCGGAAGATGGCGGTGGGGCCGGTCGCGCGGGGACGCATCGACCTCAAGAGCCAGGTCGGAGACAACGTGCGGGCAATCGCCGAGGCGTTGGGGCGGAATACGAACGACATCACCGCCATCGTGCTCGACCGGCCTCGCCATCACGACCTCGTGGAGGAAATCCGAACGGCCGGCGCGAGAATCAAGCTCATCCAGGACGGCGACGTGACGGCGTCGATCACCGCGGCGATTCGAGGGACTAACGACCATCTTGCGATCGGGATCGGTGGTGCGCGTCAGGCGCTCATGTCCGCGGCGGCCCTTCGGTGCCTGGGCGGCGAGCTCCAGGCGCAGCTCTGGCCGACGACGCGCTCCGAGATCGACGAGGCGCGCGAACACGGGATCGAGGACGTCGAGCGGATCTTCACGACCGAGGATCTCGCGCCCGGCCATGTGATCGTGGCGGCGACCGGGGTCTCGAACTCGGATCTTCTGCGCGGCGTGCGCTACCTGGCCGACAGCGCGCGGACGCATTCGGTCGTCATGTGCACGCGGCACAACTGGGTTCGGTTCATCGACGGGATCCACTTCTTCGCGCGCGAGCGGCGCGAGGAGGTTCGGCTGCTCGGATAACTGTGGCGAGATCGATGCGTTTCGGCACGGTCTGGTGTGTCACACGCGCGCTTTTTCGCGTTAGGCTCGGAGCCGGGTAAGGCGGGAGGGGTCGGGTCCCGGACTACGCAGGCGCGAGATTAAGTGCACGCCAACCATTCCGACCCGACGCGCGGACGCGGAGCGACGCGCGGTGTCTACTCCGTGCCGAGAGGCCACGGATTCGGAACGCAGGGTGAGACGCCCTTCGTCTGCTGCACCATCACGGGCGCGCGCTCGCCTGGGCCGGGGCATGCCGCATGGCCACGGCCGAGAAGGTGGCCGACCTCGTGATTCACGACATAGCGCCTGTAGGCGCGGAGCCGTCCTCGGTAGGACTCCGCGCCGTGTCGCCAGCGCCTGGCGTTGATCACGGCCGCCCCCTCTGTCGCGCAGGAGAAGAAGCCGTTCGTGAGGAGCGGGAAGCACAGGCGGTCGGTCAGGGCCGGCCCGGCCAGCACCACACGGAAATCCGCCGGGCCAGAGTCCACGCGCCGAAGGGCGAAGCCATCATGGGAGGCCCAGCTCCGCCGATCGAAGAGCGTTCGTTCGACCGCCTTCGTGAACGCGATCCGATCGACTCGGAGCCCACCCTCGACCTCGACTGCGAATCGAACTACGGAGCCACCGCCCGACGCTCGACTCCCGCCAGGAACGACCACGAGCTCTCCTCGCCGGCCTGGAGCAACGACAGTCTCCTGTGGCTCGACAGGCCGAGCAGCCGTAGTCGCGGGCGGTCTTGCGGCAACGGTCTCGGCCACCCCGCTTCCGGCGGCCACGAACGTCGTCCCCGCGCTGGCCTTCGACTCCTCACCGGCGTCCGACTCCCGGCCCAGGCCAACTCCTGCGAGGGCGAGCCCGGTCGCGAGAGCGCACGAGACGGCATAGCGCCGCTGCCGGCGGACGATTCTCCGCCGGCGTGCACGCTCGAGGCTCCCTGGGCGTCTCCGAACCACAGTCGTCTCCCCCGGCCACCTGCGCCGAGAGTCCGACCCTATTCCTACTTCCTGCGCCGTGCGGAGGAAGGCGCCTCGCTACACTCGCATCATGCCGAGCCGCGAGGAGGTCATCGATGCGCTTCGAGTGGTCGAAGACCCTGAGCTCGGTATGGACATCGTCGAGCTCGGTCTCCTCTACGACGTCGAAGTCGACGGCCCCAAGGTGCACGTCGAGTACACCCTGACGTCGATGGGCTGCCCGGTCGGCCCGCTCATCGAGCAGCAGATCGCGGAAGCCGCACAGGACGTCGACGGCGTCGAGCAGGTCGAGACGGAGCTGACCTGGGATCCCCCGTGGAGCCCCGAGAAGATGTCCGACGACGCCAAGTTCGTCCTCGGCTTCGGCTAGCTGGAGCCGCCGCAGGCGGCGGGCGAGTTGCGCCGTTCTTTGCGCAACTCGTATGGAGGGCGCGGCAGCGCCCGGTCACATCGCGGGCGGGACAAGTCCCGCCCCTACGGATGGTGGGGACGACCTTCCCGAACCGCCGGCCGCTCACCAGGTACTCGTGCGTGCACAGCGTCAGGTCACTCCGCGGGCGGGGAACAAGTCCCGCCCCTACGGGATGGTGAGGATGACCTTCCCGAACTGCCGACCGCTCTCCAAATACTCGTGTGCGGCCGCTGCCTCCGCGAGCGGAAACGCCCGATCGACGACCGGCTTCACACGGCCGCTCGCAACCAGGTCGTAAACGGCGGCAAAATCCTCGCGCGTGCCCATGGTCGAGCCCAAGATCGAGAGCTGCTTCCAGAAGACCCGGTGGAGGTTGGCCGGCGGGTTCGGCCCTGACGTCGCCCCGCAGACGACGATCCGCCCGCCTGTCTTTGCCGCCTGGAGCGACTTCGTCCAGGTCGCCTCACCGACGTGCTCGATGACGACATCGACGCCCTTGCCCGACGACTCCTTGACCGCGCCGACGACATCTCCTGAGGCGTGGTTCACGACCACGTCGGCGCCGAGCTGGCGAGCGCCCTCGAGCTTCGTGTCGTCCGAGGACGTTGCGATCACCCGTGCGCCGAGCGCCTTGGCGATCACGAGCGACGCGCTGCCGACCCCGCTTCCGACGCCCCAGACGAGCACCCACTCGCCCTCCCGTAACCCCGCTCTGGTCACGAGCATCCGATACGCCGTCTCGTAAACGAGCGGGAATGCCGCGGCTTCCTCGAACTCGAGGCCCTCGGGCAGCGGATGGACGTACTCCTGCGGCACCGCGATCAGCTCCGCGTGCGTACCGTCGCTGTGCTCGCCGATGATCTTGGCGCCGTCGTCGAGGCCGGGGTTCAGGACGACGCTCTCGCCCGGCTCGAAACCTTCGACTCCGTCGCCGAGCGCCTCGACGACGCCTGCACCGTCGGCGCCCAGGATGCGCGGCTTCGGCACGGACGGGAGACCCTGACGCACCCAGAGGTCGAGTCGGTTCAGCGACGCGGCCCGAATCCGGACGAGCACCTCGCCCGGGCCGGCAACCGGATCCTCGACGTCCTCGTCGAGGCGGAGCACCTCGGGCCCGCCGTCCTCGTGGATCCGGATCGCCCGCACGGCCGAGGATCCTAGCGCCGGACGGCTGGTACGTTGGCCGCATGCTGTTACAGGCGGAGCTCCAGCGCCTCGCCGACGAGATCGGCCTCGACGTGGTGGGAGCGGCGCCGGCCGAGCCCTACGAGGACACAGAGCGCCACATCCAGGAGCGGCGCGACCGCGGGCTCTTCGCCGATATGCGCTTCACGATGGCCCAGCCGGAGACCTCCTGTCATCCCGAGACCCTCCTCGAGGGAGCGCGCACCGTCGTCTCGGCGGCTCTCTGCTACTACGCGCCCGAGCCCGAGCGGCCCGCCGGCCACGGCCGGCTGCCGCGCTACACGTGGAGCGACCATTACGCCGAGCTGCGCGAGAAGCTCGACCTGCTCGGCCGACGGCTCGGCGGCCGCTACCGGGTGCTCGTCGACGCCAACCAGCATGTCGACCGGGAGGGCGCGGCCCGCTCGGGCGTCGGCTTCTACGGCAAGAACACCCTCCTCATCACGCGACGGCACGGCTCGTGGGTCGTGCTCGGGACGCTCGTGACCGACCTCGAGCTCGAGGCCAGCCCGCCCGTGGCGCTCGACTGTGGCTCCTGTCGGCTGTGTGTCGACGCATGTCCGACGGGGGCGCTCGACGAGCCCGGCGTCTTGGACTCGACCAAGTGCCTGTCCTACTGGAGCCAGGCGCCGGCTCCGATCCCGGAGGAGTATCGCGAGCCGCTCGGGGCCCAGGTCTACGGCTGCGACATCTGCCAGGACGTCTGTCCGTGGAACCGCGGCGTCGAAAAGCGCCGCGCCGCAACGAGCTTGCCCGAGGGCGCCGAGCCGCACGTGTCACTGGCCGACTGGCTCGAAGCCCCGGACGACGAGCTGGCGGAGCGCTACGACCGGCTCTATTTCCCGCGGAACGATCCGCGCTACCTACGCCGAAACGCGCTCGTGGCCGCCGGCAACTCGGGCGATCCTCGCCTCGCCGACGCTGTCGCTCTTCACGCCGAGAGCGAAGACCTGCTGCTCCGCGAGCACGCCGGCTGGGCGCTCGCGCGGCTCGCCGAAGAGTCCTAGCGCCGCCTCGAGCCCGCGGCGGCACCGCTGAGCTCGACTGCGACCTCCCGCACGCGCGCCGCAAGTTCCTCGCGAAGCTCGACCGGTTCGACGACGACCGCCTCACCTCGGTGGCGGAGGATCTCGCTCACGAGCCACGCGAGGTCACCGAAGCGCATGTCCTCGACCGCCGCCCCACCCGTGAGGGGCCGCGCCGTGCCGCGCTCGAGGCGCCACCGAGCAACGGCCTTCGAGAAGAGGACGCGCGCCGTCCGCGCGTGCTCGAACGAGGTCGTAACGACGCCGGCCCGGGGCTGGAACCGATCCTTCAGCTTCTTTGCATTCCGCATCCGGTCGAGCCGGAACGACCTGACGCCGTCCCGATCCCGATCCCATACGTCGACGTACCAATCCGGCAGCTCCCGCCGGAACGCGTAGGGCTCGACGGTTCGGGTCGAGGCGGTCGCCTCGCCCGGCTTCAGGTACTCGAACTCGACGAGCTGGTGCTGTTCGATCGCCTCCGAGAGCGTCCGGACGAGCCGCTCCTCCTCGGTTTCGCCGTGCTCCTCGGGCTCGTGGTCGCGGTCGAACTGGCCGAACGTCTCCTCGAGCTTGCGCCGAACGCGGTCGAGCGGCGTATGCGCGTCTGCGGCGATCATCGGGCCGACGAACTCGAGGGCCAGCCGAATCGCCCGCGCCTCGAGCGGAGTCAGACGCGGCGGCCGCCTGAACGTATCGCCCCAGAGCTCCTTCTCGACGTGCACCGTGTTTCCGTCGAGCGATGCATAGAGCGCGTAACAGCCGCCCCCGAAGTTGACGAGGTTCAGGAGCTGAAGGTGCTCGTCGAGTTGTTCCTCCGGGATGCCGAAGCGTTTCGTCAGCTCCTCGGCGGGCATGGTGGCGGACGGCTCGTCGCCGCAGCGAACGAGCAGGTAGGCGAGAAGCGCCTGAAGGAGCCCGAACCGCTCGGGGGCGACCGGACCGGCGCTTCGCTCGGCGGGCGGCGGGCCGGGAGTCTGCCGCCGCTCGCGTGGAAGCGGAGGCGGCTCGCCCTCGTGGGCTTCGAGCACGGCCTGCACGGAGCTCTCGACGAGCTCCACAAGCTCGGACGGCTCGCTGGGCCGCGCGCGCCCTGTCTGGCTCAGGATCCACGAGGCGAGCGGCCCGAGCTCGGCGTACGGCGTCACGAGGGTCGATCCTTCGACCCGGCTTCGTTCGGAGAACGCACGCTCGACGATCCACACGAGATCGTCGGCGAGCTCGACCCGCGCCTCCCCGTCGAGCTTGCCGCGTTGCCAGGGCGCGAGCCCGCGATGCTCGCCCGCCTCGAAGTCGTTCGGGATGCGGAAGTCGCGCTCCCGCCGCGTGGCGAAGCGGATGTCGCCCTGGATGCGCGAGGCCCGAAACGTTCGGATGTCGTCGCGGTTCCGATCCCAGCCGACGACGTACCACGAGCCGTTCTCCGAGAAGAGCGCGTACGGGTTCACGGTGCGCTCGCCCTTCCGGCCGTGCATCGCCTCATAGGCGAACTTGACCGTGCGGCCCTTGGAAATCGCGCCCTCGAGCTTCGTGAGCCGGCCTGACATCTCCTCCGAGTACTCGGGGTCGACCACTTGCACCGCGGCTTCGCGCGTCGACTCGAGCGGGCCGCCACGACCGAGCGCGAGGTTCTGGAGGGCGAGGCGGAGCGGCTCCGCGTAGGCGAACCGGCCGTCGAGGATGTGGAACGCGGTCTGAAGCGCGGCGAGCTCCTCGTCGTCGAGCTGAAGCGCGGGGAGGAAGTACTGCTCGGAGCGAAGCGTGTAGAGCTCCTCGCCGGTGAACTCGTCGCGCTGCGAGTGGAGGGGGACGCCGAGCTGGATAAGCTCCGCGCGGTCCGAGTAGAACCGCCGCGCGAAGGCTTCGTCCGACATCTCCGAGTAGCCCTCGACGTTCGTCTTCACGTCTCGGGCCGTGAGCGGCCGGCGCTCGGCCATCAGGAACGCGACGAGGGAGAGCTGGCGGATTAGCTTGTCGGTGTCGTGCGACACGGGTCCTATTCTTCCCGAGGTGGGCCCCGCCCCGTCAGCGATCCTCGCACACCTCGATCTGGACGCCTTCTACGCGGCCGTTGAGGAGCTCGAGCGACCCGAGTTCCGCGGCAAGCCCCTCGTGGTCGGCGGCGACCCGCACGGCCGCGGCGTCGTCGCCACGGCGAACTACGAGGCGCGCCGGTACGGGATCCACTCTGCGATGGCGTGCGCGGAGGCACTGCGGCGCTGCCGACACGCGATCTTCGTCACGCCCAACGGCCCGCTCTACCGAAGCTATTCGCAGCAGGTGTGGACCGCGATCGGAGAGGTCGTGCCGGCGATCGAGCGCACGGGTCTCGACGAGGGCTACCTCGACATCGGGACGGTCGCGCGCGGGTTCGACGAAGCGCGCGCGATCGCGGAGGCCGTGCAGGCCTCGGTTCGCGCCGCGACGAGCCTGACGTGCTCGCTCGGCGTGGCCACCTGCAAGGTCGTCGCCAAGGTCGCCTCCGACCGGAGGAAGCCGGGCGGCATCACGGTGGTCAGGCCGAGCCGGGAGGCGGCGTTCCTCGCGCCGTTCCCGCTTCGGCGGCTACCGGGTGTGGGGCCGCGTGCCGACGAGCGGATGAACCGGGCCGGGCTTCGGACGATCGGCGACCTCGCCGCGCTCGACGACGGCGCCCTGAACGCGCTGCTCCCGGGGAAGGTCGGCCGGATGCTCCGAAGCCGTGCGCGCGGCATCGACCCACGCCGGCTCGAGTTCTCGACCGAGAGCATCTCGATCGGCCATGAGGAGACGTTCGCCCGGGACATCACGGATCGCGAGCGCCTGCACGACGAGCTCCGCCGGATGGCCGCGCGGGTCGCCGTTGTCCTGGTCGACGATGGCAAGGTCGCCCGCACGGTAACCACGAAGGTTCGCTATCCCGACTTCTCGATCCGGAGCCGCTCGACGACGCTCGACGTCGGCACCGACGAAGGCGAGCGGATCGGCGAGCTCGCGTGCGCCCTCCTCGACCGGGCGCTGACCGACAGGCCGGGTGCGCTCCGCCTCGTGGGCGTCAGCGTCTCGAAGCTCGAGGCGCACCGCCAGCTCGTGCTCGACGACGCAACGAGCCTCTAGTCGCGGAGCCAGCCCTCGCGATAGGAGATAGGTTCCGACGCGGGAACTCCCGCATAGGCGACGTCCGCATCGTTGGTCTCCTCGTCGACCGAGGCGTTGTGCCGGCGCGCGAGCTCGTCCGGGACGTACGCGCCCCAGCCCTCCGTCGGCTGAAACTGGCGCGAGCTCATCGCCAGGATCGCGCACGCGCCGTCCCCGGCTCCCACGAAGACGTGTCTCGTCTCCGGAGGGCAATGCACGAAGTCCCATTGGCGAAGCCGCCGCTCCTCGCCCTCCACAAGCAGGAGCGGCTCGCCGGAGAGGACGAAGAAGTCTTCCTGGTCTGCCTCCCAGTGGTACATCGCGTTCGGCTCGCCCGGCTCGAGCACGATCAGGTTGACGCCGAGCTGCGGAAAGTACGTCTCGGCTTCGAACTCGCTCTTACCCGTGAAGCTCACGCTTGCTTTCCCGGGACGGTGGTGCCACTGCGCGTCACGCGCGTTCAAGACAAACCAGCCATGACCGGCGGGGACGAGGCCGGCGTCAGTCTGCTCGAGCGGCGTCTCGGGAACCACAACCGGATCCTAAAGCCGCTACCGAGGGGCCGTAGCCAGGCGAGGCGGTGGCGGGCTTTGCCCGCTACCGCTCGGAGACAACCGAAGTGCCCATCCGCCTGAAATCGTCATGGCTCCGCGAAAGCGGAGCCGGATTTCAGGCGGCCTTGCGGGTCTCGAGATGCTGGTGCGACGGGCAGTATTCGCGCTCGGGAAGCGGGGCGCGCTGGCAGGGCTTGCCCTTGCGCGTCGTCGCCCGGCAGCGGGAGACGCCGCCGTCGAAGGCGCCGCTCTCGATCTGCTCCTCGATGAAGTCGACCGCTGCTCCGATGCCCTGGCTCACCGCCCACGCGACCTGGGCCTGGTGCGTGATCGGGAAGTAGCGTCGGATGTCCTGGAAGAGGGTCCGCTCGGGACGGGCGAAGTAACGCGGATCCTTAGCGAGCCTGCCGACCGTCTCCTCACACGCCTCGAGCACCTCGCGCCTGTACTCGACCTGCGTCTCGGAGGGAACGTATGGGTCGATCAGGTCCTTGATCGAGCGATAGATGGCTCGCGAGTACTGATACATGCGGAAGAGCATCCTCTTCTCGGCGGGTTCCATCGGCATTATCCAGCCCTCCCGTTAAATCCCTGCAAACGAACGTTAACGCGGTGTTAAGCGGCCCAGGCGGCGCGGCGAGTCTACCTGGCTCCTGCCGGTGTTACAAAGTCCCCGCCCGATTTCGTCTCGAAACCCCTGGCTAGGGGGTGATCTCGCGCACGTACGCCAGCGGCTGGAACGACCTCGCGGTCGGGAGATTGGACTCCGCTTGGCCGATCGTGTCGTAGATGCCGGTGAAGACGACGTAGTAGCCGGGGTTCAGCGTGAGGTAGTCGCTCGAGTTCAGGATTCCCACGTCGGGGAGTCCTTCGTCGATCGCGTCGTTCGCCTTCCGCTCGGCCGGGTCGCGACCGCGTGATGTCTCGGTCGAGGAGAGGACGATCGTGTAGCCGTCCTTTCCTGCCGGCCAGGACCGGATCGAGCCCGAGGTAGTCGTCGTGGTCGTAGTCGCGGTGGTGGTCGTGGTCAGGGAGGGGACGGTCAGCGTCGTCCCGGTCGGCAAGATCGTCTCGGTGGTGCCGGTCGTCGGAACCGTGAGCGGGGCCGTGTCGGTGAAGGTGTCGATGGTCTCCGTGGTTCCGGGGCCGGTCGTCACGATCGGTCTGCCCGCTCCCTGGCCTCCGTCGTCGTCGCGTGTTGCCGCAACGGCTGCGATGGCGCCGGCGACGAGAGCGACGAGGAGGAGAGCAAGCAGGGTGGCCCAGAGCCAGGCCGGCGAGTCGCGTGACCAGAGCTCTCGCCGGACGATCGTGGCGCCGGGCGCGCCGAGCGGCTGGAGGCGAAGCCCGCACTCGAGGCAGTACTCCTGGTCGAGCTCGTGTTCCGCGTCGCACCTGGGACAGCGGGGCGGGCCTGACGGTGGCAGGGGCGTCCCGTCGGGCTCCGGCGGTGGCGGCGGGGGAGGACCCTGCGCTTCCATTAGCGCTCTCTTGGCCGGGGAGCGACGAGCGTGTCGTCGATCCGCACATCCGGGTTGCCGAAGGCGTCGGCGACTGAGTTGCCGCAGACGGAGCAGAAGTTCGCATCGGCCGCAAGCGGGTTCCCGCAGTGGCTGCACGCGACGACGGGTGGCGTCTCGGCGGCGGGCCGGCCGCAGTGCGAGCAGAAGTGTGCGCCCCTGATGAGCGGCGCCCCGCACCGGCAGAGCGTCGCCTCGCGCATGGCGGCCGGGGCCGCCTCGGCAGTCGCCAGATAGGAATCGAGGTCCCAGACCCGCTGCTCGAGCGCGAGCACGTCATTGCAACGAGAGACGAGCAGCTCCAGGTTGAAGCGATCGCGGCGGATCATCTCGACGGCGAGACCGCCGACGTCACGGAGCTCGACCTCGCGCCGCCGGACAAGCGAGCGGCGCTCTCGGCGGGCCGTCGCAGGAGTCAGCGGAGGAGGAGGCGGAGGGCGCTCCGGCTCGGGGGCGCCGTCCTCAGGCGAGGGAGGGGTCGCGTCCTCCTCCGGCACGTCGCGCGGGGCCGGCCTGGCTCCGGCGAAGAACGGCAGGCGACGAAGTCTCATCCCGCAAGCGAGTTTAGACCGGGGTCGGTCTTTTCCTCTCAGCGCTGAACGACGACGAGACGCTCTTCCGTCATCTCGCGCACCGTCCAGCGGGGCCCTTCCTTCGTGTTGCCGGACGCCTTGACGCCGCCGTAGGGCATCTGGTCGGCGCGAAACGTCGGGGCCTCGTTGACGGTCACGCCGCCGAACTCGAGCCTGGCCGCGGCCTCGAGCGCAGCGTTGATGCTCTCCGTGAAGATCCCGGCCTGGAGCCCGTACTCCGTGCCGTTCGCGAGCTCCAGCGCGTCGTCCAGCGACTCGTACGGCGCCACCGAGACGACCGGCCCGAAGACCTCCTGGCACGAGACTTTCATGTCCGGCGCCACATCGGCGACGACCGTCGGGCGCATGACACCGTCGGCGAGCTCCCCGCCGGTCAAGATGCGCGCGCCGCCCTGCCGCGCCTCGTCGACCCACTCGAGAATCCGGTCGCGCGCGTCCTCGTCGATCACGGGCCCGACGTCCGTCTCGTCATCGAGGGGGTCGCCGATCGCAAGTGCGTCCACCTTAGGCACGAGCCGCGCGAGGAAATCGTCGTAGACGTCGCGGTGCGCGTAGACGCGCTGCACCGAGATGCAGCTTTGCCCCGCGAAGGAGAAGCCGTGCGCGGCCACCTTCGCCGCCGCGTCTTCGATGTCCGCGTCCGCCTCGACGATGACCGGCGTCGAGTTTCCGAGCTCGAGGGTCACCTTCTTCCGCGCAGCGCGCTCCCTGAGTTTCCAGCCCACCTCCGAGGAGCCGGTGAAGGTGATGAGCCTGACGCGATCGTCCTCGACGAGGACATCCCCGATCTCCGACGACGGGCCGACGACGACGTTCAACCACCCGGGCGGGAGGCCGGCCTCGGTCTCGAGCTCGGCCAGGGCGAGGGCCGAGACGGGAGTCTGGCTAGCCGGCTTCAGGACGACGGCGCAACCGGCCGCGAGCGCCGGCGCGACCTTGTGTGCGACGAGGTTCAGCGGAAAGTTGAACGGCGAGATCGCGCCAATCACGCCGATCGGGATCCTGAGCGTGAACGCGACCTTCCCTGCGCCGGCGGCTGAGGCGTCCATCGGCACGACATCGCCCGCGAGGCTCCGGGCCTCCGCCGCAGCCATCGTGAACGTGGACACGGCGCGCTCGGCCTCGACTCGCGCGGCCTTGAGCGGCTTGCCGGCCTCGGCCGCGATCGTGCGGGCCAGGTCGTCCCGGCGCTCGGCGATGAGCTCGGCGGTTCGGTCGAGGATCTCAGCACGTTGGTGGGCGGGCAACGGCTCCGCCATGGCGTTCGCGGCGGCCTCGACCGCGCGTCGTGTCAGTGCGGCGTCCGCCTGCGCGACACGCGCCACGACCTCGCCGGAGTAGGGCGATCGGACCTCGCGCCACGAGCCCGTGTCGAGCCAGGCGCCGTCGACAAGGAGCTTCTTCTCGGTCAGCGTGGTCGCCACGGGCCCACCTAGGATACGCCGCCGTGGTCGGCGACTCTCGGACGGTTGGCGTGGTGGGGCTTGGGACGATGGGCGCCGGGATCGCCCAGGTCTGCGTCCAGGCCGGGTTCCGGACGATCGGGGTCGAGGTCGAGGAGTCGCTCTGCGCGCGAGCGCGCGAGCGAATCGACCACTACCTGACGCGAGCCGTCGAGAAGGACCGTCTCACCGCGGACAAGAAGGCGGCCGCCCTTGACCGGCTCGAGACGTCGACCGACCGGGCCGCACTCGCGTCGTGCGAAGTGGTCGTCGAGGCGATCGTCGAGGACCTGGATGCGAAGCGGGAGCTCTTCCGCGAGCTCGACGGGATCGTGGGGCCGGAGGCGGTTCTCGCCACGAACACCTCTGCGCTTCCTGTGACGGAGATCGCGGCCGCAACGGACCGGCCCGAGCGCGTCGTCGGTCTTCACTTCTTCAATCCGGCGCCGGTGCTGCCGCTCGTCGAGGTCGTTCGGACCGCGCTCGTCTCGGACGACGTCTACGAGCGGGCTTACGCGTTCGCCTCGGAGCTCGGCAAGGAGCCGATCCGCTGCGACGACACGCCGGGGTTCGTCGTCAACCGCATCCTGATCCCGCTCCTGAACGACTGCGTTCGGCTGATCGACGAGGCCGGCGTCGACCCGGACGATCTCGACCGCGCGATGCGGTTCGGGCTCAACTGGCCGATCGGGCCCTGTGCGCTGGTCGACCTGATCGGCGTCGACATCCACGTCCACGCGAGCGAGGCGCTCTGGGAAGCGCTGCGCGAGCCGCGGATGGCGCCGCCGCCGAGGCTCGTCAGGATGGCCCAGGCCGGTCATCTCGGCCGCAAGTCCGGCCGCGGCTTCTTCAGCTACGGGTCGTAGAGCGGCTCGAGCGCCTCCCCGAGCCGGGCCGTCTCGGCTTCGACAGCGCGCACGTCCTCCTCGGTGAAGTCTCGCTCGGCCGTCTCGACGTTCATGACCGCGACCACGGAGCCACTCGCCCGGACCGGCGCCGCGATCTCCGAGCGGACGCTCGTGTCGACGGCGATGTAGTCGGGGTCGATCGCGACGTTGTTCACGACCTGCGTCGCATCGTGTTCGGCCGCGCGCCAGATGACGCCGCCGAGCTGACGCGGGAACTCGTAGATCTGCCGCAAGTTGCCGCGGTGCGCCACCATCCGAAGAACGTTCGGGCCGACCCGCAGCACACAGGTGATGTCAGCGCCGGGCACCGCGTCTCGAAGACGTGCGACGGCCTCGTCGCAGCGACCTCTGATTGCCTCTTCGCGTTCGTCCAACCGGCTGGGCTCCCGTCGGACGGCCACGACCCCCTGGCCTCTTTTCGAGGTTCCGGACACTACCAGCACGACTTGCGACCTGGATCCCGCGGACTGCCGTCCGGCCCGGTGCGTACCGTCGCCCGCCGTGACCATGTGCACGCTCTGCCGGCGGAACCTGCTCGCGGGAGAGCGCTTCCGCCTGTGGCAGGGAGGGTCGCCGCAGCGGGCAGGCCGCGCGGTCTGCGGGCTCTGCGAGCCGACCGCGCGACGTGAAGGCTGGCTGCGCGACCTCGCTCCCCACGAACGCGAGAACGCGAACGGCCTGCGCGGCTCGGTCCGTCTGGTCGCCTAGGAGGGTTGGCGAAACAGTCGTTGTGCTGCCAGGCCGCGCTGCTCGTCCCAAGGCGGCGTCCTCAGTCCCGTCCGTACCTCAGGTACGAACGCTCCCTGCGTCCTTGCCTCGAAACGAGCATCGCAACCAGGCAGCGAAGACCGTTTCGCCAACCCTCCTAGTGCTCGAAGTTCAGGCGGCGAGCGGGCCGACCCGGCACCAGTCGGCGCGCGGATGGCGGAGCGCGACCGCTGCCCACACAGCGGCTACTTCCTCCTCTGAGACGAGCTCGAGGGCGACGGCCCGCCGTGTGGCTGCCGCGACCACGGCCACCTGCGCCTCGACTCTCCTGGCTCCTGCGGGCGAGCGCTCGCAGACGCAGGCGAGACCCTCGAGGCGAGCCTCCAGCATATGCAGCGTCCTGTCATGCCCGACCGTCATCGTCGTGTCGCTTCGACCCCCGACAGCTCGTCTCCTTCCAGCAGGTAAGCGCACCCGTCGGACGGAGCCGCCGCCTCACGTACGGAGCGAGGCGGGTAATACGCCAGCCGCCCTCCTCGGCCGGCTCGTAGACGAACCGGTCGTGGAGGCGGTCGTCGCCGTGCTGCCAGAACTCGAAGAGGCTTGGGACGAGCCGGAACCCGCCCCAGGCGGGCGGAAGCGGGATGTCCTCGCCCTCGTGCTCGGCCGCGGTCGCGACGAGCCGCTCCTCCAGCTGCGACCGGCTCGGGATCGGCTTGCTCTGCGGCGAGGCCCACGCGCCGATCCGCGCACCGCGTGGGCGCGACGCGAAGTACGCGACGGACTCCTCTCTTGTCGTACGCTCTACGCTTCCCTCGACGCGAACCTGGCGTCCGAGCGGCTGCCAGTGGAAGACGAGCGCAGCGCGCGGGTTGGCCGTCAGCTCACGCCCCTTCCGGCTCTCGTAGTTCGTGAAGAAGAGGAACCCATGGTCGATGCCCTTCAGGAGGACGACGCGAGCCGACGGGGCGCCGTCTGCGGACGCCGTGGCGAGCGTCATCGCTTCGGCCAGCGGCAGCTCGGCCTCGCGCGCCGCCTCGAACCAGGCCCGGAACTGCGCGAAGGGGTCGGGCCCAAGATCGCGGCGGCGAAGCGGCGGATTCACGCTCCGAGCTTAGGGAGTGGGGCACCGATTACACATTCCTTACCGTCGCTTGAACGGCGACACACGGCTGGCGGGGAGACTCTGAATGTGCGGCTGGGGTCCTCTCGTTTCGCGATTTTCGGCCTTTGCCTGTTCCTGGGCCTGACGGTGGTGGCGCCTGCAGCTGGGGCGCCCGCGGGGCTCGAACGGCTCGCGGCCGCCGACACCGACTACGTCGACCTGAAGGACGGTCGCGGGACAGCCGTCTTCAAGGTGCGAGGCGGCATGTTCGGCCACGTCGGGCGGGGCACGCTGCGCGTCGTCGACCTCCCACGCGGGAAGCAGACGACTGTCAGCGTCGACGGGGCCGAACGGGTGCGCTACGTCAACGACCTGGTCACGGTGTACGGCGGCCGCGAGCTCAACTTCTACATCTACGGCGGTTGGTGGAGGGTCCAGATGAAGGGCCGCAACATCGACGCGAGCGCGGTTGCGCGCGGACGCCTGGTGCTCTTCGGCCGGTCAGGCGAGTATCAGATCGACTACGGCGACTGGGCTGCCTGGCCGGAGGAGCGCCGAATCTTCCGACTGGGCTGATGGCTTGACCCAGCATCGTCGATACGGGACTCGCCTTCCGGTCGTCTTCTCTGTCACAGTGTGATGCCAGACGTGCCGAAAACGTCAGCGCCACCACTGATCCTCATCGTTGAGGACGAGTCGAGCATCGCCTCGTTCATCGCGATGTACCTGAAGAAGGCCGGCTACGAGGTCAAGGTCGCGGCTTCGGGGACGGAGGCGCTCACCCACACGCTCGCGGCCACTCCGCCGCCGGCGCTCATCATCCTCGACCTGATGCTGCCCGACCTCGACGGGATCGAGGTGTGCCGAAGGATCCGCCAGCGGTCGGACATACCGATCCTGATGCTGACCGCGCGCGACGACGACGTCGACAAGATCATTGGACTCGAGGTCGGCGCCGACGACTACCTGACTAAACCCTTCAACCCGCGCGAGCTGGTAGCACGCGTCAAGTCCGTGCTCCGCCGCTCGGTGCCGAAGCATCGTGAGCTCGAGAACGTCGCGCTCGACCATGGCGAGGTGCGCATAGACGCGGGAAGCCGCGAGGTGTGGGTTTCGGGCTCCGAGGTGCAGCTCGCGCCAAAGGAGTTCGACCTGCTCTGGGAGCTCATCGACCACCGCGGGCTCGTGTTGACCCGCGACCAGCTCCTCGAGCGGGTCTGGGGCTACACGTTTGCAGGCGACACGCGCACGGTCGACGTCCACGTTGGCCAGCTCCGCCGCAAGCTCGGCGAGGCCTGCCCGATCGTCACGGTCTGGGGCGTGGGCTACAAGGTCGCGGCCGAGCCCAAGGCGGCGCGCGCCTCCTAGAGGCTTGATGCGGGTTACGAGCACCTCCGGATGGGGGCCTGCGCGCGGCGCACCGCGGCCGCCTCGCTCGACACCAAGGCTTGTCCAGCCTTGCCGCCGATCGAGTCGACCGCGTTGCTTGGCGCATGCCCTCCCCGAAGGCACTCCTAACCCGCATCAAGCCTCTAGGGCGTAGCGTCGCGTGTCGTCCCTCCGCTTCCGGCTCCCGCTCATCTTCCTCGCGGGAGTGCTGGTGTCGTCGGTCGTCGCCGGTGTGCTCGCACTGCGGCTCCTACAGGACTACGCCCGAGACCGGATCGTCACCGATCTGCGGCGGCAGGCGGCCGGCCTCGCTCAGCTGTACGGCGACCAGGCCCGGCAGCGGGTAGACGAAGGTCGGCGCGCACCGCGGTTTGCCCGGCCGCGGCTCGAGAGCGTTACCGACACGCGGATCTACTACGCGGGCGTTTCGATCTTCCCAGGGGAGGACTCGGGTCTTCGCCCGCTCTCAGTCGACCATCTCGATCGCGCGTTGCTCGATGCGGGGAAGGTGCAGACGATCGAGTTCACGCCCCCGGGGACGACAAGGGACTACTTGGCTGTCGCCCAGCCCATCAAGTTCGCCGGCACCACGTTCGGCGCTCTCGTCGTCGCCAAGCCGACCGCTGACCTGGACGAACCTTCGGAGGTTCTGCTCGGCCGGCTCGGGATCGCGCTGCTCGCAGGGCTCGGCATTGCAGCCCTGCTTTTCATCTACCTCTCGCGGCGGATCACAAAGCCCGTCCTGGCCCTGGCGGCGGCCACCGACCGTGTTGCCGAAGGTCGCTACGACATCAGGCTGCCACGGTCAGACCGCCGGGACGAGATCGCGCGCCTCACCGACAGGTTCCAGGAGATGGCCGTCCGGCTCGCCGAGGCCGAGGCGCTCGAGCGCCAGTTCCTCATGACCGTCTCGCACGAGCTCCGAACTCCGCTGACTGCGATCCAGGGTCACGTGGAGGCGCTCCGCGAGGGTGTCGTCGAGGAACCCCAGGCGCAGACCGCCTCGCTCGAGGTCGTGAAGGCCGAAGCCGACCGGCTCGAGCGCCTGATCGGCGACCTGCTCGACCTCGCGAAGCTCGACGCTCGCCGCTTTACGCTGACCGAGGACGAGGTCGATCTCGGGCGGGTGATCGAGACGGCCTACCTGGCCCGCGCCGAGGAGGCCCGGCAGCGCAGGATCGAGTACGACCGGATCGGCGACGGGGCGCCTGTGATTCACACGGACGGCGACCGTGTCCTCCAGATCGTCTCGAACCTCCTCGACAACGCGTTCGCCTGGACCCCGGACGGCGGGCGTATCCGCGTCGGGCTCGGCCAGGCGAACGGCACGGTGTCGGTCTCCGTCGAGGACACCGGCCCAGGCGTTCCGGAAGCCGAGCGCGAGCGGATCTTCCGCCCGTTCTACTCGGGCGCCCAGTCGAACGGCACAGGACTCGGCCTGGCGATCGCGCGGGAGCTCGCGAATGCGCTCGGGGGCAAGCTCGAGCTCGAATCCCGCGTGGGGGAGGGGTCGCGGTTCGAGCTCGTCTTGCCGGCGCGCTAGGAGGGTCGGGCGCCGGACTGGCGATCTTGGAGGCGGTAGACCTGCGCGGCTGGGCTGTCCTCGACCATGCGCTCGAGGCGGTCGAAGGAGCGCTCGAGCCGGTCGAGACGTCGCTCGACTGCGCGCCAGCCGCCGGAAATCAGCTCCACGAGGAGCGCCAGGTCCTCCACCCGCGCACGCCGCTCTGCGTGGACGTCACCTTGCAGTCGCTCGAGGCGGCGGATCGTCTGGCCGGAGAGCCCGCGCACCTCGGCGAGGTTCCGCGCGACCGGCACGACCTCGGCGCGCATTGCGTCCTCGATCGCGTTCCCAACGCGCTCGGGGACGGTCGTCTCGAGCTCCGCGGCCCGGCCCGCAAGGTCATCGAGCGCGGCGCGGGCACCCTCGAGCGCCGCTGCCAGCTCGGCCTCCTGGGGCCGTCCCGCGCGCGCGTCCGCAAGCCTCGCGCTCGCCCGGTCGAGTGCCTCCCGATCCATCGCGCGTGACTGTAGCCTCGCCCTCGGACGGCCCGGGATGAGGATCGAGGAGCTCGACTACGACCTGCCGCCGGAGCTGATCGCCCAGCGGCCGCTCGAGCGGCGGGACGAGAGCCGGCTGCTCGTCTACGAGCGTTCCACGAAGGCTCTGCGGCATCGGCGGTTCACCGACCTCCTCGACGAGCTCGGCGAGCGGTACCTGGTCGTCGTGAACGACACGCGCGTGGTGCCGGCGCGGCTGCACGGCTCGAGGCCGGGTGGCGGGAAAGCCGAACTTCTCCTCCTCGAGCCGCTCGGCGAGGGCCGCTGGGAGGCGCTGGCTCGGCCGAGCCGGAAGCTTCGCCCCGGGATGCGACTAGGAGCCGTCGAGCTCGAGGGCGAGCTCGGAGACGGCCGCTGGATCGTGCGGCTGGAAGGTGAGACCGCGGGCGAGACGCCGCTCCCTCCGTACATCACCGAGGCGCTCGAGGACACCGATCGCTACCAGACCGTCTATGCGAACGAGAGCGGTTCGGCGGCCGCGCCGACGGCCGGGCTTCACTTCACGCGCGAGCTCCTCGACCGGCTCGACGTCGAGTGCGTGACGCTGCACGTGGGGCTCGACACCTTCCGGCCGGTTGCGGCCGCGACCCTCACGGAGCACCGGATCCACAGCGAGCGCTACGCGGTCGAGCCCGCGGCCTGGGATCGGATTCGAGCCGCCGAGCGCGTGTGTGCGGTCGGAACGACCACGGTGCGCGTCCTCGAGTCGCTGGCGCGAGGCGCTCCGCTCGTCGGACGCACCGATCTCTTCATCACCCCGGGGTCCGAGTTCCAGCGCGTTGACGCGCTCGTGACGAACTTTCACCTGCCGCGCTCAACCCTCCTCGCGCTCGTGATGGCGTTCGCGGGCGTCGAGGAGACGAAGCGTCTCTACGCGGCGGCGATCGACGAGCGGTACCGCTTCTACTCGTTCGGCGACGCGATGCTGCTCGCCTGAGCGAGAGTGCACGCGTGAGCTCGTTCACGGTTACCGCCACGGACGGTGACGCGCGCGCCGGGATCCTTGCGACCGCCCACGGCGAGGTGCCCACGCCGGCGTTCATGCCGGTCGGGACCAAGGCGACCGTCAAGGGACTTCACCCCGATCGTGTACGGGAGCTCGGCGCGTCGATCGTCCTCGCCAACACGTACCACCTGCGGTTCCGGCCCGGCGACGAGCTCGTAGAGGAACTCGGCGGGCTGCACAGCTTCATGGGCTGGGACGGCCCGATCCTCACCGACTCGGGCGGCTTCCAGGTCTTTTCCCTCCGCGACACGATCGTCGCGACCGACGACGACGGCGTCACCTTCCGGTCGGTCTACGACGGAGACCTCGAGCGCTTCACGCCCGAGCTGGCCGCCGCCGTGCAGCGCCGGCTCGGCTCGGACATCGCCATGTGCCTCGACGTGTGTCCGCCGGCGCAGGCGCCGCGGCGAGACCTGGAGACCGCCGTGGCGCGGACGACCGCCTGGGCCGAGCGCCAGCTCGCAGCCCCGCGCACCGAGGGTCAGCTCCTGTTCGGGATTACCCAGGGCGCGACAGACCCCGAGCTTCGGCGCCGCTCGACCGAGGAGATCGCCGCGCTCGGCTTCGACGGAAACGCGATCGGCGGCCTGAGCGTGGGGGAGGACCGCGACGCGATGCTCCAGACCTTGACGTGGTGCGCGCCGGCCCTGCCCGCCGCCCTTCCCCGGTACTTCATGGGCATCGGCGACCCGGCCGGCATCCTCCAGGTGATCGAGCGCGGAGTCGACATGTTCGACTGCGTGCTGCCCACCCGGCTCGGCCGCACCGGCGCCGCTCTCACCTGGGAGGGACGGCTGAACCTGAAGAACGCGCGGTTCGCGCGAGATCCGAATCCGCTCGACGAGAGCTGTCCCTGCGCGGCCTGCGAACGCTTCTCGCGCGCCTATCTGCGCCATCTGGTGACCCAACAAGAGCTGCTCGGCCTGCTACTTTTGTCCGAGCACAACGTCAGATTTCTGCTCGATCTGGTCGCCGGAGCGAGAGCAGCGATCGAGGCGGGAGAATTCGGTACGTACACGAGTGCCGCGCTCGAGCGACTCGGACGCGCGGTGAGCCCAGCGGGCGAGGAGGTAGTTCCTTGAGCGGCGGATTCCTGATCATCCTCATACTTATCTTCGGGCTCATGTACTTCCTGATGATTCGCCCGCAGCGCCAGCAGCAGCGGCGGCACCAGGAGATGCTCGGCAACCTGAAGGTCGGGGACGAGGTCATCACAGCCGGCGGCATCTACGGCGACGTGGTTGCCGTCGAGCCCGACCGGGTCAGCGTCGAGATCGCCGAGGACGTGGAGATCGAGGTCGCGCGACGCTCCATCGCGAGCGTGGTCGTCCCGGAGCCTGACGAAGACGAAACCGCTGCGGAAGCGCCGGAGGAGATCGAGCCCACCGCAGAGGCGGAGCGCACGCGGGCCGAGGAGGACGCCGAGCGCGCCGAGCCCGAGGAGGCTCGCCGCTAGCGCGGTAGCCGCCGCCGCGCGTACCTGCCCTTGCGTCGCTATCTCTGGATTCTCGCCGGGCTCGTCGCGGCGCTCGCCGGCGTCGTCGTTCTCGGGTTCTTCCGTTCGCCGACGCTCGGCCTCGACCTCCAGGGAGGCCTCGAGCTCGTCCTCCAGGCGCAGGCGCCGACGGGACGCGAGATCACGGACGAGGACCTCGACCGTTCCGTCGAGATCATCCGGAGCCGCATCGACAAGCTTGGGGTGTCCGAGCCCGAGATCCGCCGTCAGGGCGAAGATCAGATCTCGGTCGCCCTGGCAGGCGTCTTCAATTCGGCTCGGGCGGCGGAGATTGTCGGGAAGACGGCGCAGCTCCAGTTCTACGACCTCGAGGCGGACCTCGTGCAGGGCACGTCGATCGACGCGAACGGCGTCCCCATCGCGAGTCCCCAGCTTCGGCCGCTCCTGACCCGAGAGGATCGGCTCGAAGAGGGCGCGACACCGACTCAGTGGTTCCTCTTCTCGGAGGACAACAAGCTCCTTGCGGGGCCGGCCGACCGGAAGGAAGACCTCGTCAACACGCTCGCGACCGGTGAGGTACCCGAAGGGGCGCGGTACTTCGCGACCCCGGAAGGCCAGATCGTCCTGTCCTGCGGCCCGCCGACGGTCGTCTGCCCGGGCGGCGGCGGCATCCCCGAGCCGCAGCAGAACTTCTACTACCTCTTCACCTACCAGCCGACCGCAGACGAGCCGGTCCCCGAGATGACCGGTGAGGATCTCAAGCTGACCGGCACGCGGCAGGACTTCATCCAGGGCCAGCCGATCGTCACGCTCCAGTTCACGGATCAGGGCGGCGACCGCTTCCATGACATCACGCGCGGCCTCGCGCAGCGCGGCCAGCTCCGCGGCACGTCGCAACACTTCGCCATCGTGCTCGACAACGAGATCCGGTCGTGGCCGCAGATCGACTACCAAGACCTTCCGGACGGGATCTCCGGGAACAGCGCGCAGATCGAGGGACTCGGCTCGGTCGACGAGGCGAAGGACCTCGCGCTCGTCCTCCAGACCGGTGCGCTTCCGGTCAAGTTCGTTCAGGTCGAGCGCTCTGACATCTCGGCCACGCTCGGCCAGGAGTCGCTCCGGCAGGCCCTGATCGCGGGCATCGGGGGCATGATCGCGGTCGCGATCTTCCTGCTCGTCTTCTACCGCTTCCTCGGCGTGATCGCCGTCACGGGCCTCGCGATCTACGGCGCCTTCCTCTACGGCGGGATCCTGCTCTTCAACGTGACGATGACGCTGGCCGGCTTCGCGGGCCTGATCCTCACGATCGGCGTCGCGGCCGACGCGAATATCGTCATCTTCGAGCGGATCAAGGAGGAGGTGCAGGCCGGCAAATCGGTGCGAGCCGCCATCGGCGGCGGCTACACCAAGGGCTTCCACACGATCATCGACGCGAACGTGGTCACGATGATCACGGCGCTGATCCTCTTCCTCGCTGCGACGGGCGGTGTCAAGGGATTCGCGCTCATGCTCCTGATTGGAACCCTGCTCTCGATGGTGACCGCGGTGGCCGCCACGCGCGCGCTCCTCGGGCTCCTGGCCGGCTTCCGCTGGTTCGACAACCCGGCCTTCATGGGTGCGAGCGGCCAGAAGATCCCGCGCTGGCAGCGCATCGACTTCGTCGGGCGCCGGAACTTCTGGTTCGCCATCTCGGCGGTCGTGCTGCTGGTCGGCTTCGTGTCGCTCGGCATCCGCGGCCTGAACCTGGGGATCGACTTCGAGGGCGGCACGCAGGTCTCGTTCAAGACGCCCGAGACGATGACGGTCGAGGAGGTCCGGTCCGAGGCCGAGCGCCTCGGCGTCGGCAGCGCGGTCGTCCAGGGCACCGGTGCGGAATCCGACGGGGGGTACACGGCTTTCCGGATCCAGACTGAGTCGCTCGCCTCGGACGACCAGACGGCCTTCCAGCGCGGTATCCAGACCGAGCTCGATGCCACGTCGGTCGGGGTCAAGAACGTCTCGGCGAGCTTCTCGGATCAGATCCTGCGCCGGGCGCTCCTCGCGATCGTCGTCTCGCTCGCGCTGATCGTCGCCTACATCGCGATCCGCTTCAAAGGCTGGCGCTTCGCCGTCCCGGTCCTGGTCGCGCTCGTGCACGACATCTTCATCACGCTCGGCGTCTACTCGCTGACCGGCCGGGAGGTGACGACCGCGACGGTGGCCGCCGTCCTCACGATTCTCGGGTACTCGATCTACGACACCATCATCATCTTCGACCGCGTCCGCGAGAACATCCCGCTGATGCGGCGCTCGAGCTTCGCCGCGATCGCGAACCAGTCGCTCTGGGAGACGATCCGCCGCTCGCTGGCGACGACGTTCATCACGCTCCTCCCGGTCTCCGCGCTCTTCGTTTTCGGCGGCGAGACCCTGAAGGATTTCGCCTTCGCGCTGCTCATAGGCATCGGCTCAGGCGCCTACTCGACGATCTTCATCGCTACGCCCGTGCTCGGGATGCTGAAGGAGCGGGAGCCCGAGTACGCGAAGCGGAAGGAGGCAGGGCTCCTGGAGAAGCTCGGCGCGCAGGCCCCGCCCGAGCCTGCCGCGACGCCTGAGGCCGACGTGGCACCCGAGCCTCCCGAGCCTGTCCCGGCTCCCGTCACCGGAGACGGGAACGGTGCAGGAGAGGCCGAGCCGGTTCCGCCCGTGGCCGGAGACGGAGCGGCCGCCGCCCGACGTGCGGAGCGCAGGCGGCGGAGGAGGTCGAGGCCGCATGGCCGAGCCCGCTGACCCGAACGGCGGCTTCCTCCGCGAGGCCGTCGAGCGCCTGCTCCTCGCCGGAATCGGCGCGGTCGCGCTCACGAAAGAGCGGGTGGACGAGCTCGCGGGCGACATCTCGAGCCGAGGCCAGCTCACGCGCGACGAGGCGAGGGACGCGATCAACGAGTCGTTGCATCGCTGGCGCGGCGACGCCGTGCGGATGAGCGAGCGTGCAAGCACGTCCGTGACATCTGTGATCGGTGAGCTCGGGCTCGTCACGCGCCGCGAGTGGGAAGAGCTCGAGCTCAGGCTCGCGCAGGTCGAGCATCGCCTTCGCCTCGTCGAAGGCCAGCCTGCCTCGCCGGCCACGACTCCGCACGGCCCTCGGTCGGTCGACGAGACCCTCGAGACGGCTCCGCGGGACGTCCCGCCGACCCCCGGCCCATAGAATCGCCGGCATGAGCGCCAGGCCGGCCGTCCGTCAGCTCGGCCGCCTCTCCGAGATCGCGCAGGTCGCGGCGAGGCACGGCTTTGGCTACTTCTTCCAGACGCACCGTCTTCCCGACGTCATCACGCGCCGCCAAAGAGAGGTGGATGTCGAAGGGGAGGGCTCCCCTCGCGGGCAGCGGCTCCGCGAGATGCTCGACGAGCTCGGCCCGACGTTCGTGAAGTTCGGACAGCTCCTCTCGACCCGGCCCGACGTCGTTCCTCCGGACATCGTCTTCGAGCTGAAGGCGCTCCAGGACGACGTGCACCCATTCCCGTTCGCGCAGGTGCGTGCGGTGGTCGAGGAAGACTTCGGGCTGACGATCGAGCAGCTCTTCGTCGACTTCGACGAGCGGCCGATCGCGGCGGCTTCGATCGGCCAGGTGCATCGTGCGACGCTGCCGAACGGCCGGGACGTGGTGGTCAAGGTGCAACGGCCGACGGCTCCGCGCCAGATCGAGGGGGACCTCGAGCTCCTCTACCAGGTCGCGCGGCTCATGCGAGAGCGGGTGCGGGCGCTCGAGTTCATCGACCCGGTAGCGCTCGTCGACGAGTTCGCCCGGTCGATCCGCCAAGAGCTCGACTACCGGAACGAGGCCCGGAACGCCGAGCAGTTCCACAAGAACTTCGCGGGCGATCGCCACGTTCGAGTGCCGCGTCCCTACTGGAGCTACTCCAGCGGCCGCGTGCTGACCCTCGACCGGCTCGAAGGCATCCAGCTCGCCGATCTCGACCATACGCACTGGACGCTCGACGAGCGCCGCCGCCTCGCCTACGTGATGGCGGAGGCCTGGATGACGATGATCTTCCGGCACGGGTTCTTCCACGCCGACCCACACCCGGCGAACATCCTCGTCCTCGAGCAGTCCGGCCAGATCGGCCTCGTGGACTTCGGCGTCGCCGGGAAGCTCAGCGACGACGACAACTCGAAGCTGACCCGGCTCTTCATCGACGCCGTCCAGGAGAACATCGAGGCGCTGCCGCGCCGGCTCGCAGACCTCGGCGTGCGCTACCCGAAGGAGCGCGAGGAGGAGTTTGCCGCCGAGCTCCGCGAGGTCTACTACCGCTACTACGGGGCGAGCCTCCAGGAGATCGACCCGCTTCAGCTCATTCGCGAGGCGTTCGCGCTGATCTACCGGATGCACCTCCAGCTTCCGACGCGGTTCGTGCTCCTCGACCGGGCGATCGCGACGCTCGGCTCGGTCGGCATGGAGCTCTACCCGGAGTTCAACGTCTTCGAGATCGCGAAGCCCTACGCGCGCGAGCTGGTGCTGGAGCGCTTCACCCCACGCCGGATCGCCTCACGGACGCAACGGGAGGCCCGGAACTACGCCCGGATGATCGGCGCGCTCCCGTACCAGCTCCACGACACGCTCGAGCAGGTGCGCGACGGCCAGGTCGAGGTCGGCTTTCGCCACGAAGGCCTCGAGGGGCTCTTCCACCGGCTCGACCTCGTCGTCAACCGGCTCGTGGTCGCGATCATCGCTGTCGGAGGGATCATGGGGTCGGCGATCCTCGGAGTCTTCGCCGAGGACTCCGGCCCGACGATCTTCGGCCTCCACGTGCTCTCCGTGGTCGGTTTCAGCCTCTCGGGCCTGCTCGCCATCTGGCT
The DNA here is from genome assembly GCA_963733135.1 of uncultured Actinomycetes bacterium. Taxonomy (GTDB): domain Bacteria; phylum Actinomycetota; class Thermoleophilia; order Gaiellales; family Gaiellaceae; genus CAVTBX01. The sequence goes on from CAVTBX010000007.1 coordinate 43,940, forward strand.
CGTGTGGGGCGTGATCCGATCCGGACGCATCTAGCCGGAAATCCGGCTCCCGCTTTCAGCGGGAGCCATGACGATTTCCGGCTACTTGGGCTCGCCGTGAGCGTTGGAGCGGTGCCGAGCGAAGCCCGGCACCGCGGCGGGAGTACTCTCGGCCCTCGATGCAGATTCACCGGATCGGGCTTGGATCGGCTGATCTTGCCGCTCAGGCAGTCTTCTGGGGGGAGACGCTCGGGCTGCCGGTTGAGGAAGGCTCGGACGAGCTTCTGGTGCGCCTTCGCCGGTCGACTATTGCGTTCTCGTCGGCTGTGGAGGACTCGGAGCCGCGGTATCACTTTGCGATCAACGTTCCGGGTGGGCGCACGGACGACGCGGCTCGCGTGGCTTCTGGAGCGGGTCGAGGTGCTGCCCTTCGAGGGCGGCGAGCTCGTCATGCGGTTCGAGTGGATCGGGGCGGATTCGCTCTACTTCCACGACGCGGGTGGCAACGTGGTCGAGCTCATGGTGCGGGAGGAGCTCACGGAGGAAGACGGTGGGCCGTTCGGACCCGAGCACTTGCTGGAGGTCACCGAGATCGGGGTCGCAGCGGACGATGTCGAGGCGACGTCGGCTGCGCTCTGCGAGACGCTCGGTGCGCCTGTCTACTGGGGCGGCGGCGAAGGCCTGACCGCGATCGGGGACGCTGTGGGGGCCGTGCTCGTCTCGCCGCTCGGTCGGGGGTGGATTCCGACAGGGCTGCCGGCGCTTCCGGCGCCGACGACGATCGTCGCGGCCGGCACGCCCGCCGGACGCACCGAGATCCCGGGCGGCCCGTACGTGGTCGAGGTGCTCGACTAACCCGATGGGTGTAGGGGCCGGACTTGTCCGGCCCGCGTCTCAGGCTTCGCTCCTGTGACCGGGCTGACCGGCCGGTCAGCCCTCCGACCGAGTCGCACGAGAGGCGGCGCGATTCGGTAGCGGTGTCAATGCCGGCTCGATCTGCTCCCGCAGGTGTTCGAACTTCGGCGGCAGGGACAATCGCTCGCCGAGGTGCTCGGGATCCTCGTCGGCGGCGAAGCCAGGCCCGATGGTCGCGATCTCGAAGAGAACACCGCTCGGCTCCCGGAAGTAGATCGACCGGAAGTAGAAGCGGTCGATGACAGGGGTGGGGTGGAGCCCCCCGGCAGCGGCTCGCTCGCGCCAGGCCTCGTGTTCGTCCATCGGCGACGCCCAGGCGACGTGGTGCACGGTCCCAGCGCCACCGATTCCGCGCTCGGGCGGCGCCTCGTCGTAGAGGTAGAGACCGCCGCGTTCGTCACCGCGCGCCTCCCAGGTCGAGCCGTCCTCGACCGGCCGGAAGGCCAGGACGTCCTCGAGAGCCTGTCTGCTTCGGCCGGGATCCTCCGAGTAGGCGTGCACCGCGTGGAAGCCCTGAAGCGCGTGCTCGGCCGGCACCTCGGGGTGGTCGGCAACGAGGGGCGAGTCGGGCACGTCCACGACGACGAGCTCATGGCGGAGCCCTTCGGGGTCCGCGAATGCGGCGCCGTTCTCGGTGCGTTCCACCTCGACCCCCTCATCCCCGAGCCGCGTGCTCCAGAAGCCGAACGCCTCTTCCGAGCCGACCCGCCAGACGACGGTGTGCACCATCCCGGCGCCGGCCTGGCCACGCGCGGCACCCGGATACTCGAAGAACGTGAGGTCGCTGCCCGCGCTTCCCTTCTCGTCTGCATAGAACAGGTGGTAAACCGTCGGGTCGTCCTGGTTGACGGTCTTCTTGACGAGCCGCAGGCCGAGGACGCGCGTGTAGAAATCGACGTTCGCCGGCGCGTCACCCGTGATGCACGTGACGTGGTGGATGCCTTCGAGGTTCATGTCTCTCCCAACGTTGTGACTCAGAGGGTTCCGTTCCCGCACGGCGTACCCGGAAGCATGATGACCCTCATGCTTCGTCGCTGGCGCTTTCGCCGCATTCGTCGCTCCTGGGCGCGTGGTCGGATCGACTACTCCGAGGCGCGGCACCGCCTCGACCGACTCGCGCGCGGCTACTGATCCCAGTCGCTAGCGCGGCAGTGCGCGGGGGGATGTTTTCGACCCGCTCCTCGGGCTTGACGAACGCGTTCACGACCATGTTCACCGCCCAGACGATGAGGGCGCCGCCCACGGTTGTCCAATACCCTTCGACCTCGAAGGGCGGCACGATCTTGTCCGTCAGGATGAGCATGAGTGCGTTCACGAGGAGAACCGCGATCCCGAGCGTCAGGATCACGGCCGGGAGCGCGAGCAAGATCACGATCGGGCGGACGATGAGGTTGACGAGCCCGAAGACGAGCCCGGCGAGCACGAGGATCCAGAACCGGTCGTAGTACGTGATCCCGTCGAACACGAGCGATGCCACCCAGAGCGCGAGCACGTTCGACGCCCAACTGAGCAGGAAGCCCAGAGGCGGACGATACGGCCGAGACCGGGCAAGGCGTGTGTCGAGAACCTTCGGGACGAGCTGTCACGCTTCCGCTCCAATGGACATCTGTTCGCGCCGCGAGGCCGGAGGTAGCGTCGTCGACATGGCAGGTGAGGCGGTCTTGGTCGTCGAGAAGGAGCAGCCGGTGCGGAGCTTCCTCGAGCAGCAGCTCGCAGACGACGGGTTCGATGTTCTGTCGACCGAGCGTGGCGGCCAAGCACTCGACCTCCTCGAGTCCGCCCGGCCGGACGTCGTCCTCCTCGATGCGGTGCTGCCCGACGGCTCGGGCTTCGAAGTCTGTAGCCGACTCCGCGAGGGCGCGCCCGGCCGGGCGTGGAACCGCGATGTTCCGGTGATCATGGTCGCCGAGCGAAGCGAGCCGGTCGACCGCCTCCGCGGCTTCGCACGAGGGTGCGACGACTACGTGCCCGTGCCGTTCGTCTACGAAGAGCTCCTCGCGCGGATCCGTGCCGTGTTGCGACGGTCGTCGCGGCCCACGAACAGGCTCCTGTCCGTCGAGGGGCTCTCGATCGACCTCGCCACGCGAACGGTACGAGTGGACGGGCAGCGTGTCTGCCTCTCGGCGAAGGAGTACGACCTCCTGATCGCGCTGGCCGAGGAGCCCGAGCGCGTCTTCTCGAAGGAAGATCTCCTCCGCGACGTATGGGGCTTCAGGTCGATGGGCCGGACGAGGACGCTCGACTCCCACGCGAGCCGTCTGCGGCGCAAGCTGAACCTCAACGGAAACCCGCAGTACGTCCTGAACGTGTGGGGCGTGGGCTACCGGCTCGTCGCGCCCGCAGCTTAGGCGACGACCTTCAGCGCACTCCTGAAGCCGGTGCCGAGCGGGTCCTGGACCGTCATGACGCTGCCGCTCCAACAGGAGCACCTCCACCGCGCTCGAAGGCTCTGCAAGGCTCGCCGGCGACGAGGGTCCGAACGAAGTCGCCCGACCAGACCGTCCTGCGCGAGCCCTAGGCTCGACGCATGACTGCTGAACGTTGTCTTCGCTGCTCCGCGCGCATGGAGTGGCGCCACCAGACCTGGCAGTGCCCGCGCTGCCGGTTCAAGCTCGGGTGCTGTGAGGGCGATGTCGGCGAGTGCGAACCCGTCTATGCCAGCGCGGGCGGAGCCTCCTCGTCCTCGACCCAGTCGCGCGTCAGGACGAGCCAGAAGGCGAGCCCGGCGTACGGCCCGTAGCGGCGGAAGCGACGCTCGATCGTCGAGTCCTTGGCCTTCCGGCCGTTCACCTCGGCGTACTTCGGCCGAGTCCATGAGTCGAGGATCAGCCGTGAGTAGCGGCCGAGCATCATCATGATGTGCGCGGCCGCGTAGGGGCCGACGCCCGGAAGCTCGAGGAGCTCGGCCTCGACCTCCTCGTCGGGCAGGTCCTCGGGTGATGCGGTCGCAAGCAACTCGAGGTCGAGCTCGCCCGAGGCCACGGCCTCGGCGAGCGAGCGAAGATAGGCGCCTCGGTATCCGGCCCGGACCGTGTCTGCGTAGAAGGTGAGCGGCGCCTCGGCCATCGCGGCCGGGGTGGAGAAGGCACGGCCCAGCGGCGAGTCGGGAGGCGCACCGGGCGCCGGCTCGCCGAGATGCTGCACGAGCGCGCCGACCATCCGAACCGTTGCCGACCACGCACAGTTCGTGGTGCAGATCGTCTTGACGACGTCCTCGAAGACGGTCTGGCTCCTGATGATGCGCCCAGCGCCGCGGGTGATCCAGGCGAGGCTGGGATTCTCGGCCGCCTTCGCGTAGAACGCCGAAAGATCCTGCTCGAGCCGGAGTATGTGCGCCGCGGCCTCGAGCGCCGCCGGAGCCGGTCCACGGCCCTCGAGTGCGACGCTCGCGTGCCCCGCTCTGCCCGCGGCGATCTTCAAGGTTCGCGGTCCCGAGCTCGCAAGCCGCACGGTGACCTCGAGCGTCCGGCCGTCCTCGCTCGGCCGAAAGGGTGGCAGGTCGACGAGCCCATGGGATTGGATCGTGCGCGGGAGGTCGACGGGCTCGCCGCCGGCGCCGACGAGCGGGAGCTCGCCGACGATCCTCAAGCCTGCGTCGTCTCCCAGGGCGACGGTGTGAACGGCTGGCCGGGCGTCCCCCCCACGATGAGGATGAGCGTGTCGGGCTCCTGCGCCGAGGCCTCGCGGACAGAGCCGGGATCGGGCACGTATACGAGCGTTCCCGCCGGCGCGTTGATCGTCTCGTCATCGACGGTGAATCTCGCGTGGCCGCGGGCGACGAAGTAGAGCTCTTGGTGGTGCGTGTCGCTGTCCTCTGTTTCCGTGTGCCGCTCGATCACGAGCTCGCCGGCCTCGCGCCCCTTCCAGGCGTTGACGCCGAACCCCGTGATCCCGAAATGGAGCCGGACCGGCTTCCATTCGCCGGCGTCCGACGGCTGGCTGGGGATGTCGTCGACGTTGATGCTCTGAGCCGGTTCGGGCATGGCGAGCCTCCCTGGTCGCTGAGTCCGGAGCCTAGAGGCTTGATGTCGCTGCGGACGCCGATACGCCCTGACTTGGTCTGAGACGCCTTCACGGGGCGCCAGTTTCACATCAAGCCTCTAGCCCTCGCCGCTCTCGACGCGCAGTCGGTCGCCGGATGCGACGCCCCAGCGGTCGAACGCGCCTTGATTCACCTCGAGCGCGACCGTGTACGGCCCGCCGGCCGCGTAGCTCGGGCAGGGCTCTTCCCGGCACGGCTCCATGTCGAGCACGGTGACGATCCGCCCATCCGCGTCAGCGAAAGCGATCGAGAGCGGGATCAGCGTGTCCCGCATGGTGAACGTCGAGGTCGTGGGCTCGTCGAAGAGGAACACCATGCCCGAGTCGGTCGGAAGCTCCTCCTGGCCCATCAGGCCCTCACGCCGCTCGTCCGTGGAGTCGGCCACCTCGACCGTGAGTGTCGTGCGGCCATCCGCACCCTCGAGCGCGACAGTTGCCGTTTCGCGGTCGTCGCCGCTACCACAGGCTGTGACCATGACGAGCGCCGCAGCAAGCGCGAGTCGGTGCATGGCGTCATCCTTGCAACCGCATGTCGCTCCTCGGTGTCGACGTGGGCGGAACCTTCACGGATGCGGTGTTCGTCGAGGACGGGCGAGTCCGCGTCGCGAAGGTGCCGACGCGAGCCCGGCAGGAGGAATCGGTCGCGGCGGCGGCCGCCGAGCTCGGTGCTCGTCCCGACGGGTTTCGGCACGGGACGACGGTGGCGACGAACGCGCTGCTCGAGCGGAAGGGAGCGCGCACGGCATTCGTCTCGAACGAGGGCTTCGAGCATCTCCTGCACCTGGGCCGCCAGACGCGCGCACACCTGTATCGGCTCTGCGAGCCGAACGCAGAGCCGGTTGTCCCACTTGAGCGGTGTCACGGCGTTCGTGGGCGCATGGGGCCCGAAGGCGTGCTCACGGAGCTCGACCTTTCGACGCTCGGCGCGGTCGACGCCGAGGCGATCGCCGTGTGTCTTCTCTTCTCGTTTCGGGACTCGTCCCACGAGCAGGCGGTGGCGGCGGAGCTGCGCCGGCGTCACCCGACGGCGCGGGTCGTCGCATCCCACGAGGTCGCGCCGGAGTTCCGGGAGTACGAGCGAGGGTCGACGACTGCGATCGACGCATACCTGGGCCTGGTGGCAGGCCGCTACCTGGAGTCGCTGGCCGCCACCTGCGCGGAGGCTGGCCTCCCCGAGCCGCAGGTCATGCTCTCCTCGGGCGGCGTCGCGACGCTTTCGGAAGCTGCGGCTCACCCGTCGCGGATCCTCATCTCCGGGCCTGCGGCGGGCGTCGTCGGTGCGGCGCGAGTCGCGGCTGCGGCGGGCTTCGAGGAGGCGATCTCCTTCGACATGGGCGGCACGTCCACCGATGCGTGCTTCATCGAGAAGGGTCGTGCCGCTCTGACCTCGGAACGGAAGATAGGCGGCCTGCCCGTGCGCCTCCCGGCCGTCGACGTCCACACCGTCGGTGCGGGCGGCGGGTCGATCGCGCGCCGCGACGCGGGCGGCGCGTTGCTGGTGGGGCCGGAGAGCGCGGGCGCGGAGCCGGGGCCGGCGTGCTACGGACTCGGCGGTGAGCGTCCGACGGTGACGGACGCGAACCTGGTGCTCGACCGTCTGTCGGAGCGGCTTGCCGGTGGCCTCGAGCTCGACCGTCACGCTGCGGAGCGTGCCCTGGGCGACCTGGATCCGGAGGATGTCCTGGCTGCGGTGAACGCGGAGATGCTGCGTGCTTTGCGCGTCGTTTCCGTCGACCAGGGCCGGGATCCAGCCGAGTGCGCGCTCGTCGCGTTCGGAGGCGCCGGGCCGCTCCACGCTTGCGCGCTTGCCGAGGAGCTCCAGATCGGGACGGTGCTCGTCCCGGACGCGGCCGGAGTCCTCAGCGCGCTCGGGTTGGTCGCCAGCGAGGAGCGGCGCGACCACGTGCGGGCGTTTGTCGTGCCCCTGGCTGAAGCGGGCGAGCTCCCGCGTGAGGGTGAGGCAGACCTTCGCTATCTGGGGCAGTCGCACGAGCTGACGGTGTCGCTCGGCGGAGACTTGTCGGACAGCTTTCACCGCGTCCACGAGGAGCGGTACGGCTACGCCGATCCCGACCGAGAGATCGAGCTCGTCGCAGTGCGAACCGCGGAGGTGGAGCCGGCACCCGAGTTCGAGCTCCCACCCGGCGAGCCGCTCGAGGTGGAAGGCCCCACCCGCGTCGACCTCGAGGGCGCGACTTGCTGGCTCTCCCCGGGGTGGGTGGGGGCTAGGGACGGTACCACGCTGCGACTGACGCAATTGTGACGATTCAGCTCCAAGTTCTCGGCAGCGCGCTTCGCGCCATTGCGGAGGAAATGGGCGCTGCTCTCGTCCGCGCTGCCTTCTCGGCGAACATCAAGGAGCGGCGCGATTGCTCGACCGCGCTCTTCGATCCCGACGGCCGGATGATCGCACAGGCCGAGCACATCCCGGTTCACCTCGGCGCCATGCCGGAGGCCGTCGCCGCCGTTCGCGGGCGCGATCCGAGCCCCGGCGAGCTCTGGATCGTGAACGACCCGTTCACCGGCGGCACGCACCTGCCGGACCTCACCCTCGTCTCCCGCACGGAGGTCGGTTTCGCGGCCAGCCGAGCGCACCATGCGGACGTCGGCGGCATGGAGCCGGCGAGCCTGCCCGCGACGTCGACGGAGATCTTCCAAGAGGGGATCGTCGTGCCGCCTGTCCGCCTGAGTGACGACGTGATGGCCATCTTGCTGGCGAACGTGCGCGGGCCGGCCGAGCGCCGAGGCGACCTCCGCGCCCAGACTGCCGCCCACAGGCTGGCGGAGCGGAGGCTCGCCGAGCTCTGCGAGCTCCACGGTCGCGAGCTTGTCCTGCGAGCCATGGACGAGCTTCACGCATACTCGGAACGGCTCGTTCGCACAGCGCTTGGGCGCATCCCGGACGGACGGTACGAGGCTCGGGACGTACTCGAGCCTTTGAACGGCACGCTCGAGATCCACGCCGCGGTCACGATCGCGGGCGATGCCGTGAAGATCGACTTCGCGGGCACCTCAGCACAGCACGCCGGCAACCTGAACTGCCCGCTCGCGGTCACGCGCTCGGCGGCATACTTCGTCGTCCGCTCCCTGACGGACCCTGACGTGCCTGCGTCGGGCGGGGCGTTCGCTCCGGTTGCCGTCTCTGCACCCGCAGGGTGCCTCGTCGCGGCGCGGCCTCCCGCGGCCGTGGTCGCCGGAAACACCGAAACCTCGAGCCGCATCGTGGACGTGCTCTTCGCAGCCTTCGGCCAGGCCGTGCCTGTCCCCGCCCAGGGACAGGGAACGATCAACAACGTGACGTTCGGCGGCCCCGGCTTCACGTACTACGAGACGACGGGAGGTGGGCAAGGTGGCTGCCCTGACGGCCCTGGCCCGTCGGCGGTTCACGTCGCGATGTCGAACACGCTCAACACGCCGGTCGAGGCTCTCGAGCTCGCCTACCCGCTTCGTGTGGAGCGTTACGAGATTCGCCTGGGCTCGGGCGGCCGCGGGCGCAATAGGGGCGGGGACGGGGTCGTCCGCGACGTTCGGGTGCTCGAGGACTGCCGGCTCTCGGTGCTGACCGAGCGCAGGCGCCATGCGCCACAAGGAGCCGAGGGGGGTGAACCAGGGCTCCTGGGGCGGAACAGCGTGAACGGCGCCGAGATCCCGGCGAAGGACACACGTCAGCTGCACGCCGGCGACGTCGTCCGGATCGAAACCCCAGGCGGCGGAGGCTGGGGCCAATCCAGCTGACGACCCGGCGCGATCTCGACACACGCGTCACACACCCGTGACTCCTTGGCCGGTAGGCTCGCCGCGGGGAGGAGGCTGGGCACGCCTTAAGACAGGCGCCTGCTAGAAAAGAAGAGCGCCCTCGAGCTCGAGGAGGGCGCGCTTTCGCTCCAGGCCGCCGCCGTAGCCGACCAGGCTCCCGGTCGACCCGAGGATCCGATGGCACGGAACCACGATCGGGACTGGATTCCTGTTCAAGGCGCCGCCGACCGCCCGCGCCGCCCGCGGCCTGCCAATCCGCTCCGCGAGCGTCCCGTAGGTGGACGTCTCCGAGTACGGCACGCGGACGAGCTCGTGTAGCACTTCCTGCTGGAACGCCGGAATCCCGACCAGGTCGTAGTCGAGCTCGAAGCTGCGCCTCTGGCCGTCGAAGTACTCGCCGAGCTGACGGCGAACCGGATCGACGCGCCCTGCCACCCTGAGCACGCGCGGGCCCAACCGCGCCGACAGCTGCTCGAGCTCCCTCTCGGGCTCCGGCTCGAATGCGATCCGGCACACACCGCGTTCGCTGACGCCGAGAAGCAGCGGGCCGATCGGCGACTCCATCACGTCGTACGCCACGTCGACGAGACCCTCGTCCGCGGCCGCCTCGCGAAAGCGGGCGTCGAGCTCGGTGGGGACAGTCATACGGACTCCTTTCTTCGCAGGCGTCGGACGCCGGACGACGCCGCCTGCCGCGCGGCCTCCTCGCTCGACCCGAGGGCATCGCCGATGTCGGCGTACGACAGGTCGTACCCGTACCGGAGGACGACGGCTGCGCGCTCCTTCGGTGGCAGGTCATCGGCGAGCTCGGCCAGCTCTGCGTATGCGGGAGGCGTATCGCCGGTGGAGATCTCGACCTCCGGCTCAGGGACGGGCCTCATGCGCCGTCGCTCGTCGATCGCGATGCGGGTTGCGATCGTGAAGACCCAAGCCCTGAGGTGGTGTGCATGCCGAAGCGCCGGATACCCGCGCAGCGCTCGCAGAAACGTCTCCTGAAAGGCGTCCTCGGCGTCGTTTCGGCCCAGGAGCCGAGTCAGGTAGCCGAACACCTCGTCCCGATGCTCCAGATAGAAGCGTTCGAAGGGCGGAAGGGCCACGGCGTCCATCATGGGCTCTAACGCACGGGGGTGCCCAGATGTGAGACTGCCCGCGTGAAGGTCGGGGTCGTCGGACACGTCGAGTGGGTCGAGTTCCTCCGGGTGCCACAGGTGCCGAAGCCAGGCGACATCGTCCAGTCAGTTGAGCGCTGGGAGGAGCCGGCCGGCGGCGGCGGTGTCTCCGTCGGAGTCCTGGCCAGTCTCGCCGGCGAGGCGACGCTCTTCACGGTGTTCGGCGACGACGAGCTCGGCCACAAGGCGCACGACGAGCTCGAGCGACTCGGCATCCACGTCAGGTCGGTCTTCCGTGACGAGCCACAACGTCGCGCGATCGTCTTCGTCGACGCGGACAACGAGCGCACGATCACGCTCATCGGCGGCAAGCTCAGGCCGCGGATCGACGAAGGCCTGCCATGGCACGAGCTCGCCGACTTCGACGCGCTCTACTTCACAGCGGGCCATCCCGAGGTCGTCGAGGCAGCCCGTGAGGCGAAGGTGCTCGTCGCGACCGCACGCGAGCTCGAGTACCTGAAGACGGCGCACGTCCGGCTCGACGCGCTCGTGCTCAGCGAGAGCGATCCTGCCGAGGCCTACGCGGGCGAGCTCGATCCCGAGCCCGAGCTCGTCGTTCGCACACGCGGCTCAGAGGGAGGCAGCTACCAGCCGGGCGGGGGAGACTGGGACTCGGCGGAGATCCCGGCGCCCACCGTGGACGCTTACGGCGCCGGCGACAGCTTCGCCGCGGGCCTCACGTACGGGCTAGGCCGAGGGCTACCGATCGACGACGCGCTCGCGGTTGCCGCACGGTGCGGCGCCGAGGCCCTCACACGCCGAGGCGCGAACGGCGTGCGCGCGGCCTAGAGAGCCCGGAGCCGCACGTCGGCTCCTGTCGCCTCGGGGTCGAGGAATGCCAGCAGGCGGCGGCCTTCGGCGCTGATCCTCGCCTGCGCCCGCTTCGGGAGCTTCACTGCCAGGTGCACAGCCAGACCCCGGCTCTCGCGTCTCCAGCTTCCGACGACGACGCCGTCGTCGAGCACTGCACCCCGTCCCACCCAGTCGCCTGCAACAGCGACACGGCGGCCCGACGAGGCGAAGCGAGACCGGTCCGCGTGCGACAGCAGAGCGTTGTCGTACTCGGGAAGAAACCGCACCGGCGCCGGCGTCGCCGGGTCGGGCCGCGGGGCGTTCGGAAGGTCGAAGAGCTCGCGGCCTCTTTCGGTCCGAAAGGTCCTGAGCCTGGGCCGGAGGCGCTCGAGCACGGCTCGCAGCCCGGTCAGGCGCGACCACGCGGCGACATCGGCCGGGCTCGCGGGCCCGAAGGCGGCGAGGTAGCGAACCACGACGCCGTCGAGCGCTGGCTCGGACACCTGCGGCCGGCCAAGCCAATGCTCGACTGTCGTCGACCTCACCTGGCTCCTGCATCCCCAGAGCCCGCGTGGCGGAACCTGGATGAGCGCCAGGTGATTCCGGCACGCGTACGCCAACGCCGCCGAGTCGAGCTCCGGAAAGCGATCCGCCAGCGCGCTCCGCAGCTCCTTGCCTGTCAGAGGGCGCTCTTCGAGCGCACGGCGCGCGGCCTTCAGCACGGGCGCCAGGTCGATCGCCAGTGTGGGAGGGCCGAAGTCCCGATGCCGTGCGAGCTCCGCGTCGAGGACCGGCTGCATGAGCGGTCGGAGAACGAGCGCGTCGTCCGCCGAGACGAGGTGAACCGTTCCCCGCATGACGACGATCCGAACGACCCGCCGCGACTCCAGGAGGCCGGAGAGCTCCTCGGGGTCGAAGCGCTCGAGCCGCGACCAAAGGGCCGTGTACGGGTCGTGAGGCTCCTGCGCCTGAAGCCCGACGAGATGCTCGATCGCGCGGAAAGCGCCCTGCGGCCCCCGTGCGAGCAGCAGCTGGCGAGCGAGTGTGGCCCGGTTGAGCGCCCGTGTCGACAGGACTTCAGATCCCATCGGACGATTCTCATCCAATCCCCGTCGTGGTGAATTGGAGTTGCCAAGTGGGGGAGAGTGGTTTAGAGTGGCCCAAGGTGGTAGAAGAATGGAGACGCCCCCATGCTCCTTGGCGAACACGACCACGCTCTCGACGACAAGAACCGACTGACCCTTCCGGCCAAGTTCCGGCAGTCCTTCTCGGACGGTGTCGTGCTGGCCAGGGGCATGGACGGCTGCCTCGCCGTCTACACGCGCAACGGGTGGGCGACCTTCGTCGAAAGCCGGCTCGCGGTGCTCGACCCGCTGAGCAAGGAGTCGCGCCAGATGAGCCGGTTCATGTTCGCCGGCGCCTCCGAAGCGGAACTCGACAAGCAAGGACGGGTGATGGTGCCGGGGCCGCTCGTGAAACATGCGGGCCTCGAGCGGGAGGTCGTGGTCGCCGGAATGCGCGACCACCTGGAGATCTGGGATCGCGCCGCGTGGCGCGAGCAACTCGAGGAGGTCGAAGGGAGTGCTGAGCTTGTTGCCGAACGCCTCGCAGCGAAACAGGACTGAGCACGTCCCCGTGCTCGCGGACGAGGTGCGCGAGCTCCTCGCGGTGCAGCCCGGGGAGACGGTCGTCGACGCCACGTTCGGCGCCGGTGGTCACGCGGCACTTCTCGCCGCCGACCTCGAGGACAGGGGCCGTCTCGTCGCAATCGACCGCGATCCGGAGGTGCGGCCGCTCTTCGAACGCTTCGCCAGGGACGCCCGCGTACAGACGCGCTTCCTGCGCGGCGACTTCGATGTCGTGCTGGGCCAGCTCGCGCAGAACCACGTCCGAGCCGATGCGGTGCTTCTCGACCTCGGCGTGTCGAGCATGCAGATCGACCGGCCGGAGCGCGGTTTCTCCTACGCGGTCGATGCGCCGCTCGACATGCGCATGGATCCTTCGGCGCCGAACTCCGCCCGCGAGCTCGTCAACGACGCCCCCGAGCGCGAGCTTGCGAATGTCTTCCGGCGCTACGGAGAGGAGCGCTTCGCCCGCCAGATCGCCGCTGCGATCGTAAAGCGCCGCGCCGAGCAGCCGTACGCGCGGACCGGCGAGCTGGTCGAGACGATCCGCTGCGCGATCCCGGCCCCGCGCCGCTTCGGAGACGGACACCCGGCAAAGCGCGTCTTCCAGGCGCTTCGGATTGCTGTCAACGACGAGCTTGGCGCGCTCGAGCGTGCCCTTCCGGCCGTCGTGGATCTCTTGCGACCCGGAGGGCGGGTCGCAGTCATCAGCTTCCATTCGCTCGAGGATCGGATCGTGAAGCGGTTCTTCGCAGCCCAGGTCAAGGGTTGCACCTGCCCGCCCGATCTCCCTGTGTGCGTCTGCGGGCAGGATCCGCTTCTCCGGCTTGCGACGCGGAAGGCCGTTCGCCCCTCTCCCGGGGAGGTGGCGGCGAACGTACGCTCCGCCTCCGCTCGGCTCCGGGTCGCGATCAGGACGGAGGCGTAACCGATGGCATCTGCCGCCGCTCGGACGGCGCCGCGCCCGCGCCCCAGCCCTCGCCCGCAACGGCAGGCCGCGCCGCGACAACCGGTCACGCGGCCACGCCGGGCCTCGCGCCCTCGCGTCGCGGGCGCAGTCGTCTGGATCGTCCTCGTCGCCGCCCTGCTCGCCGGGATCGTCGCGTTGAACGTGGCCGTCCTCGGCCTCAACATGGAAATCGAGCGCCTCGACGTCCAAAAGGAACAGCTCGAAGCCCGGAACGCGGAGATCGCGGCGGAGCTCGGCGGCGTCGCGGCGGCCGGGCGCATCGAAGCCGCGGCACGCGGCCTCGGGCTGGTCGCACCCGCGCAGACGACGTACGTCGACGCGAACCGCCCGCGGCGGTGACCACCCGGCTCGTCAACCGCAGGATCCGGCTCGTCGTCGCGGTCTTCGCGCTCGTCTTCGCCGCGACGCTCGCCCGAGCGGCCTGGCTCCAGGGGGTGAGAGCGGGTGGTCTCGATGCACTGGCTGCGAGCCAGCAGCGGGAGACAGTCGCGATCGCGGCGCGACGAGGGACGATCTACGACCGGATGGGACGGGCCCTTGCGATCGGCGAGCAGGCCACGACCGTGTACGCCAATCCGAAGCAGATCATCGACCCGCAAGAGGTCGCGGAGCGTGTCGCGGTCGCTCTCGGGCTCAAAGCGGAGAAGCTCCTGCCGCTCCTCTCCGACCGCTCCAAGGGCTTCGTCTACCTGGCCCGGAAGGCAGATCCCGAGGACGCTGAGCTCCTCGAGCAACAGAACATCGTCGGCCTCGGATTCCTTCGCGAGGAACGGCGAGCCTATCCGCAGGGGTCGATCGGCTCGGAGGTCGTCGGATATGCGGGGCTCGACAACGAGGGCCTGGCCGGGCTCGAGCTCGAGCTCGACGGGACCCTCGCGGGCTCGTCAGGCAGCGAGAGCGTGGTCCGCGATCCATTCGGGCGCTCGCTCAAGGTGCTCGAGACGAAGCCGGTCGAGCACGGGAGGGACGTCTACCTGACGCTCGACGAGACGCTTCAGGGCCAGGTCGAGCGCATCCTCGCGCAGACACGCGCGCAGTGGGCGGCGAAGGCGGCGACCGCGGTCGTGCTCGACCCGCGCACCGGTGGAGTGCTCGCGATGGCCGTGGAGCCCGGGTTCGACGCGAATCGCTTCTCGGACGTGCCGCGCGACCGTCAGCGGAACCGCGCCGTAACCGACACATACGAGCCCGGGTCGACGTTCAAGGTGGTCACGCTCAGCGGGGTGCTCGAGGACGGGCTTGTGACCCCGACGACGAAGTACACGCTGAAGCCGTCGATCCGAGTCTCGGATCGTGTCATCCACGACGCCGAGCCCCGGCCGACGATGACGATGACGGTCGCCGAGATCCTCTCCAACTCGTCCAACGTCGGGACGATCACGCTGGCGCTCGGCCTCGGGCCCGATGGTCTCAGCCACTGGATCGACCGCTTCGGCTTCGGTCACGAGACCGGCATCGACTTCCCCGGCGAGAGCGAGGGCATCGTCCTGCCGACCTCGGAGTGGTCCGGATCGACGATCGGCAACGTTCCGATTGGCCAGGGCATCGCCGTGACGCCGATCCAGATGGCGTCCGTGTACGCGGCGATCGCCAACGGTGGGGTGGCAATCGAGCCGCACCTGGTCGGCCGCGTCGACGAGCAAGACCGTGCGAAGCCGGAACGCAGGCGAATCATCTCCTCAGAGACCGCGCACGAGCTGACGGCGATGCTCCGGGACGTCGTTCGAAAGGGCAGCGGGACCGCTGCCCAGGTCGCCGGCTACTCGGTGGCTGGGAAGACGGGAACAGCTGCCAAGCCCGATCCCGTGCTGGGCGGTTACTCGGACTCGAAGTACGTGAGCTCGTTCGTCGGCTTTGTCCCGTCCACGCGGCCGCGTCTCTGCGTGCTCGTCACCGTCGACGAGCCGAGGGGCGCCATCTGGGGAGGAGCGGTTGCAGCGCCGGCGTTCGCCAAGATCGCCGAGTTCGCGCTCCAGTACCTCGAGGTGCCGCCGGATCAGCGCTCCGGGGGCCTCGCCTCGGGGTAGCCGCCATGCCTCGCTCCAGCCGCCGCACGCCGTTTCAACCTCTGGGGCCCCCGGCCTCCTCCCCGCGGACAGCGTATCGATGAAAGGCGCGCGTGTCTGTCACGAAGTGTGCAAAAGCACGAGCAAAACAGCACCTTTTCACACCGTGGAGGGGGGAGAGAGGACGGGCGGCGTTGGTAGAATCCTGCGCCATCGAGCTTAGGGCCCTCAGCGAGGCCGTGAGGCCCGAGCGCACGGTCGATCTCGCCTCGGTCGACGTCACCGACCTCGCCTTCGACGCCGGGCGCGTCGAGCCTGGGACGTTGTTCTTCTGCGTTCGAGGCTTCACGGCGGACGGCCATGACTTCGCCGCGGACGCGGTCGCCCACGGCGCCGTCGCCCTTGTCGTGGAACGTGAGCTCGACCTGCCCGTGCCTCAGCTCGTCGTCGGCAACGCGCGCCTGGCGATGGGGCAAGCGGCCGACGTGTTCTTCGGCACGCCGACTCGCGAGCTCCAGATCGTCGGCGTGACCGGGACGAACGGCAAGACCACGACGTCGTTCTTGCTCTACTCCATCCTCGCGGCGGCCGGTCGGAGGCCAGGTCTCCTTGGCACGGTCGAGAGCCGGATCGGCGGAGAGCGGCGTGCCGTCCAGCGCACGACTCCGGAGGCAATCGACCTCCAGCGCACCTTCCGCGAGATGCTCGACGCGGGCGACCGGAGCTGCGCGCTCGAGGCGTCATCGCACGCCTCGACGTTGAAGCGGCTGGTGGGAGTCCGCTTCGCGGCGCTCGTCTTCACGAACCTCTCGCAGGATCATCTCGACTTCCACGGGACGATGGCGGACTACTTCGACGCCAAGAGGAGGCTCTTCGTGGAGCCGGGTCCGGACGGCGTTCGGGCCCCGGCCGCCGTGAACGTCGGGGACGAGCACGGCCGGCGCCTCGCGGATGAGCTTCGAAGTCTCGGGGGCGAGCTGGTGACCTTCGGGCTGACTGACACCGCTGACGTGAACGCGTCCGAGCTCGAGATCTCGCGCTCCGGCTCGGAGTTCGAGGCCGCGGGACTCAGCATCCGTACTCGTCTGCGCGGCCGGTTCAACGTCGAGAACATCCTCGGTGCGATCGCCGCTGCACGGCTCCTCGAGCTCGACGACGATGCGATTCGACGTGGGATCGAGCATCTCCAGGGTGTGCCGGGCAGGTTCGAGCCGGTCGACGAGGGACAACCGTTCGCCGTGCTCGTCGACTATGCGCACACGCCCGAGGCACTCGAGAACGTCCTCGTCGAAGCCCGTGGCCTGGCGGACGGGCGTCTCGTCTGCGTCTTCGGCTGCGGCGGCGACCGCGACCGTGAGAAGCGCCCCCTGATGGGGGCGGTGGCGACCCGGCTCGCGGATGCCGTCACGATCACGTCCGACAACCCGAGAAGCGAGGATCCACTTGCGATCATCGAGGAGATCGCAGCGGGGGCGGGAACTACGGCTGCCGTCGAGCCGGACCGCGCACGCGCAATCGAGCGCGCGCTGGCAGAGGCCGGCGACGGAGACGTCGTCGTGATCGCCGGCAAGGGCCACGAGCCGGGGCAGGAGATTTCCGGCCGGACGATTCCGTTCGACGACCGGCAGGTCGCCCGCGATGCCCTCCGGCGCCTCACTGCGGGGATCTCGTCGTGATTCCTGTCTCCCTCCAGGAGGTCGCCTCCCTCGTCTCCGGCGCTCTCGAGGTGACCGCGGGCGCCGACGAGGTCAGCGGCGTCGAGATCGACTCACGGCGCGTCGAGCCGGGTGACCTCTTCGTCGCGGTAGGCGGTGGGGCGGCGTACGTCGGCGACGCGCGGTCACGCGGATCCGCGGCAACCCTCGTTCCGGATGACGCCTTCGCGGCTCTGGCGGCGCTCGGCCGCGCTGTGCGGGCACGCAGCGCGGCTCGAGTCGTTGCCGTGACGGGCTCGGTCGGAAAGACCACCACCAAGGACATCCTGGGGGCGCTCGTCCGCCCGCATGTCGACGCTGTGGTTGCCGAAGGGAGCCACAACAACGAGATCGGCCTGCCCCTCACCCTCTGCCGGATCGACGCCGAGACCGAGGTCGTCGTCGTCGAGATGGGCATGCGCGGCCTCGGGCAGATCGCCGATCTCGCGTCGATCGCCCGCCCGGACATCGGGATCGTCACAAGCGTTGCCCCTGTTCACCTCGAGCTCCTCGGGACGGTCGAGCGGGTCGCGGAGGCAAAGGCCGAGGTGATCTGTGCCCTGCCCGCAGGAGGCACCGCGGTGATCCCGGCTCGCGAGCCCCTCCTCGACCCGTACCTGCGTGCAGACGTCAAGGTGACACGGTTCGGGCCAGGAGGCGACATGAAGCTTGCCTCGCTCCGCACGCTTGTCTCTGGGTCCGCGCTCGAGATCGATGCCTTCGGGGAGCGAATCGGGCTCACGTTCCCATTCCGCGGGCGGCATAACGCGAGCAATGCGCTCGCGGCGCTCGCCGCCTACACGGCGCTCGGCCTGCCGCTGGCCGAGGCTCACCGTGGCGCAGCCGACGTGCGGCTCTCGCGCTGGCGGGGGGAGGAGGCGCCGTTACCGGGCGACGGGCTCCTCATCAACGACGCCTATAACGCGAACCCCGTCGC
This sequence comes from uncultured Actinomycetes bacterium, assembly GCA_963733135.1. Taxonomy (GTDB): domain Bacteria; phylum Actinomycetota; class Thermoleophilia; order Gaiellales; family Gaiellaceae; genus CAVTBX01. The sequence continues at coordinate 61,824 of CAVTBX010000007.1, forward strand.
GATGGCGGCTGCTCTCGACCATCTGGCAGATCGCTCGGGCGGGAGACGGAAGGTTGCCGTTCTCGGCGACATGGCCGAGCTCGGCATCGAGGGTTCCCGCTATCACCACGAGGTGGGTGCGGCCGCCGGGCGCGCCGGTGTCGACGTGCTGATCGCCGTCGGGCCGCTTGCGCGCGGGTACCTGGATGGCGCGCGCGGGATCTCTTGCGCGCGCTGGGCTCCGGACGCAGAAGGCGGTCTGGCGGTGTTGCGGGATGTTCTCCAGCCCGGCGATTGCGTCCTGGTCAAAGGCTCTCGCTCGATGCATCTCGAGACGCTCGCCGACGCCCTCACGGTCGTGCCGGTCTAGGCCGCCATGGTCCCGGTTCTCCTTGCAGGGATCCTCGCGATGGCCATCTCCATCGCCGCGGGCCCGAAGTTCATCGACTTCCTCCGCAGAAACGAGCTCGGCCAGCACATCCGTGAAGAGGGACCGGAGGGGCACGTGACGAAACAGGGCACGCCGACGATGGGCGGCCTTCTGATCATGCTCTCGATGACGATCCCGTTTCTCGTCTTCTCGAAGCACACTCTTCCAGCTCTGACCGCGTTCTTCGTGACGCTCGGGTGCGCCGCGGTCGGATTCGTCGACGACTGGACGAAGGTCACGAACCGCCGGTCGCTCGGCCTCTCAGGGCGCTGGAAGCTCCTGCTGCTCGGCGGCATCACGGTGGTGGTGGGGCTGGTCGTCCACTCGCGCGACTTCAAGACGACTATCTACCTGCCGCTCGTCGACGTCGACTTGCCGCTCTCCTGGGCCTGGTACGCGCTCCTGTTCCTGATCATCGCGGGCGCCGCGAACGGCGTGAACCTCACCGACGGGCTCGACGGGCTCGCGGCGGGCACGGCGACGATCGCCCTCCTCACGTACACGGCAATGACGATCGTCGCGTACTTCGTGAGCCTCCGTCAGGGTCCGGCGGACAAGGACGATCTCGACCTCGCCATCCTCGGAGCCAGCCTCATCGGTGCTTCGATCGGGTTCCTCTGGTACAACGCGTTTCCGGCCCAGGTGTTCATGGGGGACACCGGCTCCATGGGCCTCGGTGGGGCACTCGCGGCCTTCGCGATCATGACGAAGACCGAGGTTCTCCTGATGCTGATCGGCGGGATCTTCCTGATCGAGGCCCTGTCGGTGATGCTCCAGGTGTTCACCTTCAAGTTCCTCGGCCGGCGCGTCTTGCTCATGGCACCGCTCCACCACCACTTCGAGATGAAGGCATGGTCGGAGTCGAGGATCATGGTGCGGTTCTGGATCGCGGCGGCGATCTTCTGCGCGTGCGCCTTCGTCCTTTACTACCAGTCGTTCTCGAAGTTCGCGAGCTGAGCGGGCAGCGGTCGTGACCGACGAGCTCGGCCCGGTGCTCGTGGTGGGCCTCGCGCGTTCGGGTGAGGCCGCGGCACTTGCGCTCGCGCGGCGGGGTGTCCAGGTGACCGGGGTCGACCGGTGTGAGACCGATGCGGTCGGAAGGCTTCGCGAGGCGGGTGTCGAAGTCGTCGTCGGCGCGGTCGAGCCCGCGCTCATCGACGGCATGGCCACCATCGTGAAGAGCCCCGGCGTTCCCCGCGAAGCGCGCCTCGTGGAGGCGGCGAACCGGCGTGGGCTGACCGTCTGGAGCGAGGTCGAGCTGGGCTCGCGACTGCTTCCGAATCCGATCCTCGGCATCACCGGGACGAACGGCAAGACGACCACCAGCGAGCTCGTCGGTGAGATCTTTCGAGCTGCGGGCAAGCCCGTCGCGGTGGCGGGGAACGTCGGCCGGCCGCTAACCGCTCTCGACGGGGTGGTCGCGTCCGACGTCTGGGTGGTCTGCGAGCTCTCGAGCTTCCAGCTGGAGGACATCGAGTCCTTCCGGCCGCAGATCGCTGTCCTCTTGAACGTGACTCCGGATCATCTCGACCGGCACGGAAGCATCGAGGACTACCGTGCCGCCAAGCTCAAGATCTTCGAGAACCAGACCGCGGCCAATGTCGCCGTGGTGCCGCGGGGCTTCCCCCCGATCCCGGGCGCGGCTCGACGCGTGGAGTTCGCAGCCGTCGATGAGCTCCCGGCCGAGCCGCGGATTCCGGGAGAGCACAATCGTGAGAACGCAGCGGCGGCGACGGCCGCAGCCCGAGCGGCTGGAATCGCCGACGACGCGATCGCGACGGCGCTCGAGAGCTTCGACGGCGTTCCCCATCGGCTCGAGCTCATCCGCGAGGTTTCCGGCGTTCGTTTCGTCAACGACTCGAAGGCGACGAACCCCGAGGCGGCCGCGCAGGCCCTGACGGCGTATCCGCCGGGGTTGCGGGTGATCCTGGGGGGAAGCCGGAAGGGCGCGTCGTTCGCCGGGCTCGCGGACGCGCTCGCCGCGCGGCGAGCTTCGCGCGCCTACCTGATCGGAGAGTCCGCTGACGAGCTCGCCGAGGCGCTCGTCGCAGCAGGAGTCGCGTTCACGCACTCAGTCGATCTCGAGCGGGCCGTGCACGAAGCGTTCGACGACTCGGAGCCGGGGGAGGTCGTGCTGCTGTCGCCGGCGTGCGCGAGCTTCGATCAGTTCGAGAGCTTCGAAGAACGTGGAGCCCGGTTCCGTGCGCTCGTGGAGGCGCTGTGACAGAGGGTCTTAAGTTTGACGCGCGCGCCCGTGTAACTCGGGTCCCGACCCTCCCCCCTGCTCACGCGACAGCGTATCGCCGCAAAGCGCGCGTGTGGCGCACCGTTTGCGCCGGGACTGTCACAGAGACGTCGCAGAAGTCATGAAGCGACCGCACCGCGGTCAACTCGAGTTTCACGTGCTCGTGCTCGTCACGCTCGCGCTGGTCGCGTTCGGTCTCGTCATGGTCTACAGCGCGAGCTCGGCGCGCGGACTCCTGGCCGCGGACGACCCGGCGTACTACCTGAAGCGGCAGGCGCTCTATGCCCTCGTCGGTATCGGGCTGTTCGCGCTGCTCGCGCGCGTCGATTTTCGCTCGCTCCGCAAGCTGGGCACGCCGCTCCTCATGGTCGGGATCGTCCTGATGGTGGCAGTGCTCCTCGTCGGGACGACAGTCAACGGCGCTCGGCGCTGGCTGCCGGTGGGCAGCTTCGGGTTCCAGCCTTCGGAGCTCGTGAAGCTCGCGCTCGCAATCTGGCTCGCCGCGTTCCTCGTGGGCCGAGCGGCTCCCCGGTCGCTGGGCGAGCTCATCCGTCCTATAGGTCTGCTGCTGGGCCTCCTGGTCGCGCTGCTGATCGCCCAGCCGGATCTCGGGACGGCCATCACGCTCGTCGTCATGGCAGCCGCGATGCTCGTGGTCGCTGGAACGCCCATGCGCGTGCTCGCAGGAGCCGGTTCGATCGGCCTCGCCCTGCTCGTCGCCGCAATCTGGCTCGAGCCGTATCGCCGAGCGCGCTTCCTCTCCTTCCTCGATCCGTGGAGCGACCCCCAGGGCGCCGGCTTCCAGACCGTCCAGGCGATGATCGCTCTCGGGTCGGGCGGGATCTTCGGTGTCGGTCTCGGCGAGAGCGTGCAGAAGGTTCACTATCTCCCCGAAGCCTCGACGGACATGATCTTCGCGATCATTGGCGAGGAGCTCGGCTTTGCGGGCGCGGCCACGGTCATCGCAGCGTTCATCGCCTTTGGCTGGGCCGGCTTCAACGTGGCGCTGCGGTGCAAGGACCCGTTCGGTAAGCGGCTCGCAGCTGGCGTGACGGCGCTGATCTGCGGACAGGCGGCGGTCAATCTGTGCGCCGTGATGGGAATCGCACCTCTCACGGGAATCCCGCTCCCGTTCGTCTCCTATGGAGGCTCCAGCCTGATCGTGGCGCTCGCCTCCGTCGGGATCCTCCTTAACATCGCCCAGAACCATGGAGCCGAAGCGGCAACTGCGGTGCCTGATCGCCGCCGGCGGAACAGCCGGCCACGTACTGCCGGCGCTCGCGGTGGCAGAGGCGCTGACCGATCGCGGCGCCGCCGTCAGCTTCGCCGGGTCTCCTGACCAGATCGAAGCACGGCTCGTTCCCGAATCCGGCTTTGCGTTCGATGCCTTCCGGGTGAAAGGGTTTCCGCGGCGTCCAGGTCTTGAGCTGCTGAAAGCCGCTGTGCTCGCCGGGCGCGCTCCACTTGCATGCTCGCGCATTCTCGAGCGACGCGGGCCTGATGTCGTCCTCGGTGGTGGAGGCTATGTCGCGGGGCCGATGGTGCTCGCAGCGGGACTTCGTCGCATTCCGACGGCGCTCACCGAGGCGGACGCACACCTCGGGCTCGCGAACCGGCTCGCCGCGCCCTTTGCCCGGCGCGTCTTCCTCGCCTTTCCCATCGAAGCCCGGGGCAGCCCCAAGTACCGGGTCGTCGGCAGGCCGATCCCGGCGAGGGCACGGCCCGTTGATCCTGCCGAGGCGCGGGCGCGCTTCGGGCTTCCGGCGGCCGGCTCGGTGGTGCTCGTCTTCGGCGGCAGCCAGGGGGCGAGAGCGCTGAACGATGCCGCCGTTGCTGCGTGGGCCGGCGAGGGGCCGGCCGTTCTTCATCTCGCGGGCGAACGTGACTACGCGGAGTTGCGCCCACGCGTGAGCCGTAAGGATTACGTGCTGCTTTCGTTCACCGACGACTTCGGCGCGGCAGTCGCCTCAGCCGACTTGGTCGTGGCGCGGGCCGGCGGGTCCGTCTGGGAGGTGGCGGCGGCAGGCAAGCCCGCGTTGCTCGTCCCGTATCCCCACGCGACTGCGGATCACCAGACGGCCAACGCCCGTTACTTCGAGCGGGGTGGTGGGGCGGTCGTCGTGAAGCAGGACGAACTCGAGCTCGGCGACCAGGTCGCCCGCCTCCTCGCCGATCCTGCACGGCTGGCGACGATGGGCGAGGCGATGCGCGCGCTGGCGCGACCCGACGCGGCGAACGTAATCGCAGAGGAGCTCCTGGCGCTTGTCGACTGAGCGCTCGAAGCCGCTTGCCGGACGCCGCCTCTGGTTCGCGGGCATCGGCGGTGCGGGCCTCTCGGCCTACGCCGTGCTCGCGCAGGCCTGGGGGGCGGACGTCTGCGGTTGGGATCGCGTCGAGACGCCCTACCTGAGACACGTCCGGGCCGCGAGCATCCCTGTGACCATTGCGGCGGAACCGGAGCCGCCCCCCGGCTTTGAGTCGATCGTCTCGACAGCCTACGCGGAGCGGGTGGCCGGCACGCCGCGCGCGGAGTTTCTGGCGGAGCTCGTGAGCTTGCGGGACACGATCGTGGTCACGGGCGCGCATGGCAAGACGACGACTGCGGCCATGATCGCCTTCTGCCTCCATAGCCTCGGCCTCGACCCGGCCTTTCTCGTCGGCGGCGAAGTCCCGCAGCTCGGCGGCAACGCCGGAACGGGCTCAGGCTGGCTCGTGGTCGAGGGAGACGAGTCCGATCGAAGCGTGTTCGCACTCGAACCTGCGATCGCAGTAGTCACGAACGTCGAGCTCGACCACCACACAACCTTCGGATCGCTCGCAGAGCTCGAAGGCGCGTTCGCCGAATGGTTGGCTCGTATCCCGACCGTCGTCCGAAGCAGCGAGCTCGAGCCTTACAAGCTGAGGCTTGAAGTGCCGGGTGAGCACAACCGGCTGAACGCCGCGGCGGCCCTTGCCGCTGTGGAGCTCGCAACGGGACGAGGGGAGGAGGCCGCCGCGGTGATCGGCGACTTCGCCGGCGCCGGGCGCCGGTTCGAAGGACGCGGGGAGGCGGGAGGCGTCCGGATCTTCGACGACTACGCACACCATCCAACCGAGATCGACGTGACACTCCGTGCCGCCCGAGAGCTCGTCGGCGAGGGCCGTCTCGTGGTGCTCTTCCAACCGCACCTCTTCTCTCGAACGGCACACCTCGCGACGGAGTTCGCCCTCGCTCTGGCAGCCGCCGACGCGGTCGTCGTCACCGAGGTCTACCCAGCCCGCGAGTCGCCCTGGCCCGGCGTCTCGGGCAGGCTGATCGTCGATCGGCTTGCGGAAGCTCGACCGGGTATGCGGATCGGTTGGGCTTCCGAGGTCGGGCCGGCCGCGGCCCTCGCGGCCTCGTTCGCACGCGCAGGCGACATCGTCTTGACGGTCGGAGCCGGGGACGTCGATTCCGCGGCCGAGTGCATTCTCGAGCGACTCGCCCCGTGAACGAGAACGTCGCCCTCTCCCGCTTCACAACCCTCGGAACCGGCGGGCCGGCGCGGTGGTTCGCGAAGCCGGAATCGGTCGACGGGCTCGTGTCCGCATTAGCGTGGGCCGCCGAGCGCGAGTTGCCAGTCGCCGCCGTGGGGCTCGGGTCGAATCTGCTGGTCGCGGACGAGGGTTTCCAGGGGATCGCCGTCAGGCTTGCGGGCGACCTGGCGACGGCCGAGGCCGTCGACGGAGTCCTGGTCGCCGGCGGGGGCGCGGCGAACGCCGTTTGCCTGCATCGGGCTCGCGCCGCGAACCTCGGCGGCCTTGAGTTCGTCTGCGCCATACCCGGCACCGTCGGGGGAGGGGTGTGGATGAACGCCGGCGCCTACGGCGCCGATGTCTCAGCGGTGCTCACAAGAGCTCTCGTGGTCGATGCGTCCGGCGCGGAGTGGCGAACCCCGGCCGAACTCGGGCTCAGCTACAGGCGGTCACAGCTTCGCCACGGCCAGGTCGTGGCTCGAGCTGAGTTCGCACTGGAGCCTCGACCGGAGGCTGAGATCAAAGCGAGGATGGCCGACATGCAGATGCGGCGGAAGGCGGCGCAGCCGACGAACAAGCGAACGTTCGGGAGCGTCTTCAAGAACCCTGAACACGAGCTGACAGCGGGGCGCATGCTCGAGGCGTGCGGATTGCGCGGCTACGTGATCGGCGGGGCTCAAATCTCGCCCAAGCACGCGAACTTCATCGAGAACGCGGACGACGCCCGAACGGGAGACGCTGTGGCCTTGATCGCAGAGGCTCGCAGACGAGCGTTCGAAACCTATGGCGTCCTCCTCGAGCCGGAGGTTCAGCTCCTCGGCCCGATCGAGATTCCACCACTCAAGACCCAGCGGTAGGAGGGCCCCGACCGGCGGCGAAGTTGGCGCCATGGCCCGGCGTGCGTCCCTTGCCGCTGCACGGGCGCAGCCGCTTCGGCCTGCGCTCCGCCCGCTTGCGCTTCGGCTCCCCGGCCGACGCGTGGTAGCGACCGCGGCCGTGGGCCTGGGGCTCGTCGCGGCCGCGTACCTTGTCGCGCGCGAGACTCCGCTCTTCGGATTGCGCGAGGTGAGCGTCGCCGGAGCGCCTGGCGAAGTCGAAAGGGAAGTGAAGGCCGTCCTTCAGGATCTGCGCGGAACGAGCCTGGTCAAGCTGGATGCGTCGCAGCTCGAGGAGCAGCTTCTGACGCTTCCGTCCGTGCTGGATGCAAGCGTCGACAGGGCGTTCCCGCACGAGCTTCGGATCCGGGTCGATGCTGAGGAGCCGCTCGCGGTCGTGCGCTACGACGGAGCCGCGTGGGTCGTCTCGAGGCGTGGTCGCGTCGTACGACCGCGCGAGCGAGGCAGTCGCCTCGGCCTCCCGCGGATCTGGAGCGCGACCGCGCCGGACCTAGCACCGGGCGAGTTCGTCGGAGACGCGACGGCGCTGACGGCGATCGCTGCGCTCGCTGCGGTTCCGGAGGCTTTCCCGGTTCGCATCCGCGGCGTCCGTGGAGACGACCAAACCATGAGGCTGGTACTCACGACAGGAACCGAGATACGGCTGGGCTCCACGGACGATCTCAGTCTGAAGCTCCGAGCGGCGCAGGCCGTGCTTGCGTCGCTGTCCCCTTCCGAGCGAGGTGCCCTGACCTACCTCGACGTTAGCCTGCCGCAGCGCCCTGTGGGTTCGGCAGAGCCTCAAGTCTCAGTCGAGAGTTTAGATTAGCTCAGCAAAGATGCTGCAAATGGACCATTTGACAGTACTGTGAGGTGGGCGTAGTCTCACCGCACGCTCTAGTCGAGCTTCAGGTACCTTCAGACCATATGCGAGACAGCTCAGGCAGCTACTTGGCAGTCCTCAAAGTCGTCGGCGTCGGCGGCGGAGGCTCGAATGCCGTGAACCGGATGGTGGACGCGGGCCTGAAAGGCGTCGAGTTCGTCGCGGTCAACACCGACGCGCAGGCGCTCCTGATGTGCGATGCCGACGTCAAGCTCCACATCGGTGCGCAGGCCACCCGCGGACTCGGGGCGGGCGCGAATCCCGAGGTTGGCGAGACCGCGGCGCTGGAGAGCCGGGACGAGATCAAGGAGGCCCTCAAGGGCGCCGACATGGTGTTCGTCACAGCGGGCGAGGGTGGCGGCACGGGAACCGGGGGCGCGCCGGTCATCGCCGACATCGCGCGTGAGTTGGGCGCGCTGACGGTGGGAGTCGTCACGCGGCCCTTCAACTTCGAAGGCCGGAAGCGCGCGGAGCAGGCGCAGAAGGGCATCACCGAGCTGCGCGAAAAGGTCGACACGCTGATCATCATCCCGAACGATCGGCTGCTTCAGGTGGTCGGCAAGCAGACGTCGGTGATGGAGGCTTTCCGACTGGTCGACGACGTCCTGCGCCAGGGCGTCCAGGGGATCACGGATCTCATCACGATCCCCGGGCTCGTCAATCTCGATTTCGCAGACGTCCGGACGGTCATGCGCGACGCGGGCTCGGCTCTCATGGGCATCGGTGAAGCCGAGGGTGAGAACAGAGCCGCCGAGGCTGCACGGGCGGCCGTCTCGTCGCCTCTCCTCGAAAGGTCCGTCGAGGGCGCGACCGGGATCCTGCTGAACATCACTGGCGGCTCCGACATCGGCCTCTTCGAGGTCAACGAGGCAGCCGAGGTTGTGACGGGTGCGGCGGATCAGAACGCGAACGTGATCTTCGGCGCCGTGATCGACGACAACCTGGCGGGCAAGGTGCGGGTCACGGTGATCGCGACGGGCTTCGATGCGAAGCTCAGGCGGGAGCGGCGCGACCGCGATCGCGATCGGGAGCCCGTGGCTCGGCCGGAAGGCGAGCGTCCACGCGAGTCCGGCGAGGGCTTCGACGTCCCGCGGGACGTCCTCGAAGTGCCGTCGTTCCTCCGCGAGCCCTAGCGGCCGGCCGATCCTTCACGCTCGTGACCGCTGTGGGCCGGTCGGCCTGCGCATGTGTTGGTCTCGCGCGTCTGATTACGGGTCCCGACCCTCCCCCTGCTCACGCGCGAGCGTACCGCGAAAAGGCGCGCGTGTGGGTCACGGGACTGTGCCGAAAGTGGAACAGCGCATCCTCGGCCTCCTAGCTCTCGCCGCACGCCCGGCCACGGCGCTGTAGAACGCTGCCGTGCGGCCGCCCAGGGAGCCCTTCCGGATCAAGATGGTGGAGCCGGTTCGTGCGACCACGCGCCGCGAGCGCGAACGGGCTCTCGACGTCGCCGGCTGGAATCCGTTCCAGCTCTCTGCGAGCGACGTCGAACTCGACCTGCTGACGGACAGCGGCACGGGGGCGATGAGCCAGGATCAGTGGGCGGCGCTCATGCGCGGGGACGAGTCCTATGCAGGCTCACGGAGCTTCGAGCGGTTCCGGTACGCGGTGCAGGACGTTCTCGGGTTCCCGTACGTCGTCCCGACGCACCAGGGCCGCGGAGCCGAGAGCATCTTCTTCGGCGCGGTGATCGACCCGGGCGAGATCGTCCCGTCCAACGCCCACTTCGACACGACGCGCGCCCACATCGAGGTCCGCCGAGGCGTCGCGCTCGACCTGCCCGATACCCGAGGCGCTCGACCCGCGCGCCGACGTGCCGTTCAAGGGCGACATCGACCTCGAGGCGCTCGAGCGGCTGCTCGAGGGCGAAGACGGCTCACGTGTCTCGATCGTCATGCTGACGCTCACCAACAACGCGGGCGGCGGCCAACCCGTGTCGCTGGCGAATATCCGCGCGACGGCCGAGCTCGCGCGTCGCTTCCGGAAGAAGTTCGTCCTCGACATCGCGCGCTTCGCCGAGAACGCCTGGTTCATCAAAGAGCGTGAAGGCGGGCTGGCCGACACGTCGCTGCCGGACATCGTCCGGCGGACGATGGCCGACGCCGACGCGGTCCTCATGAGCGCAAAGAAGGACGCGATCGCGAACATCGGCGGGTTCGTCGCCGTGCGGGACGACGAGGAGTTCTTCCGCCGGCTCCAAGCGCGCGGGATCGTCTTCGAGGGCTTTCCGACGTACGGCGGTCTCGCGGGTCGCGACCTCGAGGCGATCGCAGCCGGGCTCCGCGAGGTACTCGACGAGGAGTACCTCCGTTTCCGGATCGAGCAGGTCGCGTACCTCGGTCACATGCTCGAGAGCGCCGGGGCCTCGGTGCTACGGCCGTTCGGCGGGCACGCCGTCTACCTGGATGCGGGCACCATGCTGCCCGACATGCCGCCGGAGCAGTTCTCTGCCCAGGCGCTCACTTGCGCCCTGTACCTCGCCGGCGGCGTCCGTGCTGTCGAGATCGGCTCGGTCATGGCCGGCCGCGACCCCGGGACGGGAGAGAACCGTCACCCTCCGCTCGAGCTCGTACGGCTTGCGGTGCCGCGCCGCGTCTACACGAGCCGCCAACTGGAGCTCGCCGCCGACGCCGCCGCTGAGGTCGTCGCCGACCGAGACGCAGTTCGGGGTCTCGAGATCGTCTCCGAGGCTCCGGTCTTGCGCCACTTCACCGCGCGTTTCCGACCCGTACCGGCCCCGCCCCTCGCCGACGAGAGCAACTAGGATCCGGCCCGGTGCAGACCCTCCGGCGCACGCCTCTCTATGAGCGCCACGCCGCTCTCGGCGCGCGCCTCGTCCCCTTCGCGGGCTGGGAGATGCCCGTCCAGTACACGTCCATCACGGAAGAGCACCGCACCGTCCGCGAGTCTGCCGGCGTCTTCGACGTGTCACACATGGGCCAGCTCGAGGCCCGAGGCGACGGCGCCCGCGACTACCTCCAAGACCGTCTCTCGAACGACCTCGACCGGATCGAGGCGGGCGGCGCCCAGTACACCCTCCTGACCAACGAGGCAGGGGGCATCGTCGACGACCTGATCGCCTATCGCCGCTCTGACGACGACTATCTGCTGGTCGTGAACGCCTCGAACGTCGATGCCGACCACCAGGCTCTCGACCAGACCGATGACGTCTCGGACCGCTACGCCCTCCTGGCCGTACAGGGCCCGAAGGCGCTCGACCTGCTCGGGATCGAGCTCGACCCGTTCACCTTCCGGGAAGACGAAGTACTAGGCGTCCGTTGTCTCGTCGCAGGCACCGGCTACACCGGTGAACGCGGCTGCGAGCTCGGGTGCGCCCCGGAAGACGGAGTGCGCCTGTGGGACGCGATCGTCGAGCGCGGCGTCACTCCGTGCGGGCTCGGCGCCCGCGACACACTGCGCCTCGAGGCGTGCTACCCGCTCCACGGCAACGACATCACGCCCGACCGGACGCCGATCGAGGCCGGGCTCGGCTGGGCCTGCGCTCTCGACAAGGATTTCACCGGCGTCGACGTCCTCCGGAAGCAGAAAGAGATGGGGCCGTCCGAGCGACTGGTGGCGTTCGTGATGGACGACAAGGGGATCCCGCGGCAGGGCATGGCGATCGCCGAGGGCGGGCAGGTGACCTCGGGATCGCTGTCGCCCCTCCTCGGCATCGGAATCGGTCTCGCCTACGTGTCGGCGGGCCGCGCCGAGCCGGAGAGCGAGCTCACCGTCGATCTCCGCGGCAGGCCGAGGAAGGCGCATATCGTGAAGAAGCCGTTCTACAAACGAGAGGGGAGCTAGATGGCGGCGGAGGAGAGCTACCCGGACGATCTCCGGTACCACAAGGAACACGACTGGGTTCGGGTGGACGGGGAGACCGCCGTCCTCGGGATCACGTGGTACGCGCAGGACGCGCTCGGCGAGATCGTCCACTACGAGGCTCCCGAGCCGGGCAGTCCCCTCGCGCGGGACGAAAGCTACGGGGAGGTCGAGTCCGTGAAGGCAGTCTCAGACCTGATCTCGCCCGTCACAGGTGAGGTGGTCGAGGTCAACCAGGCGGTTGCCGACGAGCCGGAGAAGGTGAACGACGACCCGTACGGCGACGGTTGGCTCGTCAAGGTCGCTCTCTCGGACACGTCCGAGCTCGACGGCCTCATGGACGCCGTCGCCTATCGCGAGCTCCTGGAGAAGGCGTAGGGACGAGCCCGGCCCTGCTCAGCTTGCGATGACCCACCCTTTTCTCTCTCTGACCGACGACGACCGTGACTCGATGCTTGAGGCGATCGGCGTCGCAACGGTCGACGAGCTCTTCCAGGACATCCCGAAAGGCGTCCGGCTCGGCCGCGAGCTCGATCTCGACCCGGCGCTCTCCGAGGTCGAGGTCGTCGAGCACCTGAGCGAGCTCGCGGCTCGGAACACGCCCGCGAGCGCCGAGCTCTCGTTCCTCGGCGCCGGTATGTACGACCACTACGTGCCGGCGCTCGTCGACGCGATCCTGTCGCGCGGCGAGTTCCTCACCGCGTACACGCCCTACCAGCCCGAGATGAGCCAGGGCGTCCTCCAGGCGATCTTCGAGTATCAGACCGTGATCTGCGAGCTGACCGGGATGGACGTGTCGAACGCGTCCGGCTATGACGGCCCGTCGGTCGCCGCGGACGCCTGCTACATGGCGAAGCACGTCACCGGCCGCTCGAAGGTCGTGCTCGCCGAGACGCTCAACCCGCAGGTGCGCCAGGTCGTGAAGACCTACGCGCCGGGCTTCGGCCTCGACGTCGTGGAGGTGGCGCCGAGCGAGGGTGTCACTGAACCTGAGGCTGTGCGAGAGGCGGCCGAGGACGCGGCCTGCGTTCTCTTCGGCCAGCCGAACTTCTTCGGCTGTCTGGAGGATGCCCCGGCTCTCGCCGCTGCTGCGAACGATGCCGGCGCGCTGCCCGTCGCGCACGTCGACCCGCTCTCGCTCGGTGTGCTCGAAGCGCCGGGAGACTACGGCTGCGCCATCGCGATCGGGGAGGGCCAAGGTGCCGGGAACTACCTCTCGTTCGGAGGCCCGCACTACGGATTCCTGGCCGCGAAACAGGACTACATCCGCCGCATGCCGGGCCGGATCATCGGCGAGACGACCGACCTGGACGGCGAGCGCGGGTTCGTCCTAACGCTCCAGACGCGCGAGCAGCACATCCGGAGGGAGAAGGCCACACACAACATCACGACGAACCAGACGCTCCTCGCGATCGCCGGCCTCGTCTACCTGTCCTGGCTCGGCCCGCAAGGGCTTCGCGAGCTGGGCGAGACCTGCATGAGCCTTACCGGGTATGCACGTGACCGGCTCGAGCTCCCGGTCGCGTTTCCCGAGCGGACGAGCTTCAAGGAGTTCGTCGTCCGGGTCGGAGGGAACGCGAAGGATGTCGTCCAGGCCGCGCGCGAGCAGGGCGTGCATCCGGGCTATCCACTCGGGCGAGATTACGAGGGCATGGACGACGCGCTGCTCGTCTGCGTGACGGAGAAGCGAAGTCCGGACGACATCGACCGTCTCGCCGAGGTGCTGGCGGAGGTCGCGGAGTGAAGCTGATCTTCGAGAAATCGCGACCCGGCCGCCGCGCCTCCACGCTCCCGGCCTACGACCTGCCCGCGGCTGAGATCCCTGAGGCTCTCGCGCGCGAACGTCCCCCGCGCCTTCCCGAGCTCGCCGAGCCCGAGATCGTCCGGCATTTCTCTGCGCTCGCCGCGCGCACGTTCGGCGTCGACACGGGCTTCTACCCGCTCGGCTCCTGCACGATGAAGCACAACCCACGGGTCAACGAGCGCCTCGTGATGCTCCCCGGCTTCCGCGACCTCCATCCGCTTCAGGAGGAGGACGGCGCCCAGGGCGCGCTCGAGCTCATGTGGCGGCTCCAGGAGATCCTCGCGGAGATCGTGGGTCTCGACGCGGTGTCGCTCCAGCCCGCGGCCGGCTCCCAGGGTGAGGTGACCGGGCTCATGCTCATGCGCGCGTACTTCGCCGACCGCGGCGAGGGCGCGCAGCGGAAGAACGTCTTCGTCGCCGACACGGCGCACGGCACGAACCCGGCCAGCGTGACGATGGCCGGCTACACGCTCCAGAAGGTCGGAACGGACGAGCGCGGGAATCTCGACCTCGACGTCCTCCGGGAGAAGGTGAACGAGGAGACGGCGGGCCTCATGCTGACGAACCCGTCCACGCTCGGACTCTTCGACGAGCACATCGAGGAGGTCGCGCAGATCTTCCACGACGCGGGCGCGCTTCTCTACTACGACGGCGCCAACCTGAACGCGGTCTGCGGCATCTCCCGGCCCGGGGACATGGGCTTCGACATCGTCCACTACAACCTCCACAAGACGTTCTCGCAGCCTCATGGGGGTGGTGGCCCCGGTGGTGGCCCCGTGGCGGTCCGAGACGTTCTCGAGCCCTTCCTGCCCGTGCCGGCGATCGTGCGCGACGGCGACGAGTTCAGCCTCGACTACGACCGCCCGAAGACGATCGGCAAGGTGCGCGGGCTCCTCGGGCCGTTCGGCGTCTTCGTACGCTCGTACGCCTTCATCCGGATGTACGGGCCGCGCCTGCGCGAGATGTCAGAGGCTGCCGTCCTGAACGCGAACTACGTGCTGGCGCGCCTGAAGGACGACTACGACCTTCCGTTCGACCGGCTGTGCATGCACGAGTTCGTGCTCTCGGCGCGGAACCTGAAGCGGGAGCACGGCGTGAGTGCGCTCGACATCGCGAAGCGTCTCATGGACTACGACTTTCATCCGCCGACGATCTATTTCCCGCTCATCGTCCCGGAGGCGCTCATGGTCGAGCCCACCGAGACGGAGGCGAAGGAGACGCTCGACGCGTTCGTGGACGCGATGCGCGCAATCGCGCGCGAGGCCGGGGAGGACGCCGACATCGTCAAGAGCGCGCCGCATGACCGTCCCGTGAAGCGGCTCGACGAGGTCAAGGCCGCCAAGCGGGCGATCGTGAAGTTCGGATTCGATGAGCATCCCGACCTGTCCGGCATTCCGTCGCAGGGCGAGGCTGTCGAGGCACAGAAGGGCGCCTAGCGTGGCCGTGCGGCGGTTGGCGATCATCCATCGCTGGAGCGGCTCGCCGGAAGCCGACTGGTACCCGTGGCTCTGCGACGAGCTTCGGTCGCTCGAGCCGCCGCCGTTCGACGAGATCGCGGTGCCGGCGATGCCCGAGCCTGACCGGCCCGACCCGGAAGCGTGGGTGCCGGCGGTCGCCGACTGGCTGGGGCGCGACTCAGCCAAGCTCGCGGGCACCGCTGTCGTCGGTCACAGCGTGGGCTGCCAGGCGGTCGTCCGAGCGCTTGCGACCCTCCCGGCCGCGACGCCGGTCGCCGGGGCGTTGCTCGTCGCGCCCTGGCTTCGGCTCGACGAGGCCGAGCGGGACGAGACGAGCGCTCTCTGGGAGGAGTCGTCGTTCGACGAGCGCTGGGCCGGGGAGGCTGCCGGGCGCCTCGTCGCCCTCGTGTCCGACAACGACCCGTTTACGAGCGACTGGGTGGCGAACGCCGACGCGTGGCGCGAGCGGCTCGGGGCCGAGGTCGTCCTCGAGCCCGGGGCAGGGCACTTCGAGCGCGCCGAGGAGCCGCGGATACTGGAGCTCATCCGATCCAGGTTCGTGGCTCCCGAGTCGGAGTAGCGGCTGGGAGTCGTTGACCTGCGCGGGCCGTACGACGATGGCGGCTCTGCGGTTGTTGCAGTTTCGGCACATCTCTGTGCACCACACGCGCGCATTTCGGCGGTACGCTTGGGCGCAGGCAGGGGGGAGGGTCGGGACCCGAGTATCACGCGCGCGTAACTCTGTCCTTCCGCGGGCCGCTTAGCACCGGCGGCATGGCCTGGCTCTCGCGGCCAGGGCTTCGGTAGCCTCACGCGCCGTGCGGCTCTACCGCATCCCTTTCTCGACCAACGTCGAGCGCGTTGCGCTCGCGCTCGCCTACAAGGGGCTCGACGCGGAGCCTGTCGAGATCGATCCCGGCGACCGCCGGCCGGTGGTGGCTGCGAGCGGTCAGGAGCTCGTGCCGGTTCTCGAGGACGAAGGGCGGATCGTCTCCGACTCCACGCAAATCCTCGAGTACCTCGAGGAGCGCTACCCCGACCCGGCGCTCTACCCGCGCGAGCCGGCTCGGCGCGCCGAGTGCGTGATCTTCGTCGATTGGTTCAACCGTGTGTGGAAGGTCGCTCCGAACGCGATCGACGCCGAGTTTCGCCAGATGAACCCGGACGCGGCGCGCATCGCCACCCTCGGCGCGGAGCTCGCGGGGTCGCTCGATGTCTTCGAGTCACTTCTCGCCGAGCGCGAGTACCTGCTCGGCGAGTTCTCCGCGGCCGACGTCGCCGCCTTTCCGTTCCTGAAGTACGCCCTCCTCCACGATCCCGAGGACGACGAGGCCTTCCACCGGATCCTGGTCGAGAATCTCCCGCTCGGCGTAGGGCACCCACGTGTGGCGGCCTGGATCCGGCGCATGGACGAGCGACCGCGCGTGCCTGCCTAGATCGCAGGCGACCTTGCCTACGCGCTGACGACGTAGACGGGAGTCCCGACCTCGACCTGCGTGAAGAGGTTTTCGGCGTCGGGGATGCGCATGCGGATGCAGCCGTGCGACGCGGAATAGCCGATCGAAGCAGCGTCCGGTGTCCCATGGATCCCAACGGCGGTTGCGTTCAGGCCCATCCAGCGTGTGCCGAGTGGGTTGCCCGGGCCCGGCGGAATCGGCTTTGCGTCCTCAGCCCACTTGCTGTCGGGCGGGATCCACCATGGGTCGCGCTGCATCGTCACGATCTCCCACTCCCCGAGGGGCGTCGGGTACTTCCTCGATCCCGTCGCGACGCCGAAGGTGCTGCTGAGCGCATCGCCCTGGTAGAGATAGAGCTCGTTGGATGCGCGGCGGATGACGACAATCGGGCCGTAGTCGGCGCTCGTGAGCTCGGGCTCGACCGCTTTGAAGGGGATAGGAAGAACCACACCGCGGAACGTCGTCTCGAGCGCCCGGGCGATCTGACCGACCAGGCGCCTGCGGTCGACTCGTCGGCCGTCCTGCGCGTCCGTGAACGCGGGCTGGAGGTCTCGGAGCCCGATCAGCTCAGAGTTGACCGCCGCCAGTCTGTACTTGCGGTCGAGCCGCGCGACGTAGCCGCGGATCGCCTCGCGGTCGACGCCTACGGAGAGCGGCAGGTCGGCGTTCGGGCCGGCGGCGAGAGCGGCCACGACGGCGTCCTGGACCGCCGCGTCGGCACCCAGCTCCGCCGGGCTCACGTTCCAGGTTCGATCCTCGTGCCGAAAGGTGATCGGCTCGCCGAAGCTCTCGGAGATCTTTGCCCGGGCGGGCTCCGATGTCAGGCCGCCGACGTCAATCCCGTCGACTGTGACGCCTGCAGCGATCGGCGGCAGCGGGATGCCCGCGGCCGGCACGGCAGAGCCGAAGGCACTCAACGCGAGCACGGTGACGAGCAGTCCTCGAAGCACAGGCCTTCTCAATAGTAGGCGCTCTCCGGCTCGACGCGAGAGAGTTGCTACCTCGTGGCGGCGAGCTGCCCGCAGGCCGCCTCGATGTCCCGGCCCCTGGTCAAGCGGACCGTCGTGGCCAGCCCGCCGGTGCGAAGCACGTCGCGAAAGGCTTCGATGGCCTTCGGAGTCGAGCCCTCGAAGAGCCCGGTCGGGTTGTAGGGAATGAGATTGACCTTGAAGGCCTTGCGGTCGAGGAGCGCTGCGAGCTCGCGAGCCTGCTCGACGCGATCGTTGACCCCGGCGAGCATGACGTACTCGACGAACACCTTGCGGCCGGTGCGCGCGTGGTGGAGACGGCAGAGGTCGAGCACGTCATGGAGCCGATAGCGATCATTCACTGGCATGAGCTCGCTCCGGAGAGCGTCGTTCGGCGCGTGCAACGAGAGCGCGAGGCGGATCGGCTCGTCGACCTCGTCCACGAAGCGCCTAAGGCCCGGCAGCCAGCCGACGGTCGAGATCGTCGTCCGCCGATGCGTGATGCCGAGGTCAGGAAGGCGACGGGCCGCCTCGAGGACGCCGTCGAAGTTCAGGAACGGCTCTCCCATGCCCATGAAGACCGCGTGGTCGACGTGCTCCGCGCGCCTGAAGTGGAGAGCCTGGTCGAGGACCTCCCACGCAGTCAGGTTCCGACCGAAGCGCATGCGGCCGGTCGCGCAGAACGTGCATGTGAGCGGACACCCTGACTGGCTGGACAGGCAGAGCGAGCGGCGTCCATCCCGGTAGCGCATGAGCACCGTCTCGACGGGATGGCCCTCCGCCGTCTGGAAAAGCGCCTTCCTCGTACCGTCCCGGCTCCGAGCCTCGTCGACGAGCTCGAGCGTCGAGTATGGAATCGCCTCGGCCAGCCGGGTGCGCAGTGGGGACGGGACGTTCGTCATGTCCTCGTAGCCCGGTGCACCGCGCGCAGCCCAGCTCCAGACCTGGCCTGCCCGGTAGGCGGGCTCGCCCTCTTGGCGCAGGAGCTCCTCGAGACGTGTGACGTCCATCGCGCCGACACGGTAGCCCGGCCCGCCTCGGTCGCCCGACACAAGTCGGGATAACCGAACCTGGGGAGCGAGGTGGCACGCCTGCGCGGGCGGGCTGGCTCCAGCAAGATGGGCGTGTTCCCTCCGCCAGGCTCGCCCTGGGTCTCGCACCCCATGAAATCGTGCGGGCGGGCCCTCGCTCGCCCGCACGTTTCGGCCGTTACGCTGGCCGCGTGGTCGACCTTCGCTCGGACACCCTCACGAAGCCCACGGCAGGCATGCGCCGCGCCATGGCCGAAGCCGAGGTCGGCGACGAGCAGAAGCGCGAGGATCCGACCGTGATCGCGCTCGAGGAGCGCGCGGCGGCGATGCTCGGCCAGGAGGCTGCCGTCTACGTCCCGACCGCGACGATGGCGAACCAGATCGCGCTTCGGCTCCACTCGGAGCCGGGCGACGAGGTGATCGCGGAGGCCAACGCGCACGTGTTCCGGTACGAGCTCGGTGGCCCGGCCGTCCATTCGGGGCTCTCGATGCGTCCGATTCAGACGGCGGCCGGCCTGTTCCGGGCAGAGGACGTGGCAGAGCGGATCAGCCCGCCGGGCGACCTGCACGCTGCGCCGAGCCGGATCGTGTGCGTCGAGAACACGCACAACGGCGGCGGCGGTCGTGTCTGGCCGCTGGAGCAGCTTCGTGCGGTGTGCGCCGAAGCCCGGTCTCACGGTCTAGCCGTCCATCTCGACGGCGCACGGCTCATGAACGCTTCTGTCGCGAGCGGGATCACTGCGGCCGAGATCGGGAGCACGTTCGACACGGTCACGCTCTGCCTCTCCAAGGGCCTCGGCTGTCCCCTCGGCGCCGTGCTCGCGACCTCGGCAGACCGTGAGCCGAAAGCCCGGCGCCTCAAGCACATGTTCGGCGGTGCGATGCGCCAGGCCGGTGTCGTCGCCGCCGCCGGTCTCTACGCGCTCGACCACCACGTCGAGCGCCTCGCCGAGGATCATGCCAACGCGCGCAGGCTCGCCGAGGGCCTCGCTGAGGCCGGGCTGCCGGTCGACCTCGGCGAAGTCGAGACGAACTTCGTCCTCCTCGACGCCGGCCGCCTCGGTCTGACGGGTGACGAGGTCCTGGCGCAGCTCAGGGCCGAGCGTGTTCTCTTCTCGTTCTCGGTCGGCAAGGACATCCTTCGGGCTGTCACCCATCTCGACGTGAGCGCCGACGACGTCGAGGCCGCCGTCGAGGGCGCGACGCGCGCGTTGGCCGGCGGGCGGCGGCCGGTGGAGCTCGCCGCGGACGGCCCCACTCCCTACTGATGGCGGAGATCCCCGAGGCCCTCAGCCGAGATCTCCTGATGCGGACCCGGCGCTTCCAGCGCGAGGAACGCATTCCCGGCGTCAGTGCTGCGGTCGCGCGGCGGGGCGAGACACTCTGGGAGGACGCCGTCGGCCTGGCCGACGTCGCGGCTGGAACGGCCGTCACGCCCGACACGCAGTACCGCGTCGGGTCGATCACGAAGACCTTCACGGCGGTTGCGATCATGCAGCTCCGCGACGCCGGCGCCCTGGCGCTCGACGACCGCCTCGGCGAGCACGTCGAGGAGTCGGCGCACCCGGGCCCGACGATCAGGCGGCTCCTCTCCCATAGCTCGGGTCTCCAGCGTGAGGTGACCGGGGACGTCTGGGAGACGCTCGAGGCGCTGACGATCGAGGAGCTGCTCGCGCGGCTCGACGAGGCGGAGCAGCTGCTCGAGCCGGGCCGCTGGTGGCATTACTCGAATCTCGCGTTCGCCCTGCTCGGCGAGGTCGTCGCGCGGAAGGCCGGCCACCCATACCGGGACGTCGTACAGACGGGCATCCTCGACCCGCTCGGGCTCAGCCGCACGACCTGGGATCCCGTCGAGCCCCGGGCGCGCGGCTATCTCGTCGCGCCCTACTCGCAGGGCGTGCGTGCCGAGCCAGACCACATGCCCCTCGGCGGCGAGGAGTCGGCCGGCCAGCTCTGGTCGACGACGGGCGACCTGTGCCGCTGGGCAGCGTTCCTCACCGATCCGGATCCGGCCGTTCTGACGCCTGCGACGGCCGAGGAGATGCACGCGGTGCAGGTCATGACCGACGACGGTTGGAAGGAGGGCTGGGGCCTGGGTCTCGAGCTGACGCGCTCCGGCGACCGGATCCTCGCCGGGCACAGTGGCGGCATGCCGGGGCACATCACCGGTTTCGTGTACTCGCGGCGGGACGGCATCGCAGCAGCCGTCCTCGCCAATGCATACGGAGACTCGCACAAGGAGGCGGTCGGGCTGGCGACGACCGCCATGGACGCCCTGCCGCTGGTGCCCGAGCCGTGGCGGCCCGTTGTCGAGCCGGTGCCCGACCAGGTCGCGCCCGTTCTCGGCCGCTGGTGGTCAGAGGGCCAGGAGACGATCTTCTCGTGGCGCGCCGGACACCTCGAGGCGAGAATCGCGACCGACCCATCCGATGAGGAGCCCTCCGTCTTCGCCGAGGAGGCGCCGGATCGCTTCCGGGTCGAGTCTGGACGTGAACGAGGCGAGGTGCTGCGCGTCGTCCGCGACGAGGCCGGCGAGGTCGTCAAGCTCTACTGGGCGACGTATCCTTTCAAGCGCGAGCCGTTCACCTTCGGCGAGCCCTGATGGCGCACTGGATCTGCCGCGCGTGCGCGATGCAGTATCCGGAGAGCATCGAGCCGCCGCCGGCCTGCCTCGTGTGCGAGGACGAGCGCCAGTACGTGCCGGACGAGGGGCAGCGCTGGGCGACCCTAGACGAGCTCCTCCAGCAACATCGGGCCGATGTGCGCGACGTGGAGCCCGGGCTCGTAGGGATCGGGATGGAGCCTGCGTTCGCGATTGGGCAGCGGGCACTCCACCTGAGCGGTGACGACGGCCCGAACCTCCTCTGGGACTGCATCCCGCTCCTGGACGACGAGATCGCGGCGAGAGTCGACGAGCTCGGCGGCATTGACCTGATCGCGGTCTCGCACGCCCACTATTACTCGACGATGGTCGAGTGGGCCGAGCGCTTCGAAGCGCGGATCCTCGTGCACGCCGACGATCGCGAGTGGGTCTTGCGACCTAGCTCTCGCGTCGCGCTCTGGGAGGGGGAGACCAGGGAACTCGGGCCGGGCGTGACGCTCGTCCGCTGCGGCGGGCATTTCGAGGGCGGCCAGGTTCTCCACTGGGCCGCTGGAGCGGAGGGCCGCGGCGCGCTCCTATCCGGCGACATCGTCCAGGTGATCCCAGACCGGAGATTCGTGAGCTTCATGCGGAGCTACCCGAACCTGATCCCGCTGCCCGCGTCGAAGATCCGGCAGATTGCGAGCGCGCTCGAGCCGTTCGGGTTCGAGCGGATCTACGGCGCGTGGTGGGGAAGCGTCGTGCCGGCCGACGGCAAGGCCGCCGTCCGGCGCTCGGCTGAGCGCTACCTCCGGGCGATCGGCGCGGCCTAGCTTTCGCGGGGCTTGAGGCCGCGCGGGACCCTCGCGCCAAGACCGCACCCGCACGCCCAGGATGCCACCCAAACGGTCTCAGCCCTTCCCATGAGCGCGTTTCGCCACGCCCTCGTTACAGATCCGCCACCTTCACCCTGTCCGCGCAGGGCACGGCTGAGGGTCAGACCCTCGCCGGTAGCCTCGGCCCGGTGGCCGAGCAGGCGGGCATCCGGGAGATCCTGGCCGACCGCGGGGTGCGGGCGGTCATCGGGCTCGCCCTCCTCGTCATGGCGGGCTTCGGCCTCGTGCTGCCCGTCCTGCCGCTCTTCGCGCGCTCGTTCGGCGTCGACTATGGCTCGGCGAGTCTGCTCGTCTCGGCCTTCGCGTTCACACGTCTCGGCGGCGACCTCGTCGCCGGGCCGCTCGTCGACCGCTACGGCGAGCGCCTGACCGGCGGTCTCGGCATCGTCCTCACGGCGGGTAGCTCGCTCGCGGCGGCTCTGGCCCCGACCTTCACGTGGGCCGTGGTCTTCTGGGCCGCGGGAGGAGCCGGCTCGGCCGTCATGTTCGCCTCCTTCTACAGCTACCTCCTGAAGGCAGTTCCGAAGGAGAGGATGGCCCGCGCACTCGGGCTCTTCTACGGCGCCTTCAACGGCGGGATGATCGCCGGCGGCGCCGTCGGCGGCTTCGTGGCTCATGTTGCCGGCCTCGAGGCGCCGCTGATCGTCTACGCGGGCGTGCTTGCAGTCGCCGCGGTGCTTTTCTTCCGTCTCATCCCCGAGCACCCCGGCCGTCGGATCGAGCCGCCGCTTACGACGGAGGAGGCGGAGCGCGAGCGCGACCTCCCGGTAGCAAGGCGCGGGAGAACCGCCGTCGGCCGGCTCTTCCGGATACCCGGGTTCGCCGTGGTCATGGTCGTGAACCTCGCGTACATGTGGATGGTTGCGGCCGTCTTCAACACGCTCGTCCCGTTCTTTGCAAAGGACGAACTCGACATGTCGACGGTCGGGATCGGGGTCGCCTTCGCCGTGGTGCTCGGTGCCGAGTTCGCCGTCCTCTACCCGGCCGGCAGCGCGGCCGACCGCCATGGGAGAAAGACCGTGATGGTGCCCGCACTGGCCGGGCTCGCAGTCATGACCGTGCTGGTCGGCCTCACCGGAACGCCGCTCGTCTTCGGGCTCGCGCTGGCGCTCCTCGGCGTTGCCTCCGGCTACGCGGGCGTCCCGCCAGCGGCCATGCTCGCCGACGTGACGCCCGAAGAGGGCTCCGGCACGGCCGTCGGCACGTTCCGTTTCTTCGGCGACCTGGGGCTCATGCTCGGGCCGATCGTCGCGGGGTACGCCACATCGGGGCTCGGCTTCGAGGCCGCATTCGCCCTTGCCGCCGCACCGACGGTCGTCGCACTCGCCCTCGTCGTCAGGATGCGCGAGACGCTTCGGCCCGCCGTCGCGCAGTCGGCGTAGTGCCGCGCACGTAGCCACGGAGGATCGCGTCGATCTGGACGCCGGCGAGGAAGGTCACGGCCGAGACGTACAGATACGTCATGAGGACGATGATGATCGAGAGGTTTCCGAAGAGCGACTCGTAGGTCGCGACCGTCGTCGCGTACCAGTTGAAGACGAGCGAGGCCGCGATCCACGCCGCCGTAACGACGACAGCGGAGACACCGACCAGCGAGCGCCGCTGGTGTCGTGCGGGCGCGAACCGGATCAGCATGACGACGACGCCTGTCATGAGCACCGCCGCCCCGATCCAGCGCGCAAAGAAGAGCGCTACGCCGTTCGTGAGCCCAACCCGGTCGGCAATCTGCGGGCCGAGCTGTAGGGCGACGATCGCCAGCCCGAGCGCCAACGTCGTAATGACGGCGAGCACACCCGAGACCGCGAACCGCGTGAGCGTAGAGCGCCGCTCCTCGGCGCCGTAGATGAGGTTCAGGCTCCCCATCACGGCTCGGATCGCGCCGGAGACCTCCCACACGGCGAGCGCCACGCCGAGGGTCAGCCAGAAGCCGCTCCCCGACCGCAGGACCTCCTGCACGGTCGCGTCGACGACCGTGAAGGCTCCGGACGACACCCGGCTCTGGAGCTGCGGCGCGACCTCGTCGCGATACACCTCCTCGAGGTCGAAGAAGCCGAGCACGGCGACCCCCGCGAGGAGAAGCGGGATGAGCGCGAAGAGCACCCGGAACGAGATCGCGCTCGCATACGTCAGGAGGTCGTTCCGGGCGAACCCGTCCAGGACGTCCGAGAAGAGCTGACGCGCTCCTCTCCGGCTAAGCAGGTCGCGGAGCCGGCTCCAGTCGCGGGCGAACCCGGATGCTTCGGGCACCCGGGTTCCCCGCACTGTCTCCGCCATGCCTAACCGGTCCCCCCGGGGCACGGAGGAGAAACGCCGCCCCGAGACCCAGTCGAACCCCGGGGCGGCGGTCCTGTCATCACTCGTACTGGAGCGCCCTCAAGACGTTCAGGCGCGCCGCCCGTCGTGCCGGCATGATCGCGGCCACGATCCCGACGATCACCGCGACGATCGCGAAGAACACAAGCTGGCCCCACGGGATCGAGAAGCGGATGTCGAACTGGCCGAGCGCCTGCGTGACGAGGGCCGCCAGGAAGATGCCGAGCGGAAGGCCGAGCGCGGCTCCGATCAGCGCGGTGATGACGCTCTCGTGGCGCACCATCCGCCGCGCCTGGCGCCTGGTCATCCCGACCGCCCGCAGCATCCCGAGCTCGCGCGTCCGCTCGAAGACCGAGAGGACGAGCGTGTTGACCATCCCGAAGACGCTCACGATCACCGAGAGCGCGAGCAGGACGTAGAGCATCGTCAGGAACTGGTTGAAGTCCTCGTCCTGCGAGATGATCCAGTCCTCCCGCGTCAGCACGTTTGCATCCGGGAAGTCAGCTACCGCCTGCTCGAGCGAGCTCGTGGTCGCCGGGCTGGCGCTGCCGGAGACGTTTACGAAGGTGAACTGGTTGCGGGGCCGCTCGTAGGCGGCGTCGTACGTCTCGGTCGTCATCGTCACTGACCCGAGGAGGGGGTAGAAGGGCGGCGGCTCGTAGAGCCCCGCGACCTCGAGGTCGAGGGTCTTGCCGCTCGGGGTGAGGAGCGCGATCGAGTCGCCGACCGCGATGGCGTTGTCCTCGGCGAACGTCGCGTCCACGATCGTCTGCTCCGCGCCGAGGTTCCGGGCGACGTCGTCGTCG
This sequence comes from uncultured Actinomycetes bacterium, assembly GCA_963733135.1. Taxonomy (GTDB): domain Bacteria; phylum Actinomycetota; class Thermoleophilia; order Gaiellales; family Gaiellaceae; genus CAVTBX01. Next base: position 86,866 of record CAVTBX010000007.1, read on the forward strand.
CCCTCCTTCCAGTCGAAGTTGTAGGCCTCGAGGATCCGATCCGGCTCGATGCCGGTCACGTAGATCGACTTGTCCTTGACCTTGCCGAGGTCGGAGCGGACATTGGCTACGAGCTCGGCCTCGGGTGCGTCGGAGATCGAGTCGCCGGCCGCCGCCACGAACGGCGTGAAGCCGTCCTGGGACGTGACGACGTAGTCGGCCGCGACCTGCTCCTCGATCGCCTCGCGGTTCGACGCCTTCATCCCGTTCGCGAGCGTCGCCACGAAGGTGACGAGCGCGACGCCGATCATGAGCGCTGCCGCCGTCGAGGCAGTCCGGCCGGGGTTGCGCACCGAGTTTCCACGTGCGAGGCGTCCGGCCGCACCGCCGATCGCGCGGGCCGGAAGCCCGACGACCGCCGCGAGCGGCGTGACGAGCCGCGACGAGATCATCGCGACACCCACGAAGAGCAGGAGCACGCCGGCCGCGATCGAGAGGAGCCGCGAGCCCGTGTCGACCTCGTCCCGGAACATGGCGTAGCCGAGCAGTGCGAGCGCCAGAGCGATCACGACGAGTGCGATCACGGGAGAGAACCGCGCGAAGCGGCCCTTCGGGAGCACGAAGCCCTCGCGGACGGCCGCGATCGGCGGCACGCGCGTCGCCCTGATCGCGGGAAGAAGCCCGGCGACGAGCGTGATGATCGTGCCGACGAGGAGCGAGACCACGACCGTCCGCGTCGCGAAGACCGTGTTCGCCGTCGGCAGCTCGAGATTGAGCGCCTTGAAGAGCTCGTTCAGCCCGATCGCCAGGCCGAGCCCCGCGAAGAGGCCGATGACCGACGCGATGATCCCGATCGTGAGCGCCTCGATGATGACCGACCAGAGGATCTGACGGCGGGACGCCCCGACCGTCCGCATCGTCGCGAACTCCCGCGTGCGCTGCGCCACCGTGATGGACAGCGTGTTGAAGATGACGAAGGCGCCGACGAAGAGCGCGATGCCGGCGAACGCGAGCAGGAAGTACTGGATGAAATTCGTGAACTCGCTGATCTCGTCCTTGTCGTCCGTGGCCTCGGCCGTCGCGGAACGCACCTGTGCCTCACCCGGGAGGACCGGCTGGATGTCGGCGATGAGCTGCTCGGGTGTCGAGCCTTCGACGCCTGCGACGGAGATCTCGTCGACCTGACCGTCGCGATCCAGGAGCTGTTGGCCCGTCGCGAGCGAGAAGACCGCGAAGGTGGCTGTTCCGAGGGAGTCAATCTCGCCGAACCTGGCGATCCCCACGAGCTCGAAGTCCTGCGTGGGCTCGATCGTCGAGACGCGGACGGTATCGCCGACCTCGAACCCTTCCTCGTCCGCGGTACCGGCGTCGATCACGACTTCGCCTTCTCCGCTCGCCCACGTGCCCGCGACGAGGTTCAGCGGATTGAACCGCTCCGTTTCCGGTGTGACGTCGAGGCCGAACCCGAAGCTCGGCGCGCCTTCGGTGCTGATTGCCTTGCCGTCCGAGCCGATGATTTTCGTGTTGACCTCGTCGGCTACGGCGCCGGCGGCGGCCTCGACACCGTCGACGGCCTTCACCTCGTCAACGAGGCTTTCGTCGATCGGCGGCGCGTCGGCAGACGTCCCGTCGAGGCTGATGTCGGCGCCCTTGCCTGACACGACGACGTCGGTGCCGGCGTACGACTCGTCGAAGATCTGCGAGAAGGCCTTGTCGATCGTGTCCGTCAGGACATAGGTGCCGCTCATCATTGCGACGCCGAGGATGATCGCGAACGCGGTTAGCGCAGCCCTGAGCTTGCGCCCTCCGAGCCCCCTGAGCGCGACCCGAATCACAGAGCGCTCACCTCTTCCATCACCCGCAGGATGTCGTGCTGGTCGCAGCGGCCGAGCTCACGGACGATGACGCCGTCGGCGAGGAAGAGCACGCGATCGGCGATGGCGGCCGCGCGCGGGTCGTGCGTGACCATGACCGTGGTCTGACCGTACGACTCGACCGACTCGGCAAGCAGCTCGAGAATCTCAGCGCTGGTCTGCGAGTCGAGGTTGCCCGTCGGCTCGTCCGCGAACATCACGGTCGGCCTCGACACGAGTCCACGCGCGATCGCGACCCGCTGCTGCTGGCCGCCGGAGAGCTCGGACGGGCGGTGCTTCAGCCGGTCGGAAAGCCCCACCTTGTGGATCAGGTCGTCGACGAACGCCTTCTCGGGCTTCTTGCCTGAGAGCTCGAGCGGCAGCAGGATGTTCTCCTGGGCCGTCAGCATCGGCAGCAGGTTGAAGAACTGGAAGACGAAGCCGATGTGGCGCCGGCGGAGCTTCGTCAGATCGTTGTCGCCGAGGTTCGTGATCTCGGTGCCGTCGATCGACACGGATCCCGACGTGGGCCGATCGAGGCCGGCGAGGATGTGCATGAGCGTCGACTTGCCCGAGCCCGATGGGCCCATGACGGCGGTGAGCTTGCCCTGGGCGACGTCGAGCGTGATGCCGCGAAGCGCATCCACGGCCGTGTCGCCCTCGCCGTAGCGGCGAGTGACGTCGCGTGCGGACACGACGGCGTCCGCTGCAGTCTCGGTCGGCTGCGTTGCAAGGGTGCCTGCTTCCATGCGGAACTACCTCCAGGGGAGCGGGGGGGACGGCACCAGGGTCGCAGGTGTCGGCCGGTGCGGCAAGCGTGGAAGCGCGAGTCTTCACCTACGGTTAACCGAACCGCGACCGCTCGCTATCGTCCGATCGTGCGGAATCCGCTCGATCGGCTAACGAGCCACCTGCCGCCGCCGGTCGCGACCGCCGTCGACTGGCTGGCCACGATCGCCCTGGCGGTGCTGGCCGTTCTCTTCGTCAAGGTCGAGGTCGCGAACCCGTACCGGATTCCCTCTCCGTCGATGGAGCCGACCCTCCACTGCGCGAAGCCGACCGAGGGGTGCCTCGGCCGGTTCTCGGACCGCGTGGTCGCGAACCGGTTCATCTACCGGTTCCGAGACCCCAAGCGCGGCGAGATCGTCGTCTTCGACACGTCTGCGACGGCGGGCGCGTGCGGGCAGGACGGAACGTTCGTGAAGCGCATCGTCGGACTTCCCGGTGAGGTGATCTCGGTGCGGGACGGCGTCGTCCACATTGACGGCAAGCGCCTCGCCGAGCCCTACGTCGAGCCCGAGCTCCGCGACGACCAGACCAAGACATGGCGGCCGGTGCCCGAGGACAGCTACTTCGTCATGGGCGACAACCGGGCGTCCTCGTGCGACTCCCGAATCTGGGGCGCCGTGCCGCGCGACGACCTCGTCGGCCCGGTCTTCCTCACCTACTGGCCGCCCAACCGGCTCGGGACGTCGTAGGAGCGAGCTCCTCGCCCTCGACCTCGCGCTCGCCCGCGAAGAAGAAGGCGATCGCGACGGCCACGTAGGCGACGATCAGGACGATGCCGCGCCAGCGGGTCGAGTGCCCTCCGAAGAGGAGGAGCGAGGCGAACACGACCGAGCCGCCGACCGCGATGAGCTCGATCGGCCGGAAGGCGAGCGACAGCGGCTCGATGGCCCACGAGATGATCGCGACGGCAGGGATCAGGAACACCGCCACCTGCGCGCTCGAGGCGAGGGCGATCTCGGCTGCCAGCTTCAGGTTCCCTCGGGCTGCGACCACGACTGCGCCACCGTGCTCGGCCGCGTTCCCGACGATCGCCACAATCACCGCTGCGACGAAGAACTCGGTCAGTCCGAACTCCTCCGCGAACGACTCGAGCGTGTGCACGAGCGCCTCGGCGACGAACGCCGTCACGACGGTGGCGAGCCCGAGCACGATGAGCGACCGCTTGAGCGACCACGCGTGCTCGGGCGCCTCCTCGGCATGCATCTGGCGATGGCGGCGGAGCGAGATCCACGTCACGACGAGGTAGACCGCCAGGAGCGCGATCGAGATCCAGAGCGACACCACCGCGAGTGAGCGGCGATCCGGGTCGCCGTCGAGGCCGGGGATGGAGGGGACGAGGAAGACGAGCACCGCGACGGCCACCAGGGCGAAAGACGTGAGGCTCGATTCCCGGTCGAGCTGCCCCTTCCCACCGAACGCGAGCGAGAACCCGAGGACGAGTAGGAGATTGCCGATCACGCTGCCGGTGAGCGAGCCGCGCACGACCTCCGTCAGGCCTTCGTTCACCGCCAGGAGGGCGATGATCAGCTCGGGCGCGTTTCCGAAGGTCGCGTTCAGGAAGCCGCCGATCCCGGCGCCCGTGTGGTGAGCGGCATGCTCGGTCGCCTCTCCGATGAGCCAGGCCAGCGGGATCAGCGCCGCCGCTGCGAGAACGAACAGGAGGTTCTCGTTGATCCCGACGTAGTTGAGGACGATCGTGAGCGGACCGAGGGCGAGGAGCGCGTAGAGGATCCGCCTGATCACGGGCGAGGAACCCTACCGTCGGCCCATGAGAACCTGGCGCGGCGTACTCTCGGAATCGTGCTGGACGCCGTTCTCTTCGACTGGGGCCACACGCTCTACGACTTCGTGTTCGACGAGGAGCTGCTCGAGGCGGGGTGGGACGCCGGGCTCGACGCACTCGAGCTCGACTCGCGCCCGGATCACGTCGCGGTCGCGGCTCGCTTCCGCGAGGAGTACCTGCCGCGGATCTTCGCGCCCGGGACGATCGAGGAGGTCGAGTATCCGGCGCTCATCCACGAGTTGCTCGGTGAGTTCGGCGTGGAGGCCGATGAGGACGGCCTCGCCCGCTTCCTCGAGGCCGAGCACGCGGCGTGGGCACCCGCGCGCCGCATGGGCGACTCGACGCACGCGCTCCTCGACTCGCTCCGCGCGCGCGACCTCAAGCTCGGTCTCGTCTCGAACGCGTTCGACCCGCCCTGGCTCCTGCACCGAGATCTCGAGCAGATGGGGCTCGCCGAGCGTCTCGACGCCGTGGTCTTCTCCTCGGAGGTCGGCCGCCGGAAGCCCGATCCGCTGATCTTCGAGACGGCGCTCGGCCGGCTCGGTGTGGAGGCGGAGCGCGCGCTCTTCGTCGGCGACCGCCGCTACGAGGACGTCCGCGGTGCGTCGGAGCTTGGCATGAAGACAGTGCTGGCGCTCTGGTTTCGAGCCGACGAGGACGACCGCGGCGTCGAGCCCGACTACGAGGCGTTCACGCCCTTGGATGTCCTGAACGTCGTCCGGCGCCTGCTAGGCGAGACGTAAAACGGGCGAGGCATGCCTCGCCCCTACGGAAGTGCTTTTCGTAGGGGCCGGACTTGTCCGGCCCGCGTCTGCTTGGTGCAACCGGTGGGCGGGACAAGTCCCGCCCCTACTTCCCCCGAGAGATTCTGTAGGGGCAGGGCATGCCCGGCCCGCGGCAGGGCCTACACCTCGGTGATCGCCCTGTCAAGTCTTGCGGGGCGTTCACCAGTTCCTCAACAATCCGGGTGTGCACCAACGCGCCGAGGTCGCTAGCGAGCTTCCCCTCCGCCCCCAGGAGGAGACGGAGTGTCGCCGCTGTGGCGTCCACTGCGACAAGGTCGTCTATCCGGCCGGATGCCTCTCGGCCGCTTGCCCGTTCCTCTACGCCTACCGGGAATGGGGGCACACGTACGTCGGCTGCATGCAGAAGGTCTTCGAGGTCGAGATCGACCTGGACGTCCTCCGGTCGACCGAGCGGACGAAGGCCGGCTTCGGGGCGGTCCGCGCTGCTCGGCAGCCGCTTCCGATGTGCCGGGCTGAGGTGTCGAGCTGCTACACGAACCGCGCCGACGGGCTCGGCTGCGTGAACCCGGAGTTCTCCGAGCTCCCGCATGCCTCGCCCTCGTTTCGCGTCATCGCCGGCGGAACCCTCAAGCCCGCCGGCTAATTCTTCTTGCCGACAGCCTTCCGGTGGAGCTGCCGGAGCTTGCGGATGTCCGTCGCGTTCGGGCCGTGGCCGTCGCTGCCGGGCGTCTCGAGGACGGCCGGGAGGCCCTGAAGCCGTTCGTTGCCGAGGAAGACCGCGAGCTTTCGGCCGAGCACCCCGTCGGGCACGTTTTCGTGGCGATCGCGATTCGAGCCGAGCGGATCCCGGGCGTCGTTGACGTGGAGGGCCCGGAGGCGCTCGAGCCCGATTCCCTCGTCGAGCTCGTCGAGCGTCGCGTCGAGCGCCTGGGGGTCGGTGACGTCGACGCCCGAGACCCACAGGTGGCACGAGTCGAGGCACACGCCGAGACGTGGGTGTGCGTCGAGCCGGTCGACGAGGACGGAGAGCTCCTCGACCGACCGGCCGATGGTGCCTCCGGCTCCGGCGGAGTTCTCGATCAGGAGCCAGGTGGTGTCCGAGCAGTGTTCGAGCGCGCGTCGGATGGCCGGCACGGCCCGTTCGAGTCCCGCTTCGAACCCGGCGCCGAGGTGCGAGCCGACGTGGAAGACGACGCCGTCGGCGTCGATCGCGCACGCGACGTCCATCGTCCGCTCGAGCGTCTCGACAGACTTCTCGTAGAGGTCGTCCTTCGGGCTCGCCAGGTTGATGAGGTACAGGGCGTGGCAGAGCACCGCGCCGATTCCCGCTTCGGCGCGCTGCTCCTTGAACCGGTCGAAGTTGGCCGGGTCGTGGTTCGTCTGTCGCCACGTCCGCGGGCTCTGAGTGAAGACCTGAACCGCGTCGCCGCCGTATTCCTCGATCCGGTCGACGGCGGTGTGAATCCCGCCTGAGGCGGAAACGTGGGCTCCGAGGATCATGAAGCTACGCTAGCCGCCTATGTCCGTCGTGGTTCGTTTCGCGCCGAGCCCGACCGGGTTTCTCCACATCGGGGGCGTCCGGACGGCGCTCTTCAACTGGCTTTTCGCCAGCCACGAAGGCGGGGAGTTTCGCCTCCGGATCGAGAACACGGACACGAGCCGCGAGGTGGCAGAGGCAACCGGGCAGATCGAGGAATCGCTGCGCTGGCTCGGCCTCGAATGGGACGGTGAGACGACCTTCCAGCTCGACCGGTTGGAGCAGGCCCGCGACGAGGCTAAGCGGCTCGTCGCCGAGGGAAAGGCCTATCAGGACGAGGGGGCGATCCGGATCCGCATGCCGGACGATGGCACGACCGGCTGGGACGACCTGATCCGCGGCCGCATCGACTTCCCCAACGAGAAGCTCGAAGACCTCGTGCTCGTGCGGGCGGATGGGCGGCCGACGTACAACTTCGCCTCGCCGTTCGAGGACTCGCTGGACGGGATCACGCACGTGATCCGCGCGGACGACCACATCTCGAACACGCCGAAGCAGCTCCGCGTCCTCGAGGCACTCGGTGTTCGGGCGCCCCTGTACGGCCATGTGCCGAGCGTTTTCGGCGAGGACGGGCGGAAGCTCTCGAAACGCCACGGGGCTGTGTCGGTGGCCGAATTCCGCGAGGGGGGCTACGTGCCCGAGGCGCTCGTCAACTACCTCGCGCTCCTTGGCTGGAGCTACGACGACCGCACGACTGTCATGTCCCGCGACGAGCTCGTCGAACGCTTCACGCTCGACCGTGTCTCGACGAGCCCGGCGGCCTTCGACTACGGGAAGCTCGAGTGGCTGAACGGCGTCTACCTGCGCGAGCTCCCGCCTGAGGAGTACGCCGGCCGGCTCGTCGCATACCTGCGTGAGACCGGGTTCGAGGGCGACGAGGCCATGATCCGAGCCGCAGCGCCGCTCGTGCAGGAGAAGATCGCGACCTTCGGAGAGTTCCCGTCGTTCGCAGGGTTCTTCTTCCGCCGCGTGGAGCCCGACCCCGAGCTCCTCGACGGCAGGACGCCTTTCGTTGCCGCTGCCCGGGACGAGCTCGCCGCAGTCGAGCCCTTCGAGCGTGGCGCGATCGAGACCGCCCTTCGCGGCTTCGCCGAGCGCGAGGGGCTAAAGCCGCGCGAGGCCTTCGGGCCGATCCGCCTGGCCGTCACCGGCTCGAAGGTCTCCCCGGGCCTCTTCGAGTCGATCGAGCTTCTCGGCCGCGAGGAGACCCTCGCCCGGCTCGGCGAGGCCTCCTAGGGCCGAAACAGAACGAATCCGCCGGCGAACAGGGCCAGGCCGGCAGCCCACACAGGCCAGGCGGCCAGGACGGCTCCCGCCGTAAACAGCAACGCGCCCGTGATCGCGAGGCACGTCGCTGCGATCGCCGCGGCCGGGGAGCTCATCGTCCCAGCCTTGGGCGTGACATCGGCCTGTGCCGGCCCCTCTACGCGGATCGGAACCGAGAGCCGCTCGAGCGCACGAAGGCGCGCCAGCCGGACGCGGAAGAGAGCGCCGCGCCACTCCGGCAGGGACCGCTCCACGAGCTCGTCGTCGTAGCCCTCCGCGGCGAGCAAGACCTGGGCGGTGGCGTCACGGGCCTGGCCGAGTGCGTCCACGAGCTCCTCGTGGACCGAGCGCGCGCCGGGCGGCGGCTGAAATCCGAGCGCGAGCTCAGCGCCCATGTGGAGGTGGTACTGGAGGGAGGGCAACTCGTCCCAGGACTCCTCGAGCACGGGCTCGGGCGGCGCCTCGGCGATCCGCTCGAGGCGCGCCAACGACGTTCCCAGCCCCTCCCAGAGATCGGCCACCGCGGCCGCGTACTGCCTCCGGTCGCCCGCCCGCACGGTGCGTTCCATGGACCGCCGATCATACCCCGGTAGAGTGCCGCGGGATGGGGGGTGGGGATCAGAAGCCGGTCGTGCTCGTAGCCGACGACGACAAGGCCCTCCGGATGTTGTGCCGCGTGAATCTCGAGCTGGACGGCTACGACGTCGTCGAGGCGGCCTCCGCCCAAGACGCCGAAGACGCCATGGCGGCGCACAACGTCGAGCTCATTCTCCTCGACGTCCACCTGGGAGCCGACGACGGCCTCGCATTGGCGAAGAGCCTCCGAGAGCGACGTCCCGACCTTCCCATCGTCCTCTTCACCGGCAGTGTTGCCGGCCCGGTCGGCGAGGGCGTCGTCGACGGCCTGCTCTCGAAGCCGTTCACCCTGGAGCAGCTGGCGGACGCGGCGCGGCTCTTGGGGTCGGGTCGACCGACGCCTCAGGCGTAGAGAGCCCTTGTTCCCCCTCGACGTGGCGGCGCCAGCTGAACGTCCCGAGCATGAGCCCGAGCGCCCCGAAGCCGAGCACGACGTTCGCCACGACGGTGGCGACCTGCATACCGACGCTGAACGACAGGATGGCGCTCGCCGAGGCCGTCCCGCCGAGCGCGAAGACGAGCACGGCCTGCTGGGTGCCGACCCCTCCCGGCGTGAAGGGGAGGAGCGTCGAGAGGCTCTGAACGGCGAGGACGGCGACGACCGTGGCCGCCGTGGCCTCGATGTGGAACGCCTGAAGGAAAAACCAGACTGATGCGATCCGGGCCGCCCAGCTCGCAGCCTGCCACGTCACAACGGCCCGCAGGAACTCGCGCGGGTTCGCGAGCACGACGAATCCCTGCGCGAGCTTGGCTTTCAGTGCGTAGACATGCCGCTGGGCCCAGCCGGCCAGGAGGAACGCGCCGAAGAGAAGGACGCCGCCGAGGAAGGCCGCGGCGGTCGGATGCTCGATCACGAACGTCCAGTCGAAGGCCGGGAGTCGCGGCAGGTCGGGCACCCCGGGCAGAACCCCGAGCTGGATCGCCCAGATGAGGATCACGGTCGCGACCACGAAGTCGAAGAGCGTCTCGACGACGAGTGACGACGTGAGGGTGGGATAGGTCGAGCCCTCGACGCGCCGCTTGGCGAGGTAGAGCTTCACGAGGTCGCCGCCCCGGGCCGGAGCGATCGAGTTCACGCCGACGCCGGCGACGTACGAACCGAAGATCCCCGCGTATGGGACTCGGGCCCCGGGATACGAGGCGCGAAGGATGTTCTGCCAGGCGCGAACCCGCAGAGCGAGCTTCAGGACATGCAGGGCGAGGGCGAGTGCCAAGGCGCTCCAGGAGACCGCTGCGAGCTGCGACGCGAACGCCTGGACGGCGTCGAAGAACGCATGGACGTCGTCCACGTTCTGACGATAGCCAAGGCCTCCGCGAGCGCCACCCTTAGCTTGCTAGTCGGCGCAACCGATCAGCGGGCGCGCCGAGCGAGATCCTCGAATGTGGTGCGCTCGAGGATCTCGATCGTCGCGTCGCGCACCTCTTCCCACACCGGCCGCAGCGTCGTCGCGACGAGATCCGGGGCCTCGTCTGGTGCGCGTCGCGTCGCGTATCCGATCGGGGCGAGCTGGCCCTGGAAAAGGCGTACGACCCGCTCGAGAGTGATCTCGGCGGGGGTGTGGTTCAGGCTATAGCCGCCACCCGGCCCGCGGACAGAGCGGACGAGGCCGGCCGAGCGAAGCACGGGCATGACTTGCTCGAGGACGGAGCGCGGCGCGTCCGTGGCCGCCGCGATCTCGTCGAGCTTCAGAGGCCCGCCGTCCGCAACCGACAGGGCCAGCACGGCCCGTGTTGCGTAGTCCGTTCTCCGAGAAACCCACATCGCTCGTCACAGCTTGCCAGCCTCGGAGAGCGAGGAGAAATCGCGGGGCGTCCGATCTGCGTCAGGCGAAGACCTTTTCCCGGCTCGGCCGGATGAAGATGGACTGGCCGGCCTCGAGGTCGAGTCGTTCGATGTCGTGCCGCGTCACCTGGGCCCAGAGCTGCTGCCCGTCGTGAAGCACGAGCTCGATACGGACCTCGAAGCCGAGGTAGAGGACTCGCTTCACGATCGCCTCGCGCGTCGTGCCGTTTGGCTCGAGTCTGATCTCCACGTCGTGCGGGCGGACGAACGAATCGCCAAGGCGGTTGACCGCGCCAACGAAGCTCATCACGAACTCGTTCGCCGGATGCTCGTAGAGATCGCGGGGCTTGCCGGTCTGCTCGATCCGTCCCTCGTTCATGACCGCGACACGATCCGCGACCTCCATGGCTTCCTCTTGGTCATGGGTTACGAGAACCGTCGTGACGTGCACATCGTCGTGCAATCGCCGAAGCCAACCACGCAGGTCCTTGCGCACCTGAGCGTCGAGCGCGCCGAACGGCTCGTCCAGGAGGAGGACCTTCGGCTCGACGGCAAGCGCCCTGGCGAGAGCCATGCGCTGGCGCTGGCCGCCTGAGAGCTGGGCGGGGAGACGATCGGCAAAGCCCTCGAGCTGGACGAGGCTGAGTAGTTCCGAGACGCGCTTCCGGATCTCCGCCTTCGGCCGCTTTCGGATCTTGAGCCCGAAGGCGACGTTGTCGAAGACGCTCAAGTGCTTGAAGGCGGCGTAGTGCTGGAACACGAAGCCGACTCCGCGGCGCTGCGGGGGAATTCCGGTCACGTCGCTGCCGAGGATCGAAACCTCGCCGGAATCGGGTTCCTCGAGGCCGGCGATGACTCTCAAGAGCGTCGACTTGCCGCTGCCGCTCGGCCCCAGGAGAGCAGTCAGAGACCCGCTTGCGATAGCGAGCGACACTTCCTCGAGCGCCGCGTAGCTACCGAACCGCTTCGACACCTGGCGGACGGCTATCGACATCCGCGACCTCCTTTTCCTTACGTGGACTGAAGATGTTCATCGCGACGAGCGTGAGGACAGCCAGGAACGCGAGCACCAGCGACGTGGTGTACGCCGCGACCTCGTTGAACCGGAGGTACTGCTCGTCGACGTGGATCGTGAGCGTCTCGGTCTTTCCTGCCAGCCGTCCCGAGACGACGGCGACGGCGCCGTACTCACCGAGCGCGCGTGCGGTCGTCAGGACGACGCCGTAGGCAACTCCCCAGCGGATTGCGGGGAGCGTGATGCGGAAGAAGGTCTGGAAGCGGCTGGCACCGAGTGTCCAGGAGGCTTCTTCCTGGTCGGCGCCGATCTCGCGGAGCACCGGGACCACCTCGCGGACGACGAACGGAAGCGTTACGAAGATGGTCGCGAGCACGATGCCCGGGGTCGAGAAGATGATCTGGATCCCGTTCGCGACGAGCCAGTTTCCGAGCCACCCGTCCTGTCCGTACACGAGGATGAGCGCCAGGCCGACAACGACCGGCGACAGTGCGAGCGGCAACCCGATCGCAGAGTTGAAAAACCAGGAGCCGCGCGTCGACTTCCGCCGAACCAGCGCGAGCGCGCAGACCACCCCGAAGACGGTGTTCGCCGGGACGGCAATGGCGACAGCCACCAGCGTGAGCTGGAGCGCATGGATGAAGGCGGGGTCGGTAAGCGCTTCCCAGACGGGACCGACTCCGTTCTGAAACGTCTTGTAGACGACGACCGAGAAGGGCAAGACCAGGATCGCGGCGAGGTACCCGAGGGCGATCGCGCGGAGGCCGAAGCGGGTGACTGGCCTGTCACGCATCGCGCTTGCCCATCCGCCGCTCGAGGATGTCTGCGGCAATCAGCACGACCAGCGACAGCACGAGGAGGACGACCGACACCGCGGCAGCCGCTGCGCGATCGTCGCTCTCGATGGCTTTGAAAATGTGCACCGAGGCGACCTCGGTGTCGAACGGGATGTTCCCTGAGATCAGGACGACGGATCCGAACTCTCCGACCGCCTTTCCGAACGACAGGGCCGCACCGGAGAGGATCGCCGGCATGAGGTTCGGAAGGATGATCCGGCGGAACGTTGTCGCAGGCCGAGCGCCGAGCGAGGCAGCCGCCTGCTCCATCTCACGATCGAGCTCGAGGAGCACCGGCTGAGCCGACCTGACGACGAAGGGGAGCGTCACGAAGAGGAGCGCCAGCATGATTGCCGTGCGGCTGTACGAGACGTTCACGCCGAGCGGGCTCTTCGGCCCGTAGATGGCCAGCAGAGTGAGCCCGGCCACGATGGTCGGTAGCGCGAAGGGAAGGTCGATGACCGCGTTGACAATGCCCTTGCCGCGGAACTCATCGCGTACGAGCACCCAGGCGATGAGCGTTCCGGCCACCGCGTTGACGGCGACCACGAGCAGCGAGACCACGAACGTGAGCTTGAGCGCCGCGACGGCCGCGGGCGACGTCACCTCGCGCCAGAACGAGTCGAGACCCCCCTCGAGCGACGCCGCGACGACGGCCGCGATCGGAATGAGGACGACGATGCTCAGGTAGGCCGTCGAGATTCCGAGCGTCAAACCGCCGGCGCGCCGGGCCTTTCGACCCGAGCGCGCCGGCAGCCGCAGAGCTTCTGGGTTACCCGTCAGTGGGTACTCCGAGCTCGTTCTCGATGTCCGCGAAGATGCTCTCCTCGCGGTCGAAGAACCGGGTGTTGATGTCACCCCAGCCGCCGAGATCGGCGATGGTGAAGAGGCCGGCGGGGGTGGGGTAGTCGAACTCTGCGAGGACGTCCTCGACCACCGGGCGGTATCCCTTCTCGCCGAAGACCCGCTGAGCTTCGGGCGTCCGGAGGTAGTCGAGGAACGCCTGAGCGGTTTGCTTCTGACCGCTCGAGCTGATGACGGCGACCGGGTTCTCGATCAGGATCGTCTCGTCGGGGACGACGTACTCGAGAGGCTGACCCGCCTGCTGGGCGAAGATGGCCTCGTTCTCGTAGGCGAGGAGCACGTCTCCCTTGCCGGCCGAGAAGGTCTGGAGCGACTCTCGGGCGCTCTTGTCCTGCACGGGCACGTGCTCGGTGAAGAGCTCACGCAGGTAGGCGATCGCCTCTTCCTCGGACTTCCCCTGCTCGAGCTGAGCGCCGTAGCCGGCCATGATGTTCCACTTCGCCCCGCCCGAGGTGAACGGGTTCGGCGTAATGACTTCGACGCCCTCGCGAAGGAGGTCGTCCCACGTCTGAATGTTCTCCGGGTTGCCTTCGCGAACGACGAAGACCACGACGGAGTCGGTGACCATGCCCTTGTACTGGTCGCTGTCCCAGTCATCCGCGATGAGCCCAGCGTCGACGAGGCGCGTGATGTCGGGCTCGAGCGAGAAGCCGACGACGTCAGCGTCGAGCCCCGCTTCGACCGCGCGGCTCTGCTCGCCCGAGGAGGCATATGACTGCTCGAACTCGACGTCCGCACCGGCCTCGGTCTCCCCGAACGCCGGGATGATCTCCTCGTACGCCTCGCGGGGCGTCGAGTATGCGACGAGCGAGAGCTTCTTGCTCGACGCTCCTGAGGCGTCACCGCTCCCGCCGCATCCAGCAGCTAGCGCAAGCAGAGCGAGGAGAGCCGCGCAGGCGAGCGCGGCCGACACGCTGGCTGATGTACGGGCCTCCCTCACCCTGCGATCGATCTGTCTCGGCAATCGGTTCATCGTCGATTCCTTCCTGACTATAATGGCTACAAACTTAGTTGACAATATCTAGATCGCTTGGCAAGTTAGGTAACCCGTATAACCCTGTCAAGTTGTAACTGTCGGCCGACGGCTGGCGGACGTTTCGGTGCAGAGGTGAGCCGGTCTGAGACCCGGAGGAGGGCGATAAGCTCGTGCTGATGGAGAACCTGGAGGTCGTCGAAGGCGACATCACCAAGCTCGAAGTGGACGCGATTGCGAACGCCGCGAACGACCGGCTCTGGATGGGCGCGGGCGTTGCCGGCGCTATCAAACGCGCCGGGGGAGAGGAGATCGAGCGAGAGGCGGTTGCACGCGGGCCGATCCAGATTGGTGACGCAGTTGCAACCGGCGCCGGACGCCTAAGCGCGAGCCACGTCATTCACGGCGCGGTGATGGGCCAGGACTTGGCGACCACGGACGAGCTCGTACGGAGAACGACGCTTCGCTGCCTCGAGGTGGCGGACGACCTGGGCGCTCGTTCGCTCGCGCTCCCGGCGTTCGGCACCGGCGTAGGGGGGCTGCCGCTCGCGAACTGCGCCCAAGCAATGGTGAGCGTGGCCCGCGAGTTTGAGCCACGCTCGCTCGAGCGGGTCGTGTTCGCGGTGTACGGCGCCGAGGCAGAGGCTGCTTTCACGGCGGTTGTCGCCAACGACGGGTGGTCGACGGCGATCTAACGTCGTTCGATCTGCTCGGTGCGATGAGGAGCGCCGAGCCTGTGTCGTTGGAGACACGCGACGGTCCCGCGAGGAACCTCCAGCCTGAACTTTCCGAGTCATGAGCGCAAGCGCCCCGAAGCCGAGCACGACGTTCGCGACAACCGTGGCGACCTGCATGCCGATGCTGAACGACAGCCCTGCTGGCCGGCGGCGTCGTCGCCGCGCCGCTCGCGGCGTGGCTCGTCCAGAAGGTGACCGGCGCCTCCTCGGTACCAGCGTCGGCGGCCTCATCATCCTCACAAACGTGCGGACGTTCTTCGACTACGCGGGCACGAGCGGCGAGCTCCGCTGGCCCGTGTACCTGGCGCTCGTCGCCGTGTGGGTCACCGCGATCACGTGGGTCGTCCGGGCCCACCGCCGCGAGGGCCTGCCGATTCTGAACGGCAAGAGGTCCAAGCCCGAGCTGGCTACCGAGCCCGCCCGCTAGCCCGCGAGGAGCTCAGCGTTCGAGATCACGCGGCTCCGGAGCTCGCGTCGCAGCCGCCGACCCGTAAGGCTCCGCACGTGGCGGCGTCGGGAGAGGCGGGGGCGAGACCGAGCGAAGCCCAGGCGTTCCGGTTCTGGTTGAAGCTCGGAATGATCAGCTTCGGAGGGCCCGCGGGGCAGATAGCGATCATGCACGACGAGCTGGTCGAGCGCCGGCGCTGGATTTCGGAGCGGCGCTTCCTGCACGCGCTCAACTTCTGCATGGCGCTCCCCGGGCCCGAGGCGCAGCAGCTCGCCTCCTACGTCGGCTATTCGATGCACGGCGTCCGGGGTGCGATCGCCGCGGGCGGCCTATTCGTCCTGCCTTCCTTCGTCCTGCTCTGCGCCATGAGCGCGATCTACGTGGAGTTCGGCGAGGTCGCCGCCGTCGCCGGCATCGTGCGCGGGCTCGGGGCCGGCGTGATCGCGCTTGTCGCCGCCGCCGTGCTCAGGGTGGGTGGTCGCGTCATTCACACACCGGCTGCACTCGCTTTGGCCGCGCTTGCGTTCGGGCTGATCGTGGCGGGCGTTCCGTTCCCGGCGATCATCGCGCTCACCGCCCTGGTCGGATATCTGGCGGCTACCCGACGCCCGGACCTCCTCGGCCGGTCTGCGGCCCAGCGAGGAGAAACCGACCAGCCGGACTCGCCCCCCGAGACCGGCCTCCGTCGCCGGCTCGTGAAGACGCTGGCCGTCTGGCTCCTTCCACTCGCCGGCCTCCTCCTCGTCGGCGGCCTTGTCGCCGAGCTCGCCGGCTTCTTCACGCTCGCCGCACTCGTCACCTTCGGCGGCGCCTATGCCGTCCTCCCGTTCGTCGCCGATGCCGCCGTGAATCGATTCGGCTGGCTCAGCGCGGACGATATGGTCGCCGGTCTCGCCCTCGGCGAGTCGACGCCCGGGCCGCTCATCATGGTCAACACCTTCGTCGGCTTCCTCGCCGGCTACAACGTCGAAGGAGGTCTGGCCTGGGGTCTCCTCGGCGCGACGATCGCGACCGTGTGCACATTCGTCCCCTCCTTCGTCTTCATCGTCAGCGGCGCTCCGCTCATCGACCGCATCCGTACCACCGGGGCGTTCTCGGCCGCGCTCAACGGGATCACGATCGGCGTCGTCGGTGTGATCGGTGCCCTGGCAGTGTTCGTCGCCCGCCACGCGGCCTTCGGCGACGATCGAATCGACTGGCTCGTGATCGTGCTCGCGATCCTCGCGTTCCTCGCGGTGTGGCGCTTCCGGGTCGGCGTCGTCCCGGTCGTCGCCGGCTGCGCGGCCGTCGGCCTGCTCGCCACCTTCGTTCCGTAGCTGCGCCGGCCGGTGGTTACCGAGTCGGCGGGCTGACCTGAGCCTGGCCGAGTGCCGCATCGACCCCCTCGGCGAAGGAGAGCCCCCGGCCGAGCTCGCGGCCGCGCTCGAACTCCGGGCCCTCGTAAGGTCGGATCGGCCCCCAGAAGCGCTCTCGCTCCTTCGCCCAGGCGCCCATCGTCGAGCGTGCCTCCTCGGCCTCGATCGCGCCCCAGATCAGCCCTGATTCCTCGAGCCGACCGGTCTCGGCAGCGATCCTCGCGAGCCGCGCGAGCGCGAAGACCATCATCTGCCGGTCGCCGATCGGGCGCATGAGCTCGAGGGATTGGCGGGCACACGCCCCAGCGTCTGCGGGGCGGCCGAGGTCGAGCATGCAGTCCGCAAGCTTTCGGAGCGTCCGTGATCTCCACCAGGGGAAGTCGATCTCGCCCGCGAGGTCGGCACCCTGCTTGAGGAGCTCCAGGCCCAGCTCGTGCTCGCCCTGGCTGAAGCGGATCTCGCCGATGGTGGCAAGCGCCTGCGACTCGACGACGCGGTAGCCGATTTCGCGGCCCAGCTCGAGAGTCTCCTCGGCCAGCTCCAACGCGCGGCAGGCGTCTCCTCGGTAGAGCGCGCTGATTCCGAGCCGCAGGAGCGCGACCGATACGCCGAGCCGATCGCCGAGCTCGGTGAACGCTTCGAGACTCAGCCGATACATCTCCTCGGCGAGGGCATCGTCGCCGGCCGGATTCGCCGCGCTGCCGTAGGCCATGTACGTCCGAGCGCGAAGCTCGAGCGGCGCGTCCGCGACCCGCTCCAGAAGAAGCTCGTACCAGCGCATGCCCTCCTGCGGGTTCGTCACGACCCAGTAGGCGTCGAGAGCCGCAGCGAGCCGAAGGCAGAGCTCGGGCTCGTTCTCGAGCCACCAGGTGAGCGCCGCGCGCAGGTTGTCGGATTCGGGTCGGACGAGCTCGTACCGCTGCACGCCCTGCGGTTCGAGCGTGAGCCCGGCCGCCTCCGCCACGCCGAGGTAGTGGCGGGCATGGCGCTCTCGAAGCTCGTCGGCCTCGCCGGACTCCGCGAGCCGGTCGTCCGCGTACTCGCGAATCGCCTCGAGCATCCAGTAGCGCTCGTTGGAGTAGCGAAGGAGGCTCTTGTCGACGAGCGACTGGAGCGTGTCGAGGTCCGCCTTGGCGACGTGCTCCGCTGCCTCGAGCGTCGAGCCGTCGACGAAGACCGAGAGCCGCTGGAAGAGCTGCTGTTCGTCGGGATCCAGCAGCTCGTAGCTCCACGCGATCGTCGCTTCGAGCGTCTGCTGCCGCTCCGGGACGTTCCGGACGCCACCGGTGAGGAGCGGCAGGCGGTGCTCGAGCCGCTCGAGGATCTGCTTCGCCGACAGCGCCTTGACCCTCGCCGCGGCGAGCTCGAGCGCCAGCGGTAAGCCTTCCAGGCGCCGGCAGATCTGAGGCACTTCGCCGTTCGCCTCGAAGTCCTGCCGCGTGGCGCGCGCCCGCGTGAAGAAGAAGTCGACGGCGTCCGACTCATGGAACGGTGGAACCGAGTACTGCTGCTCCGCCGCCAAGTGGAGCGGCTCCCTGCTCGTCACGAGAACGCCGAGCCGCGGACAGGCCGAAAGCACCTCGCCGAGGGAAGTGCCCGCGGCAACGACCTGCTCGAAGTTGTCAAAGACGACGAGCATGCGCTTGTCGCGGACGTGCTCAACGACGCCTTCCTCGGCAGCGAGCACCTGCGCAGCCGTGGCGAGCACGAGCTCTGGATCGCGAAGCGGCGCCAACTCCACCCACCAGACGCCGTCGGGATAAGCCGAGGACGCCTCGCCAGCCGCTTGGGCGGCCAGACGTGTTTTCCCGCTCCCTCCCGCGCCGGTCAGCGTCAAGAGTCGGAGGTCGTCCTGGCCGAGCAGCGCCACGATCTCGGCGAGCTCTTTGGCGCGTCCGATGAACGGAGTCGCGGGAATCGGGAGATTCGTCTGGTAGAGCGTCTTGAGCGGCGGGAACTCGTCGGCTCGGCCGAGTTGGTAGATCCGTTCCGGCGCCGAGAGATCCTTGAGGCGGTGGTCGCCGAGGTCGGCGAGCTCCGCCGGGTCGGCGAGAGAAGCTGTCGTCGCCGAGACGAGCACCTGGCCGCCGTGGCCGGCCGCCGCGATCCGCGCGGCGCGGTGGACGTCCCCGCCCACGTAGCCCTCGTCCGTGACAACCGGCGTCCCGGTGTGGACCCCCATGCGCACGGCGACAGGGGTCGCTGCCAGCGCCTCCTGAGCCTTCCTCGCTGCGTCGAGGGCACCCGGTGCGGTCGCGAACGCGTAGAAGAACGCGTCGCCCTGAGTGTCGACCTCGACGCCGCCGAAGCTCCCGAAGATCTCCCGAAGGATGCGCCGCTGCTCGGAGAGGACACCGGCGTAGAGGGCATCGCCGAGCTCGTGAAGGAGGCGCGTCGAACCCTCGATGTCTGTGAAGAGAAACGTCACCGTGCCGCGCGGAAGCTCCGTCATGGCACCACGAGCGTACGACGGCGCGCCCGCGGCGTCTACAGGCGCCGGTCTTGACTTGCCGGGCCAGACGGATAACGTCGCGCTCGCGCATGACCGGGTCCGAATCGCCATCCGATCTCCCCGCCTGGAGTACGACGGCGGCCGACGTCGCGCGACTCTCGCCCGGCCTCGATTGGCCGAGCCCGATGACCAGGGACTGGGCCTACGGCGGCGCGACCGGGGCCGAGGTCAGGGTCTGCATCCTCGACAGCGGCATCGAGCTCGGCCATCCGCTCGTGGGAGAGGTCGACCGCTCCGTCTACGTGCACGCCGAGGACGACGACATTGTCGTCGAGGAGGACGAGGAGGGAGACGTGTCCGGGCACGGCACCGCGTGCGCGAGCATCGTCCGCTCACTCGCGCCGGAGTGCTCGCTCGTCAGCGCCCGCGTCCTCGGCGCGGGACTGACCGGGAGCGGCCCGGCGCTCCTAGGCGGGCTGCGCTGGGCTGTCGAGGAGGGCTTCGAGGTCGTGAACATGAGCCTGTCGACGACCAAGAAGGCATTTGCCGCGACGCTTCATGAGCTCGCCGACCAGGCGTACTTCCGGCGCACGTTTCTGGTCGCGTCGGCGCACAACATGCCCGTAGAGAGCTACCCGTGGAAATTCGCTGCCGTGGTCTCAGTCGGAAGCCACGACGGCGAGGATCCGTTCGACTACTTCTACAATCCTGTTCCACCCGTGGAGTTCTTCGCGCGCGGTGTGGACGTCGAGGGCGCCTGGCTTGGTGGAGGGCGGATGCGCTACAGCGGGAACAGCTTCGCAACGCCTCACATCTCAGGGATTGTGGCGCTCATGCTCAGCAAGCACCCGGACCTGACCCCGTTCCAGCTCAAGAGCCTCCTGTACCTGACTGCGAGAAACGTGGAGCAGGAGTGACGGACGGCGACTTCAGAGCCGCGGTGGCTTCGGGGCTGGCCGGGACGGAGGAGTCGTATCGATCCCTGCTCGGCTCGATCGTCGAGACGGCGCGGGCGATCTTCCAGGCGCGGGCCTCCTCGATCTTTCTCCTCGACGTGGCTGCCGACGAGCTCGTCTTCGAGGCGGTCGCCGGCGAGGGCGAGGAGGCGCTTCTGGGTCAACGCTTCCCCTCGAGCACGGGAATCGCAGGCTGGGTGCTCGTGACCCGCCAGCCGCTCGTCCTAGAGGATGTCGCGTCGGATCCGAGGTTCGCGCGCGAGCAGGCGGAGGCGACGGGCTACGTGCCGCGCGGGCTCATGGCCGTTCCGCTCCTCCACGAGGAACGGGCGCTCGGGGTTCTCGAGGTCCTCGATCGCCAGGCCTCCTTCACGCTCGCGGACATGGATCTCCTGGCGCTCTTCGCCGGCCAGGCGGCAATTGCGCTGGACTTGCTTCAGAAGGGCCGCCGAGCGCGGATGCTCCTCGACGGCGGCCCGGATGAGCTGGCGGACGTCGCGCGGCTCGGGGCCGCACTGGAGGACACCGAGGACGAGGCTCGTGTCGCGGCCAAGGCGCTCCTGACGGCGCTCGCGGAGGTGCTGGAGCGGAAGTGAGCGGAGGGCGATGCGGCCGCCCTCCGCTCGGGGCACCGCTAGCGCTTCAGGTGCCCTTCCACGTCCGGGTCGTCGCCTTCGCGGCGCAGGCCGGCCCCTTCCTCGTCCGGGCCTTCGTCCTGAGCCTTCTGGAGCTTGTGCCCCTCGACGTCGGGCTCGCGCTTCAGCTCCCGCTCCTGCTCCTGCTCCGACATTGACCCTCCTTCTGTAGGCGCGCCTGGTTGGCGCGCTTTCCCACCAGACGGGCGGGAACGCCTGCATCTTCCCACAGGAGACGTGAGAACGGAGACGCGCGACGGATGCCCTTGCCATCCTTTCGCGCGTGAGCCGACTGCGCACTGAGCTGACCAAGGCGGGCGGGGCCTTCCGCGGCGTCTACGCCAACCCTGGCCTGCGTCGCCTCCAGCTTGCCTGGGCGGGCTCGGAGATCGGCGACTGGGCAACCGTCATCGGTCTCGCCGTGTTCGCGTTCGACGCCGGCGGGACGGCCGCTGTCGGTCTCGTTGGGCTCCTGCGCATGCTTCCGGCGGCGATCGGCGCGCCGTTCACCGCTCTGCTCGCCGATCGCTTTCCGCGGCAACGGGTGATGCTCGTCGCGGATGTGCTGCGCTCCGGAGCTCTGGCGGGCGCCGCCTTGGCAGTCTTCTTGGACGCGCCGGCGCTCGTCGTCTACGTAGTGGTCGCGTTCGTCTCGCTCGTTGCCACGGCGTTTCGCCCCGCGCAGGCCGCGCTCTTGCCCTCACTGGCCCGGACGCCGGACGAGCTGACCGCGGCGAACGTCACTTCGAGCACGGTCGAGAGCGTTGCGGCGTTCGCCGGACCGGCGATCGGTGGAGCCCTGGTGGCGGGGACGAGCGTCGGTGTCGCCTTCGCCGTCACCGCGGGCACGTTTCTCTGGTCGGCGCTGCTCCTCAGCGGGATTCGCGTCGAGGCGACCGAGAGGGAGGAACGGGACGAGGAGGCGATTCCGGCGGCAATCCTCGGCGGCTTTCGGGTCATCGCCCGCGAGAGGGGGCTCCGCCTGCTCGTCGGCCTCTTTGCCGCGCAGACGCTTGTCTATGGGGCGCTCAGCGTCCTCCTGGTCGTCAGCGCGTTCGAGCTCCTTGATCTCGGCGAGTCCGGGCTCGGTTACCTGTACTCGGCGCTCGGCGTCGGCGGGGTCGTCGGTGCGATCCTGAGTGCCGCGCTGGTCGGTCGGAGGCGTCTGGCAATCGCCTTCGGGATCGGGGTCGTCGCCTGGGGGGTTCCGATCGCACTCATCGGTGTCTGGCCGTCGGCGGCGGCTGCGATCGTGTTCCTCGCGCTCGTCGGCGCCGCCAACACGGTCGTGGACGTCGCCGGCCTGACGCTGCTCCAGCGAGCTGTGCCGGATCAGGTGCTGGCGCGCGTGTTCGGCGTCCTCGAGACGCTCGTGCTCGTCTCGGTCGCCGTGGGGTCGGCGGTGGCGCCGCTCCTCGTCTCGGGCTTCGGGACTCGGGGCGCTCTCATCGCCACGGGCGCCTTTCTGCCGGTCGCTACGGCACTCGTGTGGTCGGGCCTTCGCGCCCTGGATGACGCCGCTGACGCGCCCACGGCCGAGTTGGAGCTCTTGCGCGCCCAGGCCCTCTTCGCGCCGCTGCCCGGGCCGGTGCTGGAAAACCTGGCGGGCGATCTCGAGCCGCTGTCGGTCGGTGCGGGCGACATCGTCGTTCGGGCGGGCGACCCGGGGGACCGCTTCTACATCATCGCCGAGGGCAACCTCGCCGTGACGGTCGACGGCGCTCGCACGGGGACGCTCGGAGCGGGGGAGCACTTCGGTGAGATCGCGCTGCTCAGAGACGTGCCCCGAACCGCCACGGTGCAGGCGACGACCGACGCGCGGCTCTATGCCCTCGCGCGTGACAATTTCCTGACCGCGGTAACGGGCCACCCGGCGAGCGCCGAAGCCGCCGACGCAGTGGTGGCCGCGCGCCTGGGCCACGTCCGGCCCGGCGTTGCGGCGCCCTAGAACTGGCCGACCACCTTGGCGGTTCGGCTTCGGCCCGTCATCCTCATCGCATGCAGGAGCTTCCGAGCGGGACGGTGACGTTCCTGTTCACTGACATCGAGGGCTCAACGCGGTTGCTGGAGGAGCTCGGCGAGCGGTACCCGGACGCGCTCGGCGAGCATCGCCGCCTCCTCCGGGAGGCCTTCGAGAGGCACGGCGGCGTGGAGGTGGACACGCAGGGCGACGCGTTCTTCGTCGCCTTTGCGGAGGCTCGAGGCGCGGTGACCGCCGCCGGCGAGGCGCAGGCTGCCCTCGTAGCGGGTCCGATTCGCGTCCGCATGGGCCTGCATACGGGAGAGCCGATCGTCTGGGCCGAGGGATACGCGGGACTCGACGTCCACCGAGGCGCGCGGATCTGCGCGTGCGCGCACGGAGGACAGGTCGTCTTATCGGAACGGACGCGCACGCAGGTGGACGGCTTCACGCTTCGCGACCTCGGGGCCCATCGGCTTAAAGATCTCTCGGAGCCACAGGAGCTCTACCAGCTGGGCGAGGCCGAGTTCCCGCCTCTGAAGACGCTGCACGCGACGAATCTCCCCACTCAGCCGAGCCCGCTCATCGGTCGCGAGCGTGAGCTCGGCGACCTGACGACGCTGCTCGACGAGCACCGCCTCGTCACACTGACCGGGCCGGGAGGCTCGGGCAAGACGAGGCTCGCTCTCCAGGCCGCGGCCGACGCGATCGAGGACTTCCCGCACGGCGTCTTCTGGGTACCGCTCCAGGCGCTCCACGATCCGGCGCTCGTCCTGCCGACGATCGCACAGACGGTCGGCTCGAAGAACGGGCTCTCGGAGCACCTCGGCGACAAGCGCATGCTTCTGCTCCTCGACAACCTCGAGCAGGTGATCGAGGCCGCGAGCCCTCTCGCCGAGCTCCTGGCCGAAACGGGAAACGCCCGCCTCCTCGTCACGAGCCGCGAACCGCTCCGCGTCGCCGGGGAGCAACGGTACGACGTCGAGCCGTTGCCGGAGCTCGACGCCGTCACACTCTTCGTCGAGCGTGCCCGAGCCGTTGACGTTCACTTCGAGCCGGATCCGGACGTGGCCGAGATCTGCCGACGACTTGACGGGCTCCCGCTTGCCCTCGAGCTCGCCGCCGCTCGTGTGGGCCTCCTGTCGACGGGGCAGCTCCTCGCCCGCCTCGAGCACGCCTTGCCGATCCTGACCCTGGGTGCCCGCGATGCGCCCGAGCGCCAGCAGACGCTGCGCGCGACAATCGCCTGGAGCCACGACCTCCTCGGCGACGAGGAGCAGCGCCTCTTCCGCCGCCTCGCCGTCTTCGCGGCCAGCTTCGACCTCGAGGCGGTCGAGCCGGTCTGCGAGGCCGGGCTCGACACGCTCCAGTCACTCGTCGACAAGAGCCTGGTTCGCCGGTGGGGGAGCGGCCGCTTCGGGATGCTTGAGACCGTCCACGAGTACGCCGAGGAGCGGCTTGCCGAGTCGGCAGAGGTTGACGAGATCAGGCTGATCCACGCCGAGCATTACCTTGCGGTCGCCGAGGGCGCGAACGTCTCGGGCGACTCCGCGGACGAGCACCAGCAGTTCGAGATAGCGGCCCTTGAGCTCGACAACATCAGGTCTGCGCTCGGTTGGACAGTGGAGCGCGACGAGATCGCGCTCGGTCTGCTGCTCACGCTCGCACTCGCCACCTTCTGGGTCGCGCGTGATCCCTTCGAAGGAAGACGGTGGCTCGAGACGCTCCTGGAGCGCGGCGAGAACGTGCCAACCCCTCTCAGGGCACGTGCACTCCGCGACTACGGCGGTCTCGTCTTTATCGCCGGCGACTACGAACAGGGAGAGAGGCTCTACGAGGCGAGCCTGGCCCTGTACCGAGAGCTCGGCGACGAGCGCGGAGTCGCGGAGGTTCTCAGCCGGCTGGCCATGGCGGCGACGGTCCGGGGCGACCTCGAGCAGACTCGAGCGGTCGCTGAGGAAGCCCTCGAGATCTTCCAGCGCCTTGGAAGTCGCCGCGGCGAGGCCCAGGCCGTCCATGCGCTTGGCTACGTGGAGTGGGAAACGGGCGACCGGCAGCTCGGAAAGGAGCTGATGACGAGGAGCGTCGCACTCGCACGGGAGGTCGGGTTCACGTGGTGGGAGCTGGGGTCGCTCACGGCACTCTGCGAGTGGGCGCTCGAGCTCGAGCAGCTCGACGAAGCAGAAAGGCTGGCCCAAGAGGGTCTCGAGCTAGCGCAGCGGATCCGTGACCGCCAGGACGCTGTGTATCTGCTCGCGATCCTTGCCCGAACCGCGGCCGCGGACGGTCGGCTGGAGCGCGCCGGCGTCCTGTGGGGTGCGATCGAGGCCGAGGAGAAGCGGGCCGTCATCGGACAGTGGGAAGGGGATCGGGAGACTTACGCCGCGCCGGTGCTGGCGCACGCCGGACCTGACCTGAACCGAGGGCTCGACGAGGGCCGTGGCCTGGAGCTCGACGACGCGATCGAGCGGGCCATCAAGAGCGAGACGTAGACCCGAGCTCTTGTTGGTCGATGACTTCGCGGCGATTAAATGGTCTGCACAGCACCATCGAAACGGAGGTGACAAGTGGGCGAGATTCACGTGCACGAGTTCATGAGCCTCGACGGCGTGATCGATGAGCCGACGTGGACGTTGGACTACGGCTTCGACCCCGGGATGGGAGAAGCGATTGGCGCGGTCACGGAGCGGAGCCGAGGCATCTTGCTCGGACGAACGACGTACGAGATGTTCGAGCCGGCCTGGTCGACGCGAACCGAGGAGGACGATCCGGGGGCGCCGTTCTTCAACGACACCACCAAGTACGTCGTCTCCGGGACGCTCACGACCGCGACGTGGAGGAACTCGCAGATCGTCGGGCCCTACGACGCGGATGCGATCCGCAGCCTGAAGGACGAGGCCGACGGCGACCTCTATGTCAGCGGCAGCGGCAGGCTGGTCAGAGCAATGCTCGAAAACGGCCTGGTCGACGAGCTACACCTCTTCGTCTACCCGCTCACCCGTGGTTCCGGCCCGCGGCTCTTCCCAGACGGAGCTTCGCCGCGCAAGCTGTCGCTCGTGACTTGTGAGTCGTACGAGAACGGAGTGGTCTACCTGGCCTACCGACCGCAGGCCTAAGACTGCCGCGTTACGTTCGAAGACCCCTTCAGGACACAAACTGAGAGGCGCATACGGGATTCGAACCCGTGTTACCGCCGTGAGAGGGCGGCGTCCTAGGCCCCTAGACGAATGCGCCTTGCGGCGCCGCATCCTACCAACCGCCCAGCGCGCGCCAGCGCTCTCCGGACCGACACCGGACGGTCACCGTCGGGAGACACCCTTTGCTACCCTCGTGAGCCTGATGAGCGCGCCCTTCAGCTACCTGGATCCCGGCACCGGGAGCATGATTCTTCAGGTCGTGGCCGGCGGACTCGCCGCCGCGGCGGTCGCCGGACGGCTCTTCTGGCGCCGCATCACGACGATGCTGCGCGTGAAGAAGAAGGACGACGCGCCCGAAATCTAGGAAAGCTCCAACGAGCCTCTCCGTTAGAGCTTCCGACCCAGCCGGGCCCACGTTCGAGCCGGGCTCGTTTCGTGACCCTCTGAGCCGCGTCGTCGTCTCGGACGGTCAGGTGTTCCGCACCCTCTCGCGGGAGGGCCTTGAGGACTGGCGAGCGCTCGCCGGGAGCCGGCTCTTCGCGGCTGCGACCGAAGCGAAGGAGCTCGTCGGTACCGAAGAGCTTGCTGACGGTCGTGTGCCGGAAGCGCTCCGCGGCGCCGCCGGAGTCCTCCAGCACGAAACGATCCCGTTCGTTTCTTATCCGTACGAGTGGCCGTTCTCGATGCTTCGGGACGCTGCGCTCCTCCAGCTCGATCTCCTGGGCCGCGCGCTCGACGAGGGCCTGACGCTCAAGGACGCCTCGCCCTACAACGTCGGCTGGCGGGGAACGCAGCCCGTCTTCATCGACGTGGGATCGTTCGAGCGCCTAAGAGAAGGGGAGCCGTGGGCGGGCTACCGGCAGTTCTGCACCCTCTACCTCTACCCGCTGCTCCTCCAGGCGCTCCGCGGCGTCGACTTCCGGCCGCTGCTGCGCGGCTCCGTGGACGGGATCGAGCCGTCCGAGATGCGCCGGCTCCTGCCGCTTCGCGATCGTCTGCGCCGCGGTGTGCTCACCCACGTGACGCTTCACGCGCGTCTCGAGGGCAAGCACGCCGCCGACAAGGACGTGAAGCGCGACCTGAAGTCCGCGGGCTTCAATACAGAACTCGTCAAGGCGAACGTCCGCGGGCTCGTGAAGCTCGTGCGGCGTCTCCGGTGGGAGCCTGACGAGACCGCGTGGACGGAGTACGGGTCGACGACCACCTACACGGAGACGGACGCGGAGCGGAAGGCTGCGTTCGTCCGCGAGGCGGCGGGTGGCCGTCGCCGCCGGCTCGTCTGGGATCTGGGCGCGAACGACGGCCGCTTCACCCGGATCGCCGCCGAGAACGCCGAGTACGCCGTGGCGCTCGACGCGGACGGAGCTGTGATCGAGCGGCTGTACCGCGCTCTTCGCGAGGAGGGCTCGACGTCCATCCTGCCTCTCGTGGCGAACATTGCGGACCCGCCGCCGGGACTCGGTTGGCGCGGTCGCGAGCGCCGCCCGCTCGCAGACCGGGGACGCCCGGATCTGACGCTTGCCCTGGCCGTCGTGCATCACCTGGCGATCGGCGCAAACATCCCGCTGGCCGAGCTCGTCGACTGGCTGGCCGAGCTCGAGACGGAGCTCGTGATCGAGTTCCCCACGGCCGCCGACCCGATGGTCGAGCAGATGCTGCGCCGGAAGCGCGAGGGAACGCACGCCGACTACACGCGCGAGACCTTCGAGCGACTGCTCGGTGAGGCGTTCACGGTCGAGGTGACCGAGGAGCTCGCGGGCGGTGCACGAGTGCTCTACCGGGCGCGGCCCCGACGTGGCTAGCGCATAGCGCCGGTCGCCGCTGGGTACAGCCGACGGCGATGAGGCTCTTCCGGCGTCGACGACGGCCACGGCTCGCCTTCCGCGGCGGCCCCGCGGCGCGTGCCTTCTCCTGGACTGTCGTCCGGCTCCGGTGGCTCGTGATCGCCGGCTGGATTGCCGCCGCTATCGCCGCCACCCTCATGCTGCCTGGGCTCGGCACCCAGGACAGCGTCTCGATCGCGGGGCTCGTCCCCGAGGACGCTGAGGCGCTCAAGACCGGCGCGCGGGTTACGCGGCTCTTCGACGTTCCGTTCAGCCCGCACACAGCCGTCGTCCAGCGCGATCCCGAGGGGCTCTCCACCGTCGCCGAGCGGGACGCGGTGGCGGGCGCGGCCGCCGTCAGGTCGGGTGAGGCGCCGGGGCTCGAGGAGATCCTGCTGGCGGTGCCGCTGATCAACGTCGAGGGGGTCGTCCCGGCATCGAAAGAGCGGCTGACCACGATCGTGACGTACCTGTTCTTCCCCAGCGACCTTTCGCTGTCCGATCAGGACGAGCTCGCCGACGGCTACGCCGGGACGTTTCTCGGCGAGCCGGAGCACGCGCTCGTCGGCGTCACCGGAGCCGCGCCCGGGCGGATGCAGGAATGGCGCGAGATCGATTCGGCGCTCATCTGGGTCACGCTCGCCACGATCGGCGTCGTTGCCCTGCTCGTGGGATTGAGCTTCCGTTCCGTGCTCGCGCCTCTGGTGGTGCTCGCCGCGGCGGCGATCGCCTACCTCATCTCGATCCGAGTCGTCGGCTGGGTCGGCTCGCTCGTCGACGTTGACGTTCCGAGCGAGGTCGAGCCCGTGCTCGTTGTCCTCCTGCTCGGGATCGTGACCGACTACGCGATCTTCTATCTCGCGCGCATGCGGCACCGACTGCTCGCGGGCGAGCACCGGCTGCTCGCGGCCGAGGGTGCGTCGGCCGACTACACGCCGATCGTCGTCACCGCGGGCCTCATCGTCGCTGCGGGCACGGCCACGCTCCTCGCCGGGTCGCTCGACTTCTTCCGTGCCTTCGGGCCGGGTCTCGCGATGACCGTGCTCGTGAGCCTGGCCGTGTCGATCACGCTCGTGCCTGCGCTCCTTGCGATTCTCGGGAGAGCGCTGCTCTGGCCTTCGCGCGCGCGGTCAGAGATCGATGAAGGCGAGTTTGCGCCCGACGACGCGGCGGAGCGCGAGCAGGCGCTCCGCTCCAACTCGTTCGGGGCCCGCACCGTGCGGTTCTCGACGCGCAAGCCGGTCGCGGGTCTGGTCGTCGCCGCGTGCGTCGTCGCGCTCGGGATCGGCTGCTACGGCCTCCTGGACATCCGCCTTGCCTTCACCGAGCTCCCCGGGCTTCCGTCCGACACCGAGGAGCGCCAAGCCTTTGAGGCTCTCGGCGAAGGCTTCGCACCCGGCATCCTGGCGCCGACGACGATCCTCGTGGAGGGCGAAGGCTCGCTCGACACCGAGGCTCTCGCTGGCTTCCGCGAGCAGGTCGCGGCCCAGCCGGGTGTGGCGGGCGTGGTCGGGCCGGGCAGCGTCTTCGCCGAGGCGCAGGAGGAGCTCTTCGTGTCCGAGGATGCGAACGCCGCCCGCTTTCTCGTCATCCTCGACAACGACCCCACGGGGGGTGTCGCGCTCGAGGATCTCGGAGCTTTGCAGGAGCGCACGCCCGCGCTCGCCGAGGGGGCGGGGCTCGCCGGGGAGCGGATCTCGTTCGCCGGGGACACCGCGCTCGCGCGCGAGACCGTCGACACGATGACCGGCGACCTCCTGCGGATCGGGTTTGCGGCCTGCCTCGTGAACCTGCTCTTCCTGGTGCTCTTCCTGCGTGCCTTGGTCGCGCCCCTCTACCTCCTCGCCGCCAGCCTGCTCGCACTCGCAGCGAGCCTCGGCCTGACGACCTACGTGTTTCAGGAGCTGCTCGGGAACGGCGACCTCACCTACTACGTGCCGTTCGCAGTCGCGGTCCTCCTCCTTTCACTCGGCTCGGACTACAACGTCTTCGTGGTCGGGCGGATCTGGCAGGAGGCGGAGCGGGAACGGCTGCGCGACGCCGTGGCGCTTGCGGCGCCGCGCGCGTCGAGGACGATCGCGATCGCAGGCCTCGCACTCGCGCTCAGCTTCGCGTCGCTGGCCCTCGTGCCCCTGTCGGCCTTCCGTGAGCTCGCGTTCGCAATGTGCGTAGGTGTCCTGCTGGACGCCTTCTTGGTGCGCGCGCTTCTGATCCCCGCGCTCATCTCGCTCGTCGGCGACGTGAGCTGGTGGCCGTCGCGGCGAGCCCGGCGCGGGCGAGCAGTGCGGGCAGTAGAGCCACAGGCGTAGACCCCCGGCTTCCATTTGCCATACTCGCTCGCCGTGTCGGTCACCGAGGAGCGAGTGGGGCGGAACGAAGCGCTGTTCCGCGAGGTCAACGAGCGGATCCGCGACGTGAGCGAGTCGCTCGAGTCAGTGAGCGGCGCGAACGCCGTCGAGTTCGTGTGCGAGTGCAGCCGCGTGGAGTGCCACACGGCGATCCAGCTCGAGCTTCGTGCGTATCGAGAGGTGCGAACGAACCCGGCCCGCTTCGTGGTCGCGGTCGGCCACCTATGGACGCCGAGCGCCGAGCGCCTGGTCGAGGAGCACGAGACCTACTGGGTCGTGGAGAAGTTCGGGGATGCAGCCGAGGCCGCCGAGGAGACGGATCCGCGGTCGTAGCACGCCGAGGTAGATACGCGCGAATGAGAGGGGTTTCGCGCCCACACTTCGCCAGGTCACCGCGCAGCGACCGGCGCAAGGGCCGGAGTTCGGAGCAAACTGGGCCGTCGTACATTCCCGGGCTGGAGGAGTGATGCGCCTGGGGTGGGTCGAGGATCAGATCCTGATGCGGCGGATGCGCGGTCGGCGGTTGCGTGCGGCGAGCTTTGCCAGCCTCCCTGCTGTGCGGGCGACGAACGTCGCTGCCCGCACTCGTGGCCTGCCTTTACCGAGGCGCACCGGCCTCGATGCGGTCACCTTATGCAGCTTCCACTCGCCGTCCACTTTGCGCCGTGCCCAGAGTTCGAACCGCACGCGGCGCTCCCAGCCCCGATTGCGGATCCAGCGCATCAGTTCGTCGCCGGGACACGAGGTGGCCGAGAAGTTCCGATGGCCCCTTACCGAGCAGCCAGGGAAACGCTTGAGCGCCTGCCTTACCCACCAGCCAAGCGCCCTTCGACCGTCCGCCGTGACGTCGTCGCGCCTGGCCGTGTCGTCGCCGAGGAAGCAGACGGAGATCGTGTGTGAGTTCGCTGTGCCGGTCGCCCCCGATTTACGCCTCCAGCCTCGCCCAACGAACACGAACCCGTGCTTGCAGACAAGGAAGTTGTAGGCGATGTCACACCACGGTTTCGACGGATCGGAAGGCGACGCCGACATGTGAAACCGTTGGATCGCTCCTATCCGAGCGGCGCAGTTCCTATGCTCGGCCTGCTCGTCGGCATCTGATGCCGTGTAGTGGACAACAACCGCGTCGATTTGCGGAAGCGGCTCCGAGCACGTGAAGGGACGCGCACCCCACTCGGCACGCGACACGACCTTGGTCAATGTGCTGAGAGCTTGCCCCTTCTCGCCGCCCGTCTAACCCGAGAAAATGTTGGCCACTAAACGTCCCGGCGCATTGTCCCCCGGCGAGTTGGCGACGACAATGGCCTGAATAATTCAAGAACTAGCTGTTTCCAGCGGGTTCGAGGAGGCTGCGGGGCAAGGATTCGAACCTTGACTACCTGATCCAGAGTCAGGCGTCCTACCATTAGACGACCCCGCAAGGGCGGGCGCATTGTAGCGGCTCGCCCGCTCGAAATCAGACCGCGGGAACGGCCGGAACGGGGCTCTCGAGGTCCTTGAGGCGGTAGTAGCCGAGCGTCCAGGCGGCGGCCATGAACGGGGTGAAGAGCGTGTTCGAGAGCACGCTTCCGAGGTAACCGCCGAAGTCGTCCGGAAGCGGGATCAGGAGGAGGCCGAGGACGATCTGGGCGGCGATCACGACGAGGATCGTGAGGATGAGCAGCCCGAAGACGTCCCAGCCGTGCCCGCGGACGAGCTCGCGGCTTCGGCCGAACGAGTCCATGATTCCGGCGCCTTCGAGCATGATCACCGGGACGATGAAGAGCCACCAGGTGAGGAGGACGAGGCCCGGCACGATCAGGAGGAGAAGCCCGATGCCGACGCCGAGACCGGCCAGAAGGCCGGCAACGGTGAGCGTGGTGATGCGCGGCCGGACCCGCGAGATCGTCTCCCCCAGGGAGAGGTCGGCGCGGCCGTCGCGGATGTCTTGCACGGCGACCACGAGGGCGCCCTGGATCCAGAACGTGCCGACGATCGAGACGAAGAACCCGGCGATGACGCCGAGCCAGCCGAGGAGCGCGGCCAGGGCCAGCACGAGGAGCGAGAGCAGGACGTAGATCACGAGCGCGATCGGGAGCAGGTGCTTCCAGTGGCGCTTGTAGAGCCCCCAGGCTTCGCCGAGCGTCTCGGTCGGTCTCACGGGCGGAGAACCTACAAGGTCAGGCGGCTGATGCCCAGTCCCCGTACAGCGCCAGGTACTGGCCCTCGAGCGCCAAGAGCTCGTCGTGCGTTCCCTGCTCGACGACGCGGCCGTTCTCGAGCACGACGATCAGGTCGGCGTTCCGGATCGTGGAGAGCCGGTGCGCGATGATGAATGCCGTCCGGCCGGCCAGCAGCGTCGCGAGTGCGCCCTCGATCTTCCGCTCGGTCGAGATGTCGACGCTCGATGTTGCCTCGTCGAGGATCAGGATCCGAGGATCGGCGAGGAGCGCCCGTGCGAACGCGACGAGCTGGCGCTGGCCGAGCGAGAGGCGGGTGCCTCGCTCGGCGACCTCGGTCTCGTAGCCGTGCTCGAGCTCGAGGATGAACTCATGGGCGCCGACGGCGCGCGCGGCTGCCGCGACCTCCTCCGGGCTAGCGTCGGGGCGGCCGAAGAGGATGTTCTCGCGGACGGTGCCGGCGAACAGGAAGCCCTCCTGCGGGACGACGCCGAGCTGGCTCCGCAGGCTCGCCTGCGTCACGTCGCGGAGGTCGTGGCCGTCGATCGTGATCGCGCCCTCGACCGGGTCGTAGAAGCGGGCGAGGAGCTTCGCGATCGTCGACTTGCCGGCGCCCGTGTGGCCCACGAGCGCAACCGTGGTTCCAGCGGCCACGTCGAGGTCGATGCCGTGCAGAACCTCGGCGCCTCGCGCGTAGGAGAACCGGACCCCCTCGAAGCGCACATCGCCGTCGATCCTCGGCAGCTCGCCCGCGCCGGGCCGGTCGACGACCTCGGGCTCCTCGTCCATCACGTCGATGATCTTGTCGAGCGCGGCGACGGCGGCCAGGAACGTGTTGTAGAGCTGGGAGAGCATCTGCACCGGGTCGAAGAAGTTCGCGAGGTAGCCGATGAACGCGAAGAGCGTGCCGACTGTGAGCGAGCCGTCGAAGACGAGCCAGCCGCCGAAGCCCAGGACGACCGCCGTCGCGGACGACGAGAGGAAGTCGACGAAGGGGAAGTAGAGCCCGTTCAGGACGACCGTCTCGCGGTTCGCCTCCCGGTAGCGCTCGTTGACCGCACGGAAGCGGTCGGCGTCGTGGCCCTCTCGCGTGAACGACTGGAGGACGCGCATGCCTGCGATGCCTTCTGCCAGGTGCGCCGTGACGCCTGCGAGCCGCTCCCGCACACCCGCGTATGCGCGGGACGACCGGCGTCGGAAGACCGCTGTGGCGACGCTCATGAGCGGGAAGACCGCGAGGGTCGCGAGCGCGAGCCGCCAGTCGAGGAAGAAGAGGATGATCGCGGTGCCGAAGAGCATGAGCGTGTTCTGGAAGAGGCTCGTGACCCCGTCCGTTACGAGCTGGTCGAGCGCCTCGACGTCGTTCGTGAGCCTGGAGATCACCGCTCCTGCACGGTTCCGCTCGTAGTAGCCGAGCGAGAGCCGCTGGAGGTGGCCGAAGAGCCGCTGGCGCAGATCGGCGAGGATCCGCTCGCCCACCCAGCCCGTCAGGTAGGTCTGCACCGAGCTCGCAATCCAGTAGAGGACGCCGGCGGCGAGGAACGCGGCCGTGATCCAGCCGAGGAAGGCGAGATCCTCGCCGAGGATCCCCTCGTCGATCGCGAGCTTGGCGAGGAACGGCGGCGCGAGCGACGTCGCAGTCGCCGCGAGGAGCGCGACGATCGAGAGGATCGTTCGGCCGCGGTAGGGCTTCGTGAGGCTGACGAGCACGCCGACCCGCCGAGCCGTGCGAGCCCAGCTCCAGTCGTCGACCACGACGCCGCGCTGCTGGGTGAGATGGCTGCCAGGCTGGTGCACCTTCATGAAGCTGTCCTCCGGGCGAGGCATGCCTCGCCGCTACGTCGACGCCGAGCCAGAGCGCGCGCGTTGCGACGGGGTGTAGGGGCGACGCATGCGTCGCCCGCGCGCTGAAGCACGCTCACGACGCTGCCGCCTCCTCCGCTTCGGGCGCGACCTCGAGCTCAACCAGGCCGTGCTGGTAGATCTCGCGGTAGACCGGGCTCTCGTCGATCAGGTCGTCGTGGGTGCCGCGGGCGACGATGCGGCCACGCTCGAGAACGACGATCTCGTCGGCGAGGGAGATGGTCGAGAGCCGGTGCGCGACGATGAGCGTCGTCCGGCCTCGCATGGCTTCGCGTAGGCCGAGCCGGATCTGCGCCTCGGTGGTCGCGTCGACCGACGCGGTGGCGTCGTCGAGGATGAGCACGCGCGGGTCGACGAGGACGGCGCGGGCGATCGCGATCCGCTGGCGCTGCCCGCCTGAGAGCGTGATGCCGCGCTCGCCGATCACCGTCTCGTACCCGTCCGGAAGCTTCGAGACGAACTCGTGCGCCTGCGCCATCAGCGCGGCCCGCTCGACCTCCTCGTCGGTCGCCGCCGTGGCACCGAATGCGATGTTGTCCCGCACCGTCGTCGAGAAGAGGAAGGGGTCTTGCGAGACGATCCCGATCTCGCGGCGCAGGTCGGCGAGCCGGACGTCTCTGACATCGGCGCCGTCGAGGAGCACGCGGCCCTCCTGAACGTCGTAGAACCGCGGCACGAGCGACGTGATCGTCGTCTTGCCCGAGCCGGTGTGGCCGATCAGCGCCACCGTGCGCCCGGCTTCGATCTCGAGGTCGACGCTGTGGAGGACCGGCCGCTCGGGGTCGTAGCCGAACGTGACGCTCTCGAAGCGGAGGTCCCCGCGGCCGGCCGGAAGCGGCTTCGCATGAGGCGCGTCCACGACCTCCTCGGGCTCGTCCAGCACCTCGAAGATCCGCTCGCCCGACGCGACCGCGCGCTGACTCGTCCCGATCCACATGCCGAGCATCCGGAGCGGCATGACGAGCATGAGCACGTAGACGTTGAAGGCGACGAACTCGCCGATCGCGAGGTCGCCGTTCACGACGCGGTGCCCTCCCGCGAGGAGCACGGCTGCCTGGGCCAGGAGCGGCAGGAAGGAGAGGAAGGGGACATAGAACGCTCGCTGCCGCGTCGCTTCGAGAGACTTCGCGAACACGCTCTCGCTCCGGCGCGCAAACTTGCCGCTCTCACGCGGCTCCTGGGCGAACGCCTTCACGACGTTGACGCCGACGATGTTCTCCTCCGCCACCGTCGTCAGGTCGGCCATCCGCTGCTGGACGTCACGGAGGATCGGGTGTGAGGCGCGCGAGTACTGGTAGGCGACGACGATGAGAACGGGGGTGATCGCGAGCGCGATGAGCGCAAGCTGCCAGTCGAGCGCGAAGAGGATCGCCGTCGTCGCCAGGATCGCGAGGATGTGCTGACCGAAGAAGATGAGGCCGTAGCCGAGGAAGAAGCGCACCTGCTGGAGATCGACGGTCGCGCGCGACATGAGTTGGCCGGTCTGGTGGCGGTCGTAGAAGCCCCAGGAGAGGCGCAAGAGGTGCGAGTAGAGCGCGTTTCGGACGTCGAACTCCACCCCGAGGGCCTGCCGCCCGGCGATGAACCGCCGTCCTACGAGCATTAGTGCCTTCGCGAGCCCTGCCACGACGACGGCGATCACGAGGACCCTGAGCAGCGCCTCGTCGTCCTTCGCGATCGCCTCGTCGATCACCTCGCCGGTCAGCCACGGAAGCGCGAGCCCCGCGACCTGCGAGCCGACCGCGAGGACGACGGAAGCGATCAGCGAGAGGCGGTAAGGGCGCAGGAACCCGAGCAGGCGTCCGAAGGTGTGGCGGAAGGGAGGAGATTGAGGCTGCATCGGGCTCGGCGATCGAGTCTACCCGGGCGCTTTTCGGCCGTTTCTGGGCGTTCGAGAGGCGCTTGCCGCGCGGCTCGTCGTGGCGCCCCGGCACACTGTGAAGCACCGATGGCCGCTCCCAAGGTTCCGAAGTCGACACGCAAGCGACGGGTGGAGACGCCTCCGGAGGCGACCCCCAGACCTAGGTTCGACCGCAGCTGGTGGGCTGTGATCGGCGGGGTGGCGTTCCTCATCGTGGCTGCGCTCGTAACGGTCAGCCTCATCTCGGCCGGCGGAGACGACGACGGCGAGGGAGGCGGCTCAACAGTCGCAGCCGGCACGCCGCTGCCTGGCGCGGAGGAGATCCAAGAGCTCCTCCAAGGCATTCCGCAGGACGGCCAGGTGCTCGGCGAGCCCGACGCGCCGGTCACCGTCGCCGTCTACGCCGATCCCCAGTGCCCGGCCTGCGCCGGCTTCGCCGTCGAGACACTCCCCGAGCTGGTAGAGCGCTACGTGCGACCAGGCGATGTCCAGCTCGACTACCGCGGCGTGCCGATCATCGGGCCGGACTCGGAGGTCGGCCTCACAGCCGCGTACGCCGCCGGCCTCCAGGGCCATCTATGGCACTTCAGCGACATCACCTACGCGCACCAGGGCGAGGAGAACGACGGGTGGCTCGACGATGACTTCATCCGCGCCGCCGCGGGCTCCTTCCCGGAGATCGACGTGGAGCAGCTCTTCGCCGGCCGTGACTCGGACGAGGTGAAGGAGCTGCTCGCCGAAGACGTGGCAGAAGCCCAGCGGGTCGGGCTCCAGGGCACGCCGACCTTCCAGATCGGGCGCACCGGGGAGGAACTGGGCGAGCCTGTGCTCGGCGGCGACATCACCGCCCTCGCGGAGCAGATCGACCCGCTGCTCGGGCGGTGAGCGAGCGAGCGGCCCGGCTGGCCGTCGCCGTCCTCGCGCTCGCCGGAATCGGCATCGCCGGTTACCTGACGTACGCGCACTACCGCGGCATCGCGCCCGTGTGCACGACCGGCGGGTGCGAGGAGGTGCAGACGTCCGAGTACGCCGACGTGCTCGGGATTCCCGTGGCCGTGCTCGGGCTCGTGGGTTACGCAGCGCTCTTCGTGACCGCGCTCCTACGCGCGCCCGAGGCGGCCGCGGCCGGAGTGGCGATGGCGCTCGGCGGCCTCGGCTTCGCGCTCTACCTGATCTATGTCCAGGTCGCGATCATCGAGGCGCTCTGCATCTGGTGCCTCGCGAGCGACGTCGTGATGGCGCTCCTGGCTGTGGCTGCGGTGCTTCGTGTGCGAGCAATGGCAGCGCCTGAGCCCTCCGCCGACGCGTAGGCGCCCGGCGACCGACCCTCACGAGCGGCCGTCCCCCCTTGCGTTTCCCCCAGGGGGACCCCTTTGGTTTCCCCCTGCGATCAGCGTACTTCACAAAGACGCGCAGGTGGTGCGCGAAAACGTGTCAAGAGTGTGCCGAGACGGCATGGGCCATGAGTTCGGCCCGGCGGCGCGCCGGCCATATGCTCTTCCGGTGTCCCTCCCGCTCGAGTCAGTCCCGAACTTCTCGGAGGGACGGGACGACTCGGCGCTTGCGCGCCTGCGCGAGGCCATGTCCGGCCCGGCTCGCCTGCTGGACGTCCACGTCGACCCGGATCACCACAGGTCCGTCTACACCATCGTCGGCGAGGACTCCGAGCTGGTCGAGACGCTCGTCCGAGGAATCGGGGCGGCGATGGAGGTCATCGATCTCCGCCGTCATGAAGGCGCCCATCCACGGATCGGCGCCGCAGACGTCGTGCCGCTCGTCCCGATTCGGCCCGAGGACGAGCCGCGCGCCCGGGACGCGGCTTTGGCGCTCGCGGATCGTGTCGGCGAGCTCGGCCTGCCCGTCTTCTTCTATGGACGCCTCACGGAGGACGGCCGCGAACCGGCCTTCTTTCGCCGCGGCGGGCTGGAGGAGCTTCAGGCGCGCATCGACGCGGGCGAGCTCCGGCCGGATCGTGGCCCGAGCCGGCTGCATCCGACGGCAGGAGGCGTCGTGCTCGGCGTGCGGCGCCCGCTGATCGCGTTCAACGTCAACCTGGTCACCAACGACGTCGAGGTCGCGCGTCAGCTCGCAACCCTCGTGCGCGAGCGAGACGGCGGGTTTCCCGGTGTTCGTGCCCTGGGGCTGGACCTACCGACAGCCGGTCTCGTCCAGGTCAGCATGAACGTCACGGACTGGGAGGCGGCCGCGCTCCACGAGATCGTCGAGCGGATCGTGGCGGAGGCCGCCGCGCGTGGTGTAGAGGTGGCGGGCAGCGAGCTCGTGGGGCTCATGCCCGCGGGGGCAGCGCTCGCGGCGGCGGCGCCCGTACTCAGGATCGACGGCTTCGATATGAGCCGCGTCCTCGAGCTACGACTGCTCGCCGACTGACTCTCTAGAAGTAGAACTGACGCCAGGCCGACCACCAGTCGTCGGCCGTCGAGACGATCGTCCGCCCGTCGAGCACCTTGACTCCGGCGCGGTGGCGCAAGCGCTCGACCTCGTCGGATTTCGTGTACTCGACCTTGATCTCGCACGGCCGGCCCGGGTCGTAAGGCTCAACCGCGGAGAGGTCGGCGAGCGCTCGCGTCGCGCCGCCCTCGATCAGCTCACGCGCCTTGCTCGGCGCGATCATGCGGGCACTGAACCGGCCGAGGCCTTGCTTGACCGTGACGGTGGTGAGGCCCGAGCCGAGGAGGGCGGTCGCCTCGGAGCACACGGCGTCGTCCCCGGTGACGAGGACCACGGGGCAGTCCCACGTCCCGCAGAGCGCCGCGTTGATGCCCGTCTCGCCGACGACAGTTCCGTTGAACCAGAGGTTGTGCCAGGACGTCCCTGAGACGGTGTGGTTCAGGACGCCGTTCGCCGTGCCCGCGAACGCGTGCATGCCGACGAACAGCGCCGCGTCGCAGCCCTGCTCGAGGAACTCCGTGTACTCGGTCCACTCGTGCTGCACGACCACCTCGCACTCGGGATCGAGCTCCTCCGGGAGCAGCGAGTTGAACGACCAGCCCTTGCCAGCGCCATGGCAGTCCATGACGACGATCTCGGTCGCGCCGCCTGTGCGTGCACCTCGAACCGCCGCGTTGATCTCGTGCGTGTAGAGCTTGCGCCCTTCCTCGTAGAGCGCCTCACCGCCGTCCACCTGCTCCCACTTGACGATTCCTGCGACGCCCTCCATGTCGCTGATCACCATCACCCTCACGTCGCGAGCCTAACGCGCTCCATCTCGCCACGAGGAGCCAGGCTCGCCCGACTACACTCACGGCGATGGCGCTGACGACGGCCGTCTCGCTGAACGGCGAGGACTTGACCCTCGGCGACGTCTGGGACGTGGCTGTTCGCGGCGGGCCGGCCGAGCTCGGAGGCGATGCCCGGGACAAGCTCGAGGCCGCACGGCGCGTCGTCGAGGAGGCGTCCGACCATGCCGCCGGTGAGCACACGTACGGCATCAACACGGGCTTCGGCCGCTTCGTGGAGCGGACGATCCCGCCCGAGCTCTCCGCGGAGCTCCAGCTCCGGCTGCTTCGAAGCCACGCTTGCGGTGTTGGCGAGCCGTATCCGGACGAGGTTGTCCGCGCCGCGATGCTCCTCCGAGCCAACGCGCTCGCCAAGGGTTACTCGGGCGCGCGCGTCGAGACCGTCGAGCTCCTGCTCGCCTGCCTCAACCGTGGCGTGCTACCGGTCGTCCCGAGCCGCGGCTCCGTCGGTGCCTCGGGAGACCTGGCCCCACTGGCTCACCTCGCACTGACGCTTGTGGGCGAAGGGTGGGCGCAGGTCGAAGGGGACAGGCTGACAGGCGGCGAGGCCCTTGCGCGTGTCGGGCTCGAGCCGGTTACGCTCGCGGCCAAGGAGGGGCTGTCGCTCATCAACGGCACGCAGTTCATGAGCGGGATCGGTTCCCTTGCACTCGTGCGAGCAGGCCGGCTTACGAAGGCCGCGGACATCGCCTGCGCTCTATCAGTCGAGGCGCTCCAGGGCTCGCGCGTGAGCTTCCGGCCGGAGATTCAGGCTCTCCGGCCGCTTCCGGGGCAGGCTGCCAGCGCGGCGAACGTCCTTCGGCTGGTCGACGGCTCGGCCATCATCGAGTCGCATCGCTGGTGCGACAAGGTGCAGGACGCCTACTCGCTGCGCTGCGCACCGCAGGTGCACGGCGCGTGCCGGGATCTCCTGCAGTACGCCGAGCGCACCGTCGCGGTCGAGCTGAACGCCGCGACCGACAATCCGCTCGTCTTCGTCGAGGCCGGCGAACTCGTCTCGAACGGGAACTTCCACGGTCAGCCGTTGGCGTTCGCACTCGACGCGGCTGCGATGGCGATCGCGGAGCTCGCGAGCATCTCTGAGCGCCGCGTCGAGCGGCTCACGAACCCGTCTCTTTCCGACGGACTGCCGGCGTTCCTGACCCACGACGGCGGCCTCAACTCCGGCTTCATGATCCCGCAGTACGTCGCGGCTGCGCTCGTCAGCGAGAACAAGGTGCTCTGCCACCCGGCGAGCGTCGACTCGATTCCGACGAGCGCGGGCCAGGAAGACCATGTGTCGATGGGTAACGCGTCGGCGCTGACGTGCTGGCAGGTGCTGGAGAACAGCGAGGGAGCCCTTGCGATCGAGCTTCTCGCGGCGGCGCAAGGTGTCGAGTTCCTAGCTCCGCTCGAGCCTGCACCCGGCTCCCGGGCCGCCCATGACTTCATTCGCTCGCTTTCCCCGACGGTGCTGGAAGATCGTCCGCTCGCGCCTGACATAGAGCTCGTCGCAGCGTCGATTCGAAGCGGTGAGCTCGTCGAGGCGGTCGAGAACGAGATCGGGGTGCTCGAGTGAGCGCGGTCCGGGCTTCCGACGCCGTGGTCGAAGAGCTCTGCGGCGACCTGTCCCGGATCCGGGCGCCACGGGGCACCGAGCTGAATGCGCGCAGCTGGCTCACCGAGGCGCCGCTTCGGATGCTCCTCAACAACCTCGATTCCGAGGTCGCCGAGCGGCCGGAAGACCTCGTCGTCTACGGCGGCTCCGGCCGCGCGGCGAGGAGCCACGACGCGCTCCGGGCGATCGTCAGGTCGCTGCTCGAGCTCGGCTCGGAGGAGACGCTCCTCATCCAGAGCGGCAAGCCCGTCGGCGTGCTTCGGACGCACGAGGGCGCGCCACGCGTGCTGATCGCGAACGCCCTCCTCGTGCCGAAGTGGGCGACGTGGGACGAGTTCCGCCGGCTCGAGAGCGAGGGACTCACGATGTTCGGCCAGATGACCGCCGGGAGCTGGATCTACATCGGAACGCAAGGGATTCTCCAAGGCACGTACCAGACGTTCGCCGCGGCCGGAGAGAAGCACTACGGGTCTCCCGATCTCACCGGCCGGACGGTGCTCACGGCCGGGCTGGGAGGGATGGGAGGGGCTCAGCCGCTGGCCGCGACCATGACCGGTGCCGCGATCCTCTGTGTGGAGGTCGATCCCCATCGAATCGAGCGGAGGCTCGAAACCCGCTACTTGGACGAGAGAGCCGACAACCTCGACGACGCGCTGGATCGGATCCGCTCGGCCGCCTCCGAAGGTCGCCCCCTGTCGGTGGGCTTGCTTGGAAACGCGGCTGATGTGATTCCGGAGCTCGCAAGCCGCGGCGAGCCCTTCGATTTCGTCACGGATCAGACCGCGGCCCACGATCCTCTGAACGGCTATGTCCCCTCTGGCCTGAGCGTGGAGGAGGCCGCCGAGCTTCGCGAGCGCGACTCTGTCACGTATCTGCAACAAGCTCGTGCCTCAATCGCAAAACACGTGCTGGGGCTCTTGGATTTCGCCCGCGCAGGGAGCAATGTCTTCGACTACGGAAACAACCTCAGAGGGGAGGCGCTAGAGGCAGGAGTCGAGGACGCCTTCACATACCCGGGCTTCGTCCCGGCCTATATCCGGCCGTTGTTCTGCCGCGGCATCGGGCCGTTCCGTTGGGCTGTGCTCTCCGGCGAGGCGAGCGATATCTCCGCCATCGACCGCCGACTCGGCGAGCTCTTTCCTGACGATCAGCTGCTCCAGCGCTGGCTCGAGCTCGCTCCCGGCCGAGTCGAGTTCCAGGGCCTGCCGGCGCGGATCTGCTGGCTGGGCCTCGGCGCGCGGGCAGAAGCCGGCCTGGCGATCAACGAACTCGTTCGTTCCGGCGAGGTTCAGGCACCGGTCGTGATCGGCCGTGACCACCTC
This sequence comes from uncultured Actinomycetes bacterium, assembly GCA_963733135.1. Taxonomy (GTDB): domain Bacteria; phylum Actinomycetota; class Thermoleophilia; order Gaiellales; family Gaiellaceae; genus CAVTBX01. Next base: position 128,836 of record CAVTBX010000007.1, read on the forward strand.
GATTCGGGCTCCGTTGCGTCCCCCTACCGCGAGACTGAGGCCATGCGAGACGGATCGGACGCGATCGCGGACTGGCCGATTCTGAACGCGCTCGTGAATGTCAGCGCCGGCGCCACCTGGGTCAGCGTCCATCACGGTGGCGGCGTGGGCATCGGCAACTCGATTCATGCCGGCATGGTGGTGGTTGCAGACGGCACCGACGACGCTGCCGAGCGGCTCGAACGCGTGCTGACGACGGATCCCGCCTCCGGGGTGTTGCGCCACGCTGACGCCGGCTATGAAGACGCGCTTGCAGCGGCCAGCGAGCACGGGCTTGACCTTCCTGGACGCGGCTAGGGCGACGCTCGCGGCTGCATGTGTTTCGGATCGACCGTCCCGAGCAACCTGGACAAGAACGTCCCAAGGGGGTTCAGATGGCCAAGGAGCTGAAGAAGGGCGATCGCGTCAAGTGGAACACGTCACAGGGCGAGACCAGAGGCGTGGTGCAGAAGAAGCTGACGTCGCCCATGACGATCAAGGATCACGAGGTCAAGGCCTCACAGGACAATCCGGAGTACCTCGTGCGGAGTGACAAGTCAGGCGAAGAGGCCGCGCATAAGCCGGATGCGCTTACGAGGATCTGACCGCGGCTCCCGACGAACGCGTCGAAGAATTCGAGTGCGCAATCAACATGGCTCCGGGCGAACTCGAGCGGTGGCTCGAAACCGACGGAGAGTCCAAAGGCCATCGACCGCCGGATCGTCGAGATGCTGCGGAAGCGGGGGGAGCTCACCGAGTCCGATCACAAGCACCTGAGAGCCCTCGCCGGCTATGTGGTCGCCATCCGGCGCAGCGACCTGACGGCGACGTCTTCGAGTGAACGGGTCACGATCCGCTGAAGAGCTATCCGCTACTCGGACGGGTGGCGCTGGTAGTCGTATGTTCCAGCGGGCGTCCACACGAGCTCGAGTTTCAGGCCGTCCGGGTCAGCGAAGAAGAGAGCGTGGTAGCCGTCCCGGTACTCCGGGAAGAGCCTTGGGCCGTCGGTGATGGTCGCGCCGAGGCCGCGTAGCCGGGCGGCCGCTCGCTCGAGATCCTCGACCTCTGGGACCTCGAAGCAGAGGTGGTGCAAGCCCACGCGGTAGCGATCGACCGGCAGTCCGACGGGCCCGTCCGGAGCCTCACGAAGCCCGATCGACGAGCCGGGCCCGTACAGGTAGTTGATGGTCTCGCCGTGCTCCCCGGCCTCCTGCGACACGCCGTGCCAACCGAGTGGGCCGAGCAGGTCTCGGTAGAACGCGAGCGATTGGCCGACGTCGGAGACGACCAGGTCGACGTGATGAACGCCGGTCGACCGCACGACCCGACACTACAACCGTGTGCCCGAGCGACTTAGGCTGCGAAGCCATGCCGCCCGAGCTCCTCATCCGAGACCTCGCGCAGGTCGTCTCCCCATCAGGGGCGCACGCGCCGCTTCGGGGGCGCGAGCTCAGCGCGCTCGACGTCATCGAGGACGGCTACGTCCTGTGCCGGAACGATCGCATCGCCGCCGTCGGCCGCATGCGAGATCTGGACTCCCAGGCAGCCGAGCTGGAAGAGATCGACGGCACAGGGCTCTGCGTGATCCCGGGTCTCGTCGATTGCCATACCCACATCTGCTTTGCCGGAGATCGGGTCGGGGAGTACGACCTCCGTTCGGGTGGTGCGTCTTACGAAGAGCTCCACGCCGCCGGCGGCGGAATCCTCTCGACGGTCACCGCCACTCGCGCCGCCGATCCAGGCCTTCTCCGGGCGGCCGTGGAGCGCCACCGCGTCTGGATGCGGGCTCACGGCACAACCACATTCGAGGGGAAGTCCGGCTACGGACTCGACCGTGACACCGAGCTCGCAATGCTTGTCGCCGTCCGAGACGCAGGTGGCGTCCCGACCTGGCTCGGAGCGCATGCCGTTCCGCCCGAGTTTCCCGATGCCGACGCGTACCTCGACTTCGCCCTGACCGAGGTACTGCCTGACGCGGCTCAGATTGCCGAGGCGGCGGACGTCTTCCTCGAGCGAGGCGCCTTCGACTCAGCTCAAGCGCGCCGATACCTGGAAGCCTGCCGCGACGCAGGCCTTGCGCTCAGGCTCCATGCCGACCAGTTCACGGAAGCCGGCGGAATCGACCTCGCAATCGAGCTGGGCGCGACCAGCGTCGACCATCTCGAGGCGACGGGGCCCGACGGAGTCGCGAAGCTCGCGGCAAGTGACGTGACCGCGGTGCTGCTTCCGATCGCCGCACTGTTCCTCTCGCGGCCCATGCCCCCGGGACGGCAACTCATCGACGCGGGCGCCGCAGTCGCCCTTGCGACCGACTTCAATCCCGGGAGCGCGTACGCGGAGAGCCTGCCGCTCGTGATGAGCCTCGCGTGCACGCAGATAGGCATGGCGCCCGCCGAGGCACTCACTGCGTGCACCGTCAACGCCGCGCACGTCCTCCGCCGTGCCGATCGGGCGGGAAGGATCGCGCCGGGGTTCGCGGCCGACCTCGTGCTGATCGAGGCGCCAGACTGGCGGCACGTCGCCTACCACCTGGCCGGCAACATCGTTCGTGCCGTGATCAAGGGTGGCGCGGTTGAATGACCAGCCTCACGAGGCCGGCCTTGCCGGCCGCGGCATAATCGTCGTATGCCGACTCGCAAGCGACGCCGCCGGCGCGAAAAGCTTCAGCGTCACGAGTACGAGTACGTCGTAGAAACCGAGGAGGGCGAGGAGGTCGTCGAGAGCCTGCGCGCGCTGGATCCGGCGGATCAGGGCGCCCCGGGCGCCACGCCGAACGGCAAGAGGAGTGGCGCAAAGCCGAAAGCCCGCGCAGACCGGGGCCCGGTCGACCGTCGCGGTCGCCCCATCCCAGAGCCATCGCTCCGCCGGGCTCTCAAGCGGGCGGCCATCTTCATGCCGTTCTTCGTTCTTTTCTTCTTCATCGCCGCGCCGAGCCTGACGTTCAACCAGAAGCTCTTTCAGGCGGTCTTCCTGGCTGCGCTCTTCATCCCGGCGAGCTACCTCGCCGACCGGCTCGTGTACCGGATCGCCCAGCGTCGCGCGCAAGCCGGGGCCAACGCCCCTCGCCGCTAGAGCCCGAGCAGTTGCGGCTCTAGGAGCCGGCGCGTTCCTGGCCACGAAAGTGGCCGGGCCCGGGCCAAGGCGCGAGGAGGAGCAAGAACCGTACGCCGGTCTCCGACGACACGGCGTGGCGCTCGTCGGGCTCGAAGTGAACCAGCGCGCCCACGCCAGCGTCGAGCGATTCACCGCCCGCCTCGATTCGGGCGCTCCCCTCGACGACCACGATCCAGGCGTGCTCCTTGACCTGATGGGTGCCGAGCTCCTGGCCGGGGTCGAGCGCGATCAGAACCGCGCGCGCCTCGTCCTCGGAGAGGAGGACGGAGGGCGAGCGACTCCCGCCGGGAGCCTCGATGGCGAGGAGATCCCAGTGCTGCATCGCGGCCGGAGTCTAACTGGGCCGCGGATACACTCACCGCCCGGTGGAGCTCGACGTTCGCCAACTTCCTCTCGGCCCGTTCCCGACCAACTGCTACCTCGCCAGGCTCCCGAACGCGGCTGAGGCGGTTGTGGTCGATCCGGGTTGGCCGGGCACGGCGGCCGATGTTCGCCTCGAGCTCGCCGGGCTCGGCGCCCGGTGCGTCGCGATCCTCGTCACGCACGGTGATCTCGACCACATCGGCGGGGTCGCGGAGCTCGCAGAGGGCACCGGGGCCGAGGTCTCGATGGCCGCGGCCGAGCGCGAGCTCCTCGAGCGCGCCAACGACTTCAAGCCGGCCGGGTTCGAGACGATCACTCTCCGCTCGTGGACGCCGGAGCGTCCGCTCGCGGGCGACGAGACGTTCGAGGTCGCGGGAATCGAGTTCGAGACGATTCCCGTCCCAGGCCATACCGCGGCCCACCTAGCGTTCTACGCCGAGGGCCACCTCTTCTCGGGCGACGTGCTCTTCGCCTCCTCGGTCGGGCGCACCGACCGTGAGGGCGGTAGCCACGAGACGCTGATCGAGTCCATCCGCACGCTCGTCGACCGCTTCCCCGCCGAGACGGTCGTGTACCCCGGGCACGGGCCGGTCACGACACTCGGTCACGAGCTCGACACGAATCCGTTCCTTGGCGATCTCCGAGCCGCGCGGTCGTGAGGATCGAGGCGCCGCCAGGAACGCACGACATCCTCCCGAGTGATCAGCCGAGGTGGAGGCATGTCACCGGCGCGGCCGAGGAGCTTCTGCGCCTCTATGGATACCGACCGATCGGGACGCCGGCATTCGAAGACACAAGCCTCTTTGCGCGCACGTCGGGCGAGGGCTCGGACGTCGTTCAGAAGGAGATGTACACGTTCGAAGATCGCGGCGGTCGCTCCATCACGCTGCGCCCGGAGGCAACCGCGCCGATCTGCCGTGCCTACCTCGAGCACGGGTTACACCGCGAGCCCCAGCCGGTCAAGGCGTACACCCTCGCGCCGATGTACCGCTATTCCCGGCCGCAGCGCGGCCGCTACCGCGAGCACTGGCAGCTTTCCGTCGAGGCGATCGGTTCGGCCGACCCCGCCGTCGATGCCGAGATCATCCAGCTCTACGACGAGCTCCTCCGTCGGCTCGGTGTCACCGGCTACCGGCTCGAGCTGAACTCGATCGGAGATCGCGAGTGCCGGCCGGCCTACGTCGAGCGCCTCGGTGCATGGTTGGACGAGCATGACGCCGACCTCGACGACGACGCACGATCGAAGCGCGCCACGAGCCCGCTTCGCGTCTTCGACGTGAAGAACGAGCGCGTGCGAGCCGCGCTGGCCGACGCGCCGACAATCGGCGACTCGCTCTGCGCCCCCTGCCGCGAGCACTTCGACGCCGTGCGCGGCTACCTCGACGCGTTCGGAGTCCGGTACGAGGTCGCCCCGACGCTCGTGCGCGGCCTCGACTACTACACCCGGACGGCGTTCGAGTTCATGGACGAGGCGATTGGGGCGCAGAGCTCGATCTGTGGCGGCGGGCGCTACGACTACCTGGTCGAGGAGATCGGCGGCCCTCCGACGCCCGGAATCGGCTTCGGCGCCGGAATCGAGCGGCTGCTGCTCTCCCTCGGCGACTTCGAGCCGGACGCTGCGGAGATCGACGTGTTCTTCCTCGTGGAGCCCGACGCGGCCCGTGCGGACGTTTTGGCGCTCATGACGGAGCTTCGGCGACGCGGAAAAGCGTGCGATGCGGACTATGCAGGCCGGTCGTCGAAAGGCCAGGGAACGCAGGCGCAGCGGCTGGGTGCACGTGTGATCGTCGTGGCCGGGCCCGAGGGGCTGACCGCGCGCCGCCGCGGCCAAGCCGACGTCGCCGTAATCGATGTCGACGACCTCGAGGCGCTCCTGTGAGCGAGTGGCGCGATCTGGGTGCGGGCGAGGTGCGCGCCGAGCATGTCGGGCAGCGGCTCAAGCTTGCAGGCTGGGCCAACACCCGGCGCGACCACGGCGGGCTCATCTTCGTCGACCTGCGTGATGCGACCGGGATCTGCCAGCTCGTCGTGAACCCGGAACACGCATCCGATGCCGCAGCGACAGCGCACGCCGTCCGGTACGAGTTCGTGCTCCGCGCGGAGGGTGAGGTCTTCGCCCGCACCCCCGAGGCCGTCAACCCGAACCTTCCGACCGGAGAGGTCGAGCTCCAGGTCGACCGGCTCGAGATTCTCTCGCGCTCGCCGGCGCTTCCGTTCCAGCTCGACGAGGAGGGTGTCGACGAAGCTTTGCGCTTCCGCTATCGCTGGCTGGATCTCCGGCGCCCGCGTCTCCAGCGCAACATCCGCGTTCGTGCCCAGGCGGTCGGGATCATCCGGCGCCACATGGAGGCGGCCGGTTTCGTCGACATCGAGACGCCGATCATGGGCAAGCCGACCCCAGAGGGCGCTCGCGACTTCCTACTTCCGAGCCGGCTCCAGCACGGCGGCTTCTTCGCCCTGCCGCAATCGCCGCAGATCTACAAGCAGCTGCTCGTTATCTCCGGCTTCGAGCGCTACTACCAGATCGCCCGCTGCTTTCGGGACGAGGATCTGCGCGCCGACCGGCTCCAGGAGCTGACTCAGCTGGACGTCGAGATGGCCTTTCCGGATCGTGAGTTCCTCTTCGGTCTCATCGAGGAGACGTACTGCGCGGTCTGGCGCGAGTGTGCGGGCGTCGACCTCGCGCCGCCCTGGCCGCGCATGACCTGGGCGAAGGCGGATCTCCGGTACGGCTCGGACAAGCCTGACCTTAGGTTCGAGCTCGAGATCCAGGACGCGACCGAGGTGACGCGCGGCTCCCAGTTCGGCGTCTTCGCGAACGCGCCGGCGGTGCGCTTCCTCGTCGCGCCCCAGGCGTTCTCGCGCGGCGAGCTTGCGAAGCTCGAGGAGCTGGCGAAGGAGTGGGGGGCGAAGGGGCTCGCGTACCTCGTCGTCGACGAGGAGGGCGAGGTGCGCTCGCCGATCGCGAAGTTCCTCTCGGAGCCGGAGCTGGCCGCGTTTCGTGCTGACCCCGGCTCGACGGTCCTCTTCGGCGCCGACGAGCCGGCGAAGGTTTCGCGCACCCTCGGCGCGCTGCGACTCCACCTCGGCCGTGAGCTCGGCCTCGTCGACGAGGACGCCTGGAAGTTCCTTTGGGTGACGGACTTTCCGCTCCTCGAATGGGACGAAGACGAAGGCCGGTGGACGGCAGTGCACCATCCCTTCACGCGCCCGACCCCGGAAGGCGAGGAGCTCCTCGGCGCGGATCCCGGCGCGGCGACGGCCCAGGCCTACGACCTCGTAGGAAACGGCGTCGAGCTTGCGGGCGGCTCCTTCCGGATCCACGAGCCGGAGCTTCAGAGCAAGATCTTCGACCTCCTGGCGATCACGAGGGAGGAGCAGCGGTTCCGCTTCGGCTTCCTCCTCGACGCACTGGCGATGGGAGCGCCCCCGCACGGCGGGATCGCGTCCGGCATCGACCGCCTGATGATGGTGCTCGCCGACGAGCCCGCCATCCGCGACACCGTCGCGTTCCCGAAGAACCAGGCCGGCGTGGACGTGATGAGCGGCGCGCCGTCGCCGGTAGAGGAGGAACAGCTCCGCGAGCTCGGAATTCAGCTCCGGGCCGAGTCCGACCGATAGAAAAAGTCATACTTCAGTCGCCGCCGAACGGGAGAGCTGAGAGATGTCGACCCAGGAACCCGGACGCGCGTCAGGCCCCGGCCTGACGCCGCTCCCGAAAATCGAGGATCTGCCCACCAGCGCGCAGGGCTACGAGCGCGCGCGCGTCGAGGAGGCATTCGACGCCTTCCGCCGCCACGTGACCTCGCTCCAGGCGAACCTGCGCGTGCTCCAGGCCGCGCCACGCCGGGGCGTGACCGAGCCGAGCGGCCATGCCGTTCGGATGGACGCGCTGCACCTCATCCGCTCGGCCGCCGAGTTCGCCGACACGATCGAGCGAGATGCTCAGGAGGCCGCGACGAAGCAGGTCGCCAAAGCCGAGCAGGAGATTCGCGAGTCGCAGATGGATCTTCAGCAGCAGGAGGCGGAGATCGCCCGGATCCGCCAGGAGACCGAGCGGCAGCGCTCCGAGATCATGAACCAGGCCAGAAACGAGGCGCGCGAGATTCTCTCCAACGCGAACCGGGACTCATCGTCCGAGCTGCTTCAGGCCGAGACGAGCGGCTCGCGGCTTCTGGAGCAGGCCCGCCACCAGGCCACCGAGCTCACGAACGCGGCCCGCGCCGAGGTCGAGCAGACGCTCGAATGGGCGCGTGCTCAGGCGGACGTGATCGTGCAGCGAGCCCGATCCGGCGCCGAGCAGCTCCTGTCCGCCGCGGGTCACGGAGATCCAGCCATCCAGGCCGCTGTCGATGCAATCGTCGAGGCCGCGCAGGCGACTACGGCGTCGACCAGGCGCCCGCCTGAGCGACCCGCAGGCGTCGGGCCAGCCGCGACCCCGGCCGCCTCGACTCCCGTCGGCGAGCCGCCGGAACCCGAGGTCGAGGAGCCGGATTCCGCGTCAGAGGCAGACGAGGTCGCGGACGAACCTGAGCCCGACGCTTCCGAGTCGGACGAGGACGAGGGGCGCGGCCCGCAGCACACCGGCTAGTAGGAGGGTTTGGCGAAATAGTCGTTGTGCCGCCTGGCTGCGCTGCTCGCGTCGAGGCGGTGTCCTCAGTCGCGCCCGTACCTCAAGGTACGAACGTTCCCTGCGTCCTTGCCTCGAAACGAGCAGCACAACCAGACAACGAAGACCATTTCGCCAAAACCTCCCCTGCCCGGAAGGCGCAGACGGTCTAGCCTGCCCTTCACGCTGTCCCTATTGAGACTCTCCGCCCTCGCGGCGTTCATCGTGCTCGCCGCGTTCCTGTCCGTTCTCGCCGACCTCGAGTGGCCGGCCGTCGTCGGCATCACTGCGCTCGCCTGGGTGATTGCCGCCACCGTGGAATGGCTTGCCTGGCAGCCAACCGTCGGCCGACCGGGTCTACGACGCTATCCCGCGGGACACGCCCACGCGCCCGCGACCCCTACGCGGGAGGAGCCGCGCAAGGTTCGAGTCATCCCGGCCGCCGCGTCTGCTGAACGCGAGTCGGAGCCCGAGCCGGCGCCCCAGCCGGTAGCCGTCGAGCCGGAGCAGGATCCGGGGCCGGTGGCTGTTGAGCCCGAGCCGGAGCCGGAGCCGGAGTCCCAGCCGGATCTGCGACTGGAGCCGGTAGCCGTCGAGCCCGAGCAGGACCCGACACCGGTGGCCGTCGAGCCCCAACCCGACCCGGAGCCCGAACTCGAGCCGGAGCCAGGGCCCGCGCCGGAACCTGAGCCCGCGGCGGAAGAAGCCGTCGTAGAGCCCACCGCTCCTTCCGAGCACCGTGAGAAGCGCTCGTGGCTCGGGAGCCTCCGTCGCCGTCCTGCCCAGGCTCAGCCGAACCCGCCGGCCGACGAGGAACTGCAACCCGAGCCGGCGGCCGACCAGGGCCTCCCACCCGAGCCGCCTGCCCCTTACGAACGACCTGCTCTGCGGGCATTGCCGGCCGAGCCGGAGCCCACGCCACGGCCGGCTGAGCAACCCTCCCTGGCCGAGACCTCGGTCGTCCGTCTCTCGAGCCGCCGTCCGCCTGAAGCACGCGAATGGAACGTCTGGGATCTGGAGGCGATCGCACGCGAGGAATCCCGAAGCGACCCCTCCCGGCGCGACGAATGGTCGTACCTCTTCGTGCACCTGCGCCAGTTCGCGGACGCGCAAGGGACGTTGCCGAGCGAGTTCGACGGGCTCGTCCGGGAATCGTTCGGGGATCTCCTGGAAGTCCACGACCTGGTGTGAACGCCACCCTGTTGCAACGCCAGGCCGCGCTTGCCGGCGTGGCGCTGCTCGCAGCGCTCGGAGCCGTTGCGGTCGGGAGAAGCGACGTCCGAGCCGAGCCGGCCGGCACAAGCTCCGCGGTCGCGCCGACCGACCGCTGGCGAACCGCGCTCGTAGGTGTCTCGCGAAGGGGAGCCGGGTGCGGGCAGCGCGTGAGAGAGGACACGGTCGGCGTCGTTCATCCCGTGCTTCCCTGCGGGGCGAAGCTCGTTGTCCAGGCCGGCGGCAAGACGATCCGCACAGAGGTCGTCGGGCGCGGCCCTGTCGGCTTGGAGCACGAGTTCGATCTCACGCCGGCGCTCGGTGCGGAGCTCAGGGTCACCGGCACGACCGAGATCCGCTGGCGCTTCGCGACCTAGACGCTAGAGTGCGACGGCGTGCTCGACTGCGTGCGTGGCCTCGCGCGCAATGTAGAACCAACACCTACATCGAGGGAGCCCGCGTCCGGTTGACGTCGTTGACGGAGATCGGCAGGGCACCCACCTGGTACGCCAGGTTCCTCACGCGCGAGGCCATCGGCGGAGTGGGGCACGCTTTTCTTTTCAAGGTCGTCGAGACCCCGAAACTGGGATGATCGCCGCCGACCTGACGACGGAGGGACGATGGGCGGCGACGACACCCTGATTCACCGCTGGGTCGCGGCGGGCGATGCGGGCGATCTCGACGCGTTCGACGACCTGCTCCACGAAGATGTTGTGGTTCATGCGCCGCTTGGTCTTTCGACCACGGGGCGCGCCGCCGAACAGGATGCGTGGGCGGCCGCGCGCAAAGGGCTTCCCGACATTCGACACGACGTGCAGGAGGTCGTGGCGGTCGGCTCGACCCTGGCTGCTCGGGTCGTCGTGACGGGCACGCATCTCGGCGAGTTCCTCGGCATCGCCCCGACCGGCAAGCCGTTCCGTATCGACCAGGCGATCTTCGCCCGCGTGCGCGACGGCAAGGCCGAGGAGATCTGGGAGATCGTCGACAGTGCGGCATTCCTCGAGCAGATCGGCGAGCTCTCTCTCGGGCGATGATCCGCCGGCTCGAGAGCGCCGATCGGAGCTGGGCCGAGGAGCTCTTGGCCGAAGTCTTCGGCGGTCGGCTCCAGGCTCGGCGCGGAGAGCTCCTCGACGTGCTCGACCTCCCGGGCTTCGTTGTCGAGCGGGACGGCGAGCGGGCCGGACTTCTCACGTACCGCTGGACCGACGACGGGTGCGAGCTCGCAAGCATCGTCGTCCGCGAGGAGCTGCGCGGAGCGGGCACCGAGCTCGTCGAGGCGCTCGTGCGCGAGGTCAGAGGCCGGGCACGCATCTGGCTCGTCACGACGAACGACAACCTCGACGCGCTGCGGTTCTACCAGCGCCGTGGCTTCCGGCTCGCGGAGCTCAGGCCGGGGGCCGTCGACCAGGCCCGGCGGACCTTGAAGCCGGAGCTCCCGGCCACAGGCGGCTACGGCATCCCGATCCGCGACGAGCTCGAGCTCGAGCGGCCACCGAAGCTACCGTGACGGCATGAGAACTGTTTCGGGCAGCGCATCGGACTGCGGGGATCTCGCCTGGGTCGAGCTCGACGTCGAGCGCCGACGCATCTGCGGCGCGCGCGGCGAGGGGCCTGGCGTCAGCAGGTTGATTCGGGGTGTTCGCGGACTGCCGGTGCTCGAGGCCGCGCGGCTCTGCGGCCCACGGCTCGCGGCCGATGCGCTGCACGAAGCGCTCGCCCAGGTCGCCTCGGCGCCCCGAGCTGACGACCGGGTCGCCGTCGCGATGAGCGGCGGGGTCGACAGCGCCGTCGCGCTCCTCCGGGCCCGCGAGGCAGGCCACGAGCCGGTCGGTGTCACCCTGCGCCTCTGGCTCGATCCGCGCGGGCCTGACACCGATCGCGCGTGCTGCTCGCCGGCTTCCGTGGTGGCCGCGCGCGAGACTTGCCACCGGCTCGGGATGCCGCACTTCACGCTCGACCTCCGCGAGGGCTTCCGAACGGCAGTCGTAAGACCGTTTGTCCGCGGCTACGCGCGGGGTGAGACGCCGAACCCGTGCGTGCGCTGCAACGGCCGCTTCCGCTTCGCCGAGCTGCTCTCGTTCGCGCGAAGGATCGGCGCTGCTCGGCTCGCCACCGGGCACTACGCCAGGATCGTCGAGCGCGACGGCAGCCTGCTCCTCGCTCGCGGCGCGGACGAGCAGAAGGATCAGTCGTACATGCTGGCCGGCCTCGACCCGCGGTTCCTCGATCGGCTTTGGTTTCCGCTCGGGGAGCAGACAAAGGACGTCACGCGACGCCAGGCGGCCGCCGCGGGCCTCGAGGCGGCGGGCCGCGCGGAGAGCCAGGAGGCATGCTTTCTCGCCGGCTCGGATTATCGGGAGTTTCTCGGGCGTCTCGGGCTCGATTCCTCTGACGGGGCGATCGTCGACGAGTCGGGCCGCGAGCTCGGACGGCATGCCGGCTTCTGGCGCTTCACGCCGGGCCAGCGGAAGGGCCTCGGAGTCTCGGCCGCCACGCCTCTCTACGCGCTCCGGACAGGTGCGGGTACGAACACCGTTGTCGTGGGTCCACGCGAGTCGCTTGCGACCACGCGAGTTCGGGTTGGCGCCGGCCGTCTCTTCCTCCCGGTCGACCGGGCCGAGGCAAAGCTCCGTTACCGCTCACCGGCCGCGCCTGCGACCATCGAAACGCGAGCCCGTGGGTTCGGCCTCGAGCTGGATGAGCCCGCGTACGGCGTTGCGCCGGGCCAGACCGCGGTGCTCTACGACGATGATGCAGTCGTCGGAGCGGGTGTGATCTCGTCCCGTAGCTAGGATCGTCCGGTGCCTCTCGCCGACTTCACGGCCATCGATGGGCTCTGGGTCGCCCTCAGCGTCCTGTGTGTCGTTGTCGCTCTCACGCTGGGCTTCCTGCTCCTCAGGCTGGCCGGAGCGGTCGGCAAGCTCACCGGCTTCATCGGAGGGCTCGAGCAGGAGCTCCTTCCTGTCATCAGCAAGGTCGGCGGCACAATCGACCGGACCAACCTCCAGCTCGACAAGGTCGACCAGGTGACCGACAGCGCAGTCGACGCCGCGGACGCGGTCGACACCGCGATCCGCGCGGTGACCCTTGCCGTCACCCGGCCGGTCCAGCGGATCTCCGGGCTCGCCGCCGGCATCGCTCAGGGTTTTGCGGCGTTCAAGGTGCGGCGCGATCGCCGGGGGGCCTGGGAGGCGGGGCGGGACGCGGCGGCTCGGCGCGAACAGGAGATCGCGGACGAGCTCGAGCGAGACGCAAACGGCCTGTGACGGACGTGATCAGGCTCACGGTTCCTCGCGACGAGGGCTACCACGCGGTGGCGAGGCTCGTGGTCGGCGGGCTTGCGGCCCGGCTCGCGTTCTCCTACGAGGATCTGGAGGACGTGAACCTCGCCCTCGACAGCTTCCTGGCGGACAAGGCGTACGCGGCGGGGCCTGAGCTCACCATCGAGCTGCGGGTGCGGGATGACGGTTTCGAGCTGCGTGCGGGCCCGGTCGCCGAAGCCTTCCGGACTGAGTTCGAGCGCGACGTCCCTGCCGAGGAGGGGATCGGGATCGCCCGGTTGCTCTCGACGGTCGCCGATGGCGTGGCGATCGAGCACGACGACGACGCGGACTGGCTTCGGCTGGAGAAGCGCCTGCCCGGCCGTACGGTGACCCGGGCATGAGCGCAGCTCCCGAGCGGACGGATCGGGAGCTCCTTCGGCGTTACCACAAGCAGGGGGATGTCGAAGCCCGCGAGCGCCTCATCGAGCAGTACCTGCCGCTTGTTCGCTCGCTTGCTCGGCGCTACTCCTACCGCGGCGAGCAGCTCGAGGATCTGGTTCAGGTCGGATGTATCGGGCTCATCAAGGCGATCGACCGGTTCGATGTCGACCGCGGCGTCGAGCTGACGACGTACGCGACGCCGAACATCATCGGCGAGATCAAGCGTCACTTCCGCGACAAGGGCTGGTCGGTGCGCGTGCCGCGCGGGCTCCAGGAGCTGAACGTCAAGCTCTCGAAGCTGATCGAGGAGCTCACAGTGCAGCTCGAGCGCTCGCCGACGATCCCGGAGCTCGCCAAGGCGGCCGGCGCCGAGGAAGAGGAGGTCCTGGAAGCGCTTGAGACCGGGCACGCGTATGCCACGCTGTCCCTCTCAGCGCCTGCGCCCGGCGGTGACGATTCAGACCTCGACCCGCTCGAGTCGCTCGGAGATATCGAGCCCGAGTACGAGGTGAGCGAGAACCGCGCGGTGCTCGCGCCAGGGCTCCGCGTGCTTGACGAGCGTGAGCGCATGATCCTCCATCTGCGGTTCTTCGAGGGCTTGACGCAGTCGCAGATCGCCCAGCAGGTCGGGATCTCGCAGATGCATGTCTCGCGTCTCATCCGTCGATCGCTCGACAAGGTGCGCGAGGAGATCGCGGTCGGCGACGACGGGCCGGGCTAGACCGGCTCGGCCTCTCGTGGCGCTCGGCTTCTCGTGGCGCTCGGCCTCTCGTGGCAAGCGCGGGGTGCTCGCCCTTTCGCGGGTGCAGACTGAGCGAGGGAGTTCCACACTCGGCACATCTTCGTGCGCCACACGCGCGCTTTTCAGCGTTACGCTGGGCTGTGGCAGGGGGGAGGGTCGGGACCCGAGTTACCCGCGCGCGCCAATGAAGTGGCAGTAGCATCGCGCCGTGTTCGACCCGAATGGACGCTGGACGGACGCGGACAAGCCGGAGTACGCCGGGCTCCCGACCTACGCGGCACTTCCGTGGACTGAGGATCTCGCCGACCTGGCCGGCGTTGATGCGGCAATCGTTGGCGCACCGTTCGACGAGCTGGTCTCAGATCGTCCCGGAACGCGATACGGGCCGCGCGCTATTCGGCTGGCGAGCCTCCCCGGCGGCCCTCACCTCGAGGTCGGCGTCGACGCGCTCGAGGCGCTTCGCGTCGTCGACTACGGGGACGCGCCGGTCGTCCCGGGTGACCACCGCCGCTCGCACGCGGCCATCGAACGGGTCGTGCGCGAGGTCGTGGACGCCGGTGCGCTGCCAATCGTCCTCGGCGGCGATCACTCCGTCACGGAGCCGAATATCCGCGCGTGCGCGGCTGCGCGCGAACCCATCGGCCTGATCCACTTCGACACGCACACCGACACCGCCGCGACTCTCTACGGCTCCGAGCTCTCGCACGGCACACCGATGTACCGACTCGTTGAATCTGGCGCGGTCGACCCGGCGCGCTACGTCCAGATCGGGCTTCGCGGCTACTGGCCCGGGCCCGAGGAGTTCGGATGGCAGGCGCAGCGCGGGATCCGTCACTTCCTCGCCGCCGACGTTCGCGCACGTGGCATCGAGGCGGTGGTGGCGGACGCAGTCGAGGCCGTTGGGCCAGGCCCTGTGTTCCTCACCGTGGACGTTGACGTTCTCGATCCCGCTTTCGCGCCCGGAACCGGCACGCCTGAGCCGGGGGGACTGAGCTCCGCCGAGCTCCTCTGGGCCTCGAGAGCCGTGGCGGAGCGCGTCGATCTCGTCGGCGCCGATGTCGTCGAGGTCGCTCCGGTCGCCTTCGGCACGCTCGATGTCACAGCTCTCGTTGCCGACCGGATTGCCCGTGAGATCCTGACCGGAGTGGCGCTTCGGCGGAGCTAGGAGGGATTGGCGGAGCGACCGGGCGGCACAAGGCTGTTTCGCCAAACCCTCCTAGACCTCCTTCCGACGGGGGATGCGCGGCTCGGAGCGCCGAGGCCTAATACGTCTGTACTCGGAGTGCGGCGCCGAACACGATGCGTCCGGAGGGCCGCCGATGAGCTACTACGAGTGGAAGCAGAGGTTTTCGACCCGGGTCGCCGTGGTCGCCGGGGCCTTTGTCGCCGGGATGGTGATCGAGGCGCTCGTGCGCTACAGCGCCGTCGGCATCGCGGTCTTGACGTTCTTCGTCGGGCTCGCGTGCGTCGGGCTCGTGGTCGTCTGCGACCCGTTGCTCGAGCGCCTCTACGGGCGGGTCGAGCGCCGTCAGACCGGCGAGTGGGCCGACTTCTAGCCTGTCTCGCCGTCCCGACCCTAGGGCTACGATCGGGTCGTGCGAGAAACTGCCGAGCTCCGCGAGGGATTCCTCTCCTACTTCGAGGAGAAGGGTCATACGCGGCTGCCCTCATGGTCGCTCGTTCCGCGCCCTGACGACCATTCCACGCTCCTGACGACGGCCGGCATGCAGCCGCAGATGCCGTACTTCCTCGGCCGCGAGCAGCCTCCGGCGCTGCTCACGACGACGGCACAGAAGTGCTTCCGGACGCCAGACATCGACGAGGTCGGTCTCGACGGACACCACTTGACGTTCTTCGAGATGCTGGGGAACTTCTCGTTCGGCCAGTACTTCAAGGACGGAGCGGTCGAGCTCGCGACGGAGTTCCTCCGGGATCGGCTCGGGCTCGACTGGGATCGGCTCTGGGCCACGGTTCACGCCGGCGACCCCGAGCTCGGGCTCGGAGAGGACGAGACGGCGATCGCTCTTTGGGAGGCTGCGGGAATGCCGCGAGAGCGGATCGTCGGGCTCCCGAGCTCGGAGAACTTCTGGTCGGTCGGCGGCCCCGGGCCGTGCGGTCCGGATTCCGAGATCTACTGGGACTGGGGCGAGGAGTACGGCTGTGGCGACCCGTCCTGTGCGCCGGCGTGCCCACGCTGCGACCGGTTCCTCGAGTTCTGGAACCTCGTCTTCATGGAGTACGAGCTTCACGCCGACGGGACGCTGTCCCCGCTTCCTAGACAGAACGTGGATACGGGCCTCGGGCTCGAGCGGACGGCAGCCATCCTTCAGGGCGTTCGCTCCGTGTACGAGACCGACGGCTACCAGGCGATCATGCGCTGGATCGAGGATGAGAGCGGCGTCGCATGGGATGCGGACGCACGCGCGACGAAGGCGCACCGAATCCTGGCCGATCACGGTCGCGGTATGACCGTGCTCGTCGGAGACGGGGTCATGCCGTCGAACGAGGGTCGCGGCTACGTCCTCCGACGAGTCATCCGGCGCGCCGTCCAGCAGGCGCGGGCGATCGGACTAGACAACCTCTGGCGCCTTACCGAGGTAGTCGTCGAGCAGCTCGGCCCGTGGCACCCGGAGCTCCCCGAGCACCGGGAGCGGATTCGGGACGCCGTTCGCACGGAGGAGGAACGGTTCACGGAGACGCTGTCACGCGGCCTCAAGCTCTTCGAGGACGTGGCGACCAATGGTGCGGTTTCCGGCCGCGACGCATTCGACCTGACGGCCACCTACGGCTTCCCCGTCGAGCTCACGCGTGAGCTGGCGCGCGAACGCGGGCTGCCGGTCGACGACGACGAGTTCGCCCGACTCATGGAGGAGCACCGCGAGATCTCACGGCCCCGAGGCGGGGGAGAGATTCAGCGAGCCGCGGAGTTCGCGCGGGGGGCCGGGTTCGAGACGCAGTTCGTCGGCTACGAGAAGACCGACGTGCTGACGCAGATCGGGGCGCTCGACGAGCTCGGGGACGGCCGATACCTCGCCAAGCTCCGCGAGTCACCGTTCTACGCGGAAAGCGGGGGGCAGGTCACGGACGCCGGCTGGCTCGAGCAGGACGACCGGCGGGCCGAGCTCGAGGCGGCGTTCAGGTTCGGGGAAGACCAGGTGCTCATCCTGCGCGGGGAAAGCTTCGCGACCGGCGATCGCGTCCGCGCCGTCGTCCCCTGGCTGGTGCGCTTTCCGACGATGGCGAACCATACGGCGACGCACCTGCTCCAGAAGGCGCTTCAGGAAGTACTCGGTGGGCACGCCCAGCAGGCGGGCTCGGCTGTCCGGCCAGACAAGCTGCGGTTCGACTTCACGCACGGCCAGGCGCTGACGCCCGAGGAGCGGGAGCGCGTCGAGGAGATCGTCAACCAGCAGATCTTCGAGAACCTGCCGGTGCACGCCTTCGAGACGACGATCGACGAGGCCCGCAATCTCGGCGCGACCATGCTGTTCGGTGAGAAGTACGGCGACATCGTGCGCGTGATCGAGGTCGGGTCGGGAGACGACGCGTTCTCCCGCGAGCTCTGCGGCGGGACGCACGTCAGGACGACGGCCGAGATCGGCCCCTTCGCCATCGTCTCCGAAGGCTCAGTCGGCTCGGGCGTCCGGCGCATCGAAGCCGTGACGTCGGGCGAGGCGTACGCCCTCCTCCGAGCGCGCTTCCACGAAGCCGAGGCGCTCCGGGCCGAGCTCGCAAGCGCGCGCAAGGAGGCCAAACGCAGGCCGGTCGCTGCCTCCGACACCAGCACGGCCCTCGACGGGCTGCTCGCCGGGGCGAAGGAGGCGGGCGGGGTGCGCGTCGTGGCAGGAGAGGCGGGTGAGATGGACGCCGACACGCTCCTCGAGCTCTCCGATCGAATCAAGCAGAAGGCCGCGCCCGCGGCGGTCGTCCTCGGTGCGCGGGAGGACGGTCTCGTCCACCTCGTGGCGAACTTCGACGAATCGCTCCCCGAGCGAGGCTTGAACGCATCCGACGTCGTCAAGGCGGCAGCCGGGATCGTCGGGGGCGGGGGAGGTGGGCGACCCACGATGGCGAGGGCGGGCGGCCGGGACCCGGAGAAGCTCGCAGAAGCGCTCGCCGCCGCAGAGCAAGCAATCCTCGAAGCCCTTTCGTGACGCCGTCCGGTTGGGCGTTCCGTCCGGGTCACGCGTCGCCCGCGGGTACAATCGCGCCTCCGTGAAGGTGCTCGCACTCGACTACGGCGCCGCGCGGACCGGCCTCGCAATCTCGGACCCGACCGGAACAATCGCGCGCCCACTCGGCGTCGTCGAGCGCGCCGCGACCGAGCAGGGCCTCGGAGAGATCGTCCGTCTCGCGGAGCGCGAGGAGGTCGAGCAGATCGTCGTCGGCCTGCCGCTCACGCTGAGTGGGGAGCACGGGAACCAGGCGACCGAGACCCAGCGGTTCGTCGACGCGCTTCGCGGCGCCACCGAGCTCCCGGTCGAGACCTTCGACGAGCGGTTCACGACGCGCCTCGCGCAGGCGAATGGGAGCGCAGCCCCGGAGGATGCGGCTGCGGCCGCACATCTCCTGACGTCCTACCTGACATGGCTGAGCGGCCTCGAGATCTGACCTCGGAGCGCCGAACCCACCGGTCGAGCTCGGTGCGGGCGCGTCGGATCGGCGCGCTCGTGGGCGTTGTCGTGGGCGCGGGCGTTCTGGCGGCGATCGCGTTGGCAGTCGGCTCGGTCGTCGGCTCCGACGACGAAGACGCCGCCCCAGCAACCCTCGCCACCACCAACTCGGCTCCCCCCGAGCCGGTGCTCAAGATCGTCTTTCCCGAGGGATTCACCCGGGCCGAGATGGCCGACCGGATCGCGGCCGTCAACAAGATCGCCAGCGACAAGCGGGACCTCGACACGAAGCTGGCGCCGAAGGCATTCCGGCGCCTGACCGAAAAGGGCACGATCCCCGCTGACTTCCGCAAGGCGAAGCCTCCGCACCTGGAGGGATTTCTGTTCCCGGCGACCTACTCGTTCTCCCCGTCGACGACGACCGAGCAACTCATCGACAAGCAACTCGACGCCTTTCGCGATGCCTGGGCGCAGGTGGATCTCGGGTATGCGGAGCGCAAGAACCTGACCGCCTACGACGTCTTGATCATCGCCTCGATGGTCGAGAAGGAAGTGCAGGTTCCGAAGGAGCGGCCGCTCGTCGCCGCGGTGATCTACAACCGCCTCGCGGCCGACATGCCGCTCGGGATCGACGCGACGGTGCGCTATGGGTTCGGCATCCCGCCGACCGAGCCGATCCTCGAGAGCCAGCTCGAGTCCGACAACCCTTACAACACGCGCCTGGTTATCGGCCTGCCGCCGACGCCCATTGCGAATCCCGGCCTGGCCTCGATTCAGGCCGCCGCGCATCCAGCCGAGGTCGACTATCTGTATTTCATTCGCAAGGCGGATTGCCGCAGCCACTTCTTCACCGCGAGCGAGAGCGAGTTCCTCGCCTACCCGGACGACGGCCTCCAGTGCGGGGCCTGAATTGCCGGCCAACCACCTAGGGAGCGAAACGCGGCTCGTCGGCCTGCTCGGCCACCCGATATCGCACTCGCTCTCGCCCCGGATGCAGAACGCCGCCTTCGCGGCGCGGGCGCTCGACTGGGCGTACGTGGCGCTGCCGGTCGAGCCGGCTCGCCTGGAGGCCGCCGTCGCCGGGCTCGTTTCGCTCGGATTCGTGGGCGCCAACGTCACGATCCCGCACAAGACATCCGTCGTCGTCTTCTGCGACGAGCTCGATCCGGTCGCGGCGCGGGCCGGCTCGGTCAACACCCTCGTCGTCCAGGACGGCAAGGTGCTCGGCTCGTCGACGGACGGGCTCGCCGTGACCGAGTCCGTCGACTTCACGGGAGCTCGTGTCCTGCTGCTCGGCGCGGGCGGCGGCGCTCAGGCCGTGGCGACGGCTGCCCTGGAGGCGGGGGCGGCCTCGTTGGTCGTCGCGGCGCGAGACGAGGATCGGGCCGGCGCGCTCGCGTCTCGGGTGCGCACACTTTTTCCCGAAGCGGACGTTGCAACGGGAGAAGGCTGGCCGCCCGGGCGCGGTGACGCGACGATCCTGGTGAGCGCCGTGCCTGTCCGAGACGAGGTGCTCGTCGACCCGGCCGGACTCGACGCAGTCGTCGATCTCGCCTATCGGGCGGACGGCACAGCCACGGCACTGATCGCGTCCGCGCAGTCTGCCGGCTGCGATGCGGTGGATGGGCTCGAGATCCTGGTGCGCCAGGGCGCGGCTTCCTTCGAGCGCTGGACTGGTGTTCCGGCTCCCGTCGAGATCATGAGGTCTGCCGTTCGCGCGACTGGGTAGGTACACGGGGACACGCGAGAGGAGGGACGATGCTCGAGAACTACTCGCAGGAGCAGCTGCGCGCTCTCGTCGGCCACGAGGTGCACGACAGCGACGGAAAGAAGGTCGGCTACGTCGACCTCGTCTTCGCCGACGAGGACTCGGGAGCGCTCGAATGGATGGGCGTTTGGCGCGGTACTCCCGGCGGCGGGCGGCACCTCGTGCCTTTGGCCGGGATCACGCACGATCGGAACGAGATCGTCCTTCCGTGGACGAAGGAGCAGGTCGAGTCCGCGCCCGAGTACGACGAGGAGGACGACCGGGGCGTCATCGACGGTGAGCCGCACTTCGCCATCTCGGATGAGAAGGAGGAGGAGGCGTTCCGTCATTACGGCCTCGAGCGTCCGGGGGAAGCCCGGGCGGGCAGCCCCCGACTGCGCGTCTGGATCTACACCGAACGCGCCGAGACGATCGTCCGCTAGGCGCTCACCAGGGCAGCACGAAGCTCGGGCTCGAGCTCGTCGTACACGGGATCTCGTTCCGAGCGCGGCGAGGATCTTGCTGAAGAGCGCCCTCCAGGTCGTCGCCTAGGATCGCGGCATGGCATTGGAGCTTACGACCGCGGGGGAATCGCACGGGCCGGCGCTCGTCGCGATCGTGACGGGGCTTCCCGCCGGGCTCGAGCTCGATCAGGCGGCGATGCAACGCGACCTTGCGCGGCGCCAACGGGGCTACGGGCGGAGCCCTCGGCAGCAGATCGAGACCGACGAGGTCGAGGTGCTCGCGGGGCTCCGCCACGGAAAGACGCTCGGGACACCGCTCGCGCTGGTCGTCCCGAACCGCGACCACAAGAACTGGACGTGGGGCATGAATCCGTGGCCACCCGAGGACGAGCCCTCAGGAAAGGGCAAGGAGCCCGTGACCCTGCCGCGGCCCGGGCACGCCGACCTCGCCGGCGTCATGAAGTACGGGCACGACGACACCCGGAACGCCCTCGAGCGGGCCTCGGCGCGGCACACCGCCGTCATCGTCGCGGCGGGAGGCGTGGCCAAGGCGCTGCTCGGCGCGATCCGGATCTCCGTCGAAGGATCCGTCGAAGAGATCGGCGGTGTGCGTGGAGAGGAGGCCGGCCGCGAGGGGATCGATGCCGCCCGCGGCGACCGCGACACCCTCGGGGGTGTCGTTGAGGTCCGCGCCCGAGGCGTCCCGCCCGGGCTCGGCTCGTACGCGACCAAGGAGGAACGGCTCGACGCCCGGCTCGCCTGGACGCTCATGGGAACGCAGGCCGTGAAGGGCGTCGAGGTCGGAGACGGGTTCGCGCTCGCGTCCGCCCGCGGGTCGGAGGCGCACGACGAGCTCTCCCGCGACGAGTCCGGCTACAGGCGTGACACGAACCGCGCAGGTGGCATCGAGGCCGGGATCTCGAACGGCGAGGAGATCGTCGTCCGCGCTGCCATGAAGCCGCTACCCACGCTCATGCGACCGCTCGGCTCGGCCGACCTCGTGACCGGCGAGCCTGCGCAGGCGCTCGTGGAGCGCTCTGACGTCGCCGCGGTCGAGGCGCTCGCGGTCGTGGCCGAGGCCTGTGTCGCCTTCGAGCTCGCCCGCGCCGCCCGCGACAAGTTCGGCGGCGACGCCCTCGAGGACTTCGTGGCCGCCCACCGCGCCTACGTGGAGCGGATCCCGTGGTCGGCCGCGACGTAGGCGCGCTCGGCAAGCACCTCGCCCTGATCGGGTTCATGGGCGCGGGGAAGACGACGATCGGCCGCGAGGTCGCCGCCCGCATCGGCCGGCCGTTCGTCGATACGGACGAAGAGATCGAGCGGCGGCACGGGCCGATCGCGACCCTCTTCGAAGAGCGCGGCGAGGCGGGCTTTCGCGTTCTCGAGGAGGTGGTCGTCACGGAGACGCTGAGGGCGCCCGACCCGGCCGTGATCGCACTCGGGGGCGGGGCCGTGGTTTCCGAGCGGACGCAGGAGGGGCTCCGGCGGCATGCCTTCACGGTCTGGCTTCAGGTCGATCCCTCGGACGCCTGGGAGCGAACCCGGGGCGCCGACCGTCCGCTCGCGCGCGAGGAGGATGCGTTCCGCGACCTCTTCGACGCGCGGGGGCCGCTGTACACGCAGTGCGCAGACGACCTCGTCGATGACGTCGATGAGGTTCTCCTCGCCGGCCTGAGCGTCTCCGTCGAGGGCGTGGGCAGGACGACGGCGATAGCCGGCGATGCTCTCGTCGCCGACGAGCAAGTGCTAAGGCTGCATCCGCTGGAGATCGACTGGCCGGTGCACACGGTTCCGCCGGGAGAAGCGGCCAAGCAGTCTGAGGTTGTGCACCGCCTCTGGAGCGACCTCGACGTCGATCGGGACGGTTCGCTTGTTGCCTTCGGCGGTGGGACGACCACCGACGTGGCGGGCTTCGTTGCGGCGACGTACAAGCGCGGTGTCGACTGGATTGCGATGCCGACGACGCTCGTGGGTCAGGTCGATGCCGCGATCGGTGGCAAAACGGGGATCGACTTGGAGACAGGCAAGAACCTGGTTGGCGCGTTCCACTACCCGAGCGCCGTCGTGATCGACACGAAGCGCCTTGAGACCCTTGCACCCGAGGAGCGCCGCGCCGGAATGGCCGAGGTCGTCAAAGCCGGCCTCCTCGCCGGTGAGCCATTCTGGGAACTCGACGACGAGGCGATGGTGCGCGGCTGTGCGGTGTACAAGGCGTCCGTCTGTCTGGCCGACCCGTTCGAGGAGACCGGCCGCCGTGCCGTCCTGAACCTCGGCCACACGTTCGCGCACGCGCTCGAGGCCGCATCTGGCTTCGAACTCAGGCACGGCGACGCGGTCGCGCTCGGGCTCCTCGCGGCGCTCCGGCTCTCCGGACAGCCCACCGACGTCGTCGAAGACGTTCTCGCGCCTGAGCCTGTCGCGGTCGACCTCGACGTCGCCTGGGAGGCCATGCGCCGAGATAAGAAGAACCGCGGCGGCAAGATCCGGCTCGTGCTCCTCGAGGCGCCCGGCTGGCCTGTCTTCCCGGCCGAGCTACCGGAGTCCGACGTCCGCGCCGCCCTGAGCGAGCTCGTTCGCCACTAGATGGTTGATCGGTATTGGGGCTGTGCCGGAATTACAGATCAACCATCTAGACTCGCCGCGTGCAGGTGGCGGTCTTGAACGGGGTCAACCTCGACGCGCTCGACTACCGTGACCCCGGGCTCTACGGCGGGATCAGCCTCGGCGAGCTCGAGAGACAGATCTACGCGTGGGCGAAGGAGCTCGGGCTGACCGCGCGCTGCATGCAGACGAATCACGAGGGTCAGTTCATCGACTGGTGCCATCAGGTCAGGAGCTGGGCGGCCGGCGTGATCGTCAACCCGGGCGCGTGGTCGCACTACAGCTACGCGATTCGCGACGCGCTCGAGCTCATCGACGCACCGGTCGTCGAGGTGCACCTCTCGGACATCGCCAATCGTGAGGAATGGCGGCGGCACTCGGTGATCGCGGACGTGGCCGCGGAGCGTGTGATCGGCAAAGGGCCAGAGGGCTACCGCGAAGCGCTCGCCTACCTCGCGGAGCAGTGCTAGTGACCGGGGCCCGGCTCGACCGTGTGCGCGCGGCGGTCGAGGCAGCGGGCGCCGAGAGCTTCCTCGTCACTAATCCGGTCAACGTCCTCTACCTCACCGGGCTCGAGAGCTCGAACGCCGCGTGCGTCGTCCGTTCCGACGAGGTGGTCGTGGCCACCGATGGGCGCTACATCGAATCCGCGCGCGTCCTCGACGGGGTTGAGGTGGTACAGGCGGAGCGCGATCTGCCCGGCTGGCTCGGGAAGCGACTCGGCGACCTGACGCAGGGCTCCCTCGCGTTCGAGGCCGACCACGTCACGGTGACCCAGCACGAGCCGCTCGCAGCGAGCGGGGTAGAGCTCGTTCCGACCACAGCTCTCATGAGGCGAATCCGCGCAGTGAAGGAGGCCGACGAGCTCGAGCGCATCCGGGCGGCGGCAGACGTCAACACCGCGATGATCCGCCGGCTCGCGGACGAGCGGCTCGTCGGCCGAACCGAGATCGACGTGGCCTGGTGGATCGTCCGCGCGCTCGGCGAGGAGGGCGCGGACGGCCTTGCCTTCGACCCCATCGTGGGAGCCGGGCCGAACGCGGCGCGGCCGCACCACCACCCCTCCGACCGGCCGATCGGCCCGAACGAGACCGTGATCGTGGACTCCGGCGCGATCCTCGACGGATACCACTCCGACAGCACTCGGACCTTCGCGACGGGGCCGCTGCCGGAGAAGCTCGCCGAGGCCTACGAGCTGTGTCACCGGGCCCAGGCCAAGGCGCTCGAGGCCGTGCGGCCGGGCGCGAACACGAAGCAGGTCGACGGGATCGCGCGCTCGGAGATCCAATCGTCGGGCGTCGCGCCGGTGCTCCATGGGCTCGGGCACGGCCTCGGGCTCGAGCTGCAGGAGCTCCCCTTTCTGAACGACGCCTATGACGCAGAGCTCGAGCCGGGGAACGTCGTCACCGTCGAGCCCGGCGTGTATCTCGCGGGCGAGGGCGGAGTCCGGATCGAGGATCTCGTCATCGTCACGAACAACGGGCCCGAGGTGCTGACCGGGTTCACGAAAGAGCTGACAACGCTCGGCTAGACTCGGCGCCCGTGGCCGAGATCGTCTCCACGAACCAGTTTCGGAACGGCATGCACGTCGAGCTCGACGGGCAGGTCTGGCGCATCGTCGAGTTCCAACACGTGAAGCCGGGCAAAGGCGGCGCGTTCGTTCGGACACGCGTCAAGAACCTCGCGTCGGGCGCCGTCGTCGACCGCACCTTCCGCGCCGGTGAGAAGATGCCGCGCGTCCGCACCGAGACGAAGAACGTCCAGTACCTCTATGACTCGGGCGACGAGGTCGTCTTCATGGACGAAGAGAGCTACGAGCAGATCCAGCTTCCGCGAGGCGAGGTGCAGGAAGAGCTCGACTTCCTCCAGCCCTCGGGCTCGGTTCAGCTCCTCACCGTCGACGGCCGGCCGGCCGGCATTCAGCTTCCCGCCTCCGTCGAGCTCTCCGTCGTCGAGACCGAGCCGGGCGTGAAGGGAGACACGGTCTCGAACGTGACGAAGCCCGCGACCCTCGAGACCGGTGCCGTCGTCCAGGTGCCCCTCTTCGTCAACACGGGCGACCGGGTCAAGGTCGATACGCGCGAGCGGCGCTACATGTCTCGCGCCTAGTGCCGCAGCTCATCGACACCTCGATTCGGCTCCTCTCGCAGGAGCCGTTGGCCGGCCGGATCGAGACGTCCCGCCTGCTCGAGCTCGCCGAGATCCTGGACGAGGCGGGCTTCGCCTACATGGAGGTCTCGGGAGGTGGTTGCTTCGACGCCGCCGTTCGTCGAGCGAGCGAGAGTCCGTGGGAGCGGATCCGTGCTTTGCGCGCGCGTTGCGTCACGCCGCTCGGGATGGCGCTTCGCGGCCGGTTCCTCGTAGGCGGCCGCCCGCTATCGCGCGACCTCGTGCGGCGGTTCGTGCAGAGCGCGGCCGAAAGCGGCATCGACGTCTTCCGGATTCACGATCCGCTGAACGACCTCGAGAACCTCGAGGACGCGGCGGATGCCGTGCGCGCTGCCGACAAGGAGCTCGCCGTCGGCCTCGTCCACAGTCCGGGGACTGCCGACGACAGCAGCTTCCTCGTGCAGCGAGCAGGGAAGCTCGCAGGGCTAGGGGCCTCGCGTGTTCTCGTGCACGATCCGTCCGGGTCGCTCGATCCCGCGGCGGCCCGCGAGCTCGTGTCGGCGGTGCGAGAAGCGAGCGGGCTGCCGGTGGGTCTCCACTGTCAGGGAGCGGGCGGAGCGGCTCTCGCGTCGGCCATGGAGGCCGCACGCGGCGGCGTCGATCTCGTCGCCTGCGCGATCTACCCGGTCGCGCTCTCGATCCACCGCGTGTCGGCCGAGGCGGCCACCAAGGCGCTCGCCGCGATCGGAATCGACACCGGCGTGAACCTCGAGCGCCTCTGGCAGGCCTGCGAGCACGTCGACGGCGCGCTCGGCGAGGAGCCGGTGGCGCCGCTCTCGCCGCGGGTCGCAGTCCGGGCCGCCGAGCACGCGCTTCCAGCGGGGCTCGTCGCCGAGCTGGACGGGAACCTCCGCGCACAGGGCTTCGGCGACCGGCTGGACGAGGTGCTCGAGGAGATGCAGCGCGTCCGCGGGGAGGTCGGCTGCCCGCCGCTTGCGTCGCCGATCGGCCAGGTCCTCGGCCAGCAAGCCCTCCTTCACGTTCTCTCGGCGCAGCGCTGGTCGCTTGTGGTCGATGAGCTGAGAGACCTCGTCACCGGCAGGTACGGCTCTCCGCAGGGCGAGATCGACGCGCAGGTCAGGCGCGCGATCGAGCTCCAGGAGGATGGCCGCCCGACTGAGCGGCCGGTCGAGCTCGACGCGATCCGGGAGTCGGCCGAGGGCCTCGCCTCGAGCGAGGAAGAGCTCCTGCTACTGGCGCTCTACGGCGCCGAGGCCGAGCCGCTCCTCGCCGCTCTGCGGAGCCGCGGCCGCCGCGACGCCCCGGAGGGGGCGGGGCTCGAACGCAGCGAGACCGAGCGGCTACGCGAGCTGATCCGCGTCGTCCAGGAGTCGGGAATCGCCGAGGTCACGATCGAGGAGGGCGAAACGCGGATCACGGTGCGAAGGACAGACGATCAGGAACAGATCGCCGCTGCGACGGCCGCCACACCCATCGCCGAGCAGCCCGCTCCGCTTCCCGACGACGTGCTGCCGGCGGCGGACGAGGTCTTCCGCGTCGAATCGCCGATGGTCGGAACCTTCTACCGCGCCCCTTCGCCCGACGAGGCCCCGTTCGTGGAAGAGGGTGACGTCGTCGACGTCGGCCAGACGCTCTGCATCCTTGAGGCCATGAAGCTCATGAACGAGGTCAAAGCGGATCGCGAGGGCCGCGTGCGAACCATCCTCGTCGCAAACGCCGAACCGGTGCAGTACGGCGACGTGCTCTTCGAGCTGGAGCCGCTGAACGGCCGGCCGCTGGACGCGCTCTAGTGGCGCGCGCGTACGGATTCCCCCGGGGGACCCCCCTGTGGTTTCCCCCTGAGCGTGATCGTACTCGCCAAAAACGCGCGTGTGGCGCACCGTATGTGCCGAAACCTGCGCGGGATCGCGACGATTCTCCGGAACCGTGTTCGGCCGGGTTCTGATCGCGAACCGCGGCGAGGTCGCGGTCAGGATCGCCCGCGCTTGCCGAGAGCTCGGGGTCGAGAGTGTCGCCGTCTACTCGACCGCCGACCGGGACTCCCTTCACGTCCGGCTCGCCGACCACGCAGTGCACATCGGGCCGCCGCCGGCTGCTCAGAGCTACCTGAACATCCCCTCGCTCGTGGCCGCGGCGACGACCACCGGCTGCGAGGCCGTGCATCCCGGCTGGGGGTTCCTGGCAGAGAACGCCGAGTTCGCCCTGGCCGTCGAGGACAACGACCTGGCCTTCGTGGGGCCGACGCCCGAGTCGATCGAGATCATGGGCGACAAGGTCACCGCCAAGCGAACGATGCGGGACGCGGACGTACCCGTCGTGCCGGGCTCCGACGGCGAGGCGACGCTCACGGAGGCGACGGCGCTTGCCGGGGAGATCGGGTTCCCGCTTCTCCTGAAGGCCTCTGCCGGGGGTGGCGGCAAGGGCATGCGCCTCGTCGACGAGCCGGCCGAGCTCGAACCCGCTTTCCGCATGGCGTCCGCGGAGGCCGAAGCGTCCTTCGGGAACGGCGATCTCTACCTCGAGAAGGCGCTGGTCGACGCGCGGCACGTCGAGATCCAGGTGCTCGGGGACGGCGAGGGTGGCGTCCTCACCCTGGGCGAGCGCGACTGCTCCGTTCAGCGACGGCACCAGAAGCTCGTCGAGGAGGGCCCCTCGCCGGCGGTGACGCCCGAGCTCCGCGCCGAGATGGAGGCCGCGGCGGCCCGCGCGTGCGAGACCCTCAGCTATCGCGGCGCGGGCACGCTCGAGTTCCTCCTGACCTCGGAGGGCTTCTTCTTCATCGAGATGAACACCCGGCTCCAGGTCGAGCACCCGGTGACCGAGCTCTTGACGGGCGTCGACCTCGCCAAGGGCCAGCTCCGCGTCGCGGCCGGCGAAGGCTTGCCTGCGACCGGGCGCGCCGAGCTCCGCGGGCACGCGATCGAGGTCAGGCTGAACGCCGAGGATCCGTCGCGCGGCTTCTTGCCTGCGCCGGGCACCCTGACCAGGTTCGTCCCACCTCTCGGGCCCGGCGTCCGCGTCGACACTCACGCGTACGAGGGCTACACGATTCCGCCCTTCTACGACTCGCTCGTCGGAAAGCTCATCGTCTGGGCCGAGGATCGCCCGGCCGCGCTCGGACGCGCGCTCCGGGCGCTGCAAGAATTGGAGCTCGAAGGCGTGCCGACGACGCGCGAGCTGGCCATGGACATCCTCCGAAACCCCGATTTCGTGAGCGGCGAGTACACGACCCGCTTCCTCGAGCGGGCCGAGGCCGACCTGCCTGCGCTCGCGCCGGTGGCGGCATGACCACCTCGCGACGCGAGGCGCGCCGAACCGCCCTGTTCGTCCTCTACCAGTGGGATCTGACCGGCCAGCCGCTGGCCTCGCTCTGGGAGGGCGACATCGACGCGTTCGCTCAGACGCTTGCAGTCGACGTCTCGGAGCGGGCCGGCACGCTCGACGAGCGCATCTCCCACCTCTCGCGCGGCTGGCCTGCCGACCGGCTCGGCGCGCTCGAACGGAACATCCTCCGGATCGGGATCGTGGAGCTCGAGCGAGGCGACGTGCCCGCCGAGGTCGCGATCGACGAGGCGGTGCACCTGGCGAAGCGCTTTGCCTCGCCGGACGCGGCCAAGCTCGTCAACGGGATCCTCGGCACGATCGTCCGGGAGCCGGCCGCATGAGCGAGCCCGAGCCGGTCGCCCGCCTCCAGGATCTCCTCGCGCGGCTCGAGACGACGCTCGCCGAGCTCGAGTCCACGAGCGACTCGGAGGCCGCGGTCGAGCGACTCGGTGAGATGGCCGAGCTGGCCCGGGAGGTGCAGGCCGAGATCGACCGGGCACGTCGCGAGGGGCCCGATGCTGCCGCCTGACGAGCTCCGCCGACTGGTCGAGGACGAGCTCGACCGGCTTCCCTTCGCGTCAGAGCTCGGCCGGCTCCAGGAAGCGCTCCGGTACTCCCTCCTCGGCGGCGGCAAGCGGATCCGCCCGGTGCTGTGTCTTGCAACCGGAGAGGCGCTCGGTCTCGACCCGAGGGAGTGTCTGCCGGCGGCGTGCTCGCTCGAGCTCGTCCACACCTTCAGCCTTGTCCACGACGACCTGCCAGCGCTCGATGACGACGACCTGAGGCGCGGGCAACCGAGCGCCCACGTCAGGTTCGGCGAGGACGTGGCGATCTTGGCCGGTGACGCGCTCCTCGCCGAGGCGTTCCGGCTCGCCCTCAGCTATCCGTCCTCGACGGTCGCCCGCGACCTGGCGGACGCGACACTCGGGATGATCGGCGGCCAGTACGTCGACGTGACGACGAACGGCGGCCTCGACGGGGAAGGCCTGCGCGCGCTCCACGAGCTCAAGACAGGACGGTTACTGCGCGCCTCGATCCTGTGCGCGACAGCGGTGGCCGAGCTTTCGGAGGTGAACCGGCGCCCCTGGAGCGAGTTCGGGGCCGAGCTCGGCCTGCTCTTCCAGATCGTCGACGACATCCTCGACGCGACCGGCACCGCCGAGGAGCTCGGCAAGACGCCCGGCAAGGACGAGGCCGCAGGAAAGGCGACCTACGTCTCCCTCCACGGTCTCGAGCGGGCACGGGAGCTGGCCGACGAGACTCGCGGCCGCGTCCTCGACCGCCTCAGCGGGCTGGAGGGAGACACGGCTGTGCTGGCCGAGCTCGTCTCCACTATCCGTGAGCGTCGGGCCTGAGCCGCGCGATTCGCCCGGCCGCCGTGCGGTCTTCAACACCCTGCGGGACTCGTCTCGCCCGCGGAACGATCCCGGCACACATCGCGCGCTAGCCTCATGGCATGAAGAAGCGGCTCGACGTCCTCCTTGTCGAGCGCGGCCTGGCCGAGAGCCGCGCGCAGGCGCAGGCGCTCGTAATGGCGGGACGAGTCTCTGGATACGCGAAGGCCGGCACCGCCGTCGAGGAGGATGCGGCGCTCGAAGTTTCGGAGCCGCCTCGGTTCGTGTCCCGCGGCGGTGAGAAGCTCGCGAATGCCCTCGCTGCCTTCGATCTGGACGTGACTGACCAGGAGTGCCTCGATGTCGGCGCTTCCACCGGCGGTTTCACGGACGCGCTCCTCCAGGCCGGCGCCGCGCGGGTGATTGCGCTCGACGTGGGCTACGGCCAGCTTCATCCAAGGCTCCGGGACGATCCACGCGTCGCCGTTCTCGAGCGGACGAACGTCCGCCGCCTCGGCTGTGAGGACCTGCCGTTCCGCCCGACGCTCGTCACCTGCGACGTCTCTTTCATCGGCCTCGAGAAGGCGCTGCCGTCGGCACTCCGCTGCGCCGCACCCGGCTGGCGCGCCCTTGTTCTCGTCAAGCCGCAGTTCGAGGCGGGCCCGAAGCTCGCCAAGGGCGGCGTCGTCCGCGACCCCGCGGTCAGGAAGCGCATCGTCGAGGAGGTCGCCGCCCGCGTACCGGAGTGGGGCGGGCGCGTGCTCGGGGTGGCAGACTCCGGGCTACCCGGACCGAAGGGCAACCGCGAGGTCTTTCTCCATGTCGTCCACGACCGCTGAGACCGTCGGAACCCGCCGTGGCGCCCTGACGCGCGCCGCGGTCATCGTCAACCACAGGTTCGACGTCGAGGAGGCG
Source organism: uncultured Actinomycetes bacterium (assembly GCA_963733135.1). Lineage (GTDB taxonomy): Bacteria > Actinomycetota > Thermoleophilia > Gaiellales > Gaiellaceae > CAVTBX01. Next base: position 159,726 of record CAVTBX010000007.1, read on the forward strand.
ATGAACGTTCTCGAGCGTACCGCTCGGGAAGCGGGTGTCGAGCTCGTGGACGGTGACGCCGATGCCGACCTTGTCGTCGCGCTCGGAGGCGACGGGACAATGCTCGGAGCGCTCCGCGCCCGGCTCGGGAGCGAGGTTCCAGTCTTCGGCTTCAACTTCGGTCGCATGGGCTTTCTGACGAGCGCGACCGGCTCGGAGCTCGAAGCGGTGATCCCGCGTGTCTTCGCAGGCGAGTTCAGGGTGGTCGAGCTGGTGACGCTCGCCGCGCGGCTGACCGGCGGAGAGGTCGAGACGGGCGTCAACGACGTCGTCGTCACGAGCGCCCGCGTGGGTCGCATGGCCGAGCTTCGCTGGGAGATCGAGGGCGAGCACCTCGGCGACCAGCAGTGCGACGGGATGATCTGCGCGACGCCAGCAGGCTCCACCGCCTACAACCTCTCGAACGGCGGGCCGGTAATGATGTGGGGGATCGACGCGATGGCGATCACGTTCGTCGCCCCGCATTCCCTCGAGGCGCGCCCGGTCGTCGTCCCACGCGGCTACGAGCTTCGCGTCGAGAACGTCACGCGGGGCGGCGACGTCTCGGTCATCGTCGACGGCCGCGGCTGCACGCGCCTCGAGCCGGGCGATTCGATCGCCGTAGGGCTGGGTGAGGCGAAGAGCTTGCTCGCCCACCTCCCGGAGGTCAGCTTCTTCACGCGCTACCACGACGTCTTCGGCTAGAGCGCCGATGCTCCGCTCCCTCCGCATCGAGAACTTCGTGCTCATCCGGGAGGCGGAGCTCGAGCTCGGGCCGGGCCTGAACGCCGTCACGGGCGAGACTGGCGCGGGAAAGACAATCCTCGCGCAGGCGGTCGGGCTGCTCCTGGGCGCCAAAGGCGACGCCGGCTACGTCGGGCCGGGCGCCTCCGAGGCCTACGTCGAGGCGGAGCTCGACCTCCCGGAAGGTCTGCTCGAGGACGAGGAGCTCGAGGCGCTTCGCGAGCTCCGGCCGGAGGACGAGGAGAGCCTCGTGGCGGCGCGGAGGGTGTTCGCGGACGGGCGTACGCGCGCCTACGCCTGGGGGCGGAGCGTCGCCCGCGAGGATCTTGCGCTCCTCGTCGACCGGCTGCTCGCGATGTCCGGTCAGTTCGAGCAGCGGCGGCTCGCGCGGACGTCCTTCCAGCTCGACCTGCTCGACGCCTACGCAGGTGACGACCAGCTGCGCCGGCGGGCTGAGTACACGAGGGCCTGGCGCGAGCTCGGGGCCGCCCGCAGGCGCCTGGACGAGCTCTCTGCGGCGAGCGCCGACCGCGAGCATCGAATCGCCGAGTTGGGTGAGCTCGTCGCCCGGACAGACGGCCTGGACGCGGAGGTGGAGGAACGCCTCCTCGCAGAACGGCTCCGCGTCCGGCACGCATCCGATCTCGCCGAGGCGGCCGCCATTGCCGCGGAGGCGGTGGCCCCCGAGGTAGGCGAGGGGGCTGCCGAGCTTGCCGCGCGTGCGAGTCGCGAGCTCGCGAGCGTGAGCGAGCTTGCGCCGGAGCTCGCCGCTGTGTCGGAAGAGCTCTCGGACGCGGAGGTACGCCTCCGGGACGCCGCCTCGACGCTTCGTTCCTACCTCGACGGCCTCGATGCCGACCCGGGCCGGCTCGACGCGATCGAGGACGAGCTCGAGCGGATCGCCGACGCGAAACGGCGCTTCCGGGTGACTGACTTCGCCGGGCTCCTTGCTGCGGCCGCCGAGGCGCGCACCGAGCTGGACGCCTTCGAGGGGGGCGACGATCCGGCGGCGGAGGCAGAGCGGCGGCTCGCCGAGGCCGCGGAACGGACGACCACCCTCGCCGCCGAGCTCTCCCGGACGCGAGCCGAGGCCGCGCCGAAGTTCGCCCAGGAGGTCTCGGTTGCCCTCGCAGGGCTCGCGATGGGCGAGGGCGAGTTCCGGGTCGACGTCGAGCCGCGCGATCCAGGCTCGACCGGCGCCGACGACGTGGCCTTCCTCGTCCGCCCCAACGCCGGCCTGCCCTACGCGCCGGTCGCCGAGACCGCGTCGGGCGGCGAGCTCTCGCGGATCGCGCTCGCGCTGCGGACGGTCGCCCACGCGGGAGCAGGCGAGCCGACGATCGTGTTCGACGAGATCGACGCTGGGATCGGCGGCCAGACCGCGCACGCCGTCGCGGACGCGCTTCGCGACCTCGCCGGCCGCGCTCAGGTCGTCACGATCACGCATCTCCCGCAGATCGCGAGCGCTGCCGACGCGCACTTCCGCGTCGAGAAGGTGGCAGGCGACCCGACGCACACGCGGATCGAACGTCTCGCCGCCGCCGAGCGGACCGACGAGCTCGAGCGGATGCTCGGCGGCGCCGAGTTCCTGTCGGGCCTGCGATGAGCTTCGTCGAGTTCCGAGGCACCGCGAAGCTCGACCGGCGGACGAAGCGCCTCGTCAAGCGTCTCGGCCCCGACGACATCGCGATCCTCGACCACGCCGACCTCGACCGGATCTCCGCTGAGGAGCTCCTCGAGAGCGGTGTCCGCGTCGTCTTCAACGTCTCGGACTCGGTCACCGGCCGCTTCCCGAACCCCGGGCCCCTCACGCTCGTACGCGGAGGCGTCCGCCTCATCGACGTGCCCGGCGCCGAGCTCTTCGACGAGGTGAAGGAGGGCGAGCCGCTCGTCGTTCGCGGCTCCGATCTCTTCCGGAACGGGACGCGGATCGCCGCCGGCCGCAAGCTTTCGACGGTCGAGCTGGAGGAGGCGCTCATGATTCAGCAAGGCCGGGTCGCCGAGGCTCTCGAGGACTTCGCCGACAACACGATGCGGTTCCTTCGCGAGGAGGGGAAGCTGCTGACAGAGGGCGTCGAGCTGCCGCAGCTCGGGACGCGCTTCCGCGACCGGCACGCCGTCGTCGCCGCGCGCGGCTCGGAGGCCGTCGACGACCTGCGGATCGTCCGCACCTACATCCGGGACTTCAAGCCGGTGCTTGTCGGCGTCGACGGGGGCGCCGATCGGCTCCTCGAGGCCGGCCACAAGCCGGATGTGATCGTCGGGGACATGGACTCCGTCTCCGACCGGGCGCTCGGCTCGGGTGCCGAGCTCGTCGTTCACGCCTATCCGAGCGGCCGAGCGCCGGGCCGCGAGCGCCTGGAGCGCCTCGGGCTCGAGCACTCGGTGTTGGCTGCGCCCGGGCTCAGCGAGGACGTCGCCATGCTCCTCGCATTCGAGAAAGGCGCCGCCCTGATCGTCGCCGTCGGAACGCACTTCAACCTGCTCGAGTTCCTGGAGCGAAACCGGCCCGGCATGTCGTCGACGTTCGTGACGCGGCTGAAGGTCGGCGACATCCTCGTCGACGCCCGCGGAGTCTCCCGCCTGTTTCGGACGCGTGTTGGGATGGGCCCGTTCGTCGCGCTCGCCTTCGGCGGTCTCGCCGCGGTGACGACCGCGATCGCAGCCTCGCCCGAGCTTCGCCGGTTCTTCTCGGTGCTCGCAGACAGGCTCCAGTCCCTCCTATAGCCGACGGAAATCCGGCTCCGCTTCGCGGAGCCATGACGATTTCCGTCGGATGGGGTATCCGCGCCTGTTTTCTAAGCGGCGACGGGCAAAGCCCGCCGCCGGAGCCCTGCGCAACGCATGAAACCGGTCGGACTAGGGTTCGGCAGTGACGACACTGCTCACGCCGGGCATCACTCCGTACGAGATCGAACGCTGATGGCGGTCGTTCGGGCTGAACGGGAGTTGCTCGCGCCTCGCGCCGACGTGTGGGCACTCGTGGCGGAGCCGTTCCACCTCCCTGACTGGTGGCCCGGCTACACCGGTGTCGAGCCCGACCGCCGGGGTCTGGCCCAGGGAGCACGCTGGAAGGTCATGAGGAGCAGAACTCCGGGGCTCCTGCGGCGGCCGAGTGGTGAAGGGCTCATCGTCATCCGCCTGGTCGACCCGACCCTCGAGCTGCGTTGGTTCGACCTACGGCAGGAACTCGAGGCGGGCATCGCACTCGCGAACTCGGCCCCGAACCGAACGCGCGCCACGGTGTCGGTCGAAGCCGCGTGGTGGCGTCTGAACGTCGAGGGAGCGCGGCGGCTCCCGCAGGAGGCGCTGACCCGCCTATTCGACCTCTGCCAGACTGCGGCCGAGCTCTAAGAGCCTCTAACTAGTGTTCGACCTCCGCTATCACGTCGCGTCCCTCGCGGCAGTCTTCCTCGCGCTCGCGGTCGGGATCATCCTCGGCGTGGCGATCTCGGGGAAGGTCCGCGGCGCTGAGGATGCGCTGAACGCGCAGCGGGCCTCGGACCTTGAGAGTCAGCTCGAGCGCCAGCGGGAGGCGGCGAACCTGGACGCGGGTCGCCTCGAGGCGCTCGAGACCTACGTCGAGCGCACGTACTTGCCGCTGATCGACGACCGGCTCGCCGGCGAATCGACAGCGGTCGTGCTGATCGGTGACGTGCCCGAGGAAACACGAACTGCCATCGCGACCACGCTGCGCGACGCGTCGGGCATCGCGGCCCGCGAGGTCGTCCTCGACGTACCGCTCGACCCGGATCGGCTGGAGGACGTGCTCATGAGCCAGGAGGATCTCGAATCGCTCGCCGGCAACGACTTCGGATCGCTCGGCGAGGCGATCGGGGAGGAGCTCGTCGCCGGGATCAGCGAGGATCCGCTCCTGCCGCGGGTCGCGGCGGAGCTGGTCGCCGAGCTCGACGGCAGTACGACCGTCGAGGTCACCGGCGTCGTCGTCGCGCGAAGCTGGGAGCAGGCGGGCGAGGATGCCGCCGCGCAGGAGGCGACCGACGCCTACCTGGACGGGCTCATGCGCGGCCTGGCCGGGGCCGGCGCGCCCGTGACCGGCGTGACCGAGACGAGCACCGAGGATCGAAGCCTCCTGCTCGAGTGGTATCGGGAGGCGGGTGTCTCGAGCATCGATCACCTGGACGCCCAGTCGGGCCGCCTTGCGCTCGCGCTCCTACTCGCCGGGGCGGCGCCGGGCAACTATGGCTTCGTGGATGAGCAGTCCGACGACGGCCCGATCCCGCCGGTGCCGCCGGTCTCAAGTGCCGAGTAGGGGCGTCGCGTGCGCCGGCGACCTCACGATCCTCGTCGCCGCGCGAAACGAGGCCGAGCGGATCGCGGAGACGATCGCCGCTCTCCACCGAGATTTTTCAGGGGCCGAGGTGCTGGTCGTCGATGGTGCCTCGGAGGACGGAACGGCTGAGCTTGCAGAGGAGGCAGGCGCCGTCGTCATACGGCTCGAGAGGCGCGGCAAGGGCGAGGCCCTCTCGGCTGGCGAGCGCGCGGCGCCGCCCGGAGCGCTGCTGCTCGTCGACGCCGATCTCCGGGGCGATGTCCATCCGCTAGCTGTGCGAGACGCAGATCTCGCCGTCGCAGCGTTCGAGCGCCGCGTCGGGGGTGGCTTCGGGCTGGCGAAGGCGGTCGGGCGTGGGCTGATTCGCTTCCGAACTGGACGCACGCTCGCGGAGCCCCTCTCGGGACAGCGGTTCGTCTCCGAGCGCGCCCGCGCGGTAGTTTTTCCGCTCGCGCCGGGGTTCGGCTGCGAGGTACGGATGACCATCGACGCGCTTCGTGCCGGGCTCGAGGTTGAGGAGGTGGAGCTCGATCTCGACCACCGGCCGACGGGACGCGACTCGGCAGGATTCCTCCACCGTGGTCGCCAGCTCGTCGACGCCGTGGTCGCCACGGGCCCGCTGGCACTCAACCACCGTGGCCTCCGGCTTCCGCTGGTGGGCTGGGTGGCCGCGCTCGGCGGGCTTGCGGCGCCGCGCCGTACAGCCCTCGCTGTCGCAGGGGTTGCCGCCGTCGGGCTCGCTGACGACCTCTGGAGCGGCCCTGAGCGCGGCTGGCGCTCGCATCTCCGCGCGGGCCGGACGACGGGCGTCCTGAAGCTCGTCGCCATCCCGGCGATCGGCACTGTTGCGACTCACTCGGTGCTGGGTGGACTTACGGTCGGCCTGGCGGCAAACGCCCTGAACCAGCTCGACACCGGCCCCGGGCGAGCCATCAAGACCTTCCTCGGTTGCGCGCTCTGGCTCCCAGGAGTCGCCGGCTCGGGCTATGGGGCCGTGGCCGTCCTGCTCTCTCCCTACGATCTGCGTGAGAAGGCGATGCTCGGCGACGGAGGGGCGAATGCGCTTGGTGCGGTGCTAGGCTTGGGGCTCGTGAGGATGCTCCGAGGACGGGCGCTCCTGCCGGCGATCGGTGTGCTCGGTGCCCTCAACTACCTCGGAGAGACGCGCTCGCTCGGCCGTCTGATCGACGAGACGCCGTGGCTTCGGCGCCTCGACCAGCTCGGAAGGGCCTGGTAATGGCGAGACGGCAGACCAAGTACATCTTCGTCACCGGAGGTGTCGTGTCGTCACTCGGCAAGGGCATCACAGCCGCGTCGCTCGGCAGGCTCCTGAAGGCGCGTGGCCTCCACGTCCAGGTGCAGAAGTTCGACCCGTACCTGAACGTCGACCCCGGGACGATGAGCCCGTTCCAGCACGGCGAAGTGTTCGTGACCGAAGACGGGGCCGAGACAGACCTCGACATCGGTCACTACGAGCGTTTCGTCGACGAGAACCTCTCGCGAAACGCCAACCACACCTCGGGCTCCATCTGGTACGCGGTCATCCGCAAGGAGCGCAAGGGCGAGTACCTCGGGTCGACGGTGCAGGTGATCCCGCACGTCACGAACGAGATCAAGGATCGCATCCGGCGTGTCGCGGCCTCGAGCGACGCCGACGTCGTCATCTCCGAGATCGGCGGCACAGTCGGGGACATCGAGTCGTTGCCCTTCCTCGAGGCGATCCGCCAGTTCCGCCGCGAGGCAGGGCCCGAGAATGTCATGTACGTCCACGTCACGTTCGTCCCGTTCATCGAGACCGCCGGGGAGCTGAAGACGAAGCCGACCCAGCACTCGGTCAACGAGCTGCGCCGCATCGGTATCCACCCGGACGTCGTGGTCTGCCGCACCGATGAGGAGCTTTCACACGACATCCGCGACAAGATCGCGCTCTTCGCCGACGTCGAACCGCAGGCCGTGATCGTGAACGAGAACGTGAGCGACGTGTACCTCGTCCCGAACCGGCTCCGCGACCAGGGTCTCGACACGCTTGTGTGCGAGCGGCTCGGGCTCGGGGACGGCGAAGCGGACCTTGGTGAGTGGGACGCGCTGGTCGCGCGAATCGGCGAACGGGACGGCGAGATCGAGATCGCCCTCGTCGGCAAGTATGTGAAGCTCCAGGACGCCTATCTCTCCGTCCACGAGGCGCTCAAGCACTCGGGAATCCACCACGGCACGAACGTGCGCGTTCGTTGGGTGGACGCCGAAGGCATGAGTCCCGAGGAGGCCGCGGTGGAGCTCGAGCGCTCGCACGGCGTCCTCGTCCCGGGCGGCTTCGGGTCGCGCGGGTGGGAGGGCAAGATCACGGCCTGTCGCGTGGCCCGCGAGCGCGGGATCCCGTACCTCGGAATCTGCCTCGGGATGCACGTCGCGATCTCGGAGTTCTCCCGCCACGTCGCCGGGCTGGAAGGCGCCAACTCGACCGAGATGGATCCGGAGACGCCGTACCCGGTCATCGACCTGCTTCCGGAGCAGAAGGAGATCGAGGATCTCGGTGGCACGATGCGCCTGGGCGCGCAGCCGGTCGATCTTGCAGGCGGCACGCGCGCCGAGGCCGCCTACGGGGAAACGGTCGTCTACGAGCGGCACCGCCATCGCTACGAGGTCAACAACCACTATCGCCAGGCGCTCGTCGACGCCGGCCTCGTCGTGTCGGGCACCTACCAGGAGGGTCGACTCGTCGAGGTCGTCGAGCTGCCCGATCACCCGTGGTTCGTCGCCAGCCAGTTCCACCCCGAGTTCAAGTCGCGGCCCACGCGGCCCGCGCCGCTCTTCCGCGACTTCGTCGGGGCCGCGCTCGAGCGTGCGCGCTCCGCCGACCCCGTACGGGTCGCGGCGGCCGACTAGGTACCGCCCACGACGCGGCTCGGGCGACGTCAGCTCGTGGGAGCGCTTGCCCTCGGCATCTGGGCGCGCTCCTGGGACTGGTCTTCCCCATCGACGTGATCGTGCGCGTGGCGAGGATCGCGGGCGCTACCGGCGCGCGAAGCCGCTCTTCGAGGACAACGCCGAGCGCTGAGCCCTCCCACGATTGGTTCCCCCGGGGGACCCCCCTTGGTTTCCCCTCACGGTCAGGGTACGACGGAAAAGCGCACGTGTGTGTCACGCGCTGCGCCGAGATCGTCACAACTCTCTGACCCAAGGTGCGCAGGCGAACGCGCGGTGCGTCCTAGAATCGGCGCCGTGGCCCTTCCCGACCTCCTCACGCTCTTCTGCGAGCTCGCAGCGATCCCGAGCCCTCCGGGAGAGGAGCGGCCGGTCGCCGACCGCGTTGCCGAGTACATCCGTGAGCTTGGGCTCGACGTGGACGAGGACGGCGCCGGCGCGGTCGTCGGATCGACCGCCGGCAACCTGTACTCCCGGGCCGCGCCGACGGATGGCGGCACGCCGATCTTCCTCTGCGCGCACCTCGACACGGTGCCGCCGACCGACGCGATCGACCCGGTCGTCGAGGACGGCGTCGTCCGAAACGCCAAGCCCACGATCCTCGGCGCCGACAACAAGGCGGCGGTCGCGGTCATGCTCGAAGGCGTTCGCCGGAGCGTTGAGGAGGGGAGACCCCACGGCGGCATCGAGCTCGTCTTCACGCCGAAGGAAGAGGTGGGCCTCGAGGGAGCCAAGGCCTTCGACACGGCCCGGCTGGAAGCTCGGCTCGGATACGTCTTTGACCACGAGGGCCCGATCGGCGAGCTCGTCCAAAGCGCACCGTCCTCCACGTCGATCGATGCCGTGTTCACCGGCCGTGCGGCCCACGCGGGCATGGCTCCTGAGGAGGGCCGGTCGGCGATCTACGCGGCTGCTCGGGCGATCGCCGACCTGAGGCTCGGCCGGGTCGACGAGGAGACGACCGCCAACGTCGGAGAGATCGAGGGCGGTACCGCCCGCAACATCGTTCCCGACCGCTGCGTTGTCGTGGCCGAGGCCCGGTCGCGCGACGACAGGAAGCTCGCCGAGCTCGTCCAGGAGATGCTCGACTCCTTTGCGTTCGCCGCCTCGGTAACTGAGTGCGAGGTGGAGACCGAGCTCCAGGAGAAGTACCGCGGCTACCGATTCGTCGCCGACGAGCTCGCTGTGACGCTCGCGCAGCACGCGCTCCGCCGCGCGGGCTACGAGCCCCGGCTCGTCTCCGGCGGGGGCGGGGCCGACGCGAACGTGTTCAACCTCCGCGGTAAGCCGTGCGTCAACCTCGCCAATGGAATGGCGCGGATCCACAGCTCGGACGAGCACATCGCAGTCGAGGATCTCGAGCGGATGGTCGACGTGACGCTGGCGCTCGTCGACGCAGCTCGTGCCGCTTGACCTTCGACGCGGCCGGGTCACCTCGGTCGTCGAGCGCACCGACGGGCTCGTGCGGCTCGAGGTCGCCGGCAGGCCCTGCATCGCGTACCCGCGCCTGACCGGGCCTGTCGCGCTCGGCGACGACGTTCTCGTCAACGTCCAGGCCCTGGAGCTCAGGCTCGGCTCGGGTGGCTTCGACGTCCTGCACGCCAACCTGACCCGGGGTCTGGGGCTGGAAGCCGAGGCCGGGGCGCACGTGATGAAGCTCCCATACACGTCCCTCCAGCACGCGGCCGCGCACGTCGAGGAGTCAGAGGACGCCCACGGCGTGCTCGACGGCCTACCTGTCGTCTGTTGCACGCTGCACTCCCAGGTTGCGCCGGTCTGCGCGGGCATAGGCCCCAGCGCTCGGACCGCATACGTGCAGATCGCAGGCGGAGCGCTGCCGGTCTCGCTCTCTGACACGGTCCGGGCACTGAAGGCCCGCGGGCTCGTCGAGTTCTCCGTGGCCGTCGGCGCGTGCTTCGACGGCGACGTCGCCTGTGTGACCGTGGCCTCGGCGCTCACGTGGTGCGCGGCGTCAGGCTTCGACGTCGTGGTCTGCTCGATCGGGCCGGGCATTGTCGGAACGGGAAGCTCGTTCGGCCACGGCGGACTGGCCTCGGTGGAGGCGATTACGGCCGCTCGGGCGCTGGGGGGCAGGCCGATCCTGGCCGTGCGTGCGTCCGATGGCGATCCGCGAGCGCGTCACAACGGGGTGTCGCATCACGCGGTCGCGGTGCGGGCCCTGGCCGGCCCGGTCGAAGCTGCGTGGCCTGCCGGACGCGGCGACATGCAGCTTCCCGAGCCGCTTGCCGAGGCGGTGCCGGTCGACACAGAGGGCTGGCGCGACGCCTGCACGGGGCTGCCGCTCAGCCATATGGGACGTGGGCCGGACGATGACTCGCTCTTCTTCGAGGCTGCCTTCGCCGCAGGAAGGCTCACACGCGCAGTGTCGTCCCGGCGATCTGCTCACACGCCGTAGCTGCCGCCGGGTATCGTTCCCGCGCCATGCGGGTCGGCGTCGCGAAGGAGATCAAGCCCGACGAGTATCGCGTCGCCCTGACCCCGGCGGGCGCGCGCGAGCTCGTGGAGCGCGGGCACGAGGTCACCGTCGAGAGGGGAGCAGGGCTCGGAAGCGCGTTTCCGGACCTCGCCTACGAAGCAGTCGGCGCGCAGATTGTCTCGGTCGACGACGTGTGGGGCTCGGCCGATCTCGTTCTCAAGGTCAAGGAGCCGATCCCGGACGAGTACGGCCGGCTGCGAGACGGCCTCGTCCTCTTCACCTACCTGCATCTCGCCGCCGACAAGGCGCTGACCCAAGCGCTGCTCGAGAGCGGAACGACGGGCATCGCGTACGAGACTGTCGAGACAGACGACGGCCAGCTTCCGCTGCTCGCGCCGATGAGCGAAGTCGCGGGCCGGCTCGCAGCTCAGGCAGGTGCACACTTCCTCGAGAAGCCGCTCGGCGGTCGGGGCCTATTGCTCGGCGGCGTTGCGGGCGTCGCGCCCGCGTCCGTGGTCGTGATCGGCGGCGGCATGGTCGGCTACAACTCTGCGGTCATCGCGCTCGGGCTCGGCGCCCACGTTCGCGTTCTCGACAAGTCGATCCCGCGCCTGCGGCAGCTCGAGCAGGTGCTCGGTGGCCGCGTCGAGCTCGTCTTCTCGTCAGGCCTGCTCGTCGAGGAGTCGGTAGTGGAGGCGGACGTCGTGATCGGCGCCGTCCTCATCCCGGGCGCGCTCGCACCGAAGCTGGTCACGCGCGCTCTTGTCACCGAGATGAAGGACGGCGCGGTCGTCTGCGACGTCGCCATCGACCAGGGCGGCTGCTTCGAGACCTCAAAGCCGACGACACACTCGGATCCTGTCTACACGGTCGACGGTGTTACCCACTACTGCGTCGCGAACATGCCGGGCGCGGTCCCGGTCACGTCGACGCATGCGCTCACGAACGTCACGCTGCCGTACGTCGAGGCGGTCGCCGAGCTCGGAGTCCGCGAGGCGGTCGCGCGGGATCGAGCCCTTGCGCACGGTGTCAACGTCGTCGCGGGGAAGCTCACGTACGAGGCAGTGGCCGAGGCGCATGACCTCGATTACGTCCCGCTCGAGGACGTCGTGCCGCTCGCGCCGGTCTAGACGGCTTAGCCCGCGGCAGCTTTGTCCTTTGGCGGTTTGGGCGCGCCGCCCGGGCTCACCTTCACCACGAGCCAGGTGACCGCCATCGCGAGCGCGATGACCGCGACGATCCACACGACGATGCCCAGCAGCCCGAGGACGGTGTCCATGACAGAAGTAGGATAGCCGTGTGCCCCGCGCATGTGTGATCGTGCTGGACGCGGTCGGCGCGGGTGCGCTACCCGACGCTGCCGACTACGGCGACGAGGACTCTGACACCCTCGGGAATGTGGCCCGCGCGGTCGGCGGGCTCGATCTACCGAACCTCGAAGCCCTCGGCCTCGGCAACGTCGAAGAGCTGGAGGGCTGCCCGCCGCAGCCCGGCGCGCCTGCCGTCGCGGGGCGCCTCTCCGAGCGCTCGAAGGGCAAGGACACGACCACAGGCCACTGGGAGCTCATGGGCATCGTCACTCCGGTTGCCATGCCGACGTATCCGCACGGCTTTCCAGCCGGGATCCTCGAGGAGTTCGGCCACAGAACCGGGAGAGGTGTGCTCGGGAACCGGCCTGCGTCGGGCACGGAGATCATCCAGGAGCTTGGCGAGGAGCAGCGGGCGAGCGGCAAGTGGATCGTCTATACGTCGGCGGACTCCGTCTTTCAGATCGCCGCGCACGAGGAGGTCATACCGCTCGAGGAGCTCTACGAGGCCTGCGCGATCGCGCGGGAGATCCTGAAGCCGCCGCACGCAGTCGGCCGCGTCATCGCACGCCCGTTCGTCGGCGAGCCGGGCAACTTCACCCGGACGGCGAATCGGCACGACTGGTCTCTGAAGCCCAAGCAGCCCAACTACCTCTCGCTTGCACGCGATGCCGGAGCGGAGGTGCACGGCGTGGGGAAGATCCACGACATCTTCGCGGGTGTCGACATCGATCACTCGCATCCCACGAAGTCCAACTCCGAGGGGATCAACACGACCGAAGAGCTCCTGCAAACGGTGGACGACGGGGGGCTGATCTTCGTGAACCTCGTGGAGACCGACATGCTCTGGGGGCATCGCAACGACCCCGAGAACTTTCACCGGTGCCTCCAATCCTTCGATCGGAGGCTGCCCGACGTCCTGGAAGCGCTCCAGGCAGGCGATCTCCTCGTCCTCACGTCCGATCACGGCTGCGATCCGACCACGCCGTCCACCGACCACTCGCGGGAGCACGCGCTGCTCGTTGCCTATGTCGAAGGACGGAACGCCAACGGCCAGATCCACAACGGCGAGTTCGCCGACGTCGGCGCGACCGTCAACGCCTGGCTCGGAGGCAAGGGCCCGCCGCGAGGCGTGCCCGGCACTCCGTTCGTGACCTCCTCCTGAGGCGCCCGACCTCGTGATCCGAGCCGTCGAGCTCATCGAGCGCAAGCGTGACGGCGGCGAGCTCGAGCCGGCAGAGGTTCGCGACCTCGTCCTGTCGTACGTCCAGGACGAAGTGCCCGACTACCAGATGGCAGCCTTCTGCATGGCGGTCTTCTTCCGGGGCATGTCGGGCGCCGAGACGCACGCGCTCACGGATGCCATGGTGTCGAGCGGCGAGACGATCGATCTCTCGGCGCTTGGCCGTCGCGTCGTCGACAAGCACTCCACAGGGGGCGTCGGAGACAAGGTCTCGATCGCCCTCGGCCCCGTCGTGGCTGCGTGCGGTGTGCCGTTCGCCAAGATGAGTGGCCGCGGCCTGGGGCACACGGGCGGAACCCTGGACAAGCTCGAGTCGATTCCAGGCTTCGAGATCGAGCTGACGCAGGATCGATTCCTGGAGCAGGTGTCAGAGATCGGTATGGCCATCATCGGCCAGACGGCGGACCTCGTGCCCGCCGACAAGCGCCTTTACGGGCTTCGCGACGTGACGGGAACCGTCGACTCGATCCCTTTGATAGCGAGCTCGATCATGTCCAAGAAGATCGCGGCGGGCGCGGATGCGATCGTCCTCGACGTCAAGGTCGGCGACGGGGCGTTCATGAAGACGCTCGACCGGGCCCGGGAGCTCGCGGAGACCATGGTCGAGCTCGGCGCCCGTGCGAGGCGTAAGGTCGTGTGCGAGCTGACGGACATGGAGCAGCCGCTCGGCCATGCCGTCGGCAATGCACTCGAGATCCGGGAGGCGGTTGCGACCCTGCACGCCGAGGGCCCGTCCGACGTCACCGAGCTCGTCACGAGCGCAGCCACGCACCTGCTCGCGCTCTCCGATCTCGGGATCGGCCCGGATGAGGCCCGACGTAGAGCTGAGGAGGCGATCGCCTCAGGCGCCGCCGTCTCCATGTACGAGCGCTGGGTGCGAGCGCAGGGCGGCGACCCCAACCTCGACTCGCTGCCGAGTGCGCCTGTCGTTCGGGAAGTCCGCGCGCAGGGATCAGGGCACGTCGCGGCGATCGCGGCCACGCGGGTCGGGCTTGCCGCGCTCCGGCTCGGGGCGGGACGCACCCGCAAGGACGAGGCGATCGACCACTCCGTCGGCGTGGTGTGTCTGGCGAAGCGCGGGGACGCCGTGCGGGCCGGTGACGCAATCGCCGAGGTGCACGCAGCCGAAGAGGCCTCCGCCGCGGAGTGCGTAGTCGAGGTCGCCGACTGCTACCGCTTCGCGGAATCCGCGGACGCGGCGGCACCGGTCGTGCTCGACGTGCTTGCCTGATCCGTGACCGGCTTTCCTGACCGGCCTGCCCTCGCAGCAGACGCGCACCGCCGCCTCTCCGTCGAGCGCGCGGCCTGACCCTCGTCAGACGGGACAGGAGCGCGCGGCTAGGGTGGCTTTTCCGTGCCCGAGCTCCCGGAAGTGGAGACGATTCGATCCAGGCTCGCGCCCGCGCTGGCAGGTCGCCGTATCGAGCACGTTTCCATCCTGGACAGCCGCCTCACTCGTCCCGAGCCGCCGGAGCCGATCGCGGCCGCGCTGGAGGGAGAGCGCATCACCGACGTTCGCCGCCGTGGCAAGTATCTGATCTTCGCGTTCGAGAGTGGCCGCCACCTCCTCGTCCATCTTCGTATGACGGGAGGGTTCCAACATCCAACGCCGACCTCGTCGGACGCCGATCCTCACCAGCGGGCACTCATCACGTTAGACGATGGGTCGGACGTCTCTTACCGGGACGTGAGGCGGTTCGGCACCTGGCTTCTCCTCGAGCCTGGCGAGCTCGATGGCTATCTGGGGGAGCGGATCGGAGGCGAGCCCCTCGAGCGTGCCTTCACCACGTCGAAGCTCCTGAAGGCGTTCGAGGGCCGGCGTGCACCCGTCAAGTCCGCTCTGCTCGATCAGCGGGCGGTTGCGGGTGTGGGGAACATCTACGCGGATGAGGCTCTGTGGTTCGCGAGGCTTCACCCGCTCCGCCCGGCGGGGAGCCTTTCGCCTGAGGAAGGCGCTGAGCTTCGACGCGGAATCAGAAGGGCGCTCCGCCGCGGGTTGGCACGACAGGGGGCAACGCTACGAGACTTTCGTGATCCGAACGGACGCGCAGGGACGATGCAACACGAGTTTCACGTCTACGGCCGCGCCGGCGAGTCGTGCGATCGATGCGGGACGCCGATCGAGAAGATCCGTGCTGCCGGCCGTGGGACCTGGTTCTGTCCCCGTTGCCAGCCGCTTACGAGTCCCGGCTGAGCCGACCCGGCTGGCGGTTAGGCAGCGATCTGCTCGAGTGCGCCCTGGCGCTCGAGGTGCCAGAGCTCCGAGTACCCGCCGATCGGCCGGCCGTCGATGACGATCTGCGGCACCGTCCAGCCTCCCGTCTTCTCCTGAAGACGAGCGCGGAAGTCAGGCTGGCCGTCGAGCAAGATCTCCTCGTAGTCCAGGCCCTTTGCGTCGAGGAGCGCCTTAGCGCGGACACAGAACCCGCACCACGCAGTCGTGTACATCTGGATCTTCGGCATGCCGGTTAAGTACCCAGCCGTAAACTCGTGACGGCAGAGGCGCGCTCTAGACTGGCCGGCGTGGCGCGTTCCTGGAAGACGGAGGCCGTCGTCCTGCGCTCGATTCGCTTCGGCGAGGCCGATCGAGTGCTGCACCTCTTCACGCTCGAGCGCGGTCGAATCGGCGCCATCGCCAAGGGCGCCCGTAAGACGACATCGCGCTTCGGAGGCCGCCTCGAGCCTCTCTCGCATGCCGAGCTGGTCTTACACGAGGGGCGGGGAGAGCTGCACACGGTCACGGGGGTCGACCTCATCCGATCTCATGATGCGAGCCGAGCCGATGGCTTCCGCCTTGCCGTGGGCCACATCGGGCTCGAAGCGGTGTTACGGCTGTTCCTCGAGCACGACTCGAGCCCGCGCGCGTTTCACGCGTTGGCGCGCTTCCTGGACGTTCTCGACGAGTCCACGCCTGCCGACCTGCCCGCCGTCCCGGCGCTCGATCCACTCGTTCTCTCGTTCCAGCTCAAGCTCCTCTGGCTGGCCGGATACCTTCCACACCTGGCCGGCTGCGCAGCGTGTGGTGAGGATGGCCCGCTCGTCGGCTTCTCGCCGCAGGCGGGTGGAGCCGTCTGCAGTTCGTGTGAGGCGGGCGCCGTTCCCCTATCAGCCGAGGGGTTCGAGGGGATTCGCGGCCTGCTCGAGCGTCCGCTCGCGGACGCGTCCGACGCAGGTCTGACCGCTCGAGGTCGTCGGGAAACGCTCCGTGTGATCGAGTCTTCGTACGAGTTCCACGGCGGCTTTCGGCTCCGGACGCTCGCCGGGCGCGCCTAGGATCGGCGCGTGTCGCCGCCGACCTACCAGGAGACGATCATGGCCCTGGAGCGGTACTGGGCCGACCGGGGCTGCGTGATCGGGCAGCCGTACCACACGGAGCTCGGCGCCGGCACGTTCAACCCGGCGACGTTCCTCCGCTGCCTCGGGCCCGAGCCATGGAAGACGGCCTACGTCGAGCCGGTCATCCGCCCGACGGATGGTCGCTACGGCGAGAACCCCTACCGATTCCAGCACTACTTCCAGTACCAGGTGATCCTGAAGCCGGCGCCCGAGGACGTGCTCGACCTCTACTTCGGGTCACTCGAGGCGCTGGGGATCGACACGAAGGCGCACGACGTTCGGCTCGTCGAGGACGACTGGGAGGGGCCGACGCTCGGGGCCTGGGGCCTGGGCTGGGAGGTCTGGATCGACGGGATGGAGGTCACGCAATTCACGTACTTCCAGCAGCTCGGCGGGCTCGAGCTCGACCTCGTTCCCGCTGAGATCACGTACGGGCTCGAGCGGCTCGCCATGTTCCTCCAGGGCAAGCGCTCGGCGTTCGAGCTGGAGTGGGCGCCCGGGGTGACGTGGGGGAACGTCTATCGCGAGAGCGAGCGTCAGTGGTCGGTCTACAACTTCGAGAAGGCGCCGGTCGAGGTACTTGCACGGCGATTCGAGGAGCACGAAACCGAGTGCCGATCGTTACTCGGGGATGGACTCGTGCTGCCCGCTTACGACCTGGTGCTGAAGTGCTCGCACGTCTTCAACCTGCTCGACGCCCGCGGCGCGCTCTCCGTGACCGAGCGCTCCGCGTACATCGCGCGGGTGCGAGGGCTCGCACGGCGCGTGGCGAAGAGCTATCTCGAGGGGCGCAACCCCCCCAGGAAGCTGGAGGCTGTGTCCACGTGAGCGCCGCACTGTTTCACGCGCGCGATACTCGGGTCCCGACCCGCCCCCCTGCTCACGCGCGAGCGTATCGCGGAAAAGCGCACGCGTGTGACACGGATCGTGTCGAGGGTGTGCCAGACGATCCACGGGCTCGCCGGTGAGCACGCTGCTCTTCGAGATCGGCTGCGAGGAGCTGCCGGCCGCCTTCTGCCGCTGGGCGGAGCGGGAGGTGCGCGAGCGTTGGGCGCCCACGTTCGGCGGGGGCTCGGCCCGCGCGCTCGTCGGGCCACGGCGGATCGCGCTCGTGGTCGACGACTTCGAGCTCGACGAGCGGGGCGGGGAGAAGCGTGGCCCGGCGGAAACGGTCGCGTTCAAGGACGAGAAGACGACCAAAGCAGCCGAGGGCTTCGCGCGCGGCCTCGGGCTCTCCGTCGACGAGCTCGAGGTTCGGGACGGGTACGTCTGGGGACGCGGTCGGTCGCCCGATCTTGGCGACCGCCTGTGGCAGGTAGTGTCGGGGCTCGGCGCGGGCAAGACGATGACCTGGATCCCCGGCCTCTCGAAGTCTGAGCAGATCCGGTTTCCCCGGCCCATACGGTGGCTGTGCGCCAAGCACGGCTCGGCCACGATCGAGGTCGGGCCGGCCGCCATTTCCTCCGGTGACCGGTCGACGGGCCACCGCTTCACGAGCGGCGCCCTCACGATCGCCGACGCCGGCGACTACGAGCGCGCGCTCGCAGACGCCGGCGTGATCGCCGACGCCGACGAGCGCCGCCGCCTCATCGTGAGAGGGCTCGACGCCCTCGGCGAGTGGCGCGACCCGGGCGGAGTCATGGATGAGGTCGTCTATCTCGTCGAGAACCCGGTCGTCCTCGAGGGGAGCTTCGACGAGCGGTTCCTCGAGCTTCCCGATCGCGTCGTCGAGACTGCGATGCAGTCGCACCAGCGCTACCTCCCCCTCGGGGGTACTCGCTTCGCGTTCGTGGCCAACGGAGGTGACCCGGAGGTCGTCCGCGCCGGCAACGAGCGGGTGCTCGAGGGCCGCCTCGACGACGCCACCTTTTCGTGGGAGCGAGACCTCAGTCACGGCATCGAGGCGATGGCCGCCGAGCTCGGTCGCATCACCTTCCATGCCAAGGCCGGGTCGTACGCCGACAAGACCGCCCGGCTCGAGAGCCTATGCGACGAGCTCGGCGGCGGCGACGCGTCACGGGCCGCGGCTCGGCTGGGCAAGGCTGACCAGGCTGCAACGCTCGTCCACGAGTTTCCCGAGCTCCAGGGGATCGTCGGCGCCGAATACGCGCGGCTCGCCGGCCATCCCGAGGCCGTCGCGGCCGCTGTCGGCGAGCACTACCTCCCGACCCAGGCAGGCGGTGCGCTTCCGGAAACCGCTGCGGGCCGCGTGTTGAGTGCCGCGGACAAGATCGACAACCTGACCGTCGCCTTCGCGATCGGTGAGCGCCCGAGCGGGTCGCGCGATCCGTTCGGCCTCCGCCGGGCCGCGATCGGCCTCTGCCGTCTCGCGACCGAGGGAGAGCTCGAGATCCGTGTCGGTGAGCTCGTGGCGCGGGATCTGACGCTCTTGACCGCACAGGGCGCCGAAGTAGCCGACGACCCCGCGGACGTGCACGAATTCGTCCTCGAACGACTCGAGGGACTCCTCGACGTTCCGGTCGAGTTCGTGCGAGCGGCGCAGAAAGCGCCGCTGGTCGAGCTGGGCGCCGTGGGTCGCCTTGCCGTGGCGCTCGCGGAGGCGGCCGAATCCGAGGCGTTCGCCAACGCCTATACCGCCTACGATCGCGCCGGCAGCCTGGCCGGCAAGGCCAACGGCGCCGCACCCACGCTCGACCCCGAGCTAGCGGCCGAGCCGGCCGAACGGGAGCTCGTCAGAGCGCTCGCCGAGGCGGGCCCGCGAATCGAGGCACACGTAAGCGCGGGCAACTACACGGGCGCCGTGGACGCGGCCGGCGAGCTCGGGCCGCCGGTCGACCGCTTCTTCGACGAGGTGCTCGTCATGGCCGACGACGATCGGATCCGTGCTAACCGCTTGCGGCTCCTCCTCGACATCCGCGACGCCGTCGGCGTGCTCGGCGATCTCTCCCAGATTCCTCGCTGAAGCGGCTGCGCCCGCGGCCGACCCGCGTTTACCCTGAGCCCCGATGCCGGACGTCGTTGAACTCCATGTCGTTTCCGACTCCACGGGTGAGACCGCGACGCGGGTCGTCCAGGCGGTGGAGCGGCAGTTTCCTGACCTCGAGGTCGAGGTCATCCGGCACCCGCGCATCACGAGCGCGGATGACGTCCAGCTTGCCGCGTCCCGCATGCGCGGTCGCCGCGCGGTTGTCGTCTACACGCTCGTGGAGCCCGGCTACCGCGAGCTCATGCGGACGCTTTGCCGCCGGTACAAGCTCCACTACTGCGACCTGCTCGGTCATCCCCTCGATGCCGTAGCAAGGGTTTCGGGGCTGCCGGCTCGCATGGAGCCGGGGGCGCCGCCTCGCCTGGACGCGAGCTACTTCAAGCGGATGGCCGCCATCGAGTTCGCAGTGCGCTACGACGACGGCGTCGGGGCACACGGCTTGACAGACGCGGACATCGTGCTCGTGGGGGTCTCACGAAGCTCGAAGACGCCGCTCTCGATCTACCTCGGCTTCCTCGGCTACAAGGCCGCTAACGTGCCGGTCGTGCGCGGGATCGAACCACCGAAGGAGCTCTGGGACGTCGACCCCGCGCGGGTCGTCGGCCTGACCATCGACGCGGAGACGCTCGCCGAGATCCGCACCGAGCGTGTTCGCAACATGCGCGGGCGACGTGCGAGTTACGCGGCCCTCGTCGAGATCTACGAGGAACTCGAATACGCCGAGACGATCCACCGCCGGCTCGGCTGCCCCGTCATCGAGGTCTCGAACCTCGCGATCGAGGAGACCGCCCACCGAATCGTCAGGCTCGTGCAAGAGCGCAGCGTGAGCGAAACGACGGCGGCCCAGGCGTGAGCTCGCTGGCCCCGTCGCGGAGCAAGGAGCCGATCTCCTGGTATTGGTGGCCGTACTGGATGACGTTGCTCACCACCGCCCTTGTCGTTTTCTACGTCGTGCTGACTCCGATCTGGATGGGCATCCGTTTCCTTGCGTGGCTCTCGGAGCGAGGGCGCTCGTGAAGCTGGTCGCGGCGATAGCGGCCGCGCTGGCCCTGCCCGCGGCCGCGACCGCGGCCGTGTCCGATCGCTTCGTCCCTTCCGTCGGAGCGAGGACCGCGACGATCTGGGCCGTAGGCGACGGCGCCGACGGGCGACCGGCCGCGGTCGAGTTCGGCCGATTCATCGCACGCCACCGCCCGACGAGGTTCCTGTACCTCGGTGACGTCTACGAAAGGGGGACGGCGGCGGAGTTCGCGACTAATTACCACGGGGCGTACGGGCGCATGACGGACGTGACGGCGCCGACTCCGGGGAATCACGAGTGGGGAAACCGGCGCGAAGGCTACTGGCCCTACTGGCGCGCGCAGAAGCGGGTTAGCCGCGTACCCGACTACTACACGTTTCGGGTTGCCGGCTGGCAAATCCTGAGCCTGAACTCGGAAACCGAGCACGGGTACGGGTCGCCGCAGCTTCGCTGGCTCGCCGGCAGGCTCGAAAGGCGCGGGACCTGTCGCATCGCGTTTGCCCACAAGCCGCGCTGGACTGCCGGAAACCGGCAAGAGACCGACGACATGCTGCCGATCTGGCAACGCCTCCAAGGCCATGCGCGCCTGTACATCTCCGGCCATGACCACAACTCGCAGCGGTTCCGCCCGGACCGCGGGCTCATCCAGATCGTGGCCGGAGCCGGCGGCCACGGGCTCTACGGCGTCGACGAAAGCTACCCGCGCCTCGTGTGGTCGAACGACGACGACGTGGCGGCGCTTCGCCTGCGGCTGCGGCCGGGTCACGCCCGCATCGCGTTCATCGCGAACGACGGCGATGTGTTGCACCGGGGTCGCGTGGGCTGCTCGCGTCGGTGACGGACTCCGACGGGAGCGCGTCGCCGCTCATCCTCTGGAACGTCCGCGTGCTCGACGCCAAGGGCGCGCGCGAGGGCCCGGCCGCCGTCAGGGTCGAGGACGGGCGGATCGCCGCCGTCGACGATGCACAGGGAGATCCTCCGGAAGACGCGCTCGACCTCGACGGCTTGACGCTCCTGCCCGGCCTCGTCGACGCGCACGTCCACGTCTCGAGCGACGTGGCCCGGAGTCCAGGATTCGGCCCGCCGCCTCCGCTCGGCGGTGAGTTGCCGCGTGCTCGCGAGCTCGGGTGGTTCATCCTCGCGAAGTCGGCGTGCGCGTTTCTCGACGCAGGGATCACGACCGTTCGGGACGTCGGAAGCTACGACGACGAGGGCATCGTGCTCCGCGAGGCGATCCGGCTCGGGATCGTCCCAGGCCCGCGAATCCTCGCCTGCGGGCGGATCATCTCGGCAACCTCTCCGGGCGGCCGCATCTTCGGGACGATGTACCACGAGGCCGACGGCCCCTGGGAGGCGCGGCGCGCCGTTCGCGTGCAGGCGCGCCGGGGCGCGGACTTCGTGAAGCTCATGGCAACCGGTGCGCGGTCTGTGCTCGCCGAGGATCCCGAGCCAGCCCAGCTCACGCGAGAGGAGATCGCGGCGATCGTCGACGAGGCGCACAGGCTCGGCCTTCGGGTCGCCGCGCACGCCGAAGGGCTCGAGGGTGCGCGGCTCGCGATCGAGGAGGGCGTAGACACGATCGAGCACGGGCTCTCGCTGCACCGGGCGCCCGAGCTCCTCGAGCAGATGGCGGCGAAAGGCATCGTCCTCGTGCCGACGCTCTCGACCTTCCACGACCTCGCCGAGCGCTTCACGGACGACTATGCGCCGGCGCTCGTGGAGCAGGCGAAGCGGCAGCTCGAGGAGGCGTACACGACGCTCGGCGCGGCTCGCGCGGCAGGCGTCACGTTCGCGATGGGCTACGACAGCGGGCCGCCCGGCGCGAACGCGACCGAGCTCGTCCGGATGGTGGACGGCGGGCTCTCTGCGCTCGAAGGGCTGACAGCGGCGACGCAGGGAGGCGCGACTGCGCTTGGGCTGGACGGAGCGGGCGCGGTGGAGCCTGGCCACGCGGCCGACCTGGTGGCCGTCGAAGGGGATCCGCTCGCCGACGTGCGAGTCCTCACGCGACCGGAGGCGATCCGGCTCGTCGTGCAGGCGGGCGAGATCGTCGCTCGGCGGTAGAAACAGCCTGCATGTGGAAAGATCTCCGGCCGTGAGCCGGTACGTCTATAGCTTCGACGACGGTGCCGAGCTCGGCCGCGACCTCCTCGGGGGGAAGGGCGCGGGCCTCGCCGAGATGACGTCGCTCGGGATCCCGGTTCCGGCCGGGTTCACGGTCACCACGGAAGCCTGCGTCGAGTACATGCGAGCGGGCCAGGAGCTGCCCGCCGGTCTCGAGCCTGAGGTGGACGAGCACGTCGCCAAGCTCGAAGAGAAAACCGGCAAACGCTTCGGCGACCGTGCCGATCCGCTCCTCGTCTCCGTCCGTTCCGGTGCGGCCGTCTCGATGCCCGGGATGATGGACACGATCCTGAACCTCGGGCTGAACGACGAGGCGGTCGAGGGGCTCGCACAGACGACCGGCAACGAGCGCTTCGCCTGGGACTCGTACCGCCGCCTCATCCAGATGTACGGCGACGTCGTGGACGGGGTCGAGGCGCACCGGTTCGAGGATGAGCTCTCGGCGCTCAAGGAAGGGCGTGGAGCCCGCCAGGACGTCGAGCTCGGGGCCGACGATCTCCGCGAGCTCGTCGAGCGGTTCAAGGCCATCTACCGAGAGGGCACCGAGCGGGACTTCCCACAGGACGCGCGCGACCAGCTCATGCGGGCGATGTGCGCCGTGTTCGACTCATGGGACACCCCGCGCGCGCAGGTCTACCGGCGCGCGAACCACATCCCGGACGACCTCGGCACCGCGGTCAACGTCGTCCAGATGGTCTTCGGCAACAAGGGCGACACGTCCGGGACGGGCGTGTCCTTCACGCGCGACCCCTCGACCGGCGAGCCGGGGCTCTGGGGCGAGTTTCTGACGAACGCGCAGGGCGAGGACGTGGTCGCCGGGATCAGAACGCCCGAGCCGCTCGAGCGGATGCGCGAGGCCCTGCCGGAGGCGTTCACGGAGCTCGAGGAGACGATCAAGCGGCTCGAGGAGCACTACCGGGAGATGCAGGACATCGAGTTCACCGTCGAGGAAGGCTCGCTCTACATCCTCCAGACGCGGAGCGGGAAGCGCACCGCTCAGGCCGCGCTCCGCATCGCGGTCGATCTCGTCGACGAGGGCCTCATCTCCCGGGAGGACGCGGTTGCGCGCATCGAGGCTCCCCAGCTCGACCAGCTCCTCCACCCGATGATCGACCCGAACGCCGAGTATGAGGTCGCGGCAAAGGGGCTCAATGCCTCGCCCGGCGCGGCCACGGGCCGAATCGCATTCGACGCCGACTCCGCGGAGGCGCGGGGTCGAGCCGGTGAGGACGTGATCCTCGTCCGCTGGGAGACGACGCCGGACGACATCCACGGGCTCATGGCGGCCGAGGGCGTCCTGACGGCCCAGGGCGGGATGACGTCGCATGCGGCCGTCGTCGCGCGCGGCATGGGGAAGCCGTGCGTGGCAGGGTGCGAGGCGCTCACCATCGACCTCGAGGCCCGGAAGGCGCGGCTCGGCGAGCACGAGCTCGGCGAGGACGACGTGCTGACGATCAACGGCGGCACAGGTGAGGTCATCGTCGGCGAGGTCGATCTCGTGCCGCCGCGGATCGACGAGAACTTCGAGACGATCCTCGGCTGGGCCGACGAGTTCCGGCGGCTCAAGGTTCGGGCGAACGCGGACACGCCGGAGGACGCTGCCAAGGCCCGCGAGTTCGGCGCGGAGGGCATCGGCCTCTGCCGGACCGAGCACATGTTCATGGCCGAGGACCGCCTCCCGATCGTCCGGAAGATGATCATGGCCACGCGCGAGGACGACCGCCGCGCCGCGCTCGAGCAGCTCCTCCCGTTCCAGCAGTCGGACTTCGAGGGGATCTTCGAGGCGATGGCGGGGCTGCCGGTGACGATCCGGCTTCTCGACCCGCCGCTGCACGAGTTCCTGCCCTCGCTCGACGAGGCCGAGTCGGACGAGATGCGCCGCCGGATCCGCTCGCTGCACGAGGAGAACCCCATGCTCGGGACGCGTGGCTGCCGGCTGGGCCTCCTCTACCCGGAGATCTACGCCATGCAGGTGCAGGCGATCATCCGTGCCGCCCTGGCGGTCGAGGAGAGGACAGGCGACGCGCCGCTCGTCGAGATCATGCACCCGCTCGTCGGCTTCGCCGAGGAGCTACGACGCCTCCGCGAGCTGACCCTCGACACCGCGTCGGCCGAGCTCGAGCAGGCCGAGCGCGAGATCGACTACCTCGTCGGGACGATGATCGAGCTCCCGCGAGCCTGCGTCCGCGCCGACGAGATCGCCGCCGAGGCCGACTTCTTCAGCTTCGGCACGAACGACCTCACCCAGACGACGCTCGGCTTGTCGCGTGACGACGCCGAGGGCAAGTTCCTGGCGCACTACCTGGACGAGGGCGTCCTCGATCGCAATCCGTTCGAGACGCTCGACCAGAGCGGGGTGGGTGATCTCATGCAACTCGGCATCGAGCGCGCCCGAAGCGTCAAGGGCGACCTGAAGCTCGGTATCTGCGGCGAGCACGGCGGCGATCCGAAGTCGGTCGCGTTCTGCCACGGACTCGGCCTCGACTACGTGTCGTGCTCGCCGTACCGGGTACCGCTGGCGCGCCTGGCCGCGGCGCAGGCGACGCTCGCCGAGCGCGGCGTCGAAGCAGCCGCCGTGGGCGGCTGAACAGCCGACCGAAGTCCGTCCGCTTCGCGGAGTGATGATGATGATTTCGGTCGGGAATGTGGAAGCCGCGCGATTCTGAGCGGCGACGAGCAAAGCCCGCCGCGGCGGCGCCGCATGGAGGGGCCGCCGTCGGCGGCTAGGCGTACCCGCGCACGCGGAAGTACGCGATCGCGACCGAGATCACGGCAATGCCGACGAGGCCTGCGATCGTGAGGACATCGGCGCGGCCGTAGACGGCATGACGGCGCCCGAACTGCGTCAGGACGAGGATGCACGCGACGCCGCCCGCGAGGCCTCCGAGGTGGCCGCCGAGCGAGACGTAGGAGAGGACGAAGCTCAGGACGAGGTTGAAGCCGACGACGAGGAGCGCGCTCCCGCCGAAGACCTGAATGCGGTTCCGCTCGAGGACGAGCCCGGCACCCAGGATCCCGAAGACCGCGCCTGAGGCTCCGACGACCGCGCTGTCGGGCGCGACCAGCAACGCGCCGGCAGACCCGGCCAGGATCGAGATGAGGTAGATCGCGATGTAGCGACCGCGACCGAGAAGCGTCTCGAGCGCCGCCCCGAACCACCAGAGCATGAGCATGTTGAAGAGAAGGTGGATCGGGCTCGCGTGCAGGAAGCCCGACGTGATGAGGCGCCACCACTCGCCTTCCGCGACCAGCGGCCCGAACAGGACACCGTTCTCGAAGAGCGGCCCGTCGACACCGCGAATGTCGTTGGCCTGGGCGATCTGAACCAGGTAGACGGCGACGTTGATCCCGATCAGCGTCTTCGTGACGATGGCCCCGGTTCCCTGACCCGCCGAGGTTCCGATCCGGCGCGCGGTCTTCTGCGCCCCCGTTGCCCGGCCCGCGCATTCCGGGCACTTGATCCCGACGGCGGCGAAGACCATGCAGTCGGGGCAGATCGGCCGTCCGCACGTGGAGCAGGTGACCGCGGTCTCCTGGCTCGGGTGGCGGTAGCAGACCATCGTGTCCGTGCGTTCCTCGGTGGCCATGGCGACTCATCGTATCCAGGCCCGTCGGACCGACTGTCGCACGCTCCGGGGGATACGCTCCGACGCCGTGCGCGTCCACGTCGCCTTCACGCCTGCCGAAGCAGCCGAGGCCCCGACCGGGATCGTCGTCGACGTCCTGCGCGCGACTTCCACGATCGCGCAGGCCCTGTCCTCCGGATACGAGCGCATCCTCTGCTGCTCTGAGGTCGAGGAGGCCGAGACACTCCGCGAGCAGCTCGGCGCGGTCGTCCTTGCGGGCGAGCGGCGCTGCGTGCGAATCCCCGGCTTCGACTTCGGCAACTCGCCACGCGAGTTTCTGGAGGTCTCGGGCGAGACCGTCGTCCTGACCACCACGAACGGGACGCGGGCTCTCGTCACCGCGAGAGAGCGGTGCGAGCGCGTGCTGGCCGCCGGCCTCATGAACCTCGCGGCTGTCGTCGCGGCCGCGCGCGAGGTCGGGGAGGATGTGGCGATCTTCTGCGCCGGCGTGCAGGGAGAGTTCACGATCGACGACGCCTACTGCGCGGGGCGCATCGCGGAGCGGCTGGGGGGCGACCCTTCGGATGCTGCCGTGGCGGCGATCCGGATCTCGGGCTCGTTCGGTTCACCGGAGGAGGGGCTCCTCGCCTCGAAGAGCGCCCGCAATCTCATTGCAGCCGACCTCGAGGAGGACATTGCCTTCTGCGCGCGGGAGAGCGTCCTCGAGACGGTTCCTCGTGTGGCCGGGGTCGAAGGCCCCGCAGTCGAGCTCGTCGCCTGAGGGCGGCTGCCCCGGCGGCCCCGCTGGCACACTGTCCAGACCTTGGACAGAACATCGACGGCAGTGGTCGTGTTCACGCGCGACCTGCGGATCCACGACAACCCCGCACTGGCATCTTCGGCCGAGCGCGCCGAGCGGGTGGTGCCGCTCTTCGTGCTCGACGACCGCATCCTCGGGAGCGAGTTCGCCAGCCCGAACCGCGTCTCGTTCCTCCGCGATTCGCTCGCCGACCTCGACGAGTCGCTCGAGCGGCTGGGGGCCCGGCTCGTCCTGCGGCGCGGCGATGTCGTCCACGAGGCGGTTGCCGTGGCGCGCGAGGTGGACGCGACGGCGATCCATCTCTCAGAGGACGTCAGCCGGTACGCGCAGGCCCGCGAGCGGAGGCTCTCTGAAGCGTGTGAGGAGGCTCGGGTCGAGCTTCGGGTGAGTCCAGGCGTCACCGCCGTGCCTCCCGGCGAGGTCACGCCCGCCGGCGGTGACCACTTCCAGGTCTTCACGCCGTACTGGCGGCGCTGGAGCGAAGTCGGATTTCGGGAGGCGCTCGCCCCGCCGCGGCGGCTTGAGTTTCCGTCGGGGCTTGCCCGCGGGTCCCTTCCTGCGCTCGAGAAGCTCGTGGCCGGCCGGACTTCACCCGATCTGCCGAAAGGAGGGGAGACCGAGGCGCGTCGCCGTCTCGCCACCTGGTCGCGCTCAGGTCTCGCGCGATACGCGGAGCGCCACGACGACCTCGGCGCAGACGGGACGTCCCGCCTCAGCCCGTACCTTCACTTCGGCTGCCTCTCACCGCTCGAGGTCGTCGAGCGTCTTGGCGGCCGCGAGGGGGCCGGGCCTTTCTTGCGGCAGCTCTGCTGGCGCGACTTCTACCACCAGCTCCTGGCGGCGAACCCGACGACACCGGACGAGGATCTCCGGCCGCGTGGGGATCGCTGGCGGGACGATGAACAGGCGTTC
Organism: uncultured Actinomycetes bacterium; assembly: GCA_963733135.1. Classification (GTDB taxonomy): domain Bacteria; phylum Actinomycetota; class Thermoleophilia; order Gaiellales; family Gaiellaceae; genus CAVTBX01. Next base: position 187,417 of record CAVTBX010000007.1, read on the forward strand.
GCAGCGTGGCAGGAAGGCCGCACCGGGTATCCGCTCGTCGACGCGGGGATGCGTCAACTGGCTCAGGAAGGCTGGATGCACAATCGCGCGCGGCTCGTCACGGCCTCGTTCCTCGTCAAGGATCTCTACCTCGATTGGCGCAAGGGTGCGCAGCACTTCTTCGACCTGCTCGTCGACGGGGACATGGCCAACAACATCGGCAACTGGCAGTGGGTGGCGGGAACCGGCGTCGACACGCGCCCGAACCGGATCTTCAACCCGACCGCGCAGGGCAAGCGCCTCGATCCGGACGGGACCTACGTCCGGCGGTGGGTTCCGGAGCTCGCCGAGCTGGCGGGCGCCGGGATTCACGAGCCATGGAAGTCCAACGGCGGGCTCGCGCCGCTCGACTATCCCGAGCCGATCGTCGAACACGCCGAGGCCGTCCGGCGCTTCCGGGCGCGGCGTGGCTGACCCGCCGAGAACGCGGCTACGATGACGCCCGCCGTGTCGTGGTGGTTCTTCATCCCGCTGTACATCCTGGGCTTTCTCCTGGTGCTCCTGGGGATCGTTTTCGCGCTCTCCCGGATCCAGGGAGGCCGATATATGCGGCCGGTCGTCACCCTGTTGGCGAAGGTGCCGTTCCTCCGGCGGATGATGGAGCGGGCGACGAAGGCGGCGATCGAACGCCAGAACCCCGACCTCGCGAGCGCGATTCGAAAGCTCGAGCGGGCCGGGGCTCACCGAGATCCGCGCCGAGCGCAGAAGGCCATGAGCCAGCTCACTGCCGCCGAGCGCCGAGCCTGGCTCCACGCGGCCGCAAACGAGGGTCCGGAAGCGTCGAACCGGGCCGAGCGCCGCAAGCGCAAGCAGCTCGGCGGTCGCTAGACCTCCGGGGCCTCCGGCCTCTTGACAGCGCGAGGGCCGGATTGCTCCGGCCCTCGAAGCCCCTTGCCGCTAGGGGGAATCGCGCCGAGAAAGACCTCGTACTTTTGGGGAGTCCGGGCCTCGCTCGCGTCCTAGCTACCCGAACTCGGCGCGCCGAATCCTCTGGCGAGACTTCCAGTGAGGGTTGCCTCGATCGCTCGCGGACATGTCCTCGAATCGCCGAGGCCCTTGCAGGGGAACGCACGTTCGTGTAGAACATACGTTCCCAGTGATCGCTTGCCTCTCCATTCCGGCCTTCGCTCTTCGGGCTTCGCTGCTCGAGCGCCAGGAGCTGCACGGGCGGCCGGTCGCCTTCGGGCCTGAGCCGGGCGGGTTGCCGCTCGTCGGGTCGTGCACGAGCGCGGCCTCGCAGGCCGGCGTCCTTCCGGGGATGCGGCTCTCGGAGGCCCTCGCCACTTGTCCCAGGCTCGTGCTCCTCGAGCACGATCCAGCCGGGGCGGAAGAGGAATGGGAGCGTGTCCTGCGCCGGCTCGAGGACGCAGGCTTCGCGGTCGAATCCGACGAGCCGGGATGCGCGTACTTTCGGACGGACGGGGTCGAGCGGCTCGCCGGGGGTCTCCAGGAGTCGCTCCGGCGTGCGCTCGATGCGGTCGGTTCCCGGTGGCAGCCGAGGATCGGGGCGGCACCGCGGCGTTTCACGGCCCTTGCCGCGGCAAGCGTCGCGCCGTCCGGCCAAGTCGTCGTCGTGGACGACGGCGAGAGCGCGCTCTTCCTCGAGCCGCTGCCGCTCGATCTCCTACCGCTCTCGCCGGAACGGCGTCAGGAGCTCTCGGAGCTTGGTGTCCGGCGGCTCGGAGAGCTTGCGCGGCTGCCGGGATCCTCGGTGGCCGATCGGCTCGGCGTGGACGGCGGTGAGGCGTGGAGACTCGCGCGTGGGGAGGACGAAGCCGGTGTCGCGGCACGGAAGCCGCCGTCCGAGCTCGCCGAGGAGCTCGAGTTTCCGGAGCCGGTGGCGAACGAGGTCACGCTTCGACGGGCTCTCGCTGCGCTCGTCGACAGGCTGCTCGCGCGGCCTGAGCGTGGGGGGAGGGCGCCGCGCCGGGTCGCTGTTTCCGCGCGGCTGGTTGGCGGCGGCTCCTGGCGAAGAGCTCTGACGCTCCGCGAAGCGACCGCCGAGCCCGATCGCCTCCAGCTCGCGCTCGCACCGAAACTCGTGGACGTACCTGCGCCGGCCATGACGCTCCGGCTCGAGCTCGGTGAGCTTGCGGACTCGGTTGGGACGCAGGCCGAGCTCGTCCGTCCACGGGGCAGCCGGTTACGCGAGCGGCTACGGGACGGCCTGCGTCAGGTGCGGGTCGCCGCAGGGATCGACGCAGTCTGCACGGTCGTGGAGGTCGCTCCGTGGTCGCGGATTCCGGAGAGTCGCGCGATTCTCGTTCCGCGCGACGACTGAACGAGCCTCGACCGGCGCTCGTCGTGGCGGAGCGGGACGTGCCGACCGAGGTCGGACACGAAGCAGTCGAGGTCGTACGGGAGGAATGGCGGGTCGTCGACCGCTGGTGGACGGAGCGACCCGTCAGGCGGCGCTACTTCGACCTCGTCTTAGAGTCCGGCCGGAACGTCGTCGTCTTCCGGGATGAGGAGGCCGGCGGGTGGTTCGGGCAGCGAAGCTAGCTCGAGGCCGCCGGAGGCCGCCTGTGGCGGCCGGGCGAATTGCGCCGCCTTTCGCGCAATTCGTATGGAGGAACCGCGCGAGCGGTTCCGTTCACTCCGCGTCAGACGCTCGAACTCGAGCGAAGCGCCGCCTCGGCCAAGGCCTCCCATTCGCCTGCCTGCTCGGGCGGAACCAGAACCCACGCTTTCATCGGCCGGCCTCGGGCCACAAAAGGCTCGGCGCCGTCGAGCGCGAGCGCGCGTTCCCTGGCGTCCGGGTCGGAGAGCTTGAAAAGCATCCAGGTGCCGTCGAGGCCGGCGATCACCTTGCCGTTTCGCTTCACGACCGGCTTGCCGAACATCTGGCTTCGTTGGACGCCAGGGTCGCGAGCGGTGAGGTCGTCGACAAGCTCCTCGTAGCGGGCCTTGGCGTCCATCGTCTAATCGACGTCGAAGATGTCGTACTCGGCCGGGTCGATTTCCTCGCCGCGGTCGCGGGCGCGGAGGTAGTCGATGAAGCGCGACTCGGGCGTGTGGATGTTGAGGAAGCGGGCAGGGCCGAGACCGGGATTCGTGAACGCGTGGACGACGCCGGGTGGGACGACGACGGACGTGCCGGCGGGCGCGCGCACCGTCTCGCCGTCGACCTGGAACTCGAGCTCCCCTTCGAGGACGTAGAACGAGTCCGCGTGCCGCTCGTGGTAATGCTGGCTGGCACCCGCGTACTCGGGGCCGACGTCGTACTCGAGCAGGTTGAGCTCCGGGATAAGTGCCTTGACCCGAAGGTCGCGGTGCGGCTTTGCGAGGAGCTCGCCCTCGCCTGGTTGGGAGACGGGATCCATCGCCTGGAAGTGTGGCAGAGCCGGCCCAGGGCACGCACGTGGGGGCCTCGCTTCATGGGTTCCCCCGGGGGACCCCCCGTGGATTCCCCCTGGCGTCGAGCGTATCGCGGAAAAGCGCGCGTGTGGCGCACGGAATGTGCCGAAAGGCGCACGAGAGCGTGACGGAATACGTCGAGCTCCACTGCCACTCGGCCTACTCGTTCCTCGACGGAGCCTCGCTGCCCGAGGAACTCGCGGTGCAGGCGGCAGGGCTCGGCTACGAGGCGCTCGCGCTCACCGACCACGACGGCGTCTACGGCTCGCTCGAGTTCGCGCACGCAGCGAAGGAGTTTGGCGTCCGGCCGCTCACCGGCGCGGAGGCCACCCTCGCAGACGGTTCCCACGTCACGCTCCTCGTCGAAAACCACCGCGGCTACGCGAACCTCTGCCGGCTCCTCACCACTGCGCACGCCCCCGAGCGCCTGAACCCGCGCCTCCCGCTCGGCGAGCTCGAGCGACTGAACGACGGGCTCGTCTGCCTCTCCGGCTGCGCCCGCGACGGGCTCGCGACGCGCGACCCGAATACCGCCGCCCGCCTCGCCCGCGCGTTCGGGCCTGAGCGCTTCTACGTCGAGCTCCAGCGGCCGTACCTGCGTGGCGACGTCCGCCGGAACGCTGCGCTCCGCGATCTGGCCTCCGCGCTCGGCGTCCGGACGGTCGTCACCGGCAACGTCCACGCCCACAACCGGCGCCGCGCCTATCTCCAGGACGTCCTCGTCGCCGTTCGGGAGCGCACTTCCCTCGAGGCCTGCGAGCCCGCACGGCGTGGAAACGACGAGGCCGTCCTCCGGGCGCCCGAGGACGTGACCGCGCTCTGGCCCGACGACCTCGACGCGATCCGTGCCACGCGCGAGATCGCCGAGCGGCTCGAGTTCGATCTGACTGAGGAGCTCGGCTACCGCTACCCGGACTTCTCGGACGGCACCGACCCGGCCCATGTCCAACTTGCGCAGGTCACGCGTCGCGCCTTCGACGAGCGCTACCGACACGCGCCCGACCAGCTCCGCTCGCGCGCCGACGCGCGGCTCACCGAGGAGCTGAACCTGATCGCGGAGATCGGCCTCTCGGGCTTCTTCCTCCTCCACTGGGAAGTGCTCGAGCTCGCCCGGGAAGTCGCAGCCGAGGTGCGCGGGCCCGGCTCGCCGCGTCATCTCCTGCCGCCCGGGCGCGGCCGTGGGAGCTCGGTCGGTTCGATCGTCTGTTACCTGACCGGGCTCTCGCACGTCGATCCGGTCTCCTCGGAGCTCTCACTGGGGCGCTTCCTGAACCGCGAGCTCCGGTCGGTGCCGGATATCGACCTCGACTTCCCGCGGGATATCCGTGAGCGTCTGATCGTCGAGGTGACCGAGCGCTACGGCCGCGAGCGGGCTGCGCTCGTCGCCAGCTTCGCCACGTACCGCTCGCGCGGTGCGATCCGCGACGTCGGCAAGGCACTAGGGCTGCCGGCGGCCGAGCTCGAACGGCTCGCCCGGCTCTCCGAGGGCTGGAACGCGACGAAGGTGGGGGAGGAGATGGCCGGCCTGCCCGGGGCCGAGGAGCGTCTCCGCTCACCTCGCTGGCGGGCCTTCCGGGCGCTCTGCTCCGAGATCGCCGGCCTGCCGCGGCACCTCTCCCAGCACCCGGGCGGCATGGTGATCTCCTCACGGCCGCTCGTGGAGCTCGTCCCGGTCGAGCCCGCCGCGATGGAGGGACGGCAGCTCTGCCAGTGGGACAAGGACTCCTGTGCCGATGCCGGTTTCCTGAAGATCGACCTGCTCGGGCTTGGGATGCTCTCGGCCGTCGAGGAGTGCGTCGACCAGATCGTGCGCCTGCGCGGCAAGCGGATCGACCTCTCGCGGATCCCTCTCGACGACGCCGCGGTTTATGAGGAGATCCAGGCGGCGGACACCGTCGGGCTCTTCCAGATCGAGAGCCGGGCACAGATGCAAAGCCTCCTCCGCACGCGGCCCGAGAACCTCGACGACCTGACGGTGCAGGTCGCGCTCGTCCGGCCAGGGCCGATCCAGGGCAAGGCCGTGCACCCGTACATCGAGCGTCGCCAGCGCAGGCGCGAGGATCCCGCCTACGAGCCGCCCTACGACCACCCGCTGCTCGCAGACTGTCTGCGGGACACGCTCGGCGTCGTCGTCTTCCAGGATCAGGTGCTCGAGGTGGCGATGGCGCTCGCGGGCTTTGCCGTCGGCGAGGCGGAGGGTCTCAGGCGCGCGATGAGCCGGAAGCGGAGCGAGGCCGCACTCCTCGCGCATCGCGACCGCTTCCTCGAGGGAGCGGCGGAAAACGGCGTCGACACCGAGACCGCCGAGCTCGTCTGGTCGAAGCTGATCGGGTTCGCGGCCTTTGGCTTCCCGAAGTCGCACGCGGCTGCGTTCGGGCTCCTCGCATACCAGTCGGCGTGGCTCCGTCACCACTATCCGGCTGAGTTCCTGTGCGCGCTTCTGAACGCGCAGCCGATGGGCTTCTATCCGCCGGCGAGCCTCGTGCGGGACGCGCAGCGGCACGGAGTCGAGGTGCGTGCACCCGACGTCAACGCGAGCGCCGCGAAGTGCCGGATCGAGGGCGCCGCGGTTCGCGTCGGGCTCGGGTACATCCGGTCGATCGGCGAGACCCCGGCCGAGGCGCTCGTCGACGAGCGAGAGCAGAGCGGGCCGTTCACCGGCGTGCGGGATCTCGCCCAGCGCGCGCCTGTCGAGCGGCCCGTGCTCGAGGCGCTTGTCGCGTCGGGGGCGTGCGACGGCTTCGGCTGGCCGCGGCGGCAGCTTCTCTGGCGACTGGGCCTCGCGCCGCGCTCGATCTCGGCGGGCGCAGGCGGGGAGGAGCGTCAGCTCGCTCTGGCACTCGAGCCTGCCACCGCGATTCCAGACCTGGCCGAGCAGACAGAGTGGGAGCGGATGCTCGCCGACTATCGACTGACGAGCCTCTCGGTCGGGATGCACCCGCTCGAGCTCTTGCGACCGCACCTGCCCGGGGAAGTCCTTTCGAGCGTCGAGCTCAAAGAGCTTCCACACGGTTCCCCGGTCGCGCTGGCCGGGCTCGTCGTCGCGCGCCAGCGGCCGGCGACAGCGAAGGGCGTCGTCTTCATGCTCGTCGAGGACGAGCACGGCCAGACGAACCTCATCGTTCCGCCGCCGGTCTACGAGCGCTTCCGGGGAATCGTCCGAGGCGAGCCGCTCATCCTCGCCCGCGGTCGGTACGAGCGCTACGAACGGAACAGGAACGTCGTCGTGGAGGAGATCGTGACCCTGGCGCCGCTCGCTCGCCGAGCAGCCCACGACCGTGAGGTAAGCGTGGCTCTTCCGAGCGCCCACCATTTCGGTGCCGGCCACCGTTAGCGCCCGTCAAGGCTCCTCCTGTGCCGCGGAGCATCCGCGGCGGTCGGCGGAACCATTCCTATCTCAACGGGACGCGTAGACGGGGACGCGCCACGAAGTTGTCACACCTGCGTCGCACTCTCGTCACCCGAGCCATGCCCATCTCGGCCGATTCGCGAGGGTCAGACCCTCGTGGCCTCGCCGATGGCCTACGAGCGGAGGTACGCCAGCACCGCCAGCACACGCCGGTGGTCGGCCGAGGCCGCCGGGAGGCGCAGCTTCCCGAAGATGCTCGTCACGTGCTTCTCGACCGCACGCTCGGTGACGACCATCCGCGACGCGATGCCCGAGTTCGAGCGTCCTTCGGCCATCAGCTCCAGCACCTCGCGCTCCCGTGGCGTCAGCGAGTCGATGGGATCGGTGCCCCTTCGGCGGCCGACGAGCTGCGACACGATCGCCGGGTCGAGAGCAGAGCCGCCCTCGGCAACACGACGCACGGCCGACGCGAAGTCGTCCACGTCCGAGACCCGATCCTTCAGGAGGTAGCCGACACCCTCCGCGCTCTCGGCGAGGAGATCCATCGCATACCCCGGTTCGACGTACTGCGAGAGAACGAGGACGCCGACGCCTGGATGCTTCTCGCGGATCTCGCGGGCTGCATGGAGACCCTCGTCCGTGTGGGTCGGCGGCATCCGGATATCGACGACGGCCACATCCGGGCTGTAGCTCCTCACCTTGAGAAGGAGCTCCTCCGCGTTGCCGGCCTGCCCGACGACCTCGAACCCCGCCTCCTCGAGGATGCGGGCGATTCCCTCCCGGAGGAGGATCGAGTCGTCGGCCAGGACTACGCGCATGGGATCTCGGCCCGGATTCTCGTCCCTCGACCCGGCTCGCTGTCAACCGCGAGCCGTCCCGCGAGCGCCTCGACGCGGTCGGCAAGCCCGCGGAGGCCCGAGCCGCGGGTCGGGTCTGCACCGCCCACGCCGTCGTCCTCGACCTCGACCACCGCGAAGCCGTTCGCGCGGCTCACACGCACGGCGGCCTGCGTGGCGTTCGCGTACTTCGCCACGTTGGCGAGCGCCTCCGAGACGACGTAGTACGCAGCCGCCTCGACCGGGCCCGGGAGGCGCTCCTCGAGCGGGGCTTCGACCTCCACCGGCACCGGCGTCCGCGTGACGAGCGACTCGAGAGCCGGCCCGAGCCCGCGATCGGTGAGAACGGCCGGATGGATGCCTCGCGCAAGCTCCCGCAGCTCCTCCAGGGCGTTCGAGAGCTCCTCGCTCGCCGCGTGAAGCAGCTCGCCGGCGCCGCTTGGGTCACTCTCGAGCCGGCCCTGGGCCAGCCGCACGGTCAGGGATACGGAGACGAGCCGTTGCTGAGCACCGTCATGGAGGTTCCGCTCCAGCCGACGCCGCTCCTGATCGGCGACCGCCACGATGCGCGCCCTCGAGGCCTGGAGTTCCTGAAGCCGCTGCTCCAGCTCGCTGCCGAGGCGTTCCAGCTCGGCCTGCGCCCGGCGGCGCTCGGTGAAGTCGCGGACGATCATCACGACCTCGTCCTCCTCACCGGGAACGATCCGCGCCTCGAAGAAGCGATGGACGCCGTCGAGCTCGATCTCGTGCTCGAACTCGACCGTGCGAGGCGCACCCGGCTCGAGAGCCTCTTCGATGCAGCGCATCATCGGCCCCGCAATCTCACGGGGAAGGACATCGCGGACGTTCTTGCCGATCAGCTCGTCCGGCTCCGTGAAGAGATGCGCGTCCTTGTCGGCCTTGTAGGCGAGGTAGGTGCCGTCACGCGCGATCCGGAACATGACGTCCGGCATGGCGTCGAGAAGCGCACGGTTCCGCCCCTCGGAACGGGCGAGGGCGGCCAGCCGCCGCTCGTTCTCGAGCGCAAGCCCGGCAGCTGCGACGACCGCATGGATGAGCTGAGGGTCGTCGAGGAGGGACTCGTCGTGGACGAGCGCCGCGATGCGCTGCCCATCCCGCTCGACCCAGGTGGCGTGGCGAGGCCCGTCCGGGTCCGGGGGAGGAAGCGGCCGGCCCTCGTGATCGACGAAGAGCTCTGCCTCGGGAAGCCAGTAGCCGATCGTGAGCGACGGGTCCCCGAGCGCACGGGCGAGCGCGTCGCGGAGATCTCCGGGCTGGAGGCTCTGGCCGAGCTCCACGAGCAGGTTCCCCACCGCGGTCCTCGCAAGACGGCTCTGGAGAAGCCCGGCGAGCGAGGCGAGCGGCACGGCGGCGAGCGAGACGGCCGCAAGGACGAAGAGGGCCGCCCCGACCACGTCCGGCACGATGAAGCGAAGCGACAGGGAGAGCGCGAGCAGGAACGCAGCGAACGCGCCGGTGACGAGGACCGGGCCGATCATCCGCCGGGCCGGTGGAGTCGCTTCGCGCCAGCGTTGTGCGTAGATCACACCCACGGCCACGAGCACGAGCGCACCGCCGATTTGGGCCGCGCCCGCAAGCGCGTCCGCGAGCTCCTCGTTCTGCTCCACGAGCACCGCGTTCGGGGGGCACGCGCGGCAGTCGTCGAGCCGCGGGTCGTGGAACATGAGCGCGAGAAGCTGGAGGAGAACCGCGTCCACGTAGGCCGCGATTGCGATCCCCCGCGTCACCCACCACTCGAGCCGGCCGCGGGGGTAGGCCAGGAGCAGGTGGATGATGATCGCGAGCGGGAGGTTCTCGAGGATCGACCCGATCGTGTACGGGATCGAGTTATTGGATGCTGCGAGCGCCGTCAGGAACCACGCGAACCCGGCCGCGACCATGAGCGGCCCGAAGCGGTTTCCGGGCCTCCGGTTCCAGGCAACGAGGCCCGAGAGGGAGAACGACCAGCCGAGCAGCAGCGTGAGAACGGCCGCGATCGCAGCCTGGTCGTCGTGATCCGAGACGAGAAAGAGGCCGAGCGCGCCGAAGCCGGCGAGGAGGGCGACCGGCCAGAGCGCCACGCTGAGTCGACCCATTGCGGGTCTAGTTAAGCAGGCTTCTCAGCGCATCTCCTGAGAGCTCGCCCTTCGGGATGAAGCCCAGAGCGCCGCTCGTCTTGACGAGGGAGCCGAACTCCGAGCCGTCCCGACTCGAGGTGAGGATCACGGCCGGGACATCGCCGTCCGCATCCTCGCGGAGCCGGGCAGTGACCTCGAACCCGTCGTAGTCGGGAAGCTGGACGTCGAGGAGCAGGAAATCCGGGCGAAGCTCCGCTGCGAGTCGAAGCGCCTGGGCCCCGTTCTCGGCCTCGCCGACGCACTCGAATCCCTCTGACTCGAGCAGAACGCGGGCCGTCCTCCGAAAGGTCGGGTGATCGTCCACGATCAACGCCCTGTTGTGCATCCCCGCTCGCCATCGTGCCCGACACCCGTGGCATCTCCCATACGGCTATCCACACCATTTCTTGACCTTCCGCAAGCCGGTTCCAGCCGGAATAGCCGATCCTGACGTGGTGCGCCATCCCGCCTACTCCAGCTCGAGACCGAACGGCGGAAAGCGCTTGCGTGCCCGGCGGTCGAACTCCTCGCGGTATTCCTCGGCCGTCTCCTCGTCGAGCGTGCCCACGTAGGTCTCGCGCAGCTCGACGAGGAGATCGCGGCCGGCGTCCGCGACGTCGACGAAATCGCCGTACCGCTCCTCCGCCTCGTCTCTACCTGCCGCGTCGTAGGCGCGAAGAGCTGCGTCCGCTTCCTCGAGGAGATCGCCGTGATCGTCCGCGAAGAGGTCGAGCTGGCGCTCGACGAGATCGGCGAAGCGGCGCGCCACGCTCCTAGAGTAGAGCGGCCGTGGCTCTGATCGTCCGCACGTGGAACCTCTTTCACGGCCGAACGGTTCCCGAGGGCCGCGAGCTCCATCTGGAGCGAATGGTGCGCCTGGTAACTGCGGACGCACCGGGACTCGTCGCACTTCAAGAGGTGCCGGTCTGGGCGCTTGACCGCCTGGAGGCTTGGAGCGGCATGCGGGCCGTTTCGGCGATTGCGATGCCCGCGCTGGGAGGACGGCTGGCGTGGCGATTGACTGCGCTCGACTCCCGCCGCCTACGCTCGGCGCTCGTCGGCCAGGCGAACGTCCTCCTACTCGGCTCCGGTGTCGGGCCCGTTGCCGAGCAGCGGGTCGTCCGGCTGAACCCGCTGTCGGTCCAGCGACTGCATCGCCTGGGCCTCTGGCCGCGCTTGGATTGGTTCCGGAACCGTCGCCTCGCCCAGGTCGTCCCGGTCAACCTCGCGGGCGAGGGCGTGCACGCCGTGAACCTTCATGCGTCGAAGGGAGCTGAGCTTGCGCGCGTGGAGCTCGATCGCCTTGCCGGGCTCCTTCCAGCCGGGCCTGCGATCGTGCTCGGAGACTTCAACGTCGCCGGCATGTCCTTGCCGGGATTCTCGGCGGCGCTGCCCGGCGTCGACCAGATTCTCGTGCGTGACATCGCCTTCGGCCGCCCGCCGGAGCCGTGGCCGAAGGCGCGCAGAAGGCACGGGGACGGGCTCTTGTCAGATCACGCGCCGGTCGAGGCCAGGCTGGCGCTAGGGTCGTCCGCCGGATGAACCTCGACGCGCTCCGGGCCGAGCTTCCCGTCCTCGAGCGGGTCGCCTACCTGAACACGGGGACGTTCGGGCCACTCCCGCGACGATCCGCCGAGGCGCTCGCGCGCTGGGGGCGGCGCGCGCTCGAGGAGGGCCGTGCCGGCCAGGCGTTCTTCGACGATGCCGGCGAGCTCCGGGCCGAGGCGCGCCGCCGGCTCGGGATCTTGATCGGAGCACCCGAGGCCTCGATGGCGCTCACGTCGTCGACGACGGAGGGGTGCGACATCGTCCTGGCCGGTCTCGGTCTCGGGCCGGAGGATGAGATCGTGACGACCGACGTGGAGCACCCGGGCCTCCTGGGAGCTCTTCAGTGCTCACCCGCGGGGGTGCGGATTGCGGGAGTGCGCGACCGACCCGCCGCGGAGGCGCTCGCTGTGATTCGAGCGGAGCTCACCGAGCGGACGAGGCTGATCGCCCTATCCCACGTCGCCTGGACGAGCGGGGCAGTGTTGCCGGCCGCCGAGCTCTCCGGGAACGGCGTGCCGGTGCTCGTCGACGGGGCGCAGTCTGCGGGCGCAATCGAAGTGGACGTGCGGGCGCTCGGCTGCGACTTCTACACCGTCTCGGGCCAGAAGTGGCTGTTGGGCCCCGACGCGACCGGGGCGCTCTTTGTCGACGGCGACTGGCTCACGCGGCTTCGTCTCACGGCGCCGTCCTACCTCTCGTGGGAGGATCCGGTCGAGCTCGTCCCATGGCCTGACGCGCGCCGGTTCGAGTCGGGCTGGATCCCGCCGGGCTCGGTAGCGGGGCTTCTGGCGTCGCTCGACTTCGCGGAGGAGGCGGGTGAGGCGCGCTTCGCGCGTGCGCTCGAGATCACGGCGCAGTGCCGAGAGCTCGTGCGGGCGAAGGCCGAGCCCGTGACGGAGCCGGAGCAGGCCACGCTCGCGTCGTTCCGGGTTCAGGGGGACCCGGAGGAGTGCGTGGCGCAGCTGGCCGCTGCCGGCGTCGTCGTCCGTTGTCTGCCTGGCGTGGGGTGGATACGGGCGTCGTGCGGGTTCTGGACGAGCGAGGAGGAGATCGAGCGCCTGGCCGCGGGTCTCTAGGTGGGCTTTCGCCGAACCGCTCGCCACGATGCGTGCTCTCGGCGCCGAATCGGCACGATCCCGTGACCCCTGAACGCCACACGCGACGCTAGGCTCGAGGCGGGTGGTGGGGGGAGACTTCCCCACCCGGGTGGGGGGCTGCGCGGTTGGAAGGACCTTCAGGCCGCCTGGGTGCGGAGGCCGAGCTCACCGGCGATCGGGCGCATCGACTCGACGACGTTACGGATGTGCTCGTCGAGCTCGAGTTCGAGCAGCTCGGCGCCGGCGTAGACCTCGTCCCGGTGCACGCCGGCCGCGAAGGACGGTTGCTTGAGCTTTTTCTTTACGGACTTCGGCTCGAGCGTCTCGATCCCGTCGGGGCGTACGAGGCCACAGGCGTGAACGAAGCCGGCCAGCTCGTCACACGCGAAGAGCGTCCTCTTGAGCGGCGTGTCACGCGGCATGTTCAGGTGCTCGGCGTGGGAGAGAACGGCCTCGATGACCTCCTCCGGCCAGCCTTCCTCACGGAGGATGGGAGCGCCGTCCTGGGGATGCCTGTCGAGGGTGGGGTGGCGCTCGTAGTCGAAATCGTGGAGGAGGGCGGTCGCACGCCAGAGCTCCTCGTCCTCGCCGAAGCGGCGCGCGTAGCCGGCAACGGCGGCCTCGACGGCGAGCGCGTGGCGCCGTAGCGCTTCGCTCTCCGTGTGCCGCGTCAGCGTCTCCCAGGCCCGTTCGCGGGTGACCTCCATGGCGCGGGCTAGCATAGTCCGCCGTTTGCTTGGAACCGGTGGGGGATACGAGTAGCGTCTTGGGGACCGTGGCTGTCACGAGTGTCGTCAGTGAGTCGTTCGTCATCGAGGGGGCGCGGCCGCTCAACGGCTCGGTGCGAGTCGCCGGCAACAAGAACGCGGCCCTCCCGATCATCGCTGCGTGCCTCCTCACAGACGAGCCGGTGACGCTCTCGAACGTCCCGGCGATCACAGACGTCGAGACCATGCTCGAGCTCGCCGGAGACTTGGGGGCGGACATAGAGCACCTCGGGGACGGGCAGATCCGGATCCATGCCGCTCAGATCGCCAAGCGCGAGCTCGACGAGGAGCTCTGTAGCCGCATCCGTGCGTCGATCCTGCTCGCCGGCCCGCTTCTCGCTCGAGAGGGCGAGGCGATCGTGCCGCCGCCCGGCGGCGACGTGATCGGGCGGCGGCGCATCGACACCCACATCGACGCGTTCGGGCGCCTGGGCGCGACGGCCGTCGCGAACCGGCGGCTCACGCTTCGCGCGGACGGGCTCGTCGGCGCCCACCTCTTCCTCGACGAGGCCTCTGTCACCGGAACGGAGAACGCCGTCATGGCGTCCGTGCTGGCACGCGGCGAGACCGTGATCGGAAACGCCGCCTGCGAGCCGCACGTCCAGGATCTCTGCAACTTCCTGAACGCGATGGGAGCCCGTATCGAGGGCATTGGGTCGAACGTGATCCGAATTGAGGGCGTCGATCGCCTCCGCGGGCGCGAATGGCGGATCTGCCCGGATCACATCGAGGTCGCGAGCTTCGTCGGCCTTGGCGCCGTCACCGAGGGTGAGCTCGTCATCGAGGACGTCGATCCCGCGCACCTGATCGCCGTCTGGCCCGGCTTCGAGAGGCTCGGCGTCAGCTGGGCCGTGGACGGCACAACGATCCGCGTGCCGACCACGCAGGAGCTGGTCGTCCGGGACGACCTCGGCTCGCAGATCCCGAAGATCGAGGACGGGCCCTGGCCCTCGTTCCCGGCCGATCTCACCTCGATCGTGCTTGCGGTCGCCACGCAGGCCGAGGGCACCGTGCTGATCTTCGAGAAGATGTTCGAGAACCGCCTCTTCTTCGTCGACAAGCTCATCAACCTCGGCGCGCGAATCATCCTCTGTGACCCACATCGCGCGATCGTGAACGGCCCGGCGAAGCTCTACGGCGAGCGGATGGTCAGCCCCGACATCCGCGCCGGCATGGCGATGCTGATCGCCGCGCTCTGTGCCGAGGGTACGTCCACGATCGGGAACATCCGGGAGATCGACCGCGGGTACGAACGGATCGACGAGCGCCTGCGAGCGCTGGGCGCGTCGATCGAACGCGTCGAAGGCTGACTCCTAGAGGAACGCGACCGCGGCGGCGATCACGCCGCCGAGCAGGGCCCACGGAGCGCCGACGAGCGCGAGCACCGTCGCGAGGCGACGTCCGGTGCGCGGACGCGCTTTGGTCTCGGTTGCCCGCGACACCTGCGCCATGCCACCCCAATGGAGCAGGTCGCGAACCCACGCGCGCGCAAGCTCTAGATCGGCACGAAGTCCTTCCCGCTCGGCCCGGAGCCGAGCAACCTCAAGCTCGAGCCGAGCCACACTCCCGTCGCGGCGACGGCCGAAAGCCTCCTCCGTAGCCCGCCGCGGCAGCGGGCGAGGTGCGTCCACGGCGGCGGAGGATAGTACGCGCACCGGACAGTCGCGAGGCGAGCCGCACGTTTTCGGTGGAAATTGCGGAGCTTCTATAGGGTGCCGCCGTGCCCGGCAAGCAAGTGATCCGCACGGAGCAGGCCCCGGCGCCGTTTCAAGGCGCACCGTATTCGCAGGGCATCCGCTACGGAGAGCTCGTCTTCGTCTCCGGGCAGCTCGGCATCGACGCGTCCACAGGCGACCTGGTCGAGGGAGGAATCGCCGAGCAGACCGGCCAGGCGATGCGGAACCTTGAAGCAATCCTGGTCGAAGCCGGCTCGAGCCTGAAGCAGCTCCTGAAGACGACGATCTACCTGGTCGATCTCGGCGACTTCGCGGACATGAACGAGGTCTACCGCGAGCGGCTGGGCAACGAGCCCCCCGCCCGAGCCACGATCCAGGTTGCGGGTCTCCCGTCCGGCGCCCTCGTCGAGATCGAGGCCGTGGCCCACCTGTAATCCGGGCGGCGGGCAGGAGCGGCCTCAGACCGCACTAACCTCTAGTGCGTGGACGTCATCGTCACGCACATGAACACGGACTTCGACGCGTTTGCGTCGATGCTCGCCGTGCGACGCCTCTACCCGGGCGCCTCGGTCGCCCTAACCGGCTCGCTGAACCGGAACGTGCGTGAGTTCTACCGGCTGCACGCCGACGAGCTCGATATCGCCGAGACCGGCCGCATCGACCCCGACGAAGTAACGAGGCTGATCGTCGTCGAGACCGTCCATCCGAGCCGGCTCGGCGAGTTCGAGGAGATCGCTCGCCGCGAAGAGGTCGACGTTCTCGTCTTCGACCACCACGGCACGGAGCCGCCCGACTGGGTGCCGGTCGAGAACGTCGTCCTCTCTGAGGACGGTGCGCTGACGACCACCCTCGTGGGCGTCCTTGCCGAACGGGAGCTCGAGCCGACGCCGCTCGAGGCGACCGTGTTCGCGCTCGGTATTCACGAGGACACGGGCTCGCTGACCTATGGGGACGTGACCCAGCGCGACGCCGACGCCCTCGCCTGGTGCCTGCGTCACGGCGCCCGGCAGGAGCTCGTCGCCCAGTTCCTCCACACGCCTCTCGGAGGACCCGAGCGCGCGCTCTTCGACGCGCTTCTGGGCGCCCTCGAGAGCCATGATGCGATCGGGCTCGAGGTGCTCGTCGGGGCGATCTCCTGGCCTGAGTACGTAGACGGCGTCTCGAACCTGGCCCACAAGATCCTCGACGTCACGGACGCGCGCGGCCTGGTCTGCCTCGTCGAGATGGACGAGCGCGTCGTCTGCGTCTCACGGGCGCGTGTCGCCGAGCTCGACGCGTCCGTTGTCGCGCGGGCGCTCGGCGGTGGGGGACACACTCGAGCGGCGGCGGCCCTGTACCGCGGCTCTCTTTCCGACGCGCGCGAGCGAGTGCTCGAAGCGCTCCCCGGCGCAGTCCGCCGTGCCCTCACGGCCGACGACCTGATGTCGCGTCCACCCAGGTTCGTCGGCCCGGAGGATTCCGTCTCGCACGCGATGGTCATCTGCCAGCAGCACCGGCAGAGCGGTCTGCTCGTCGGCGAGCCGCACGGGCTCGAGGGCATCGTCACGCGCGAGGATCTCGACAAGGCGATCGGCCACGGCCTCTCGCACGCGCCCGTCAAGTCGGTGATGACCTCGAACGTCGTGACG
The DNA here is from genome assembly GCA_963733135.1 of uncultured Actinomycetes bacterium. GTDB lineage: Bacteria > Actinomycetota > Thermoleophilia > Gaiellales > Gaiellaceae > CAVTBX01. The sequence goes on from CAVTBX010000007.1 coordinate 203,831, forward strand.
TGCGACGACGCCACGCCGCTCGCCGAGCTCCAGAGGCTGATGGCGTCGACCGACGCGGGCCGCGTGCCTGTTGTCCGCGCCGGCGAGATCGTCGGGGTGGTCACGCGAAGCGACCTCCTCTCGGCCTACGGACAGAAGAGATCCGAGCCCGCGGCCGTGGCGGCGAACATCGCCGACCAGCTCGAAGCTCTCGACGCACGCCGCGAGATCTTCGAAGCGATCCAGGCTGTCAGCGAAGGCTACGACGGCGTCTATCTCGTCGGCGGCGCCGTGCGGGACGTCCTCATGAGCGAGCCCGCCTTCGACCTCGATGTCGCGGTCGAGGGCGACGGCATCGCGTTCGGGCACGCACTCGCAGAAGCCCTCGGAGGTCGTGCCGTGCCGCACGAAAAGTTCGGCACCGCGATCGTGGTCCTGCCGAACGGCGAGCGGGTCGACGTCGCGACGACCAGGACGGAGTTCTACGACTATCCGGCCGCCCTGCCGCGCGTCGAGCGGGCGTCGATCCGCCAGGATCTCTTCCGGCGCGACTTCACGGTCAACGCGATGGCGGCCAGCCTGAAGGGCGAGGACTTCGGGCGGCTCGTCGATCCATTCGGCGGCCTCGACGACCTGAGCCAGAAGCGCGTGCGCGTCCTCCACAATCTGTCGTTCATCGACGACCCGACGCGGATCTTCCGGGCCATCCGGTACGAGAACCGCTACGGCTTTCGGATGGACGCGCACACCGCGTCGCTCGCCCGGGCGTGCGTCGAGATGGACCTGGTGGGCGAGCTCTCCTCGGCACGACTCCGCGACGAGCTCCAGGCTCTCCTGTCCGAGGACGAGATCGCGGCGTCGATCGCGCGGCTGCACGAGCTCGGCATCGACCGCTCCATCCACCCGCATCTCGCGGCCGACGAGGAGGCCGTGCGGCTGATCGGCGAGGTGGACGCGGTACGTGACACGCACGCGCCCGACGTGCCGCGCTGGCGGCTCAGGCTGGGCGTCCTGGCCCGCCGGCTCCCGCCCGACGAGCTCCTGGACTGGTTCGGTCGCCTGAAGATCCGGAGCCGCGACGCAGAGCTCATTGCCGACGCCGTCACGGTCGCTCCGCGGCTTCGCGCCCTGGTGGCCGAGGCCGACGACCCGGCAACGATCCGGGCGCGGGTCGAGCCACACGCCCCCGACGGCGCCCTGCTCGCCCTGGCCGGGGTCGGCGTGCCGCCTTCCTGCGGAGGACGCTCCGAGCTCGTCCGCTACTTCGAGGAGCTCCGGGCCGTCCGGCTCGAGGTCTCGGGTCGCGACCTCGCGGAGCTCGGTGTCACAGAGTCGCCGCGTGTTGGCGAGATCCTCGACGAGCTCCTGCGCAGGAAGCTGAACGGAGAGCTCGACGGGCGCGAGGACGAGCTGGCGGCCGCCGAGGCGCTCGTCGGAGCCGCGCGATGACCGGCGCCAGCGACCTCGAGATCTTCCTCTGGCTGATCCCGTTCCTGCTCGTCAGCCTCGTCCTTCACGAGCTCGCGCACGCCGTCGTCGCGACGCGGCTGGGCGACCCGACGCCGCGCGAGCAGGGCCGGCTGACCCTGAACCCCATCTCGCACCTCGACCCGCTCGGCACCGTGATGTTCGCGGTCACGTACTTCACGACCGGCCTCATGTTCGGTTGGGCGCGCCCGGTGCTCGTCCAGCCGGGCTACTTTCGGCGGCCGAAGGAGGGCATGGCCGTCGTGGCGGCGGCCGGGCCGGCCACGAACTTCCTGCTCGCCCTGATAGCCGGTGCGTACCTCGTGCACGGCAACCCGGAGGGCATCTGGTTCGACGTCGGCTTCCAGGCGTTCATCGTCAACATCGTGCTCGGGATCTTCAACCTGCTGCCGGTGCCGCCGCTCGACGGCTCGCGGATCGTCGGCGCGCTCCTTCCCGACCGCGCCTACGCGAGCTGGAGCGCCCTCGACGGCTACGGGATGTTCGTCCTCTTCGGTGCGATCATCCTCTTCCAGCAGGAGTTCTTCACGCTGATGGACGACGCCTACACCGAGACGGCGCAGTTCATGATCGCGCTGGTCGGCGGATGACCCTGTTTCCGTGGGAGGCGCCCGGCCCCTACCGGGTCGCGTTCTCGACGCGGCTCGGCGGGGTCAGCCAAGGGCCGTACGCGTCCCTGAACCTCGGGCTCCTCACAGCGGACGAGCCCGAGCGCGTGCGCGAGAACCGCAGGCGGCTCTGCGAGGAGGTCGGCGCGGACGCGGACACGGCCGCCATGGCCATGCAACGACATGGAGCGCGTGTGGCGCGGGCAGACCGGCGCGGGGTCACTCGGGCGGGCGCGGACTTCGAGCCCTGCGACGGCCTCTGGACGGACCAGCCGGGCGAGGCGGTGATGCTGATCGCCGCCGATTGCCTCCCGATCGCGCTCTGCCGCGCGAACGGGCACGGCTCGCCCGCGCTCGCGGTCCTCCATGTCGGGTGGCGAGGGCTCCTGGCCGGGATTGTGGAGTCCGGCGCCGACGCCCTCGAAGGCGGGCCGCTCGCCGCCGCGATCGGGCCGGGCATCGGGCCGTGCTGCTACGAGGTTGGGGCGGAGGTCGCCGAGCCCTTCCGGGAACGGTTCGGCGACGATGTGCTGCGAGGGCGAAACCTCGACCTGGGCGGCGCCGCCGAGCGCGCGCTCCGCGAGGCGGGTGTCGAGTCGGTCGAGCAGACGGGTCTCTGCACAGCCTGCCGGCCCGACCTCTTCTTCTCCCATCGCCGCGACGGCGGCGTGACCGGTAGGCAAGGGGTGATCGGCTACGTCGCCTGAGGCCGTTCGGGAGCGGTACGGGAAGCTCTGCGAGGAGGTGGGGCCGGGCGTCACGATCGTGGTGGCCACGAAGTACGTGTCCGTCGACGACATGGCGGTGCTCGCCGAGGCCGGGGTGGAGGTGGTGGGGGAGAACCGGGCTCAGGATCTCGCCGCGAAGCAGGAGCGTTTCCGCGACGCCTTCCGGTGGCACTTCATCGGCCACCTGCAGTCCCGGAAGGCGAAGGACGTGTCAGAGCGCTGCGAGCTCGTCCATTCGCTCGCCTCGGAGTCGTCCGCGCGGCGGCTTACGATCCCGGCGCTCGTCGAGGTGAACCTCTCCGGGGAGGAGTCGAAAAGCGGGGTTTCCGAGGGCGAGCTGGCCGGCTTCCTCGAGGCGGCCCGGGGCGAAGGAGTCGAGATCCGGGGGCTCATGACCATGCCGCCGTTCACCGACGAGCCCGAGCGGTCACGGCCGCTCTTCCGGCGATTGCGTGAGCTCGCCGAGGAGCACGGGCTCGGTGAGCTCTCGATGGGAACCTCGCAGGACTACCGGGTCGCAGTCGACGAGGGCGCGACGTTCGTGCGAGTGGGATCGAACCTGTTCGGCCGCTAACATCCCGTCGCATGGGTGTTGGTAACGTCTGGAACCGCGCGCTTGTCTACTTCGGCATCGTCGAGGAGGACGAGGTCTGGGACGACGAGGCCTACGACCCCGAGGAGGAGCTCGAGCGCTCCTACGGCGAGCGGCCCAACGTCCGTCGTATCAGCGAGCGCCGTGCCCGCCGCCGCGGCCCAGAGTTCGAGGACTGGTCGGAGCCCGAGGCGCCCGGCGACCGGGGCCGGACCGCCGTCCTGCGCCCGCCGCGCAACGCCCGGCCGCAGCTCGAGGCCGTCGCGTCGGCGAACGTGAAGGTGCACCTCGTCGTCCCGCGGAGCTTCAACGACGCGCAGTCGATCGCAGATCGCTTCAAGGACGCGACGCCGGTCATCTTGAACCTCCAGAGTGCCGACACGGAGCTCTCGAAGCGGCTCATCGACTTCTCGAGCGGCCTCACGTATGCCCTGAACGGCGGCATGCAGCGGATCGCCGACAAGGTCTTCCTTCTGACCCCACAGAACGTCGACGTGTCGGCGGAAGAGCGCGCACGCCTCGTCGAGCGCGGCTTCTACAACCAGTCCTAGGGAATACCACCCTGAGTATCCGTAGGGGCGAGGCATGCCTCGCCCGCTCGCGTGAACGGGCGCGCCGAGCGCGCCCTCCATGCGAGTCGCGCGAAAAGCAGCGCAACTCGCCCGGCCGCCTCTGGCGGCCTCCGGCGGTAGATTCCCCGCGTGCCACTCGGGGACGCCATCTCGACTGCTCAGTCGTTCGTCGACGTCCTGTTCACCGTCTACTTCGCCTGCATCCTGGCGTACATCATCTCGAGCTGGATACCGCTCCCATACAACGTGTGGCTGAACCGGTTGCAGCGGTTTCTCTATGACGTCGTCGACCCGTACATTCGGATCTTCAGGCGCTTCGTACCGTCGATCAGGGCTGGGGGCATGGGGCTCGACCTCTCGCCGATCATCGCGATCGTCGTCCTGATCGTCGTCGAGCGGATCGTGATTCAGGCGATCGGCTCACTGCGCTGAGGCAGGGAGACCGCGTCGGGCGGTGAAAGAGACGGGTCCGATGACCCTCACGCCTGTCGAGATCCGGCACGTCGATATCGGTCGCCGACCCTTCGGCTACGACCGGGGGATCGTCGACGACCTCCTCGACCGGATCGTCGAGAGCTACGAGGGCGTCTGGCGCGAGCGTGCCGACCTCCGCGAGGAGCTCGAGCGTATGGAGGGAGAGATCGCGCGCTTCAAGGAGCTCGAAGTCCTGCTCCGGAACACGCTCGTGTCCGCGGAGCGCTCGGCCGACGACATCCGCTCGCAGGCGCGACGCGAGGCCGACCTCATCCTCGAGGAGGCAAGGGCGAAGGCCCGCGAGACGACGATCTCGGCCGAGACCGAGCGAGAACGCGTCACCGCAGAGATTCGCCGCCTCAAGTCGCTCGAAAGCGACATGCGCGCCGAGTACAAGGCGTTTCTCCTGCGCTCGCTCGACCGAGTAGAAGCGGATACGGACGTCCGCGATGCGCCCGAGCGAGCCGCTTAGCGCTGGAGCCCCTGACGCAGTAGGGCACTGAGCCCCCGAAGCACGCTGGGCGGCGTGAGGAGGCGTCCTCAGTCGCACCGATATGTCGTCATATCGGCGCTCCCTGCGTCCTTGCCTCACACCACCCATCGCACTTCGGTGACGAGGCCCCACCGCATCAGAGGCTCCTATACTGAGCCGGTGGCGGCCGGTTCCGACCCAGCTTCGATGGCACGTCCCATCGCGGGGGAACGCGTGGACGTCGACCGTTTTCGGAAGCTTCTCCTCGTCCACCGCGAGAGCGCCGAGCACGCCTATCGCATCATGCACGACGCCAACACGGTCTCGCTCGAGGACGAGACCGAGGAGGAGAGCTACGACAACCACCTCGCCGACGTCGCCACGGCGACGTACATGCGCGAGCTCGACTACACGCTCGAGGACAACACGGAGCACGTCATCGCGGACATCGACGCTGCGCTTTCGAGGATCGACGAAGGGACATACGGGACATGCGTGCGCTGCGGGAGCACGATCGCGGAGGAGCGCCTCGAGGCGATGCCGTACGCGACGATGTGCATCGAGTGCAAGAGGCTCGACGAGAGGGGCTGACGAATCCCTCCCCGCGGCTGATCGACGTTCGCGTCGGATCGGCCACGGACGGCAGGGCGCCTATCTCGTCTGCTGAGCGGTCGCTTGCGGCCAGGCCGTTCCACTGGCTTGCGCTCGTTGCAATCGCGCTCGCGGCGCTCGTGGCCGATCAGGTCACGAAGCAGATCGTCGTCTCAACGCTCGACCGCGGCGAGTCGTACGAGGTTCTGGGCCCGCTCTCGATCCACCACGTCCACAACTCGGGCATCGCATTCGGGATCTTCTCGACCTGGGCGGGGCCGGTGACGCTCCTGACTGCGATCGCGATCCTTTGGATGGTCGGCTACTTCGCCCGCTCGGGCGCCAGACACCCGGTGCTGCCGATCGCCCTCGGGTTCCTGATCGGCGGCAGCCTCGGGAACCTCGTCGACCGGATCCGGCTCGGCCATGTGACCGACTTCCTCGACCTCACGTACTGGCCCGCGTTCAACCTCGCCGACACCTTCATCGTCTCCGGGGTCGGGATCCTCATGGCGGCGCTCATCCTCGCCGAGCGTCGCCCGCCCGCTCCGCAGCGCGTCCCGACGACGCTCAGCAGCTGACAGCCCGGGTGATTGAGACGCCTATCGCCCCTGCCGATGGCGCGGAGGGATGCTCGCTCGCCGCGCCGTCGCCGCAGTGGCCTGTCTGGCCGGCCTTTGCCTGCTTCCGGGCTCGGCACTCGCGGCCGCTCCGCTAGCCCAGGACGACGCGGTGACCGCTCTCGCCGGCGAGACGATCGTCGACGTGCTCGCGAACGACTCCGACCCGGATCTCGACCCGCTCTCGATCACAGGCGTGTCGACGCCCGCGCACGGTACGGCGCAGGTGGTCACGACCGAGGCTGGGCCGCGGGTCAAGTACGTCGTCGATCCTGCCTACGGCGGTAGCGCCGACTCCTTCACGTACACAGTGGACGACGGCCAGGGCGGCACGGCTATTGCATCCGTGTCGATCACTGTCAACCACTGCCCGACCCTCGGTGCGGCGATCGACGACGGTGGGCTCCTGACGGGGGAGCGCTGGCTCGCTTGCAGCGCGGCTGACGCGCACGCGGACGACGGCGCCACCACGTCCCTCTTGCCGGTGACGGACGGCTCGCAGGCGCTCCTGACCACCGGCGAGGCCGCGCTTGCGGCGCCGCCGGATGACAGTGCCGCCGCCGGACGCTCGAATGGGACGGCGCTTCGCGGCGCCTTCGACGTCTCGATCCTCCGGCTCGATCTCGCCGTTCCGGCCGGAGCCGACTGTCTCGGCTTCGACCTCGTCTTCGCGAGCGAGGAGTATCCGTTCTTCGTCGCCGAGATCAACGACGGCTTCGTGGCGGAGCTCGACACGTCCGATTGGAGCGTCTCCGGTGACGTCATCACCGCTCCCGACAACTTCGCCTTCGACGGCACCGGCAGGATCGTCAGCGTCAAGAGCGCGTTCTTCGACCCGGGCCGCGTCGTCGAGGCGAACGGCACGGAGTACAACGGGAGTACACCGCGCCTCGAGGTCCGGACGCCGGTGACGCCCGGCCCGCACTCGCTCTACCTCTCGGTCTTCGATGCGAGCGACGACATCCTCGACTCGGCCGCGTTCGTCGACAACCTTCGCTCCTTCGACGCGCCCGCGGGCACGTGCCAGGCCGGCGCGAACGAGGCTCCGGCGGCGACCGATCAAGGCGTGACGACCAATGAAGACACTCCGCTAGCGGTCTCGCTGGGCGGCGTCGACCCCGACGGTGATCCGCTCACCCACGCAATCACGACCGCACCGGCCCACGGCACGCTGACCGGGACGGGCGCAAGCCGGACGTACACGCCGGACGCGAACTTCGACGGGAGCGACTCGTTCTCGTACGTCGTCAACGACGGGAGAGGCGGCTCGGGAACGGCGACCGTCACGATCACCGTCGACCCGGTCAACGACGCGCCGGTCGCTGCGGACGGCTCGGCTTCGGCCGACATGGGCGCGGCGACGCGTATCCCCCTCACGGCCTCGGACGTCGACGACGACACGCTCACGTATGCGGTCGTCGCCGGCCCGGCCCACGGCACCCTCTCGGGAACCGGCTCGATTCGCGCGTACACACCCGACCCCGGCTACGAAGGCCCCGACTCGTTCACCTTCTCGGCGAACGACGGCACCGCAGGCTCGAACGTCGCCACGATCTCGATCACGGTCGAGGACGTCAACGCCCCGCCGGTCGCGTCGAGCTCGACCGTCCTTACGGACGAGGGTACGTCGAAGGACATCGCGCTCAGCGCAACTGACGCCGACGGCGACCCGCTCGCCTACTCAGTCGTCAGTGGGCCGAACCACGGCACGCTGACCGGGACCGGGGCGAGCCGCACCTACACGCCGGATCCTGGCTACCACGGCCCGGACTCGTTCACCTGGGAGGCAGACGACGGGGTCGTGACGTCGAACGTCGCCACCGTGACGATCACCGTCAGCGCCGTCAACGACCCGCCGGTCGCCGTTGACGGCTCGGCGACGACGAACGAGGACGTGGCGGCAGCGGTCACGCTAGCCGCGTCTGATCCGGACGGGGACAGCCTCGCCTTCACGACCGTGAGCGCGCCCGCACATGGCGTGCTCACGGGCGCGGGCGCCGCCCGCACCTACACGCCGGCCGCCAACTGGAGCGGCACCGACTCCTTCACGTTCCAGGTCAACGACGGCTCGGCGGACTCGAACCTGGCGACCGTCACGCTCACCGTCACGGCGGTCGACGACCCGCCTGTCGCGGCCGACACAGCGGTCTCGACCGACGAGGACACTGCCACGGCCCTCACTCTCTCCGCCACCGACGCGGAGGGAGATCCCCTCACGTACTCGATCGGAGCCGGGCCGAGCCACGGAACGCTCTCGGGTTCAGGTGCCTCCCGGACGTACACGCCCGACGCCGGCTACCACGGCGCGGACTCGTTCACCTTCACGGCGAACGACGGCAACGCGGAGTCGAACGCCGCCACCGTCTCGATCGCCGCGGGTTCCGTAAACGACGTGCCTATTGCAAGCGACGGTTCCGCGACGACCGACGAGGACGCGGCGAAGGCGCTCACGCTCGGGGCGTCGGACGCGGACGGCGACGCTCTCACGTACGCGATCGTCAGCGGGCCCGCGCACGGCTCCCTCTCCGGCGCGGGCACGAGCCGCACTTACACGCCGGCCGCGAACTACCACGGGCCGGACGCATTCACCTTCCGGGTGAATGACGGGCAGGCCGACTCCAATGTGGCGACCGTGTCGCTCTCGGTTCAGTCCATGAACGACATGCCGACTGTGAGCGACGGCGCGGTCGACACGGACGTGGACACCGCGGTGGGCTTCACGCTCGAGGCGGCGGACGTGGACGGCGACACGCTCTCGTACGCGATCCTGAGCGGGCCGACACACGGCGCACTGAGCGGCACGGGCTCCGACCGCACCTACACACCCGACCCCGGCTTCACGGGCACGGACTCGCTGACCTTCCGCGTGAACGACGGTCAGGCCGACTCGGCCGTCGCGACGGTGACATTCGACGTCTACTCGGTCCCATCGCTCACGATCAACGATCCTGGAACTCCAGAGGGCGCCTCCGGCACGAAGCCACTGACGTTCACCGTCACGCTCTCCGAGCCGAGCGCACGGACGGTTTCTGTCTCCTACTCGACGCAAGACGCCGGTGCGCTCGCCCCCGCGGACTACCTGGCGGGCCTCGGAACGCTGACCTTCTCCCCAGGCGACACGAGCGAGCCGGTCGTCGTGAGCGTCGTGGGCGATCTCCTCGCAGAGCCGAACGAGCTTCTGGCCGTCGTGCTGTCGGCCCCGGTGAACGCCAGGGTCACCGCCGGGGCCGCCGGCATGGGCACCGGCACGATCCGAAACGATGACGAATGCACTGTGCTCGGCAGCCCTGGCGCGGACACGCTGACCGGGACGGCAGGGCCGGACGTCCTCTGCGGCCTCGGCGGGAACGACACCCTGCGCGGTCGCGGCGGCAACGACCGGCTCATCGGCGCCTCGGGCAACGACGTCCTGGAGCCAGGCGGCGGCGACGACCTGGTCGACGGCGGCTCGGGCACCGACCTCGTCTCGTATGCGGAGTCGACGAGGGCGGCCGTCGTCGACCTCGAGAGCCGCGTCGCGCAGGCCGAGGGAACGGACTCGATGCTGAGCGTGGAGGACGTGACCGGATCGTCGAAGGCGGATCGCCTGCGCGGCTCCGGCACGGTGAACGAGCTCTTCGGCGGCGAAGGAGTCGACGACCTCTTCGGCAGAGGCGGCAACGATCGGCTGGTCGGCGGCAGCGGGCGGAACGACCTGGACGGCGGCCCCGGCCGCGACCAGTGCGTCGGCTCGAACGGCGGTCTCCGCCGAAGCTGCGAGTCTTCCTAGCAGGAGCGCGCGAGAATGGGCGTGTGGCAGGCGCGCCTCCACTGGTCGTAAGGGTTCCCGACGAGGAAGCCGGTGCGAGGCTCGACCGGTTTCTCGCGAGCCTCGACGAGGTCGGCTCCCGCGCCGCGGCAGAGCGGCTCCTCGCCGGGCGGAAGGTTCGCGTCGACGGCGAGCTGCGTCCGAAGAGCTACCGCCTGGCCGGCGGGGAGACCCTCGAGCTTGAGCCGGAGGCGCGTACCTCGGAGCTCGTGCCGGAGGACGTTCCGCTCCGCGTGGCCTGGGAGGACGAGCACCTGCTCGTCGTCGACAAGCCGGCCGGCGTCGTCGTCCACCCGTCGGCGGGGCACCCGACCGGCACGCTCGTCCACGGGCTGCTCGGCCGCTCGGTTGCCGGGGGAGAGGAGCCGGAGCGGCCCGGCATCGTCCACCGGCTCGACCGCGACACGTCAGGGCTCCTCGTCGTCGCCAAGTCGGACGAGGCACATCGGCGGCTCCAGGCCCTTCTGCGGGGCCGGAAGCTCATGCGCGAGTATCTTGCGCTCGTCCGGGGGCGGCCCCGGTCGCGGCGCGGAACGATCGAAGCCCCGATCGGCCGCGACCGCCACGATCCGACCCGGCACTCCCTCGACACGGCCAATCCACGCGACGCGGTCACGCACTTCGAGGTTCGAGAGCTCCTGCCCGCCCACGCACTTCTCGACGTGCGGCTCGAGACGGGCCGGACGCACCAGATCCGCGTCCACCTGGCTGCGATTGACCTCCCAGTATCCGGCGACCCGGTGTACGGAATCCCGGGCGACCTCGGGCTCGAGCGCCAGTTCCTCCACGCGGCGCGCCTCGCGTTTCCGCATCCGTTCACGGGCGAGGGGCTGGAGGTGGAATCCCCGTTGCCCGAGGCGCTCGTCGCGGCCCTTGACCAAGCCCGCGACTAGGAGGTCTAGCGAAACGGTCTTCGTTGTCTGGTCGTGTTGCTCGTTTCGAGCCAAGGACGCAGGGAGCGCTCGTACCTTGAGGTACGGGTGCGACTGAGGACGCCGGCTCGGGGCGAGCAGCACGGCCGGCTGCTTCGCTAGACCCTCCTAGTGCCAACCGGCGCTAGTTCTCGACGTCTATCCAGATGGTGAAAGCGCTTGCCGTGGTGGTGGTCGTGGTGGCGTTCGGAGCGACCGCGCGCGACGCGGCGGCGACCTCCTGCGCATATCCGCCGCTCCGTTTCGCGGGTGGCTCCTACGACTTCTTCGGGGCGGCCGCGGGCCCGGCGCTCGGCGAACGCGCTGGCACGGCCCAGTATCCGTTCGAGGCGGGCGGCGAGGACGACTGCGACGTCCGCTACGACGCGAAACCTGTCTACACCATCGAAGGCGTTCCAAGCAGCATCGCGGTCGCTGAGGAAGACGGCGCGATCTGGGTCGCCGGCGACAGGTGTGCCCATCCGAAGGGCACGTCGACGGTCGAGTGCCTCCAAGAGCCGTTGCGATTCCGAGGCCGCTCGTACCACCCAGTTGAGCTTGCGAACCGCAAGGAATCGGGCAAGCTCGGTCCCGGCAGGCTTGACGGCCGCCGGGTACAGGTCGCCTCCTACAACGGCATCCCCCCGCGGCGCATGGTGGCTGTCGTCGGACGCGAGCGCACCGTCTTCCTCGCACAGGACGTCTGCCGTGTCGCTTGGTACGGGGGTCTTCCAGCCTGCCTGAGGGATCCAAAGGTGGTCACGCTCGGACCCCTGCCCGAAACCGGACGCGACTGGGGCAGGCTGGGCGGCGTTCTCGGCCTCGGGCTCGCCGTCGTACTCGCCGGCGGCGCCGCCGCGCGACGCATGTGGTGATTCAGGCCGTTCGCGCCGTCTTCGCCTCGTAGAGCCGGCGGTCGGCAAGCCCGAAGAGCGCCTCCGAGTCAGCGAGGCCGTCGGACACGTACGCCGCGCCCGCGCTGAAGTCCAGCCCGGCCGGTAGACGCTCGCGAAGCCTCGCGACGAACGCCTCGACAGCGGTTTCCTCCGCCTGAAGGAGAAGCGCGGCGAACTCGTCGCCACCGAGGCGGCCGACGCTGTCGGTTTCGCGGGCCGTCCGGCCTAGCGCGCGCGCGAACGCACGCAGGAGCCTGTCGCCCTCGGCGTGGCCGCTCCCGTCGTTGACCGCCTTGAAGTCGTCGAGATCGAGGAGGACGAGCGCAAGCCGTCCTCGGTAGCGCTGCGCGCGGACGGTCTCCGCGCGGACGAGCTCGTGGAAAGCTCGGTGGTGCAGGAGGCCCGTCAGCGGATCACGCGACGCGCGGTCGGAGAGTTCGCCGGTGACGCGGCTGAAGTAGGCGAGGAGGCACCGGTCGAGCGCCGCCCGGGCCTCGTGCTCGCCGTGGCGGTCGAGGACACGGCCGACGACCAAGAGCTCCGCCACGACCTCACGCGGCGAAAGCCCGAGCGAGTGGCGCTCACGCGCGAAGTCGGCCGCGAGCGGCTCCGGATCCTCGCCGGACTCGAGCGCGGCGATCAGCGACGGCAGGCTGCCGAGCTGCCCGAGTCGCCCGAGGCGTGCGAGGGACGGCGCCTCGCCCTCGGCGAGCGCTTCCTCGACCCCCTCGACCGCGAGATCCCACGCGGACGCTCTTACTGCCCCGATGCCGCCCCCATTCATGTCTCAGCTTAGGGGAATGTTCGGCTACCATTCCGAGCGCTTTCCGACCACCGACCCGGCGGCATCGGGCGGGTGGCGGTGCCGGGCGACTCCGCCCGGTTCCATCCGCAGCCGCCGGCAGTAGCGACAACAAACCGAAAGGAACTCGATGCCCGTCGCGAGCATGCGCGAACTCCTGGAGGCGGGGGTGCATTTCGGCCACCAGACCCGCCGCTGGAACCCCAAGATGCGCCGCTTCCTCTTCACGGAGCGGGGGGGCATCTACATCATCGACCTCCAGCAGACGCAGGAGCTCCTGGATCAGGCGTACGCGTTCGTCCGAAACGTGGCCGAGCGGGACGGCTCCGTCCTCTTCGTGGGGACGAAGAAGCAGTCGCAGGACGCGGTCGCCGAGGAGGCGAAGCGTGTCGGGATGCCCTATGTGAACCATCGCTGGCTCGGCGGTCTCCTCACCAACTGGCGCACGATCTCGGAGCGGCTCGAGCGGCTCCACGAGCTGCGCCGGCGCAAGGAGGAAGGACAGCTCGCCTTGCTGCCGCCGAAGGAGCGCATCGCCAACGAGGGAGAGCTCGAGAAGCTCGAGGCGAACCTCGGCGGGGTGGCTGAGATGAAGCGCCTGCCCGACGCGGTGTTCGTCGTCGACCTGAAGAAGGAGCAGCTCGCGATCCGCGAGGCGCGACGGCTCGGGCTGCCCGTCGTGGCGCTCGTCGACACGAACTGCGACCCCGACGACGCCGACTACATCATTCCCGGCAACGACGACGCGATCCGCTCGTGCAGCCTGATCGTGCGCGTGATCGCCGACGCGGTCGAGGCCGGCCGCGGGAAGGTCACCGCCGAGGAGATGACGGCCCCGAGCGGTAACGGCCGCGTCGAGGAGGAGGCAGCGGCCGCGGTTGCGGCCGAGCCCGCCGGCGAGGCCGCCGAAGCGACCGAGGAGCCGGAGGAGCCCGCAGCCGCAGCTGAGTCAGAGGCCGCGCTCGGCGAGCAGCCGGGCGCAGACGCCATCGCAGCGGAGGAGGCCGCCCGAAACGGGGAGGAGCCTTCCGGTGGCTGAGATCCCGGCCGGCTTGGTCAAGGAGCTCCGCGACAAGACAGGCGCGGGGATGATGGAGTGCAAGAGGGCGCTCGTCGAGACCGACGGAGACGTCGATGCGGCGCAGCAGCTCCTCCGCGAGCGCGGCATGGCCTCGGCCGCGAAGCGAGCCGGCCGCGAAGTCACGGAGGGCAAGGTGCTCGCGAGCGTGGACGGAGGCACAGGCACGATGGTCGCGGTCGGCTGCGAGACCGAGCCCGTCTCGAAGAACCAGGACTTCCTGGCTTTCGCCGGGTCCGTGTTCGAGCGTGTTCAGGCGGAAGGCCCAGAGGCCGCCGAGGCGCTCGAGGATGAGCGGGTCGAGCTCGTGGCGAAGATCGGCGAGAACGTCGTCGTCGCCGGCGCGGCCCAGTTCGCGGGCGAGAACGGCGAGATCGTCGAGGCCTACGTCCACCGCCCGGCCGAGAAGATCGGCGTCCTCGTGCGCCTCGCGGACGCGAGCCCTGAGCTCGCCCGCATGCTCGCCCAGCACATCTCGTTCGCGAATCCCGAGTTCCGGACGCGTGACGAGGTGCCTGAGGAGAAGGTTGCCGAGGAGCGAGCCGTGTACGAGAAGCTTCCCGACGTGACCTCGAAGCCCGAGGACGTGCGCCCGAAGATCGTCGAAGGCATGCTGGCCAAGCGGTACTTTGCCGAGAGCGTCCTCCTCGACCAGCCGTGGATCCACGACACGTCGCTGACCGTCGGCAAGGCGCTCGGCGAGCACGGCGCCGAGGTGCGGGAGTATGCGCGCTTCGCCCTGACATAGTGCCCCTCCAGGCAATACACGCCCGCTTCCGGCCCGCGATCACGCGACGCCAGGAACCACCCTCACCCTTGCCAAGGCCACCGGTCTTGGCCGCGGACGAGTGCGGCTCCGGGCTTGGTGCCTGCGACCCGGAAGCTAGACAGCATCACCTCGAGGGGCACTAGATGGTTGCCGAGCCCGCTGCCAGCACGGCCGCCTTCGGTCGCGTCGTCCTCAAGCTCTCTGGGGAGGCGCTACTCGGCGAGCAGGAGTACGGGATGGATCCCGAGCGGATCGCCGCGATTGCCCGTGAGGTCAAGGCGGTGCACGAGCTCGGCGTCGAGACCGCGCTCGTCATCGGTGCCGGCAACATCTACCGCGGCATGGACGCGGCCGCGAACGGCATGGACCGCGCGACCGGAGACTACGCGGGCATGCTCGCCACGCTCCTGAACTGCCTCGCGGTGCAGGACGCGCTCGAACACCACGGTGTCTACACGCGCATCCTCTCGGCGATCAACGTCAGCGAGGTGGCCGAGCCTTACATTCGCCGCCGCGCGATCCGGCACCTCGAGAAGCGGCGGGTCGTCATCTTCGCGGCCGGCACGGGCAACCCGTTCTTCACGACCGACACGGCGGCGGCTCTCCGAGCCCTCGAGATCGGTGCCGACGCGCTCCTCATGGGCAAGAACGGGGTGGACGGCGTCTACGCCGGCGACCCTCGCCAGGATCCCGACGCGGAGTTCCTGCCCGCGCTGACGCACCGCGAGGCGCTCGAGCGAGACCTGCGAGTCATGGACGTGACGGCGCTTTCGCTCTGCATGGACAATGGGCTGCCGATTCACGTGTTCGGGCTCGACGACGCCACCAACATCGAGCGGGTGGCTCGAGGCGAGAGAATCGGCACCGTCATCACGAGCGACGGAAAGGAGGCCTGACGTGGCCATGATGGACGACCTGCTGACGGATGCCGAGCGGAGGATGGACAAGTCCGTGGAGGCGGCCGCCCACGAGTTCAACACCGTGCGGACCGGACGTGCCTCGACGGCGCTCCTCGACCGCAGTCGAGATCGACTATTACGGCCAGAAGACGCCCCTCAAACAGCTCGCGACGATCAACGTTCCCGAGCCGCGTCTCCTGACCGTCCAGCCGTATGACCCGGGCTCCGTGAAGCCGATCGAGCGAGCGATCCAGGAGTCCGACCTCGGTCTGACACCCTCGAACGACGGCAAGCTGATCCGGTTGCCGATCCCGCAGCTCACCGAAGAGCGGCGCAAGGAGCTCGTGAAGATCGTCCGCCACCTGGCCGAGGAGGGGCGCGTGGCCGTTCGGAACATCCGCCGGGACGTCATGCACGACCTGAAGGAGCTTGTCCGTGACGGCGAGGTCGGCGACGACGAGGAGCGGCGCGCCGAGGACCGCGCCCAGAAGCTCACCGACGAGCACGTGAAGCGGATCGACGAGGCCCTGAAGCGCAAGGAAGAGGAGATCATGGAGGTCTAGGAGGACCTCCCGTTCCACGAGCGATGAGCCTCATCACCAAGCTGCGCACGCTCCGCGGGCTTCGGCCCGCCCCCGAGCACGAGCTCCCGGAGGTCGCGCGGGCGATCGCGATCATCATGGACGGGAACGGCCGCTGGGCACGGAGGCGGGCTCTGCCCGTCGCGGCTGGGCATCGCGCCGGCGCACGGGCGCTGCACAGGACTGTCGAGGCGGCCCTCGACCTCGGGGTCGAGTCGATCTGCGTCTACGCGTTCTCGACGGAGAACTGGTCGCGCCCGCCCGCGGAGGTCGAGGCCCTCATGGAGATCTTCGTCGAGACGATCGAGCGCGAGCTGCCAGACCTCGTGCGCAAAGGCGTTCGCGTTCGCTTCATCGGCAGGCGCGACCGGGCCAGCGACGCGATGCGGGCCAAGATGGCCGAGCTCGAGGAGGAAACGCTCGCCAACGAGCGGCTTCAGCTCTGGATCGCCTTCGATTACGGCGGCCGCGACGAGCTCGTAGAGGCCACGCGGCGCATCGTCGAGGACGGTGTCGACCCGCGCGACGTCGACGAGAACGCGATCGGCGCCCGGCTCTACGCGCCTGAGATGCCGGAGCCGGATCTCCTGATTCGCACCTCGAACGAGCTCCGGGTGTCGAATTTCCTCCTCTGGCAGCTCGCGTACACGGAGCTCGTCTTCGTCGACACTCTCTGGCCCGACTTCGGTGAGAGCCACCTACGCCAGGCGCTGACCGAGTATGCAGGCCGCCGCCGCCGGTTCGGCGGTCGATGAGTAGCCGCGAGAAATGCTTCGCATTTCCCGCGGGGGGATCTACTCGCCTCGCTTCGCTCGCGATATCAGCCGGCCCTTGGCGTTGCGGTCGAGGCTAGTCAAGAGGTGAGCTCGCTGATTTCGCGGGTGGCCGTCGCGGCCGCCGGCCTTCCGCTCGTCCTCGGCTTCGCGTATCTCGGCGGCTGGTTCCTCTTCGCGCTCGTCGCAGGAGCGGGCTTGGTCGCGCTACACGAGCTCTACCGGCTCGCACGACCCCTTCGGCCGCTTGTCCTCGCAGGCTACGCAGGGGTCCTCGGCGCGCTCGTCGGGGCACAGCTCGAGGGGGCCGAGTGGCTCCTCGGCGGCTTCCTCGTCGTGTTTCCGCTCACATTCCTCTTCGCAGCCGTGGCGGCGACACGGCAGTCGACGACGGTGGCCATGGCGTCGACGATCTTCGGCGCCGGCTGGATCGGGTTCGGGCTCGGCCATCTCCTCCTGATCCGCGATCTGCCTGACGTCGGGCAGGAAGCGCTCATCGCCGTCTTCATCGTCGTCTTCGCCGTCGACACGGTCGCGTTCGTGGGCGGCCGTCTCGCCGGGCGCCACAAGATGACCCCGGTGCTCTCGCCCGGGAAGACCTGGGAGGGCTTCGTGGCCGGGGCACTCGCGGGGATCGTGGCCAGCTTCTTCGCCCTGTACTCGAGCGAGTTCGCCGCCGACTGGCGTTCGATCGTCGTCGGTGCGGTTATCGTGGCCGCCGCGACGGTTGGAGATCTCTTCGAGTCACTGGTGAAGCGCGACCTCGGCGCGAAGGACACGGGCCGAGTCCTCCTCGGCCACGGCGGTGTGCTCGACCGGATCGACAGCCTCCTGTTCGCCGGCCCGGCCGCGTACTACGTGCTCCTCGCGCTGATCTGAAGCACGCGCGGGCCGGACAAGTCCGGCCCCTACACCCCCGCATCTGTAGTGGCGGGATTTATCCCGCCCGCGAGGTACCGACCCACCTGAACCCCGTTGCCTCGATCGCGCCCGCGTCGATCAGGGTTTGTTCCAGAGCCTCACTGGCGACGCCGCCGAGCTCACCGTGGAGGTACGGCATCCACTCGAGGAGCTGCTCGTCGAAGCGTTTCCGAAGGGCCTGGAGCATCGCCTCGCTCGTGTGGAGCCCGTCGTACTCCGCCCGGAGCTTCTCGACGCTCCGGGGCGGAGCCTCCGCCCGTCCGGCGGCGTGGAGCGCACCGAGCTGTCCGAGATACCAGTCGGCCGTGTCCCCGTCGAGCCGCTCGTGCGCGAACTCGACCAGGACGAACGGCCCGCCCAGCTCGAGGAGCGACGCAATGCGGGCCACAGCCGCGTGAAGGTCATGGATGTGGTGGAGCGAGCGCTGCGCGACGACGGCGTCGAATGTCTCCGGCTCCTCGAAGTCCTCGAGCCCCACACGCCGAAAGATTTCCCCGTCGGGGGCCTCGGGGTCGATCGCGGTCATGTTCCAGCCCCGACCCGCGAGCTCGAGCGCGAGCCTACCGCCTCCACAGCCGACCTCGAGGACGCGGGCAGGCGGAGTTGGGAGGTGCTCGGCCACGAGCGCGGCGTAGTCCACGGGAGCGGAGCCTAGGAGGGTTCGACGAGATTGTCTTCGTTGTCTGGTCGCGCTGCGTGCTTCGAGGCAAGAACGCAGGGAGTGTTCGTACCTTGAGGTACGGGCACGACTGAGGACGCCGCCTCGAGGCGCGCGGCGCGGTCCAGGCGGCACAACGGCTATCTCGTCGAACCCTCCTAGACTGCGAGCGATGAAGCGCATCGCCCTCCTCGGCGCCACCGGCTCGATCGGCCGGCAGGCGCTCGAGGTCGTCGAGGCCCATCCCGAGCTTGAGCTTTGTGCACTGGCGGTCGGGTCGCAGAGAGACGAAGCCGAGCGGATCGCCGCCGCGCACGGAGTCGAGCACGTGTCGGTCGGTGGCGACCCGCCCCTCGACGAGCTCGTGCGCGCCTCGAAGCCGGACGTCGTCCTGAACGCCGTCGTCGGCTTCGCCGGGCTCTCGGCCACGCTCGAGGCGCTCGAAGAAGGCATAGATCTCGCGCTCGCCAACAAGGAGAGCCTCGTCGCAGCCGGTGACCTCGCACTCCAAGCGCAGAGGCGGGGAGGAGGGCGCATCCTCCCGGTCGACAGCGAGCACTCGGCTGCGTTCCAGTGCCTGGAGGGTAGGGAGCCTGAGACCGTGGGCTCGCTGGTGCTGACGGCGTCGGGTGGCCCGTTCCGGGGTCGCACGCGGGCCGAGCTCGGCTCTGTGACCCCGGCGGAGGCTCTCGCACACCCGACCTGGAACATGGGCCCGAAGATCACCGTCGATTCGGCGACGCTCATGAACAAGGGTCTCGAGCTGATCGAGGCCCACTTCCTCTTCGGCCTTCCGTACGAGCAGATCGAGGTCGTCGTACACCCGACCTCCGTCGTGCACGCGCTCGTGCGCTTCCGCGACGGGGCGTCGCTCGCGCACCTCGGCTACCCGGACATGCGGGTCCCGATCTCGTTCGCTCTGACCTATCCCGACCGGGCCGAGACGCCGATCTCGTCGCTCGACTTCACCTCGGGGCTCATCCTCGAGTTTGGGCCGCCGGACGAGGACGCGTTTCCCTGCCTGGCGCTCGCGCGGGCGGCGGGAGAGGCGGGGAGGACAGCACCCTGCGCACTGAACGCGGCCAACGAGGTCGCCGTCGCGTCGTTCCTGGACGGGAATCTGCCCTTCCTCGGCATCCCGGACGTCGTGGATCGAACGCTGTCAGCCGTTTCGACGCCCAGAGCGGAGTCGCTCGATGAGCTTATGGCGATCGACCGGGAGGCACGCCGCGTGGCCTTCGCGCTGACGCGCGAGCTGGTTCACTGACCTTGCCGCGCGGGAGCATTGTGCGCGACGATGCGGGGGGTGGAGCGGCCGGAGACTCGCTACGCGTGGAACGGCGACAACTCGCTGGCCTACCAGGTCGTGGGCGACGGCCCGGTCGACCTCGTTTACCTCCAGGGGTACCTGTCGAACGTTGAGCTCAACTGGGAACATCCGGCCTTCGCTCGCTTTGCGCGCGAGCTGGCCCGGTTCTCTCGCCTGATCGTCACGGATCGGCGTGGCCTCGGCTGCTCCGAGCGTTTCACACCGGCGGATATCCCGCCACTCGAAGCTCTAGTGGACGACCTGCTCGCGGTGCTCGACGCCGCCGGCTCCGAACGCGCGGCGGTCTTCGCCTCGGGCGACTGCGGCTACATCGCCATGCCGTTCGCGGCGACGCATCCGGACCGCGTCGCGGCGTTGATCCTCCACGGGACCTGGCCGACGTGGCGGAAGTCGGACGACTTCCCTTGGGGCTGGACGGAGGAGGAGCTCGAGAGAGAAGCGAAAACCGCCTGTCGTCAGGACGGCTCGTGGTCCCGGCGTGCGAATCCATCGCTGACTGCCGACCAGCGCGGACTCGGCTGGTGCATCAAGTACGAGCGCGTGTCCCTCGCCCCCGGTGGCTGCTTGGCCGACACCTGGCGCTTCAATAGGACTGATGTACGAGGGGTTCTGCCGTCAATCCAGGTTCCTACTCTCGTGCTGTACCGAGCGGAGGACGAGGAGGACGCCGCACCGAATCACTACCTGGCGTCCAGCATCCGCACCGCAACCCTCGTCGAGATAGAAGGGTTCGATCATTTCCCGTGGGTGGCTCCGCAGGACGGGGTGATTCGCGAGGTCGAGCGGCTCCTCGCATCTGTGCAGGCCGAGGAGGCGGACCTCGACCGGGTACTCGCAACGGTCCTCTTCACAGACATCGTCGGCTCGACAGAGACGGTGGCGGAACTGGGAGATGCACGCTGGCGTGAGCTCGTCCAGCGGCACCACGCGACGGTTCGGGCGGTTCTCGCCCGCTACCGCGGTAGGGAGATCGACACGGCCGGGGACGGCTTCTTCGCGTCCTTCGACGGGCCCGCCCGGGCCGTTCGGTGCGCGAGCGCGGCTGTCGACGCGGTGAAGCCGCTCGGCATCGAGATCCGGGCCGGTGTCCACACCGGCGAGGTAGAGAAGATCGGGGAGAAGGTCGGAGGAATCGCGGTCAGCATCGGTGCCAGGCTCGGGGCTCTCGCGGGCGCCTCCGAGGTTCTGGTGTCGCATACCGTGAAGGATCTTGTCGCCGGCTCGGGCCTCGAGTTCGAGGATCGCGGCGAGCACGCCCTCAAGGGCGTCCCCGGAACCTGGCGTGTCTTCGCGGCCACTTCGCCGTAGAACGGTTGCGGCCGGGGCCGCTGCTGGCACCCTGTAGCTCGTGGGAATCGCCGTCGCGATCGCCGGGCTCGCCTTCCTGATCCTCATCCACGAGGCGGGACACTTCTTCGCGGCCCTGGCGGTGGGAATGAGGCCGCGGCGGTTCTACGTCTTCTTTCCGCCGGCGCTCGTGAAGCGCGTCCGGAACGGGATCGAGTACGGAATCGGGTCGATCCCGCTCGGCGGCTACGTGAAGATCCCGGGGATGCACCGGCCGGCCGAGCGCGACCTCGAGGCGCATCTCGCGCGGGCGTTCGAGGAGGCGCCGTGGCTCGAGCGTGACGCTGCGCCTGTTCGTGAGGCTCTCGCGGCCGGGCGGCTGGAAGATGCGCGTAACGTCCTTCCCGCACTTCGTAGTGCCGTCGGGCGCGCGAGCCTCTCCGAGTCTGTTGCACGCTCGGCGGAGCGGGGCCTGACTGACGTCGATGACGCGCTCTCGCGCGACGCCTACTGGCGCGCACCGGCCTGGAAGCGCATCTTCGTGATCGCGGCCGGGCCGCTCACGAACCTGGTGTTCGCCGTGCTCCTCCTCGCCGTCGTCTTCATGATCGGTGTCGCCGGCGAGGTCAACCGGAGCGTCGAGTCGGTGATCGAGGGTCGCCCGGCCGCGGCGGCGGGACTCCAACCGGGCGACGAGATCCTGGCCGTGGACGGTGACCCGACGGCCAGCTTCGACGCGATCTCCGAGGCGATCCAGGAGAACCAGGGCGATGAGACCACACTGACGGTCGAGCGCGACGGCGAGCGGATGACGGTCGGCCCGATCGACCCGGTTCAGGACGAGGACGGCCGCTGGATCGTGGGCTTTCGGCCTGGGTTTGACGAAGTCGAGTACGGACCCTTCGCTGCGCTCAGGGAGGCGACTGTCCGCACGGCCGAGGTGACGAAGCTGATCGGCGTGTCGCTCGGCGGCATCGTGACCGGGGAGGGGCGAGACGAAGTCGCGAGCCCCGTCGGCATCGTCCAGGGCTCGAGCGAGGCCCTCGACGTGGGCTTCCGCTACTACCTCGGCGTTCTCGCGCTCATCAGCCTCTCGCTCGCGCTCCTGAACCTCCTGCCGCTCCTACCGCTCGACGGAGGCCACATCGCCTTCTCAGTGATCGAGGCAGTGCGCCGGCGTGCGATCCCCCGGGAGGCATACGAACGCTTCTCCGTCGTCGGCATCGCGATCGTGCTGATGCTGTTCGTCCTCGGCGTGACGAACGACATCAACCGGCTGAACGGCAGCTAACAGCCGACGAAAATCCGGCCCCGCTTCGCGGAGCCATGACGATTTCCGTCGGGGATAACTCCTTGCTGATCCTGGAGTCGCGACGGGCGACGCCCACCGCGACTGTGTTTGACGGAGAGGCAACGCGGCGCGGATACACTGGCTCTCGATGGCCAGCGAGCGCCAGATCAGGTCGGGAACGTGCCGATCGGCGGCGGGGCGCCCGTTGCCGTGCAGTCCATGACGCTCACGAAGACGCACGACGTCGACGCGACGATGGCCCAGATCGGCGAGCTCGCCTCCGCGGGGTGCGAGATCGTCCGCGTCGCCGTTCCGAAGGACGAGGACGCGCAGGCGCTCAAGAAGCTCGTCTACCTGAGCCCGCTGCCGGTCATCGCCGACATCCACTTCAACGCTTCGCTCGCGCTGAAAGCGATCGAGGCCGGCGTTGCGGCCGTCCGCATCAACCCGGGGAACATCGGGGGGCCCGACAAGACCGAGCTGGTCGTGGCCGCCGCGAAGAACGCCGGGATCCCGATGCGGATCGGCGCGAACTCCGGCTCGCTCCCCAAGCACCTTCTCGACCTGGCCCGCGAGGACACGGCCGAGGCGCTTGTCGAGGAAGCTCTTGAGCAGGTGCGGATCCTCGAGCGGATGGAGTTCTACGACTTCAAGATCTCGGTCAAGTCGAGCTCTGTGCCGACGATGATCCGGGCCTACCGGATGCTCTCAGAGCGCGTCCCGTATCCGCTCCACCTCGGCGTCACCGAGGCCGGCACGCCGTTCGCCGGCTCCATCAAGAGCGCCGTCGGGATGGGCGCGCTCCTCATGGACGGGATCGGCGACACGATGCGCGTCTCCCTCACGGCCGACCCGGTCGAGGAGGTCAAGGTCGCCTGGGAGATCCTGAAGGCGCTCGGCCTGCGCGAGCGCGGGCCCGTCATGATCGCCTGCCCCTCTTGCGGGCGCGACAACGTTGGCGTCTGGAACCTCGCCGAGAAGGTCGAGACCAGGCTCCGCGAGTACCCCCAGGCCTTCGAGGTCGCCGTCATGGGCTGCGCCGTCAACGGGCCAGGGGAGGCGGGCGACGCCGACTTCGGGATCGCCGGCGGCCGCGAGACCGGCTTCATCTACGCGCACGGCAACGTGCTCAAGAAGGTCTCCTCGGACATCCTCGTCGACGAGCTCTTCCACGAGATCGACCAGTGGATCGAGGGCGGGATGGTCCGCCCGAAGCGGCTCAAGCTCGCCAAGCCGGCCGCGCTCATGATGGCTGAAGCCGCGCAGCGGCCGTAGTGCCTCTCCCGGTGGCGCTGATGAGGTTCTCGGTCGCGAGCACCAAGCCGGAGGGCGTACTCGGCCGCGGCCAAGGCTGGGAGCCTTGGCAAGGAGGAGGGCGGGCTCTGGCGCCGCGTGATCGCGAGCGAGAAGCCACCGTGCGCCGCCGGGAGAGGCACTAGTGCGGGCCAGCAAGCTCCATATCCCGACGCTGCGGGAGGATCCGGCCGATGCCGAGGCCGCGAGCCACCGGTTCCTCGTCCGCGGCGGCTTCATCCGCCAGCTTACCGCCGGCCTCTTCACGTTCTTGCCGCTCGGCTGGCGAGTCCACCAGCGGGTCGTCGAGATCGTCCGCGAGGAGATGGACGCGATCGGATGCCAAGAGATGCTCTGCCCAGTCCTTACGCCTGCCGAGCTCTGGGTAACGACCGGCCGTATCTCGATTCCCGAACTCTTCCGAGTTCAGGATCGGACCGGCCGCGACTACGTCCTGCCCCTGACCCACGAGGAAACGATGACCCACCATGCGCGCGAGATCCGCTCCTATAGGGAGCTTCCGCAGATGTGGTACCACTTCGCGACCAAGGACCGGGACGAGCCGCAGGCCCCGGGGCGGCCTCCTGCGCGTCCGCGAGTTCATCATGAAGGACGCCTATTCCTTCGACCGCGACGATGAGGGGCTCGCCCGGAGCTTTGAGCTTCAGCGCGGGGCCTACGACCGCATCTTCGAGCGCTGCGGGCTCGAGACGACCTGCGTCGAGGCTGAGTCCGGGATGATGGGCGGCAGCGAGTCGTATGACTACCTCGCCCCGTCCGGCTCGGGCGAGAACACGCTCGTCCGCTGCGAGAACGGGGACTACGCGGCCGACCTCGAGATCGCGCAAGGCATCCCGCGGATGCCGGAGTTCCCGGACCGGCTGAACGCCCCTGAGGAGGTCGAGACCCCCGGCGCGACCACGATCGAGGCGCTGGCCGACTTCCTCGCCATCGACCCGGCCTCGACGTCCAAGGCGATGCCCGTGATCGTCGACGGCCGCGTGGTGCTCGGCCTCGTGCGCGGAGACGACCGGCTCGAAGAGGCCAAGCTGACCGCAGTGCTCGGCGAGCAGTACCGGCCCGCGACGGAGGACGAGATCCGCGAGACCTTCGGCGCCGATCCCGGCTCGATCGGCCCGATCGGCTTCTCAGGCGAGATCCTGGCCGACGAGGCGCTCCGGGAGGGCCAGTTCGTGACAGGCGCGAACCGCACCGGCCGGCACCTCCGCGGCGTCGAGCACGGGCGGGACTTCCAGGCGCGCTTCGCCGACATCCGCCAGCCACGCGAGGGGGACACGTGCCCGCGCTGCGGCGGGCGCCTGACCTTCCGGACGGCGATCGAGGTCGGTCACATCTTCAAGCTCGGCACCCATTACTCTGAGCCGCTCGGCGCCACGTTCCTCGACGAGAGCGGGGAGGAGAAGCCCGTCGTCATGGGTTCGTACGGCATCGGCCCGGGCCGGATCATGGCCGCGGCCGTGGAGCAGAACCACGACGAGCACGGGATCGCATGGCCACGCTCGCTGGCACCGTACGACGTCCACCTTGTACCGATCCAGGCGGCCGGGGACGAGGCGCTCTCGATCGCGGACGGCCTCTCGGAGAGCCTCCAGGGCCAGGGCGTTCGGGTTCTGCTCGACGACCGCGACCGCCGTCCGGGGGAGAAGTTCGCCGACGCCGATCTCCTCGGCTGCCCGGTCCGGGTGACGGTCGGGAAGAAGACGCTCGAGGACGGCAAGGTCGACGTGCTCGTCCGGGCAGGTCGGGACGAGGAGCGGGTCGCCGTCGATGACGCGCCCGCGCGGGTAGCAGAGCTCGTCTAGTGGCCAAGCGCCCGCAGTTCAGCCGGCTGCCGTTCGGTGAGACGGTGCAGTCGCTCATGGCCGAGACCGGAACCACGTACCGCGGGCTGGCCGAGCGGACAGGTCTGTCGGCGGGCTACCTGAACCACATCGTGCACGGCAACCGGCCGGTTCCGTCCGACGACGTCATCGGAACGGTGGCGAAGGCGCTCGGCGTCGAGGCCGATCACTTCCGCGAGTACCGCGTCCGGTTCGTCACGGATCGGCTCGAGGCGAACGCGCAACTCGCCGACCGTCTCTACCGTCGTCTCAGCTCGTAGCCTGAGCTGACGACATTCGCTCTTTGCGGAAACCTCTCGCGTCCGTCACCCGATCGAGTGATCTGCTGGCCCGCGCGTCGCGCTAGAGTGGCGGCCGGCCCGAGCGGGAGAACGCGATTTCGGGGGAGAGCCGCACGGGCCGGGCCGTATGGAGATATCCACAGTATCCACAGGCGTGGTGGACAGTTCGTGCCTGGACGCGCAGAGGAGCAACGCATGGAAATGACGAAGAGTCGCAGCCCAGGAGGGCGCGCCTCCCGGCGAGTTCGTGAGCGAGGAGCTCGAGCGCGACTGCGCCCGCTTCCTCGAAGAGCTCCGGCTCCGGGCCGCGGCCGCGGAGGGATTTCGGCCGCTGAGCGAGAAGTAGGGGCCGTCCCGACCGCGTCCACCCCGAGGACTACCATGGACACAGCCGATCTCCTGAGGGAAAGAAGCCCGATGGACACATCCGACGAGCCCCGCACCGCCCAGCCGAACGAGCCCGAGCGCTTGACGACGCCGCCCGGAGCGGCTCGTGACGCGGGCGCGGTCGAGGTCGACATCGGCCCACGCGTCACGGCCGTCTTCACAGCGGCCGAGCGCGCCGCCCAGCACATCGTGGACATGGCCCGCGAAGAGGCCGAGGACGTTCGCCGTCGCGCCGAGGTGGACGCGGAGTCACACGCCACGCAGCGTCGCTACCAGGCCGAGGAGGAAGCCGCCCGGCTGGTGGCCGAGGCGCGCTCGCAGGCAGAGCAGATCCGCTCCTCGGCGGAGGAGGAAGCCCGCCAGACGCATGAGTCGGCGCGCCGTCGCGAGGTGCGGATCCGCGAGGAGACGCGGCTACTGGAAGAGCGCGTCGAATGGGCGCGTGAGGGCCTCCGGGATGTCGCCGACCGGCTGCGGGAGGCTGAAGCCCTGGTCACTCTTCAGTCGCAAGAACCGCCGCGTTCGACCCCGACGCCTGCGCCACGCCGTGAGGTGGCTCCAGCCGCTGCGATGAGCGGCTATTCCGAGCCCGCGGGCGTCGAGCCCGGCGACGAGCTCCTCGAGTCGTCCGACGACCGGACGGAGGAGCCGAGCCGGATTCCGCCTCCTTAGCAGCCCTCGGCGTTAGGACGAGCCGCTCTGCCTAGAGGCTTGATGTGAAATGGTGCGGAGCCGCGGATGCCGCCTCAGACACGGCGTCAGGACGTCCCGGTCGCCCTCGCACGGGCCACCGGCCCGCGCCGCGGACGCCGAACCGCCCTGACTTGGTCTGAGACGCCCCCACGGGGCGCCAAATTTCACATCAAGCCTCTAGGTGCCGTTGCGCCGCGACTCTGCGAGAAGCGCGGCTCCTTCGTTCAGGCTGCGAACCGCGTCGGCCAAGCTGCCTCGGCCGGTGATCTCCGGCGGAGCCGGGTGAAACTCGGACCGCCCGTGGACCGCGCGCCGTGGGGCAGGAGTCGCACGCGCGGCCATGTGCGCCGGGCGTAGGAGGATCGTCGCCTCGAGCCTCAGAAGCTTGATTCCCAAGAGTCTCGCCAGGACAGACGCCTCGACGAGCGTTCCGTCAGACGGACCTCCTTTCACGAGCTGATCAACGCGGTTTCTCACGACGCCTGAGCGCGGAGATCCCCGCGCTCGCGGCCGTGACGCCTGCGAGGCTGCCGACAGCGATCAAGACGGCCTTCAGCCCCCTACCCGGCGCGTGGTGTTTGCTCGTCCGGTCGAACAGGCTCATCTGCTCGCCTCACTCGTTGCGCGAGAGGTTCTCCGGATTGCGTTGACGAGCTGAACCTTGGTCATGTTCGTGCGTCCCTCGATACCGATGCTCGCGGCCAGCTCGACCAGCTCCTGCTTGTTGTAGGAGCGCAGATCGCCGTTTGTCGGCTGCTTCTCGAGCCGGCCCGCGGTGTCCTGGGCAGTCGACTCCGAGCGCAATCGAATCTCCTCAGCGGCAGCGACGCGTGCCTCCGCGTCACTCGCCTGCTGCTCCGCTTCCTTGGCGAGCTGTTGTGCGTGACGCTGGGCCTCCTCGGAGGCGGCGCGAGCCGACTCCGCGGACTCATCGGCGAGTCGTTTGGCCTCGGCGAGCTTCTCCCTCGCGTCTTCGACCAGCTCCTCCGCCTTGTGTTGCGATGCCTCGGCATCGTGCTGCGCGCGCTCGGTCTCATCTTCGACCTCGGCATAGACCTCTCGCCGCTCTGCTTCGGCATCAGCCTCCGCCGCTTGGCGTTCACGCCGAACGGTTTCCTCGGCGTCCTTCTCAGCCTGCTTGATGCGCTGCTCAAGTTGCCGCCTCGTCTCGCGGTCGATCTCCTTCACGCGCACGCGACCGCGCTCGCTCACGTGGCGGGCATGCTCGGAGCGATCCTTTGCCTCCTGAGCGGCCTGAACTGCCCGCCCCTCGGCTTCCCGGGCGCGGTCGGCGGCGTCCTGTGCGCGCTTCATGAGAACCCGGACCTCGTCCCCGCCAAGCGGGGATGCGTCGACGGCTGCGCTCAACCGGCGCTTCCCTTCCCGAGCGGTGGCGGCAGCTGACTCGGCCGCTGTTCCTACACTGTCCGTTTCGAAGGCTTTCGAGAGCAGCCACCCAGCGTTCGATGGAAGTTCCCGCAAACCCGTGCGGGTTCGCTCAAGCAGCGACATCGTCCTCCCCTTCCTCGGTACGGCTAACGGCATCAAGAGTCTCGCCGCAAGGCGAAAAACTAAACACATCGGTGCTAGCGGATCCTCCACCCTAAGCTCTCACGTCAGTCGGCTAAGGTGTTCGAGCCACGGGGCGTGGCGCAGCCTGGTTAGCGCGCCAGTCTGGGGGACTGGAGGTCCCGAGTTCAAATCTCGGCGCCCCGACTAGAGGAAAGCCCCGCTCACGCGGGGTTTTTCTGAGGTCAATGGCTTGAACATCGGCCTGCTCCTGGGCACGCTCCGGGCACATACGGAGGAGGAAAGGCATGGCACCGACCATCGAGGGGCTGCCCGAATCCTCGGTGGTAGGGTCGCCGAGTGCGAAGCGAGGGCAGCCATGCCCGCCACTGTCGCCGCCTTCGCTCGTGAAGAAGCGGCGAGCGGGTTCGCCCTCGACCAGAATGTATTCTGCGGCCGTACCGGCCGAGTCAGCAGGCCGTTAGCCACGCTCGAGGCAAGTGACGGAAGAGCAGGACATAGCAAGCATTGCAGCGCAACTAGCGGCGCTTACGCGGACGGTCGAGGAGATGGCTGAGCGAGTCGGCTCCCTCGCGCAACGAGCGGACACTCAGCACGACGCCGCCGAGCGTCAGCAAGAGCGTGCAGAGGTCCAGCAGGAACGGATCGACGTCGCCGCGCGAGAGTTGGCCGAGGTCAGCGAGCGTCTGCAAAACGCCGCGGCCGCTCTCCGGCATGCCGGCGGGTAGCACGAACTGAGCGAGAGTTCGACGGACTCCGCTGCCCGGATACCGACTGGGCAATCGCAATCTTCACCGTTGTTCTTCTAGCCTTCGAGATCGCCGCCACGTTCGAGCAGCGCTGGGGTAGCTGCCCAGGAGTCGAGAGCGCTACGCGCGCGGTCGAGCGAGTCCAGCAGCAGGTGGCCCTTAGGTGCGGTCGATCTGCTCTGCTGAAGTCCCCATGAGCCGGGCGAGCTCGAAGAGCCCGATGCCGGCGGCGATCGCGAACGTTGGCGAACGTGTGCCGGAGCGCGTAGGGCGCCGTGACGGAGCCATGCGCGCTCGCCGGACGCGCTGGAGGCAGAAACCCCTGCAAGCAGGCCACTTCTCACCACTCTCCGCCATCCACCGCCAGTTCGCCGAATGAGTCTGGGGGACGGGAGGTCCCGAGTTAAATCTCGGCGCCCCGACCATAGGAAGGGCCTGGAAACAGGCCCTTCCTCTCCTGCCCTGCCGGCTCCCTTCCCCGGCCCGGCGGGGGCCGCCTGAGGAGGTGCGGCGGCTGCTCATTTACTTCCTGCTAGGCCTTCCTGGCGAGATGACGCCGCATCAGGGCCGCCGTCTCTTCGTCCGCCACCTGGTGGCGGCGGCGGACCTCGTCGTCCACCAGCTTTTTCACGAGCGCACGGTCGTTGGTCGTAAGCGCACGCCGGATCGCTTCTCTCTCCACAGTTTCTCCTCGTTGCCGCAGTGAATACCAAAGCGTGCCTGCCAAAGCTCTCGAGTGGTATCCCTGGGTCGAGTGACGCTCGATCCGCCTGGAGGCGTCCATCGTCGAGCATGACCGCGGCGCGAAGACGGTTGGGGAGTGGAGGCCCGAGTTCGAGTTCGGCACCCGACCTTGCGAAGGCCCTCCACTCGCAGGAGGTTTTCCTTTGAACTGACTCGGTGAGGCGCTATCGTGCGCGGGCACCCGCAGAGGGAGGGGCAATGGATTCCAGACTAGATCGCCAGGCTCGCAACGAAGCGCTCATCCGCGAGGTGAACGAGCGAATCGAGTCCGTGGACAAGGAGGCGCCCGGCTGGGACGGCGAGGCGCTCTTCGAGTTCCTGTGCGAGTGCGGGCAGGACGACGAGTGCGACATGACGACGATCCACCTGACGCTCGCGGAGTACGAGGAGGTGCGGACGCAGGACGACCGCTTCGCGGTCTATCCCGGCCATGAGACGGCCGACTTGGAGACGGTCGTCAGGCGAAACGATCGCTACGTCCTCGTCGACAAGGTTCCGGGCGCAGAGCCGCTTGTAGCGGACGACCCGCGCGGGGCTCCTTCCCGCTAGACCAGGCTGCCACAGCTATCCGAGTGGCGTCCCTCGATCGAGCACGCCAAGCCGGTCGCGGCGCCATCGTGCTCGGCCCTCGCGTTTCTCCTCCGGTACGGTCTCACGCGTGACCGCGATCGCGATTCTCGGAGCGGGAAAGATCGGCGAGGCCCTCGTCGCCGGGCTCGTTTCCTCGCACTGGGCCGAGGCCGGCGAGATCGTGGCCACAGCTCGCGACGACGCGCGGCTGAAAGGGGTCGCGGAGCGGCATGGAGTCCGCACGACGAGCTCGAACCGCGATGCCGTCGAGGGTGCGCCGATCGTGGTTGTGGCGGTGAAGCCCCAGGACATCGAGGAGCTTCTTGCCGACGTCCACGGGGCCATCACACCCGCGCAGACCGTGATCTCCGTCGCGGCGGCGATTCCAACGAGCCTCATCGAGGCCCAACTCGGACACGGCGTCCCGGTCGTCCGGGCGATGCCGAACACGCCCGCCGCAGTCCACGAGGGTATGGCCGGGGTCGCTGCAGGAGCCCACGCGACCGAAGAGCACCTGGCGAAGGCCGAGGAGGTTCTGTCGGCGCTCGGGCGCACCGTTCGCGTCTCCGAGGACTACATGGACGCGGTCACGGCCGTGTCCGGCTCGGGGCCGGCGTACTTCGCGCTGCTCGCGGAGTCGATGATCGAGGCCGGCATTCTGCTCGGGCTCGGAAGGGAGATCGCGACCGACCTCGTGGTTCAGACGATGCTCGGCACCGCGAAGCTCCTGCGGGACGAGGGGATGCACCCGGTCGAGCTCCGCGAGATGGTCACATCTCCGGGCGGGACGACGATCGCGGCGATCCGCGAGCTCGAGCAAGCCGGTGTCAGGGCCGCGTTCCTGAACGCGATCCAGGCCGCCATGGAGCGCTCGAAGGAACTAGCCAAGGGCGGCTAACGGGTTGGTCGCGGCGCGCCGGGCGAGCACCTCGAAGTGGAGGTGCGGCCCGGTCGAGAACCCCGTCGACCCGACTCGCCCGATCACGGAGCCTGTCGACACGCGCTGGCCGCGGCGCACGCGTATGTGCGAAAGGTGCGCGTACCGCGTCTTCACGCGGTAGCCGTGGCGAATCGAGACCATGTAGCCGAAGCCGCCGGTGTCCCAGCCCGCGAACAAGACGCGGCCCGAGCGTGCAGCACGGACCCGTGCCCCGTGCCGCGCCGGGAAGTCGACTCCTGCGTGGAAGCGATTGCCGCGGGGCCCGAATCTGTCTCCCACGCCGGCGCGTACCGGCCAGGCAATGCTGAGCAGCGAGCGGGGGAGGGGCCCGCGAAGCGCGGCCACCGTGGCCGGGCCGACGACGCCGTCCACCCCCACGCGAGCCCAGCGCTGGAACTTCCGCACGGCGTTAGAGGTCCGCGGCCCGAAACCGCCGTCGAAGGTTCCACAGGGGAAGCCGTGCCAGGCGAGCAGGAACTGGAGCTGGGAGACGTCGAACCCGATTCGGCCCTGACGGAGAACTCGCAGGCCGAGCGCCGAGCGGCCCAGCCGGCCGAGCGCGCGCTTCGTCTGCGGACCGGCGATGCCGTCCGCAACGAGACCGCGGTTGCGCTGGAACCTACGAACACTGCGCTCTGTCCGATGGCCGTAGACGCCGTCAACGGTTCCCCCGTAGTACCCACGGGCGCCGAGGGCCACCTGGAAGGCCGCGACCCGCGATCGGCCCATCGCCCAGGCGGGCTCGGCTGCGAGGGCGACGAGAGTTGTCGCGAGCACGGTGAGAGCGACGAACCGTGCCACGCCGCCCGATTCGGCCTCCCGGCCGAGCCTCCTGCGCGCCCTTACGCGACGATGACGTCCGCAGAGGAGCCGAAGACGAGCGCTGCTCGGAGCTCGTCGTCTGCGACGCCACGCAGCGAGGGATGGTCGACGTCGACGCTGATATCGTCCCATGTCCCCAGGCCGAGCGCCGCCGCGCCCTCTGTGGAGCCGTACGCGAGCAGCTGCTCCGGCGCCACGACGTTCCGTCTCAACGCCTGGCGCCGGGCAATTCCCTCGATCTCACGGAGCTCCTCGAGAGGGTCGATCCGGACGTTTGAGTCCGACCCGATGCAGATTCCGATCCCGCGCTCGAGCAGGCGCTCAACGGGAAGGAAGCCGTCGCCGAGGTTCGCCTCGGTCGTGGGGCACGCGCAAACTCGGGAGCCCGCCTGCGCCAGGAGATCGAGCTCGCCGTCGGACGCGTGGGTGCCGTGAACGACTGTCGTCCGCGGGCCCAGGCAGCCGGTGTCGGCGAGAAGCTCGATCGGCCGGCGGCCGTGCTCGGCGAGGCACTCCTCGATCTCGCGCGGCTGCTCGTCGGCGTGGACGTGAAGGACGAGGCCCTCTCGTTCGGCATAGGCGCCGATCTCCTGGAGCCAGTCCGCCGGGCAGGCACGGACGGAGTGGGGGGCGACGCCGACACGCGCGCCTTCCGCCGCGAGCTGCTCCACCTGTGCCAGGTACTCGGCCACGGAGCCCTGGCGGAAGCGCTCGATCCCCCCGCGCCCGTACGCGGCGAGGAGAAGGGCGAGCTCGACGCCGGCAGCGCAAGCCGCGTCCACGGCAGCCTCTGCCTCCGCGAAGCCGATGTAGTGAAACTCGCCGACGGCCGTGTAGCCGGCCGCCCGCATCTCGCGGTACACCGCCTCGTACTCGATCCGGACATGTCCCGGGGACAGTCCCCGGGACATGTCCAGCATGGAGTCGCGCCAAGCCCAGAAGTCGCCGCCCTCAACCCGGCCCCGCAGCGCGCGCTGAAAGGCGTGGCTGTGCGCGTTCACGAAACCCGGGAGGACTAGCTCGGGCACCGCGCGAGGCTAGCATTGACGTCATGGAGGCTCGCGCCGTGCCCCAGCCGCTCGCGCAGATCCCGAACGCGCTGACGGTCGTGCGGCTGGCGCTCATCCCCATCTTTGTGGTCGTCGTCCTCGGGACGGACGGCGAGGGGAGCTACGCGGCCGCGGGTCTCTTCGCTGCCGCAGGCCTCACCGACCAGATCGACGGCTGGCTCGCACGGCGCTGGCGTGTCGAGTCCGACTTCGGGAAGCTCGCAGACCCCCTCGCGGATAGGCTCATGATCGACGCCGCGGTTGTGCTCCTCTGGCTCGACGGCCGCCTGCCGTGGCCGGCCCTCGCCGTCATCCTGCTGCGTGACGTAGCCCTCATCGGCGGGTACGGGCTCGTCATGAACCGCGGCTACGAGTTCTCCGTGTCCACGCTCGGCAAGGTCGCCACCTGGATCCTCTACGCAGCCCTGACGGTGCTCCTCGCATCGGGCGAGGGAGCGACCTGGGCCTTGGCGCTCTTCTGGGCAGGACTCGGCATCGCCCTCGCTGCCGCGATTCTCTACGTGGCCTCCGCGCTCAAGAGCGTCGCGCGATGAAGGCCGTCGTCATGGCGGGCGGAGAGGGGACGCGGCTCCGGCCGCTGACCTCGAATCAGCCGAAGCCGATGGTGCCGATCGTAGGCAAGCCCTGCATGGAGCACATAGTGGAGCTCCTCTGCCGCCACGGCTTCGATGACATCATCGTGACGCTCGCCTTCATGCCGCAGGCAATACGCGGGTACTTCGGCGACGGCGAATCCCACGGCGTTCAGATTCGCTACTCGGTCGAGGAGTCACCCGCGGGTACCGCCGGCTCGGTCAAGCTCGCGGAGGAGGCGCTCGACGAGACCTTCCTCGTCATCTCGGGCGACGCGCTCTGCGACATCGACCTGGGGAAGATCGTCGAGTTCCACCACGAGAAGGGCGCTGCGGTCACGATCGGCCTGAAGAGCGTCGACAACCCGCTCGAGTTCGGGATCGTCGTCACGGACGAGGACGGAAAGATCGAGCGCTTCCTCGAGAAGCCCTCGTGGTCGCAGGTCTTTACGGACACCATCAACACCGGCATCTACGTGGTCGAGCCCGAGGTGCTCCGCCACATCCCTGACGACCGCCCGTACGACTGGTCGAAGGAGCTCTTTCCGCTCTTGCTCGACATGGGCAGGCCGCTCTACGGCTACGTCTGCGACGGCTACTGGCAGGACATCGGGAACCTGGATCAATTCCGCCAAGCGAACTTCGACGTCCTAGACGGCAAGGCCGAGCTCGACGTGGAGGGGATCCGACTGCGCGGAAACGTCTATGTGGGGGACGGGATCGAGCTCGACGACCTCGAGTCCGTCGAGGGGCCTGCTTTCATCGGGAACTACTCCCGCATCGCACCCGGAGCGACGGTCGGGCCCTACGCGGTGCTCTCGTCGAGCGTCGTCGTCCGCGAGTACGCGCACGTGGCCCGAAGTGTGGTCGACGCGTCGAGCTACATCGGCCGTCGGTCGCGAATCGAAGGCGCCATCCTCGGGCGGATGTGCGACATCCGCGCGCACGTCCGGATCCACGAGGGAGTCGCCGTCGGCGACCAGTCGACGATCGGCGAGGAGAGCGAGGTTCTCCCAGGGATCCGCATCTACCCCTACAAGGAGGTCGAGTCCGGCACCCAGGTCGACCAGAACCTCATCTGGGAGTCGAGGGCCGGCTCGACGATCTTCGACCGCGATGGCATCTCGGGCCTCATCAACGTCGACCTGACGCCTGAGACCGCGCTCCGAATCGGGCTTGGGCTCGGCACCGCGCTGAAGAGCGGCGCCAGGGTCGTGACGAGCCGCGAGGCGCCTCCCGCCTGCCAGCTCGTCCGCCGCGCTGTGATCACCGGTGTGAGCGCGAGCGGTGTGCACGTGGCCGATCTGCGGGTCATGCCTGGAGCGGTGACGCGACATCTCCTGAAGACGGAGGGATTCGACGCCGGTTTTCACGTGCGGCAGAGTGCGGCCGATCCGGAGGCGGTACAGATCCAAATCTTCGAGCCGCCCGGAGTCGAGGCCTCGAGCGCGTTCTTGAAGGAGATCGAGAAACACGTGAGCCGCCAAGAGCTCCGCCGCGCCGCCTCCGACAGCGTGGGCGAGCTCCGGTACCCGGCGCGGGCGGCGGAGACCTATGCCCAGGATCTCCTGGCCTCTCTCGACGTCGAAGCCATCCGCTCTCGTGGCTTCCGTGTCGTGATCGGCTACTCGTTCTCGTCGGCCTCCCTCGTGATGCCGCTCGTGCTCGGTCAGCTCGGGGTCGAGGCCGTCGAGGCGCAGGCGCATGTCAGGGAGCGCGCGACGGTGACGGGGACGGCGACCCTGGGCGAGTCGATCGGGCAGGTGAAGCGCCTCGTCAAGGCAATCGGGGCCGATCTCGGCATCGCCCTCGATCCGTCAGGAGAGCGGCTGTACCTCGTCGACGAGCGCGCACGCGAAGTTCCGGTGGAGCAGGAGCTCCTGCTCTTCCTCTCCCTCCTCGCCTCGGACGGAAAGCGTGGTCGGCTGGCGCTTCCGATCACGGTCACGAGCCTCGTCGACGAGGTCGTCGCGGGCTCGGAGCTCGAGGTCGAGCGAACGCCTGCCTCGCTGCCGGCCCTGACCGCGGCGGCAGCGTCGGACGGTGTCCTGTTCGCCGGATCTGCCGCAGGCGGGTTCGTGTTCCCCGACTTCGTACCGGCCTACGACGGTGTCGCCAGCCTGTGCAAGCTCCTCGAGCTCCTGGCGCCCGTTCGCCGACCACTGTCGGAGCTCGTCGACGAGCTGCCGCAGTCGACGGTCGTCCACCGGCAGGTGCGCTGCCCGTTTGCGCGAAAAGGTGCCGTGATGCGCGTACTGACGGAGCAGATGCGAGACCGCGAGGTCGACCTCCTCGACGGGATCAAGATCTTTGAGGACGGCGGCTGGGCACAGGTGCTGCCGGATCCCGCCGAGCCTCTCGTGCATGTATACGCGGAGGCCCCGACCCAGGACGAGGCGCACGAGCTCGAGGCGCGCTACACCGCTCTCGTGCAGGCGATCATCGCGGACGGCGACGAAGGCAGGACCTAACCCTCAACCCAAGGTTGATACCTGTGAGCCCGGCTGCTTTACTATCAAGGTCGGTGCTCTCCATGTGGTGGCATCGGCGTAGACCCTGAGCGCCGCACACGAACGACCGGGAGGCAGAGTGGAAGCACTTCCAGACCTGGGCTCGCTCTCCGACGAGGAGCTCCGCGACCTGATCCGCCAGCTCGTCGAGGAGGAGCGCGAGGTTTCCTACCGCCGGCGCCTTCTGCACGGGAAGATCGACATCCTCCGCGCCGAGCTCGTGGCGCGGCTTCAGAAGCAGGTTGGAGAGGGGGAGAGCCCCCTCCGGGAAGTCGACGTCGAGCGCCTGACGGAGATCCTGACCACGAAGGCTGCGCCCCCGGTCGACTAGAGGGGCACTGATGACGCACGCCCACTGCCCCGAGTGCGGTTTCCAGAACCCGGAGGCCGCGAACTACTGCTCCAAGTGCGGAGCCCTGCTCCTCCGTGAGGAAGGCAGTGGGTCGACCACGGTCACGTACACGCCGGAGGAGCTCACTGACGAGGAGAGCGGCACGCTCGAGGACATGCGCATCGAAGGCACCGCGCTCGTCGTCCGATCCGGGGGAGGGCGAAGCGGCGAGACGTTTCCGCTCGAGGCAGATCGGGTGGAGATCGGCCGCTCGCCGGAGTCCGACGTCTTTCTCGACGACGTCACCGTGTCACGGACCCATGCGCTGCTCGTAAAGGACGAGACGGGCTACTCGGTCGAGGACGGTGGCAGCCTGAACGGCACGTACGTCAACCGCCGCCGTGTGGAGCGCGCCCGTCTCGAAGACGGGGACGAGGTACAGATCGGCAAGTACCGGCTGACCTACCTGGAGCAATGAGCGCTTCCGCGACATCCGCCTACCCGGCCGGCCGAAGCCCCCGCCCGCTCACGATCGGGGCGGTGCGCCGAGCGCTTCGCGACGAGTTCCCGGACATCTCGATCTCGAAGATTCGCTACCTGGAGGATCAGGGACTCCTAAACCCGCGGCGAACCCAGGGCGGGTACCGGCTCTACTCGGAAGACGATGTCGAGCGGCTGCGGACCATCCTGCGCCTCCAGCGGGACGAGTTCCTCCCGCTCCGCGTCATCCGCCAAGAGCTCGCCGCGCCGGGAACGGTGAAACGCGAGCGCCGTCGGACTGGGAAGAGCCGCCTCCAAGCGGCCGAGACCGAGGTCGATCTGCGAACGCTCTGCGAGCGGTCGGCGACAGACCGATCGTTCGTGCTGGAGCTCGAGGAGTACGGGCTCCTCGAGCCGCGGATCGACGAGAACGGGGATAGTCGCTACCTCGAGCGGGACATCGAGGTCGCCATGGCGTGCCGCGAGCTCAGCCGGCACGGCCTCGCCCCCCGAAACCTGCGGAAGTTCCGAACCAACGCCGACGGCGCGGTCGACCTTCTCCGTCAGCTGCTAGCCCCGACGCTCGCCTCGGCGAACCCGGATCGCCGCCAGTCCGGGCTCGAGGACCTCGAGGAGCTCGGTGCGGTGGCCGGAGAACTCTCACAGTCGCTCTTCTGGCGCGCGCTGCGATCGCTCGTCGCCGGATGATCGATCGGCAGGTGCGGCCGCCCCCTAACTGCCGACCGACCATCTAATCTCGCCGCGTGCCGGTCGACCTCGCCGCCAAGATCCGGGATGTCCCCGACTTTCCGAAGGAGGGGATCGTCTTCAAGGACATCATGCCCCTCCTTGCCGACGAGATGGCCCTTCGGGACACGGTCGATCGCCTCGCCGCCTACGCCGAGCCGCTCCGTCCCGACGTGATCCTCGGCGCCGAGGCGCGCGGCTTCATCCTGGGAGGCGCGCTGGCCTACCGCCTCGAATGTGGCTTCGTGGCAGCACGGAAGCCCGGCAAGCTGCCGTGGGAGACCATCAGCGCCGAGTACGAGCTCGAGTACGGCGTCGATTCGCTCGAGCTTCACTCCGACGCGCTTCGTCACGGCGCGCGCGTCCTGATCCACGACGACCTGCTCGCAACCGGGGGAACGGCAAGGGCGAAGATCGACCTCGTCGAACAGGTTGGCGGCCAGGTCGTCGGGC
Organism: uncultured Actinomycetes bacterium; assembly: GCA_963733135.1. Lineage (GTDB taxonomy): Bacteria > Actinomycetota > Thermoleophilia > Gaiellales > Gaiellaceae > CAVTBX01. The sequence goes on from CAVTBX010000007.1 coordinate 241,993, forward strand.
TTGCATTCGTGATCGAGCTCGAGTTTCTGCACGGCCGGGAGCGGCTCGAGGGCCACGACGTGTTTTCGCTCGTCAAGTACTCGTAAGGCGATTCTCCTGGCGTGGGAGCGGGTCTGACCGCGTGTGAACGAACCGGGCTCTCGCCCAGTTCTCCATACGAATCGCGCACAGATCGGCGCGATTCGCCCGGCTCCTGTCGGAGCCTCCGACGGCCGATACATAATCCGATCCTCCGTATGTACGACGGACTCACCGGGCGCTACACCTTCTCCTGCCCCGGTTCGGGCGCGGTTTCAGTGCGCCTGTCCAGCTTCCGGCTCGTCGAGCGCCTTCCGGGCGCTGGTCATCCGGCTGTCTACCGCGTTCGCTACGCGTGCCCGTGCGGAGAGGAGCACGAGGGCCTCGTGACGCACGAGGAGCTCGACTGGGCGCCGCTCGGCGCCTCGGATGTCTCCTTCTTCAACATCATGACCGCCCGGCTCGAGCGGGCGGCGGACGAGCTGATTGAACGCGCCGCGGCGCTGATTCGGGCGGGGGAGTGGCCGTGGAGCTTCTACTGCTATCCCGAGGGCGGCCCGCGACCTGTGTACCCGTCTGCGTTCCACGTGCTCGCACCGGCCCAAGACGCTGTCGGATTGGCCGTCCGCTGCCCCTCGTGCTCGCAGACGTCCGTGAATGTCGTGAGCTGCCGCCATGTCGACGAGCCCTTCTACAACGACCGTGCCGTCGGCGTGGTGGAGCACATCTTCCCGCGTGACCGAGACGAGGCCCTCGCAGCGTTTTGCGCCGAGCTGGATTCGGGCTCCTTTGACGCGCGACGGCGCGATCTGGCGGCCTGAAGATCGGGTCAAAACCGGATTACAAGCAGGGGAAATGGGGAAAGCGGGAGGGAATCCGATTCGAATGGGGTGAAGACGAATGGCGTTGCTCAATCGTGAACGGCGGACCGATAACAGGACTGTCGAGCGAGATCATGAGCTCGACGAGCGGTACGACGACCAAGAAGTCGAGCGTCCCGCCGACCGTAATCGCTACAAGCGCGGCGTCACGCGCGGCGTGTTCACGCTGGTCGGCGTGGCCGGAGCAATCTTCCTGACCTGGCTTGCCGCTGAGATCTTCACGACAGGCGACGGCACGGCGGACTTCTGGGTCGCGATGGGCCTCGTCGCCGGTGGTGGTCTTGCGCTCGGGCTCTCACAGCTCTTCGGTGGCTGGACGAAGTGGGGGGTTCCGCGCGTCTCCTCCGGCGTCTTCCTCTTCGGCTGGATCCCGACGGCGGTCGTCGTCGGCTGGATCCTGCTCACGATGCAGCCCGGAGGCGGCTGGCAGCAGACTCGGCTCGAGGACTGGAGCGACACGATCGGGATCCTCGGCTTCGTAAACAACTTCGAGGCGTGGCTGACCGCCGTGCCGGCGCTCATCCTCGGTCTAGTGACCGCGTTCGTCTTCGACACGAGCGGCCCGCGACAGTCGGTCGACACGGACTACGACCAGCGGCGGGTTGTGGACGAAGACGTTCACGACTACAGGCGTGAGGACACCGACGCGACGGCCGTGCGGACGGGGGAGCCCGTCGCGACGGGAACGGCCAGGAACACGAGGACGACGGACGAGACGACCTCGACTGAGCCGACTCGGCGCGACGCGCGCTAACGCGTGCAGCGAGGCGGGGTGCGCGAACGCCCCGCCTCGCGCCTGTTCCCTCGCGCAAGGGATCGTTGTTCCCGCCGTACGACCCGATCCTCGGGGCATGGACGCCGCAGCCGCCCAGCTCCGGGCCTCCGGGCCGGGACTTCTCCGCCTTCTCGAGCACTGTGAACGCGTCGATCGCCTCACCGAGCATGACCCCCGTACCGCCTTCGGCCGGCTAGAGGCCGTGCTCGGCCGAGAGCTCACCGACCGGCTCCTCGGCGCGCTCATGCGCCGGGACGGCCGCGCAGTCTTGCCGTTCTGACGCCGTTCTAGCGCCGATCAGGAAACTCGTCGCCGCCGAAGAGGCGGACGTAGAAGAAGATCACCGTTCCAAGGACGAGCCCGAGCAGGATCGCGACCCCGAACCCCACGCCGATCGCGAGCAGCCCGGACCAGATGAAGAGCCCGAAGAGGAACGCCCAGAGGAACGACGCGAATCCCTGACTGAACGACGGCGGTCGGAGGTGCATCGGCTCGCGATCCTAGTCGAGAGGCTCGGCCGGTGTCGGACCATAAAAATTCGCCGAGCCGGTTTCGCTTTCGTCCAGGACTCCGGCCAGCTTTCCGCTTCCGCGTACAACCGCCCGGTGTTCCTTCGACCTACTCGCGCTCCGTGCTCGGCGCAAGAGGCAATCTAGGAGAGGTGGGAGAGGTCGTCAAGGGACCCGTCCAACGTAAATTACGCAATTTGCGGTAAGTCCACTTTTCCACATTGTCCCCAACGCCCAATCAGCCCTGGGGACAATCTTGTGGAGAGCGCACTCTAGCGCGCATGGCCGCAAGAGTCCGTGTGCTTCGGCCCGGCAAGGCGACCTCGGTCCCTCGCCCGCGCCTCCGCCTTCGGCATACGGACTTCGCGACTGGCGGGACGGCGAAGGGGCGGGAGCGGTCGTGATCGAACTTGACATAACGCCGGTTATCGTGCGTTCGAGCAATCACGAGATTTCCTTGGTCGAGGCCCGCACGGTCGCTATGGTCGGTGGAGCGCGTTTGGTGACTTCCCGGCGCTGGGTACGTTCTGGGCCGGTTGTTAGGGTAATTCCGCTGCATGGCGAACGAGTCGGCGAGTTTGCAAGCACACGAGGTCCAGCTGCTCCTCGAGCGGGCCGAAGCTGCGGGCACCCTCGATTCGGTCGAGCTTCACGAGACGATCGACACGCTCGAGCTCGACCCGCCCGAGGTCGAGTCTCTCTACCGGGAACTCGAGGAGCGGAACGTCGAGATCGTCGAACCGGTGAAGGAGCCGGCCAAGGAGCCCACGGCTCCGCCCCGGAAGATCGACGACACGATCGAGACCACGACCGATGCCCTCCAGCTCTTCCTGCGTGAGATCGGGCGCCATCCGCTGCTGACCGCCGCCGACGAGGTCGAGTTGTCGAAGCGGATCGAGCGCGGCGACATGGAAGCCAAGCGGCGCATGATCGAGTGCAACCTCCGGCTCGTCGTCTCGATCGCGAAGAACTACCGAAACCAGGGCCTGCCCTTCCTCGACCTGATCCAGGAGGGCATGTTCGGCCTCATCCGCGCGGTCGAGAAGTTCGAGTGGCAGCGCGGCCTCAAGTTTTCGACGTACGCGACCTGGTGGATCCGCCAAGCGGTCGCGCGCGCGATCGCCGACAAGGCGCGCACGATCCGCGTGCCGGTGCACGTGGTCGAGCGGATGCAGAAGATGCAGCGCGCCGAGCGGTACCTCTGGACGCAACTCGCGCGCGAGCCATCCCTCCCGGAGATCGCCGAGGAGGCCGGCCTTCCGCTTCAGCAGGCTCTGGAGGTCAAGGCTGCCGCGCGGGCCTCGACAAGCTTGGATCAGCCCATCGGCGAGCAGGAAGACGCCGTCTTCGGCGACCTCGTCGCCGGCGAAGAGCCGCTCCCCGACGAGCTGACGGAGCGCCACATGCAGAAGGAGGCGCTCGACCGGGCGCTCGAAGCGCTGCCGGCGCGCGACCGCCAAGTGCTCGAGCTCCGCTACGGCCTCGGCGGCGAAGAGCCGCACACGCTTGAGCACATCGGCAAACGGCTCGGCCTGACGCGCGAGCGCGTCCGCCAGATCGAGGTCGAGTCGCTGTCGCGTCTCGCGTCGCTTCGCGAGATCGACGCCGTCGCTAGTAGCCGCTAGAGATCCGGCTCACGCTCTGCGTGAGCCGGATCTCTAGCGGGGTGGGGCCGTCCGCTCGTTGCCGGCGGCAGCGACCGGCTGGGCCGGTCACTGCTCAGCGGATGTCACCCGCGCCGGCTTGGCGTTCAATGCAGAGCCGTCGAAGAGCGTCCTAGCGGTCTCTCCGATTCTTGCCTTCACTACTTCATACGCCTCGTCCAGGAACGGCGGGCGCGCTAGCCGATGGCCGTCGGACGCTACGACGTGTGCCAGGCCCCGCTCGACTAGGAACCAGCCTGTTTCTTCCCGCTCGGGCCCGTGGCGGCCCAGGAGGCTGGACGCGTTCACCTGGAGGAGCCAGCCGCGTGCCGCGTAGTCCTGCGTGACGAGCGGATCCGAGATGACGCCGTCTGCTCGCTCCGGGTGCGCAAGCAACGGCGCTACGCCGCACTCGACGGCATGCTCGGCCACGCGTTCCACGAGGTCGAGTGGGCCCGAGAACGGGAGCTCGACAAGCACGACCTCTGTGTCGGCCAGCGCGTAGCGCGACAGGTCCGCCTCGAGGAGCTCGATTGTGGGAGTCAGTTCGAAGCCGAGCCGGAGCTCCACCCCCCACTTCGCAGCCTGAGGCGCCATCTCGGCGTATGCCGCGCGGATATCCCGCTCACGTTCGTCGGTGAGTACGAGGTGCGGCCAGACGTGCGGCGTGCCGTAGAGGACGCTCGTCCCGTGCCCGGCCGCCTCACGGCAAAGCTCGAGGCCGGCCCGCACATCACGCGCGCCGTCGTCGCCCGAGGGGATGACATGCGAATGGACGTCGACGAACACCTCCCCCACCCTAGCCTTGGCCCGTAAGCTGCCCGCCGTGGTTCCCGAGGCGAAGCTCGCCGAGAGCGAGGCCGGCTCTGTCCCGGAGGGCGAAGGCTGGTTCGTCGTCAACGCAATGGACGCGCCGTGGTCTGAGCGGCCCGGCGTCTTCGACCGAGCGACCGTCTTCGAGGGTGAGCCGGAGTTCCCGGACATCGGGCTGAACGTCCGCGTGATCGAGCCTGGCAGGCCGAACTGCTACTACCACGGCGAGGGCCACCAGGAGGCGATCCTCATCCTGTCCGGCGAGTGCCTCCTGCTCGTCGAGGGCGAGGAACGACGGCTTCGCGCGTGGGACTTCGTCCACCTACCTGCGTGGACGGAGCACGTTCTCGTGGGCGCCGGCGACGACTCCAGCGTCGTCGTCATGATCGGCGGCCGCTTCGACCCGGACGAGCTCATCTACCCGGTGTCGGAGCTCGCCCTCCGCTACCGCGCCGGCGTTCGGGAGGAAGCACGGGATGGCGCGGTCGCCTACGCGGGCCTCCCTCCGCGCGCCGACCGACCGTACCGAGAGGGAGACCTTCCGTGAGCGAGATCCCTGAAGCGAAGCTCACGAGCACCGAGCACGGGCTGGTTCCGGAGGGCGACGGGTGGTTCGTCCTGAACGCGCGTGAGGCGGTCTGGGAGAAGAACGACGTAGAGGGAGCCGGCGTCGGGTTCGAGAGCCCGGAGAACCGTTTCCCGGACATCGGCATCAACATCCTCGTGCTCGCGCCCGGGCAGCCCAATTGCCTCTACCACGGCGAGAACGAGCAGGAAGACTTTCTCGTCCTCGACGGCGACTGCCTCCTCCTCATCGAGGGTCAGGAGCGCCTCCTGAGTCGCTGGGACTTCGTGCATTGCCCCCACTGGGCGGAGCACGTGCTCGTCGGCGCCGGCGACCGCGGATGCGTCGTCCTCTGTGTCGGAGGCCGGCGCGGCAAGGGCGTCGTCTATCCGGTGGCCGACGTGGCGCTTCGGCACGACGCGGGCGTCAGCAAGGAGTCACGCGACGCCAAGGAGGCTTACGCGCACATCCCGCCGTGGCGGAACCGCCCCTACCGAGAGGGCGATCTTCCGGACTACTCGGCGCGCAGGTAGAGCTTCAGCCCGGGAGCAGCGGCCTGGATCTCGCGCAGAGCCCGTGATTCGAGCTGGCGCACGCGCTCGCGCGTGACACCGAGCTCGGCGCCGACCTGCTCGAGCGTCCTCGGCTTCTCGCCGGTGAGCCCGAAGCGGAGCTCGACCACATGTCGCATGCGGTCGTTCAGGTGGTTCAGCGCTTCTTCGAGCTCGCTGCCGCGCAAGAGCTCGGCGAGCTCTTCGTGCGGCTGCGGCGCGTTCGGGTCCTCCAGCATGTCCGCGTACATCGAGTCGCCGTCACCGACGGGCGTCTCGAGGCTCACGGGATCCTCAACGAGGTCGAGCAGCTCACGGACGCGCTTCGGTTCGAGGCCGCTTTCGGCCGCGATCTCCTCGGGCAGCGGATCGCGGTTCAGCTTCTGCGTGAGGACTCGCCGGGCACGGGTGACACGGCGCACCTGCTCGACCACGTGGACAGGCAGCCGGATGGTGCGGCCCTGGTCGGCGATCGCCCGCGTAACGGCCTGTCGAATCCACCAGGTCGCGTAGGTCGAGAGCTTGAAGCCCATCGTGTAGTCGAACTTCTCGACTGCGCGAATGAGACCGAGATTACCCTCCTGGATGAGGTCGAGGAGCGGCACACCGGAGTTCACGTAGTTCCGCGTGATGGACATGACGAGCCGGAGGTTGCACTCGATGAGGCGGCGCTTTGCCGCCTCGTCACCTTCGTCCTTGCGCCGAGCGAGCTCGCGCTCTTCGGAAGGGGTCAGGAGGCGTCCATCGCCGATCGCCCGAACGTAGAGCTTCAGCGGGTCCTGAGTTTGAACCTGCTCGCGGGCCGCCGCCGGCGGCTCGTCGTCGTCCTCTTCCTCCTCGACGTCGACCTCGTCGAGGACGGCGTCGGGAACGAGGCCGAGGCGCGGCTCGTCGGGCGCAGAGATGGGTAGATCGTGAGCGGGCTGCTCCACGAAATGGGTATCGGCGGCCCGGAGCAGTTCCTGAAACGCTCGGTCGGGGCTAAAGCATGGGCAGGAGGCGGCCGAAAGGGGCGGTATAGTGATTGCGAGGCGGCAGGGTCTGACGTCGCCCGAGTCCTACGTCGAGGAGAGTGGCACCGAAGCCGGTGTGCGGGATCGCCGGATACAGCATCAACGCGTCGAGCGAGGCCGACAGGACGCTCGTCGCGCAGACCCTCCTCGCCGCCATCGCCGAGCGCGGCGCCGATGCCGTGGGCTACGGCTTTCGCGGCCCTGACACGCCGCTCGAGATCCGAAAGCAGCGCACCGGTGCAAGCGAGCTCCTCGACTCGGTCAGCATCCCGCGCAACGCGAGCGAGGCGCTCGTCCACGTGCGGGACTACACGAAGGGCCATCCCTCCCACGCCGCCAACAACCACCCTGTGTGCCACGGCGACGTGGCCGGGATCCACAACGGGATCATCGTCAACGACGAAGAGCTCTTCGCCTCTCACGGCTGGGAGCGGAACGAACTCGGGATGACAGTCGACTCCGAGGCGATCTTCGCGCTGGCCGAGGAGCGTCCGCGAGAGGCCGGCGCGTTCGAGGAGCTCTACGGCGCCATGGCTACGGCGTGGCTCGACCGCCGGGCGCCGAACGAGCTCTTCCTCGCCCGCGGAGTCGGCAGGCCCCTGTGGATCGGGGAGGGCATCGACGAGTTTGCGTTCGCCTCGACGCGGGAGGCGCTTGATCTCGCTGAGTCCTACGCAGGCCTCAGGCTCGCGAAACAGGAGGTGCCAGAGGGCACGTTCCTGACCGTCGCCGGTGGCCGCCTCATCCGCGCCGAGCGCTTCGAGCCCGACGATACGTTCCGTGAGGAGATCGACCTCCCCGCCGTTCGCGCTCCCGAGGAGCGCATCTCCTGCCTGCGACGGCTCGCCGTCCTCGCAGCCGCCTCCTAGGACGGGTTTCGCATCGGGCGTCGGTGTCGGTTCACACTGCCGTCGTCGGCGACCGCATAGCCGTCGGCTCGCAGCCGCTCGCGTAGGCGAAACTGAAACGAGGCCCACGCGCCTCGTCCCGGGCCGTAGAGCCGATACACCTGCCACTCGGTCGGGAGCGAGGGGTCGCCGCGGCGTGCCTCGGCCCAGTCGGCGAAGCGAGGCAGGCGGCCGAGCTCGCGGGCCACGGACACGCCTCCATCGAGCGCTCGAGCCGCCCGCTCATCGCTGGTCGGGACGTCGAAGCCGGCCTCGCGAAGCGCCTGGGACAACGACCCGAACGTATGCCAGACAAGCGAGCGCGACGGGACACGGCCCCGCCGGGATGCGAGATCGCGGCCGGAGGGTGGCCGCCCGAGCTCTTCACCGAGGGTGCGAAGCTGCGCGACCAGCTCCTCGCGCGTTGCGAACCGGCGGGCCGGCAGCCCGGCCAGGCGCTTCGCGGCGTTCCACGAGCCGAAGCGCTCGACCAGGGTCTGAGGGTGGACGCGCGCGTGCGCGTCGTGGACGAGGTCGCGCATGGTCGGCGAGCGGCCGATGCGGTTAGCACAGGCTCGCAACTCCTCGAGGAGCTCCCCGTCCGAGTAGCGGCGGCGCAGCTTCAGCCGAAAGTCCGCCAGCGCCTCAGGGTCGATGTCACCCGCTTGCGATTTCGCGTCGCGTGCCATGGCTCGCCTGCCAAGCAGGATAGAGCACGGTAGGCAGGCTGCAAGACGGGTAGATCGCTACGAGGCGGTCGCGAGAACGGGCGAATGCAGGATCGCCACGTCAAGTGCGCCGCCGTCGACGAGCCGGTCGAGGGCGCCGACGCACCGCGGACAGAACTGTGTGCCTGCGCCGCCCCGAAGCTCATCAAGAGCTGCGTGCGCCGGGCGAGCAGGGCTGTAGATCCGCGTCGTCAGCATCGAGTCGAGCGCATCCGCGACGTGGATTATCCGCGCGCCAAGAGGAATCTCCTCCCCGGCGAGGCCGTCCGGATAGCCCGATCCGTCGAAGCGCTCGTGGTGGTGGCGGATGGCCGGGACGGCGTCGTTCAGGAACCCGAGCCTGTCGATGATCCGGGCGCCCTCGGACGCGTGGCGCTGCATGAGCTCCCACTCGGGGTTCGTCAGGGTCGCCGGCTTCAGGAGCACCGAGTCGGGCACGGCGAGCTTGCCGATGTCGTGGAAGAGCGCCGCGTGGCCGAGCAGGTCGAGCTCGGCCTGCGAGAGCCCCAGCTCGCGTCCGACTGCGAGCGCGAGGTTCTGGACGCGTCGAGAGTGGCCCGCCGTGTAGGCATCGCGAGCGTCGACGGTGGCCGACAGGCTCTCCATCGCAGCGGTCGAGCGCTCCCGGAGCAGCCGATTCGCCTGCTCGAGACTCGCGTTCTGGCTTCGGATCGTGGCGGCAGCCTCACGCAGCTTCGACGCGCTCCGCTGCGTGTGCTGGAGGTACGCAGCCATCGTCTTCCGCATGAGGAGAAGCGGGAGGACGAAGACCGCGAGGCTATAGAGGCCGATCGCCTCGTAGGCGAGGGCGATCGCCCCGCCGACGGCTCCGAACGCCACGTAGTGCGGCAAGAGCCATGAGAATCGCTCGTTCCAGACGTCGCGCCAGCGGTGGTGACCCTCGGTCGCCATCGCGCCGGAGATGAGTCCCGTATTGACGAAGAAGTACGCGCCGCCCGCCACGAGACCCGCCCCCGCCGTCACGATCGCCCGGAGCTTCGGCTCCGCGAGGCCCTCGCCGAAGGAGAACGCCATCGCGGCCGTCAGCGAGGCGAGAGTCAGGGCGCCGACGTTGAAGAAGACGTAGTAGAGCGCGTGGCGACTCGCACTCCAGGCGACGACGGCCATCGTGATCGCAAGCGGCAGCGCAGCACGCGGCCCGAAGAGCGCGACGCCCGCGAGTGCCCCGACGGCGCTCACCGAGATCGAGCCGCCTTCGAGTTCCAGTGCAAGCGCCTGCCCCAATCCCACCGCCACGACGACCGCCACGAGTCCTGCGAGCTCGCCGTAACCGCCGGTGAAAACCGCGTAGAGGCCCAGCCCGATGCCCGTCGTGGAGACGAGCGCCACGACGGCGGCCAAGCTTGGTGAGAGCGCGAGAAAGCGCGGTCCCGCGGCCATGTGGCGCCGTCGCTCGGCCTCGCGGCGGTCGCTCTCGGGCGTCACCTGCGCGGCCCGGGGGGCGGGGGCGTCGAACTCCTCCTCCTCAGGCACGGCCGCAAGGCGGGCCGCGCGCTCGGCCGGGACGAGCAGCGGCTCGGAGCTGGCGCCGAGGGCGCGGTTCCGTCCCTGGAGCTTGGCGCGGTAGACGGCCAGGTCTGCCTGATGGATGAGTTCGTTGACGTTCGAACCGTCCTTCGGGAACCCTGCGACGCCGAGCGAGACGGAAGCCTTGATCGGCTCGCTCGAAGTCTCGATCTCGAAGCGGGCGGCGGAGACGGCCCGGCGGATGCGCTCTGCGATCTCGAGGGCCTGCTCCGGCGGCGTCTCGGGCAGCAGGATTGCGAACTCCTCCCCGCCGAAGCGGGCTGGAACGTCGTACTCGCGAAGCTGCGTCCGAAAGATCTCCGCTACCCCCTTCAGGACGGCGTCGCCGGCGAGGTGGCCGTACGTGTTGTTGATCTCCCGCAGGAGGTCGAGGTCGGCCATGACCACCGACATCGGGCGCTCGAAGCGTTCAGCGCGGATGACCTCCTCACGTAGCACCGCGGCGAAGTGCCGGGCGTTGAAGAGACCGGTCTTCGGGTCGACGCGCGCCTCTTCTTGAAGAGCCGGGACGCTCAGCGATCGGTGGATCAGGAGGAGCGGCGCGATGGCGAACGGAATCAGCCAGGGATTGAGCCACCAGAACTCTGCGATCGCGACGCCGAGACAGGCGAGGACGAGGTCCGTCGTGAGCGACTCGACGGTGATGATCGAGAGCGGGTTGTGGCCGCGCGCGAGCGGGATCATGATCGCAAACCCGATCTGATTCACGACCACGAACGTCAGCGCGGCGACGGCGCCGATGAGGGCGATCGAGATCGCCTCGTTCTGCGTCGGCGGGTACGTCGCGACCAGGTGGGACGCCCACCACGTCGCCATCAGGGCGAGCGTGAAGTTGAGGATGTTGAACGTCTGGATGTACCACGGGTACCGGGTCTTCAGCCAGTCGGGGATGTGCGAGACGAGCGCGAGGAGCGCCACGAACTCCGGTGGCAGCAGCAGGGCGCCCGCCACGAAGAAGATCGCGGTCGTGTGGTAGACCTGGTTCCGGGTCGTCGTGACGACGAAGAGCTGTGCGAGGCTCGCCGCCGCCGCGATCAGGAGAAAGAGACCCCAGTCGGGGGAGTCGGCCCGGAGGTCGGCAAGCTGCGGCACCGCCACGATCGCCGTGACGAGGGCGATGGCGGCCATGAAGATCCGCGCGCGAGCCGGAAAATCAGCGTCGCCGTCGTCCGTCGGGCGGACTCCGCCGTGCAGCGGGAAGGCCCCGTCCATCACCGGGGTCTTGCTCCGATCACGCGGGTGGAAGATGTGCCGACCAGTCTTGCCACAGTCCTCCTCTGGAGCCTGGCGCCAGGACGGCGCACGAATCGCATCCAGCGGGACGGTACGGCCCCGAAGGGGTGCGCACGTCCCCCGTTCGAGGTACCTCCTCCGGAATCCCTCGTCGGAGGGAGAAGCGCGTTAGGGAGCGATCGGCTCGGCCAAGTCGTCCAGGAGCGACACGTCATCGGAAACCTCGTCAGCGGCGGGATTCGGCTCCGCGGCGTCGGCCTCGGTCGAGTCGGAGGCGGGCTCAGCCGAGCCCGACTCCTCCGACTCCTCCCCCACTTCTGCCGGTGCAGCGCACTGCGCGTCGAACTCGGCGACCGCGTTGACCCGTGCCGGGTCTTCGGGCGCCATCGCCGCGAGCTCGGCTTCGAGGGCTGCGCAGAACTGTGCCGCATCGACGGCCTCGCCGCCGTTCCCCGCGCCTGAGGCGCTCCAGGAGGTTCCCCAAGCCGAGCCCCACGCCGAGCCCCAGGCGGAGCCCCACGCGGTTCCCCACGTCGAGCCCCAGGCGGAGCCCCACGCGGAACCCCAGGCGGAGCCCCACGCGGTACCGGTCAGGCTCGTGAGGAGCGGATCTCGGATCCAGGCCAGCGAGCCCCAGGCCGAGCCCCAGGCTAGCGAGCCCCACGCGGAACCCCATGCCGAACCCCAGGCCTGCGAGCGGGCGATCGAGCCCCACGCGGTCGGGTTGGCGATCACGTTCTTGACCCACGCCTCGGCGTCGAAGGCTTTCATGCCGGCCGCATCGGTCTTCACGAACTGGTTCAGAGCCGCATTCGGGTTGATGGGGTTCGCGACGGAGACCGCCGCCAGCGCGTTCACAGAGCCGGCCCCAGCGGCCAGCGGGTCGCCGCCGGGCTCGACAGGATTCGTGGTCTGCATGAGCGCGCCCTTGACCTGATCAGGCGTCCACTCGGGGTGCTTGGCCAGGATAAGGGCGGCAATGCCCGCGACCGCAGGCGCCGCGAAGGACGTACCGGAGAGGCGCATGTAGTTGCCCGACACGATGTTGCCCGGGTACAGGGTCTTCATCGCCGCGTGGATCGGCACCGGCGCGACCATGTAGCGGCCCGGGGCCACCATGTCGGGCCGTGCGAAGCCGTCGTGAGAGCGGCCGTACGACGAGAACGGTGCGACTTCGTCATTGCCGGTCGAGGCGTCGTTGCCGGTGTCTGTCGCGCCGACGACGATGATGAACGGGTCATTCGCGGGCGCGTAGTCCATCGGGACCGGGCCGAGGTTGCCCGAGGCAGCGACGACGACGACGCCGGAGAACCAGAGCTGCTCGAGTGCCTGGTCCAGCGGGTCCCAGACGAAGCTCGACGGAGCCGCTGCGAGCAGCGAGAAGTTAGCGACACGGATCCCGTAGGCGTCCTTGTTGTCCTTGATCCACTGCGCCGCGGCGATGACGTCCGAGACGAGCGACTCGTTGTTCGCGTTCGATGTCCGTAGCGAGACGATCTTCGCCTTGGGGGCCGCACCCGGCAGCGTCATGGCTGCACCGGCTGCAACGCCCGCGACCATCGTCCCGTGCCCGAAGTCGTCGCCGGACTCGCCTTCGTTCCTGGAGTCCAGGTTGACCTGCGTGACGACGCGGCCGCCGAAGTCGTGCACCTTCGAGTCGACGCCCGAGTCGACCACCGCAATCGTCGGAGCCTTGGCGCCGATCGGGTCGGAGTAGAGCTTGTCGACCTTGACCGAGGCCTGCCAGCGGTTCTGGTTCAGCGGGAAGAACCAGTCCTGCCGGCGCACGATGCTGCCGCTCACCGGAAGGTCCGGCGTGATCGACTCGACCAGCCGGTGTCTCACGAGCCGCAGGATGTCGCTCCCGCGGAGGTTTGCGGCGACCCCGTCCACAATTCCGAGCTTCTGACGGACGAACCCGTCCTCGCGCACGACGCCGCGCTTCGCGATCCGCGGTGTGCGCGCCTGGACGATGACACGGAAGAGCTTGTCCGGGTTCGCACGCGCGTCGACCGCAAGCGCCGGATCAAGGTGCGAGGCCTCGAGCGAGACCGTCGGGGCCGGACCAGGCCGCGGGACGGCGACCGTCTTCCCGGCCGAGGCAGTCGCGCTCGTCTCGCCGGCCGTCGACGCGATCGGCGCCAGGACGCCCGCGGCGGCGACGACGAGCAGCACGGTGAGGCCGCGGCCTCCCTTGCCCCACAGCGCGCTCCCGCGCGAGCCGCCCGATCCCTTGCCCCAGAGGGCGCTCGTCCGCACTGATTCCTTCGTAGCGCAGTCGTTCCGCAGATCCGACAACCTGTCTCCTGTCCCCTTGTAGCCGCAGTTGGTGGCGTTGCCGCCTTGCAGAAAGGTACGAGTGGCCGGGGAGCCTCACGTCCCCCTTTTGCGGGAGCCGGACAAACATCACTCGATCGAGGGTGCGTCGTCGGCCGAGGCACCGTCCCCGTCTAGACTGGCCGCGTGCGGCTGACGCTCGAGATCGCGCTCGCCCGCGCGGCGGGCCGACTCTCGCGGCTGGCGGCCAGAGGCGGCGGTACGACGCTGCCGGGGAAGATCCTGGCCACGCTCGACCCGGAGGCGCTCGGAACACTCGCGGCACGCCTCCCCGCCGGCACCGCCCTCGTCTCCGCCACGAACGGGAAGACCACGACGACGGCGATGGTCGCGCAGATCCTGGCGCCAAGCCGGCGCCTGGCACACAACCGCGCCGGGGCGAACCTCGTTTCGGGCGTTGCCTCCACGCTTCTCTACGCCCGGGGCGCCGAGCTGGGGCTTTTCGAGGTCGACGAGGGGGCGTTTCCCGAGCTCGCACGCAGGCTCTCGCCCCGCGCGGTCTGCCTCGGCAACCTGTTCCGAGACCAGCTCGATCGCTACGGGGAGCTCGAGCTGATCGCCGATCGGTGGCGCACGGCCGTCTCGGAGCTTGACCCGTCGACCGAGATCGTCTTGAACGCCGACGACCCGCTCCTCGCGAGCCTCGCGCGGGATCGGGCCGGCGCACTCGCGTTTGGGCTCGACGACCCCTCCGTGGCGCGGGAACGGCTGCCGCACGCCGCGGACTCCAAGTACTGCCTCGCGTGCGGAACCCCGTACGTGTACGCGGCTTCGTACGTCGGCCATCTCGGCGACTTCAGGTGCCCGAACTGTGGTAACAGCCGCCCGAGCCTCGACGTCGCAGCCCGGAATGTCAGGCTGGAAGGCCTCGAGGGCTCGTCGTTCGACCTCGTGACGGCTGGAGGCTCACGGCGGATCGAGGTCGGCCTGCCGGGCCTCTACAACGTCTACAACGCCTTGGCGGCCGGGTCACTGGCGTTGGCGCTCTGCGCGTCGCTCGACGAGATTCAGACGGGGCTTTCACGGTTCCGCGCCGCCTTTGGGCGCTTCGAGCGTATCGCGGTGGGAGATCGGGGAGTGCTCATGCTCCTGGTCAAGAACCCCGCAGGCGCCAACGAAGCGATCCGGACGCTGCTCGAGGGCGAGCCGCCGCAGGTCGCTGTGGTCGCCCTGAACGACGAGATCGCCGATGGGCGCGACGTCTCGTGGATCTGGGACGTCGACTTCGAGCCGTTGCTGGGCGGGCTCGAGCGGCTCGTCGCCACGGGCGGGCGGGCGGAAGAGCTCGCGCTTCGCGCCAAGTACGGCGGCCTCTCCGCCGACCGGATCGAGGTGGTTCGCGACCTCGGGTCAGCGCTCGACCGGGGGCTAGAGCTGACTTCGGCCGGCGGCGAGCTCGTCGTCCTTCCCACCTACACCGCCATGCTCGCCCTCCGGCGAATCGCCGGCGAGCGCGGGCTCGTCCGGCCGTACTGGGAGGAGAGCGCGGCGTGAAGGTCGTCGTCGGCCACCTCTACCCGGATCACCTGAACATCTACGCGGACCGCGGCAACATGGCCGTCCTGTCGAAACGTGCGGCCTGGCGCGGGATCGGGTTCGAGTGGACTGGGATCGGCCCGGGTGAACCCCTCGACCCCGGCGCATACGACCTCCTCTACGTTGGCGGTGGGCAGGATCGCGAGCAAGCGCTCGTCGCACCCGACCTCGCCTCACGGGCCGAGCCTCTCGACGAGGCGCTCGACGGCGGGACTGCGATCCTCGCCGTGTGCGGCGGCTACCAGCTCCTCGGCCGTTCGTACCGGGATCGTGCGGGCGTCGAGCTGCCCGGGGCGGGGATCTTCGACCACCACACGGTGGCGGGTGACCGGCGCATGATCGGCGACGTGCTCCTGGACTGCGAGCTGGACGCGGGCGTCCAGCGGCCCCTCGCAGGCTTCGAGAATCACGCCGGCCGCACGATCCTCGGCCCGGAGGCCGAGCCGCTCGGGCGGGTGGTCGCCGGGTTCGGCAACGACGGCGAGAGCGGCTACGAAGGCTGTCGTCGTGGCAGGGCGCTCGGGACGTACCTCCACGGCCCTCTCCTGCCACGGAATCCCTGGCTCGCCGACTGGCTTCTCGCGCAGGCTCTGGCCAGGCAAGCGGGCGAGCCGCCTGCGCTCGAGCCGCTCTCCGACGAGCTCGAGGCCGCCGCTCAGCGCGTTTCCGCCGGCCGAGCGCACGCTCGCGGCGGCAGGCGCTAGGCGAGCGGTCAGGGCGCCCAGAGCGGGCCGAGGTAGACCGTGGGGTCTCCGGGCTGCCAGCGGGCGAGGAAGCGCTGTATCGGCGGATGCAGCCTGACGTCGGGCAGCTCGTCGACGCCGAAGAGCCGGTGGCCTCGCACGGCCGCGTCGGCCGACGTAACGGCCTCGAGCGAGCGTCCACCCAGATGGCCGGCGAAGATCACGTGCACGACGTGCTTGCGCGCCGGCACGTAGGGCGGGGAGATCGACTCTGCAATCGCGATCGGTCCCTCGAGCGGGAGGTTCTCCTCGATCCCGCACTCCTCGGTCAGCTCGCGCTGAAGGGCGTCGGCAAGGCTCTCCCCCACGTTCACGCCGCCGCCGGGCAGGAGCCAGTTCTCGTGCCCGTCCTTCTCGTGCCGGCAGAGGAGAAGCCGCTCCTCGCGTTTGAGCACAGCCGAGACGCGGATCCGCGGCTCCATCACCCGACCCGCGACGAGCCGAAGCCTCGGGCGCCGCGCTCGCTCTCTGGCAGCTCGTCGACCGCCTGGACCCGCACCTCCGGCACCGCGAGTACGACAAGCTGCGCGATGCGCTCGCCGGCTTCCGCTACGAACGGGCGCTCCCGGTCGGTGTTCAGGAGCACGACCTGGATCTCGCCGCGGTATCCAGAGTCGATGAGCCCGGGCGAGTTGACGACGGCGATCCCGTGCCGTGCCGCGAGACCCGAGCGCGGCTGAACGAAGCCTGCGTAGCCCTCCGGGATCGCGACAGCTAGGCCGGTCGGCGCCACGGCGCGCTCCCCCGGCCCGAGCTCGAGCCGCTCGCAGGTCGCGAGGTCGAGGCCCGCGTCCCCTTCATACGCACGCTCGGGCAGGCGCGCGCCGTCGCGCACGCATCGAATCGGCAGCTCGATCACGCGCGCTCGGCCCGCGTGGCCGTCTCGGCCACGAGGTACGGCGCGAGCCGGGTCACCTCGGCCCGCGGCAGGCGCGCCACGAGGTGAACTCCGTCGGGCTTGTCCACCCGCTCCTCGATGGGTGTGCCGAGCTCGTAGAGCTGCGCCAACACTCGGCCCTCGTGGTGCGGGACGAGAAGCCGGACGGGGATGAACCGCTCTGCGAAGCGCTCGGCGATGCGTTCTTTCAGCTCCTCGAGCCCCTCCCCGGTCCGAGCCGAGATGCCAAGCGCCCCCGGGAAGCGGTTGACAAGGCGCCGTCGCCGAAGGGGGTCGACGCCGTCGATCTTGTTGAGGACGAGCTCCGTCTGGAGGTCGGCGGCCCCGATCTCGGCGAGCACTCCCTCGACCGCGCTCACGGTTTCGTCGAGCCGCTCGTCCGATGCGGAGGCGTCCGCGACATGCAGCACGAGGTCGGAGAGCAGAGTCTCCTCGAGCGTGGCCGCGAAGCCCTCGACGAGCTGGTGGGGCAGGCGTCGGATGAAACCGACGGTGTCGGTGACGAGATAGCGGCGACCGGCGTACTCGAAGCCGCGCGTGGTCGGGTCGAGCGTCTCGAACAGTCTGTCGTTGACGGACACGTCCGCCTCGGTCAGTGCATTCAGGAGCGTGGACTTCCCCGCATTCGTGTACCCCGCGAGCGCGACGACAGGTGTCTCGCTCTTTCGGCGCGTCCTTCGCTGCGTCTCGCGGCCGCGCTCGAGCCGCCTGAGCCGCTCCTTCAGGACTCCGATGCGGCGTCGCGCGAGCCTGCGGTCGGTCTCGAGCTGCGACTCGCCGGGGCCACGGGTACCGATGCCGCCGCCGAGCCGCTCGAGGTGCTGCCACATGCCCCGCATGCGCGGCAGGTTGTACTCGAGCTGCGCGAGCTCGACCTGGAGCTTGCCCTCGGCCGTCACCGCATGCTGCGCGAAGATGTCGAGAATGAGCTGAGTCCGGTCGACAACGCGAAGCTTCAGCTCGTCCTCGAGCCGGCGCTGCTGGCTCGGCGAGAGCTCGTCGTCGACGACGAGCGACTCAGCATCCGCTTCCGTCACGGCCCGCTTCAGCTCGGCCAGCTTGCCCTTGCCAACGTACGTGCGCGGGTCGGGCGCAGGCCGGCGCTGAACGAGCGCGCCCGCCGGGGTCACACCCGCCGTGCGGAGCAGCTCACGAAGCTCGTCGAGCTCATCGTCGATGGGTCGACCCTGGGGTACGACCGCCGCGATAAAGCCGCGCTCGGGCTCCGCTCCGGGCGCGGGATCGGGCTGGTGTTGGCTCACAGCCTGATTATGACGGCCTGCCCCCGGGATAGGGTCTCGCCGTGCCGCCTGACGATCGCGCCGAGCGCCTGGCTGCGACGACGCTCGCGCTGGTCGACATCCCGTCCGAGAGCCGGTCGGAGGCCGCTGCGGCCGAGTTCGTCCTCGACGCAGTGCCCGACGGTCCGCTCGAGCTTGTGCACCGCCAGAAGGAAACCCTCCTCTTCGAGACGCCGCGCGCCGGGCGGCCGTACGTGCTCCTCGCCGGCCATCTCGACACCGTGCCGGCGCAGGGAAACATCCCCGGACGCGTCGAAGCGGGCGCGGTTCACGGTCTCGGGGCGAGCGACATGAAGGGCGGCGTCGCGGTTCTCGTGGAGCTGGCACGCTGGCTCGCCGAGGAGAGGCCGGCGCTGGCGGTCGATATCGGGCTGCTCTTCTTCCCACGCGAGGAACTGCCCCCGGAGGACAGCGCGCTTCCAGGCCTGTTCAGCGGATATCCAGCGGTATGCGAAGCGAGCCTCGCGGTGATGCTGGAGCCGACCGACAACACGATCCAGGCCGGCTGCCTCGGCAATCTGAACGCAGAGCTCGTCTTCAGCGGCGAGAGCGCGCATTCGGCCCGCCCCTGGCTCGGCGAGAACGCGGTCGACCTCGCAGTCGAGGGCCTCGCCCCGCTGCTCCCGCTGCCGAAGCGTGAGGCCGTCGTCGGCGGGCTCACGTTCGTCGAGGTCGCGACACTGACCGGAATCTCGGGCGGCATCGCCTCAAATGTGGTGCCGGATCGCGTGACCTGCGTCGTCAACTTCCGCTACGCGCCGGATCGCTCACCGGAGGACGCAGAGAGACGGGTCCGGGAGCTCTTGGACGGGGTGGGCGAGCTCACGATCCTCTCGAACGCTCTTCCGGCGCAGGTGGCGACGGACTCGCCGCTCGTCGAGGCCTTGCGTGCCGCGGGAGATCTATCCGTGGAGCCGAAGCAGGCCTGGACGCCAGTCGCAGAGTTCGACGCGGCCGGGATCCCGGCCGTGAACCTCGGCCCCGGCGCGACTCGATACGCACACCGCGCCGACGAGCAGGTCGAGATCGCCGAGCTCGTGCGTACATTCGACGCGCTCCGGCGCTTTCTCGCAGGCGATAGCGTCTAGCGGATGCGCGTTTCGTCCGTCCTCCGAGCCCAGGCGACCTACCCGTTCGTGCGGCTGGACGAGGCGCGGAAGCGCGTCGAGGCGCGCGGCGTCGACGTCATCGACTTCGGCATGGGCGACCCGCGCGAGGCGACCGACGAGCGGATCCAGGAGGCGCTCGTCGACGCTATCCCGCTGACAGGCGGGTACCCGCGCGCCACCGGGCTCCCCGAGCTCCGTGAGGCGATCGCCGGTTGGGTGGAACGCCGGTTCGGGACGGCTCTCGACCCCGAGCGCCAAATCGTGCCGACGCTCGGGGCGAAGGAGGCGATCTTCTCCTTCGCACAGCTTCTCGTCGACGAGGACGCCGGCAAGGATACGGTGGTCGTCACCGAGCCCGGCTATCCGGTACAGGAGCGCGGGGCGCGCTTCGCTCGGGCCCGGGTGCTGGCGCTGCCGCTCCTCGAGGAGAACGGGTTCCTGCCAGACCTCGAGTCGCTCGACGCCGAGACCTGGCGGCGCGTCGCCGTCCTGTGGGTCAACTACCCGAACAACCCCACAGGCGCGGTCGCTCCAGAGGGTTTCTACGAGCGCCTCGCTGAACTGGCCGCCGAGTACGAGCTGGTCGTCGCCTCGGACGAGGCCTACACGGAGCTCTGGTTCGACGAGCCGCCCGGGTCCGCGCTCGAGCTAGCCGATCTCACGGGGGTCGTCGCCTTTCACTCGCTATCCAAGCGCTCGTCCATGACCGGGTACCGATCGGGGTTCGTGGCAGGCGACCCGGAGGTGTGCGACGCGCTCCGGGCCTTTCGTCCCACCGTCGGCACGGCCCCGCAGGAGTTCGTCCAACGGGCCTCGGTCGTCGCCTGGTCGGACGAGGAGCACGTCGAGCAAACCCGCGCTCTCTACGGGCGCAAGCGACGGCTGCTCCTCGATGCTCTCGAGGGTTCGAGCGTGCGCGTAGCCGGGAGCGCGGCGACGATGTACCTCTGGGTTGCGGCCCCTGACGGAGAGGACTCGGAGGGGTTTGCCGAGCGGCTTCTCGAAGGCGGGATCCTCGTCACGCCCGGCTCGTACCTGGGCCCCTCGGGCGAGGGCTACGTCCGGTTCGCGCTCGTCCCGACCGAAGAGCGGTGCGCCGAGGCAGTCGAGCGCCTCGGTGAGCTGCTGTGAGCCTCGAGGACGAGATCGAGCAGCTCTACGCGGCGGAGGACGCGTCAGATGGCCTCGAGCGCGTCGAAGAAGCCATCAGACTCCTCGACGAGGGGCGCGTTCGGGTCGCGGAGCCCGACGAGGACGGAGGCTGGCGCGTCAACGAGTGGGCGAAGAAGGCGATCCTCCTCTACTTTCGCCTCCGCGACATGGAGACGCTCGAGGCCGGCCCGTTCGAGTACCTCGACAAGGTACCGCTGAAGCGCGACTACGGCGGGCGTGGAGTCCGGGTCGTACCGCCGGCCGTGGCGCGCTACGGATCCTTCTTGTCCGACGGGGTCGTGCTGATGCCGAGCTACGTCAACATCGGCGCCTGGGTCGGGCCGCGGACGATGGTCGACACCTGGGCCACAGTGGGCTCGTGCGCACAGATCGGCGCCGACGTCCACCTGTCAGGAGGCGTGGGCATCGGCGGCGTGCTCGAGCCGCTCCAGGCCACGCCCGTGATCGTCGAGGACGGCGCGTTCCTCGGCTCGCGGTCGATCGTGGTCGAGGGCGTCGTCGTCGAGGCGGGCGCCGTGCTCGGCGCCAATACGGTCATCACGGCCTCGACCGCGATCGTGGACGTCACGGGCGACGAGCCGACCGAGTACAGAGGCCGAGTGCCGGCGCGCTCGGTCGTCATTCCCGGCACGCGTCCCAAGGATTTTCCCGCTGGTACCTACGGCGTCCCGGCGGCGCTCATCATCGGGCAGCGAAGCGCGTCCACAGACCTGAAGACGAGCCTGAACGAGGCTCTGCGGACGCACGGCGTCCCCGTGTGAGACGCCGACTCGGTTCGTCACACCCGCGGCACATCCGTCACACACCCGCACGTTCTCGCGCTTGAGGATCGCCGCGGGGAGGAGGCTGGAGCGCCTTAAGACGGGGCGCGCGCGTTAAGAGGTCCGGCGCGAGCTCGCCGTGGCAGATCTCCTCGGCGGGCCCGGTGAGACGTGCGTCCAGATCAGCGGTGAGCTCGACGAGCAGATCGCCGCCCGGGAGGTGCACCGTGACCGGGCTCTCGGCCGCGCCGCTTTCCACTGCGACGGTCGCGACCGCGACCGCGCTTGTCCCCGACGACGGGGTCTCCCCCGCCCCGCGCTCCCACACGACCGCCGTCACGTCCCGACGCCCGTCGACACGAGCGAGCTGGACGTTGGTGCGCTCGGGAAAGCGCGGATGACGCTCAACGAGCGGGGCGAGCCGCAGGAGCTCCGCGCGGTCGGGCTCACGCTCGAGGACGGCGTGCGGATTGCCCACTGACACGGGCGTGAGCTCGACGGGCTCGCCGTCGATGTCGACCGTTTCGCGCGGCCCGACTTCGACCCGTCCAATCGCGGTCTCGACGTAGACGCCGCCGCGAAGAGTGGCGCGAACCTCCCTGGGCCCGACGTTCACGACAACCTCACTCGACCCGGATCGAAGCGCGAGCCACCGTGCTGCGATCCGAGTCCCGTTGCCCGACAGCTCCGCGGTCGAGCCGTCCGGGTTCCAGATGACGACTTCTGCCTCTGGCCCGGCGACCGCTACGACCTCGAGGACGCCGTCTGCGCCGATTCCGACGTGAGGATCGCAGAGGCGGCAAGCCAGTCGAGCGTCGAGTGGCGCATCGAGGTCAGCCCGCTCGATCAGCAGGTAGGAGTTCCCGAGCCCGTGCCACTTCGAGAATCTCATCGGCGATCTCGCCCGGTGGGCGATCCGCCGGGAGGCTAACGAGGCCGGGGATGCGCCGCATCCACTTGCGCTGGTACGCGCCGTACCGGCGTGTGCGGAGCTCGATCGCCGCACGTGCCTCGGCATCGGGAAGCTCGAGGAGCTCGCGGAGGCCGATAACCTGCCCCGCAGTCCGTGAACGCGGAGCCCTCGCGGCCGCGTGGGCCTCCTTGCGCGCACCTGCCGAGAGCATGGCGGCAGTCCGTGCCGCGATCCGGTCCTCTAGCACGTGACGGGGCACGTCGAGCCCGAAGACAAGCGTCGGATGACGAAGCTCCTCGCTCCAAAGTCGACTCTGGCCCGGACGGAGCGAATCACCTGCCTCGACGAGCTCGAGCGCACGGACGACTCGACGTCGGTCATTGGGATGGACGTCCTCTGCTGCCACTGGATCGCGCTCGGCGAGCAGCTCGTGAGCCCGCTCCGCGCCGAGCCTGTCGTACAGCGCTTCGAGCCGTTCCCGGACTCCTGGAGCCGGCGGAGGTGGAACTCCGAGGTCGGCCAACGCGGCGCGTAGGTAGAGGCCGGTGCCGCCGACCACGACCGGTGTGCGACCTGCCGCCACGGCCTCGTCCACGGCCCGATGCGCCAGCTCCGCGTACTCGGCCACCGACCCCTCGTGCTCGAGCGGCCAGATCCCGACCAGTCTTGTGGGGTGCGTCGGCTGATTGGTGAGAATCGGAAGCCCGCCGTAGGCCTGCATCGCGTCCGCGGAGATGAGCTCCGCTGGAATCCGCTCGGACAGTGCTTCCGCTACGGCGCTCTTGCCGCTCGCAGTGGGCCCGAAGATCGCGAGGACGCTCAAGCAGGGCTCGGCTCTGGCTCTGGATCTCCGTGCCGACGCGCGTCGTAGGCGCGAAGCCCCGGCAGCGCGACCGCAGCGACCACGACGCCGACAATGCAGAGGACGCCGCCCGAGACGATCGAGGCGCGCACACCCGCGAGCGCCGCGACGACGCCCGACTCGACGTTCCCGAGTAGCGGCCCCGCCGAGTACGAGAGCTGCTCGATGCCGGCCAGCCTGCCGCGCAGGTGGTCGGGGATCGTCTGGTTCCAGATCGTCGAGCGGAAGATGCCGGAGATCATGTCCGCTGCCCCGGCGAACACGAGCGCGGTCAGCGCCAGAGGTAGGCTCGACGCGAACCCGAGCACCGTTATCCCTGCGCCCCAGCCCGCGGCCGCGACAATCACCGCGAGGCCGTGCCGGTGGATGCGGGAGACCCAGCCGCTCGTGAGGGTCGCCAGGAGCGAGCCAACGGACGGTGCGGCATAGAGTAGGCCGAGCGCCTGCGCTCCCCCCAGGTCTGCTGCAAAGGCCGGAAAGAGCGCCAGCGGCATGCCGAAGAACATCGCCACCAGGTCGACGGCATAGGTGCCGACGAGCTCGTCACGGCTCGCTGCGTAACGGATCCCGTCCACGATCCGGCGCAGGCTCGGCGGCTCAGCTTCAGGCGGCGGCGGCACTGCCCGCATCAGGGTCAGCATCGCCAGCGAGAAGACGAACGTCCCGACGTCGATGGCGTACGTGACCTCGAGGCCGCCGATCGCGATGACGACTCCGGCAACGGCCGGCCCCGCGATCATCCCGATGTTCCCGCGAAACGAGTCGAGGGCGCTCGCGGCGAGCAGCTCATGACGCTCGACGAGACGCGGCGTGAGGGCGTCGAGAGATGGGCGCTGGATCCCGTCGAGACCCGCCATCACCGCCGCCACGACGAAGAGAACCCACACGTGCGGGTCGGGCAGCATCGCGTTCACGAGCAGGACGCCGGCGGCGAGCGAGAGGCCGAGCTCGGCAAGCCGCACCATCCGACGCCGATCCACCGCGTCGGCCAAGGCCCCTCCCACGAGCGCCGTCACGAGAAGCGGCGCAAGCTCTGCGAGCCCGAGCAAGCCGACGAGGAGCGACGAGCCGGTGAGCTCGTACACCTGGTACGGGATCGCCACGTACGTGACCATCGAGCCGAAGAACGAGACGGCCTGCCCCGTGAAGAGAAGCCGAAAGTCGCGATGCCGCCGGAGCGGTCCGACGTCGATCGTGGCCAGACGGACGAGTCCGCGGAACCTGCTCGGAGGCTCGTGGACGGGCGGAACCGGGGCGAGCCGCTCGCCCTCCCGTCGATCGGGTTCGCGCACCTACCTAGGCTGCGACGAGGCTTGCTCCGACGCCACGGAGGGTCGTCGACGTCGCGCCTTGGATGTGAACCTGCTCGAGCTCGCCCGGGGTCGCCTCGCCGGAGAAGTTCACAGTGGTATTACGCCGCGTTCGACCGCGTAGGAGCGCAGGCTCGGTTCGGCTCGGCCCCTCGACGAGCACCTCCTCGACTCCGCCGATCCGCCCTTGGTTGCGCTCGGCGGCAACCCGCTGGACGACGTCCACCAGCCGTTCGATCCGATCGCGCTTCACGTCGTCTGGGACCTGATCGGGGAGCGTGGCGGCTTCGGTGCCCTGCCGCGGGCTGAAGACGAACGTGAAAGCGCCGTCGAAGCCCACTTCCTCCACGGCGTCGAGCGTCTCGCTGAAGTCAGCCTCCGTTTCGCTCGGAAAGCCGACGATCAGGTCGGTGGTGAGCGCGAGATCGGGAATCGCGACTCGCATCCGCTCGGCCAGTTCCACGAACCGCTCGCGCGAGTACGTGCGGCGCATCGCCTTCAGGATCCGCGTCGAGCCGGACTGGAGCGGCAGGTGCGTGTGCTCGCACACCGCCGCGCATTCGGCCATCGCCGCGATCACAGGGTCGCGGAAGTCCTTTGGATGCGGGCTCGTGAAGCGGATGCGGTCGATGCCTTCGACAGCGTCGACGGCGCGCAGCAGCTCTCCGAAATCGGTGCGAACCTCAGGCGCGAGGTCACGGCCCCACGAATTCACGTTCTGACCGAGCAGCGTCACCTCGCGCACACCTGTCACGGCGAGCCGCGTCACCTCGGCGAGGACGTCACCGGGGCGGCGGCTCTGCTCGCGACCGCGAACCGAGGGGACGATGCAGTAGGCGCACTTCGAGTTGCAGCCCATCGAGATCTGCACCCAGGCCTGGAAGGATCGCTCCCGCCGGTCGGGGAGCTCTGCGGCGAACGTACGCTCCTCGGCAATGCCGAACTGGCCTCGCTCGACTCCGAGGCCGCCTGCACCGAGCCAGTCGCCGAGATGGGAGATCGAGCTAGGCCCGAAGGCGACGTCCACGAACGGATAGAGCTCAAAGATCTTGTCGCGCTGCGCCTCCGCGTAGCAGCCTCCGACGGCGATGATCCGCTCGGGTTCACGTGCCTTGACCGCCCGCGCCTGTGCGAGGTGGGCGGCGAGCCGCTGGTCGGGCTTTTCCCGGATCGTGCAGGTGTTGAAGACGAGCACGTCAGCCTCGTCTTGGGACACGGCCTCCCCCAGTCCGAGCTCCTCGAGCATGCCCTTGATGCGCTCGGAGTCGTGAGCGTTCATCTGGCACCCGAAGGTCGTGACGTGGTAGCGCCGCATGACTCGATCATCGTAACCAGGGATTCGCCGGCTTCTACGATGGCGCCATGCGTCCTCCAGTGAGGTTCTCAGGCGAGAACGGGCGCCTCCTAGTGTCTGTGCGCGGCTATGCGAATTCGAGCGCGGACTACGGTCTCGACTGGGTTAGCGCGTTCGCCGAGCTCGATGTCGCGTATCACGGTCGGTTCCACGGCGAACGGGAACTAACACTTGGCCTCCACGAGCTGGACCGATTCGAGCACGATCTAGCGAAGCTGCTCGACTCCTTATCGGGCCGGGCGGCCCTGGAGCATCCCGAGCAGGACCTCGGCCTGACTATCACGCTGGATCACGGCACAGGCACGATCCACGCTCTGATACAGGATCCGTATGGGGGGCCGGCTTGAGGCCGACCTGGGAAACGACCAGTCGTATCTCGGCGCGGCCGTCGCCGAGCTTGAGGCGGTGCGGCGTGCATTTCCTAATCCGCAGCTCGGCTGGTAGCTAGCCGGCGCGGGCGAGGCGTGCCTCGCCCCTACTTCGCGTACTCCGTCGCTCGTGACTCCCGGATGACCGTGACCTTGATCTGGCCCGGGTACTCGAGCTCGGCCTCGATCTCTCGGGCGATCTCGTGGGACAGGAGCGCGGCCTCGTCGTCGGACACGTCCTCGGGCTTCACCATCACGCGGACCTCGCGGCCGGCCTGGAGGGCGTACACGCGCTCGACGCCCGTCTTCGCGGAGGCGAGCTCCTCCAGCGTCTCGAGTCGCTTGATGTAGTGCTCGAGGCTCTCGCCGCGGGCACCGGGACGCGACGCGGAGATCGCGTCGGCGGTGATGACGAGAACCGCCTCGACCGTTTGGGGCTGCACCTCGTAGTGATGGGCCTCGACGGCGTGGATGACGTGCTGCGACTCGCCGAACCTCTTGGCTTGCTGGGCCGAGATCGCCGCATGAGTCCCCTCCACCTCGTGCGTGAGCGCCTTCCCCACGTCGTGAAGGAGGGCCGCTCGCTTGGCGGTCTTGACGCTGGCGCCGAGCTCCGAGGCCATGATCCCGGCCAGGTGCGCGCACTCGAGGGAGTGCTTGAGGATGTTCTGCCCGTAGCTCGTCCGAAAGCGGAGGCGCCCGAGCAGCTTCACAAGCTCCTCGTGCATCGTCCCCACGTTTGCCTCGAAGACCGCCTGCTCGCCCGCGTGTTGGATGTGCTCCTCGATCTCGGCCTTCGACTGGTAGTACATCTCCTCGATGCGAGCCGGGTGGATGCGGCCGTCCTCGACGAGCTTCGTGAGCGTGAGCTTGGCCACCTCGCGGCGTACACCGTCGAACGACGAGAGCGCCACGGCCTGCGGCGTGTCGTCGATGATGAAGTCGACGCCCGTCAGGTTCTCGAGCGCCCGGATGTTTCGGCCCTCACGTCCGATGATGCGACCCTTCATGTCGTCCGAGGGGAGCTCCACGAGCGAGACGGTGATCTCGGCTGCGTGGCTTGCGGCGACTCGCTGGAGGGCGTCGGCGACGAGGTTTCGCGCCCGACGCCGGGCCTCGAGAGTCGCTTCCTCCTCGACCTGGCGAACCATCCGACCCATGTCGTGGCGCACGTCCTCCTCGGCCTGTTCCAGAAGCTGGCGCTTGGCCGCTTCGGTTGTCAGGCTCGAGATGCGCTCGAGCGCCTTCAGCTGCTCCTCCTTTGCGGACTTGAGCTCCTCCTGAAGCTGCTTGACGTGCGTCTCACGATCTGCGAACGACTGCTCGTGGCGCTCGAGCTCGACGGTCTTCCGATCCAGGGCGGCCTCTTTCGCCGAGATGCGCTCTTCGACCTTCGCGACCTCGGCCCGGCGATCGGCAAGCTCTGTCTCGACGCCGGTACGGACGCGGAGCGCTTCCTCGCGCGACTCGACCTGAGCCTCGCGCCGGATCGCGTCGGCTGCGCTCCGTGCCGCCTCGGTCAACCGTTCCGTCTCCTGGCGAGCGGCGACCACACGACGGCCCATCAGGATCCGGCTCCCGACGGTCGCACCGACGGCGAGGCCGAGCGCGACCCCGATCAGGATGCCGATAGCGATCAGCATGCTCGTTCCCACCTTTCGGGCCGACAGGAACGACGTTCGGAATCGGTGCGAGCAGGCTCGTCGTGCTGGCACCGGCCTACGGGCCGGCTACGGGCGTCCTCCGGGTCTGCGCGCGTCTTGCGTCATCTGGTCGGTGTCGAGTGATCTTGAGTGGTTGGGTCTAGAAGTCCGATTCGGCGAAAGCCATTCCTGAGCAGGCACTTCATGTATTGGTGAATTGTGTCCCTATGGTAGCCCGGCGGGTGTATCCCCGTCCAGAGCGGGCAGGACCGACTCCGCTGTCTCGTGGTCGAAGCCTCGTCGTGCGAGGAGGCTTGCAGCCTTACGCGGTGTCGAGCCTTCCACGAGCTTCTGGGCTCGCTCTGGTTCCGGGGGAAGCTCAGTGAGTGCCTCGCGGGCGGCCTCCGACGGTGCTCCCTCGGCCTCCAAGCGCGCGACGATTGCAGTATTGCCCCAGCCCCGCTCCGAGAGCGCCTGAGCCCGTCCTCTGGCGAACCGCTCGTCGTCGAGCGCCCCTGCGCGGCGGAGCGTGTCAGCGGTCTCGTCGACGGTCGCCGGCGCGACACCGCCCCGCTCCAGCCTGGCCCGGAGGTCCGCCTCGGACACGTCCCTTCTCGCGAGCGTCCGCCCTGCGCGCTCGAGAGCTTCGGCCCGGCGCAGCTCACGGCGTATCTCGCGGAGGAGTGGCCGGTCGAGATCGAGCCCCAGCGCAAGCCGGGCGCGCACCACGACGACGTCGGGCACCGTGCGCCACGGAGCCCCGTTCACATCGAGCGCGACGCGGCCACGCTCGACACGTCGAAGCGCGGTCAGGCGAGCCGGCGCACGCTTGGCCTCCACGTCAGGCCGACGAGGCGACCTCTGCTGCGGGCGCAGCCGCCTCGGCCTCCTCGGCCTTCTCGGCCTTGGGCTTCGTCTCCTTCTCCTTCGTGTCGCCCGCAGGCCCCGCGCCGTTGCCGGAGATGGGCAAGAGTCGCGAGGAGGCGATCGCGTCCTCGCCGAGCGCCGACTGGATCGCGCGCACGATCCCGTCGGTGAGGTCAGGGTGCTCCCGCAGGAACGCCGTGGCGTTCTGGCGCCCCTGACCGAGACGTTCTTCGCCGTAGCTGAAGTACGAGCCGGACTTCTGGACGATCTTCTTCTCGAGCCCGACTTCGAGGACGGTGCCCTCCCAGGAGATGCCGTCGCCATAGATGATGTCGAACTCGGCCTGCTTGAACGGCGGCGCGACCTTGTTCTTCACGACCTTGACGCGTACGCGGTTGCCGATCGCTTCGACCCCCTCCTTCAGCGTCTCGATCCGGCGAATGTCGAGCCGCACGGAGGAATAGAACTTCAGCGCCCGCCCGCCCGGCGTCGTCTCAGGATTCCCGAACATGACGCCGATCTTCTCGCGGAGCTGGTTCGTGAAGAGCGCGACCGTCCCGGAGCGGTTGAGGGTGCCTGCGAGCTTTCGGAGCGCCTGGCTCATGAGCCGCGCCTGGAGGCCCACGTGGCTGTCCCCCATCTCGCCCTCGATCTCGGCGCGCGGTGTCAGCGCGGCCACGGAGTCGATGGCGACGACATCGAGCGCGCCGGAGCGGATCAGGAGCTCGGCGATCTCGAGCGCCTGCTCGCCGTGGTCCGGCTGCGAGACGAGGAGGTCGTCGATGTTGACGCCGATCCGCTTGGCGTACGCGGGATCCATCGCATGCTCGGCGTCGATGAACGCGCAGATGCCGCCACGCCGCTGCGCCTCCGCGATGACGTGGTAGACGAGCGTCGTCTTCCCCGAGGATTCAGGCCCGAAGACCTCGACGATGCGCCCGCGCGGCAGCCCGCCGACGCCCAGTGCGACGTCGAGGGACAGCGACCCGGTCGAAACCGACGGGATGGCTACTTGGGCTTGGTCGTTCATCTTCATGACCGACCCCTTGCCGAACTGGCGGTCGATCTGGCTCAGCGCGGCGTCGAGTGCTTGCTCGCGATCCAACGTCGTCAACCTCCTAGTGCAACCGATTCGATGTCCGCATACTGCGCCCCCGCCGGTCGCAGAAGGGACATGGTGACTGTCGCCTCGGACGGCACGAAGCGCCCGAGATCCGGTGCCTGCGGCTGAAGCCGAGGCCGCCGACGGAACCGTACGACGGTGACGTGTGGGAGCCACGGCCGCGGCTCCGGCCGGTACAGCCCGAGGGCCTCCAGACGTTCGCCGAGATCGGCTGCGAGGCCTGTCGCGCGGCCCGTCTCGTCTTCGAGGACGACCATCCCCACGCTCCGTGTCTCGCCGTAGCCGGCGGCCGTGAGCGGAGGCCGACTGCCGATCCGTGCGGCCGCGCGGAGTGCCTCGACCACGTCGTCGACCCGGCTTCGCGGCGTGGAACCGAGGAAGGCGAGCGTGACGTGGAGATTCTCCGGGCGGACCGGTCTGACTCCGTCGGTAGACGGGAGGCCTGCTTGCCAGGCGGCGAGCCGCTCGAGCGTTTCCCGAGGGAGCCGAAGAGCGCAGAAAAGCCGGAGTCGTTCATCGTCGTCCACGCTACCCGGCAGAAGCGCGCGAAACTGCCACGGACTGTGTCAAGAGGCGCCGCAAGAGGTGAAAGGAGACAGCGGCCGCCCGAGAGCGCACCGCGTCCCGGTCGCCCGGCAGAGTCCGCTCCACCGACTCGGAGCTGTCGGGCGTTACCGCGTGGAAGTACACGAGCCCAACTGACTTGGTATCTGTGCCGCCGTCCGGGCCCGCGATCCCCGTCACCGCGACGGCGACATCCGTGCCGAGTGCGTCTCGGGCGCCGGCGGCCATCGCAGCGGCGGTCTCCGCCGAGACGGCGCCGTACGTCTCGAGCACGTCGTCCGAGACCCCCAGGAGGGCGCGCTTCGCAGCGTTCGCGTATGAGACGACACCGCCGAGGTACGTGTCGGAGGAGCCGGGCACCGAGGTCAGGCGGGTGCCAAGGAGGCCACCCGTGCAGGACTCGGCTGTGGCGAGCGTCCAGCCTGCCGTGCGGCACATGTCCAGCACGAGCTCATGGACGGGACGCTCGTCCTCCGCGAAGAGCGTATCGCCGAAGCGCTCTCGGAGAAGCGACTCCAGCTCTTCGGCGCGGCGGCGTCCACCGTCGCTGACACGGACGTCGACCTGGATCTCGAGGTCGCGGGCGCAGACCGTGAGCTCGAGGCCTTCGTGTTCTCCCCCGGTCTCGGCGATCGCCCGCGCGACTGCGGACTCGGTCGGCCCGAAGAACCGCAGGACACGGCTTCCAGCGCGTGGAACCGTGGCGAGGATCTGGGTGACCGCGCGATGGGCCAGCGCCGCAGGCCACAGCCGGCGCAACTCTCCCGGTGGGCCCGGCAGCGCCACGGCGACTCTGTCTCCGTGCTGGACGAGAACCGCCGGCGCCGTTCCCGCCAGGCCGAGCGACACACCGCCCTCCGGCAGGGTCGCCTGCTTGACGATGCCCTCGGTGAAATCCGCGAAGGGCCGGGCGAGTCGCTCCGCGACGCTCCGAGCCACGCTCTCGATCTCCACGCGGAGCCCTTCGTCGACGACGAGACCGCGGCCGGTCGCCTGTGCGAGGAGCTCGATCGTCCGGTCGTCGTGCGTCGGGCCGAGCCCACCTGAGACCACGCAGAGATCGGCGGCGACTGCCTCGCGGAGGGTGGCCTCGAGCTCCTCAGGCCGGTCGCCGACGGTCACGATCCTGACGGGCTCGAGCCCGAGGCTGGTGAGCTCGGCCGCGAGGAAGGGGCCGTTCTCATCGCGAATCGATCCTCGGATGATCTCGCTGCCCGTGACGACGATTACCGCCCGGGGCCGGCTCAAGCTCCGCTCCGAAGGATTAGGCGACGGCGATCTGACGGATGCCGTTCGAGGACACGGTGACGACTGCTCCCGACTCAGATGGAAAGTCGGGGACACGGAACCCATTGAGCTTCACGCTGAGAACCGCGGGCTGGCCGAGTTGGAGCCAGAGCCGCTTCTTGGTGAAGGTCTGGCGCTGACCCTGCTCGAGCGTTCCCGTGTAGAGCGGCTGGCCCTGGGGACCGCCGGAACGGACGGACAGCCAGCAGTCGCCGTTCTCGGCCACGAGGACGAGCTTCGCAAGATCCTTCTCCTTCTTCTCCGGCTCGCCAGTCGTCGTCGGAGTGGTGCCCGTGCCCGTTTCGCCCGAGTTTTGCGTCTGCGGCGGGATGGACGGGTCCGCGGTCGGCTCCCCATCGCCGAACCCGAAGGCGACGACGACCAGGATCGTCACCGCCACGATCCCCGCGAGCGCGACGACGACGAAGTTCGAGTCTCGGACGCGGTGCCGGTCACTGCGCGGGCGCGTAGAGGAGCTCGATGCCGCCGCCAGGGGCTCCTCGGCGCTCGCAAAGCGGGAGTTGAACTCGTCGACGTAGAGCTGGCCGTCGAGGCCCAGGTACTCCGCGTACGTCCGCAGGAAGCCCTTGACGTATGTCTCGCCCGGCAGGACCTCGAAGTGCTCGGCCTCGAGGGCCTGGAGGTACTTGCCACGGATCTTCGTCCCGGCCTCGACCGAGCCGAAGTCCAGGTTCTGCCGCAGCCGCGCCTCGCGCAAGCTGTTGCCGATTTCGAACACGAGCCCGGGATTGTAGCCGGAGGCCGCGAAGCGGCCGGGCTCCGCCTCGATAACCGCTGCCACAGCGCCGTAAGGGTGGGTTTCGGTGGGCCCCGGAGTCGAATCGCGCCGCTCTGTGCGCGCGGGCTCGCCAAGGGCCATCTGTAAACGCGGCGGCTCCGCCACCGCTCCTTGGATGTCGAATCGCGCGAAAGGCGGCGCGATTCGACTACGAGCTACCCAAAAACGACGAGCACCGCGTACACCCCGACAGCGAGCGCCGCGGTCAGGTCGAGAACCAGCGCGAGCCCGCCGAGGAAGCGGCCGAAGGTCGCGGTCGCCGCGCCACCGATCCTCCCGAGGGAGCGCTGGTAGGCGATCCGGGCCTGACCGCCGAGGCCGAGCGCGATCACGGCGAGCACGGCACAGACGAGGAGGGCGGGTGCCGCCTGGACGAGCTCGACGCGGTCGAGCACCACGGCCGCTGCGACCGCGAACGCCAGCACCGCGAGCGCCAGGAGCCCGACCAGGACCGCCCCGACCGCCTTGCCGTTCCTCACTGCTTGATGTATGGACGTCCGACGGCTGCGGGCGGAATCGACCGGCCGACGAGCCCGACGAGCGCGAGCAGGGTCAGAACGTACGGAACCGTCGAGATCAGGTTCTCCGAGATGCCGGCCTCGCGCTGGAGCGGGATTGCGAGAGCAAAGCCGAAGCCGAAGAGTAGACAGGCTGCGAAGGCCCATCCGGGCCGCCACTTGCCGAAGATCACCGCTGCGAGGGCGATGAACCCGCGGCCGCTCGTCATGTTCTCGGAGAAGCTCCCGACGAACCCGATCGAGAGGAACGCGCCGCCGAGCGCGGCCAGGATCCCGGACGTGATGACGGCCGCGTAGCGAACCCCGTAGACCGAGATCCCGACCGTGTCGGCCGCCTTGGGATGCTCGCCGACTGATCGGATCCGCAGCCCGATGGGCGTCTTGAACAGGACGACGTAGCCGAGGATGACCGTTGCGAACATGATCCAAACGAGCAGGTTCAGATGGCCGAAGACGCCTTCGAGGAAGTCGCCAATCAACGGGATGGAGCCCAGGAAGTCGAGGTTGACGTTCGGGACGCGCGAGACCTCGCCCTCGATCCCGCCCGGGTAGATCGAGCTGAAGAGATAGCCGGTCAGGCCGAGCGCGAGGAAATTGACGGCGAAGCCGCTCACGATCTGGTCCGCCCGCAGGTGAATGGAGAAGACCGCGTGGATCAGCGCCAGCAGGCCGCCGAAGATCATCGCCATCAGGAGGCCTACAACCCAGCTTCCGCTCCAGACCGCGCCCCAGATGCCGAAGAAGGCGCCGGTCAGCATCATCCCCTCGAGCCCGATGTTCACGACGCCTGCTCGCTCGGAGAAGATGCCGCCGATCGCGGCGAACGCGAGCGGCGTCGCGAAGCGCAGCGTGGACGCGATGACGCCGGCGGTGAGGATGCTGTTCAGGGTCTCTGCGTCGCGGCCCTGGAGCCAGATCGCGCCGAGCGTGCCCACGATCCCGAGCCCGATCGCCCACCAGCCGAGCTTCTTCTCGCCACGCGGCACGGACGCGATCCCGAAGGTGATCGCCACGAGGCCGGCGGCGATCGGCCAGCCGATCTCCTGCGTCGTCCACGGCGGCAGGGCGAGCCAGAAGGCGAGCACGCCGAAGCCGATGCCGATGATCGCGATCGTCCGCGTCTCACGGAGTCGACGGACGCCGTCCTCGAGGACGGTGGCGGCCTGCGACGTCACTGCTTGGGCTCCGGCTCGAGCCGTGTGCGCCTGAAGTGTGGGAGCGCCCGCCAGATGTAGACGATCAGGAGCTCGGCGCCGACGAAAAAGATGACGAGCGCCTGGATCATCGTCGCGAGATCCGTTGCGAGCTCAGGCTCGAACACCTCGGGGTCGAGCTGCCGCGTCGATGTACCCACCTCGAGCGCGGCGAAGAGGAGCGCCGCAAAGAGAATGCCGATCGCCTTGTTCCGCCCCAGGAGCGCTACGGCGATCCCGGTGAACGCGATCAGGTTCGTCGCGAAGTCGCCCGTCGAGACCGCCGACTTGAAGCCGAGCAGGTCGACCGAGCCCGCAAGGCCTGCGAAGGCACCCGAGATCGCGAGCGCCAGGAAATAGTTCTTGGCCACGGAGATGCCGCCGTAGCGCGCCGCCTCCGGGTTGAAACCGACCGCGCGCACCTCGAAGCCGAGCGTCGTCCGGTTCAAGAGGACGTGGTACACGACGAGGGCGAAGAGCGCGATGAAGATTCCGGCATGGAGCGATGGCAGGCTGCCCCAGATTGGCCAGAGCTCCGCCGACTCCAGGACGGTGTCGGACCGAGGGATCGACGGCTCAGGCCCCTGTAAAAGCCCTCCGATCTCCACCAGGTACGCGCCGCCGAAGATCGCGATCCAGTTCAGCATGATCGTCGTGATCACCTCGTGGGCGCCGACGGTGGCTTTCAGGATCCCGGCGATACCGCCCCAGATCCCTCCCCCCACGATCCCCGCGCCGATCGCGAGGAGGATATGGAGCGGCCGGGGCGTCCCCTCGAGGTTCGTGCCCACGTAGAGCGCCGCGAAGAAGCCGACCCAGTACTGGCCCTGGCCGCCGATGTTGAAGAGCCCGCAGCGGAAAGCGAACGCGACCGCGATGCCCGTCAGCACGAGCGGCGTCATCAGGATGAGCGTCTGCTGGAGGTCGTTCGCGGCGTCCTCGCGAGTCTCGCCCGAGACCCAGGGGAAGAACCAGTTGAGCCCGGTGCCCTCGAAGATCGCCTTGTACGCCGTGATCGGGTTCGACCCGGTGATGAGGACGACCAGGCCGCCGATCAGGAACGCGAGAACGGTGGCGGCAATCGGGACGACGATGCCGCCCAGCCGCGTTCCGAACCACTCGGTGACGGGCGACGTGCGAGCGGGCTCGCCTTCGGGCGGCGGCGTGACCGTCACGCGGCGGCCTCTCTACGGCCGCCGGTCATCGCGATTCCGAGCTCCTCTTCCGAGACGCCCGGCTCGTACTCGCCGACGATCCGGCCCTCGTAGATGACGAGGATCCGGTCTGAGAGGGACAGGATCTCCTCGAGCTCGAAGGAGAGGAGGAGGATCCCGCGGCCCTCGTCTCGCTCGGCCACGAGGCGCCGGTGAACGAACTCGATGGCGCCAACGTCGAGCCCGCGTGTCGGCTGGGCGGCCACGAGCACCCGCGGGTCGCGCGAGACCTCGCGGGCGATGACGACCTTCTGCTGGTTCCCACCCGAGAGGGAGGCGGCCGGGGTCTGTGGGGTGCCTCCGCGCACGTCGAACTCCTTCAGGAGCCGGGCCGCGCGCTGGATAAGCCGGCGCGGGTAGAGCCAGCCCCACTTCGAGTCAGGTTCCTTTCGGAAGTCGTGCAGGGCCAGGTTCTCCGCGAGCGTGAAATCGAGGACGAGGCCGCGCGCCTGGCGGTCTTCCGGGATGTGGCCGATCCCGGTGTCGAGGCATTCACGCGCGCTTGCGCTCGTCATGTCCCTGCCGCCCACAGTGATCTGGCCCGCCTCCACCTTGCGAAGCCCTGTGAGTGCGTCGATGAGCTCGCTCTGGCCGTTCCCGTCCACGCCGGCGAGACCGACGATCTCTCCCGCCTTGACCTCGAACGAGATGCGCTGGCAGGCCGTGAGCGCCCTGTCGTCCAGCACTGTCAGGTTCTCGACGACCAAGAGCGGCTCCCCAGGCTGGGCGGGAGTCTTCTCGACCCGCAGCACCACCTCGCGGCCGACCATGAGCTTTGCGAGGCCCTCCTGGGTCGCGCCTTCCCGCGGCA
Source organism: uncultured Actinomycetes bacterium (assembly GCA_963733135.1). GTDB lineage: Bacteria > Actinomycetota > Thermoleophilia > Gaiellales > Gaiellaceae > CAVTBX01. Next base: position 277,841 of record CAVTBX010000007.1, read on the forward strand.
CCGTGTCGATCTTCTTGCCCTGACGAAGCACGGTGACTCGCTCGGCGATCTCGAGCACCTCGTTCAGCTTGTGGCTGATGAAGATGATCGACTTCCCGTCGGCTTGGAGCGACCGCACGATCGCAAAGAGCTCGCTCGCCTCCTGCGGTGTGAGCACCGCGGTCGGTTCATCGAGGATCAGGATCTCGGCCCCGCGGTAGAGCGCCTTCAGGATCTCGGCGCGCTGCTGCATGCCGACGCTGATCGACGCGACGCGCGCCTCGGGCCGCACGGAAAGACCGAACTGCTCGGAGAGGTCCCGAACGCGCTGCTCGGCGCCCGCGAGGTCGAGGAACGGGCCCTTCGTGGGCTCCGTCGCCAGCACGATGTTCTCGGCCACCGTCATGACCGGGATCAGCATGAAGTGCTGGTGCACCATCCCGATCCCCTGGTCGATGGCATCCCGAGGCGAGTTGATCAGGATCCGCTTGCCGTTCAGCCGGATCTGGCCCTCGTCCGGGTGGTAAAGCCCGTAGAGGATGTTCATGAGGGTCGACTTCCCGGCACCGTTCTCGCCGAGGAGCGCGTGCACCTCGCCCTTCGCGAGCTCGAAGTCGACCTGGTCGTTGGCGAGCACTCCCGGGAACCGCTTCGTGATTCCCTTGAGCTCGAGGAGAGGCGCGTCGGCCATTGGCTCCGGAAGCGTAGAGGGGCGGGCTCTCACCCGCCCCTCCAGGCGCTACGTGCTTATCCGCCGAACGTTGCCGGCGGGTCGATCTCGCCGTCGATCAGCTGCTGCCTAGCCTGGTCGACCGCGTCCTGTACCTCTTGCGGGACATCGTCGGTGAAGGGAGCGAGCAGCTCGGCCTCCGGGAACTCCTCGACTCCGAAGAATCGGTTCGTCCCGCCTTCGAACGTGCCCTCCTGCTGAGCCTTGATCGTCTCGAAGACCGCGAGCTCGAGCGGCTTCAGCGCGCTCGTGATCACGCAGTCGCCCTGCGAGGACTGGTCGGCGTCGACGCCGATGGCGAAGACACCCTGCTCGCACGCCGCATCCAGCGCGCCGAGGCCGCAGTCGCCGGCGACCTGGAACACGACGTCGGAGCCCTGGTCGATCTGGTCGAGCGCGATCTCCTTGCACTTCGCCTGGTCGACGAAGTCCTGTGAGTAGGCGTTCAGGAGCTTGATGTCGGGATTCGTGTCCATGGCGCCCTGGCGGAAGCCGGCGATCCAGTTGTCGACCGGCGGAATCTTGATGCCGCCGACTGTGGACACGGTTCCACTCTCGCTCGTCATCGCCGCGACGATGCCGGCGAGATACCCCGCCTCCTCGGACGGGAACTGAAGCCCCAGCACGTTCGGGAGCGCGCACGGAGCCTGGCCTTCACCGCCGCAGTCGGGCTCCTCACCGTAGAACTGGTCGACGCCGGCGAAGTTCACGTCGGTCGCCTCCGTCGCGACCTCGACCACATTCGGCTGGATCAGGAAGCCGATCCCGATCACGAGGTCGTGCCCGTCGTCGACGGCGGCGGTCAGGTTCGGCAGGTAGTCGTCGGCCGACTCCGAGGTGTAGACGCGGCCTTCCACGCCGAGCTCGGCCTGGGCCTTCTCGAACCCGTTGATCGAGAACTCGTTGAAGCCGCGGTCGGTGAGCCCACCTGTGTCGGAGATCATCCCGACTGAGATCGTTTCCTCGGGCTCCTCACCCGTGTCACTGCCCCCGGTTGCGGCAGGCGTCTCGCCTTCCTCCCCGTCGTCGCCGCCACAGCCGGCGGCCGCGACCGCGAGGACGAGCGCCACGAGCAGCAGCAACGCCCACGGCAACCTTCGCATCCCTAACACTGAACCTCCCCTTGTCGCCAATCAAAAATCGAGTCGCCGGATGCTACCGACCTCGGCGACCCTCTTGCTAGGACGGGCGGGCTCGGAAGGGGTTAGCCGGGAACCCGCTCGTGGGTCTCGGAGAGTGTGCGGACGACATCCGCTTCCGAGACCAGCACGCGGCGCGGCTTCGAGCCTTCGTAGCCCGAGATGATGCCGCGGCGCTCCAGCATGTCGATGAGACGCCCCGCTCGGGTGTAGCCGACCCGGAGGCGGCGCTGGATGAGCGACACGGAAGCGGTTTGCGTCTGGGCGACGATCTCGATCGCCTTCTCGAGCAGAGGGTCCTCGTCCGGATCGAACTCGCCGTCGAGGTCGTCGCCGTCGGCTCCAGCCTTCCCGGGCGCCTCGAGCAGCGACTCGTCGAGCTCCTGTTCCCGCTGGCTGCGGCACTGGTCGACGATGAGCGCGATCTCTTCCTCGGTCACGAAGGCGCCCTGGACGCGCTGAACGCGCGAGGTCCCGAGCGGCTTGAAGAGCATGTCGCCCTGACCGAGCAGGCTCTCCGCGCCGGACGAGTCGAGGATGACACGGCTGTCGGTTTGGCTCGAGACCGCGAAGGCGATCCGGGAAGGCACGTTCGCCTTGATCATCCCGGTGATGACGTCCACCGAAGGCCGCTGGGTCGCAAGGACGAGGTGGATGCCGACCGCACGCGACTTCTGCGCCAAGCGGATAACCGCGTCCTCGACCTCCTGCGGCGAGATCATCATCAGGTCGGCGAGCTCGTCGATCACGACGAGGAGGTAGGGCAGCGGGTCCTCCCCGCGCCCGGTCAGCACCTTGTTCAGCTCGGGCAGGTTCCGCGCCCTAGCGATCGACATGCGCTCGTAGCGGCGCTCCATCTCCCCGATCACGTTCGCGAGGACGGATGCGGCGGCCTTCGGGCTCGAGACGACCGGGGTCAGGAGGTGCGGGATGGACTCGTACAGGTTGAGCTCGACGCGCTTCGGGTCTACCAGGATCATCCGCACCTGGTCGGGCGTCGACCGAAGGAGCACGGAGCAGAGCATCGTGTTGATGCAGCCCGACTTTCCGGAGCCGGTCGTGCCGGCGATCAGGATGTGCGGCATACGGGCCAGGTCGGCCCAGACCGAGGCACCCGAGATGTCCTTGCCGAGCCAGACGGAAACCGGGCTCGGGCTCCCGGGCATGTCGTCGAAGATGTCGCCGAGCGTGACGATGTTCGGCGCCAGGTTGGGGACCTCGACGCCCACAGCCTGCTTGCCGGGAATCGGCGCGAGGATCCGGATCTCCGTCGTTGCGAGCGCATAGGCCAGGTCGTCCTTCAGCGCGGCGACCTTCCCGACCTTCGTCCCGGGGGCGAGCTGAAGCTCGTAGCGGGTGACGCGCGGCCCCGCCACCTGGCCCGAGAGCGTCGCCTCCACCCCGAAGTTGGCGAGTGCGCCGAGGAGGGCCTCGGCGGTGCGCTCAGAGGCCTTGGCCGGCTGTCCGTTCGTCGGGCGGGAGCGCTTGAGGACTCCCGCGTCCGGCAGCCGGTAGGCTCGCTGGGGGGTCGATTCCTCCGGGAAGGGCGCGAATGCCGCCGGCTCGAGCGTGGGCTCGTCAGGCTCGGGCTCCCCAAAGGGCGAGTCGTCGTCGAGCTGCGCGAGGAGCGGCGGCTGCGTCCCGTTCGACGAGTCGGACGAGCCGACGATGTCTGGGTACGCTGAGGCGCCGTCGACGGGCGGTCGCGTCGGAGCATCGCCTTGTGTCGAGACGGGCGGCGGTTGCGGCACGAGCCGAGGCACGGTGCGCCGCGCGGCGAGGGCGGTCTCGCGCGCGGCATGGGCGGAGCGTCGGATCACCGCGCCGATCGAGGCGCCCGTGACGAGGATGATGCCGGCGGAGAGCCCGAAGGCGCCAAGCAGGAACGTGCCGGTCTCCCCCACGGCGCGACCGAGCACCGACTCGAGGCCGTCTCCTATGGCTCCACCACGTTCGGTGCCGAGCATCGTGAGGAGCCCGACGGCGAGAAGCGCGAGACCGGTGCGGAACGGCTTCACGTCGACGAGCCAGGATCGGGTGACCATGAGTCCTCCAACCCCGAGCAGCGCGAACGGCAGGAGGTGCCGGGCTGCCCCGACGACAGCGTCGAGCGCCTCGTCGATCTCGCGACCGACGATGCCGCCGTCCCAGCCGACGGTGATGACGGCTGTCAGGAAGAGCCCAAGGCAAACGAGGCCGAGCCCGATCAGCTCGGGATGTGCATGGCCCTTGCCCCCACGCCTGCGACGCTTCCTCGTACGGATGCGCGCAGGGGTCTTGGGTCGCGCCTTCGTGGCGCGCTTACGCTTGGCGGCCATGCCGGGTGGGTTCGCGGCGGGCCGCACCGCTCCTGCCTGCGGGATGTCGTCACGCTTTCGTGTGGATCTCGGCACAGGCTGTGGATCACTCGCGCGCTTTCCGGGGGTAGGATCGATTGCGGGAGGAGGCGCGGGGCGGCTCCGGGCCTAGGGGAAGCGAGCGAGCCGCTCGACCAGTAGCTCGACGAAGGCTTCTGCGTCGATTCGGACGGCGACGTGCGCGTTCTCCGGCCGGCCGGTGCGATGCCAAAGGTCGACCACCGTCCGCCCACGACAGAGCTCCGACTCGACCTCGATCTCGACATTCCGCCGGGCGGTCTGGAGGAGCTCGGGCCGAACGACCTGTGCCACCGCAACCGCATCATGGATCGGCGAGCCCGGGAAGTCGTAGATCTCCTTGTGGAACCGCCCGTAGAACTCGAGCAGCTCGGACACGACCTCGCCGACGCGGCCCGCCGCGCGGAGCTGCTCGGCTTGGGCAGGCCCGACAAGGGCCTGATGGGTGACGTCGAGGCCGACCATCGTCACGTCGAGCCCGCTGCCGAAGACGAGGGCGGCAGCTTCGGGGTCGGCCCAGATGTTGAACTCGGCCGCGGGAGTCACGTTGCCTTCCGCGATCGCCCCGCCCATCAGGACGATGCGTGCGATCCCGCCGGCCACCTCCGGACGCTCCTGCAACAGCCGCCCCACGTTCGTGAGCGGGCCGACCGGGACGAGCGTGATGGGCTCAGGCGCCTCTGTGAGGAGCCGCGTGAGGAAGTCGACCGCACCTTCGCCGCTCGGCTCGATCTGGGGCTCAGGCAGCTCAGGCCCGTCGAGCCCGCTCTCACCATGCACCTCGAGCGCCACCCGGGCGTCGCGCACGAGCGGGCGCGCCGCACCCGCGGCCACAGGTACGTCGGGCCGGTCCGCGAGCTCGAGCACCTTGAGCGCGTTTCGGGTCGTCTTCTCGAGCGTCTGGTTCCCGGCGACCGTCGTGACGGCGAGGAGCTCCACCTCCGGGCTGGCGAGCGCAAGGAGCATCGCGATGGCGTCGTCGTGGCCGGGATCGCAGTCGAGAACGATCGGCACAGGGCTCATGCGGCAAGAACGGCGTCGATGTCGGCCGCAGTCGGCAGGGACGGTTGAGCCCCCGCGCGCGAAGCTGCAACGGCGCCGGCAGCGCACGCGCGCTCCAGGGCCTCCTGCCTCGGGCGATCTTCGAGGAGCGACACGACGAGACAGGCACAGAACGCATCGCCGGCCGCCGTCCCGTCGACTGCCTTCACCTGAGGCGGAACGGCCCGGGCCACCTCCTCCCCATCGTCAACGAGCAGCGCTCCCTCCGCACCGAGCGTCAGCGCGAAGAGCGATCCGAGTGGGCTGGACCCGAGCGCTTCGACCTCAAGTGAGTTCGCGACGATCAGGTCAGCGCGCGCGAGAACCGCTTCCGGCACCGTCCGGGCAGGCGCCGCGTTCAGACAGAACATCCCCTGCGCCTGCTCGGCCGCGGCAGCGACCGCGTCGATCGGCACCTCGAGCTGACACAAGACTGCATCGGCATCCTCGATCCCGAAGTCCTCGGGAACGAGCTCTCGGTTCGCACCCGGCACGACGACGATCTGATTCTCGCCGTCGCCCGCGACGAGGATCAATGCGATGCCTGTTCCTGCGCCGGGCACGACCCGCAACCCGCTGAGGTCGACACGAGCGCTCTCGAGCTCCCGCTTCGCGAGCCGTCCGAACTCGTCGTCGCCGATGCAGCCGACGAAGCGGACGTCCGCTCCGAGCCGGGCCGCGGCGAGGGCCTGGTTTGCGCCCTTGCCGCCTGGAACGCGCGACAACGCTGCGTCCGAGAGCGTCTCCCCGGACCGCGGCAATCGCTCGACTGAGGCAACGAGGTCGAGGTTGATCGACCCGACGACGGCGATCGACGGCCTGCCGCCCGCCACCTACGCGGCCAGGGCCCGCAGGTCGTCGACGGCACCGCCGTACAGATTCTCACGAAGGTCGAAGAGGCCGGCCCAGAGCGAGCCTCGGTCGGGCATCGCCCGCAGGCGGGCCGCGGCAGAGAGGCCTTCGAGCGCACGCACGAAGACCGCCAGCTCGAGGTAGGCCTGCGCCACGCGATCCGGCGACGCAGACACACCTGCACGCCGGAGCGTCTCGTGCCAGTCCAAAACCTCCCCCGCCCCCGGCTCGCCGTACCACGACCGGCCCTCGGCCTCTTCAGGCTCGAGCTCGAGGAGGTAGCGGCCGAGCGGTCGCTCGAGCCCCGCGAGGGCGGTCTCGACTCGCTCCGCCGCTCGGCGAAGCGCCGCCTCCCGCCGCGGCACAGTCGATGGCTCGGGAACACCGCGCGCCCAACGATCGAGCAGGCGGCAGAACGCGAGCGCGGATACCTCGCTGGCCACGAGCGACCGCACGAGCCGAACGGTGGTTGCTTCCGAGACGCCGTAGGAGCAGACGAGATCCGCCCAGCCGGTGCCGCTTCCGTTCGCGCGCGTGCTCATCCGTCTAACTAGTACAGGAGAATCGATCCCGTGGCGGCCCGAATCGTCGTGAAAGGCGCAAGTGGTTCAGGCAAGACGACACTCGCTCGAGGTCTGGCCGAGCAGCTCGGGGTTCCCCACGTCGAGCTCGACGCGCTCCACCACGGCCCGAACTGGAGCGAGCCGCCGCTCGCGGAGTTCCGGCGCGGGGTGGCGGACGCTACGGCCGGCAACGCTTGGATAGTGGACGGCGGCTACGAGGGCAAGCTCGGGGACACCGTCGACGCTCGAGCCGAGCTCATCGTCTGGCTCGATCTCCCGCTTCACACGATCCTGGCGCGGCTCCGGCGTCGCACCGCATCTCGGATTCGCGAACGAACACAGCTCTGGGGCGGGAACTGCGAGACTTGGCCGAACGCGCTACTCGGCTGGAACTCGCTCTTCGTCTATGCCGTCCGCAGGCACCACCGCCTGCGTTGCGAGCTGCCTGAGCGTTGTCGCAGCCTCGGCGTTGAGCTCGTCCGACTGCGTTCGCAGGCGGAAATTGAAGCCTGGCTCGAAGCTCAGACTTCCACAACAACCGGGAGGATCATTGGGCGACGCCGCGTTCGCTCGTAGACGAGCTGTCCGACCGCATCGTGGACGTGCTCTTGGAGGAGCTTCAGCTCCGAGACGTTCTCCTCGAGGCAGCCCGCGAGCGTCCGCTCGGCTGCTGCCCGGGCGTCCTCCAGCAGCTCGCCGTCCGACTCGGCGAAGCCTCGCGCGATCACCTCGGGCCGGGCGATCCTGCGCCCGTTCTCGGAGCCGAGCGTGGCGACGACGATGACGACCCCGCCCTCCGAAAGGTGCCGTCGGTCGCGGAGCGCCACGTCACGCACGTCGCCAACCCCGAGCCCGTCCACGAACGTCGAGCCGACGTCGATGTGGTCGACGAGCCTCGCGCGACCGTCCGCGAGCTCCACCACCGAGCCGTTCTCGGCGAGGATGATGTGATCCTCGGGCACGCCCACGTCACGGGCGAGCCGAGCCTGCGCCGCGAGCATCCGGAACTCACCGTGCACGGGCATGACGTTCCGCGGCCGTGCGAGGGCGAGGACGGTTCTGATCTCGTCGGCATTTCCGTGGCCCGACGTATGGACGGGCGAGACCTCCTGGTGGAGCACCTCGGCGCCCGCGTACGTCAGGCGGTTGATCGTGTCGTGGACCCGGAGCTCGTTTCCCGGCACCGGCTTGGCGGAGATGATGACCGTGTCGCCCGCGTCGACCGTGACGTTCGGATGGTCGCCGTAGGCGATCCGAGTGAGGGCCGACAGCGGCTCGCCCTGGCTGCCCGTGCAGAGGATCATCGTCTCCTCGGGCCGCAGGTCGCCCAGGTCGGTCGGCTTCACGAGGCGTTCCTCGGGCACGTCGACATACCCGAGATTCCGCGCGATGTTCACGTTCTTCCGAAGCGAGCGGCCGACGAGGCAGATCTTCCGGCCTGTCTCGAGCGCCACGTCGATCGCCTGCTGGACGCGATGGACGTTCGAGGCGAACGACGCGACGACGATGCGACCCTCACGCGCTGGGAAGATCGTCCTGAAGGCCTCGCCGACCGTCCGTTCCGACGGTGTCACGCCGGGCCGCTCCGCGTTCGTCGAGTCGCCGAGCACGAGGTCGATGCCGCGATTCCCGAGCTCGGCGAGCTTGCCCACGTCGGTGCGAAAGCCGTCCACGGGCGTGTGGTCGATCTTGTAGTCGCCCGTGTGGAGAATCCGGCCGCCCGGGGTGTCCAAGCAGACGGCGACGGAATCCGGGACGGAGTGCGCCATCCGCACGAACTCAGTTCGGTAGGGCCCGATGTCGGCCGACCCGCCCTCGGGGTCGATCTCGCGAAGCTCGGCGGCGCGGAGGAGGCCGTGCTCGTCGAGCTTCGACTTCACGAGCCCGAGCGTCAGGCGCGTTGCCCAGATCTCGGGCACGTCCAGCTCCCGCATCAGGTACGGGAGCGCGCCCACATGATCCTCGTGCGCGTGGGTCAGGATGACGGCGCGGATAGCGTTCCGACGCTCCAAGAGCGGCCCGAAGTCGGGGAGGATCAGGTCGACGCCGAGGTGCTCGTCGCGCGGGAACGAAAGGCCGGCGTCGATGACGACGACCCCGCGTTCGCTCTCGATGACGGTGAGGTTCTTGCCGACCTCCCCGAGGCCGCCGAGCGGGATGATGCGGGTCGAGGCGTCCGGCATCGGGCCAGTCTACTTCGCGACGTTCGGCCCTTCGCAGGCGACGCTTGTAGCCTCGCATCGTGACCTCCGACCTCGTCACCGAAGTAAGGCTCTACGTCTACCGGCGCTTCCTCGAGGACGGACGGCCACCCGGGGTCGCGGACGTCGCCGAGGGGCTACGGGTTCCGCTGTGTGAGGCCGAGGCGGCTTTCCGCGAGCTCGAGGAGGGCCGCGTCCTCGTGTTCGAGCCGGGAGCGCTCGACATCTGGATGGCGAACCCGCTCAGCGCGCGACCGACCGGCTTCCGAGTCTTGACTGCACGCGGTTCTTGGTGGGGAACGTGCGTCTGGGACGCGTTCGGGATCCCGGCGATGCTCGACGAGGACGCGACCATCGCGACCGCAGATCCCTCGACAGGCGAGCCGTTCGAGCTTCGGGTCGAGGACGGCGAGCTGGTACCCGTCGAGGCGGTCGCCCACTTCTCCGTGCCGGCCCGCGAGTGGTGGGCCGACATCGGCCACTCCTGAAGCACGATGCTCGCCTTCCGGTCGGAGGCATCGGTAGCGGAATGGTGTGAGACGACCGGAAATCCGCGCGGCGCCATGTTTCGGATCGATCGGGCCTGGGAGCTTGGCCGTGCGTGGTACGCGAACAAGCTGAGCAAAGAGTGGCGCCGCGCAACACCCGCTGAGGCGGAGGCGACGTTCGCCCGGATCGGGCTCACTGGGGACTTCTGGAAGTTGACCTAGGACGGGACGCCGGCGAGGACGCCGACGCGTTCGAGCGCGGCCCGGACGACCTCGCGCTCTTCCTCGGTTGCCTCGACGAGCGGGAGCCGGAGGCCGCCGACGTCGTGTCCGGCGAGTGCGAGCCCGGCCTTGAGGGGAATCGGGTTGGTCGTCACCGCGAGCGCGTCGATCAGCGGCCGAAGCTCAGCCTCGATCTCGGCTGCGCCGTTTGGATCACCGTCCTTGTACCGGCGGATCAGCTCCTTGACGCGCGCTCCGACGAGGTGCGTGAAGACGAAGATCCCGCCCGTCCCGCCGAGTTCGAGGAACGGGAGGATCAGATCGTCGTTGCCCGCGTAGAGCTCGAGGTCGGTCTCGGCGAGGATGCGGCGGGCCTGGTCGAGATCGGTCGTGGCCTGCTTGACGGCCCGGACGGTGGGAATCTCGGCGAGCCGGGCGAGCGTCTCGGGCTCCAGGTTGACCACGACACGCTGTGGGATGTTGTAGACGACGATCGGACGATCGGACTCCTCGGCGATCGCGCGGAAATGGGCGACGATGCCCTCGACCGGCGGCTTCGAGTAGTACGGCGTCACGACGAGGAAACCGTCGACGCCGATCTCGTGTGCTTTCCGGGTCAGGTGTACCGAGTGCTCGGTCGAGTACGTCCCTGTCCCGGCGATGACCGTCGCCTGCTCGCCGACGGCGTCCACCGCCGCCGCGAAAAGCTCGATGCGCTCGGCATCGGAGAGCGTCGGCGCCTCGCCTGTCGTGCCGGCGACCACGACGCCGTCGGAGCCGTTCTCGACGAGGTGGGCACAGAGTCGCCGGAACGCGTCGAGGTCGACGCCGAGATCGGGCTTGAACGGCGTGGCGACGGCCGTCAGAACTTCGCCGAGCACGGCGAGAGTCTACGACATGGCCTGCCGGAAACCTCCTGGCCGGGCCTATTCCAACAGGTGATCCAGCCCGAACGTCAGACCGGGCTCTAGCTCTGGGAGGCGCTCGAGGGCGAGCAACACACCAGGCACGAATGCCTCTCGGGAGAGAGCGTCATGCCGAATGGAGAGCAGTTGTCCCGGCCCGCCGAGGAGCACCTCCTGGTGCGCGACGGCACCGGGTAGCCGCACGGAGTGAATCGCCACGTCGGCTCCGAGCCGCGCGGCGGTCGCCTTCGCAGTGCCGCTCGGCGCGTCCCGCTTCGACTCGTGGTGGATCTCGACGATCTCGGCCCGCGGGAGGTAGCGGGCGGCCTCCTCTGCGAATCGCATCATGAGCACCGCGCCGAGTGCGAAGTTCGGCGCAACGAGCAGCGCGACTCCGGCGCCCCGCGCCGTCTCCCCGAGCGCCTCGGCTTCTGCCTCGCCGAGTCCGGTAGTACCGACGATGCATGGGACGCCCGAGTTTAGGCATGCCTCGATGTTCGCCCGAACCGCGCCGGGCTCGGTGAAATCGATGGCGACGTCGAAGCCGGCAGGATCGTGCTCGTCGCCTCTTCCCACGCCCACCACCTCATGGCCGGCTCCGGCCAGCGCAGGGCCGAGCACCTCTCCCACCTTGCCGCGGTGACCGAACAGAAGGATGCGCACTACTAGTGCTCCGTCCCGGAAGTGCATTGCCGCTCTGCGGAGTGACCGGGCGTGGTCTGGCGGTGCGTGGTGCCCGCGTGCGTGCTGGTAGCACGTGCGCGGGCGCCGGGTGCGGCCAGGCGCGGCTGGACGCCCGCAGAGTCCAGGGGACTTCCGGGGCGGGGCACTAGGCCGCTGCCGCGGCGCCGACGAGGTCCGGCGAGATCCGTTCGGCCGCGGCCAGGAAGCGCTCCTCATTCGGGCCGATCGCCGCCACGGAGAGCTTCTCCGGCGTCAGCAGGATCCCGGCAAGACCGGCCACGGCGTCGCCGTCCACTGCGTCGATCTCGGCGATCACACGGTCGAGGTCGAGGAGCTCGCTGTCGGTTACGAGCGACTTCCCGAGGCGGCTCATGCGGTTCGACGTGAGCTCCATCGAGAGCATGACCCGGCCCTTCAGGTTCTCCTTCGCGCGGTCGAGCTCCTCGGCCCGCACGCCCCCTGCCGCGACCTCGTCGATCTGCTCGGCGACGATTGCTAGGCACTCCTCCAGGTTCTCCTCGCGCGTTCCCACGTAGACGCCGATTTGGCCGGTGTCTGCGTACTGGGAGGCGAACGTGTAGACGGAGTAGGCCAGCCCTCGCTTCTCGCGGATCTCCTGGAAGAGCCGCGACGACGCCGAGCCGCCGAGCACCGAGTCGAGGATCGAAGCCGTGAAGCGCCGCCGGTCCGACCGTGCGATCCCGGGTGCGGCGACGCAGAGGTGGTACTGCTCCGTGTCCTTCCGCCCGAAGTTGAGGCTCGGCTTGGGCGCGGCCACGAAGGGCGGGCGAGCGGCAGGCTTTCGCGCGGGGGGGTCGGCCGCCTTGGCGGCGGTTCGCTGCACGAGCTCGACGACGTGGTCGTGGTCGAGGCTTCCGGCGGCTGCGACCACGACGTTGTCCGGCCGGTAGCGGCTCCGGTGGTAGGCGCCGACGCTTCTCCGCGAGACGTTCGCGATCACCTCCGCCGACCCGAGGACCGGGCGGCCGAGTGGGTGATCCCCGAACACGGTCTCGGTCACGAGGTCGTGTACGAGCTCCTGCGGTGTGTCCTCGACCATGGCGATCTCTTCGAGCACGACCTCCCGCTCGGTCTCGAGGTCGGAGAGACTCGGCGCGAAAACCATGTCCGTCATGACATCCATCGCCTCGTCGAGGTGCGCGTCGAGAACGCGCCCGAACACCACGGTGTAGTCGCGCCCGGTCGAGGCGTTCAGCTCACCGCCGAAGCCGTCGAAGATCTCGGCGATCTCGAGCGCCGAGTACGTCTTGGTGCCCTTGAAGAGCAGGTGCTCGAGGAAGTGACTGAGTCCGGCATGCGCGTTGTCCTCGTCGCGTGAACCTGCGTTGATCCAGATCCCGATCGCGACCGAACGGACGCTCGGGAGCCGCTCCGTGATCACGCGTCCTCCACCGTCGAGCGTCGTGAGCGTGTAGCGCTGCACGGGCTTATCGTCTCACGCGTCGGCGGCGCGGTACGAGCGGCCCGGGTCTCCTGACCAGCGCGCCAGGAGGGCAAGAGCCTTCAGGCCGGGCTTGGCGAGCTTGCGCGCGCCGTGCACGTCGCGGATCTCGCCGCGGATGATGCCCTCGACGACGTTCCAGACGAGCCCGGTCTGCGCGATCGTGAAGGAGAGTCGCGGATAGCGGTCGAGCGCCCCCTTGACGCTCCACGAGGCGTAGTAGTGCGTTGCGAGCTCGCGCGTGAGCTTCGGGCCGTAGGGCTCCAGAGTCTCCTCGCGGCCAGCCAACACGTCCATGACCGCCTCGGTGGCGCGCCGGCCCGAGTGGAAACCCTCGAACATGCCGTCGCCGGAGACTGGGTCGATGAGACCGCCCGCGTCGCCGATCACCGCGGTCCGGCCGCGTGCGATCGTCGCGCCGGACTGGCGGAGCGGCAGCCTGAAGCCCCGGAGCTCCGTCAGGTCGTCGACCCGGATGCCGTGCTCCTCGCAGAGCCGCGCGAGGTGCTTGCGTATGTCGGGCCCTGCTCGTCCCCAGCCGCCGGCGCCGAAGTTGGCGTGGTCGCCCTTGGGAAAGATCCACGTGTAGCCGCCCGGCACCGTGTCGAACTCGAGGATGAGGCGACCGCGGTAGCGCGCGGGGTCGACGAGCTCGTAGCTCGCGTTGCCCTCGAGCGCGACCCCGATGTCGCGGTTCCCTCCGAGCCCGAGCGCCTTCGCCGTTACGCCGTTCACGCCGTCCGCGCCGATCAACGTCTCGGCGTGGATACGCTCGCCGCCGGCCGTGACCGTCGGCCCGGCCCCGTTTGCCTCGACGGCCGTGACGCGCACGCCGTCGCGAACCTCCGCCCCGGCCACCGCGGCCTGCTCCAGGAGATAGGCGTCGAGAAGCTTCCGTTGAGTCATGTAGACGAGCGGCGCGCCGCTCCCCCGCTCGACCCGTTTCCCGTACGAGAGCCCGAGCTCTGCGAGCGTCACGACGTGCTCCACGACCGGCTCGACCGAGAACGGGAGCGCACGCACGGCTCGGCCGGTGAGCCCACCCCCGCAAGGCTTGTCGCGCGGGAACGTCGCCCGGTCGAGCACGAGCACCGAGGCGCCCTCCGTCGCGAGCCGATAGGCGGCCGTAGAGCCGGCCGGACCAGCGCCGACCACGATCGCGTCGTACCGCTTCATCTCGTGGCTATTCGGGTGCCCGTGCCCAAAGTCCTCGGATTATGCCCACGGGTGCGAGAGACCAGACGCAGCGCGGGCAGGACGCCGCAGTGGCGGGCTTTGCCCGTCACTGCTTAGGAACATCACGCCGATGCCTGATCCGCCGGTAATCGTCATGGCTCGCGAAGCGAGCCGGATTACCGGCGGTTCCTGTCGCGTCCCCGCCGACGGTCGCCGTCGCGCGGCGGCCGTTCGGTTCGCTCCCGAGGCGGTGCGTCCTTCGCCCGCTCGATGAGCTCCTCCGGCTGGACGAGCGCGCCGTTCTCGTGCTTCGCGACGAGCTTCAGGCCGATCCGGCCACGCTGCTTGTCGACCTCCTGGACGAGGACGTCCAGCACATCGCCGCGGGCGATCACGTCCTCGATGTGCGCCACGCGGCCCGGCCCCACGTTCGAGACGTGCAGGAGACCGTCCGTCCCCTTCTTGAGCTCGACGAAGGCGCCGAAGTCGGTCGTCTTCACGACCTTGCCGGTGTACTCGTCGCCGACCTCGGGCTCCTTCGTCAGGCCCTCGATGGCGGCGATCGCCTCCATGGCCTTCGTGCCCTCGGTGGCGTAGATCAGGATCGTGCCGTCCTCCTCGATGTCGATCTGCACCTCGAAGTCGGCCTCGAGCGAGCGGATCGTCTCGCCGCCCTTGCCGATGACCATGCCGATCTTCTCGGGGTCGATCTGGATCGTGGAGATCCGCGGCGCGTTGTCGGAGAGCTCGGTGCGCGGCTCCGGGATCGCATCCGCCATGCGGTCGAGGATGAACTCGCGGGCCCGCTTCGCCTGCTCGAGCGCGGACCGCATGATCTCCTGCGTGACGCCGGTGATCTTGATGTCCATCTGGAGGGCCGTGATGCCCTCGCGGGTCCCGGCGACCTTGAAGTCCATATCGCCGAGGTGATCCTCCGCGCCCTGGATGTCCGTGAGGATGACGTAGTCGTCGCCCTCCTTCACGAGACCCATGGCGATGCCGGAGACCGGCCGGCGGATCGGCACGCCCGCGTCCATCAGCGAGAGCGTCGAGCCGCAGACCGAGCCCATCGACGACGAGCCGTTCGACTCGAGCGTCTCGGAGACGATCCTGATCGTGTACGGGAACTCCTCGGCGGGCGGGATGACCGCCTCGAGGGCCCGCTGCGCCAACGCGCCGTGACCGATGTCACGGCGCTTCGGCCCGCGCATGAAGCCGGTCTCGCCGACCGAGTAGGGCGGGAAGTTGTAGTGGTGCATGTAGCGACGATCCGTCTCGAGTGAGAGATCGTCGATCCGCTGCCCCTCCTTCGCCGTGCCGAGCGTGAGGAGCGACATGATCTGCGTCTGGCCGCGAGTGAAGAGCGCCGAGCCGTGCGTTCGGGCGGAGACCCCGACCTCGCACTCGATCGCGCGGATCTCCTCCAGGCCACGACCGTCCGGGCGCCGCTTGTCGACGGCGATCTTCTGCCGGACGAGCTCCTTGTAGACGGACTCGGCGGCCTTCTTCACGAACTGCTTGGTCATCCCGTCCTTCACGACCGGGCTCTCGCCGTCGACCGTGGCCGGCCCGGCGGGGAACGGCAGCTCGACGCTCTCGATGATGTGCTCGAAGAGGAGGTGTCGCTTCGCCGACTTGAGCTCCTTCGAGTCCTGCTCGGCCTCGGTCAGCGCGCGCAGGTCGTCCTCGAATTGCTCGCGGACGGAGGCGACGACGGCATCCAGCCGGGTACTCTCGAGTAGAAGAGCGAGGCTGGATCGAACCTGCATGTGCCGGACGATGTCTTCCTCGTTCGAGCCCATGTTGAGCTCGGGCGTCAGCTCGGCGTGGATCTCGTCTACGCCGGCCGAGGCCTCACGCAGGCCGACTTCGTCGATTCGCGCGCGAAGCTGGTCGGCACGATCCGCGACCTCGGCCTCGACGTCCGAGTCGAGCCACTTGGCCTTGCCGGCCCGGCTCCGGAGCTCCTCCTGCGCCTCGCAGAGCTTCAGGATCTCCTGCTGCGCCAGGTCGAGCGCCTCGAGGAGTACATCCTCGGGCACCTCGTCGGCGCCGGCCTCGACCATTGTGATGCCGTCCTTCGTACCGACGACGATGAGGTCGAGCGTCGCTTCCTCCTCCGCTTCGGGCAGAGTCGGGTTGACGACGAGCTCGCCGTCGATCCGGCCGATGCGGACAGCGCCGATCGGGCCCGAGAACGGAAGCGGCGAGAGCATGAGCGCCGCCGACGCGCCGTTGATCGAGAGGATGTCGTGGGCCGTGACGAGGTCGGCCGAGAGGATCGTGCAGATGACCTGGACCTCGTTTCGGAAGCCCTTCGGCCAGAGCGGCCGGATCGGCCGGTCGATCATGCGCGCGGTGAGGATCGCCTTCTCGGTCGGGCGCCCCTCGCGCTTGAAGAAGCCGCCCGGGATCTTCCCGGCGGCGTACATCCGCTCCTCGACGTCGACCGTGAGCGGGAAGAAATCTGCGCCCTCGCGCGGCTCGGGCCGGCCCTGCGCCGTCGCAAGGACCATCGTGTCCCCGCTCCGGACGATGACCGCGCCGTCAGCCTGCTTGGCGAGCTTGCCCGTCTCGAACGAGATCTCGTCACGTCCGATCGAAGCCGTAACTGCGGCTTGCGCTGAAACCATGGTGCTCATATGTGCCTCCTGTCCTTTGTGTGCGGCGGACGGAGGCGGAGGTTTGAGGCAGATCCCGGCGGGAGCTCCCTCAAACTTCCACCGGCGCCCGCCGCCGGCCTGTTCCTCTAGCGGCGCAGGCCCAGTTCTCCGATCAGCTTCCGGTACCCCTCAACATCCCGCTTCTGAAGGTAGTTGAGAAAGCGCCGGCGCCGGCCGACGAGCTTCAGGAGCCCGCGGCGGGAGTGGTGATCCTTCTTGTGCGTCCGGAGGTGCTCGGTCAGTTCGGAGATGCGCTTGGTGAGCAGCGCAACCTGCACCTCTGCGGAACCGGTGTCGGCCTCGGACTTCCCGTAGGTTCCGACGACCTCTTGCTTCGCTTCCTTCGTGAGAGTCATTCGGCGGCTTAGGCTAGCAAAGGTGCCGCTAGAGCCTGTTTCGCGATGGGGCCTCGTCGCGGGGGCGTGCTGCTCGGCGCGAGGCAAGGACGCAGGGAGCGTTCGTATCAACAGATACGGGCGCGAGAGAGGACGCCGCATCGGGTCGAGCAGCGCGTTCCGGCGACACAGTGCCTCATCGTGAGACAGGCTCTTGGCTCTGGGATTGCCGCGGGGCACCCCGCGACGGCCGACGCAGGAGCGGAGATCCTCGACGCGGGCGGCTCGGCGGCCGATGCGGCGGTCGCGGCCTCGCTCGCCTCCTGCGTCGCCGAGACCGTGATGACCGGGCTCCTCGGCGGCGGCCACGCGCTCTGGTGGGACGCGATCGAGAGCCGTGCGGAGCTCCTCGACTTCTTCGTCGCGGTTCCCGGCCTCGGCGCCGAGCCCGGTGACGTCGAGCTCGTGGAGATGCAGGTGCCCTTCGGGGCCGAGATGATCCACTACGCCGTCGGGGTGGGCTCGTGCGCCGTGCCCGGCGTTCCCCAAGGCCTCGGCGCGCTCTGGGAGCGGCACGGCCGCCTGCCGTGGCCCCGCGTCGTCGAGCCAGCGGTTCGGTTGGCCCGCGACGGGGTCGCGATGCCTGCTGCCCATGCCTCGTGCCTGGCGATGCTCGCGCCCGTCATGACGATGCGCGAGGGAGCCCGAATCTACGCGCCGGGCGACCAGCTTCTCGAGGCCGGCGATCGGCTCGAACAGCCGGGGCTCGCGCGGGCGCTCGAGCTCCTCGCGGACGAAGGGCCAGCGACGATGGCAACCGGCACCGTGGCCCGGGGGCTTCTCGCAGCTCATGGAGGAGCGCGGCGGCCTCGTCACAGCGGATGACCTCGGCACCTACCGCCCGCTCTGGAGCGAGCCCGAAGAAACCGCGTACGCGGGGCGGCGGATCCTAACGCGCGGCAGCCTCTCGGGCATCGTCCCGGCCCTGGCGGCGCTCTCCCCGTTACGTGGCCTCGGACCGGCCGAGCGCGCGAGGGCGCTCGTCCGTGCGCTGGCGCCTGCACACGGGCTGGGCCGGACGACGAATCTCAGCGTCGTCGACGAGGCCGGCCACGCATGCGTCCTGACGACGAGCCTCGGCCTCGGCTCAGGCGACTGGCTCCCCGGCCTTGACCTACACCTGAACAGCATGCTCGGCGAAACCGATCTGCTCGTCGGGGAGCTCGAGCCCGGGTTGCGGATGCCCAGCATGATGGCCCCGACGCTCGTCCTCGAGGACGGTAAGCCCGAGCTCGCGATCGGGGCGGCCGGCGGCACACGGCTCCGCTCCGC
Source organism: uncultured Actinomycetes bacterium (assembly GCA_963733135.1). Classification (GTDB taxonomy): domain Bacteria; phylum Actinomycetota; class Thermoleophilia; order Gaiellales; family Gaiellaceae; genus CAVTBX01. The sequence goes on from CAVTBX010000007.1 coordinate 295,988, forward strand.
GCTCGTCCAGACCCTCGCACGGATCCTGGAGGATGGCGTCACGCCTCAGGAGGCGATCGACCTGCCCCGGCTTCATCCGGCGGGCGAGGTCGTGCATGTGGAGCCGGGATACGACGAGGACGCGCTCGCGGCGCTCGAGGAGGACGGCCTGGCCGTGCGCCGCTGGGCCGCCCCGCACCACTTCTTCGGCGGTGTCAGTGCGGCTGGCCGAGACGGTCTTGGAGCAGATGCGCGTCGAAGCGGGGCGGTTCGGGCTCGTTCGTGACCCCGTTCTCGCGCGACCAGCCGAGATAGCCGCACGTGGGGCAGCCCGGGTTCGTTCTCGCCGTGTCGCTGTCGGGCTTGGAGTACGTCGAGCCGCAGGAGAGGCACTGAACGGTCACGACAAGCGAGAGCGGCTCCACGACCGTATTCTCGTCCGTCTCGGGCGCGCAGGCATAGCGGCTTGCCAGGATCTTTACAGGGGCGGCCGGGCGGCTCTGGCAGCCTCGACGTCCCGGGTGATCTGAGCCACGAGATCGTCTTCGCTCTCGAACGCCCCTTCAGCGCGAAGGCGTTGCCAGAGAGCAAGCCGTATCCACTGTCCGTAGAGCTCGCCGGTGAAGTCGAGGAGGAACGCCTCGACGCGCCGCTCGACGCCGCCGTAGTGGGGATTGACGCCGATCGAGAGCGCCGCGCGGTGTCCGAACGCTTCTCCCGCATAGATGCCGTAGCGAGGGACGAGCACGCCCGAGGGGATCGCGAGGTTCGCGGTCGGAAAGCCAAGGGTGCTGCCGCGCCGGTCTCCGTAGACGACCGGGCCCTCGAGCTCGGGCGGCCGGCCGAGCAGCCGAGCAGCGGCCGGGATGTCCCCCGCTTCGAGCGCCTCCCGGATCGCGGTGGACGTGATCCCCTCGAGCAGCGGTACGGCGCGCGCCTCGATGCCGAGTCGCCCGAGGAATGCGAGGTCGCCGGCCCGCCCGCGGCCGAACCGGAAGTCCGCCCCCGCGACGACGATCTTCGTTCCGATCGGTCGGAGGATGCGCTCGACGAACTCCTCGGGCGTCCACTGCGACAGCTCCGGCGTGAACGTGAGGACGAGCACCTCGTCAGGCCCGAGTTCCTCCAGGAGCTCGAGGCGGCGCTCGAAGGGCGTGAGCAGACGCACCTCGTAGCCGAACACCGTGCGCGGATGAGGGTTGAACGTGAGGACAGTCGAACGAAGCCCGGCCGCACGAGCGGTTTCGACAACAGCGCGATGGCCGAGGTGAACACCGTCGAAGGTGCCGATCGCGACCGCGCGGTCGGCCGGCTCGAGCTCGTCGATCTCGTGCACGACCGTCATGCGAGCACAGTTTCCGGCCGGATCGTCTCTCCGTCCCCATGCCCGATCGCCACGAGCTCGCCGCCCTCGACGAGCACCGTCGGCCCTGAGCCGGAGCCCCGCACCGGCCGGCCAGTCGCCACCAGGTCACGCTCTCCTTCGGCCAACTCGCGCCGCGGGAGGTGCGCGACTGCGTCGAGGGGTGGGCGCACGTGCTCAGCGTCCACGTCCTCCACCCGAAACGGGCCGACCGCGGTGCGCCGGAGTGCCGTGCAGTGGCCACCGAGTGCGTCGGCAAGCGCACGAACGTAGGTGCCGCTCGAAACACGGAACTCGAGCGCAAGGTCGGGCGGATCCCAGCGCAGGATCTCGAGCTCGTGCACGGTGCTGCGCCGAGTCGGCATCTCGACTGCGATCCCACGCCGATGCAGGCTGTAGGCACGCTCACCGTCGATCTTGACGGCCGATGCCCGCGGGATCGCGAGCTCTACCTCGCCGCGAAGGGCTGCGACGTCTTCACGCGTGGCCAGCGCGGTCTCTTCGAGCGGCTCGCCCTCGGGATCGCCCGTGGTCGTACGAAGGCCGAGGCGGATCTCTGCCGTGTACCGCTTGTCGAGGCCGACGAGGTACCGGACGAGGCGAGTCGCTCGGCCAAGCAAGACGACGAGAAGGCCTGTCGCGAACGGGTCGAGCGTCCCGGCATGCCCCGCCTTCAGGCCGAAGCGGCGCCGAGCATCGCGGACGAGCGCGAACGACGTAGGCCCGGCCGGCTTGTCAAGCAGAAGAAGCCCGCCGTCGGGCGCGCGCCTTTCGGCATTCACGCGGGTGACTTTCGCTTCAGCCCGTGGCCCACGCGTGCGATTCTCCCGGATACGATCGCCGCGGGGAGGAGGCTTGGCCGCCGGAAATCCGCCTCACGCTACGAAGGCATGACGATTTCCGGCGGTTCTAACACCCGCGAGCGTTGGTAGAAGCGACGGGCAAAGCCCGTCGCTTCGACGCGACCTCTTACCTTGGAGATTGGGCGAGGAACTCCCGCCGGATGAAGTCTGTGATCTCGTCGACAGAGTTCTCCGACGGGAAGCCGGCGGCCTGCTTGTGGCCGCCGCCGCCGCTCTTTCGGGCGATCGCCGAGACGTCGAGGCCCTCCTCCGTCGTCCTGAGGCTGATCCGCCGAAGCGGCCCGTTGACCGTCGGGGGCTCGCGGATCAGGGCCGCCAGCTCCGCGCCCTCGACGGCCCTCAGGTAGTCGATGATCCCCTCCGAGAAGGGCTCCTCAGCGCCCGCGTCGGCGAAGTCGTCCTTGTCCAGGTGCGACACGACGAGCCGCCCGCCCTCGAGCATCTGCGCGTGCTCGAGCGCCCGCGCCACGAGCTTCAGCTTCGCGAAGGCAACGCTCTCGTAGACGCCCTGAAAGACGCGGTGCACGTCGGCACCGGCCTCGACGAGCTCGGCCGCGAGCCGAAGCGCGCGGGCAGTCGTATTCGCATACTGAAACCGCCCGGTGTCGGTGACGATCGCGATGTAGAGCGCCTCGGCGATCTCCTGCGTCAACCCCACCCCGAGCACATCGAGCACGTCCCGGAGGATCTCGCCCGTGGACGATGCGTCCGGCACGATCAGGTTCAGGTCACCGAAGCGCGAGTTGTCGTGATGGTGGTCGATGTCGATCGTCATGGGCACGGTCGCGAGCAGCTGCTCGTAGTCGACGCCGAGCCGGCGCTCGTTGGCCGCGTCCACCGCGACGAGGACGCGCTCACCGAGATCTTCGGGCAGCCGCCGCTGTAGGTCGTCGAGTGGCATGAACCGATACTCGTTCGGCAGCGGAACGTCGCCGAACAGGTACATGACCGCGTCCTTGCCGAGGCTGCGAAGCGCCAGAGTCAGTGCGACGAGCGAGCCGAGGGCGTCGCCGTCGGGGTTCTCATGGGTCGTCAGGACGAAGCGCTCGTTGGCACGGAGCGCGTCGATGATCTTGCGCAGCTCAGTCTGCGCTTCGTGAGTCTGGAGAGAGCTCATCGATGAGCTTGGAGAGGCGTACGCCTTCTTCCGGGGTTTCATCGTACTGAAACGTCAACTGAGGAGTTCGCTTCAGGTGCAGCTCGCGGTTCACCTGATTCTGGAGCACCGCACGGGAAGACTCGAGGCCCGCGAGCGTCTCGGCACGCTTCCGTCTGGAGCCCAGCACGCTGACGAAGACCGTCGCCTGGCGGAGGTCGGGCGACGCCCGAACGGCCGTCACGGTCACGAAGCCGATCCGCGGGTCCTTCAGGTCGCCGAGCCCTTCCGAGAGGACCTCGCGAAGCGCCTCGTTGACGCGGCGAATCCGCTCGCTCATTCGACCGTCACCACCTCGCGCTCTGCCCGCAGGAGCTCGTACTCCTGCCCGTCTAGGTACCGGACGGCGCCGTCGAGGAGCCGCTCGACCTCACCGAGCTCCCGTGCGCTACACGCGAGGGTGAGTGCGGCCCGCTGCCAGAGGTCGTGGTGGTCGACCTCGGCGACGGAGGCGCCGAACCTGTTCTGGAGCTGAGCCTTCGCGGAGCGCAGGAAGGCGCGCTTCCCCTTCAGTGAGCCCGTTTCTGGGAAGTGCAGCTCGACACTCAAGATCCCGACGAATCCAGGCATCACATCGCCGTAAGGAGGGGGCGCACGGGGGAACCATGGGTTCCCCCGTGCTGGACGTAGCCGGCCACGCCGGCGGCTACTCGGAGTCGGGCTCGTCGTCGGCGGCCGGCGGGCCGCCGTTACCGCTCACGTCGAGGTCGGTGCGGACGACCTCGCGGGTCTCGTACGCCTCGATGACGTCGCCTTCCTTGACGTCGTTGAAGCCGTCGAGGTGAATACCGCACTCGAAGCCGGACTGCACCTCTCGCGCGTCGTCCTTGAAGCGCTTCAGCGTGGCGATCGACGTTTCGTAGACGACCGTGCCGTCGCGAACGACTCGGGCGTCCGCTCCTCGGCGGATCACGCCGTTCGTGACGTAGCAGCCTGCGATCACGCCCACGCGTGAGGCGCGGAACAGGGCCCGCACCTCGGCCTCGCCGAGCGTCTCCTCGACCTCCTCCGGCGCGAGCATGCCGACGAGCGCCTGCTCGATCTCCTCGGTGAGCTGGTAGATGACCCGGTACGTCCGCAACTCGACGCCCTCGCGCTCGGCCAGGGAGCGTGCCTCGGCGTTGGGCCGGACGTTGAAGCCGACCACGATCGCGTTCGACGCCGAAGCGAGCATCACGTCGCTCTCGGTGATCCCGCCGACGCTCTGGTGGATCACGCTCACGCCCACCTCCGGATGGCGGATCTTGGCGAGCTCGCCGACGATCGCCTCGAGGGAGCCCTGCACGTCCGCCTTGACGACGAGGTTGAGCTCCCGGAGGACGCCGGTCTCCATCTGCGTGAAGAGGTCTTCGAGCGAGACACCCTTCTTGGCCGTCCGCGCGAGCTGCTCGGCGCGGACGCGCTGGCCGCGGAGCCCGGCGAGGTGGCGCGCCTGGCGGTCGTTCTCGACCACTCGGCCCTGCTCACCGGCCGCCGGCGGTTTGTCGAACCCCAGGATCTCGACCGGGGTGCCCGGCCCGACCTCCTTGATGCGCTCGCCGCGGTAGTCGTGGAGCGCGCGCACCTTCCCCCACGCGTCCCCGGCGACGATCGCGTCGCCGACCCGAAGCGTGCCACGCCGGACGAGCATGGTGGCGATCGGGCCGCGGCCGACGTCGAGCCTGCTCTCGATGATCGGCCCCGAGGCGTCAGTCTTCGGATTCGCCGTCAGCTCGAGCTCCGCATCCGCGACGAGGAGGATCCGCTCGAGGAGGTCGTCGAGCCCCTGGCCTGTCTTGGCGGAGACGTCGGCGAATTGCGTCGTACCGCCCCAGTCCTCGGACTGGAGCTCGTGCTGGACGAGCTCTTGGCGAACCCGGGTCGGGTTGGCATCCTCGCGGTCGATCTTGTTCACCGCGACGACGATCGGGACTTCGGCGGCCCGCGCGTGGTTGATGGACTCGACGGTCTGCGGCATGACGCCGTCGTCTGCGGCCACGACGAGCACCGCGATGTCCGTCACCTTGGCGCCGCGCGCGCGGAGGGCTGTGAACGCCTCGTGGCCGGGTGTGTCGAGGAACGTGATCCGGCGGCCTCCGTGGTCGATCTGGTAGGCGCCGATGTGCTGCGTGATCCCCCCGGCCTCCGTCTCGACGACCGCCGACTCGCGGACGGCGTCGAGGAGCGTCGTCTTGCCGTGGTCGACGTGGCCCATGATCGTGATGACAGGGGGCCGTGGCGCCAGGTCCTCGGGCGCGTCCTCGTAGATCTCCGGCTCTAGCTCCTCTTCGTCCGCATGCTTGATCTCGACCTCGCGCTCGAGCTCGTTCGCGATCAGGCCAATCGCCTCGTCGGAGAGGGTCTTCGTGATCGTGACCATCTCCCCCAGGCCCATCATGATCGTGATGATCTGGGGCACCGGGACGCCAAAGGCCGCGGACACGTCCTTGACGGTCGCGCCCGAGTTGACCTTGACCGGGCCGGTCGGCGGAGCCGGGGCCTCGGTGCGCGGCTCGCGCTGGCGCGGGGCCTCGCGCTGGCCGGGACGGTCGGGGCGCGGCCGGTTGGCCTGCGAGTCGATGACGACGCGGCGCTTGCGCCGGCCCGCGCCGCCGCCCTGGCGGGGGCGCATGGGCCTGTTGGGACGATTTCTGCCGTCAGCCATGCCGGGAGACTAGCCCTCCTGGGAAAACGGGTTCAAGCCTGCTGGGACGCGCACGGTTGTGCGGAGCGTCCGCGAGAACGCGTGACGCGATAGTGCCCGCTCGAAACACGCCGCGCGCGGGCACGTGTAGGCGCCGCGACCCGGCGCCCGCCCGGTGGGATCCGGGCTCAGCGAGCCTCGAGACGCCACGAACCGAGCCAGCTCGCCCTTCGGCGCCTTCCGGCCGCAACCCGTGCACGTCCTCGTGGGCGCGCTCACGACGATGCAGCGCGACCCTCCTCGCCCGCGCCCTCGGCCGAAGCCTCGCTGGACGCCGCCTCGGTGTCGTCAGGTGCGATCACGTCCGCCTCGCTCGGCTCGGACACAGGCTTTTCATCGACGGCCTGTATCTCCTCGCCGGGTGCGGCTTCGGGGTCGGATCCCGTTTCTGGCGCGGCCTCCGCCGCCGGCTCGTCGTCCGCAGGCTCGGCGCTAGCCGGCAGCACGGCCTCCTCGGGGGAGAGCGTCTCGCCCGCGTCCTCGCGCTCGGCGAGGGACCGGTGGCCAGGGATCCCGCAGTAGCGCGATCCTGGCAGGGCCGTGTTCGGGCAACGCTTGCCGGTCGAGAGGACCGCGGCGCAGCGGCCGGAGAATTCCTCGTCGACGCCCCCTCCGAACGCAGCCTCCGCCTCGGCCTCGGCGAACTCCCGCTCGGACTGGATGTCGACCTTCCAGCCGGTGAGCCTCGCCGCGAGCCGGGCGTTCAGGCCCTCCTTGCCGATCGCGAGCGAGAGCTGATCGTCCGGCACGACGACCGTGGCCTCACGAGAATCGTCGTCCACGAGCACTTCGCGGACGCGCGCCGGCGAAAGCGCCTTCGCGAGAAAGCGCGCCGGCTCGTTGTTCCACGGGATGATGTCGATCTTCTCGCCGCGAAGCTCAGAGACCACCATGCGGACGCGCGAGCCGCGCGGGCCGACGCAGGCGCCGACCGGATCGACGCCCTGGGCGTGTGACTCGACAGCGATCTTCGAGCGGTAGCCGGGCTCCCGGGCCACGCCTCGGATCTCGACGAGACCGTCGGCGATCTCGGGAACCTCGAGCTCGAAGAGCGTCTTGATGAGCTCCGGGTCACGGCGCGAGAGGATCACCTGGGGTCCCTTCGTGCCCGAGCGGACCTCAGTGATGACAGCCTTGATCCGGGAACCCTGCTCGTAGCGCTCGCCGTCGACCTGCTCGGAGCGCGGCAGGAGCGCCTCGACCTTGCCGAGGTCGACGAGCACGTTGTTCCGGTCTCCGGCCTGCTGGACGATGCCGGTCACGACCTCGGTGACGCGGTCGACGTACTCGTCGTACATCATCGCGCGCTCGGCTTCGCGGATCCGTTGCTGGATGACCTGCTTGGCGGTCTGCGCGGCGATTCGCCCGAAGTTCTCGGGCGTCACGTCCGCGCGCTTCATCTGCTCGTCGGGCACCTGCGTCCAGTCGAGGTCGAGATCCTCGTCCTGGACGAGGGTGTGCGACCGCTCGCCGTTCTCGGCCTCGAGGCGCTCGAGCTCCTCGATGGCGCGTTCGCGTGCCTCCTCGATCAGACGCTCCTCGAGGTCGGACGGCAGGTCGATCGAGAACACGCGGAAGTCGCCCGCATCGTCGATCTCGACCGCGGCGTGCCGGGCTGCGCCCGGGGTCTTCTTGTAGGCGGCGAGGAGGCCGTCTTCGAGCGCGCCGACGAGCGTGCCCGTCTCGATGCCCTTCTCCCGCTCGATTTCCCTGACTGCTTCCAGGATCTCTCGGCTCATGGCTCTATCCCTCGTCGATCAGATTTCCCCGCACGATCTCGTCGTACGGCACGTCGAACTCCCCGTCTCCCGTGGCCAGCGTCACGGCGTCGTCGCCGGCCGTCACGACCTGTCCCTTGAAGCGCTTGCGGCCCTGCACGTCGTGAGCGGTGCGGACGGCGACCCGTCTTCCGGCCACCTCGGCGAAGTGCCGGGAGGTCCGAAGCGGTCGCTCGAAACCGGGTGAGGACACGTCCAGCGAGAAGCGCTCAGTGTACGGGCGAAGGACGCCCGAGACCTGCTCGCAAAGCGCCAGGTCGACTCCCTCGGGCCGATCGATGAAGACCGACATCCGCTCCGGGCCGCCGAGCTCCACGGCCAGCACCTCGACGTCGGGCAGGCGGCTTTCGACCGTCTCGGCGACCTCGCGCTGAAGCTCTCGTTCTCTCATGTGGACGTGCAAGCGTGTCCTCTCGCAAAAAATGGGCGCTGCGCGCCCATTTCTCCGTGCGGGGAAATGTGGTGTGGCCTTCAGGATAGCAACGCACCGGCTGCCCGGCCGGACGCCTTCGAGGCCAGGCGGCCGAGCGACCCGATCCGTCCGCGGGAGCTGCGTTCGCAGTCGCTCGCGATCACGTCGAGGCGGTCGGCGACCACTCGATCGCGACCTCGGCCGCAGACGATTCGATCGCGGCTCCCGTCGCGCGCGAGGATCGTGTCGTTTGAGCCGGCGCCGCGGATCGTGTCCTCGCCACGGCCCCCGACCAGACGGTCGGCACCCGCGTCGCCGAAGAGCACATCCTCGCCGTCCCCGCCCGTCAGCCGGTCGCCGCCGGACGAGCCGACGAGCGTGTCGTCTCCCTGCTCGCCGAGGAGTCGGTCGTCCCCGCCGCGGCCCAGGATCATGTCGTCGCCTCCGCCACCCGCGATCACATCGTTTCGGGGAGTGCCGTAGAGGTGCTCCGACGTGTCCGTGCCGTCGTTTCCGGCGTGGCCGACGAACCGAACCCGGCGGATGGTCGCGCCGGCGTCGAGCGGTGAGGTGCCGTCGTCCTTGTAGAGGTCGCTGAAGTAGAGGCCGTCCGGGCCCGCGGCGAGAGCTCCTGCGGTCGCTCGGCCCGCACCCACGTACTCGATGAGCCGGTGCGGACCACTGACGAGATCTTCGTCCTGATCGATGACGAAGCGAACGATGCGCTTGCCTTTGAGCCGTCGGGGGCCGGCTGCATAGGTCGGTCCGGAGGTCGTCACGAAGGCGTGATCGTGCACGGAGGCCGGGAAGCCGCTCCCGCCGAAGGTCTCAGGTTGGATGAACGCGATGTTGACCGGAGCGTTCGACGGATCCCAGTTGAAGATGGCGAGGGTAGACATGGCAACGTCGCGGTCGATCGACGGTCGCCCCATCGATAGTTTCGCCCGGCGACCACCTTCGCCAGGCGGTCGACTGGTCGGGCCGTTGTCGACCGCGTACAGACCGTCGTCGGACGCACGCCACGCTCCTCCGAACGGGTTTCGGAGGCCGTACGCAAAGACGTAGTCACGGGCGGTGATGCCGTCGCCTGCGTCGAAGAAGGGGTTGGTCAGTGACGGGCGAGCCGTCGAGCTCGGCTGCGGAGCACCTTGCCGAGATACGAGTGCAGATCCTGGGCCTTTCCCGAGGTAAGGCCGTCGCCGTTGTGAATGTAGAGCTTTCGATCCGGGCCGATGCTGAGGCTGCCGATGACGTGGGAGTACTCCTGCGCGGCGCCGTGCATGTCGACGATCGTCCGCTTCGAGGAGGCCGTCCGCCCTCCGTCGGTGCTGTGCAGGCGAACGACCTTCGGGTACCGAGGCTTCGGGACGAGCGGCGATGTTCGTGCTGGTAAAGCATGCTCGCGAACACGTCGCCCGAGACCGGATCGACCGTGATTCCGGTCACGCCCTGCTGCGCCGAGCTTTGATAGTCGAGCGGGTCGAAGTTCAGAAGATTCTTTGCGTAGGTGCGAACCGAGCCATCGCGCAGCACGACCTTGATCCCTCGGTGCATCTCGACGACGTAGAAGAGAGGTGAGTCGGATCGCCGCCCCGGATTCGGCACGAACGCGATTCCGACGGGGAGCTGGAAAGCCGTCGGCGATCTGCTCGACCCTGTAGCCGGACTCCCGCACGGCCCACGACTTGTTGGGTTGCCGGGACCATCGTCAGGGGTGGTCGTGAAGCGCACGTTCCGCCGCTTGGCTCGACTCATCGGAGCTGTCCTTGAACCGAACGCGTACGCGGTAGCCCGGTCGTGAAAGAGCTCGGACCGACCCGCGTAACGTCCGACGAACGCTTCCGTCGGGAGGTGAATGTGGTTCTTGAGCGTGCCGACGACGCAAGACGCCGACCAGACCCGCCGGTCGTTGCCACCCGGTCGACCTCGACGATCTGCCAGTCGGAGCAGACGTGTTCGTGTCCGTCCGGGTCGGAATAGTCAGGCGCCTCCATGTGGACGTCGGCGGGATCGACGACTGCGCCGTCGGCCTTTGGCTCCGTCAGACCGGAGTCGCGGGCGGTCCGCCGCAACGCGCGCCGGCTGCCACGAAGATACGGCCACGGCCAGCCCGCCGACCCAGAGGCGGGCCCAAGGCCGGAGGGGACGCGGGTGAGTACGCCGGTTCTTCAGTGGGCTAGCCACGGTTGACGCGCTCGCAGTTACGAGCGACGGTGTCGTGACGGTCGGCGATCACCCGATCGTCTCCTGAACCGCAGGAGACATGTCGTGTCCACGGCCGCGCACGCGGACGTGTCCGCACCTCGACCTCCCTCCACGTGGTCTGCATTCTCGTCACCGTCAGCTGGTCGTTGCCGCTGTCCCCGAACAGGTGGTCATGTCCTCGCGCCTCCCGACACGCGATCGGCGCCCGACCCGCCGCGGAGCGCATCGTCGCCGCCGAAGCCGCGAAGCACGTCGTTCCCGCCGAGGCCGTGAAGCTCGTTCGCCCTGGGGCCTCCTTCGAGGACATCCGGGCCCTGACGTACCGTCCCCGCCCCCTCGATCGGCGGCGTCGACTCGTGGCGCACCCGGAAGATCCGGGAGCAGCATTCGTGCAAGGCACGGCGGTTCGGCGGATTCGCCTTGAAGAACTCGCTGAAGTAGAGGCCGTCCGGCCCCGCAGCGAGCGCCACGGTGTTGCTGTAGCCCGTTCCCTTGTACAGCGACGAAGTTGGTCGGCCCCGAGACGAGATCGCCGTTGGTCGTCGATCACGAACTCGTGGATCCGCTTCCCCTGACCGCTCGGACCTTGCGTCCAGGTGTTCCCGGACAGCGTGACGAAGAGGTGATCCTGCTTGGCCCCGCGGGGAACCCGCTCCCGCCGAACGTCTCGGGCTGCACCCACGCTGCGTTTACCGGAGCCATGGCCGGGTTCCAGTTGTAGATCGCAAACCGCTCCATGACCTTGTTTCGATCGATGCTCCGTTATGCCCCACCCGTAGTTCTCGCCGCGGACTTGCTTCGAGAGACGGTCGACGCTCGGCCCGTTCTCGGCCACGTACAGATGACCGTCCTTGGCACGCCAGTCGCCTCCGTACGGGTTGCGGAACCCCCGCGTGTAGACGTAGTCCTTCGGCGTGATTGGAGCACCGTCATAGAACGGGTTGTCAGCCGGTGCGCTCCCGTCCTTGTTCACGCGCAGGATCTTCCCCAGGTGAGGACTCGAGGCTTTGCGGGGCCGCGCCCGCATGTCCCTCGCCCACGTGGACGTAGAGCTTGCCGTCCGGGCCGATGGAGATGGCCGAGATCTGGTGGGACGTCCCGGCCATCGAGTGCGAGTTCGGCGTTGAAAACCGTCTGCATCGACGACATCGTCCTGCCCCCGTCGGTGCTCTTCAGACGGAGCACCCTCCCGTACACGGGCACCTCGGCCCCCGGCGGCGCCGGCGCCTCGTAGACGAGCGTCACGAAGAGGTCTCCTGTCGGGGGATCGACGACAATGCCCGCGAGCCCCGCCTCTCCCGAGCTGAAGGGTCCGGAGAGCGGGTCGAAGTTCAGCAGCCCGTGGGCGTACGTCGACACCGTGCCGTCGCGCGTCACGAGCTTGACGTTCCCGAACAGCTCGGACACGTAGAAGTACGGATCCTTCGCACCCGGGCCGGGGTTCGGCACGAACGCGATGTTGACGGGGAGCTGGAAGCCGCCGGTGAAGACCTCGAGCTTGTAGCCGGACTCGACCTCCCACCCACCGGGCGTGCCTGGCGGCTCAGGATCGTAGGTCTTGAACTTGCGCGAGGCCCACGGGCTCGCGTCCCCGTTGCTGTCCACGAACTGCGCTTCCACGCGGTAGTTCGTCGAGAACTCGAGCCGCGTCTTGCCGCTCGACGGAGCCGACGAACGTGCCCTCGGGGAGGTGGACGTGGAGGCGCTGGAAGCCCGTCGCCCCCATGGCCTGCCAGACCAGCTTCGTTGGTGGAGTCGACCAAGATCTTCCAGTTCGTCGATGCATGAGAGTTGCCGTCGGCGTCCGAGAAGCCTTCTGCCTCCATGTGTACGTCGCCCGGATGGGCGAAGTCGTGCGGCTCGATGAAGGCCGGTGCTGTTGGAGGCGCCGCCGTTGCGCCGGCGGTGAGTCCGGCGACAAGCAGCGCTACTGGGACGACGAGAAGAACCCTTCGACGCATCTGCATGACGACTCCTCGGTTTTAGGACCCCGCCAGACCGGCCGCCCGATCGGCTCCGCCTCGAAATTAGTCCTATTGGCAACAAGTTTCAAGAGCTGCTTACTGTCTAGGCACGGCCCTCGATGCGGACGGCCCACGCGGCCGGTGTCCGTTGCCGAAACTAGGTTTCGAGCTGGTCGAGCGCGGCCTGATAGTCGCGGCTCTGCGGCCGGAAGAAGCGCGCGAGCTTGTAGTGGCCGTACGCCTCCTTCGGCCGGCCCTGCTTCTCGAGGCAGCGGCCGAGCGCGAAGTGGGCGTAGTGGTCGACCGGCTGGAGCTCGAGAATCTCGCGGAACTCGGCCTCGGCCTCTGCGAAGCGCCGGATACGGAAGTACGCGATGCCGAGCGCCTCGCGGATCGAGGCCTTGCCAGGCTCGCGACGCTTAGCCTTCTCAAGCGACACCGTCGCTTGCGCGTTCATGCCTGCCGCGAGGTGGTCGCGGCCCTTCCGGTACAGGTCGTAGGTCGTTTCCGCCATAGCTCCTCCCTACGCAAGATACGGAAAGTTGCGTCTGACGAGGTCGGCCGGCCTCGTCAGGTCGCGCGTCGGCCCGACGGGCAGCGCGGCGACCGACTCACCCGCCTCGATCGCAGCCCGGAACGCCGTCGCGAGCTCGAACGGCGGGCCCGGGAGCCCGTCCAGACGCTTCGTCACCGCCTCGCCCAGGAACCAGAGCGGCGCCGCGGCCATCGAGCCCTCACCGGCGCTTCCTCCGAGCTCGACGACTCGCGCGTTCTCGACCCGGACCGCGGAACGCTCTCGCAGCTCCTCGGGCGGAACCGGGCGAGCTGCGATCCCGGCCGCCGCGCCCAACGCGAGCCACTCGGTCGCCGCGCGCGCCAGGTCACCGTGTCGAAAAACCGTGTCCGCAGCCGAGACGAGGAGCGGCGGTCGCGCTCCCGCCGCGAGCGCGCGCAGTACCGCGTCGGCCGAGCCGAGAGGCTCCGGCTGCTCGGCGTAGCGCACCTCCAGCCCGAAAGCGGTGCCGTCGCCGAGAAGCGCGCGGATCTGGTCTCCAAGGTGCCCGACGACCACAGTCGCTCGCTTGAACCGGGCGCTCGCAAGCTCACGGAGGAGCGTCCCGATCACCGGACGCCCGTCGACCGGCAGGACCGGCTTCGGCCAGCGCTCTGTGAGTGGACGCAGGCGCGATCCTTCGCCGGCTGCCAGCACGACCGCGTCCAGCGCCACGCGCTAGCCGGCGAGCGAGCGGAGGCTGAGCGCCGTGCGGATCCGGCGGCCCCAGGTGAGCTGCCGCCACATCTGCCGTCGCAGCCGGCCGAGTTCCCTGCGCGCGCTCCGAGCGGCTGCGGGAGCGTCGGCGAGCGGCCCGAAACGCGCCACCGAGACGCTCCGCACGTACGGGTCGGCGTCGAGCGCGAACTCGGTCTCGAGCAGCTCGCCGAGCTCGCTCGCGGTTGCGCTCGGCATCGGGTCGGCGCCCTGGTCTCGAAGGAAGGCCACGAGATCGCGTCGGCAGGCGGCGCCCGTCCGCCGCGGGTCGCTCGTGGCGAAGCGGACTCGGCGAACGACGAGCTTGAGGAGGATGATCGCGCCCGCCGCGCAGGCCCCCACGACCGCGAGGAGCGCGATGAGGCTCGTGTCGATCGCCCTGTCGCCCTCTTCCACGGCGCCGCCGGGCGCCGCCGTACCCGCGCGCGAGCCGCGGGCGGCCGCCGCCTGATCCTCGCGGTCGGTGCGCGGGTCGGTACCACCAAGGCCGTTCGGGGTCAGGCCGGCGGCCCCGATCCGAGCGAGCACGTCCGCGAGGCCCCCCGTCTTCTCGCTGAGCGATGTGCCGGCCGTGAACGCGAACGAGTAGGGCGCGTCGAGCGTGCCGCGGCCCGGGGTCGGATCGAAGGGAAGCCAGCCCCAGCCCGGGAAATACACCTCGACCCAGGTGTGTGCGTTTCGGTCTACGACTGTCCAGGCGCGGTCTTCGGTGTCGTAGCTCCCGCTCGTGAAGCCGGCCGCGATTCTCGCTGGGACTCCGAGCAGCCGCAGCATGAGGGTCATCGCGCCGGCGAAGTGTTGGCAGTAGCCCCGGCGCGCTGCCGGCACGTCGCTGTCGTTCGCGGGATCCACGAACGCGATGAGCGGTGAGACGCCGACGGGCGCCGAGCCCGGTTGCTGGTCGTATACGAAGCCGCCTGCCGTCGGGCTCCGGAACCACGTCTCGAGGAGAAGCGCAGCTGCGTACGGCGAGTCGGCTGGCTCCGTCAGGCGCACCGCGAGCTCGTAGAGCTCCAGGTGGTCGGCGAGGAACGAGTCGCGCGTTTGACCGAAGACCGCCTGCATGTACGCGTCTCGGGACACGTCCCCGAAGACGGGCACCTCGACGCCTTGGAGCGGCTCCCGGTAGAGAGCCGGAAGCTCCTCCGGATAGTCCGTGCCGACCCGCTCGAGCTGCGCGGGCGTGGGCCGCGGCGCGTAGCTCGACACCGAGTACTTCTGATCCTGGCGGAGGTTCCCGTTCAGGAAGATGGTGCCGCTCGGACCCCGCTGGAAGTCGAGCGACGTGCCGGGCTCCCAGCGAACAGGCTGCGAGGCGCCGATCAGGTGATTGTCGCGGAGCGCCTCGACGGTCACCTCCTGCGTCACCCAGTTTTCGGAGTCGCTCGCGGCCTCAGGGAGAAGGGGATCGTCTCCGCCGACGTCGATCGTCTCGGCGGCCGGCTCCTCCTCACCGAGCGACTGGGTCTCGAGCCAGTTCGACCCGTTGTACTCGTCGAGCGTCGTCGCACGCCAGTAGAGCTGGCGGCGCGGGCCATCCGTCTGGATCTTCAGGACGGTCGTGCGCTTCTCGGGGAAGGTGATGCCGTCGTAGCGCGAGCTCCACACGTATCCGACGCTGACCGGCTCCTCCCCCGGGTCGTAGAGATCCCACGACTCCCACCCGAGAAACGCGCTCTTGGCGACGGCCTGCGAGGTCGATGCTCCGACGGCGGCGAGCACGAGGACCGCTCCAGCCACGACCGCGGGCACGAGCGAGCGCCAGCTGCGGATCTCGACGCGCGCGAGCAGCAGGTAGAGGAGCATCGCGCCGAGCGTCAGTGCGCCCACGAGGAGCGGGCTGTCGCCGGGGACGAGCGTCGCAGCCCAGCCGAGCCCGACGAGCAGCACGAGCGCCGAGGCAAGCGTGCGACCGAGAGCCGCGAACACTCCGACAGCCGCGGCAAAACCGAAGATCGCGAGGAGCACGAGCCCCTCCATCGACGGGTAGTCGACCGGGTCGAACGGGAGCGTCGCCTCGTAGAAGCTCTGGAGACCGTCTCTGATCGCCCCGAGGACTGGTCCGAAGAAGTCGTGCTCGCTCCCCAGTCGAGCCTCGAGCGGCGAGACATCGAACGCGATGCCCGCCGCGCCCACCAGGGCAATCGCAGTCGCGGCAGCGACAACGAGACGGCGTGCGCCGAGCGCGATGGCGAGAATCGGCGCGAGCCCGAGCACCAAGACCGCGAGAACATCGGGTACCGGCGCTCCGCCGAGCTCGAGTCGCGACCAGGCAAGCGTCAGGAGTGTGCCCGCGACCGTGTAGGCGAGGAGCGGCCGCACCATCCTGCGCCAAGCTCTAGACAACGGCGGCCTCCGGCCTGCTGCCGGCGAGCTTCTCGGCGAGGTCGTCACCGCGGCGCAGGATGGCAACCGGGATTCCGGCCCGGTCGAGCCGCAGGAGCTGCGCGGTGACATCGCGGTCCGGGGCGATCGGGCCGTCCACGAAGCTGCGCGGGTCCACGTAGACGACCGTGGCCGGGTGGTGTGCGAACGCGCGCTGGGCGAGCCGCTCGACGAGCTTCGGAGCGACGACCGAGGTGACGATCGTGAGCTCGATCGCCCGTGAGGCCGGCCCAGCTTCGTCGGTGAGCAGGTGTGCCGCTGGGATATGACCGTCCGGTTCGACGGACGCGAGCACCTCGAGCGCGAGATGCCAGTCGCCTTCGAAGGAATGAATGCGCTGGTAGACGGGCGTGCGGGCATTCACGACGAGCGAGGAGCGCCGTCCACGCTTGGCATGGGCCCTCAGGATCGAGCCTGCGGCGCGGACCGCGAGCTCGAACGTCGAGTCGGGCGGCGAGCCGACGACGATGCTCCCATCGGCGTCGAGCAGAACCGCCGTCTCGTCACGCGGCGCGTCCTCGAGCTCCTTCACCATCAGGTGTCCGCGGCGCGCCGTCTGCGGCCAGTGCACCCGGCGCAGCGATTCGCCCATGGTGTGCTCGCGCACCGAGTGGAGCTCGAATCCGGTCGGGCGCCGGAGGAGAAGCCTGCGGCCGCCCGGGATGCGATGGCCCGTGTCCGAGAAGAGCTGGCTCACGTCGGCGAGCCGCGGGTAGACGAGCAGCGACTCGCGCCTCGGCAGCTCGACGGTGACGCGCTCGAGCCCGAACGGATCCTCGATGACGACGTGCGCGGACTCGATCGGATACCTGCCCCGTGGGACGGCGCGCAACGTGTAGCCGCCGCGCAGGCGGCCGCTACGCCGTTCGAGCACCGTTGCGCGCTCGCCGAGCCGCGCGATCTGCTCCACGAGGAGGAGCGACGTCGCAGGGAGCCTCCCGTCGACCTGGAGCTCGACCGAGACCGGGACGTCGTCGCCGTCCACGTGCTCGCCGCGGCCGATCCGCCTCCGCAGTCCCATGGGCCGGCGGACGACCCGCACCCAGATCGCGGCAGCTGCGACGGCGAGCACGAGCCCAACCGCGACCGGGTAGAGGGCCTCCGATCCGAACGCCCATGCGGCGATGTACGTCAACCCGCCGGCTGCGAGCACCCACCGTCCGCGATCCGTGAGCATCCCGACCCTCGTCGGCTCTAGACCGGGACAGGCGTTCGGTCGACGACGTCCCGCACGAGCTCCGGCGTGTCGAGGCCGGCCGAGCGGGCCTCGGGGGCCGCGATCAGCCTGTGCGAGAGGACAGACGGCGCCACCTCCTTGATGTCCTCCGGGAGGACGTACTCGCGGCCGTTCACGAGCGCCCGCGCCTTCGCCACGCGCAGGAGGTTGATGCCCGCCCTCGGGCTCGCGCCGAGATGAAGTCGGGTGTCGGTGCGGGTCTGGCGGAGCAGCGTGACGATGTACCGGCCGATGCTCTCCTCCACGAAGACACGCTTGGCGTCTTCGATGGCGTTTAGGACTTCCTCGGCGGTGGCGACGGGGCGCAGCGACTCGAGCGGCTCCCGCGTCGTCTGCTCGTCGAGCATCCGCGCCTCGGCCGCGAGAGGCGGATAGCCGATCGCGATCCGCATCGTGAAGCGGTCGAGCTGCGCCTCGGGGAGCGGGTACGTGCCCTCGTACTCGATCGGGTTCTGCGTCGCCATGACGAGGAACGGCGGGGCGAGCTCGTAGGTCACGCCGTCGACCGTGACCTGGTTCTCCTGCATGCACTCGAGGAGAGCGGCCTGCGTCTTCGGCGACGTACGGTTGATCTCGTCCACGAGGAGGACGTTGGTGAAGACCGGCCCGGGCCGGAACTCGAACTCGTTGGAGCGCTGGTCGTAGACGTTCACGCCCGTCACGTCCGACGGGAGCAGGTCGGGCGTGAACTGGATGCGCGCGAACGACAGGTCGACGGAACGTGCGATGGCCTTCGCGAGCGTCGTCTTCCCGACGCCCGGCAGGTCCTCGATGATGAGGTGCCCCTCGCTGAAGAGGCACAGCACGGCGAGGTCGAGCGTCTCGTCGGGCGCGTGCATGACGCGGCGGAGGTTCTCGGTCACCCGCCGGTGGAGCTCGGCGGCCCGCGATGCCTCCACTCGCTCCCCGACACCGGCCAGCTGCTCGTCCATCAGGCTCCCTTCAGGAGGTGTGCAACCTCGTCGAGCACGGCCGCCGCCACCTCCGCTTTCGATCGCTTGTCCACTGTCCGTTCGCCCCGGTCCGACAGGAGGACGATCTCGTTGTCCTCCGAGTCGAAGCCGATGTCCGAGCGGGATACGTCGTTAAAGACGAAAAAGTTCCCCCCTTTGCTGGCGAGCTTTTCGCGGGCGCGCGCGAGGCCACGCTCGCCCTCGTCGGCCGCGAAGCCTACGAGCACCTGCCCGTTCCGCCGCCTGGCTGCCAGCGCGGCCAGAACGTCCTCGGTCGGCTCGAGCTCGATCGCCCATGGCTCCTTGGACTTCGCCCGCTTACCGGCGATCGGTTTTCCCGGCCGGTAGTCGGCCACGGCGGCCGCCATCAGCACCGCGTCCATTCCCTCCGCACGGGACAGAGTCTCGCGCGCGAGCTCGGCGGCCGTGGGCGCGTTCACCACCTCGACGCCGGGCGGCGGCGGGACGGCCGTATTGGCCAGGACGAGCGTGACGTCCGCGCCGCGTCGCCGTGCTTCGACTGCCAGCGCGACCCCCATCCGGCCTGAGCTCCTGTTCCCGACGTAGCGCACGGAGTCGATGGGCTCGCGCGTTCCGCCGGCGGTCACGAGGATGTGCCTCCCGGCGAGGTCGCGGTTCAGCGCTCCGCCGGATCCGCGCGCAAGCCCGAGGATGCGCTCGATGATCGCCTCCGGCTCGGCCATCCTGCCGACGCCGGTCTCTCCCTCGGCGAGCTCGCCCGCCTCGGGCCCGACGAGCTCGACACCGCGCTCGCGGAGAAGCTC
Source organism: uncultured Actinomycetes bacterium (assembly GCA_963733135.1). Lineage (GTDB taxonomy): Bacteria > Actinomycetota > Thermoleophilia > Gaiellales > Gaiellaceae > CAVTBX01. The sequence continues at coordinate 315,021 of CAVTBX010000007.1, forward strand.
CACGTTCGCCTGCGTCGCCGGGTGCTCCCACATTCTGGTGTTCATCGCGGGCGCGACGAGGAACGGCCCTCGGTAGGCGAGAGCCGTCTGCGTGAGGACGTTGTCCGCGAGACCGTGCGCGAGCTTTGCGAGCGTGTTGGCCGAGAGCGGTGCGATCGCAAGCACGTCGGCAGCCACAAGATGAGGGTAGAGCTCGCGAGGCGCCTCGGTACGGGCGAGCGCCTCGAACGTATGGACACCGACGAAGCGCTCGGTCTCGGGGGTCGGGATCGGGACGACATCGTGACCGTCCTGCACGAGGAGGCGAATGACCTCGCAGGCCTTATAGGCCGCAATGCTCCCGGTGATCCCGACCAGTACTTTGCTCATCGGCCGTCGCCAGACCTCCTCGGCGCGAGCCCCGACGGCCCGAGCCGGCCTCTAAGGATCTGTTTCAGAATGATGCTTCGTCGCAGGGCTGCGCTGGGCGGTTCGAGGGAAGGACACAGCGTCGCGTTCATATCCGGAGGATATGGGCGCGACCGAGGACGCGGCTTCGGGCCGTCCAGCACGGCCCGGCGGCTCAAGGCGTCGTTTTGAAACGCGTTCTACGCGTACTCGTAGGTGATCTTGCCCTCGGAGATCTCCTCGAGGGCCATCGTGAGGTAGTTCTTCGAGCGCGATTCGACGAGCGGCGGCGGAAAGTCGTCGAACGTCCCCTCACCGAGCTGGTGGTGGTAGTTGTTGATCTGCCGCGCACGCTTGGCCGCGATGATCACGAGTGCGTAGCGGGAGTCGACCTCCCCGAGCAGATCGTCGATGCGTGGGTAGATCATGTGCGGGACATCCTAGCGACGCGCTGCAACTCTCCGCGGACAACGCCCACAAGCTCCTCCGAGGCGCGTTCGAGGTCGTCGTTCAGGACGACGCCGTGGAACTCGGCTGCTTCCTCTTTCTGCTCCCGCGCCATCGCGAGCCGCTCCTCGATCTCGCCCATGCTTTCCGTCGCGCGGGCGTGCAGCCGCCGTTCGAGAGCCGGGAGTGGTGCGTCGACGAAGATCGTGAAGCTGCCCGGGACCTCGTCCCGCACGGTCTTCGCGCCCTCGAGCTCGAGCTCGAGCACCGGGATTCGCCCCTCCTCCGCGATGCGGTCGATCTCCGAGCGGAGCGTTCCGGAGCGCTGTCCCCAGGGGAACGTCACGTACTCGAGGAACGCCCCGTCGGCGAGGCGGCGGTCGAACTCGGAGTCCGAGACGAACCAGTAGTCGCGGCCGTCGGTCTCGCCTGGACGCCGCTCACGCGTCGTCGCAGAGACTGCGACCTCGAGCTCGGGAACGTGGCGCAGGAGGCGCGCGATGAGCGTCCCCTTGCCGGCGCCCGAAGGCCCGGTGACGACGAAGACGTTCGCCGGAACGCTCAGCGGTGCAGGAGGCCGACCAGCTCAGACCGCTGCCGGTCGGACAGTCCGCCGACGGTCTTCGACTGGCTGATCCGGCACTGGTTGAGGAACCGGGCGGCCTTCACCCGGCCGAACTTGGGCACCGCCATCAGGATGTCGATCACCTTCGCGGTCTCGACATACTCGGGCGGGTCGCGCAGCACGGACTCGATCACCACGGTTCCGGCTTTCAGATCCTTCTTCAGCTGTGCGCGCCGGACGCGGATCTCATTGGCCCGCCGCAGGGCCTCCATCCGCTGATCGAGAGATCGGAGAGGCGCCTGCACCTGCGTCCTCGATGCCTGCATGGCGCGGCATTCTAGCAGCGCCCCCGCCGGGTTCAAGTTTCATGAATAAGTTGGATTTGCAGGAAGTTTTGTCTCATCTGGCAACATGGCCTCCTCACGGACGTGCGCGAGGCCGCGCGCGTGGGCCGACTCGGAGAGCCCGAAGGAGGCGAGCTCACCCTCGAGCTCAGCCCGGATTCGAGCCGGAGCGAACGGGTCAGCGAAGAGCTCAGTCCCGATCGCGACGGCCGACGCCCCGGCCGCCAGGAGCTCGAGCGCGTGCCGGCCCGTTGCGACCCCGCCGAGCCCCACGATCGGCACCGCCGTGGCCCGGAAGCAGGCGTGGACGGCGGCGAGCGCGACCGTACGGAGGGCGGGGCCGGACAGACCGCCGGAGCAGGTCGACAGCACCGGGCGAAGTGTGGCGGGCTCGAGCGCGAGCCCTCGCAGGGTGTTCACGAGGGTCAGCCCCGTGGCTCCGGCCTCTGCGGCCCCGACCGCGGCTGACGCAATGTCGGGCAGGCTCGGGGAGAGCTTGGCGTAGATCGGCTTACTCGTCGCGGAGCGTGCGGCTGCGACGATCTCGGCCGCGGCCGCGTCGGGTGCCGCCACGTTCGGGCACGAGACGTTGAGCTCGAGGACGTCTACGGGCGTGTCGTCGAGGCGGGCGCACATCTCCGCGTAGTCGTTGGCGGCGAAGCCGCCCACGGAGACCCAGAGCGGGACGCCGAGGTCGAGGAGCCGCGGCAGGGTCTCGACCAGGAAGGCGTCGATCCCGGGGTTGGCGAGCCCGATCGAGTTCAGCATCCCGCCTTCGACCTCGGCGATCCGAACGGGGTCGTTGCCCTCGCGGGGCTCCGGCGTGACGGTCTTCGTCACGAAGGCGTCGAGCTGCCGCGCGACGTCAGGCGCAGCGAGCGCATCGAGGCAGCCGGAGCCGTTCAGGATCACGCCGCTGTCCGTTCGGGCCACGGCCGGGGGACTGTCCCCACGACATGGCCGGAGAGGACGGGGCCTTCGACGCAGAGGCGCTTCAGCCGGCCGTCGATCTCGACCACACAGCCGTAGCAGGCGCCGAAGCCGCACGCCATCGGGGCTTCCCAGGCGAGCTGAGCCGCCGGCGCCAGCGCCGCGATCGCGTGGAGCATCGGCTCGGGACCGCACGCGAGGACATCGAAGCCGGACGGGATCGCCTCGGTGGCGAACCGGGGCTCGACGACGACCTCCGCCGGGCAGGAGCACGGCTGCCTCCGCATGCCACGCGCTTCGGAAGCCCAGAACAGCCGGCGCACCCTGGAGCTGCTCGGCGAGGTAGGGAAGCGGAGCGATCCCAACGCCTCCGCCGACCAGGAGCGGCCTCGCGACGTCCAGCCGAAAGCCGCGGCCGAGCGGGCCCAGGACGTCGACAGATGAGCCCTCCTCGGCCTCGCCCAGCGTCCTCGTTCCCGGCCCGACGACGTCGACGAGGAACGCGAGCTCGCCAGGCGGCGCCTGGCAGAGGCTCATGGGCCGCGGCAGCACGTGTCCGAGCGGGCGGAGCATGAAGAACTGACCGGGAACGCCGGGCTCGAGCCCGCCGCGCCGGAGCCGGACGAGCCGATAGGGGCCGACCGCCTCGACCCCGACGACCTCAAGCCGTTCGCGCCGCAACTCGCTCCTGGAGGGTCAAAGCGTCCTCACGGCCGGCGCCCGCGAGCGCCTCAACCGCAGCGAACGCTCCTGCGAGGGTCGTAATGCACGGGACCTGGGCGACCAGCGCCGCCTCGCGAATCCGGTAACCGTCCGAGCGTGCACCGCCTCCGGCCGGCGTGTTCAGGACGAGGTCGCAACGACCGCGGCGAATGAGGTCGACGACGGTCGTGCCGTCGCCCTCCTCGCCCACCTTCCGGATCGCCGCGACCGCGAGCCCAGCACGCGCGAGCGCCCGGGCCGTCCCCGCCGTCGCGCAGAGCGCGAAGCCGAGCGCCGAGAGCCGCCGCCCGAGCTCGCAGGCCGCCGCCTTGTCCGTGTCCCGCACCGAGACGAAGACGGTGCCGGCGTCCGGGAGCGGCCGGCCGGCGGCGCGCTCCGCTTTGGCGAAGGCGGTCGGAAAGTCGGCCGCGGTGGCCATGACCTCGCCGGTCGAACGCATCTCGGGCCCGAGCACGGGGTCCGCACCGGGGAAGCGCGCGAACGGAAACACCGCCGCCTTCACGCTGACGCCCGAGCTCACACATTCCTCCGCCCGGTCGAGCGAGCCGAGCCGCTCACCGTTCATGAGCCGGCACGCAGCCGCCACGAGGTTGACGCCGATGGCCTTGGAGGCGAAGGGAACGGTCCGTGATGCGCGAGGGTTCGCCTCGAGGACGGCCACGCGGCCGGCCACGAGCGCGAGCTGGACGTTCACGAGGCCGACGACGCCGAGAGCAGGAGCGAGCTTGCGGACGACGGCCCGAATCTCGTCGAGCGCCGCCGGCTCGAGCGACGTGGGCGGCAGGACGCACGAGGAGTCGCCGGAGTGCACGCCCGCTTCCTCGACGTGCTGCATGACGGCCGCGACGTACGTGTCCTCGCCGTCGCAGAGAGCGTCGACGTCGATCTCGACCGCTCCCTCGAGGAAGCGGTCGACGAGCACCCGCCCGGCCCCGGACGCTGCCTCACGCAGGTCGTCCGGCCCGTAGCAGACGCGCATCCTGGCTCCGCCGAGGACGTACGACGGACGAACGAGCACGGGATAGCCGACACGTTCGGCGACCGCCACGGCCTCGTCCTCCCCGGAGGCCATGCCCCAGGCAGGAACGGCGATCCCGAGCGCGTCGCAGAGAGCCGCGAACCGCTCGCGATCCTCCGCGAGGTCGACCGCGTCCTGCGGCGTCCCGAGGATCCGGAAGCCGGCGGCCTCGACCGCACGGGCAAGCTTGAGCGGCGTCTGGCCGCCGAACTGGACGATGACCCCGACCGGTCGTTCGCGGCGACAGACCTCGAGCACCTCCTCGACGCCGAGCGGCTCGAAGTAGAGGCGGTCAGAGGTCTCGTAGTCCGTCGAGACGGTCTCGGGGTTGCAGTTGACCATCACGGTGTCGAAGCCGAGCGCGCGGAAGGCCTTCGACGCGTGGACGCAGCAGTAGTCGAACTCGATCCCCTGGCCAATCCGGTTCGGCCCGGCGCCGAGAATCACGACCGAAGGCCGCTCCCGTTCGGGCAGCGGGTCGTCCGCCTCGCCCCACGTGGAGTAGAGGTAGTTCGAGCGCGCCTCGACCTCCGCGGCGCAGGAGTCGACGCGCCGGTAGGCGGGCCGAACGCCCGCACTCCACCGAGCCGCTCGTGCCGCCTCCTCTTCCACGCCGCAGGCTTCGGCTATGTCCGCATCGGCGAGCCCGAGCCGCTTGAGGCGAACCCAGTCGTCGCTAACGAGGTCCGTGAGGGACCCGAAGCGATCGAGCGCGGCCGTGGCGCGCTCGATCTCCGAGCGAAACCAAGGATGCACCCCGTCCGGCACGAGGCCGAGTCGAGACCACGGAGTGGGCGACTCGGCCTCGCAGGAGCGCATCGCCTTCAGGAACGCTTCGGTGAACGTCCGGCCGATGCCCATCGCCTCGCCCACCGACTTCATCTGCGTGCCGAGCGTCGGGTCGGCTCCCGCGAACTTCTCGAACGCGAAGCGCGGAAACTTGACGACGACGTAGTCGAGCGTCGGCTCGAAGCTCGCGGGGGTCGTGCCCGTGAGGTCGTTCGGGATCTCGTCGAGCGTGTAGCCGACCGCGAGCTTGGCGGCCACCTTCGCGATCGGGTAGCCCGTCGCCTTCGAGGCCAGCGCGGACGACCTCGAGACGCGCGGGTTCATCTCGATCACACGAAGGTCGCCGCTCTCGCGCTCGCGGGCGAACTGGATGTTCGAGCCGCCGGTCTCGACGCCGACCGCGCGGATGATCGTCTGCGCGGCATCGCGGAGCTCCTGGAACGCCTCGTCGGGCAGCGTCATCTGCGGAGCAACGGTGACCGAATCGCCCGTGTGGACGCCCATCGGGTCAAGGTTCTCGATCGAGCACACGACCACGACGTTGTCGTTGGCGTCGCGCATGACCTCGAGCTCGAACTCGTCCCAGCCGACGAGCGACTCCTCGAGCAGCACCTGCCCGATCGGGCTGGCGGCCAGGCCGATCTCCGCCTTGCGACGCAGATCGTCCCGATCGACCGCGATCCCGCCCCCCTGCCCGCCGAGCGTGAATGCCGGACGAAGGATGACAGGGAAGCTGAAGTCGTCTGGCAACTCATCGATGTGCGTGACGATTCGCGACTCAGGGACACGCAGGCCGATCGACTCGACGGTCTCGCGAAAGGCGAGGCGATCCTCTGCTCGGAAGATCGCCTCACGGCTCGCGCCGATGAGCTCGACCCCGAGCTCGTCGAGGATTCCCTCGTCCGCCAGCGCCACCGCGAGGTTGAGCGCCGTCTGACCGCCGAGCGTCGGCAGGAGCGCGTCGGGCCGCTCGCGTAGGAGCACGCCCGCGACGACCCCGAGGTCGAGCGGCTCGATGTAGGTGCGGTCGGCGAACCCCGGATCGGTCATGATCGTCGCCGGGTTCGAGTTGACGACGATCGTCCGGAAGCCCTCCTCTCTCAGGACCTTGAGGGCCTGCGAGCCCGAGTAGTCGAACTCGCACGCCTGGCCGATCACGATCGGGCCGGCGCCGAGGACGCAGACGGACTCGAGGTCAGGCCGCCTCGGCAAGCCGCACCTCCCGCACCCAGTCCTCGATCAGCCCGCGCGCGTCGTGCGGCCCCGGGCTCGCCTCGGGATGGAACTGGACGCTCCGCGCCCGCTCGGCCGGCAGATCGACGCCCTCCACGGTGCCGTCGTAGAGCGAGACGTGCGAGACGGCTTCCGCCCTTCCGCGGACGGCGAACCCGTGATTCTGGGACGTGACGAGCACGCGGCCCGTTCCGAGCTCGAGCACCGGATGGTTGGCGCCGCGGTGGCCGAAGGGGAGCTTGAAGGTCTCGAGGCCTGCGGCGCCTGCGAGGAGCTGGTGGCCGAGACAGATGCCGAGGATCGGCACGAGACCGAGGAGCGCCCGGACGTTTTCGGTTTCCGTGGGAAGCGCCGCCGGGTCGCCGGGGCCGTTCGAGAGGAGGACGCCGTCCGGCCGCTCGGCGAGGACGTCCGCGGCGGTCGCCGTGTGCGGCAGGACGCGCACCGAGGCGCCGGCCGCGACGAGCCGGCGGACGATGGAGCGCTTGCACCCGTAGTCGAGAAGGGCGATGCGCGTCAGCCCGTTCCCGACCGTGTAGGGCTCGCGCGTCGAGACCGCGGCTGCGAGCGCCCGGCCGGCCATCGCAGGCTCCGCGACCAGCGCGCCGTGCACCGAGTCCGAGCAGGCGTCGCCGGAGACGAGCGCCGCCCGCATAGAGCCCCGCTCGCGGAGGCGCAGGACGAGCGAGCGCGTGTCGACCTCGTCGAGCGCGACGACCCCCTCGCTCGCCAGCCACTCGCACCACTCCCGCCCGCCGGCCCGGCGCATCACGACTCCACGCGCGTGCGGCCGCTCCGACTCGAGCCTCGCCTCTGCGACGCCGTAGTTGCCTACCATCGCGGTCGTGAACGCGACGAGCTGCCCGGCATAGCTCGGATCGGTCACCACCTCCTGGTAGCCGGACATCGAGGTCGTGAAGACGGCCTCGCCGAACGCGACGCCGTCGGCTCCGACCGACCGGCCGGGGAAGACCGACCCGTCCTCGAGGAGCAGGAAGTCCCTCATCCTCTCGCTCCACCATTAGGCCGTTTACTTGCGCCGGCGACCCCTACCCCGCGGAAAATGCGCCGCATTTTTCGCGGCGACCTCACGCCTCGTACGCCGTTCGGCCCGCGGTCATCGTCAGCTTGACCGTCCCGGTGAGCTCCTGGCCGAGGAGCCACGAGTTCGCGGACTTCGAGCGGAAGCTCCGCTCGTCGGGCCGCCAGGCCGCCCCGAGGTCGAGCAGGACGAGATTAGCCGGTGCCCCGACGGCGATCCTGGGCCGCTCGAGCCCGTAGATCGCGGCCGGCCCGGCGCTCATCCGCTCGAGGAGCGTGGCCAAGCCGACGAGCCCGGGCTGCACGAGCCGCGTGTAGAGGGCCGCGAAGGCCGTCTCGAGGCCGGTCACGCCGAACGGTGCCGCCTCGAAGGGCACCTCTTTCTCGTGCCGCGCATGGGGTGCGTGGTCGGTCGCGACGGCCGAGATCGTCCCGTCCCGAAGAGCCTCGACGAGCGCCCTGCGATCCTCCTCCGCCCGAAGCGGCGGGTTCATCTTCAGGTTCGGGTCGAGGCTCCGCACCGACTCGTCCGTCAGGCAGAGGTGGTGCGGCGTGACCTCGCCGGTCGCCGCAACGCCTTCGGCTTGGGCTCTCGCGAGCTCCTCGACCGATTCCCGGGACGAGAGGTGGAGCAGGTGGACCGGACGCTCCTCGTAGCGGGCGAGCGCGAGGTCGCGACCGACCATGACGCTCTCGGCCACGGACGGGTAGCCGCCGAGCCCGAGCTCGGCCGAGACGTCGCCCTCGTGCATGTGCCCGCCGCGCGAGAGGGTCGGCTCCTCGCAGTGGAGCGCAAGCGGCCGCCCGTGGGCGAGCCCGTATTGGAGCGCACGGCGCATGAGCGACGAGGAGCGAACGGGCTGTCCGTCGTCCGAGAAGCCCACGGCGCCCGCGTCCGCGAGCTCGGCCATCTCCGTGAGCTCCTCCCCGGCCTGCTCTTTCGTGATCGCCGCGAGGAAGCCCACCGGCACCTCTGCGTCCGTCCGAGCCCGCTCGGCCAGCGAGCCAAGCACGGCCGCAGAGTCGACGACCGGCTCCGTATTCGGCATGGCGAGGATCGCGCAGTACCCGCCCGCCGCCGCGGCGGCCGTGCCGGAGCGGATGTCCTCCTCGTCCTCGCGCCCCGGCGTCCGCAGGTGGACGTGCGGATCGACGAACGCCGGCGCGAGCACGAGACCGCCGGCGCCCACGATTCGGTGTTCGTTGGTGTCGAGATCTGCGCCGATCCCCGCAACGACCCCGCCGTCGACGCGGACGTCGAGGACCGCGTCTACGCCATCGGTCGGGTCGAGAACCCGCGCACCCTGGATCACCACGTTCTCGTGACCCTGCTTGCCGAGGAGCATCACGCCACCTCCTCGATCTCGGCGACCTTGACCTCAACCGGACCGTGGGTGAGGAGGTCGTAGAGGACGGCCATACGGACGACCAGGCCGCTGCGGACCTGGCGCTCGATCAGCGCGTCGGCCATGTCCGCGACGGCGCCGTCGATCTCGACGCCGCGGTTCATCGGGCCCGGGTGCATGACCTTCTGGCCCGGCCGGATCCGCTCGGACGTCACGCCCCAGCGCTCGGTGTACTCGCGCAGGCTCGGCACGTAGTTGGCGCCGGCGAGCATGCGCTCCTTCTGCATCCGGAGGACGTAGACGACGTCCGCGTCCCGGATCGCGTCGATGTCGTAGGAGACCTGGCAGCCCATGGAGTCGATGCCACGTGGGATGAGCGGCGGCGGCCCGACGAGCGTCACACGGGCGCCCATGAGGAGGAGCGCCTGGACGTTCGAGCGCGCCACGCGCGAGTGCAGGACGTCGCCGACGATCGCGACGTGCAGGCCCGCGATGCCGCCGAGCTCGTCCTCGATCGTGTAGAGGTCGAGGAGGGCCTGGGTCGGGTGCTGGCGTTTGCCGTCGCCCGCGTTGACGACGTGTGCCGTGGTCAGCCGCGCGACGAGGTCGGGAGCGCCGATCTCGGGGTGGCGGATGACGATGACGTCGGGGTCGTAGCAGCCGATCGTCAGCGCGGTGTCTTTCAAGGACTCGCCCTTGTCGACCGCCGAGCCCGTGGCCTTGATCGACATCACATCGGCCGAGAGACGCTTGGCAGCGAGCTCGAAGCTCGACGACGTTCGCGTCGAGCTCTCATAGAAGAGGTTCACCACAGTGCGCCCGCGCAGGGCAGGCAGCTTCTTCACTTCGCGCTCGAGGGAGCGCGAGAGCGTGCGGGCAAGCGCGAGCAGCCGCTCGACATCGTCCCGCGTGAGGTCGGCGATCGAGATCAGGTGCCGCCGGGCCGGCGGGTCGGGCGGCAGCAGCTCGTCGCGGATCAGGGAATGGACTTCGGCCATGGTCACCTCTCGGAGGACTGGGGAAGCAGGAGAACGGCGTCGACCTCGTCGACCTCGAGGAGCTGGACGCTGACGCGCTCATCCTTGGAGGTGGGGAGGTTCTTACCGACGTAGTCGGGGCGGATAGGGAGCTCGCGATGGCCGCGGTCGGCGAACACTGCGAGCTGGATGCGGGCCGGGCGGCCGTATTCGAAGAGCGCGTCGATCGCGGCGCGGATCGTGCGGCCCGTGTAGAGGACGTCATCGACGAGGACGACGGTCTTGCCCTCGAGCTCGAAATCCAGCCGGGTCGATTTCACGACCGGTTGCGGATGGAGCGGCGCCTCGCCCCCGCGGACGACGACGTCGTCCCGGTGGAAGGTGATGTCGAGCGTCCCGAGGTCGACCGTGCGACCGGTGAACTCCTCGATCAGCCGCCGGATCCGCTGGGCGAGCGGAACGCCGCGCGTGTGAATCCCGACGAGCGCGACGGCCTGGAGCTCAGGGTTTCCCTCGACGATCTCGTGGGCGATCCGCCTGAGCGTTCGATTGAGAGCCTCTGCGTCGAGCAGAAGCCGTGCCGCCTGAGCGGGCGCAGCCACGTACAGCTCCTTTCCGGCCTCACAGGACCGAGTTAAAGGGTCGAACGGAGTCTAGGCGATCGCGTCGGACGGAATCACCGTCCAGCTCAGCCGGCGCAGCGCTCCGACTCGACGGGCCGAAGCCGGCTGTCGGCTGCCGCCACAACGAGGTCGACCGGAATGCCGTACCCGCCGTCGCGCCCGCGCGTGGCCGCGAACATCATGGCGACGACGCGGCCGCGCCCGTCCACCGCCGGGCCGCCGCTGTCTCCGCTTCGCACCGCGCCTCGAAGCGGCACGACCTCCCGGAGAACAGCGCCGTCGCCGTATGCGTTCCGCCCGAGCAGGCGCTGCCGCGGCCCTGCGGTGCCGGGCTCGGCGACGAGCGGGCCGTCGCCCGGGTATCCGAGGAGCGCAACCGGCCGTGACTCGTCGCTCTCGGGCGCGGCCTCGAGCGGCGCGGTGCGGAGGCCGGGAACGCGAAGCAGCGCAACGTCGTTCTGAGCATCGACGTAGACCAGTGTCGCCTCGCGGTCGCCGCCGGCCGGAGTGAGAACGTGGGTGTCCTCCTCGCCGGTGACGACGTGGACGTTGGTCGCGACGAGGTTCCGGCGGACGACCCAGCCTGAGCCGGAGACGCCGAGCCCGCAGGACGTGCCTAGCACCTTCACGACGGAGTCCTCCGCAGCGCGCGTACCCGGCGCCTCGCCGACGCTCGGATCCGGAGGCGGCAGGCGGCTTCCCGGGAGACCCGAGAAGAGCGGCAGCGGGTCGAAACGGCCGAGCGCGTTCAGGACGTCGTCCGGCGGCACGGCGCCGATGAGCCGCGGCAGGATCTCGGACTCCTGGACGTCCGCCCTGAGGCCGAGCGCAGGCTGCTGAAGCGCGACGACTGCGAAGAGCCACGCGAAGGCCACTCCCAGGATGCCGCCGAAGACCGCTCCGCCCAGGGCGTCGATCGCACGGGCGGGCCCGATTGCAACCGCCCGGAAGAGCGGCTGCCCCAGCGCGACCGATGCGGTCTGGAGCAGGAGCGCCCCGACGACCGCGCCGACCAGACCGGCGACGGGTACCCACGTCGAGCTCGTGCCGCCCGCCAGGAGCTGCGGAGCGACCCGCGAGCCCACGAAGGCGCCGACCGCCAGGCCGACGAACGACAGGATCTGAACGGCCAGCCCCCGCGCGGCCCCGTACGCCGCGGCCGCGACGACGAGCAAGACGACCAGGAGGTCTGCGACCGTCAACGGCGCTCTGCGACCACGATCGCCCAGCGGAGCTCGACCGGCACCGCCTCCGGAAGCTCACGCGCGGCACGTGTCGGTCCCCACGGCGAGCTCGTCGGGCGGTACGAGTTGTAGTGTCGAGATGTAGCCGCCGCGGATGCGGGCCAGCGCGTCGGCCCGGGACAGGATGTGTTGCTGGACGAGCGGGCTGACGGACGTGCGTCCGAACCCGACCGCCTCGAGCTCGCCGGCGAGGGCGGCGGGCTCGGGGAAGCGTCGGGCGTCGATCTCCGCGATCGACGGGAAGAAGCGGGTCAGCCAGAAGCCGTCGATGTGCGCCCGGTCGAACGTCGCGAGGACAACGCGCCCCCCCGGTACGAGTACGCGAGCGAGCTCGGGCAGGGCGCGCTGGCGGTCGACGAGGTGGACGACGAGCCGCAGCAGCACGCGTTCGAACCACGCGGATTTGAACGGGAGGGCTTCGGCTCGGCCTTGCTTCAACCCGACCGCGCGACCCGCCCGGGCCCGTGCGACGGCGAGCATCTCCTCGGACGGGTCGACGCCCCAAACCGTTGCGCCGAGCTCAGTGAGGGCACCGGCCGCGAGTCCGGTCCCGCAGCCGACGTCCAGGACACGGCGTCTGGCTAGATCGCCGCACTCGACCAGCAGGTCGAAGAGCTCGCGCCATTCGGCATCGGGCGGACGCAACCGGTCGTACGTCTCTGCAAGCGGGCCGAAGTCCGGCGCCGGGCGGGCGCTACCGGCCTCCGATGAGCTCATCCGGGTCCGTCATCGCCTCGACGGCGTTCTGCGCCGCCTCGAGAGATTCCTCCGGGACGAGCACCTTCGTCGGCACGTCCTCGAGGGAGTCGGGCGGCTCGTCAGCTGCGCTCTCGAGCTGCGACTCGATGCCCGCCGAGGTCAGGATCGCCTGGATCTCCTCCGCCTCGGCGAGATCCTGCGTCAGTGCGAGTTGCACCATCGTCGCCAACCGCCTCGGCCTCCTCGTACCGTCCGAGCGCGCCGCCCTTCACAAGCGCGGGCGCTCCTCTCTCCGGAAACGGGACATCGATGATATCGAAGTCCCTGGGCACAATCGTCGCGGGAAAGAGCGCGCGCGCCTCGCGGGCGATCTCGGGCCCGAAGTAGCGATTCGAGAGATGCGTGAGGACGAGCGTGCGAACTCCCGCGGCTCGGGCGAGCTCGGCGGCCTGAACCGCCGTAGCATGGCCCGTCTCTTCGGCGCGGTCGCGTTCGTCCTCCCCGAACGTCCCGTCGTGGAGGAGGACATCGGCCTCCCGGGCGATGTCGGCGACGGAGCGGGCGATCCGCGTGTCGCCGGTGAGGACGAGCTTCCGGCCCGGGCGCGCCGGGCCGAGCACCTGCTCGGGCGCGACCGTGTCGCCGGACGGCACGGCGACGGTCTCCCCACGCTGGAGGGCACCGAAGAGCGGTCCCTTCGGAATCCCGAGTCGCGCGGCCTCGGACTCGTCGAACCGGCCGGGCCGCGGTGACTCGACGAGCGCGTAGCCGTTCGACGTCATTCCGTGGTGCACGCGAAAGACGACGATCCGGTAATCGTCCCGGTCGAGCACGTCGCCGGGCCGCAGCTCGCGGAGGTGCAGGTGGTACGTCAGCTTGCCGAAGATCCGCCCGAGCGAGCCGAAGAGATCGTTGAGGCCCGGCGGGCCCCACACCGTGAGCGGCAGCTCGCGGCCGCGAAGCGCGAAGGTCTTCAGCATCCCGGGCAGACCGAGGTAGTGGTCGGCGTGATAGTGGGTTACGAAGACCTCAGGCAACTCGGGCAGGCCGACGTTCGACCGTAGTAGCTGACGCTGTGTCCCTTCGCCGCAGTCGACGAGGATGCGCTCTCCGCCGCGCCTGATCAGCGTCGCCGTAGGCCCGCGTCGAGCTGTCGGGACTGACCCAGAAGTACCAAGAAAGACGAGGTCGAGATCCACGCGGCCAGTGTACGGCGACCCCTTTCTGGGCCGCTCAAGCTCTCCTCGCGGAGGGTCGATATTGAAAGGCGCGTGTCACGACAATCCCCTCAGCTACGGGTCGCGCGCTCGCTGACGCTGCTCCGCGTCTTCGTCGTCTCGAGCGCGGTCATCCTCGCCGTCGGCGGCGCCGTGCTCGGATGGCTCCTGTCGGGGGCGCTGCGCCAACAGGCCATCGACGACGCGGAGCGGAGCCTCGCCCAGTACACAAGCGGCGTTCTTGGCAGCAGGCTCGTGCGCGGGACAGAGCTCCAGGTCGGGATGCCCGCGCCGGCCGTCGTCTTGGCCGAGCTCGAGGAGCGGCCTGAGATCCTGAGCGTCAAGGTCTGGCGCGCGGACGGCGTGCTCGCCTGGACGAACCTGGAGCCTGAGCGCATCGGGCGGCGCTTCCCGCTCGACGGGGGCCTCGCGGAGGTGATCGAGCACGGAGAGCCCGAGGCGCACCTCGAGGAGCTCGGAGGCGAAGAGGATGCCGCAGAAGCCAGTCTCGGCGTCGACGAGGTCCTGGAGGTCTATGCACCTGTGGTGGTGGCCGACCAGGTCGTCGGCGCCTACGAGGTGTATGCCGATGCCCGTCCCCTCGAGGCGTCAGTCGCAGATGGAAAACGCATGGTGTGGCTGGTGACCACGGGAGTCTTCCTCGCGCTCTGGGCGTTTCTCGTCTTTCTCGTCCGAGGCGCATCGGAGACGCTCAAGAGGCAGACGCGCGTAGTCCGGGAACGCAGCGTTGCGCTCGAGCGCGCCTACACGCAGCTCGAGACGAACACGTTCGAAGCGGTCGAGAGCCTGAACGCCACCGTAGAGGCGAAGGACCCCTACACCGCAGGGCACTCCAGGCGCGTTCAGCGTGTGGCTCTCGCCATCGCCGACGAGCTCCAGCTCGCGCCCATTGACCGGGACGCACTCCGCCTCGGCGCGCTCTTTCACGACATCGGGAAGATCGCGGTGCCGGACAATGTCCTCACCAAGGCGGCGACGCTTACCAGCGACGAGTACGAGCACATCAAGATGCACTCCGCAGAAGGCGCGCGGATCATCTCCAAGTTCAGCCGACTTCATGCAGCCGTCCCGATCGTCCGCCATCACCACGAGAGGTGGGACGGCCACGGATATCCCGGCGGTCTCGCCGGAGACGAGACCCCCGTCACAGCCGCGATCGCCGGCCTGTCGGACGCCTGGGATGCCATGACGACCGACCGGCCGTACCAGGTCGCTCTCTCGTGGGACGCCGCGTTCGCGGAGATCCGCCGCGGCCGCGGCAGCCAGTTCGCTCCTCAGGTGGTGGACGCCTTCTTTGCAGCTGTCCGAAAACGGCCTGCCGAGTTCGGCCTCGAGGGACAGGCCGGGCGCCTCGCAGCCGGCTAGACGCAGACGGCTGCAGCGAGGTCACGCAACCCGTTTCAGGCTCGCCGAGGCTGATCTTCGAAGCCCTCCCTTGTACGGCGACGTCACCGCGGCCGTGCCCTCTGCCCCCGGTTGATCGGCTCACCTCCGCGCGCTAGCCGGGCACGAAGATCACCTGCCCAGGAGCGAGCGTCGAACCCTCAAGCTCGTTCGCCTCTTGGAGTTTCCAGACCCCCTCCCGCGGATCGCCGCCGTAAAGCTTGACTGCGATGTCCCACAACGTATCGCCCTGTTGCACGACGTACCGCGTCTCTGGAGTCGCCCCGACAGACGGGCGCGCCGCCCCCAGCGCGACAGTCACCAAAAGGGCCAGGGCGACTCCGATCACTATGAGACGCGAAACGAACATGCGTTCGCCATACTAGGGAACACATGTTCGCGTGTCAAGGCCTCCGTGTCACGAAAGTGTGACGAGGCGTGGCGCCCCATTCTCTATCACCGCCAGCGAGCGCGAAGGCGCCTTCCGCCGCTCGGTCGGACTTCCCGGGTTCACGATCCAGACACCGCCCAGACGTGCCACCTCCGGCACGTGCGTGTGCCCATATGCGACGAGATCACACCCGAGGAACGACGCGACGAGCCGCTCGTGGCGGCCCGTAATCCTGCCCGCGTCGTGAACGAGTCCGATGCGGAGCGCCTCGCAGTCGACCACGAGCCGCTCCGGGAGCGTCGCCTGGAGCTCCGGTTCGTCCATGTTCCCGCTGACTGCCCGGACAGGCGGTCCGAGTGCCTCGAGCTCCGCGAGCGCCTCGCGCGAGGTGACGTCGCCGGTATGCAACACCAGATCCGCTCGCCGTAGGACCTCGACGCACGCATCCGGCAACCGCCGCGAGCCACGCGGGAGATGCGTGTCGCCGAGGAGCGCGATCAGAGGACGCCGGGCAGGAAACGCCCGTCGCGGTACACGAGCTCGCCGTCCGCGTAGACCTCGCTGCCCGAGCGCAGATCGCAGACGAGATCCCAGTGGAGCGCCGACTGGTTCGTGCCGCCGCTCTCGGGATACGCCTTGCCGAGCGCAAGATGGACGGTGCCCCCGATCTTCTCGTCGAAGAGCGTGTTCTTCGTGAACTCGGTGATGGCGTCGTTCAGCCCGAATGCGAACTCGCCGACGCGCCGGGCGCCGTCGTCCATCCCGAGCATCCCGTCGAGGAAGTCCTGGCCGCGGTCCGCCGAGGCTTCTACCACCTCGCCGCCCGAGAAGCGCAGTCGGATGTCTTCGACCATCCGTCCCTGGAAGCTCGCCGGATAGCTGAAGTGGATCTCGCCCTCGACGCTCGTCTCGACGGGGCCCGTGAAGACCTCGCCGTCGGGGAAGTTCTCCTTGCCGTCGCACGGGATCCACGTGCGCCCTTCGACTCCGAGCGTGAGGTCGGTGCCGTTCGAGACGACGCGCAGCTCGCTCTTTGCGCCGAGCCACTCAGCGAGACGCCGCAGCTCGTCGCCGAAGGCACGCCAGTCCCCGACAGGATCCTCCGAGTCCAGCTTGCCGGCGCCGTAGACGAACCGCTCGTACTCTGCGAGCGACATCTCGGCGTCCTGCGCGGCGGCGTTCGTCGGGAAGAGCGTGATCGACCAGCGCAGCTCGCCGGCCGCAGCCCGCTCGAGATAGCGATTCCGGAGCGGCTCGCGCGCTCGGCCCGCACGCGCAAGCCGAGCGGGATCGACGTTCGAGAGCCCCCTCGTGTTCGTGTCGGCCTCGAGCACGATTCGGACATCCGCGCGTTCGTAGTCTTCCGCCCGCGCGGGGTTCACCCAGTCGAGCTGGGCGTCCGTGCCGCGCTCGAGCAGGAGCTCTGTGGCGCCCTCCGGCGTGATGCGCGTTTGGGGATGGCCGCCGACCTCGAGCACGCGTTCGTAGATCGCGCGGACGAGCGGCGCAGCCGCCGGCGGGCTCTCGATGAGGACGAGCTGGCCGGGACGGACCTCGGTCGAGTAATCGACGAGCACGTGCGCGAGCCGGTCGAGCGGCCCGTTCACGAGACGCTCACCGGTGCGGGCTCTTGGAGGAATGCCCCGGCGCGCCAGACGAGCTCACCGTCCGCGTACACCTCCCCCTCGCTCCGCAGGTCGCAGATCAGATCCCAATGGAGGCCCGAGGTGTTTTTGCCCCCGGCCTGCGGGAACGCGGCGCCGAGCGCCAGGTGGAGCGTTCCGCCGATCTTCTCGTCGAACAGGATGTTGCGGGTGAAGCGGTCGATCTCGTAGTTCAGGCCGAAGGAGATCTCGCCCGGAACTCGCGCGCCTTCGTCCATGTCTAGGAGCGACTGGAGGTAGTCGTCACCGCGGGCCGCAGATGCCTTGGTCACACGGCCGCCCTCGAAGCGGAGCCGCACGTCCTCGACCTCGCGGCCCTCGAAGATCGCCGGGAACGTGAAGCGGATCTCGCCCTCGGTCTCGGTCTCGACCGGGCTCGTGAAGACCTCGCCATCCGGCATGTTGAAGTGCCCCTCGGCCGCGAGCCAGGGCCGACTGTCGACCCCCACCCGGAGGTCCGTGTCCGGGCCCAGGATCCTGAGCTCGCGAATGGAGCCGAGATCGGCCGCCCGGGCAGTCAGCTCCCTGGCGACCGCCCGCCAATGCTCCGCCGGGTTCTCTTTGTCCGCGTGACAGGCGCCGAAGACGAAGGACTCGTAGTCCTCGAGGGACATGTCTGCGTCTTGCGCGTGTGCAGCGGTTGGATGGAGCGTCCCGCACCAGCGCATGGCACCTTCGGCTATGCGTTCCCAACGGCGGTTCGAAAGCTGCCGGTGTGCAGCGAGGTAGCGGCTGTGTCGGCCCGCATCGACCCGTGACAGGGAGCGAGTGTTCGTCTCCGACCAGATAGTCACGAGCGCGTCGAGCGTCTCCATCTCCTTCCACTCGACCGGCGAGAGGTAGGCGAGCTGCTCCTCCGAGCCCTCCTCGAGCAGAAGCTCCAGGACGCCGTCGAGGCTGACTCCGGTGTACGGGTGAGCTCCGGCGTCGAGGGCCGCCCTGAAGGTCGCGAGTGTGAGTGGCGCCGCCGCGTCGAGCCCGTCGATCCGAACGACGTCGCCCTCCCCCAGATCGAGGCAGTAGCCGACGATGAGGTCGGCGAGCCTCTCGACACGCGGATCCGTCACGCGGCTCTTGTGCCCCGTCGTGCGGGCCCCACACCTGCGGGGAGCCCGGCGAGCACGGCGTCGAGGAGCCGATCGGGACCGAAACGCACCGGATCGTCGGCCGTGAGCTCGGTCTCGGCCTCGATCTCGGCGAGAGCCGCCCGCGCTTCTTCCTCGCCGAGGCTGCGTGTGTTGACGGCCACCGCGAGCACCCGGGCCGGACGCACGGGGAGAGACAGCCGCTCGTGCAGCTCGACGAGCGCCCGGAGCGGCGGAATCGGGTGTCCCGGACAGCCCTCGATCTCCGTCGAGCCCGCCTGGTGGCAGAGCACGTACCCGTGGGGCGCACTGCCGTGGATGAGCCCAAGCGTGACGCCCGAGTACTGCGGGTGCACGATCGAGCCCTGGCCCTCGATCCAGAGGAGGTTGCCCCGGCCGGCGCCCTCCACGACGAGCTGCTCGGCGGCGCCCGCCATGAAGTCGGCGACGACGGCGTCCACCGAGATTCCCCAGCCCGCAATCGCGATGCCCGTCTGGCCGGTCGGGACGAAGACGGAGGCCAGCCCGCGCTCCCGGGCGGCACGATCGAGCTCGAGCGAGACCGTCATCTTCCCGATCGCGCAGTCGGATCCGACCGTGAGAACCGTCGCCGCCTCGTGCTCGAGGTTCGCACCGGTAGGCACGGACAGGCCCTCGGGCGGGCGACGCAGGTCTCTGAGCTCTACCCCACGCTCGCTCGCACGAGCCGACAGGTCGGGATCGTCCGCGAGGAAGATGTGCATCCCCGACTCGACGTCGAGGCCCGCTTCCACGGCGTCCAGGAGGATGCGCTGCCAGGCCTTCGGCAGCCGGCCGCCCGAGGTCGCGACGCCGACGAGCGCGGTGTCCGGCTCGTAGCGGAGCGCCTCGGCGACTGTTGCGACGATCGGGAGGCCCTTGTGGTTCTCGCCCGCGTGCTCGGAGTCAAGGAGGGCAACGACCTCGTCCCGGCCGTAGTGCAGGACGCCGCGCATCGTCTTGCCGTAGTGCGGGTCGAAGACGTGGCCCTCAGCGAGGATCAGGTACCGCTTCATGCACTCCCAGGCCCGGGGCGTCGGGCGGTAGCTGAACCCCGTCCTCGAACGGCACCCCCGGCCACGGGTCCTCGGCGAGGAGCAGGTTGCCATCGAGGTCGACGTGGTCGCAGAGGCTCGCAAGCTGCGCGCCAGCCGAGATCGCAAGTCCCGACTCCACCATGCAGCCGAGCATGACCCCGAGCCCGAGTGCGCGCGCGGCAACGGCCATCCGGACTGCCTCGCGAATGCCACCCGACTTGGCAAGCTTGATGTTGATCCCGTGAGCGCGCTCCGCGCAGGCGGCCACGTCGCCGAGGGTGTGGCAGTCCTCGTCGACGTAGACCGGAAGCGCGGCACGGCGCTTCAGCTCGGGGCCGTCAGGATCACGCGCCGCGAGCGGCTGCTCGACGTACTCGACTCCGATCGTCTCGAGCTCGGAGACGGCGTCGACGGCTTCCTCCAGCGACCAGTACTCGTTGACGTCGACCATGAGCGGCAAGGCGGTCACCGAACGAACCGCACGGACTCGCTCGACGTCCAGGCCGTCGCGACCGCCGAGCTTCAGCTTGAGGCGCCGGAACCGCGGGTCGACGGCCTCGGCGCGCCGAGCCATGTCGTCTGGGTCGCCGAGCCAGATCGTCCACGAGGTCGGCGGCCCGGACCGTTCGAGGCCGAGCAGACGGTAGACGGGGAGCCCTACGAGCTTTCCGCAGAGATCGTGGAGCGCCTGGTCGACGGCCGCCTTCGCCGCGAGCTCACCCGGAAGCTCGGCAAGCCCATGGCCGATCGTCTCGAGAGCGAACGGATCGTCCCCGAGCAGGTCACCGGCCTCGTCGAGGAAGGCGGAGGCCGATTCGATGGATTCCCCATAGTGCGCCTGCGGTGTCGCCTCGCCGAACCCCGAGAGTCCCCCGTGGCGGATCTCCACCCAGAGCACCTCTTCCTGGGTGCTCGTCTCGCGGGAGATCCGGAATGGCTCGGCGAGCCGCAGGATCGCGGTCCGATAGCTCAACTCCATCGGCGCTAGAGTAATGCCCCGAAGGAAACCGGAGCGCGAAGCGGAGGTTTCTTTCGGATGAGCGCCTGTAGCTCAGGGGATAGAGCGCGCGCCTCCGGAGCGCGAGGTCGCAGGTTCGATTCCTGCCAGGCGCACTCCCGACGCGAATCCGGCCACCCTGCGGGCGGCCATGACGATTCGCGTCGGTTCACGGGCGATCGTCGACGCCGCTTGGAGAGCAGCCGGCCAAGCCGGCCGCTCATGACGAGCGGCTACTTGAAGCAGTCGCCGCGCATCGCCTCCGTGCCCGGTTTCGCCTCGCAGATGCCGGCATAGCCCGGCAGCGAGTCGTCGTCGATATGGCGGTCAATGACTCCGCCGTGCATCCACCAGAAGTCCCAGGGTGCCCCATCCGCTCGAAGCCAGAGCCTGTCTACCACGGACAGTCCGAGCACGGACCGTGCCACCTGCGTGATGACCCGCGCCCGTGTGAGCGCATCGTCGTCGAGCGCCAGGCCGGTGAGGTCGACGACAACACCCTGTCCGCCTCGCCCTCTGAACGTCACGGAGCGGAGGTTCGATTCCCGTGGAATCGCAGTCGTGACCCCGTTCGCACGCTCTTCCTCAGTCGGACCGGCGAGCAGAGCGTCGACAGCCGAACGAATCAAGTCGCCGTCGGAGTGCTCGACCTTGAGTGCTCGCTCGACACCGACCGAAGCCCGGCCGTTGTCGGTGAGGAAGTAGATCGTGCGGAGATCCGTGCTGGACGCGGTCGACGAGGCCGGCTCGGATGACTCGGCCATCCCACAGCCGGAAGCAATCACGATGAAGATCGCCCCTACATGGATCGCGCTCTTCGACACGCATCTCTTACTGCCGCGCGGCTACGTCGGTTCCGTCAGAGACGACGGCGGAGACGAGCGAACGCCGCCTCGGTCCGCCCGTCGGCTGCGAGCCCGAAGGCGGCCGTCCCTGTGAGCACGAGCACTGCGACTGCCGGGCCCGCGCCTGCTACGAGCGCGGCGAGGGCTAGTGCGATCCCCCCGCCGATTGCAGCGACGAGGAGAAGCGCGAGGGAAGGCTCTTTGTGCTGCCGGGAAGCTCCATTGCCGTGCACGCTCTCGTTATCCGCCTCCCGACGCAGGCTCGCGTCCCCCGGGCGGGGGGAGGAACCTGGGGCGCCCGGGTAGAATCCCATTTGGAATGCGACTCGAGGATCCACCAAGTACCGATGGCACGGCCCACTCTTCCGAGACCGAGGTTGCGGCGCGGCCGCGTGGGCGGGGCTGCCGGCGAGATCGTCGAGCTCGCAGAGCCGCGCATCGCTGAGCAGAGCGCGAACGGCCTCACCTGGGTTCATGTCGACGAGCCGACCTCGCTCGAGGCCGTCGAACTGGCTACGCGCTTCGGCTTTCACGAGCTCGACATCGAGGACGTGCTCTCGAAACGGCAGCGCCCGAAGATCGACGAGTACCCGGAATACCTGTTCATCGTTCTCCACTTTCCGTTCTACGACAAGACGGTGCAGCGGCTGAACGCGGCCGAGCTCGACGTCTTCATCGGCCCGGGCTTCCTGATCACGCTCCCGAACGTGGAGCTGCTCCCGGTCACATACCTCTTCAACCGCGTCGACGGCGACGAGCGCCTGCGGGACGACCTCTTCTCCAAGGGGCCGGGCTACCTGCTCTACCACGTCCTAGACGACCTGTTCGACTACTGCTTCCCGATCCTCGACAAGATCGGGCACAAGCTCGACCGCATCGAGGACGAGATGTTCGAAGAGCGGGCCGAAGAGATCGTCCGCGACATCTCGAACGTGAAGCAGGAGATCATCGCGTACCGGAAGATCATCAAGCCGGAGCGCGCCACGCTGCGGGTGCTGGAGCGCTATACGCAGCGCTTCCTGCCCCAGGAGCTCGACATCTACTTCGACGACATCGTCGACGCGGCCGAACGGATCTGGGATCTC
The DNA here is from genome assembly GCA_963733135.1 of uncultured Actinomycetes bacterium. Taxonomy (GTDB): domain Bacteria; phylum Actinomycetota; class Thermoleophilia; order Gaiellales; family Gaiellaceae; genus CAVTBX01. Next base: position 337,130 of record CAVTBX010000007.1, read on the forward strand.
CTCGACAACTACAAGGAGGTCATCGAGGGTCTCGAGTCGACGAACGAGTCGGTGATCTCGCATCGCCAAAACGATGTCCTGCGCGTCCTCACGATCTTCAGCGTGACGATGCTGCCGCTCTCGGTGATCGCCGGGATCTTCGGGATGAACCTGGCCTTCCCGGGCGAAGGCGGCGAGACGGCGTTCTGGGTGATCGTCGCGGCGATGATCTTCGTGGTCGTCGGGATGGTCAGCTTCTTCCGCTTCCGCCGCTGGCTGTGACTACCCTCGTCGAGCGCAACGGTCGGATTGCCGATGCGGTCGACCGCGAGACGCTCCGGCAGCGTTTGGATGCCGACGAGTTCTTCTGGCTCGACCTAGTCGACCCGAGCCCCGAGGACTACGCGACGCTCCGCGAGGTCTTCGGCTTCCACCCGCTCCCGATCGAGGATTCGGAGAAGTTCGGCCAGCGGGCGAAGCTCGAGGACTACGGCGACTTCGCGTTTCTCGTCGTCTTCGGATGGTCTCCCGACGAGGACGGGCTCGTCGAGGTGCACTGTTTCTACTCGGAGCGCTATCTCGTCACGGTGCGGCACGACGACTCGCCTGCGCTCGATGCGCTCTGCCGACGCTATGAGCGGGGCGCGGCGCTCGAGACGCCGATCCGGGCGCTCTATCGCGTGCTCGACGCGCTCGTGGACAGCTTCTTTCCGGCCCTGGCCGACTTCGACGACCGCCTGGACGAAATTCAGATCGCGCTCCACGACGGCGGTGAGGAGGCCGAGCTTCAGGAGCTGACCGCCATGCGGCGGCGCTTGATCACGTTGCGCCGCGTGATCGGCCCGCAGCGCGACATGATGGGCCGCCTGGCAGCCGGCGTGACGGCGCTGCCCGGCCTCGACCGGGATGCCGAGCGCTTCTTCCGCGACGTCTACGACCACCTGATCCGGCTCGGCGAGACGATCGACGGGTACCGCGACGTGGCGTCGACCGTCATGGACGTCTACCTGTCGAGCGCGTCCAACCGCACGAACCGGGTCATCCAACGCCTGACGCTTATCGCGACCATCTTCCTCCCCCTCACGTTCATCACCGGGTACTTCGGCCAGAACTTCGGCTGGCTGGTCGAGAATGTCGACGGCTTCTGGTCGTTCTTCGCCCTCGGAGTCATCTTCGAGCTCCTGGTCGTAGCGGCTCTGCTCGCCTGGTTCCGTCGGCGCGGCTGGCTCTGAGCTCTTCGGGCGATGTCCGGAGGCCGGGCTTCCGCCAGAGGCGGGCTCGTGGCGGCCGGCAAGCCCTCGGACGCCGTGGAGCGATCGGCACGCTCTCGTCACGAGGCGTGACTCACACGTGCGGATTTCCGCGGTACGCTCGCGCGTGAGCAGGGGAGGGTGGGGACCCGTAGTCAGACGCGCGTCAAGAAGAATGCCGCGCCACGACCTGATACAAGCGACGCATGCGCAGGCTCTGGGCTCCCTGGCGGCTCGAGTACATCCAGAACGCGGACGATCAGCCCGCCTGCGTCTTCTGCCGCGGCGCGCAGGCCTCTGACGAGGACGGGCTCGTCGTCTATCGGGGGTCACGGGCAGTCGTGCTCCTCAACAAGTTCCCGTACGCCTCCGGTCACTTGATGGTCGCGCCTCTCCGCCACACCGGGGCGCTCGCGTCGCTCGACGACGAGGAGGCGCTCGAGATCCACCGGCTCAGCGTCACGGCGCTCGCCGTCCTCGACGCCGAGATGAGCCCCCAGGGGTTCAATCTGGGCTGGAATCTGGGCCGCATCGCCGGCGCGGGCGTCGTCGACCACGTCCACCTCCACGTGGTTCCACGCTGGGCCGGCGACACGAACTTCATGCCCGTCCTCGCGGACGTCAAGGTCATGCCCGAGACGCTCGAGGCGACACGTGCGAAGCTCGCAGAAGCCTGGCAGCGGACTAGCCCTGCCGCCTCGGTCGGCCCATAGGATCTCGGGCGATGGCGCTCGACCCCAAGGTTTTCAAGGCCTACGACGTCCGGGGTCTCTACCCGGAGGAACTCGACGAGCAGGGTGCGGCTCGCATCGGCCGCGCCTACGCCGAGCACTTCGAGCTGGACACGGTCGCAATCGGGCGCGACGCACGGCTCTCCTCACCCGCCATGGCTGACGCCTCGGCTGAAGGCGTCCGAGACGCCGGCGCGGACGTCGTCGACATCGGTCTCGTCGGCACCGAGATGCTCTATTTCGCCGTCGGCGAGCTCGAGCTCGACGGCGGGATCATGGTGACCGCCTCGCACAACCCGAAGGAGTACACAGGCTTGAAGATCGTCAGGGCCGGCGCTCTTCCGGTGGGCGGCGACTCGGGCCTCCTCGACGTCCGCGACCGTGCGACGTCGGCGCCGCCCCCACCTTCCGAGCCGCGGGGAAGCAGCCGGTCCGAGGACGTCTCTTCCGCCTTCACCGAGCGGGTGCTCTCGTTTGTCGAGCTCGAGGATATCCAGCCGCTTCGGGTCGTTTTCGACGCTGCGAACGGGATGGCCGGCTCGATGCTGCCACCGATCCTCGACCGGCTGCCCGTCGACACCGTCCGGTGTTTCTTCGAGCCGGACGGCAATTTCCCCAATCACGAGCCGAATCCGCTGCTGCCGGAGAACCGCGAGTTCATCATCCAAAAGGTGCTCGACGAAGGCGCCGACCTCGGTATCGCATTCGACGGGGACGCAGACCGCTGCTTCTTCGTCGATGACGCGGGCGAGTTCGTCCCCGGCGACTTCGTCACGGCACTCCTCGCGGAAGCGATGCTCGAGAAGGAGCCTGGCGCGACCGTCATCTACGACGTCCGTGCGAGCTGGGCTGTGCCCGATGTCGTCGAGGCCGCCGGCGGAACGGCGCTCATGAACAAGGTCGGCCATGCCTACATCAAGCATCGGATGCGCGAGACCGGCGCTGCCTTCGCGGGCGAGGTTTCGGGCCACTACTACTTCCGCGATTTCACCCAGGCCGACTCGGGGATCATCCCGGCGCTTCTCATGCTCGAGCTCGTGTCGAAGAAGAATCGGCCGCTCGCCGAGATCCTGAGGCCCTACCGCGAGAGGTACTTCCTGACGGGCGAGCTGAACACCACGGTGGACGACGTCGACAGCAAGCTTCGCGAGCTGGAGGAGCGTTTCGGCCGCCAGGGAGCGCTATCCGAACTGGACGGAGTCTCGGTCAACGCAGAGGACTGGCACATGAACGTCAGGCCGTCGAACACAGAGCCGCTCCTGCGGCTCAATCTCGAGGCGCGAAGCCGCGAGCTGATGGAGCGCAAGCGCGACGAAGTCCTGGGCGTCATCCGCGGTTGAACTCGTGACCGTCAGCCTCGGCCATCCGACCGACCGGCGGCCGCCGTTCAAGTTCTCCGCCCACACCCGCGTGGGCTTCTCGGACACGGACGCGCAGGGCATCGTCTATTACGGTCGCTACCTGCCCTACTTCGACCTTGCTCGTACGGAGTACCTCCGGCACCTCGGGCTCCTGATGGCCAGGCCTGGCGAGCACGATCTGGTCATGCGCGCGCTCTCAGTCGTCTATGAGGCTCCTGCGAGCTTCGACGACCTGATCGAGGTGTACGTGAGGACGAAGCGCATCGGGCGCACCAGCCTCACCAACGAGTTCTCCGCACTCCGAGAGGACGGAACGCATATGTGCGAGGCGGAGCAGACGCTCGTCTTCGTCGATCTCGCCGAGCGGCGCCCGGTGCCGGTCCCGGCTCGCTACCGGGACGGAATCGGAGGGTTCGAGGGCGCCGACGTAGAGCTCGCGACCGCGCGATGACCGCCCGAGCCGACACGTACGGTGCCTCACTCGACGCGATCGCCCAGATCGTCGAGGACGACGCCGACCCGGCTGAGGTGCTGGCGAAGGCCGTCGCGGTCCTCGCGGAGCGGTTCGACCGTTACTCCTGGGTCGGGATCTACCTGATCGACGGCGACGACCTCGTGCTCGGGCCCTGGCGTGGGCCGCAGGCGACCGAGCACACTCGAATCGCGATCGGTCGGGGCGTCTGCGGCGCCGCGGCGGCAAGCGGGAAGACCGAGATCATCGACGATGTCGCAAGCGATGATCGCTATCTCGCGTGCTTTCCGTCGACCCGAAGCGAGATCGTCGTGCCGATCAGCCACGAGGGCCGAACCGTCGGCGAGATCGACATCGACTCCGACGAACCGGCCGCGTTCGGCCGAGAAGACAGCGCATTCCTCGAGAACGTGGCTGGGCTCGTGTCGCACGCCGCCGCCAACGCGAGGCGCTAGCGGCTCAGACCGACCGAGCCACGCGACGGGCCACGTCGGAGGCTGCGCCGGAGACGATCGGCTCCCCGAGGAGAACCGTGCCGAGCTCGTTCGCCTGGCGAATGAGGCCTTCGCGTTCGCGCACGAGGGCGGCCCGGGCGACGAAGAGCGCGGCCCGCACCCCGCTCGCCCACTCACTGATGCCCGTGAGATCCCGTGCGGGAGCCGCTCCCGCCTGCTCGGCGAGACGAGGGCGGTCGCGGAGGCTTGCCGCCAGGCGCTCGGCGGCCTTCGTGACATCCGCGCCCTCCGACGTGACCTTCTCTGCGTCGTGCTCGGCTTGCGCCAGCTCCAGCTCGGCCTGTCGTGCTCGGCGCTCGGCAATCGTGACGGCATCGCCGTGGCGCACGACCGCATGACGCACGCTGGTCTCGGCGCGGTCGTCGCCTGCGGCACGCGCGGCGTCAACCGCCGCCTCGGCACGTGAGAGCTCGCGCCGCGAATCCTCGACCTTGCGGTTCGCCTCAGCGTGAGCTGATCGGAGACGCTCCTGCTCAGCCGGCAGCTGAGCGGAGCGGCTCTGGAGCTCGCGGCTGCGCACCCGAATCCGATCGGCGTCCGCGGCGAGCTCGTCGAGCTCCGCGAGCGTCGCGGCCGCCTCCTCGTCTGCATGCCCAAGCTCGCGCAGGAAGACGAGCGCACGCTCGTCGGCGGCCATGCCTACGACGGCGTGACGCGGTAGGCGTCGAAGACCGACTCGATGTTGCGGAGCGCCGACAGGAGTGCCCGTAGCTCCTTCACGTCGCCCACCTCGGCGACGTACCAATTCTTCGCCATCTGATCCTCGACGTGGCCGCCGTACTCGACGATGTTCGCGCCGTGCTCGGCAAACGTCCGCGCGACGTCCTCGAGCAGTCGCTGGCGATCCCAGGACGAGACCGAGATCTCGACGCGGAAGCTCTGCGAGGCGCCGCCGTCCCACTCGACCGGGGTGAACCGCTCGGGGTTCCGCTTGAGCGCGCGGACGTTCGGGCAGTCGTCGCGATGGATCGTGATCCCCTTGCCGAGCGAGATGTAGCCGACGATCTCGTCCCCTGGGACGGGGGTGCAGCACCGGGCGAGACGCACGAGCACGCCTTCGACACCGGGCACGTGGATGCCGTAGTTGTCGGAGGCGACCGCGTGGCGCGCCTTGGGCCGCGTCGGAACCTTCTCCTCCTCGGCGACCTCGCTCGTCTTCAGCCGGTGGAGGACCTTGTTCGCGACCTGTGAGACCTGGAGCTTTCCGGAGCCGAGCGCGAGGTAGAAGTCCTCGGCCTTCTTGAAGCCCATCTCGCGGATGATCTGGGCGAGGAGCGGCGAGGTCGAAAGCTTGCGGTAGGGAAGCTTGTGCTGCTTCAGAGCGTTCTCGAGCGACTCGCGTCCGCGCTGTTCCGTGTCGTCTTTTGTCTCCCGACTGAACCACTGGCGGATCTTGTTGCGCGCCCGCGAGGACGCGGCGAGCGAGAGCCAGTCACGCGACGGGCCGCGCCCGGCCTGCTTCGACGTGAGGATCTCGACGAAGTCTCCGCTGCGCAGGTTGTAGTGCAGCGGGACGATGCGCCCGTTCACCTTGGCGCCGACGGTCCGGTGGCCGACGTCCGTGTGCACCGCGTAGGCGAAGTCGATCGGCGTCGACCCGCCGGGCAGGTTCTTCACCTCGCCCTTCGGCGTAAAGACATAGACCTCGTCGGAGGCGAGCTCCGGGAACACGCTCTTCAGCTCGCCCGGGTCGCTTTCCTCGGCCTGCCAGTCGGCGAGCTGCCTCATCCACGCGAGACGCTCGGTCTCCGTGGACTTCGAGCTGCCCTTGTAGAGCCAGTGCGCGGCGATTCCGTACTCCGCGGTCGCGTGCATGTCGCGCGTCCGAACCTGGATCTCGAGCGGCTTGCCCTCGGGCCCGATCACCGTGGTGTGCAGCGACCGGTACATGTTGAACTTGGGCATCGCGACGTAATCCTTGAACCGGCCGGGCATCGGCTTCCAGAGCGAGTGGATCGCGCCGAGCGCCCCGTAGCAGTCACGCTCGCCCTCCTTGCCCTCGTGCAGGACGATGACGCGGAGCGCGGTCAGGTCGTAGATCTCGTTGAACTCCTTGCCGCGCTTGGCCATCTTCTCGTAGATGGAGTAGAAGTGCTTCGCGCGGCTCGAGATCTCTGCCGGGATCCCGAGCTTCTGAAGCTCCTTCCCGAGCAGCTCGCCCGCCTCGGCGACGAACTTCTCACGGTCATCCCGGCGCTCGTTCACCATCGCCTGGATCTCGACATAGCGCCGCGGGTGCAGCGTCTGGAAGGCAAGATCCTCGAGCTGCCATTTGATCGTGTGGATACCGAGGCGGTGCGCCAGCGGTGCGTATACCTCGAGCGTCTCGCGCGCCTTCTGGTTCTGCTTTTGCTTGCCGAGGTACTCGATCGTCCGCATGTTGTGGAGGCGGTCGGCGAGCTTGATGAGGATGACCCGCGGGTCGTCCGCCATCGCGATGATCATCTTCCGATAGTTCTCGGCCTGCGCCTGCTCGCGGCTTTGGAAGTGGATTCGCGTCAGCTTGGTGACGCCTTCGACGAGCCGCGCCACCTCTTCCCCGAACTCGGCCCGCACATCCTCGATGGTCGCGTCCGTGTCCTCGACGACGTCGTGCAGAAGCGCCGCGGCGAGCGTGGCATCGTCGCGGTGAAGAGCAGACAGGATCTGGGCCACTCCGAGCGGGTGGGCGACGAAGTCCTCCCCGCTTCGTCGGTACTGGCCCTCGTGGGCGTCGCAGGCGAACGCGAAGGCGCGCTGGATCAGGTCTCGGTCGACGTCCGAGTTGTACGAGGCAACATCGTCCAGGAGGGCCTCGAGGGCCTCCTGATGACGCCCCCGCGGAGTCTCGCGGATGACCTGGGCCACAGACCCAGTGTAGCTTCGGGCCTTCCCGGCCTCACCGGGCCCGGAGACTGGCTGGGGCCGGGCGATCGGCTGTCGTGGGCCGTTTTGGTGTCGTCAGGTGCTCCTTTCTCACTCCTTTCTTCGGCCGTCACGGCCGATCCGTCCAGTTCCCTTCGTGCCTATGCGGCCGCCGCCAGCGCGCTCTCGCTCAGGAGCGCAACGAACGTCTCCGATTCGACGAGGGGACGCCAGCGAGGCGGGCTCCCCTCACCGAACTCGAGCTCGGCGAAGATCGACGCTGCCACCGGATCACGGGCGCCGGGCCCTTTCCGCCACTCGTCCGCGAGCCACGCGCGGAGCTCCGCGTACCGCGCCGGAGTCTCGATGATTCGTCGAACCACGAGCTGTGGGGACACGGCGCCGTTCCAGCGGTTGGCGCCGAGGCGAAATGCGACGTCCCACGTGACCGGCTGGCGATAGGCGTCGACGTGCCCGCCCTGCCCGAAGGCGATGGCCCCGGACCTGGCCCCGTTGGCGGTAACGGCGAGTCTCAGGTGCTTGCCTTCCCCGACCGCGCCGAGCTCCGAGAGCTCGCAGCCGACCGCGAGCAGCGTCACCCCGGGGTTTCCGAGCCCGAACGGCGCGAGGCGATCGAGCTCCTCACAGAGCCCGAGGGTGAGCTCCCGTCCGTCCACGACGGCGTCGACGACCGTACGAGGCATCAGGTCGTCATCGGTGAGCTCCCCATCGGCATGCGTGGCGAACGCATCCCTGAAGGCGGGGATGTCCCCAGGCTGAATCGAGAGTCCCGCGGCCGCGCGGTGGCCGCCGAAGCGCTCGAGGTGCTCGGCGCAGGCGCCGAGCCCGCCGTGGAGGTCGAAGGCCTGGATCGACCGGCCTGAACCAACCCACGGCCCTTCGTCCGCGCCCGCGATGAGCACGACGGGCCGGTCAAAGCGCTCGACCAGGCGCGAGGCGACGATGCCGACCACGCCTCGGTGCCACTCCTCCCCGGCGACGACGTAGCCTCGGCGGCGGCGCTCTGCGTCTGACCAGCTCTCGATCTGGCGAACAGCGTCGCGCAGGATTCGGTCCTCGACGGCCTGCCGGTCACGGTTCAGGGTTTCGAGCTCGCCCGCGAGCCGCTCCGCCTCGCGCTCGTCATCCGTGAGCAGGAGCTCGAGCGCCACTCCCGGGTGACCGAGGCGCCCGGCGGCGTTCAGCCGCGGGGCGAGCCTGAACCCGACCGAGCCGGAGTCGAGCGCGGCCGGATCGACCCGAGCCGCCCGCATGAGCGCGCGCAGGCCCGGCTTCGTCGTTCGCGCCAGGCGACGGAGGCCTGCCGCAGCCAGCGCCCGGTTCTCGTCGATGAGAGGCACGACGTCTGCGATCGTCGCCAGGGCGACGAGGTCGAGGTGCTCGGCGAGCGCATCGTCGCCGAGCAGCGCCTCACCGAGGCGTAGCACGACGCCGGTCCCGCAGAGCTCGGGAAACGGATAGTCGGACGGGCGTGTGGCGACAAGCGGGCAGTCCGGCAGCCTCTCCGCCGGCCGGTGGTGGTCTGTGACAACGATCTCGAGCCCGAGCGCCTTGGCCTCCGCGACCTCGTCCACCGCGGTGATGCCACAGTCAACCGTGAGAACGAGCCCACACTCCTCGCGTGCGAGGCGCGCCAGGGTGTCCATCGAGACGCCGTAACCCTCCTCGAACCGGCTCGGAAGATGCCAGTCGACCTCGGCTCCGAGGCGGCGCAGCGTGAGTACAGCCAGCGCGGTCGCGCAGATCCCGTCGGCGTCGTAGTCCCCGTGGACGCAGATGCGCTTGCCGGCCGCGACCGTGCGGCGGATCGCCTCACAAGCCGCCTCCATGTCTCCGAGCAGGAGGGCGTCGTGGGCAGGCCGCTCGGCAGCGAGGAACGTCCTCGCGGAATCCGGGTCGCCGTAACCCCGCCTGACGAGCACACTGGCCGTCGTCTCCGAGATCTCGAGCTCTCGGGCGAGCGCGATGACCTCGCGGCGGGGGCACGGACGGAGTGTCCAGGTGCCCTCCTGCATGCGTTTCACCGTAGGGAGCCGACCGGACGGACTCCCGACTGCGAGCGACCTCTGGCTGCACTCGGCGTCGTTTCGGCACAGAGTCGTAACTATTCTCGTTGCAATGGCCGAAGCGAACTACCGGTCGGGTGACGACTACGTGGTCGAGTTCCTCGGCTACCGGTTCGAGTTCAGCGCCGTCGACTTCGAGGAACGCGTGGGCGCCGCGGCGGTCAAGCTCGGGCTCGTGGAATCCGGGGACCTCGACGAAGAGGAGACGGGCGACCTCGTGGAGCTCGTCTGGCAACAACGGATCGCGGAACCGCGCAGCCCGCTCGGCGAGTACCTCGTCCGCCAATGGCAGCGCCTCGCGCTCGTGAACGAGGAGTCGCTCGTCTACTGGCTGCGCAAGCTCGTGTTCCGGAGCGCGTGGCTCGACCACCGCGTGAAGGAGAACCTCCTCGAGGTCGCGTGGGACGACGATACGGCGGATTTCACGTATCGAGACCCGGAGGGCCATCGAGCGCTGCTCGAAGCTGCTCCTGTGCCGTCGTGGCACGAGGTGCAGTTCAGGCGCGCCTAGTCAGCCGAGCCGTGCTGATCCTTAGTCGCGCCGAGGTGGAAGCCGCGTTCGACGTCGACGCGCTCCTCCGGGCACTCGAGCGCGCGTTCGTCGATGTGAGCGCCGGGCGAGCCTCGGTGCCGCCCAGGATCGCCGCTCTCACTCCCGCGGGGTTTCTCGGCGCCATGGCCGCGCACGTCGACGGGACGCTCGCCTCGAAGCTCGTGTCCGTCTTCCCGGGAAACCACGACCGCGGCTTGCCGTCGCACCAGGCGCTCGTGGCCCTATTCGACGCGGAGGATGGACGGCCGCTCGCGGTCATGGACGGCGCTTACATCACGGCGATCCGCACGGCGGCAGCCTCGGCGCTGGCGACGCGCGTCTTGGCCCGAAAGGACGCATCGGTTCTCGGCGTGCTCGGCGCCGGGGTTCAGGGCCACGCACACCTGGAGGTCGTGCCGCGCGTCCGGGAGTTCGCGGAGATACGGGTCGCGAGCCGGACACCCGAGCACGCTCGGGCCGCCACCGGGACCCGGCGCGCAGTCGTCGCCAACACGTTCGAGGACGCGGTGCGCGGCGCTGACGTCGTCTGCCTTTGTACTGACTCGCCGGACCCTGTGATCTCCCGCGACTGGCTCGGCCCCGGCTCGCATGTCACGTCCGTGGGCTACGCGGAGTCCGGAGGCGAGCTCGGTCCTGACCTCGTAGGGGCAGGGCTCCTCGTCGTCGAGTCGCGCATCGCCCTCGAGCCGCCGCCCGCGGGCGCCGCCGAGCTCCAGGGGCTCGACGCTGGGGACGTCGTCGAGCTCGGCGAGATCCTCGCGGGCTCGCATCCCGGCCGGACGAGCGAGGAGGAGATCACCGTCTACAAGTCGATGGGTCACGCAGCCGAGGACGCGGTCGCGGCTCGGCTCGTCTACGAGCAGGCCGTCGCCGATGGGCTGGGCACGGAGATCGACCTCTAGGAGGGTTTGGTGGGAAAGTCTCGTCGACGGCTCAACGGCTATTCCGCCAAACCCTCCTAAAAGAGCCTGTCGGCCGGGTCGAGCGCGCCCCCGAGCCTCCTGCCCTGACTCGTCAGGATGCGCCCGCGCGGAGTCCGCTGGATCAGCCCGAGCTGAAGGAGGTACGGCTCGTAGACGTCCTCGATCGTGTCTGGCTCCTCGCCGAGTGCGACGGCCAGCGTCGAAAGCCCGACGGGGCCGCCGTCGAACTTGTGGGCGATCGCGGCGAGGAGCGCACGGTCTGTGCGCTCGAGGCCCTGCTGGTCGACCTCCAGGAGCTCGAGCGCTTCTCGAGCCACGTCGATCGTGACGGCCCCGTCGTGCCGCACTTCGGCCACGTCCCGGACGCGCCGCAGGATTCGATTCGCCACGCGCGGCGTGCCTCGCGCACGGCGCGAGATCTCCTCCGCCGCCTCGTCGTCGATCTCGACACGGAGGATTCGAGCCGAGCGGCGCACGATGCGCGCTAGCTCCTCCCCCGTGTAGAGCTCGAGCCGGTATGTGATTCCGAAGCGGTCGCGGAGCGGCGTCGTCAGGAGTCCCGTTCGGGTGGTGGCGCCCACGAGCGTGAAGGGCGGCAGGTCGAGCGTCAGGGTGCGCGCAGCCGGGCCCTGACCGACGATGATGTCGAGCCGGAAGTCTTCGAGCGCCGGATAGAGGATCTCCTCGACGGCGCGGTTCAGGCGGTGAATCTCGTCGACGAAGAGGACGTCGCGCTCCTCGAGGGACGTGAGAATCGCGGCCATGTCCCCCTTCCGCTCGAGGGCGGGGCCGGCCACGGTGCGGATGCCCACGCCGAGCTCCTCCCGCACGATGTAGGCGAGACTCGTCTTACCGAGCCCCGGCGGGCCAGCCAGGAGCACGTGGTCGAGAGCCTCGCCGCGAGCCTTCGCGGCCTCGAGTGAGATCGCCAGCTGTTCCTTGACGCGCTCCTGGCCGACGAACTCGTCGAGCCGCCGCGGGCGAAGCGAGCCGTCGAGCTCGTCCTCCTCGGGCTCCAGCACCGCAGCCGCCGTGACGCGCTCGGTGCTCATCGGTCACAGTCCTTGTAGATCGCTGGCTCTGGACGCGAAAAGCGAGCGTCGCAAGGACGCAAGGAGCGTTCGTACCTTGGAGTCTGGACGCGGATGCGTGCGACTGAGGACGCAGCGAGGCGACGCTTTGCAGCGTTCATGGGCTGGCGAGATACGAGGGCTGGGGCCGGCATCAAGCAGCGCGCAGAGCCTGCCGCACGCGCTCGGCCGGGGGCAGGTCAGGATCGGTGTCCGCGAGCCGCTGCTCTGCCTCGGCGGCGGTGTAGCCGAGCTCCACGAGCGCGTCGCGCGCAACGATGTGCCCGTCGCCTCCGCCGAGGTGCGGCGACTGCTCGACCGCCGCAAGGGGGGCGATCTTCTCCTTCAGCTCGAGCACGACGCGCTGGGCGGTCTTGCGGCCGATGCCTGGGATCGTCTCGAAGAGCGCCGCGTCCTCGCGCACGATCGCCCGCTGGAGCTCACCCGGCGTGTAGCCCGAGACGATCGCGAGCGCCACCTTCGGGCCGACGCCGTTCACCGCGAGGAGCTGCTCGAAGAGCTGCCGCTCGTCGGTGTCCGCGAACCCGTAGAGCTGCATCGCGTCCTCGCGCACGTGCAGATGCGTCTCGAGCACGACCTCGTCGGCACCCTCGGCCTTACGGGCGGCGCTCGGAGTGGCTGCCAGTCGGTAGCCGACGCCGCCGACCTCGAGGACAAGCCCCTCCGCGTCCCAGACGACGGCCTTGCCCCGCAGCCGCGCGATCATCGAGCCGCTCCCGCAAGCCGAGCGAGCGGCGGCGCCAGCGCGTGACAGATCGCGACGGCGAGCGCGTCCGCCGCGTGGTGCGGCTCGGGCGGTTCCCGCAGGGCGAGCACGGCGCACACCATCCGCTGCACCTGCTCCTTGTCGGCGCGGCCGTAGCCGCAGACGGCCTGCTTCACGGTGGCAGGCGGGTACTCACGGCAAGGGACGTCGGCCGCCGCGCACGCGACGAGGACGGCGCCTCGCGCCTGTCCGACGGAGAGCGCGATGCGGGCGTCGGCGCCGACGTAGGACTCCTCGATTGCCACCGCCTCCGGCTCGTGCTCGGCGATGAGGGCGGCCACCTCGTCGTGGATCCGCTTCACACGGAGGACGATGTCCTGCCCGGCAGGCGTCTTCCACCATCCGTGCACCACCGCCCGGAGGCTGCTTCCGCTTGCATGGACGATCCCGTACCCGCACGCCGCCGTCCCCGGATCAATGCCCAGAACCTTCACGCATCGAGGTTAGGGACGGAACCGGACGTTCCTTCCCCCGACGGAAATCCGGCTACGCCTTCGGCGGAGCCATGACGATTTCCGTCGGGTGTCCTTGTCGCTGGCGTGCGACGACGGGCAAAGCCCGCCGTCGCGGCACTGTGCTTAGTCTCAAGGGAGATACGTACGGACTTGGGAGCGGTCTGAGCGGTAGTCGATCGCGAGCAGGTACGGGCCCGGCTCTGAGCCGTGGCTCACTACCTTGCCGTTTCCGACGTACACGGCGACGTGCGAGGGGATCTCGCCTCCGCCGTAGAAGACCAGGTCGCCGGGCCGCGGGTTGTTCGTCGTCTTGCCGTTTCGGACCTGTGTCCCCGTGTAGCCCGTCCCGTTGTAGCCGCAGCCGTTCGGGTCCCGGGCGCCGGCGGCCCAGTAGCACCAGGTCGCGAACGACGAGCAGTCCTCCCACCCGGGGTGCCTCGGAGGCCGGATCCTGCCCCGGACGCCTTCCATCCGCCGGGCGTCCTGCGTGTAGTGAACCGCCTCCTTGTGTCGGTACCCGACGAATGCTGTGGCAACGATCTTGTGCCGGCCGCCGCGGATCTTCCTCGGGTCGACCCGCGAGACGAGCAGACGCTCGAACCGCCCGTAGCTCGGGAGCAGCGACGCGAACGTGATGGGCCCGACCTCTCCGTCGACTTCGAGGCCCTTGTCGCGCTGGTATGCGCGCACGGCGGCGTCGGTGGCCGAGTCGAACTCCGGCCCGCCCTCACCGCGTGGTGACCTCAGGTAGCCCAGTCGTAGGAGCACTCGCTTGAGCGCGCGAACGTCCCGTCCGCGCGAGCCGCGCTCGATCTGCCGCGGCAGCCTCAGGTCAGGCATCGCCTCCCTCCTCGTGGACTCGGTCGTCGCCCTCGTCAGGAGGCGGCGGATCGAGCGATTCGCCCGCGAACGGGTCGAACTCGTCCTCGTCAGCGGTCACCGAAAGGTCGCGAAGTGCAGCGCGAACGGCGTCTGTGACTCCCATAGGTCACCTCCAAGGAGTTGCGGCGGCGTCGAACGTACTCCCCGCAGGCGCGCGGTACAAGCATCGTCCGGGCGGGATCAGCCGGCGACGGCCTCGAGCATCCGTTCGGGAATATCGAAGTTCGCGTAGACATCCTGGACGTCGTCGTTGTCTTCCAGCGCGTCCATGAGCCGGAGAAGCTTCTTCGCCGAGGCCTCGTCGTCGATCGGAACAGTGGTCTTCGGCAGCATTGTGAGGTCGGCGGATTCGACGGGGATCCTGGCTGTCTCCAGCGCCTCACGGATAGTCGGCAAGGCCTCGGGCGCTGCGATGATCTCGATGCTCGATCCCTCGCGAGCCACATCGTCCGCGCCCCCGTCCGCCGCAGCGAGCGTCACCTCGTCCTCGTCTGCCCGATCGGCGTCCACGAGGATCACGCCGCGCCGCTCGAAGAGCCACGCCACCGACCCGCTCGTGCCGAGGTTCCCGTCGTGCTTCGCGAAGAGATGCCGTACCTCGGCGCTCGTCCGGTTCCGATTGTCGGTCACCGCCTCGACGAGCACGGCAACCCCGTTCGGCCCGTAACCCTCGTACGTCACCTGCTCGTAGGCCTGTCCGTCCACGCCTGCTCCGGAGCCGCGAGCAATGGCGCGTTCGATGTTGTCCTTCGGCATCGAGCTGTCACGAGCCTTCTGGATCGCCGTCGCGAGAGCGCTGTTTCCCTCCGGGTCGGACCCGCCGTCACGAGCCGCCACGATGATCGCCCGCGAGAGCTTCGAGAAGAGCTGGCCCCGCTTGGCGTCGGCCGCCCCCTTCTTGTGCTTGATGGACGACCACTTGCTATGCCCGGACAACGCTCTCCTCCCGGACGAGGTCGAGGAAGCGCTCGTGGACGCGCGTGTCGTCGGTCAACTCAGGGTGGAACGCCGCGGCCAGGATCCGACCGTCACGGACGAGCACGGGCGTGCCTTCGTGCTCGGCGAGCACTTCGACGTCCGGGCCGGCGCCGATCAGGCGGGGCGCGCGGATGAAGACCCCCCTGAGCGGCTCGGCCTCGTCCCGGAGTTCGAGGTCGGCCTCGAAGCTCGCAAGCTGGCGGCCATACGCGTTTCGCTCGATCCCGAAATCAGCGAGCCCGAGATGCTCACGGTCGAGGAGGATCATGCCTGCGCACGTGCCGAAGATCGGGCGGTGGAACGTCTGAATCGCCTCCTCGAGCCCGTAGAGACGGGCGAGCCGAAGGATCGCGGTCGACTCCCCGCCAGGGATCACGAGACCGTCCAGCCCCGCCAGCTGCTCGGGCTTGCGAACCTCGACAACGCGGGCGCCGAGCCGCCGCAGCATGGCCGCGTGCTCGCGGAAGTTCCCCTGCACCGCCAGGACGCCGATCCGCTCATTCATCGCGCGAGAAACTGTACCCCCGGGGCCCTCGGCCCTTCGCCCCCGCTTTCGAGCATATGACGAAGGGTCGCGCGTGTGGCGCGCGGATGTGTGCCGATTCTCCGCGCTACCAGCCGCGAGTCTCGAGAAGCTCTTCCGGGGCCAGAGCGGCGGCGTCGAGGCCGCGCATCGGCTCTCCGAGGCCCGTCGAGACACGGGCCAGGATCTCCGGGTCCTCGAAGTGCGTCGTCGCCTCGACGATCGCCTTCGCGCGTGCCGCTGGATCGGTGCTCTTGAAGATCCCCGAGCCGACGAACACCCCGTCGGCGCCGAGCTGCATGCAGAGGGCCGCGTCAGCCGGGGTTGCGATCCCGCCGGCGGTGAACGTGACGACTGGCAGCCGCCTGTTCTCGGCCACCCAGCGCACGAGCTCGACGGGCGCCTGGAGGTTCTTCGCCTCCGTGTAGAGCTCGTCCGGTGACAGGATCTCGAGTCGCCGGATGCCGCCGAAGACGGCCCGCATGTGCCGGACGGCGTTCACGATGTCGCCCGTGCCGGCCTCGCCCTTGGTCCTGATCATCGCCGCGCCCTCGGAGACCCGCCGGAGCGCCTCGCCGAGATTGCGACACCCGCATACGAACGGGACGTCGAAGCGCCACTTGTCGATGTGGTGCTCTTCGTCGGCGGGGGTCAGCACCTCGCTTTCGTCCACGTAGTCGATCTCCAACGCCTGAAGGATCTGCGCCTCGACGAAGTGGCCGATCCGGGCCTTCGCCATCACCGGGATCGTGACGGCCTCCTGAATCTCCTGGATCCTCGTCGGATCGGCCATGCGTGCGACGCCGCCCTCCTTGCGGATGTCGGCGGGAACCCGCTCGAGCGCCATGACCGCGACGGCGCCGGAGTCCTCGGCGATCCGCGCCTGGTCGGCGTCGGTGACGTCCATGATCACCCCGCCCTTCAGCATCTCGGCGAGGCCGCTCTTGACCCGCATGGTTCCTTGCTCGGCCACGACCTCAGTCTAGCTCGGCGCCAGGCCGCGACGAGTCCTCCCCCAACGGCGACGTGAGACCCCCAGGGGGTGCGAGCGCCCCAGCACGAACGCTAACCAGAAACCTGTGCCGGGTGGTTCGCGCTTCGCGACGATGGACGCGCGACTCTGTGCCGGTTTACGCCGAGCCGGCTTCGGCCCGCACTCGCTGCTGCTCGGCCTCGACCACGGCCCGCACCGGACAGCCCTCGACGTGATCGTTCACGAGCCCGCATGCCTGCATGAGCGCATAGGCCGTCGTCGGCCCGACGAACCGGAAGCCTCGTGCCTTCAGCGTCTTCGCGAGCGCCGTCGATTCCGAGGTTACCGCCGGCACATCGGCAAGAGAACGCGGCGCCGCCGCAGGCTCTGGAGCGTGCGACCAGACGAGCGAGGCGAGCCCGTCCGCAGCCCGAAGCCCGACGGTTGCGCGCGCATTCGCGATCGCCGCCTCGATCTTCGCCCGGTTTCGGACGATGGCGGGGTCGGTCAGCAGACGCTCGACCTCACCTGGGCCAAAGGCTGCGACTGCGTCCGGCTCGAAACCTGCGAACGCGTGCCTGAACCCCTCGCGCTTGCGCAGGATCGTGAGCCAGGAGAGCCCCGACTGGAACGCCTCGAGGGAGAGCCGCTCGAAGAGGCCTCGCTCGTCGGTGACCGGCCTGCCCCACTCCGCGTCGTGGTAGGCGACGAGCTCGGCGCCCTCGGCCCACGAGCAGCGCGCGCCGGTCACCCGAGGAGGTCGAGGGCCGCCTCGGGCTCTCTGAACGGCGGGATGACGTAGATACCTGCCGCGCGGGAGCGCGACGCCTGGACGATCTCGCGCCCGATCTCGAGCCCCACTGCTGCCGCGTCCGACCCGGCCTCCACGAGGCGCCGTTGCACGTCGTCCGGGATCACGATGCCGGGCACCTCGTTGTGGAGCCGGTAGGCGAGCTCGTAGCTCCGCACGGGCCAGACGCCCACGAGGAGCGGGATGGGCGACTCGCCGCCCAGCGCGTCGAGGAGCCGGTCGAGATAGCCGACGTCGAACAGCGCTTGGGTCATCGCGAACCGCGCCCCGTTCGCGACCTTCCGGCGAAACCGCTCGACCTCGTGGCCGAGGTCGTCCGCGGATGGGTTCACCGCCACCCCGACGTAGAACGCCGTCGGGGCGTCGATGGCCTTGCCGACGTAGTCCTCGCCGTCGTTGAGCCGGGCCAGAACGGCCGTGAGGCCAACCGCATCGACGTCGTAGACGCCGTGCGACCCCGGGTAGTCGCCCACGTGGGGCGGGTCGCCTGTCACGACGAGGACGTTCCGAATCCCCTCGGCGTGTGCGCCGAGAAGCTGCGACTGGAGACCCATGATGGACGCGTCGCGCGGAGTGACGTGAGGAATCGTCTCGAGCCCGACGGCGCGCTCGATCGCCGCGGCGGCAACGAGCGCTGAGAGGCGCGCCCGAGCCATCGGGTTGTCGTTCACGTCCACGACGTCGACACGGCCGGAATCCTTCAGGAGCTGCGAGACGCGGAGCATGTTCTCGGTGTTCGATCCCTTGGGCGGGTCGAGCTCGACCGAGACGACCCATTCGCCGGCCTCGAGCTTCCGCTGGAGCTGTGTCTGCTCGTTGGCTCGGACGATGGGAGCGACGACGTCGCGCTCCACCACCGAGAGCCGGAGCCGGGGCTCGCGTTCCTCCTCGACCGCCTGGCGGATCGCACCGATCTGGGACGGAGTCGTCCCGCAGCACCCCCCGACGATGCGCGCCCCGAGTCGTCGCGCCTGAGCGGCGAACTCGGCGAAATAGTCGGGGGTGGCGTTCGGGTAGACGATTCGGCCCGCCGAGCGGGTCGGAAGCCCGACGTTCGGCTGCGCCGTCAGGAGGAGCCCGTTCTCGCCCACGAGCTCGGCCATCTCGCCGAGGGCGGCCAGCGCCGCCTGCGGCCCAAGCCCGCAGTTCGCGCCGAGCCCTGCCACACCGCTCGTCGCGCAGCCGCTCGACGGCGGCGCGGGCGGACACTCCGGCCAGTGTCTGCGCGTCCTCGTCGAAGGTGAGCTGGGCGACGATCGGGAGAGAGGAGACGCTCTTGACCGCCGCAATAGCGGCCTCGAGCTCGCCGAGCTCGTAGAACGTCTCGACGAGGAACAGGTCGACGCCCCGGCCCTCGAGGAGGGCGGCCTGCTCGCGGAACACCTCATACCCGTCCACGGCTCCGCTCGTCCCCTCGAGATCTCCGAGCGGCCCGATCGACCCGCCGACGAGAACGGGCACGCCGGCCACCTCACGCGCCTCTCGGGCGAGCTTGACGCCGGTCTCGACGATCGCTTCGAGCTCGTCGTCGAGGAGCTGCACCGAGAGCTTGCGGCGGTTCGCTCCGAAGGTGTTGGTCTCGATGAGCTCCGCACCAGCCCGGATGAACGCCAGATGGACGCCGACCACCATCTCCGGCGCCTTCAGATTGGCCTCCTCGGGGCATCGCAGACGCGGGACCCTGGTCGTCAAGAGAGCGCCGGTCCCACCGTCTCCGACGACTACGGGGCCTGTCGTCAGCCGCTCGAGCGCGTCCATCCGAACCAGTCTAGGCGCCGGGAACTCGCTCGCCCTGCGAGCGGCCCGACCGAGCTAGCCCGCGCGCCCGGCGGCGGCGACAGCGCGTCCTCTCGGGTTGCGGCGAGCCGCGAAGCCATCCGATTCGTCGGCAACGCGGCCGCACGGACACCGGCGAGCGCCGGGCCACCTAGCCACGATTTCGGAGGATGCGGGCGACCCCACTGGCGACATTCCAGCGCGTCACGTAGGCCTTCCCGTCGTGGAGCTCGGTCGTCCAGAACCAGAAGTCTGAGCTCGGCCGGCTCACCGACGCCACGACCTTCGTCCGCTCGCCGTTCAGCCGCCGCACGAACAGCGTCGAGCCGCTCGGCTGATCGCGCGTCCAGAGGATGCGACTCCTCGTGATCGCGGGATTCCCGAGGAGCGCGATCCGGGAGGCGAAGAGACGGGTCTTCCGCCGGTCGGAGATGTCGTAGAGCATGACCCGCGACCCGCCCGATCCCTGAACGTGCCAGGCGACCCTGCCTGCCGCGATCGAGGGGCGGCCGATCTCGACGCCGTCCTTGCCGTGGGCCAATTCCCGCACCCGCCCGGTCTCGAGGTTTCGAAGGCGGAGCGAGTAGCGCTCGTGACCCGCATGCTCGAGCTCGAGCGGCCTGCTCGCGTGGCCCTGGAACTTGCGATACGCGAGCCACGGCCACCGGAGCGCCGGCTTCTCGAGCCGGCCTGTGATGCGAGCGACCTCCTCGCCGGTTCGCCACCGGACGACCCGGATTCCATCTGCGTCCTCATACGCGAGCAACCGGGCCGTGAGCGACGGGGACTGAGCCTCGGGATAGACCACCCTGGGGTCGCCTCCCTTCGGCAAGACCACGACTCTGACCCGGTTCGGCCCGCGCTGGGTGTACGCGAAGCCGGTAGCCGCGGCGGACGGATCCAGCTGGCTCCCACCTCCGAGCTCCATCGGCTCGGCTCCTGCGACCGGCGCAAGTGCGAGGAGGCACGCGCATGCGCCGAGCGCCACAGCGTTCGCGCGGAGAACGGTACGGCGGCGAGCCACGAGGCCCTCGGCGATGCGGACGGCATCTGCGCCCCGTCGTGCCGGGAGCAGCAGGACGAGCGTGCGCCCGACGCCGTAGAGGGCGAAGGCGGCCGCGCCGGCGAGGGGGCGGCCCAGCGCAAGCGCTGCCGCGCACGCTACCCAGAAGGTCGCGACCGGTTGATACGTCAGGATCCCGAGGCCGAGGCCGGCGCCGTAGCCCGTCGACCAGACGGGGAGCGGAAGCTCGTAGCGCCACCGGTCCGGAACCTGGCGCCGCGACTGCGGGATGGGGAAGCGGAGGATTCCGGCCTCCCTCAGGGCGCCGAGGATCGCGAGCACCGCAGCGACAATGAGGGCGGCCCCGCCGATGGCCGAGCCGACCAGTCCGAGGACGGCGCCCAGCGCTGCCGAGGTCGTGATCGCGCCCACGGCGAAGAGGGCGAGGGCGACGAGCTGACGTTTGCGGTTCCCGCACACGGCGGGAGTCACGGTCTCGACCATCGACAGCCCTCAGGGGCTCCAGGCGGCCGAGATGCCGGCGACGAGCGCGGCCGTGCAGACCGCAGCCTCGATCAGCACGGCAGGCCCGTGTCGTAGTACATGACGCAGTACACGTTGCGAGGCGCGTAGCAGTACCCGCGGAGCGACGCGTCCCCGTTGATGCGCGTTCGGCTCCTCGAGCAGCAGTCGACGAGCTTCCGGATCTGGTTGTTGCAGCAGCGGTACCAGGCGCCCTGGATGCGTGCGTCCCTGAGCCCGAAGCGCTCCTCGACCCACTCATTGCAGATCCTCGTGCGCGGCGCCTTGGGCAGCGGGCGTCCGTCGGGCCCGAGGCGGCGCTTTCCGTTCCGGTCGATCGGATAGCCGTTCCTGTTGACGACACGTCCGAGGTTGTCGACCGGCTTGCCGTCACTGGGACGAAGCGGGTAACCCTCGTTGTCGATGCGCGGAAGCCGGTGCGGGCTCGGGCAGGAGCCGGTCGTGTAGATGTGCCCACAGAAGTGGTAGGCGGACGCCTCCTCCGTCTTCACGGCGGCCGCGACGGCGCTGCCGCCCACGAGCCCCAGGACAGCCGCGCCGAGCCGGCCGAGGAACGACTTGCGAGTCATCCCGGCTGCGAGCCCGGTCGCGAGCGACTCCCCCCGCCCGGTCACGAGGTCAGACCGCCGCACGAACACTCCGGGCCAGGCCGAGGCTCACGAGCCCCTCGAGCTGCTCCAGCGAGTTGACGAGGCCCTTGGCCGCGACCACGCCATCCACGAGGTGCACGGCGAACGGGCTGCCGGGCACGTTCCAGCGGCGGAAGGTGTCGGGCTTCTCGCCCTCGTCGACGACCACGACGGAGACGCCGTCCCGGCCGAGGGCCTGCACACCGGGAAGGAGCTCGTGGCAGATCCGACAGGTCGGCGACACGAACGCGACGAGCTCCGAGCCGCGGCCGCGCAGGGCCTCGAGCCCGGGCGCCGGGGCGCCGAGGTCAGGGCCCTCGCCTTCGAGCTCGAGCGCGCCCTGGGCCGGGCCGATCCGGAGCGTGAGGACACCTACCTGGCGGTAGAGCGCAAGCACGAGGGCGCCCAGTGCGACCACGGCGAGCCCGAGGACGACGACGGCCCCGAGAAGAGCATCCTCCCGTGCCACCTCGGGGGCGCCGAACGCCGTCATGCCGGCCGCGAGCCCGGCAAGCCCGGCGAACAACGTCGCCCGAGCGAGCAAGAAGCCGGTCGAGCGCTCCGCGGCGCCGAAGCACCCGCAGCGCAGGCGTTCGACTCCCGCGGCGCGAACGCGCGCGACAGCGGCGACGAAGACGAGCGCGAGCACGAGTGCGGCGAAGGACACCGGCAGCGGAGCCACGCCCACGAGGAGAAGAACGCCCAGGACGGCCTCGGAGACCACTAGCGCGATCGCGGCCGGGCGGGAGAGACCCGCCGGCACGCCGTAGCCGTGGACGATCTCCGGCAGATCCGAACGCGAACGCGCCTTGCCCGCTGCAGCAGCGAGCAAGACAAGCCCGACCCCCAGGCGGAGCGCGGCGTCCACCGCAAGAGATTACCGCGTGCCTCGGCGGTATCCGGCGGAGGCGGAAGAATCCTTACTCGTCGACCTGGGAGTGGAGCTCGGCGCTCTCGAGGAGTCGCAGGAAGGCCTCCACGACGCGCGGATCGAACTGCGTGCCAGCGCTCTCGCGGAGGCGGCGCACGGCCTCGTCGACCGGCAGGCGCGAGCGGTATGGCCGGTCGGTCGTCATCGCGTGAAACGCATCGCAGACGAGGATGATCCGGGACTCGATCGGGATCCCCTCGCCTTTCCGACCATCGGGATACCCCTCTCCGTCGAAACGCTCGTGGCAGTGGCGGACGATCGGCCGAACGTCGGCGAGCCGGAGGATCGGAGCGAGGATCCGCTCACCCAACTCCGGGTGGAGCTGCATCACGCCTCGCTCCTCGTCCGTCAACGGGCCGGGCTTCAGGAGAATCTCGGACGGGATGCCGATCTTCCCGATGTCGTGGAAGAGCGCGCCGAGCTCGAGACGCTTCAGCCCGGCGGGGTCGAGCCCGAGCTCGGCACCGAGACGAAGGGCCAGGTCGGTGATCGCGCGTGCGTGCGACGACGTGTACTCGTCCCGCGCCTCGAGAGCGTTGGCGAGCGCCTCGACGGTCGAGAGGAACGTCTCCTCGAGGTTCTGGTACGCGGTCGCATTCAGGATCGCGAGCCGCGCCTGGTGGGCGATGCCGTCGAGGAGGCGCATCGTCCGCTCCGAGAGGCGCGTCTTGCGCGGATCGTCGAGGACGGCGACGAGCAGGCCCTTGCGGCTCGCGTCGAGCGGGATGGGGGCGAGCGCGAAGCGGCGCCCGTCATCCTCGGTTGGCACGCCGATCCCGGACAGGTCTGAGGGCTGGAGCGTGAACGGCCGCTCACGGCGGACGAAGCCCGAGATGCTGTCGGCCGTGATTCGCAGCCGCCGCACCTCGTCGGCCCCATTCTTGTCGTAGCCCCGAAACGCTCGCGGAACGAAGTCGCCGCCGGTGGTCTCCTGCATCCACACGGAGGCGCGGGACGACCCGAGGATCTTCATCGTGTGGCCGGCGAGACGGTCGAGGACGGCGTCGAGGCCTTCGGCCTGGGCGAGCTCACGCGAGAGCTGGAGGAGCGCATTCGCGATCTCAGCGCTCTCCTTCGCGCTCTCGGCTTCGAGCCGTTGCGCCTCGTAGAGGCGCGCGTTTTCGAGCGCGACCGACGCCTGACCCGCCAGCACCTCCAGGAGGCGCAGGTCGTCCTCGTCGAACTGGGCGACCCCGAGCTTCGAGAGGACGACTACGCCGATGACGCGGGCGCCGTAGCGAAGCGGCACGGCGACCATCGACTCCTCGATGTCGTCCGTTCCCGGGATCGTGACCGCAAACTCGCAGTCGAGCGCATTCCGGATGAGCAGAGACTGGCCGGTCACCGCCACGCGGCCCGTGATGCCCTCCCCCATCTTGCACCGGAGCGCCTCGGCGGAATCCTCACCGTAGTCGTCCATGTCGTCGCGAAACGCAACCGGGAGCAGGTCGTCGGCGCCCTCGCGCACGTAGACGCGGCAGGCGTGGTAGTCGAGCAGCCCGCGCAGCTCGTTGACGATGACCTCTCCGATCCTGGTCACGTCGTTCAGCCGGTTGAGCTTCCCGGCAAGGCTCTGGAGGAGCTTCAGGTGGGCGATCGAGCGGATGTCACGGCCCGACCGCAGCGCAAGGTCGGGGCGTCCCTCCATGAGGCCGGAGAAGGCGACGACCTGATCCTTGCCCTGCGACTTCGCGGTCATCATTGCCGTCTCGGCGCACGCGACGAGCTCGCGCGGGTTCGACGCGTCGCCGGGGCCCTCGGCGACGCCGGCGGAGACCGTGATCCGCCCGGCGCCTTCGAGCTCGGTGTCGGCAAGCCGCTCGGCGACGCGGCGGGCGAGCTGCTCTCCCGAGGCCGCGTCGGAGGACGGCATCACGACCGCGAGCTCCTCGCCTCCGATCCGGCAGACGACATCCGAGCCGCGAACAGACGAGCACAGGATCTCGGCGAGCGCGACGAGGATCCCATCTCCCGTGCCGTGGCCGTGTACGTCGTTGACCTTCTTGAAGTCGTCGATGTCGAGCATGAGGATCGTGACCGAGTCGTGCATGCGGCTCGCTCGGGTCAGCTCGGCCCGGACGCGATCGTGGAAGAACCGGTGGTTCCAGAGGCCGGTGAGCGAGTCCGTCTGCGCCTGCTGCTCGAGCTGCGCGCGGATCTCGGCGTTGTCGAGCGCGAGCGCCACCGCGTCCCCGCAGCGCCCGACCAGCTCGAACTCCTCGTCGGTGAAGCGGGCGCCCTCGCCGAGGCGGTGGACGTTCAGGCATCCCTTCACCTGGCCGCGTGCGATGAGCGGCACGGCGATCATCGCCTCCGCCTCGTCGGCAGGAGTTCCGGGGACGACATACACGCGAGGGTCGAGGTGCGCATCGTTCACGAGCAGCGCCTTGCGATGCTCGACCGCCCAGCCCGTGATGCCCTCTCCGACCGCGAGCGGCGCCTCCATGATCTCGGCCGCCCAGCGGTCGCGCGAGAGCTCAGGCACGAGCCAGCAGTCGGCCTCGTCGATCCGGTACACCGTCAGGGTGTCGCACGGAACAAGGTCAGAGACCGCGTCGAAGATGACGTCGAGGAGATCGTCGAGGCCCTGCTCGGCAAGGAGGTCGTGGAAGACGTCGGCGAGCCTCAGGTATGGAGACGCTGCTGTGTCCTCGGCCGGGCGAAGCCTCTGGGGTGCACGGCGAGGCCCGGTGCCTGGGAACCGGAGCAGGCGGGCCGTGCGGCCCGGCTGGGTCATGGCGGAGTCCTCCATACAGTGCGCGCTAGTGGGAGCATCGTGAGGACGACGACCCCTCTGAATAGCTACGCCGGGGGAGACGCACGGGGGAGCCAGGGCCGGCAGTGAGCGATTCCTACACTCGCCAGCCGGCCGATCCGACGAACGAGGCAATCGCGGAGCGCCTCGAGGCCTTCGCCGGGCTTCTCGAGCTTTCCGGGGCGAGTTCGTACTCGGCCAGGGCCTACCGGCGCGCGGCAGACCTGGCGCGGAACATCGATGCCTCGCTGGCAGACCTCATCCGATCGGGACGGGCACGCGAGCTGCGCGGGATCGGGCCGGGCATCGAAGCTCGGCTCAGGGAGCTCGTGGAAACCGGGCGCATCGCGGAGCTCGACGAGCTCGAGCGCGAGGTCTCCCCCGCCCTCGTCGGCGTCGGCCGCCTGCTCGGCGTCGGAGCGGAGCGGATGACGGCGATCGGGAGAACGCTTGGAGTCCGTACTCTCGACGAGCTTCGGGAGGCAGCGCGACAGGGCCGGCTCGCAACCGTGCCCGGAATCGGCCCTAAGACCGAGGCTCGGCTTCGGGACGCGCTCGAGCGGCCAACCGATCCGGGGCCGCCCCGGCCGCTGCTCCTGAACCGGAGCCGCCCGCTGGTCGAGGAGATCGCGACGGCGCTCGGGGGCGAGCCCGCCGGCGACCCACGCAGATGGCGCGACGCATCGGAACGGTTGGCCGTCGTCGTCGGCGCAGAGGATCCGAGGCCTGTGCTGGCGGGCTTCGAGGAGCTGCCGCAGATCGTGGCCGTCGTCGCGCGCGCCGAGCGACGCGCGACGGGAATCACGGTGGACGGAATACCGGTGGAGCTCGTCGTCGCCGAGCCGGCCCGCGTTGGTACCGAACTCGTGCGTGCGACGGGCTCCCTCGAGTACGTCGCTGCACTCGGGCCGCTCCCCGACGCCCCGGACGAGAAGGGCGTCTACCGAGAGCTCGGCCTGCCGTTCTGCCCGCCCGAGCTCCGCGAAGCGCCGCACCGGGACAAGCCGCCGTCGCTCCTCGAGCTCTCGGAGGTCCGCGGGGACCTCCACTGCCACACGACCTGGTCGGACGGCAGGGCGAGCGTCGGCGAGATGGCGAGGGCGGCACGGGACCGCGGCTACGAGTACCTGGCGATCTGCGACCACACCCCGAGCGTCCGCGTGGTGCCAGGGCTCGACGCCGACGCCGTCCGGCGCCAGGCGGAGGAGATCGCCGGGGCCAACGAAGAGCTCGCGCCGTTCCGCGTACTCCGCGGCATCGAGTGCGACATCCTTCCGGACGGGTCTCTCGACCTCCCCGACGACGTGCTGGCCGAGCTCGACTGGGTGCAGGCGAGCCTTCACGCCGGGCAGCGGCGAGCTGCGCGAGAGCTGACGGCGCAGGTCACCGAGGCGATGCGCCATCCGGCGGTGTCGTGCCTCAGCCATCCGACTGGACGCCTGATCCGCCGCCGGCCGCCGAACGCGCTCGATCTCGACCGCGTTTTCGAGGTCGCGCTCGAGACGGGCGTCGCGCTCGAGGTGAACGGCCTCCCGGACCGGCTCGACCTCTCGGGCGAGAACGTTCGCCGGGCGCGTGACGCCGGCGTGGCGATCACGGTCTCGACCGACGCGCACTCGGTCCGCGGCCTTGAGAACATGCAGTTAGCGGTGGCCACCGCCCGGCGGGGCTGGCTGATCGCGGCGGATGTCCTCAACGTGCGTCCGCTCGCGGAGGTGCTCAGCCGGCGAGCCCGCGGCTAGTCGCGGCAGCCCTAGACCGTGAGGTGAGACTCGATGCCGAGCAGCGTTCGGGCTCCGCCGGCCGACTTCGCGCGGTACGCGGCGATGTCCGCGGAGCGGTAGAAGTCGTAGGGCGTCGCGTGCGTCTCGAGCGAGCGGGCAATGCCTCCTGAGAAGCTGCACTGGCCGCGCCCGAGCTCGGCGAGCCGCTCCTGCGCCCGCTCGGCCACGACCAATGCGTCCTCGGGGGCCGAGCCCGAGAGGATGACCGCGAACTCGTCGCCGCCGAGCCGGCAGACGATGTCCGTCGTGCGGGTCGACGTCGTGAGCGCGTGCGCGAGCGCCTGAAGCGCCTGGTCGCCCGCGGTGTGACCGCCGAGGTCGTTGATCCGCTTCAGCCCGTCGAGGTCGATGACGAGCAGGCTGAGGTCCTCCCCGGTCCTTCGGGCGCGCGCGACGGCGACCTCGAGGTGCTCCTCGAAGAGCCTGCGGTTGTAGAGGCCGGTCAGCCGGTCTCGCGCCGCAAGCTCTTCGACCTCGGCGTAGAGACGCGCGTTTCGAAGCGCGGTCGCGAAGACGTCGCAGATCGCCCGGCAGAAGTCGACGTCGAAGGCGTCGAACTCGCGGTCGCGGACGTCGATGACCTCCATGAGGCCGATCGTCTCGCCGCGCGCCACGAGTGGAAGCATGAGCAGGCTCGCGTGCCCGCGCCGGACGAGCAGGTCGCGCTCGGCGGGATCAGCTTCAGGGTCGGAGACGCGCACCTGGACGGACTGCTGCGTCTCGAGCACGTGACGGGTCAGCGGGTACTGCGCGAGCGGATAGACGGCGCCCCCGGCGACCGTGATCTCATCCTGGCCGTCCAGGTACTCGACCAGCATCACGAGCGCGTCGTCGTCGCGCTCGAGGCAGGAGATCTCGGCCGCCGTCGCGCCCGTGAGCTCCGCGGCGCGCTCGGAGAACTCCCGCAGGACCTCGTCGAGGTCGAGCGTCGAGGAAAGCCGGTGCGACAGGTCCAGCAAGGCTTGCAATCGGTTCGCGGGGGCCACGGGACCTACATCGGCCCCGACCGAGGCGTTCTTGACCGCGCCGACGGGTGAATCTCATCCGGGATGGGTGGTGATGCGCACGGGACGCATGCTCGGGCGCACCTCAGCCCGAGAGCGCCGCAACCACGTGCTCTTGGAGCCAGCTGAGGTAGGCGTAGAGCGCACGCTCCTCCGCTCGGGGGTCGCGCGGATCGATCGGCTCAGCCAGGTCCTCTTCACTCACATCGAGTCGCGTCCCGAGATAGAGACGGAGATCGTTCAAGGCGCGAAGCCAGGCGTCGAGCTCTTCGGCCGAGACACGGTCGTGTTCGAGCGACTCGGCGAACGTCCGAAGCGCCGCGCGGCGCCCGCTCGTGAGCTCGCCTTCGGTGAGGCGCGCGTACTCGGCTTGTGCCTCTGCGTCGCCGTCCTCCGTGTATGCGGGCGGGAAGAGCCGCCGGAGAGACGGGTCGGTCGGCTCGTCGTCGAGCAGTCGCTCGAGCGCGACGGGCAGTGTCCGAAGGACCGCGCGTTCGCGACGACCGATCGAGATCCGGAAGTCGCCGGCCGGCGTGCGCTCGATGGGCGACCTGAGGAACACGTTCAGTCCCGGCGCATGGTGGCCCACAGCCCGTGCGCATGGAGCCGCGCGACATCGAGCTCGGCGCGCTCCCTCGGCCCGGACGAGACAACCGCCCTTCCTTCGTGGTGCACCTGAAGCATGAGCTGCGTCGCCTTCGCCCGGCTGTAGCCGAAGAGCTTCTGGAGCACGAGCGTCACGTACGACATGAGGTTGATCGGGTCGTTCCACACGATCACGATCCAGGGGCGATCCTCGACCCGATCCTCGTCGGGCGCGGGTTGCTCGAGCTCGACCTCTGCGGGAGCAAGCGTGCTCACAGACGTAGTGTGGCCGAGCGAGAGCCTCGCGACCAGCTAGAGGCTGATGTGAAAGCGGCGCGCGAATTTCACATCAAGCCTCTAGTGGGCCCGCCAGGATTCGAACCTGGGACCAACGGATTATGAGTCCGCTGCTCTGACCGCTGAGCTACGGGCCCGCGGTGCGCGTGAGCCTAGATGATTGATCGGTAATTCCGGCACCGCCGGCTGGTGGCCCAGACACGGCGCGAGGCCGCGCCCTCGTGCTTGCCAAGGCTCACCAGCCTTGGCTTCGAACGATGACGCAGCCTCGCTTGGTCTGGGCCATCCCCAACGGCACCCCAATTACCGATCAACCATCTAGCCGAGCCCCCCGCCGAATCCGACCCCGCTCGACCGGTGGGTCGCCGGCAGGGCACGCTACATTTCACAGGGCTGGAATCACGGGTCAGAATAGACGCCGTCCCAAGGGCGATTGTTAGACGCTGGAGGTAGCCGGACGTGAAGACGTTTCATCTTGAGCGCAGACTGCGGACGAGTGGCGGTCTCGAGATCCGGGACATCACGGACGACGTCCGAGAGTGTGTGGCAGCAAGCGGCGTCGAGAACGGGATCGCCTGCGTGTACTCCCCCCACACGACCTGTTGCGTTCGGGTGAACGAGTTCGAAACCGGCTTCCTCGAGGACTTTGCGCGCATGATCCGGCGCCTTGTGCCGAGCGAGAAGTACTACGCGCACGACGACTGGGATCGGCGGACGGAGAACATCTGCCCGGAGGACATGGAGTTCGGCAACGGCCACTCGCACTGCATGGCGATGCTCCTGGGCCCGGCCGGCGAGTCGATTCCGGTGCGGGACGGCGAGCTCGCCCTCGGCCAGTGGCAACGTGTGCTCTTCCTCGAGCTCGACCGCTCGCGCGACCGACGCTGGGTCGTCCAGGTCGTCGGGGACTAGCCCTCCAAGAAGAGACCCGGCAAGTGGAACGGGGCCCGTAGGCCCCGTCCGATCAAGTTCGGAGCCTCCGCCGCATGGAGGCCCCGCTCGCTGAGGCGTGCCCCCGCCGCATCGGGGCCGCGCTCTGCCTGCCTCAAGTCTCGACCGCTGGTCGATCGGACGTCCCCCCTCTGAGGGAGTTGACCGCGTCACCCTTCCGCGGTTGACCGCAGCGCTTCACCGGTTCACCGAGTGAATCCCCCCGGCGCGCTGTCTCGAGGCGATGTTTAGCCGCGCCCCAGGCCGGAACACAGGCCATAGGACGGGGAGTGGACTTGGCG
Organism: uncultured Actinomycetes bacterium; assembly: GCA_963733135.1. GTDB lineage: Bacteria > Actinomycetota > Thermoleophilia > Gaiellales > Gaiellaceae > CAVTBX01. The sequence goes on from CAVTBX010000007.1 coordinate 366,863, forward strand.
TCACTGGAGACACAGCACACAGCGGGGGAAGCGGTCGGCGGAGCGCGGGCGTTCGCACTTCTGGCCGAGCGATCTGCCGGCCGGCTGGCGGACTCGGCAGGCGTCCTCGAGGCGATTCGCGAGACCGCAGAGGATCTCCACAGCGGGCCCGCGGCCTGCCTGCGCTTGCTCACGCAAACGCGTGAGCTCGTGCCGGTCGGGACGGCAAGTGGCGGCGCGCTAGAAAGCTTGCGGCCGATCGCCCTCGACGATTGGCCCGCACTCGCGGCAGCCCTCGAGGAGCGCCGGGCGACCGTGGCGCCGGATCCGCCCAAGCCGGTGCGACTCCGATCCCCGATCGCCGTTCCCTTGGTTTACGGGAAGCGCACGCTAGGCGTTCTCCTCGCAGAGTCGAGCCACGGCAGAGCGCCCGACCGAGACGAGATGGGTCTGCTTCACGCACTTGGTGAGCTCGGCGGCGTCCTCCTCCAGAGCGCACTGGATCAGGAGCGCACGCAGCGTCTCTCCGACCTGAAGGGGCAGTTCATCGCCCTGGCAGCCCACGAGATCCGCGCTCCGTTTGGGGTCATGCACGGGATCATTACGACGCTGCATCATCGGGACGACCTGCCTCCGGATCAGACGGCCACGCTACGGCAGGCACTCGTCGAGCAGAGCGACCGGACGACTCGCCTCATCGATCAGCTACTGGACCTGAGCCGGCTCGACGCGAGCACGATCCCGATCGAGCGCTCACGCTTTCCGATCCGCTGCCGGGTCGAGGAAGTCGTTCGTATGGTGGCCGGGAATCGCGCCGACGAGGTCGAGATCCAGGTGCCAGACGAGCTCGAGGTCGACGCCGACCCCGCCGCCTTCGATCGCATCCTCGCAAACCTGGTCGTCAACGCACTCAGGCACGGAAGCGCACCGGTCACCGTGGCCGCACGCCAGCGCGACACGCATTTCAGGCTGACGGTGGAGGATCACGGGCGCGGAGTGGACACCGCATTCGTCCCACGGCTCTTCGAGCGATTCGCACGGAACGGCGAGGCAGACGACGCGAAAGGCTCCGGTCTTGGGCTCTCGATCGCACAGTCGTACGCACAGGCGCACGGAGGAGAGTTGGTCTACTCCCACGTCGAGCCGCACGGAGCTCGTTTCGAGCTCGTCCTGCCGCGGCCACCGCAGCCCCTCCTAGGACACCGCCGCCGAGCGCAAGGTGTCGAGCACCTCGCCGGCGTAACGCTCGAGCTTCGTCGGGCCGACGCCGGGCACTCCCGCGAGCTCCTCCGGCGAGCCAGGAGCCCGCCGGACGATCTCCGCGAGCGTCGAGTCGTGGAAGACGACATAGGCCGGCACGCCGTCTTCCTGCGCTCGCCGGAGGCGCCAGCTCCGGAGCGCCCGGAAGGCTGGATCGTCCGCTTCCGCAGGCGCGGGCCTGGCCGCCGCTGAGCCGCGCTGCTGCCCGCCGGACGCCGAGTTCCGCCAGGAACCGGCTCGGCTTCGCCTCGCGTCGCCAAGTGATGCACAGGGAGCGCCGAGCACGCGTGATCCCGACATAGAGCAGGCGCCGCTCTTCGTCGATGGCGGCCCGGGTCTTCGCCTGCTTGATCGGGAGCTGGCCCTCCTCGAGCCGCGGCAGGAAGACCGCGTCGAACTCGAGACCCTTCGCCGCGTGGTACGTGAGGAGGTTCACGCCGCGGGTCTCGGCCTCGCGTCCGAACCGACGCTCGAGTTCCTCGGCGAAGCCGGTGAGCGTCAGGGCGCCGTCGTCGAGCTCCTTCGCAAGCTCGACGAGCCGGCGGAGGTCGGCCTGACGCACGGCCTCCTGCTCGCCAAGGCGCTCCGGAGGCCGGGCCAGAGAGCCCATCGCGATCGGCGAGCTCTCGGACCGTCTCCGACACGCTGGTCGAAGACGAGCCTCGTATCGCACGGAGCAGCCGGCGGGCGGCCTGGCGCTCGAGGAATGCGCCGGCCCGCACGACGAATGGAATCCCAGCGGCGGAAAGCGCTTCCTCCCACTCGGCCGAGCGCGCGTTCGTCCGGTACAGGATCGCCATCTCGCGGAAGTCCGTGCCAGCCGCGTTCAGCTCGCGCATCCGGCCGACGACGAACGGTCGCTCCTCAGAGCCCTCGACTGCCGTGAGCTCGGGAGGGGGCCCCGACGGCCTCGTCGCGCGCAGCGTCTTCTCGGCGCCGCCGAGCTCGGGCACAAGCCTGTTCGCGAGCGAGAGAATCTCCGGCGTGGAGCGGTAGTTCTCCTCGAGCCGGATCACCGCCGCGTCCGAGAAGCGCTCGGGAGCCCTCAGGAGATGTGTCGGCGTTGCTCCGACGAACGAGTAGATGGACTGGTAGTCGTCGCCAACGACGCATAGGTCGGCGCGTTCGCCGAGCCAGCGCTCCAGCAACGTCTGCTGGAGCAGGTTCACGTCCTGGTACTCGTCGACCGTGAACGCCCGGTAGCGCTCGTGGATCGCCGCGCGGGCATGCGGGTCGTCCAGCAGGCGGATCGCATGCTCGAGCAGATCCTCGAAGTCCACCTTTCCAGCGGCCGCCTTGCGTCGCTCGTACTCGGCGAAGACCCGCTCCATCAGGTCTATGGGGATCGGCGGCTCGTGGCCGTCGAGCCCTTGCCGGTACGTCGAGGGAGTAAGGCGGCGATTCTTCGCCCATTCGATCTCGGTCGCCAGGTCTCCGGCCGGTCTGAAGCGGTAGGGCCGCGGCAGCCGGTTCCCGATGTGCCTCAGCATGAGCGCCTTCGAGGGCAGCACCGCGGTCGGAGGATCGGCGGCAAACGCACGAAGCTGCGCATAGGCGGCCGAGTGGAACGTTCGCGCCTCCACGCCCGTGACGCCAAGCGCAGCGAGGCGCGAGCGCATCTCCCCCGCCGCCTTGTCGGTGAAGGTGACGGCCAGGAGCTCACGCGCGGCGAATACGCCGGTCGCGACCTGGTTCGCGATCCGGCGGGTGATGGTCGTCGTCTTGCCCGAGCCGGCGCCGGCGAGGATGCAGACCGGGCCGCGCACCGTTTCGACGGCGCGTCGCTGCTCCTGGTTCAGGCCCGCGAGGATGCGTTCTCGATCCATCGTTCGAGCGTAGAGCGCGGATCGGTCAGCCCGGCCCGTTTCGGCGCCGTCGGCACACATCGGGCGCAGTTCCGTGACACATTCGGCCCTCGCTACCATCGAACGAGTGACCGAGAACGGCTCCCAGAACGGCGCCTCACCGCTCGACGCGATCTTCGGCGCGGTCTGCAAGCGCACGAACTGCACGCCCGAGCGCACGCGGGCGCTCGAGCACGTCATCCTCCTCGCCGCCGAGCTCGCACGTGAGGGCCGTGAGGGCCGCAAGATCGGGACGCTCTTCGTGGTCGGAGACACCGAGAACGTCATCGCCCGCTCGCGCCCGCTTCTCCTCGACCCGCTCTACGGCCACGCGCCCGAGCTGCTCCACGTGGAGCGGCCCGACTTCCGGGAAACCGTGAAGGAGCTCGCCCAGCTCGACGGCGCCTTCGTCGTCGAGGACGACGGGACGTTCGTCGCCGCCGGCCGGTTCGTGGACGTCGACCTGGCACCGGAGAACTTCCTACCGGGGCTCGGGACGCGACATGCGGCCGCGGCCTCGATCACCGGCGAGTCGACGTCTGTTGCCGTTGTCGTCTCGTCGAGCTCGGTGGTGCGCGTCTTCGCGCGAGGCGAGCTGCGAGCCGAGATCGTGCCGGAGCTCTTTCTCATGTCCCGGGCGCAGCTGCTCACGCCTCTTGCCGACGTTCGTCAGCTTCCCGAGGCGGGGCTGACGGTCGCCGTCGCAGGCGACGACTAGCCTCTAGCTCGAATCCTCCTTCGCGAGCGCCCGTTCGGCCCGCTGAAGACGCTCTTCCGCCTTGCCGACAGCGCTCTCGGCTCGTTTGAGCTCCGTTTCCAGCCGCCTTCGCTCCGTCTCCCGCTCCTCGAGCTCGGCTCGCGCTGCCGCGACCTTGTCCCGAGCCTTGCGGAGTCGCGTGAGGCGCTTCTCCCGTGCGGCCCGCTCGTCACGCCGCTTCCCTCCTGGCCGCCGCTTCGTGGCTACACCCGTAGCCGCACCGAAGCCGAACCCTGCCGACTGCCACTCGGTCGTCAGACGACCCTGCTCCAGCTCGCGCGAGCGCTCCTCGTCTGCGACGGCAGCTAGAAGCGTCTCGGAAATTCGCTCCTTCGTCACCTCGGAGACCGAGCCACCGGACTCACTGATGAGCTCCGCTGCGATCGTCGTCAGACGCGAGACGTGCCGGCGCAGCTCCTGGACTGCCTCGTCGACCCCCTCGGCCGATCCGCCCGCGATCATGCTCTGCTGGAGCTTCCGGAGCTGGCTCCCGCTGCGGACGAGCTCCCTGACGTCGCTCTCGTGTCGCCGGACGAGCTGATTGACGGCCCAGGCCGGCGTCGTCGGCTTGCGCTGGGCGGCGATGAGGTCAGCGGCCTCACGACCCGCCTCGTCGCGAATCCGCTTCGTCAGAGCCTTGCGAAGTTCGACAAACTCAGCGGGCTCGACCGAATAGAGCTCCTCGAGAGCCTCTTGGTTGGGATCGGATCGTCTCCTCGCCATGTCTCCAGTGTGGCGAACGGAACCCACAGGGCGAAACTCGAGGCCGGACTACGCGTTCCGGAAGGCGAGGTCGATCTCGTTGATCGTTCCGTCGCGACGCTGGAGCACGAGCCTTTCGAGCTGCCTATCCCGCGAACGCTCGAGCCGGATCCCGAACCCGTTCTCGCCCATCAGCACCGCATGCGGCTCGCCACCGACCACGACGCGAACGGCCTCGACAACGTCGCCGACGAGACCAAGCACCACGATCCCGTCCGGGCTGGTCAATGTGCTCAGAACGAGCCCGTCGGGGCCGGGCCGCGCAGCGCCGCCACCCCCGTTCGGCAGGACGGCGAACACAATGCATTCCGTGGTCGTCGGCGCGGCGTAGAGCATGTTCTCCGCCCCGCCGAGACCGCTCACGATCCGGCGACCATCCTCTTCGGCCACGGTGCCGAGCGAGCGCTCGAGATCCCGCTCATCCGGCCTGTCTGGCCGGAAGTCATCCTCGTCCTCGTCGAAGCCACCAAGGTCGAGCGCTCCCCATCGTCGTGCCAGCTCGCCCGCTCGCCGGTCGGCTTCATTCGCCGGCCGGCGAAACACGCCATAGAGCTCTCTGACGGGAATCGGCGTCGCCTCGTCCGAAGCGAACATGAGGACTTCGCTCCAGCCAGCGTCGACGTCTCCGCTGCCGATGTCACCGCTCTCGACTACCTCGTCGGCCGGCTCGTCTTCGTAGCGATCAGCCATCGAGCTAGTGCCTCACCGCTGCCGGGTCGTGCGGTAGTGGAGGTGAACCACGCCGTTGCTGAACCGGCGCTCGCCCAAGAGCTCTAGCGTGAGTCGGACATCGTCGGGAAGTGCTGCGGTCCCGCCGCCCACCACGACGGGCGTGACGAACAGGTGGTACTCGTCGACAAGGCCCGCCTTGATCGCATGTGCGGCGAGATTGGGACCCCCGATGGTCATGTCCTTCTCCGCCGTCTCCTTCGCCCGCCGTACCGCTTCGGCGTCGAAGGCTCGCTCGATCCGCGTCCGCTCGCTGGCCACGCTCTCGAGAGTGCGCGAGTACACGATCTTGTCGGCGGCCTGCCAGATCTCGGCGTACTCTCGGAACTCAGGCTGCTCGGCATCATCGTGCGCGGTCTCCCAGTAGACCATCACCTCGTACATCCGGCGCCCGTAAAGGTGGGTGCCGACTGACCGCTCGAGCTCGTTGACGAACGTGTGAACCTCTGCGTCCGGCGCGGCCCAATCGAAGTTCCCGTGCTTGTCCGCGACGTACCCGTCGAGCGACGTGATCGCCGAGTAGATCAGCTTGGCCATTCGTCCCCCGCGGGCGACCGCATTAGCTCCCCGGGCTGGACTCGAACCAGCAACCCTCCGGTTAACAGCCGGATGCTCTGCCAATTGAGCTACCGGGGAACGGCCGACGGATTGTAGCGGCGTCCCGCGGCGCCCTAGACCGGCTCGCCGGCAGCTGCTCGCACCTTCACGAGCTGGTCTTGGAGCTCTTCGATCCGCTCCGGCTCCGCATGCGCGAGCTCGCGTCTGAGCTGGCGTTCACGCAGGCGGAGGAGAAGCTGGCGAGCAGTGTCCTCGTCAATTCCCTCCGCGGCCGCACGCGCGTCGAGCTCCGCCAGCAGGGCCGTGGTTTCCGGGCTCCTCTCCCCCGGCTCCACGAGCTCCAACCGGAGCGCCTGGTTGAGCTCGTCGTCAAAATGCTCCGGCGAGACCTCGGCGAGGATGGGCGTCAACGCCGGGTATGCGACGACGCCGGCGAGGGCGTCGCGCTCGAGCCTCGCGCCCGCCTCCAGCACGCGCCGCGAGAGTTCCGGGCCGCCGCGCCGGGACACCGTTGACGGGAGCAACCGCTGGAGCTCCTCGGGCAGGTCGAGCCGGTCGGCCGCGTACTCGACCGCCTCGAGCCACTCCGTGTTTCGGTCGAAGCCCGCCACGATCTCCTGCACGCGTCGGAAAGCATCCTCCTTGGAGCGGGCGTGGTCGATCTCGAGCCTGACACGGTGCCGTGGGTACGGCTCGGACGAATCGAGGCGCGCCTCGAACCCGGCGGGATCCTCGGCAGGATCCGTCCCCGGAGGAAGCGCGACGACCCGCACCTCGTCGAACTCCCGGTACGCAAGCTCCATACCGCGAAGAGTCGCCGCCTCGCCGGCCGCGTCCGCGTCGAAGCAGAGGTAGAGCCGCCCGGTCAGGCGTCGCAGCTCCTTGAGCTGGGCCGGCGTGAGGGCCGTCCCCATGGACGCGACCACCGTTTCGAGACCGGCCTGCCGGAGCGCGAGAACGTCCGTGTAGCCCTCGACGATCACGGCGCGATCCTCCTTGGCGACCGCCGCGCGCGCGACGTCGAGCCCGTAGACGAGGGCGGACTTGTGGAAGAGCTCGCCCTCAGGGGAGTTCACGTATTTCGCGGGGATCGGGTCGGTCTCCGCCATCCGCCGCGCGCCGAAACCCACGACGCGGCCCCGAGGGTCGCGGAGCGCGAAGACGAGGCGTCCGGCGAAATAGTCGTTGCCGCGCCGGTTCAGGAGACCGGCGCCCACGAGCTCCTCCCCGGAGAAGCCGCGCTCGCGGGCCTTGCCGGGCATGGTCTGGCCGTCCGGCGAGACCCCGAGGCGATACAGGTCGCAGACCTCCTTGCCGAGGCCGCGCTCGGCCAGATAGTCGCGGGCCTCCTGTGCACGCGGGGCCTCCCAGAGGTAGCGAGAGTAGAAGACCGCCGCGGCCTCGAGCACCTCGAAGAGGCGGTCGCGACGACGCCGGGTCGCCTCGGCGCGAGGCGAGCTCTCCTCGTAGTCGAGCTCGACGCCCGTTCGCTCGGCGAGCCATTCCACGGCCTCCGCGAAGTCCAAGCCTTCGGTCTCGCGCACGAAGGCGATCAGGTCGCCGCCCTTGCCGCAGCCGAAGCAATGGAAGAGCTTTCGCTCGGGATTCACGGAGAAGCTCGGCGTGCGCTCCTCGTGGAACGGGCAGCGCCCCGTCCAGCGCGCTCCGACACGGCGGAGCGGCGTCCGGGCGGTGACGATCGCGACCATGTCCGCGGCATCGACGACCCGCTCGATCGACTCGCGTTTGATCAGCGCCATGCGAGGGCGAAGCGGTCGGTCATACCCGAGACGTAGTCGGCGATTCGCTCCGATAAGTCTCCGGGGCGAGCGGGAGGAAGCTCCTCGGGATGGTCGGCGAGGTGCCCGAAGACCCGGAGGATGGTTGCGGTCGCAGTGGCGCGCTCCTCCTCGGTGGCCGGCCCCAGGTACACGCGCTCGAACATGAACGCGCGCAGATTCAGCATCGCGTGCCCGATCTCCTCGCTCTGGACGATGTCGCCGGCGTCGGCTGAGGCCTCCACGATGTCATGGACGAGCGTGTCGATACGGCGCGAGCCGCGCTCGCCGAGGAGCTCGATCTCCTCGCGCGGCAACTCGTCGGCTGAGAGGACGCCGGCACGGAGGGCGTCGTCGATGTCGTGGTTGATGTACGCGACCCGGTCGACGAGCCGCACGATCTTGCCCTCGAGGGTGGCCGGCGTTCCGCGACCTGTGTGGTGCAGGATCCCGTCCCGGACCTCGGCGGTCAGGTTGAGCCCGCGCCCGTCGCGCTCGAGCACCTCGACGACTCGGAGCGACTGCTCGTTGTGGAGGAAGTGCCGGCCGAAGCGCCCGGCGAGAGCATCGTCGAGCGCCGCCTCCCCCGTGTGTCCGAAGGGCGCGTGGCCGAGATCGTGGCCGAGCGCGATTGCCTCGGTGAGATCCTCGTTCAGGCGGAGAGCCCGGGCGACGCCGCGCGAGATCCCCGCTGCCTCGAGCGTGTGGGTGAGCCGCGTCCGGTAGTGGTCGCCCTTCGGGTCGATGAAGACCTGGGTCTTGTACTTGAGACGCCGGAAGCTCTTCGAGTGAACGATGCGGTCGCGGTCGCGTTGGAAGGGCGTGCGAAGGCGGCACTCTTCCTCCTCGTCTCCATCGCGCCCGGTGGTTTCGTACGAGCGGACTGCAAGCGGCGAGAGCCACACGTCCTCGTGCTCGCGCACGCGGGCGGCGAAGGTGTCTGCAACCGCTCCCGCGAGTCTGGACACTAGTGCTCCTGCTGGTAATGCTGTCTTGGTTCTGGGTCGTGAGCACCAAGCCAGGGAACGCGCTCGTCCGCGGCCAAGGCCGGTGGCCTTGGCAAGGGCGAGGGCGGTTCCTGGCGCCGCGTGATCGCGGGCCAGAAGCGGGCGAGTATTGCCTGTAGGGGCACTAGCTCAGGCTAGATGATGACCGGGACGGTTCCTCCGTCCACGGCCCAGGCGGCTCCCGTGACGTAATCGGCACGCTCTGAGCATAAGAAGACGATCACCGCAGCGATTTCCTCGGGTTCGGCAAGACGCCCGAGCGGCCGGCCGGCGCCGACCCCCTTGAGCACCTCCTCGCGATCCTTGCCGCTCCGCTTGGCGCCCTGATCCGCGAGGCCGCCGGGCGCGAGCCAGGCAGGCGACGCCGTGGGCCCGGGCGTGACGGCGTTGCAGAGGATCCCGTCGTTCGCGTAGAGGTCGGCGACGAGGCGTGAGAGTGAGAGCACGGCGGCCTTCGACACGGAGTAGTCGGGCATGCCGGTGGACGGCCGTTTCCCCGCCGTCGAGCTGACGTTGACGATGCGGCCGCCGCTGCGCTCGCGCATTCCGGGAACGACGGCCCGGATGGCCCGGACGTAGCTCATGACGTTCAGTTGCCAGGTCGCTTCCCAGTCGGCCTCGGTCAGCTCCTCGAAGCCGATCTGGCGGGCCGACCCGACGTTGTTGACGAGGCACTCGATCGGGCCCAGTTCCCGCTCTGTCTCCGCCACGACGCGAGCGGGCTCCTCCGGCTGCGCGAGGTCGGTGGCGATGCCGAGCGCTGCGCCTGTGTCGTCCTTGGCCCGTGCGACCCCGTCTGGATCGCGGCCGGTGACGACGACCCGCGCTCCCTCGGCCGCGAGAATGCGTGCAGTCTCGAGGCCGATCCCCGCGGTCGAGCCGGTGACGAGGCAGACCCGATCGGTGAGCCCGAGCTCCATCGCGGCCACGATAGTGCGTGTGTGAGGCCGAGCGGCGCCGAACATCGCCACAGATCCGTGCGCGACTCGACACGATCTGTGTGCCACACGTCACGATCGGCGATCTAGGCTGACCGCAGGGGAAACCAAGGGGGTCCCCCGGGGGAAACCCGGGGCGCGCGGCTCACCACGCAGCGGGCGCCTTCCCGCGGCTCGGCGCTCGTAAGCTGGCACCGATGGGGCCGACGCTCGTCATCCTCGCACGGCACGGCGAGAGCGACTGGAACGCATCAGGACGCTTCCAGGGACGCGCTGATCGGCCGCTCACGGAGCTGGGCCGCCGGCAAGCTGAGAACCTGGCGACTCGTCTCGCCCATCTGCCCCTCGAGGCGGTCTATGCGAGCGACCTCCGGCGGGCGCTCGACACCGCGGAGATCGTTGCGCGCCAGCAGGGTCTCGAAGTCGAGTCCGTCAGCGACCTCTGCGAGATCGACGTCGGCTCCTGGTCGGGCCTGACGCGTGAAGAGGCTGAACACCGTTTTCCCGACGGCTACCGCCGCTGGCTCGACCGGGGCGTCGGCTGGGACGACGGAGAGACCTATGAGGAGCTTGGCGACCGAGTGGCTGCTGCTGTACAGCGGCTCGCAGCCCGCCACCCCGGGGCCAGAATCCTCGTTGTCACGCACGGCGGAGTGCTGCGCGCGCTCCACGCAAACGCGTCCGGCGTCGACGTCGCGACCCACCGTCGGAACCATCGAGTCGCGCGTAATGCCGACCTCACGGCACTCCTCATCGACCCCAACGGCCGCCTGTCGGAGGCGCCTGAGGACGCTCTAGACTGAGACCCGGTGGAGGACTACACGAGCAAGTACAAGGGCGAGCAGGTCGAGGTCGCGCTGTTCGGAGGCGAGTATCAGGAGGGAACCCTGACGGCCTATTGCTACATCGAGGACGTCGCGCACATCGAGCTGAACGGGCACATCCTCGTTCCCCTTCAGAACATCGCCTCGCTCCACTGCTCGAGTCGTTGCGACGCTCCGGAGGGCGACTGGCCTCCGCGAGGCT
>CAVTBX010000007.1:382500-388124 GCA_963733135.1 uncultured Actinomycetes bacterium
CTTTGAGTTTTAGCCTTGCGGCCGTACTCCCCAGGCGGGGTGCTTAATGCGTTAGCTGCGGCACGGATGGAGTCGACACCACCCACACCTAGCACCCATCGTTTACGGCGTGGACTACCAGGGTATCTAATCCTGTTCGCTCCCCACGCTTTCGCGTCTCAGCGTCAGTACCGTCCCAGAGAGCTGCCTTCGCCATAGGTGTTCTTCCTGATATCTGCGCATTTCACCGCTACACCAGGAATTCCACTCTCCTCTTCCGGACTCTAGCCAGATGGTTTCCGATGACATCTCGGGGTTGAGCCCCAAGTTTTCACACCAGACCTACCTGGCCGCCTACACGCTCTTTACGCCCAATAAATCCGGACAACGCTAGCCCCCTACGTATTACCGCGGCTGCTGGCACGTAGTTAGCCGGGGCTTCTTCTGGAGGTACCGTCACCCTCTGGGCTATTAACCCGAGTGGCTTCGTCCCTCCTGAAAGCGGTTTACAACCCGAAGGCCTTCTTCCCGCACGCGGCGTCGCTGCGTCAGGCTTTCGCCCATTGCGCAAGATTCCCCACTGCTGCCTCCCGTAGGAGTCTGGGCCGTGTCTCAGTCCCAGTGTGGCTGATCGTCCTCTCAGACCAGCTACCGATCGTCGCCTTGGTGGGCCGTTACCCCGCCAACAAGCTAATCGGCCGCAAGCTCATCCTCGGCCGGAGGCCAAAGCTACCTTTTCTCTCAGGCCTTGAAAGCTCGAGAGGCCATCCGGTATTAGTCCGGGTTTCCCCGGGTTATCCCAGTGCCGAGGGCAGATTACCCACGTGTTACTCACCCGTTCGCCGCTGTCCCCAGGGCCGAAGCCCTGGTTCTCGCTCGACTTGCATGTGTTAAGCGCGCCGCCAGCGTTCGTCCTGAGCCAGGATCAAACTCTCCGTGAATGACCGTTTGCGTTCGACGCCGAAGCGCCGGTTGCAAGCTGGTTTTCCTTCGAGCTTGAGCTCAAAGTGTCTGCCTCCACGCGGGCGGGACAAGTCCCGCCCCTACAGGACGCTGTCCTGCGGAGGCTGACGGGTTTGACTCGTTAGAGCCTCCCACGCCGAAGCGCAGGAGGTTCTCGACGTTTACGCTGTTGAGTTTTCAAAGACCGAGCCGGTTGACCGGCCAGACACGAAAAAAGCCCCCGACTCGCGCCGGAGGCCCCTCGAAGTCGATACAGAGTGTACCAAGCTTCTTCTCGAAGGGCTCTCCAGTTGTCTCGCGGGTTGACCTTTCCATGCCGCCGGTTCTGGCAGCCGAACCATGATAGCAACGTCGGCAGGGGGACGCCGCTAATCGATCAAAATCCGTGCAAATCGCCGTTTTCCGGCCTGGACGAGCGCACGGTTCAGCCGGCTCGCGTCGATGTCGACGTCAGCCACGGGCTCGCCGTTCACCTTCACCCCGCCCTGGCCGATCAGGCGGCGGGCCTCGCTCGTCGACGCGATCCCCAGGTGGTCGACGAGGAGCGTGGGCAGATGCACGCTGCCCTCACCCGCCGGCACGCGCACGTCGGGGACGTCGTCAGGCGCCTGCCGGTCCCGGACGACACGCGTGAAGTGCTCCTCCGCGCGACGCGCGGCCTCCTCCCCTTGCGACCGTAGAACGACGAACCGCGCCAGCGTCAGCTTCGCCGCCAGCGGATCGCCAGCCGGCGTCTCATCTGACTCCATCACGAGCCGGTAGTACTCCGGGAGCATCTCGTCCGAGATCCGCATCGTCCGGCCGAACTGATCCTCGGGCGAGTCGCGTAGCCCGACGTAGTTGCCGAGCGATGCGCTCATCTTCCGTCCGTCCGGGCCGAGCAGGAGCGGCGTCGTGAGCGCCACCTGCGGCTCCTGACCGTACGCCTGCTGCACCTCCCGTCCGGCGAGCAGGTTGTAGAGCTGATCGGTACCGCCGAGCTCGACGTCGGCCGCGACAGCGACCGAGTCGTACGCCTGCATGAACGGATAGAGAAGCTCGGAGACCGAGATCGGGCTGCTCTCGGAGAATCGCTTGGCGAAGTCGTCCCGCTCCAGGAGCCTGGCGACCGTGATCGTCCGGGTCAGCCGGACGACGGCGCTGAAGTCGAGAGCGGCGAGCCACTCGCCGTTGAACCGCACCTCGAGGCGCTCCGGGCTCGTGTCGATGACCTGTGACGCCTGTTCCAGGTACGTCCGTGCGTTCCGGTCGATGTCCTCGTCCGTGAGGATCGGTCGCTCCGTCGAGCGCCCCGACGGATCGCCGATCCTCGTCGTGTAGTCACCGACGATCAGGACGCCGATGTGGCCCGCATCCTGGAACGCCCGCATGCGCTGGAGCGGGATGGCGTGACCGATGTGGATGTCGGGCGCGGTGACGTCGATGCCGAGCTTCACCCGGAGCGGGCGGCCCAGGGCGAGCTTGCGCTCGAGCTCGCCCTCCGGGAGCACGTGCACGGCGTTTCGGGTCAGCGATTGGAGCTCCGAGGGGGCCACGGGGCCACGATGATACGCGCGTCTCGGTGAAGCTCAGTCGCGGGCGACGGCAGCCGCGTCAGTGCTCGTGCCTGTGATCCTCCTCGAGCCCGGGCTCGTGGTCGTGCGAATGGGAGTGGGACGTCCCGTCCGGGTGCGTGTGCTCGTGCTCGTGCCCTACATGCTCGTGATCGTGCTCGGTGTGGGCGTGCGAGTGCGTGGCGCCGCCGTGGCTGTGCTCGTGCGCATGCGCGTCGTCGTGCCCGTGCTCGCTCGACCCTGCGAAGAACCGCCGGAGCGAATCCATGAAGCTAGACAAGGTTCACCTCTCTGGTCTCGGGACGGGGTCTACGGCTGACCCGGTCGGGATCGAACCCGGCCGGCAGCTCCAGATCGTACGCGGCGAGGAGGGCGTTGTCGCCGAGCACCTCCTCGCACGGCGCATCCGCGACGACGCGACCCTGGGAGAGGATCACCGCGCGCTCGCAGAGCTCGGCGGCGAACGGAAGATCGTGCGTCACGACGAGCAGGGTGCGGTCGATCGCCTCGAGGACGTCCAGGAGGTCGCGACGCGCCCGCGGGTCGAGGCTCGCGGAGGGCTCGTCGAGGACAAGCAGGTGCGGGCGCATCGCGAGAACCGTCGCGATCGCCACTCGCCTGCGCTCGCCCATGGAAAGCTCGTGTGGAGCACGGTCGCGGACGTGCGTCATGCGGACGGCCTCGAGCGCCTCGGCGACGCGTCGCTCGACCCCGGGCCCGTCGAGCCCCATGTTCAAGGGGCCGAAGGCGACGTCCTCGCGCACCGTCGGCATGAAGAGCTGGTCGTCGGGATCCTGAAACACGAGCCCGACGCGCCTGCGGAGCTCCCGCAGGTTGTCTTTGCCGACGTCCAGCCCAGCCACCTCGAGCTCGCCGCCGCCCCTGAGCAGGCCGTTCAGGTGGAGGACGAACGTCGTCTTCCCGGCGCCGTTCGGGCCGAGCACGGCGACGCGCTCGCCGTGGCCGACCTGCAGGTCGAGCCCGTCCAGCGCCGGCCTGCCGCTCGGGTAGGAGTAGACGACGCCGCGCGCGTGGACCGCACAGCTCACGTGCCGACCTCGACTGCGACTCGGAGCGGGACGAGAAGAGCGAGCGCTCCGAGGAAGACGACGTCCTGGCGGCCGAACGAGAGCCGGTCGAGCTGTGGCACGACGCCGCCGTAGCCGCGAGCGACCATCGCCAGGTACACACGCTCACCGCGCGCGTAAGTGCGAAGGAAGAGCGCCGAGACGACGCGGCCGAGCGCGGCGACGTCGAGAGCGTGCCGAGGCCGATAGCCACGGGAGGCGAGCGCCGCACGCATCCGCCGCACCTCGTCGACGATCACGAACAGGTAGCGGTACATGAACGCGGCGATGAGGGTCAGCATGCGCGGGACGCGCAGCGACTCGAGCGCACGGAGAACGTCCGGGAACGAGGTCGTCGCCGCGAGCAGCACGGCGCTCACCGTGCCGAGCGTCGCCTTGGCGGCAACGGTCGCGAACACCGCGAGCCCTGCCTCGGAGACCGTGAGCGGGCCGAGAGACCACGTCGTCCCACCCTCGCGTGCGAAGGGCAGGAAGAGCGCCACGAAGAGGACGAGCGGCAAGACGATCCGAGCGCGCCGCCAGATCGTCCTGCCGCCGACCCCTGCTACGAGTGCCACAACGGCGAGAACGAAACCGCAGGCGACGTAGACCGGCCAGGCCTGAAGCGGCGTCGAGACCGCGACCACGGTCAGCCCGGCGAGCCCAAGCAGCTTTGCCCTGGGGTCGAGCCGATGGATCGGGCTCGTCTCGTTCCCGGCGATCCCGACCAGCTCGGGTCGGTGGCCGCTCACACGGCTCCCGCCGGGGCTTCCTCCTCCCGACCCCGAGGCGTTCGGCGTCGGGCGAGGAACGCAAGCCCGGTGCCTGCCGCGGCGACGATCAGAACGCCGACGAAGCCCGCCACACCGGTGGCGACCCTCGGATTGTCGATTCCGGGGAAGGCGTAGTCGGGCACCGGAGCGCTCTCCTGCACCCCATGCAGGCGGCCGTCCTCGAGGAAGCCCTTGTTCTCGGCGACCTTCTCGAGGCCGTCCGGCGAGGAGTCGACCCACGGCGAGACCGCAACCCCGAGTCCCACGGAGACGGCGAGCGCGAGGAGGACGAAGAGACCGAGCGAGAGGCGCTTCATCGAAGGGCTCCTTCCACGGCAGGTCGCCCGGCGCCCACTTCGGCCGGGGTCAGGTCGAGAGCCACGAGGTCGGGACGCGAGGCGAGGACGGCGCTGATCGCGGCGACGGTGACGACGGCTTCTCCGACCCCGATCAGCGCGTGGACGCCCAGCATCGCCGGGAGAACGGTGGTGAGCGGAACCGTGCCGGAGATCGCGAGCTCGACCGAGGTCGCCCCGGCGCCGGCCATCACGGCGAGCCAGGCCCCGGCCGCGACGAGGCCGAGGAAGACGGGCCGGCTCTTGGGCAGGACATCGCGAAGCGCGAGGACGAGCAAGCCGACGACGAGGGCTCCGATCACCCCCATGTTGAAGACGTTGGCGCCGAGCGCGGTGATGCCGCCGTCCGCGAAGAGAAACGCTTGCGCGGTCAGCACGACCGCCAAGACGAGGCAGGCGAGCCAGGGGCCGAGCAGGAAGGTCGCGAGCGCGGCGCCGAGCAGGTGGCCGCTCGTCCCGCCGGCCACCGGGAAGTTCAGCATCTGGGCGGCGAAGATGAACGCAGCGGTGACCCCGAGGAGCGGAACAGTCCGCTCGTCGAGCTCCCGATTCGCCTTCCGCAGGCTGTAGGCCACCGCACCCGCGGCCGCGACTCCCGTGACCGCTGCAACCTCGCCGCTGAGAAATCCGTCCGGGATATGCATAGAGCCCTCCTTACGCTTGTTGCGGCGTGTGGCCCGCGCACCGGGAGCACAGGCCGACGATCGGGAAATGGCTGAAGCGCGCCTCGAAGCCGAGCTCAGCTCGGATCAGGTCGCGGACGCCCTCGAGCTCCGCTCCCGAAGCGGCCCGCACGGCTCCGCACGACTCGCACACGAGGTACTCGCGTTCGTCCTCCTCGGCGAGCGCGTAGAGGCCGGGACCGTGACCCAGATGGACGTGGCGCACGAGGCCGAGCTTCTCCAGGAGCTCCAGGTTCCGGTAGACCGACGT
>CAVTBX010000008.1:0-443585 GCA_963733135.1 uncultured Actinomycetes bacterium
TGCTCTTACCGTAGCAGCGGAATCGGCCTACACCGTCGCTAGCCGACTGGCTAGGGTGGGTGATCGTGAAGGACGGAGCGGAGCACGTCACCCGTTCGCAGAAGGCGCAGCTCGAGGCCGAGCTGGCCGAGCTCGAGGGCCCGAAGCGCAACGAGGTCGTCCAGGCGATCAAGACCGCGCGCGGCTTCGGCGACCTCTCGGAGAACTTCGAGTACCACGCCGCGAAGAACGAGCAGGGCCTCCTCGAGCGCCGCATCACGATCCTCCGCGACCGCCTGAACAGAGCCGAGCTCGTCGACGAAGACGCCGCCGCGAGGACTGGCGCGGTCGCAGTCGGCTCCCGCGTCACCATCGAGCGCCTGGACGACGGCGATCAGATGGAGGTCGAGATCTCGAGCGTCGGTGGGGTCTCGCCGGCCTCGCCGCTCGGCAAGGCGCTCGTCGGCGCCAAGGAGGGCGACGAGGTCGATGTTGCGGCCCCGCGCGGCTCCTGGCGGGCGCGCGTCGTCTCTGTTGGCCGCTGACAGCGAACGCGCCAAGATGCTCGCCGGCGAGCTGTACCGAGGCTCGGACCCGGAGCTGGCGGCCGAACGCAGCCGGGCGCGAGAGCTCCTAGCCAGGCTGAACGCAAGCGAGCCCGCTGAGCGGGTCGCGCTCGCACGCGAGCTCTTCGTGGCCTTCGGCGAGAACGCCTGGCTCGAGACGCCGTTTCAGTGCGACTACGGCTGGAACGTCTCGATCGGCGCGGGGGCGTTCCTGAACTTCGGCTGCGTCGTCCTCGACTGCGCCCCGGTCGAGATCGGGGAGATCACCGAGGTCGGCCCCGGTGTCCACATCTACGCGGCCATCGGCGACGGCGCGATCATCGGGCCGGGCGTCACGGTGGGCGACAACTCGGTTGTGGGCGCAGGAAGCGTGGTCGTTCGCGACGTCCCGCCGGGCGTCGTCGTCGCGGGCAACCCGGCGCGCGTGATCCGAGCGCTTTAGCCGCGGGCTCGGAGCAGCTCGAGGAGCACGTCGACGAGCAGATCGACGTCGCCCTCCTCGGTGCGCCAGTTCACGATCGCCGGTCGGAACGCGACCTTGTCGTCGTAGACCGTGGTGCCGGCGAAGACGCGCCCGTCCCGGAGCAGCTCGGCGCCGAGTTCCCGGTTCAGGTCGTCCAGGCTCTCCTCCGAGACGCCGCTCGGGCGGGCGCGAAAGCAGACGATGTTCAGCGGCACGTCCGCGAGGCGCTCGAGCTCCGGCTCGGCGTCGACCCGCCGAGCGAGGTGCTGCGCGAGCGCCAGGTGGCGCTCGACCATCTCCCGGTGGCCGGCGCGGCCGTAGGCGTAGAGCGTCGCCCAGACCGCAAGGGCCCGCGCACGCCGGGAGCTCTCCGGCGACATGAAGCCGAAGTTCGGGTGCGGGTCGTCCGGCGATGGGAGGTAGGGCGCGCTGACGTTGAGCGCCCGTACGAGTCGTGCGGGCTCACGGACGAACGTGAATCCGCAGTCGTACGGCACGTTGAGCCACTTGTGACCGTCCGACGCGATCGAGTGCGCGCGCTCCACGCCCTCGGTCAGGTGCCTGGAGGCCGGCGCCACGCGCGCGAAGAGCCCGAAGGCGCCGTCGACGTGGAGCCAAGCGTCGTGCTCCTCGGCGAGGTCGGCCAGCTCCGAGATCGGGTCGAAGCCGCCCGCATTCACCTCCCCCGCGTTCGCTATCAGGATCGCCGGCGTATCGAGCGCCTCCAGACGGTCCCGCAGCCCCTCGACGTCCAGGCGACCAGTGCCGTCGCGGGCCAGGGTCTGCACGTTTCCCCGGCCGAGCCCGAGCATCCCAAGTGCCAGCACCGCGGTGGAATGCACGTAACCGCTCGTCAAGATCGCCGGCGGCGGCAAGCCGGCGAGGCCCGCGTCCTCGACGTCGACGCCGAGCCGCTCGGCCCACCAGCTTCGCGCGGCGGTGAGACCCGTGAAGTTCGCCATCGTCCCACCCGTGACGAGCACGCCGCCAAAGCCATCGGGAAGCTCGAAGAGCTGGCGTAGCCAGTCGACGGCCACCTGCTCGAGCGCCGAGGCGAACGGCGACGAGGCCCAGGTGTAGGCGCTCTGGTCATACGCGGAGGTGAGCCAGTCGGCGGCGAGCGCCGCGGGCGTGCCGCCGCCCATCACGAAGTGGAAGAACCGCGGGCCGTTCGATCTGGTTGCAGCCTCCTGACCGCGCCGCGCGAGCTCCTCGACCGCCGGCAGCGTCCCCTGACCCTGCTCCGGCAGATCTTCCCGCCAGGTTTCAGCCACCTCGGCCGATCCCGGCCGAAGAACATGCGCGGTGCCGATGTCACGGAGGTAGGCGGCAGCCTCCCGAGCCGCCGCCTCGAGAGCGGGCTCGACTTCGCCGCGTGCCCAGAGCGGATCGCTCATCCGCGATTGTGGTTCACGAGCTCGACGTTATTGCCGTCCGGGTCGAGGACGAACGCGCCGTAGTAGCGAGGGTGGTAGATCTCGCGCTCGCCGGGCGGGCCGTTGTCCTCGTAACCCGCCTCCGTCAAGGCTCGATGAAACTCGTCCACCGCGTCGTTCGTCGCCGCCGGAAACGCGAGATGGACGTTCTCTGTCGCCTCGTCGCCGGCCACGACCGAGAAGGAGCCGGCCGACCCGACGAACTGTGCGCGCTCTGCCGAATCGTGGTTCAGCCCCAAGCCCGCGTGCTCCGCAACGGCCTCGTAGAACGCCTTGGCGCGCGCGACGTCCGCGACCCGGATCCAGAGGTGGTCGATCGGGCCCTCGCCGCGCATGGAGCCGTGATGGGCTGCCTCCGCGCTGTTCCCGTCCGGGTCGAGGAGGAACGACCCGTAGTAGTCGTCGCCGTACTCCGGCCGCGGCCCGGGCTCTCCGTCACTCGGGTAGCCCGCTTCCGTGCCGACGCGCCAGAACTCGTCGACGAGCTCACGCGAGGGTGACTGGAACCCGAGGTGGAGTCGCCGCGTGGCGGGCTTCTCCTCGCTCGCCGCCGCAACCATGAGGGAGAACGTGTTCCACTCGGCGATCGCCTCGTCGCTCCAGCCCTTCTCCGACCCGAGGGCGCGGAGCACCGTCTCGTAGAACCGCTCCGAGGCCTCACGGTCGGAGACGCGGATCGTGACGTGGTCGAACACGCCGTAAAGAATGACGTGTCTCCGCGGATCAGGTCTTGCGTTCGTATGCGCCGATATCGCAGCGCCGCCCCTGCGGGCGCCGGACGCCGCGCTGGTCTCTCCCGACCGTGCACTGGCTTTCCGGAATCGCGTTCAGGGCACGGCTCCCGGGTCGAAGCGGGATCGTCGCGGTCGGGCCTCCGTTCGAGCCGAGTACGCCGAGCTTCGGCATCGCGCCGAGCCGGTCGGAGCCGATGCTGGTGAACATGCACTCGACCGTCCTGGCTATGAGGTTGAAGCCGGCCGAGCCGACCGGCCCGCCGCAATCCGGCGACTCCGGCGCCGTGTTCTTCCCCACGAGGGTGGCCCGAAGCTCGGTCGTACCGCCCTCGACGTAGAGACCGCCGCCGAGCCTGGCCTCGTTCCGCGCGATGGTCGCGTTCCTCACGATGAGGTCTGCAGCGGTGTTGACGCCGCCGCCGCGGGCTGTCGCACCGCTGGCGCGGTTCCCAGCGATCGTCGAGTTCGTCATCGTGTGCGGCCCGGCCGACACGAGGATGATCCCGCCGCCACGCGCCTGGCCCTGGGCCGAGGTGACGTTTCTGCTGACGGTCGACGCACGGAGCTCGAGTGTCGCGTTATCGATCTCTATCCCGCCTCCGGTCGACGCGGACCCCGCGACGCCTTCCGCGCGCGCGCGGTTCGCGTTCACGCTGGTGTTCTGAAGCTCGAGTACAGCCGCGGCAGTGGCGATCAAGCCTGCGCCGCGAGCGGTGTTCGGGCCTGTGTCCCCGGAGACCTCGATCTCGTTGCCCGCGATGCGGGACGAGAACAGCCGAAACGTTCCGGACGCGAGGTCGAGCCCGGCGCCGCGGCCCGTGGTCATCCCGCCGGTCGTCGCAAACGCAAGCGAGTCGGTGACCCGCGAGCCGCGGATGGTCAGCCCGTCCGGAGCCTCCAGGTATCCCCCACCGCCGATCACGTTTGTGGTCGCCCCGCCCGAGGAGGTCGATCGAACCTGGTTGGCATCGAGAACGCTGCTCCGGATCGATCCCTGTTGTGTGTAGCCGTGCAAACCCCCACCCTCCGATCGCGCGAGGCCGCCCGCCAGCGCCGTCACAGCGCGGTTGCCGTTGACCGTCGAGCCCCGAACGGACAACCCGGCGACGAGCATGTCGATTCCGCCTCCAACCGCATCGGCGTTGTCGGCCGGCCCGGTCCCGATCGCGATGGCTCGGTTGCCGTTCACGTGCGAACCGACGAGCGTCAGGCGGCCCTCGTTCATGAAGATGCCTCCGCCGGCTACGTTCGGATTCGCCAACCCGAGTCCGGACTCAGCGATGGCTCGGTTGGAGGAAACGGTCGTGTTTTCGAGCGTCAAGTTGCCGCCCAGTCGAGCGATCCCTCCGCCGCCGG
The DNA here is from genome assembly GCA_963733135.1 of uncultured Actinomycetes bacterium. Classification (GTDB taxonomy): domain Bacteria; phylum Actinomycetota; class Thermoleophilia; order Gaiellales; family Gaiellaceae; genus CAVTBX01. Next base: position 4,535 of record CAVTBX010000008.1, read on the forward strand.
CGGCCGGGGAATCCGGTCCCGCGTCGTCAACCGCGAGGTTGTTTCGGACCGACGAGTTGACGAGCCGAAGAGATCCGTCGACGGAGTAGATGCCGCCGCCGGCGGCCAGCGTCGTCGGCCCGGTCCCTCCAATGGCGGTGTTTCCGACGACGTTGACCCCTCGCAGCGTGAGACGACCTTGGACGTGGGCGATCCCGCCGCCGCCCAGGATGGCGCGACCGCCGGTGATTTTCAGGTCACGCAGAGTCACGCGGGTCGCGTTCTGGACGTTCACCGCTCGATCATCCTCCTGGGCGTCGATCGTCGCCCGAGGGTTGCCGCGCAGTGTGAGGTTCTTGTCGATCGTGATCTCAGCACACGTCCCCTTCACGAGGATCGTCGATCCGGGCGCCGCATTGTCGATCACCGGCTGAAGCGGCCGGTTGTCGCAGTTCACCCTCAAGGTGGCCGCGCCGGCGTGGGCGGCTACACCGAGCCCCCACACGAGCACGACCGCCGCTGCCGCCTTGGTTCGCATGGGCATGAATCCTCGCACTCTGCGGCGGGCTTGCCTAGTGGCTCGGCCGCTTCCGGGCTCGGGCTGGTCGGCGAGGTCGGGCTCGCGGCATGCCCCTCCGTCGGCGAACGCGCGTGACCATCCCGTTCCAGACGAGCAGATCGTCCATCGGTGTCTCGTCTTTGCTCACGCCGCCGCAGGGACGCCGCGGCGCGACACGATGTGCTTCGCGACGCGCTTCGCATCCCGGCCCGCGCCGAGGACGAGCATCGAGCTGAACGCGTACTGGAACAGGATCCCGGTGAAGTAGAGGCCGGGGAGCCCAGGAACGACGCCGCGCTCCTGCTCCGGGAACCCGTCCTCACCCATCGGGATCGGGATGTGGATCCAGCGGTACCGGTTCTTGAAGCCGGTGCACCAGACGACGTTGGCGACGTCGAGGACGCGACCGTCGGCCAGCACGGGCTTGCCGTCGACCACGCCGACAGCACGCTCGAAGACGCGCTCGACCCCGGCCTCCCTCAGGTCGTCAGCCCGAATGCGGAGAAGCGGCCCACCAACAGAGCGGATCTCCGGGCGGAGTTTTCGCCCGATCGGCGTCCCCATGCTCAGGACGTGCATGGCGACGAACCGCATGAGCGGGTTTCCTAACTGTGCGAAGCGACTGTCGACCCGGAACGGGAGCTGACCCGTGCTCCGCCCGCAGAGCACCGTCTCGTGCTCGGCGTTCGCGGCCTCGAACGCGATGTCGGCGCCCGAGTGGGCGGCTCCGACCACGAGCACCGAGCCGAGCTGAAGCTGCGCCGGGCTTCGATAGTCCCGCGAGTGGAGCTGGATGATGCCCGGATCGAGGTCGGGCGCGAAGTCCGGGACGACCGGGTCGGTGAAGAGCCCGGCAGCCACGACGACGTTGTCGGCCTCGATCCGGCGGCCGCCCGCAGTCACGACGTAGCCCTCGCCGTTTCGCTCGAGCGACTCGACAGCGGCCCCGGTCCGCACTGGAAGGTCGAACCGATTCGCGTACGCCTCCAGGTAGTCGGCCATCTCGAGCCCACTCGGGTACGAGTACCGCGGCGCCGGAAAGCGCATCCCCGGCAGCGAGTCGTTCGCAGCCGGCGAGTAGAGCCGAAGCGACGGCCACCGCTTCCGCCAGGAATCGCCGACCCGCTCGTTCGCATCGAGCACGAGACACTCACGCCCGAGCCTCTTCAGGTGGTACGCCGTCGCGAGGCCGGCCTGGCCGCCGCCGACGACCACGGTTTCGTGCCGCTCCGTGCCCGCGTCGAGACCCGGGCCTCGATCCGTCGTGTTCTCCATGACTGCCATCTTGGCGTCCTCCCTGTCGTCGGATGGGAGCAACGCTAGGGGGATGCCGGCCGGCCGGCATCGCACGGATCAGCCAACTTCACCGAGAGCCCATGTGGTCAGAACTGACCACGCGCCCGTCAGACGAGGTCGTGCTCGAAGGCGAATGCCGTCGCGGCGCTCCGTGAGGAGAGCCGGAGCTTCGTGAAGATGTTCTGAACGTGGCGAGCGACGGTGTGCTCGCTGATGACGAGCTCAGCGGCGATCTCGCGATTGGTCCGGCCGGCGGCGATATGGTGCAGGACCTCGAGCTCGCGGGCGGTTAGCCCGTGGCCGTCCGGCCCACGCGCCTCGCCCGCGTCGAGCCGCGCGAGGTCCGGAGCCGCGCCGAGCAGCTCGAAGGTCTCGCGGGCCGCTTCGAGCTCGAGCGTGGCCGCATCGTGATCACCGACCGCGCGGCAGGCGGCGCCGATCAGAGCCCGCACGCGGGCGACCTCGTACGGCGCCCCGAGCTCCTGCCACGCTTGGCAGGCCGACCGAAGCCGGACGAGCGCCTCCTGAGCATCGCCGCTCGCAAGCTCGACGGCTCCGCGAGCCTGCGAGACGACGGCACTCAACATGCCGCTCTGGAAACCCTCCGTGATCTCGGCGAGCTCGCGGCACGCGGTACGGGCCTCCTCACGATCACCCGTCGCGAGCATGACCTCGATGAGCGCCGGCAGAAGCGCGGCACGCTTGAGTGGCTCGGTCGTCTCCCCGAGTGCCCGCCGGATCGACGCCGCCGCCGCGTCGCCCCTGCCCTGCGCATGCCGAAGCTGCGCGAGGCCGGGCTGCGGCTCCCACCCGTACCGGCTCGCGGTCGTGTACGCGTCCTCGGCTGCCTCGAACTCGCCGCGCAGGCGTCGGAGCTCTCCCACGCGGTAGTAGGCAAGCCCGGCCGCAGAGAGATTGCCGGTTTCGACGAGACGCCGGCTCGCCCGGCTCGCCTCTTCGAGAGCGTCCGACCAGTCGCCGTGTACCTGCATGACCTCCGCCCGGTGAACGTGGCAGCGGCCGGTGAAGGCGATGAGATCGGTCTGGTTGTCGCACCAGCGCGTGAGCACCTGCGTCCACTCCTGGGCGCGCCGCAGCTCGTAGACCTTCTGGCAGGCAAGGATCACACCGCAGTAGACGAGTCCCGTGACGATCGGGTTGAGCTCCCGGCCCGTCGCGACCACCATGGCCTCGTCCAGGATCGCGAGCCCCTCCCCGACCCTCCCGTCGCCGATCAGCATCGTGCCCTGCGCCTGCGCCGCGAGCGCGAAGAGGTCCATATCGTCGAAGCGCTGTGCGACCTCGAGGGCCTCTCCCGCGGTCGCCGCCGCGGCCGCGAAGTCGCCGCTCGCCTCGTGCCGGAAGATCATCGGCAGGAGCGCGTAGCCCCGCTCGACAGAGTCCTCGCCGACCTCCTCGAGGAGCCGCTGTGCGCGCCCGAGCCAGCCCGTCGCGGGGCCCATCTCTCCTCGGAGCGCGAAGTTGATGCCGAGCCAGATCGCGCGGCGCGCCGCCAGGAGCGGCTCGCCGGCGTCGAGGTGCGCGTGGTGCTGGCGCTCGAAGACGGCGAGTGACTCGTCGTCTCGCCCGAGCATGTAGAGCGCGGTCGCGAGCAGCTCGAGGTCGTCCGCCCTGAGGGGCGACGCGCTGTCGGCCGCCGCAAGGCTTCTCTGAGCCTCGGCCCAGCGACGCGCCGCGTAGGCCTGGCGTCCGTGCTCGAGCGGGTCGTCCGTCCTGGCCATGACTCTCCTAGGCCGAAGCCGCGAGCAGCACCTCCGCCGCGAGGAGCCGCGCGTCGGCCGCGAGGGGAGGCACGCCGACGAGGGTAACGAGGTGGGACGAGGCCTCGCGCCGCGCGCGGGGAAACCCGTCGAGGTTGTCCTGGCCGCAGCGAGCGCAGGTGGGCATAGCGAAAGGCTATGCGGTGCTCGGGTCGGCGTGAGCCGCGCGGGCCGGCTGCGTCTGCTCTCGGGCCGGGTGGACTCGCGCCTCCGAGGGTGGGAAACTCGCGCCGAGCCGGCGCAGCCGCTGCCGGCGGCGAAGCGGAGGTGCCCCCATGCACGTGACCGTCCGGAACTACTCAGGAAGCGGAGCCCGAGAGCTCATCGACGTGATCGTCGACAACGAAGACACAGTGCGAAGCCTCATCACCGGGATCGACGGCTTCCGCGCTTACTACCTCGTCCGCAGCGACGACGGTGGCTTCACGATCAGCGTCTTCGACGAGGCCGCGGGAGGCGACGAGTCCAGCAGGCGCGCGGCCGAATGGATCCGAGAGAACGCCGGTGACGTAGGCGCGAGCCCGCCGGAGGTCCAGTCGGGCGAAGCCGCGATCGCCCTCTAGTCGAGAGCCGACCTCAAACTCACGCTACCTCGAATTTCTCTCGCCGACCAAGCGAGAGTGCTACCGTCCTTGGCAGTCGAGGCGGTTCTTTCCCGCGCTCTTTCGCTCTCAGCTCCGACCGATTACGGCGGAGCGCCTGAAGGGCACTACCCCGGCCGATCTGGTCGACAGCAGCCGAGAGGGGCGAGATGGCGATTGTTCTGAACGAGCGCGCAGCGGGGAATCAACTCCTCTTCCGGGAGGTGAACGAACGCGTAGTCGCGCTGGAGCAGGGTGGGTTCCAGGAGGTCGACGGAGACGGCGGCATCGTGCATGCCATCTGCGAGTGCGCGAGCGCGGCGTGTCACGAGCCCGTCGTACTGGGCATCCAGGCGTACACGGCGATCCGTTCGTCGCGGCTTCGTTTCCTCGTCCAGCCGGGCCACGAGTGGCTGGACGTGGAGCGCGTGGCCTCTCAGCACGAGGGCTACGTCGTCGTCGAGAGGATCAGCGCGAACGGTGAAGCGACCGAGCTGGCCGGCCGTTCATCCCAGAACGGGAAGCGACCCGCTGACGGTCTCTGGGCCTGCCAGGAGTTGGAAGTGCCGCGCGGCCTCCAGCGATCGCTCGAGGATCGTCTCCAAGCAGGTGACTCACAAGCCCGCCTGTCGCTCCAGGTCGTCGTCGCGTTCATCGCCGAGCTCGAAAACCCGAGGGCCGCGGCGCCGAACGTCTAGACCGGCGCGGCCTCGCGGTCACGCTTCCGGCGTGACGCCAGCGTGGCCCGCCTCGTCGCGGACAGCTCGACCTTCCGCAGGCGAATGCTCGCGGGCGTGACCTCGACGCATTCGTCGTCGGCGATGAACTCGAGCGCCTGCTCGAGCGAGAGCGGGCGCGGCGGGATCAGGCGGACGAGCTCGTCTGCGGTCGACGAGCGCATGTTCGTGAGCTTCTTCTCCTTCGTGGCGTTCACGTCGAGATCCTCGGCGCGCGCGTTCTCGCCGACGACCATCCCCTCGTAGACCTCCGTCCGCGGCGCGATGAAGAGCGAGCCGCGCTCCTGGAGGCCGAGGATCGCGAACGACGTCGCCTGGCCGCGGCGGTCGGCGACGAGGCTCCCGGTCGGGCGCGTGCGGAGCTCGCCGTGCCACGGCTCCCAGCCCTCGAAGACGTGGTGGAGGATCCCCGTCCCGCGCGTCTCGGTCAGGAACTCGGTGCGGAAGCCGATCAACCCGCGCGCCGGCACGACGTACTCCATCCGGGCCCAGCCCGTGCCGTGGTTGACCATCTGCGCGAGGCGCCCCTTGCGGAGAGCGAGGAGCTGCGTGACGACGCCGATGTAGTCCTCCGGCACGTCGATCGAGACGCGCTCGACCGGTTCGTGCCGCTTCCCGTCGGTCTCCTTCGTGAGCACCTCCGGCTTGCCGACCGTGAGCTCGAAGCCCTCGCGACGCATGATCTCGACGAGGACGGCGAGCTGCAGCTCCCCGCGACCCTGCACCTCCCACGCCTCGGCGCGCGAGGTCGGGAGGACGCGAAGCGAGACGTTGCCGACGAGCTCCTGCTGAAGCCGCGCCTCGATCTGGCTCGCAGTCAGTCGGTCGCCCTCCCGGCCGGAGAGCAGCGACGTGTTGATCCCGATCGTCATCGAGAGCGACGGCTCATCGACCGCCGTGACAGGGAGCGGCCGCGGGTCGTCCGGGTCGGCGATCGTCTCGCCGATCGTCACGCCGGGAAGGCCCGCGAGCGCGACGATCTCCCCCGGCCCCGCCTCCTCGGCCGGAACACGGTCGAGCGCCTCGGTGACGTAGAGCTCGGAGACGCGCGCGGGCTCGATAGTCCCGTCGGCGCGGCACCACGCGATCGGAGCACCCTTCCGGAGCGTGCCATGCCGGACGCGGAGGAGCGCGAGCCGCCCGACGTAGGGCGACGCGTCGAGGTTCGTGACGAGCGCCTGGAGCGGGTGCTCCGGGTCGTAGGTCGGCGGCGGGACGGTCTCGAAGAGCGCGTCGAAGAGCGGCCCGAGGTCGGGCGCGAGGTCGTCGGGCGACGGCCCGGCCTGCCCCGCGCGCGCGTTCGCGTAGACGATGGGGAACTCGATCTGAGACTCGTCCGCGTCCAGGTCGAGAAAGAGTTCATAGACCTCGTTCACGACCTCCTCGGGCCGCGCATCCGGCCTGTCCACCTTGTTCACGACGAGGACGACCGGCAGCCGCGCTTCGAGCGCCTTGCGAAGCACGAACCGCGTCTGCGGCAGCGGCCCCTCGCTCGCGTCGACGAGGAGAAGCACGCCGTCCACCATCGTCAGCCCGCGCTCCACCTCCCCGCCGAAGTCCGCGTGCCCGGGCGTGTCGACGATGTTGATCTTCGTCCCGCCCATCCGAACGGCCGTGTTCTTGGCGAGGATCGTGATGCCCTTCTCCCGCTCGAGATCGTGCGAGTCCATGACCCGCTCCGCCACATCCTGGTTCTCGCGGAAGGACCCAGCCTGCCAGAGCATGGCGTCGACAAGGGTCGTCTTCCCGTGGTCGACGTGGGCGACGATGGCGATGTTGCGAAGGTCATCACGGCGATCGATGGCGTTACCGGTGGCGATGGAGCCAGGGTAGCCCGCGCGTTGTTACGACTACGTCGTCACCGTGTCCTAGTCGTCGCGCTATCTACGCCGCTGCGTCGAGCTTCTCGCGCAACCGCTCGTTCACAACCTTCGCGTTCGCCTTCCCGCCGGTCTCTCTCATCACCTGCCCGACGAAGAACCCCAGTAGGCCTTCCTTGCCTGAGCGGTACTGCTCTACCTGAGCCTCGTTGGCGGCCAGGATCCTCTCGATGACAGGGTCGAGCTCGCTCTCGTCGGCGATCACCGCCTCGCCCAGGTAGGCCTCGGCCCGGAAGTCGCCGTTGCCGCTCGCGGACAGGGCCTCCAGGAACGCGGCGCGCGGGATCGCGTCCTTCGCTTCGATGAGCTTTGCTAGCTCGTCGGCGCTTGCCTCCTCTGGATCGACGCCGCTCGCGGCGAACTGGTTCATGAGGACATTGGCTACGGCACGGCGGTCGTCGCCACCGACCCGCTCGTAGAGGCGGTCTCGGCCGCTCGTCACCAGGCCCTCAGCTAGATCGAAGCCGACGGCCTCCTCGAGCCGGCGCACACGCGTGCCGGGAATCTCGGGCAGGTCGGCGCGCAGGGTCTCGACCCACTCGCGGTCGGGCTCCATCGGCACCATGTCGGGCTCGGGGAAGTAGCGGTAGTCGTCCGCGTACTCCTTCGAGCGGAGCGCGCTCGTCTGGCCGCTCGACGGGTCGTAGTGGCGCGTCTCCTGCGTCACCTCCTCCCCGCTCTCGTACGCGGCGATCTGGCGGTCGACCTCGGCGGCGATCCCGTCGGCGACGAACTTGAACGAGTTCATGTTCTTGAGCTCGGTCTTCGTCCGGTAGTCCTCGCCGGGTGTCCGGACGGAGACGTTGGCGTCACAGCGGAGCGAGCCCTTCTCCATCTCCGCGTCGGAGATGCCGAGCTCGACGACGGTCTGGCGGAGGAGCTGGAGGAAGCGGCGGGCCTCCTCGGGCGAGCGGATGTCCGGCTCGGCGACGATCTCGACGAGCGGTGTGCCGCCGCGGTTGAAGTCGACGAGCGTGGTGTCGGAGCCCGCGATCCGGCCGCCGGCGCCGCCGACGTGGATCGACTTCGCGGCGTCCTCCTCGAGGTGCGCGCGGACGATGCCGATCTCCCGGTCGCCGTCCGGCCCGGGCACGACGAAGCGCCCGCCCGCGGCGAGAGGGATGTCGTACTGGGAGATCTGGTAGCCCTTCGGGAGGTCGGCGTACCAGTAGTGCTTGCGGTGGAAGAGGGCCCGCTCGGCGATCTCGCAGTCGAGCGCGAGGCCGAGCCGCATCGTCCACTCGACCGCCTGGCGGTTCGGCACCGGCAACACGCCGGGGTGCGCGAGGCAGACCGGGCACGTGCGCGTGTTCTCGTCCTCGCCCGAGGCGTTCTCGCAACGGCAAAACATCTTCGTCCTGGTCTTCAGCTGGACGTGGATCTCGAGGCCGATGACCGCTTCCCAGCCGTCCTTCATCGCGCGTGCCTGTCGAAGATCTCGTGGTCGCCGCGCAGCACCTCTTCGTTTCGGTGGAGCGCGGAGGCGGTCATCGCGAGCGTGCGGTCGAGCTCGTCGCGGCTGAAGCGGTCACCCCACATGCGGCGGCGGTACCGGAGTCCAGGCTCGAGCTCGTCGAGCGGGATCCAGTGCGAGGGCGCATACGAGAACACGGGCGGCATGCGGCCGTTCACGAGGCGGACGAGCCAGACGCAGATCTCGTCGTCGCGCGGGGCGAGCTCGACGCGGACGGCGGTGCGGTCGCCCTCGAACTGGACGGCGGTGCCGTCGACGACGCGGCGGTGGAAGCCGAGCTCGCGCTCGAGGAAGCCGAGCTTCTCCTCGCAGGCGGGGACGAAGTCGGCGCCGGGGTCGTCGATTCGCTTCACCGCAGGCGCTCCGGGACGTAGTCGAAGCCGAGCGCGCGCTCGAGCGCGTGGCCGGCGCCGAAGAGCGTGTTCTCGGAGAACTGCGGGCCGATCAGCTGGAGGCCGACCGGGAGCCCGTCGGAGACGCCGCAAGGGATCGAGAGCCCGGGCAGGCCGGCCATGTTCGGCGGGATCGTCAGGACGTCCGAGAGGTACATGGCCAGCGGGTCGGCGGTCTTGGCGCCGAGCTCGAAGGCGACGGTCGGCGAGGTCGGGCTGAGGAGGAGGTCGTAGTCCTCGAAGGCTTTGGCGAACTCGTCTTTGATGACCGTGCGCACCTTCTGGGCCTTGCCGTAGTAGGCCTCGTAGTAGCCGGCCGAGAGCGCGTAGGTGCCAAGCAGGATGCGGCGCTTCGGCTCGGCGCCGAAGCCCTTCCAGCGGGTGCGCTCGTAGAGGGCGGTGAGGCCGCCGCCGTTCGTCTCGGCGCGGTAGCCGTAGCGGACGCCGTCGTAGCGGGAGAGGTTCGAGCTCGCCTCGGCCGGTGCGATCAGGTAGTAGCAGGCTAGGCCGTAGTCGACTGACTTGGGGAGGGTCGTGGGGCCGATGTCGGCGCCGAGGACTTCGGCTAGGCGGAGGGCCCTGTCGACGGCCTCCTTCACGCCGGGCTCGATGCCCTCGACCTCGTTCAGCTCGGGCGCGATGCCGATGCGAAGGCCCTTGAGGTCTTCCTGTGTGGGGATCTCGACCGGCTCGGGAAGGTCGACGGTGGTTGAGTCGCATGGGTCGCGGCCTGCGATGACTTCGTAGAGGCGGGCGCAGTCGCGGACCGTCTTCGTGAGCGGGCCGACCTGGTCGAGGCTCGAGGCGAACGCGACGATGCCGTAGCGGCTGACGGTGCCGTAGGTCGGGCGGAGGCCGACGATGCCGCAGAGGGCGGCGGGCTGCTTGATGGAGCCGCCGGTATCGGAGCCGAGCGCCCAGGGGGCGAGCCCGCCGGCGACGGCGGCCGCGGAGCCGCCGCTCGAGCCTCCGGGGACGCGGGTCGGATCCCAGGGGTTCTTGGTCGGGCCATAGGCGCTGTTCTCGGTGGACGAGCCCATCGCGAACTCGTCCATGTTGGTCTTGCCGAGAGTCGGGAGCCCGGCGGCCTTGACGCGAGCAGCGACGGTCGAGTCGAAGACGGGGACGTACCCCTCGAGGATCCGGGAGCCGGCGGTTGTCGGGATGCCTTCGGTGGTGATGATGTCCTTGAGCGCGATCGGGACGCCGTCGCCCGCCTCCTCGGTGACGTGGAGGTAGGCGTTGAGCTCGGGGTCGCGGTCGGCGATCGCGGCGCGGTAGGCGTCGGCGAGCTCGGCGCCGGAGACCTCGTTGCGCTCGAGAAGCCCGGCCGCCTCCTCGGCGGTAAGGCGGAGTGTGTCGATCACCGGGTCGCGTCTCCGTCTCGCGCGCGGGTAAGGCGGGTCCCGACCCTCCCGCCTACCAGCTCCCGAGCATAGTGCGGAAAAGCGCGCGCGTGGCGCGCACAACGCGCCAAGGGCCGCGCGGAAGTGTCACGGAAGTCGCGCACGCTCAACCGACCGCCGGGACTCGGAACGCGCCGCCCTCGGGGTCGGGCGCGTTCTTCAGCGCCTCCTCCCGCGGAAGCGACGGGCGCGGCTCGTCGTCGCCGAACACGTTCACGACGTCGAGCGGATGCGAGGTTGGCTCGACGTCGTCGAGGTCGAGCTCGGAGACCTTCCCGACCGCCTCGAGGATCGCGCCGAGCTCCTCGCGGACTCGGTCGATCTCGTCCTCGGGGATCTCGAGCCGCGCAAGATGGGCGACGTGGATGACGTCTTCTCGGCTGATTGCCATAACGGAACCTCCAACACCTTAAAGAGAGCGGGCCCCTCGTCGGGGCCCGCCAAATCGGTTCACGCCCCTATCTAGACGATCTGGACGTTCGCCGCCTGCAGGCCCTTCTGACCCTGCACGACCTCGAACTCGACCTTCTGGCCCTCCATCAGCGACTTATAGCCGTCGCCCTGGATGGCCGAGAAGTGCACGAACACGTCCTCCGCGCCCTCGCGGGCGATGAAGCCGTAGCCCTTCTCGTTCGAGAACCATTTCACGGTGCCTTCTGCCAAGACGTTCCTCCTTCAAACACGACGACGGCCCGGCAGCGAGCCGTCGCGCAGGGTGCTAAAACCGCCTACCTCGGCGGCGATCGGACTGTACCAAAGGGTTTGCGTAGTCGGAACCCGATTCGAGCCAAAGGAGAAACATGGTTGAGGAAGCGCGAATGGAGCGAAGTGCACGCGGAATGGAGCCGGTCTCGGACGGCTGGTTCACGGTCAATCTTCGCGAAGCAGCATGGGAGACGAACGAGGCCATGGGGTCCGCCTGCATCATCGAGAGCGACGCAGCCGAGTTCCGCGATCTCGGGTTCACGCTCTGCGTGATCTCGCCGGGCCAGCCGAGCGGCATGTACCACCGCGAGGCCAATCAGGAGGACTTTCTCGTCCTCCAGGGCGAATGCCTGCTTCTGATCGAAGGAGAGGAGCGCCGCCTGCAGGCATGGGACTTCGTCCATTGTCCGGCCGGCACCGAGCACATCTTCGTCGGCGCGGGCGCCGAGCCGTGCGTGATCTTCATGGCGGGCGGGCGCACGCGGCCGAAGGACACCGTGTACCCCCGCTCCGACCTCGCGCTGCGCCACGGCGCCGGGCCCGAGGTCGAGACGGGGGAGTCGCGCGAGGCGTACGCCCACCTTCCGAAGTGGCAGGACGGCCGGCCGGACGAGGTTGTCGAGCTCCTCCGTTAGAGGCTTGATGTGAAATTGGCGCCCCGTGGGGGCGCCTCAGACCAAGGCAGGGTGGCTCGGCGCCCGCGGCGCAGGCCGGTGGCCTGTGCAAGGGCGACGAGACGGCCTGCAGCCGCGTCTGAGGCGGCAGCGCGGCCCCGCCCCATTTCACATCAAGCCTCTAGTCGACGACGACGATGTCGTATGCCTTCGCGACCTCTGCGATCGCCTCGGGCGTCACCGCCTCGCCGGGCGCGAACGCGGAGGCCAGGTCACGCATGTAGTCCTCCCACCCGGCCGGCGTGTTGAAGTTCAGGAACCGCACCGGCTCGTCACCCCGGTTCGAGAACGTGTGCACGACTCCCGGCGGGACGCAGACGAACGTGCCGGGCCCGGCCTCGACTGTCTCATCGCCGAGTCGCACTGTGAGCGTGCCTTCGAGGACGTAGAACATGTCATGGAGCCGCTCGTGGTAGTGCGGCGGCGGCCCGGGGAAGCCCGGCGCGGTCTCGGTCTCGCCGAGGAAGAGCGTGCCGCCCGTGTGCTCTCCGGCCGCCTTGATCGTGACGACGTTCGGCCCGATCTCGAGGCGTTCACCCTCGCCCGGTGCGTGGTGCACGGCCTCGCCGTTCACGCGAGCGGGTGGGCCAGCGAGCGAGCCTGGTAGCGCGCCGCCTGCACCGTGTTCTGGAGGAGCATCGCGATCGTCATCGGCCCCACTCCGCCCGGCACGGGAGTCAGGTGGCCGGCGACCTCGCGGACGCCCTCGTCGACGTCCCCGACGACCTTGCCGTCGACCCGGTTGATGCCGACGTCGATCACTGTCGCGCCCGGCTTCACCATCCCGGCGGTGACCGTTCCCGCCCGGCCCACGGCGGCAACGACGACATCCGACGCACGAACGAGCTCGGGCAGGTCGCGTGTCCGGCTGTGCGCGACCGTCACCGTCGCGCTCTCGGCGACGAGCAGGATCGCGGCCGGCTTCCCCACGATGTTCGAGCGGCCGATCACGATCGCGCTGGCCCCCGAGAGCGGGATCTCGTACTCCCGCAGGATCTCCATGATCCCGGCGGGCGTCGCGGGCAGGAGTGTTGGCCGGCCCTGAAGGAGAAAGCCCGCGTTGACCGGGTGAAAACCGTCCACGTCCTTCATCGGGTCGATCGCGCGGATGACCTTGTCCTCGTCGATGTGATCCGGCAGCGGAAGCTGGACGAGGAGTCCTGTGACCCGCTCGTCGGCGTTCAGCTCCTCGACCAGGGCGAGGAGGTCGTCCTCGGAGATGTCGGCAGGAGGTTCGTGGTGGATCGACTCGATTCCGGCCTCCTCGCAGGCCTCGCGCTTGCGCTTCACGTAGATCGCCGAGGCGGGATCCTCGCCCACGAGCACCGTCGCGAGGCCGATGGGGCCATCGTGCTCGGCGACCTCTTCGGCGACGCGGGCGCGGATGCGCTCCGCGAGCCCCCGTCCGTCCATGAGCGTGGCCGCCACGCGCGCGACCGTAACCGAAAGGAGCACGGCGATGTCACTCGAAGAGGGATGCGGAACCGCCTCCGAGCGACGATGGAGAGAGTATGAACCGCTGCGAGGGCTACTACCGCGTCGAGAACCGCCGCTGCGACCGCGAGGCAGTGGCCGAGACGCATATCGCGGACGGCGAGTACGCCCTGTGCGAGTACCACCGGCGCCACGAAGGCCCGGTTGCGCGCTGGCAGGGCGAGACCGGCCTGCGCCTCGCCACACGGCCGAATCTGCGCCGCGTCGCCTAGAACCAGCCACGTCTCCCACCGACTTGGCGGGGTCTGACGTGGCCGAGAAGGACAGGGATGCGCCTCTGACTCGGGCGGTTCAGTGCGTCAGGCGCTCGACGTGGCTCTCGCGCCCAACGAGGACTTCGGACACGAGCTCCGGCGGAAAGAGCCCGTGCTCGACGACGCCCGGCGTTGCCGCCAGCCGCGCCGCCAGCTCCTCTGGATCCTCGACCGCGCCCGTGAAGTCCGCAATGACCCCGCCGTCCGGGCTCGGGGGCACGTCGCGAAGCTCGGCGTCACCTAGCGCCCGCAACGTCGCGTCGAGACCGTAGGCGAGGAGCTCGAGCGGGATGGGAGTTCGGATCGCGTCCACGAGCTTGTCCGACGAGGCGATGACGACGAACCGGTCGGCGGCGGCTGCGACGACCTTCTCCCGCGTGTGCGCGGCACCGCCGCCCTTCACCAGCCAGAGATCGGGCGCGATCTGATCCGCGCCGTCGATCGCGATGTCGAGGCGCGCGAGACCCGCGAACGGCTCGACCGGGAGCCCCAGCGCGACCGCGGCGCTCTCCGTTGCCAGCGAGGTCGAGACGCAGCGGATGTCGAGACTGCGCGCAGCGAGCGCCGGCAGCAGGAACCCGACGGTCGAGCCGGTTCCGAGCCCTACGGTCATCCCGTCCTCGACGAGCTCGGCAGCGGCCTCCGCCGCGATCCTCTTCTCTCGCTCGACCTCGTTCACGCCACCATTGTCGCGACCGCTGCGGTCGGGCTTATCGTTTGACGCCGGATGGGCTGGGTAGTCGAGAGACGATGACCGACGCGACGACGCCCGAGCCGACGCGGCCCGCCAGGCCGACCCAGCTCGGCAAGGGTGGCTGGGTGGCGGTGCTGAAGCGCACCGGCAAGGAGTTCATGGATGACGGCCTGACGGACTGGGCCGCCGCGCTCACGTACTACGGCATCCTCTCGCTCTTCCCAGCCCTGATCGCTCTGGTCTCGGTCGTCGGGCTGGTCGGCACGTCTGCGATCGACCCGCTGATCGAGAACCTCGCGACCTTCGCGCCAAGCGCCGCCCGAGACATCCTCGTGAACGCGATCGAAGGCCTTGCCGAGAGCCAGAGCGCGGCCGGGCTCCTCTTCTTCGTCGGAATCGCCGGCGCTCTGTGGGCGGCCTCGGGCTACGTCGGCGCGTTCATGCGGGCCTCGAACGCGATCTACGACGTCGACGAGGGTCGGCCCTTCTGGAAGACGATCCCGCTCCGCCTCGTCATCACCGTCACGATGCTCGTCTTTCTCGGCGCCAGCGCGATGATGGTCGTCATCACCGGCCCGCTCGCCGAGAAGGTGGGTGACCTGATCGGGCTCGGCGAGGTTGCCGTGACGGCCTGGGAGATCGCCAAGTGGCCTGTGCTTCTTCTTGTCGTGAGCTTCATGTTCGCGATCCTCTACTGGGCCAGCCCCAACGTCCACCAGCCCGGATTCCTCTGGATCACCCCGGGCGGCATCCTCGCGGTGATCGTCTGGATGATCGCGTCGGGGCTCTTCGCCCTCTACGTGGGCAACTTCGGGTCGTACAACAAGACCTATGGCTCGCTCGGCGCCGTGATCACGTTCCTCGTCTGGCTCTGGGTCTCGAATCTCGCGATTCTTCTCGGAGCGGAGTTCAACGCGGAGCTTCAGCGTGGCCGGGAGATCAAGGCCGGACACGACCCCGAGGAGGAGCCGTTCCTCGAACCCAAGGACACGCGAAAGCTTGACGAGTCAGACAACGACCGCAGTCATTGACTCGGGGTAATAGCGCGATTCGGGGAGCCCGGCTCCGCGTCGTTGGGGATGCGCGCCTAACGGCCTGACGACGATGCTCACACCAACAAGGGTGGGTGAGGAGCCGAACGAGATCATGGTGACGCGGTGCGCTTGGTGCGAGCGGTACGCCCTTGCGGGCGAGTGGGTTTCGGAGCGAGAAGACGGCGCTGCCGTAGCTACCTCGGGAACACATCTCGTCTCTCACGGCATCTGCCCGTCGTGCGCCGACGAGCGTCGGCAAGCGGCGGTTGCCACAAGCTCTGAAGAGTCGTAAGCTCGCCCCAGCTCGGGAAGGAGAAACGATGCTTCGGAGGCGGGTGGTGCTCGGCACTCTGGCGGTCACCGGCGCCTTAATGCTCGGCGACCACGCGGCGGCCGCGGTCTGCGCTCCCTGGCGGACCGTCTCCGTTCCCAACATCGCCGGCACCTTGTTCGGGGTCGCCGCCCATTCGAGGAGCGACGCGATGGCCGTCGGCGACGGGGGCCAGCACGCCTTTGCTCTTCGCCGGGGGCCCGGTGGGCCGTGGCGGGCGGTCGACGTGCCCGCACGTGGAAGCCAGTCCGAGCTGAGCGACGTCGCGCGAGTTCCCGGCACGGACGACTACTGGGCCGTCGGAAGCTTTACGACCAACGCAGGCGCGATCCGCACGCACATCGTGCGTTGGACAGGGAGCAAGTGGATCGTCGTGCCCAGTCCGTACGTGTCGAACTTTAGGTCCACGCTCAGGGGTGTGACTGCGCTCTCCACCACGAACGCCTGGGCCGTTGGAAGCTTCGAGATCCTCGGTCGCTCCGCCCGCACGCTCGTGTTGCGCTGGAATGGAACCAGCTGGCGCATCGTCGACAGCCCGAGCCCGCTCCATCCCTCGGCCACGTTTGATGTGCCTATCGACCACCTCAACGACGTGATTGCCGTCTCCCCTGGAAACCTCTGGACTGCCGGGGACATGTCCTACGAGGGGGCGGACGAAGACCGTCGGACTTTCATTCTGCGGCGGCAGGCGCCTACGTGGCAAACATCCTTCCTGCCTCAGCAGGGCTTCGAGGACACGCTCGAGTCGATCTCCGCGCTCTCGCCGCGAGACATCTGGACAGTGGGTTGGACAACCGGCCCGACCGGAACGGTCGACCCCTTGACCTTTCACTGGAATGGTCAGGCGTGGTCGCGAGTAGCCGTGCCAGCGAGGCAGCCCGGACAGGTTCAGACCTACCTCTACGGCGTCGAGTCGCTCTCTCCCTCGAAGACCTGGGCGGTTGGCCAGGAGGACGTGGATCTTGGGATTAGGGCGATGGTGCTCCGGTGGAACGGCACGGTTTGGAGGACCGTAAGCAATCCAGGCGCACCCCATAACAGCTTCCTGCGAGACGTCGCTCGTGTGCCCGGCAGCGAGGTCACCTGGGCGGTCGGCGGGTTACTGGGCGTCGGAGGCGTGAACACCCCGCTGATCCAGCGCCACTGCTAGACGGCTTTCGTTCGCAGCGGCTAGACCGCGTCGGCGGCCGCCAGTTCCTCCTCGGGTGGCCTCATCCACCCGTGCGGCTGGTGATCGATCGTCATCTCGACCTCTTCTGTCGGCAGCGAGCGCAGCGCGGCGCCCAGCGCCTCGGAGTAGCTCGGGAACTGCGCGATCGTGTCCTTCAGGACGTCGCACGTGATCTCGGCGCGGATGGCGAGCACGGCCTGGTGGATCCACTCGCCGGCCAGGGGCGCGACGGCCCACGCGCCGACGAGCACGTCGCGGTCGCGGTCGACGACGACGCCGAAGATCCCGTTCGGCTCGCGCTGGTAGGTGTAGGGCCTGGCGATCGTGGTCGGCAGGAAGATCTCGTTCGCGACGACGTCGAGCCCGGCCTCTCGGGCCTCCGGTCTCCGTCATACCGACCGCGGCGACCTCCGGATCCGTGAAGTAGACGCGCGGCACGGCCCGGTAGTCCGCCCGAACGTCGTGGCCGAGGATGTCGCGGGCGGCGATCCGGCCCTGGTACTTGGCCACGTGCGTGAAGCCACCGCCGGCAACGTCGCCGATCCCCCAAACGCCGTTGGCGGCCCGGCAACGCTCGTCCACCTCGATCCCGCGTCGGCCAGGCTCGATGCCGACTGTGTCGAGCCCGATGTCGTCGACGCGCGGCTTTCGCCCGGTCGCGACGACGAGCACCTCGCCCTGCGCCTCGGAGCCGTCGTCCATGACGACGAGACGGCTCGGCCCGTCGCGACGCACCTCGGTCGCGCGCCGGTTCAGGACGAGCTCGATGCCGTCATCGGCCAGGATCTCCGCCAGACGCTCGCCGATCCGCGGCTCGTCGCGCGGCGCGAGGCGGTCACCGCCCTGGATCACGGTCACCCGCGAGCCGAAGCGGGCGAGGAACTGCGAGATCTCGAGCCCGACCGCCCCGCCGCCGACGACGACCGCGCTCGCAGGGATCTCTGTGATGTCCATCGCCTCGCGGTTCGTCCAGTAGCCGGCCTCCTCGAGGCCCGGGATCGGCGGGATGACCGCCTCCGCTCCGGTCGCGACGACGATCGCGTCGCACTCGAGGAGCTCGCCGTCGACCTCGACGCGGCCTCGGCCGGCGATCCGGCCCGGCGCCTTGAAGACCGTCACGCCGCGCGCCTCGTAGCGGGCGACCCGCTCCGAGTCGTCGTGGTTCGAGACCATGTAGTCGCGATAAGCCGAGAGGTCGGCAAAGTCGAGCATCGGAGGGTGGATCCCGGCCGCGCGCATCGCCTTTCCGCGCAGCTCGGTCGGCCGAAGGAGCGTCTTCGAGGGAATGCAGCCCCAATTCGTGCACTCGCCGCCGATCACCTCGCGCTCGACGAGCGCGACGCGCTTTCCGTGCTTCACGAGCGTGTTCAGGGCCACCTCGCCGCCCGGGCCGGCGCCCAGGATCACCACGTCGAACCGAGGCATCTGGGAGATCGTATGCTCGTGCCTCGTGGAGATCATCGACGTCAGCGTCCCGATCCGCTCGGAGATGCCGATCTACGACGGCAATCCGGGTGTGCGGCTGACGCGCGTGCAGGCGATCGAGGACGGCGAGGCTGCGAACGTCAGCGAGCTCGAGCTGGGCGTCCATACCGGCACCCATGTCGACGCGCCGCTCCACTTCATCGAGGGCGGTGACGGCGCCGAGACGCTGCCGCTCGAGGTTCTGATCGGCGCCGCCCACGTCGTCGACGCCACGTCGCTCGATGGCCCCATCGACGCGGAGTCTCTCGACGGCCTCGAGCTCCCGAAGGACGCCGAGCGGCTCATCCTGAAAACACGCAACTCGGAGCTCTGGCGGCGGAACGATTTCACGCGGGAGTTCATCAGGCTGACCGCCGACGGGGCGCGCATGCTGATCGGCCGCGGTGCGAGGCTCGTCGCGCTCGACTACCTCTCGATCGGCGACCAGGAGGCCCACCGTGTCCTGCTCGGCTCGGGCATCGTCGCGCTCGAGGGTCTCGACCTCCGTGACGTGGAGCCCGGCCCGTATGAGCTCATCTGCCTCCCGCTTCGGCTGGTCGGCTCGGACGGGGCACCGGCGCGCGCGGTGCTGATCCGCGACTAGACCATGGCGGGGCCGACGGTCGACTACCTGCCGATCGCCGAGCACGGGATCATCGGCGACCTGCACTCGATCGCGCTCGTCGGGACGGACGGGACGATCGACTGGTACTGCCCCGGCCGCTTCGACGCCCCGAGCGTCTTCGCCTCGATCCTCGACAAGGACAAGGGCGGCTACTGGCGCATCTGCCCGGCCGAGGACGTCGGCACTTCCAAACAGCTCTACTTCCCTGACACGAACGTCCTGATGACGCGCTTCCTCACCCCGGAGGGCGTCGTCGAGATGCAGGATTTCATGCCGGTCTCGGAGGCCGGGCGGGAACATCGCCAGCGGATCATCCGGCGCCTGGTCGCCGTCCGGGGAGAGCTCCACCTCCGCCTCGAGCTCGAGCCGCGCTTCGACTACGCGCGGGCCGAGCACGAGACCCACCTCTTCGAGGGCGGCGTCGTCTTCCACGGGCCCGACCTTTCGCTGGCGCTCGACTCGGCCGTGAACCTGGAGGAGACCGAGCAGGGTGTGAAGGCGATGTTCACCCTCAGCGAGGGCGAGGCGGCGACGTTCACGCTCGAGTCGGTGGACGAGACCTACGAGACGCACAAGCACTCGGAGGAGGAGACGCGCGAGCTCTTCGACCGAACGGTGCAGTACTGGCGGAAGTGGCTTCGGCCCTGCCGCTACGAGGGCCGCTGGCGAGAGATGGTCTACCGCTCGGCCCTGACGCTCAAGCTCCTCACGTACGAGCCGACCGGCGCCATCCTCGCCGCGCCCACGACGAGCCTCCCGGAGCAGGTCGGCGGCGGGCGCAACTGGGACTACCGCTTCACGTGGATCCGCGACGCGGCGTTCTCCGTCTATGCCCTCCTGCGCCTCGGCTTCAAGGAGGAGGCCGAGGCGTTCATGGGCTGGCTGGCGAGTCGCCTGAACGAGTCCGCGGGAGGTGGTTCGGGCCCGCTTCAGATCATGTACGGCATCGACGGTAGGCCCGATCTGGAGGAGACCCATCTGGATCACCTCGAGGGCTACGAGGGCTCCTCGCCGGTCCGAATCGGAAACGGCGCCGCGACCCAGCTCCAGCTGGACATCTACGGCGAGATGATCGACTCGGTCTACCTCTACAACAAGTACGGCCGTCCGCTCTACCACTCGGGCTGGGAGGCGCTGCGACGCGTCATCGACTGGCTCTGCGAGAACTGGGATCAACCCGACGAGGGGGTCTGGGAGACGCGCGGCGGCAAGCAGAATTTCACGTACTCGCGCCTCATGTGCTGGGTGGCCGTCGAGCGGGCAATCCGGATCGGCAGGCAGCGCGGCCTCCCCGCCGACCTCGTCGGCTGGATGCGCGTCCGCGACGAGATCTACGAGCAGATCATGGAGCGCGGCTGGAACGAGGAGCGCGGGGCGTTCGTCCAGCACTACGACACGGACGTGCTGGACGCCTCGATCCTCCTCATGCCGATGGTCAAGTTCATCGCCCCCACCGACCCGCGCTGGCTCTCGACGCTCGACGCGATCGGGCGCGAGCTCGTTTCCGACAGCCTCGTCTACCGCTACAACACGAAGGCCTCACCCGACGGGCTCGAGGGCGAGGAGGGCACGTTCTCGATCTGCTCGTTCTGGTATGTGGAGGCGCTGGCGCGTGCGGGCCGGGTCGATGAGGCGCGACTGGCGTTCGAGAAGATGCTCACCTACGGCAACCACCTCGGGCTCTTCGCAGAGGAGATCGGACCGTCCGGTGAGCTCCTCGGCAACTTCCCGCAGGCGTTCACCCACCTCTCGCTAATCAGTGCCGCCGTCAACCTCGACCGTCAGCTCGGCTGAAGCCGAGGCGACCGCGAAGCGCGAGGCGGTCCTCGAGGCTGCCTCACGGCGCGGCTTTCCGGGCGTCGTCCTCACGGGCGCACCATCCGTCCGCTGGCTTCTCTGTGGCCGCGGACGGCCCGTGGTCTTCGGTGAGGCCTCGTACGCCGTTGTCGTGAGCGAGGACAGCACGGTAGTCCTCCACCCCGACATCGAGGCTTCGCGCGTCGCGGCCGAGGAGCGGCTCGAGGAGCTCGGCGCCCGCGTCGAGACGTACCCGTGGCACGAAGGCCCGAAAGCAGCCCTGGACGAGTTTGCGGCGGGGTTCGTCCGGGAGGACGAGCTGGCCGGCGAGCTCAAAGCCCTGCGCCGGGAGCTTCGTCCCGAGGAGCTCGAGCGCTACCGCGCCGCAGGGCGCGACACCGCCGCGGCGATGGCCGAGACGCTCGAGCGGCTGGAGCCGAAGCTCACGGAGCTCGACGCCGCCGCCGAGCTCGGCACTGCCTGCGTGCGGCGTGGGCTCTCGACGCCGGTGCTCCTCGCGGGCGGCGAGGGGCGGCAGGAGCGACACCGGCACCCGATCCCGACCGGCGCGCCGCTCGGGCGCCACGCACTCCTCGCAGTCACGGCAGAGCGCGAGGGCCTCCATGTCTCGATCACGCGGCTCCTCGCCTTCGGTGAGCCCCCTGCGGAACTCGCACGCCGCGTCCGCGTAGCAGCCGAGGTAGATGCGGCGATGCTCTCGGCGTCCCGGCCGGGAACGCCGTTGAACGAGATCCTCCGCGTCGCGGCGGACACCTACGAGCAGCTCGGCTTCCCGGGGGAGTGGCGACACCACCATCAGGGCGGCATCACCGGCTACGCAGGCCGGGAGGTCTTCGCGACGCCAGAAGAGACGACGCTCCTCCCCACTGACGGTGCCGTCGCATGGAATCCGTCTGTCACGGGCGGCGGCAAGTCCGAGGACACAGCTCTTGTGACGAGCGAGGGCCTTGAAGTGATCACCCGAACTCCGGGGCTTCCCGAGCTCTCCGTTGACGGGCTTCCCCGTCCGGACATCGTCGTCCGCTAGCCGTTCTGACCCACCCGCTCTCTGGGCGGGGAACGCCCGACCTGGGCCTTGTATCAGTCTGTTACAAGGCCAGTGGGCAAGCCCTCACTCGAGGTTTCCCGCACGTCCGGTAGGCCGTGGATGCGCTTAGCAACACTGTCACTAAAGCCTCGGTGGCACCCAGAAGGGGCGCACAGCAGACGATGCCCGTAGTCTCGGTGGCGCTTTGGGCTTCTTTCGGCACCTGAGCACCCCGGGACGCCGCGACATGGCGGTCGACCTGGGGACTGCGAACACCGTTGTGTTCGTGCGCGGCGAGGGGATCGTCCTCTTTGAGCCCTCGGTCGTCGCGATCGACGACTCGACCGGTGACGTCTACGCGGTCGGGGCGGACGCGAAGCAGATGATCGGACGCACGCCGGCGTCGATTCGGGCAATCCGGCCGCTTCGGGACGGCGTGATCGCGGACTTCGAGGTGACGGAGGCGATGCTCCGCGACTTCATCAAGAAGGCGCTCGGCCGCCGGCTGGCGGCGCCCCGCGTCGTCCTCTGCGTCCCGAGCGGCATCACCGAGGTCGAGGAACGAGCGGTGACCGAGGCAGCCGAGTCGGCCGGGGCAGGACGGGCCGTGCTGATCGACGAGCCGATGGCGGCTGCGATCGGCGCCGACCTCCCGGTCGAGGAGGCGGCCGGGAACATGGTCGTCGACATCGGCGGCGGCACGAGCGAGGTGGCGGTCATCTCCCTCGGCGGAATCGTGGTCTCGACCTCGATCCGCGTCGGCGGCTATGAGATGGACGACGCGATAGCAGCCCACGTCAAGAACCGTCACGGTCTTCTGATCGGCCAGGACAACGCGGAGCAGCTCAAGATCAGCCACGGCTCTGCTTGGGACGTGCCCGTGGAGGGAACGGGCGAAGCGCGCGGGCGCGACCAGCTCTCCGGGCTCGTAAGGCGCATCGACCTGACGCCCGAGGAGATTCGCGGCGCGCTCGAGCGTCCCGTAAGCCAGGTCATCGACGCGACGCGCGACACCCTCGAGCGCACACCGCCGGAGCTCGCCGCGGACATCACGAGCCGCGGCATCGTGCTCGTCGGGGGCGGCACCCTTCTCCGAGGCCTGGACGAACGCATGCGGCACGAGACGGGACTGCCCGTGCACGTTGTCGACGCCCCGCTCTTGACGGTCGCGAAGGGTGCGGGCCGCAGCCTCGACGAGTTCGAGACCATGGAACGCATGGCGTCGTCACGTCGGCGCACCTCACAGCCGGGCCGCTTCTTCCGAGGCGCATGACCGGGCGGGCCACGCTGCTCGCACTCCTCTTGGCGCTCTCGGCAGCGGCCTGTTCCGGGGAGACGAAGACCGTGACGGTGGCGGGTCCGACGGTGACCGAGACCCGGACGGTGACCGAAAGCGTTCTCGACGACAGCGGCGTGGCCGCCATGGCAGAGACCCTGTGCCGCGAGTACGGCCCACTGGCCCGCACGTTCGGCGGGCTCACGGAGGACGCTGAGATTGCGGACGAGCTCGTCGAGGACGTCCCGCCTGAGCTCCGCGACGCGGCCCGGCGCGGGTGCCTCGCCGGGCTCGAGTCGGGTTAGCCGCACCCCGAGACGGCGGGCAGCTCCATTCCGCCGGCAGTCGCGCTTCGGTTGACTCAAACGCATGTATGCACCGCTGACCCGGTTCGAGCCGCACGGCCACCACGCTCGTGACGAGCGGGCGCTCCAGCACGCGATCGAGGCCGATCGCCTCCGGCGCCAGAACCGTCGCCGCCTGTCGCTGCGCCTACCGGGCCTGGCGCGCCGTCGGGTGCCTGCGGCTGCGCCCTGTCCGTAGGGCCCTGACCTCCTCCGCACCGAGGAACTCGGCGAGGCCGGTCAATGCCTCGCCTAGGCGTGACGTGTCGCCCCAGGCCCCGAGCACTGAGAGGACGCGCGTCTTTCGGTCGAAGCGCGGCTCGACCCGGCCCACGATCCGGTCACCGCAGAGGATCGGGAGCACGTAGTAGCCGTACTCGCGCTTCGCCGCCGGCACGTACATCTCGAGGCGGTAGCGAAAGCCGAAGAGCGCCTCGGCCCGCGTCCGGTCGTGGATCAGCCGGTCGAACGGCGAGAGGAGCGTCACCCGGTCGGGCACCGGCCCATCGGTCGCTGCGGGATGCGCGTGCCACTCCCCGCGCGCGAGGCGCACGCCGAGCGCCCTGAGCTCCAGCTCCGCAAGCAACCGCTCGGCCTCCTCCGGCGGCACGTCTTCGGTGTCCGGATAGACCCGCTCGGCGAGATCCCACACGCGCTGACCGCCTCTCCGGCCGGCGACCGCAATCTCACCGTAGATGTGCATGACCTCGAGGAACTGCGTGACGCGCCGCGCGCCCCACCAGCGACGGTCGCCTGTGTGATCGCTCTCGGGATGCTCGAGCTCCCGGGACAGAAGCGGGCCACGTTCCTCGAGCTCACGCAGCGCGTAGCGACGGAAGCCGTTCTTGCCGTCGAGGAACTCACGGTTTCGCCGCTCCCAGGCCGACTTGGCTAGCCGCCGGCTCCGCGAGCGCATGAGCGCACGAAGGAGCGGCAGCCTCTCGATGGGCCAGAGGAATGCGTTCCACTCGACGAGCTTCCGCTCCTCCCAGACGAGCCGGTCGAGCTCGCCCAGGTCGAACGTGCCGAGCCGGCTCCAGAGCACGAGGTGCTGCGGCCGGGCGACGACCGCGATCGGATCCATCTGAAGGAAGCCGAGCCGGCGCACCGTGTCGAGGACTCCGCGAGCCGACCCGTCGAGGAGCTGGGCCCGAACCGCGATGCGGCGGGCTTCATCGAGGCTCACGGTGCGCGTCATCGCGGCCTATCTTGCAGGTCGAGGGCTCAGTCGGGCAGGAGCGGGATCGAGAAGCCGGGGTCGCGTCCGAGCAGGACGGCACGCGTCACGGCGGCCGAGCCGAAGCGGGCTCGCACCTCGTCGAGCGCGGCGTCGAGCGCGCCTCCGCCCCGGCGGTCGAAGGGGAGCGTGAGCTGAACCGCGCTGTCGTTCTCGAGGTTCGCGACCGAGATGCCCACGAGCGTGATCCCGCGGCGTTCGATGGTCGGCATAGCGGTCGTCAGCAGCCCGCGGGCCGTCGCCAGCACGGTCTCGGTGTGAGCGGTTGCAAGCGGCAGGGTGTGTGAACGCGTCGCCCGTGAGAAGTCCGCGAAGCGGAGCCTGAGGACGACCGTGCGGCCGACGCGACCCGCCACGCGCATCCGGCGCGTGACGCGGTCGACGAGCCCGACGAGCGTGGCATCGACCGCCTCCGGCGTCTTTCCTGAGCGGCCCAGGGCCCGCTGTGAGCCGATCGAGCCGCGCCGGCGACCCGGGCGGACGGGCCTGGGGTCGCGGTTGTGGGCGAGCGCATGGAGTTGGCGTCCCGCGGCCCGGCCGAGCATCGAGACGAGCAGGACTTCACCGAGCGCAGCGACCTCGCCCACGGTCGTCACACCCCACGCCCGGAGCTTTCCGGCCGTCACCCGGCCCACGCCCCAGAGGCGCTCGACCGGCAGCGGGTGCAGGAAGGCGAGCTCTCGGTCGGGCGGGACGACGAGCAGGCCGTCAGGCTTCGCCACGCCGCTCGCCACCTTCGCGAGGAACTTCGTCCTCGCGACCCCCACGGTGATCGGCAGGCCGACCTCCTCCTGCACCCGCCGACGCAGACGAGCCGCGATCTCCACCGGCGTCCCCCAGATGTGCTCGAGCCCGCGGACATCGAGGAACGCCTCGTCGATCGAGAGGCCCTCGACAAGCGGGGACATGTCTTCGAAGACACGGTAGACCGCCTTGCTCGCCTCCGAGTACGCAGACATCCGAGGTGGGACGACGATCGCATGCGGGACACAGCCGCCGAGCCTGGACCCCGCCCATCGCAGTTCCGACGCCGAGCGCCTTGGCCTCGTAGCTGGCAGCGAGCACGACGCCGCCGCCGACGATCACCGGCCGGCCGCGGAGCTCCGGTGTGTCTCGCTGCTCGACCGACGCATAGAAGGCGTCGAGGTCGGCATGCAGGATCGTGCCTTCGCGCATCAGCGAACATATGTTCGCACACGAGCTGGCCGGGAAGGATCCGCTAGCGGATGAAGCGGGCGCGGATTCCGATCGCGACCGCATTCGCGCGGCCGGTGGCGCCGAGCTTGGCGAGGACGTGGCGGACGTGCGTCTTGACCGTGTCCTCCGAGACGTAGAGCGCCTCACCGACTTGGCGGTTGCCGAGGCCGTCTGCAACGAGCTGCAGAACCTGCCGCTCTCGCCTGGTCAGGCCGAACCCCGGATTCGCCTCACTCATCGTCGGGCCCATCACGCCGGCGAGTCGCCGATCGTCCATGCAGGAGAGGTCGGCAGAGCACACGGGCGGCTTGAACGCATTGCCCACTGCGAACCGTTCGATTCACTGCCCGAAAGAGACCCGCGGACACGTCTGGACGAGGCGAAAAGGGCCGATACCTAGAGTCGCTCAAAAGGATGAATTTCGTCACTCAAATGAGTGACTTCTGGCCGAATTCGGTTTCTCGCCCTGACCGCGTGGAATGCATCGAGCCCAGTCAGGGTCGCCGTCCGACGAGCGGGCGGGGCCTCCGTTCAGAAAGGGGCAAGAATGATGGCAAAGAGGATGGGGCGGATCGCGCTCCTTTCCACCGCCGCGATGATCGCCGTCTTCGCTCTCGCGGCTACCGCATCCGCAGATCCCACGTTGACGATCGGAGGCGGTAGCGGCGACACCACAGGATCCGGCTCGGTCGCGCCCGCGAACGTAGGCGCCGGGAACGGCGACACGTCCGGCGGCGTCTCGACCGGATCCGGCAGCGGCAATGCAGCCGGTAGCTCCGTCACGAGCGGCGACACGAACGGCACCGTCGGTGTCGGCTGCATCGACGCCAATGGCGCGAGCGGCTCGACCTCGCTCAACGGCCAGGTCGGAAGCTGCGCCGGCACGTCGACCGCAGGTAACGGCGCCGCGACCGCGGGCCTTGGGTCTAGCGATGCTCCGGTGGCGGGCAACACGTCGGGCTCCGCGTCCGTCGGCTGCATCAGCGCTTCAGGTGCCTCCGGCTCGACGAACGCCAATGCCGGAATCGGCTCCTGTCGGAGCGCGAACGGCGGCAACGGCGCCGCCTCGGGTTCCGCCGGCTCCGGTGACACCGGTGCGACCGCAGGCGTCGGCTGCATCAGCGCCGGCACCAGTGGCTCTGCCGCCAGCGCCGTGCGTGTGGGTGCATGCCCGCAGACCCAGGAGGGAAGCCCCGCCGACCCCGCGGCCCCGGGCACGTCGGGAGCAGGCGGGTCGCCCGTCGACCCCGCCGGCGGGACCCTCGGAGACAGCGTCGCCGGTGTGGCGGACGACGGCTCTGGAGTACTCGCTGCACTGACGAGTGGCGAGCTTCCGCTCACAGGGCTGCCTCTGCTCCCCGTGTTCCTCGCTGCGCTGGCCGCTCTCGGGCTGGCGTTCACCATGCAGCGACGCCGGACGCGTCAACCCTCGCGCGTCTAGCGACCCCAGGGGAGGGCAGCTTCGCCGCTGCCCTCCCCCTCCCCCACCCAGCGAGCTGACGAATGCCGACGAGATTGAAGCGAGCAGCTCCCGCCCTCCTAGGTTTGGCGGGCCTCCTCGCGCTCGCGTGGGTTCTCACGGTGTGGCTCTGGCGCGATCCGCTGACGAGCGCATACACGCTCTGGAAGCAGCACGCCCTCGCAGAGCGCTACGAGGCGCTCGTCGCGGACGCACCGGACCTCGACCGCCAAGAGCTCACGCGGTTCGCAGCCCGCTTCCGCGCCGAGAGCAAGCCAGGTGACCCGATCGCGCGGCTCGTGATCCCGCGTCTCGACCTGGAGATGATCGTCCTGGAGGCCGCCGACGAGGAAACGCTACGCAGCGGGCCTGGTCGTGACGAGCGAAGCGCGATGCCCGGAGAGGGAGAGCTCGTCTACCTGGCGGGCCACCGCACCACATATCTCGCGCCGTTCTCCGAGATCGAGCGGCTTCGGAGGGGTGATCCGATCGAGGTCCGGATGCCCTACGGAGATTTTGTCTACCGGGTCACCGGACACCGGATCGTGGACGGAAAAGACCTGTCTGTGCTTCGCTCGCCGGGCCGCGAGGTGCTCCGCCTTCAGGCGTGCCATCCGCGCTTCTTCGCGTCCGAGCGCTACGTCGTTACGGCCCGTCTCGTCGAGATCGGCCGCCGTTCGACCGCCGGCACGGACGCCGCTCCGAGCGCTCGATCGGGGCGAGATTCGTAGCAGGAGTATCAGGCAATGGAGACGAATCTCGGGACGACAGGGGTTGACGACTTGAGACAACTCCCGATGATACGAAGAGACATACATCCGAAAGGGGCGTTGCGGCCCGCCTCCGCAAAGGAGAGAGTGTGAGGGCAACAACGCACGCACGGGCGCAACGGGGGACGCACGAGGCGGAGTGGCGAAATGCCGAGCTCGCCGAGCGAGTCGAGCTCCTCGAGTCGCAGGTCAAGGCGCTCCGGGTAGAACGAGAGCGGCTCTGGACCGACCTCCGGGTCGCGCAGCTCTGGGTGAAGGAGCTGACGCTCTGGCTCGACGAGGCGCAAACCCGCATGGGCGACGCGGCACTCCTCTTGCCGGCCCCGGAGCTGTCGCCGGAGACGCTAGCCGCGCTCCGGGAGCACGAGAAGGCTCACACGCCGTGGCGCCGTCTGGCCACCGTGGCCGCCGTCGCGACCGTCCCGTGGGCAATCATCGCCGGGATCGTCAGTCTGATCTGGTTCGTCGCGCTGTAAGCCTCGAGCCGTGCAGCGCGGCGGCGACACTATGGCTTGTCCGTCAAACTCTCCTGGGTCTTGACGTGATCCGCTACGTGACGAAACTGAGTCATGCGACCCCGGCTGCGGCCACCTCGGGGCGTTTCTGCGGCGATGACAATCGAAGTCAGCAATCAGACGCTTGCCGACGACCTGTGCGAGGCGTTGACCTCGATGGGCTGTACTGCGATCAGGCGCGGCGAGAGGTGGGTGGACGTGGTATCCGGGTGGCCGCTTCACAACGGAGCAGGATCCCGCCATCTCGACAGCTATCTCCAGGCGTGGCAGGAGCGCGAAGCTGGATGGGCAGTTCGGGTCAGCCCTTGAGCTGATCCGGTAGCGAAGCCTCATCCCCCGCCGCGGGTGGCTGGCTCGAGTCTCGACTCGCGTGTTCGCGGTGCCTCACCGGCATCCAGAACTAGTCGCCGAACCGCAGCCGAGGCGCAGCGCCTGCAAAGAGATGGCGAGCGGGACCGGAATCGAACCGGTGTACAGGGCTTTGCAGGCCCTTGCCTAACCACTCGGCCACCGCGCCGGCCGCCGCACATCGTAGCGGCGGGATTTTCAGCAAAGTGGGGGCAAATCCTCGCGTGACGTCTTGCCTCGTCGCAGCCCGGCAGCGGAGAATGGCGCCTCACTGGTAGGCGCGTACCTTGTCCCGGGGTAGTGGAGCGCCGCCTGTGTTCGGAGCCCCGGTTCGCCGGGGCTCCGGTCTATTGCGGCCGGCGAAGGTGCTTCGGTCGCGAGGAAGGGCTTGGCGGCCATGTCGAGCACGATCAGGACCGAGCAGCGCCATCGTCGAAGCGCGACGATCGCGAGGATCCGCTCAGGGCGCGCCTTCGTCTCGGGACGATCGGGCGCCGTGTGGCGGCGAGGAGGCGTTCAGGCGCTTCCCCTCCGGGAAGATGAACAGCGCCGACCGGAGTGCGGCCGCAGCGAGCGGAGCAGCGCCAGCTCGCTCAGCCGACCGACGAGCACCGCGCAGAGAGTCTGCTGCACTCCCAGGCCCCTCGATTACGAGCGGATAGCCAGCCCACGCGACGTTATCGTCGGCGGGCTTCAGGCAGGACCTTCGAGCGCCGCGTGAGCCGCCGCGACCTTGGCCCGGCGCTCTTTCGTCAGCTCCTGGACGAAGATCTGGATCGTCGCGGCGAGCGGAACTGCGGTGAGCGCGCCGAGGACACCCAGAAGCGCGCCGAAGAGCGTGACAGCGACAATGATGAAGAACCCTGAGAGATTGACGGCTTTGCCCTGGATCTTCGGCGTCAGGACGTTGTTCTCCAACTGCTGGTAGACGAGCAGCACGACTCCCATGATGATTGCCGCGACGATTCCTTCCTCGGCCCAAAGCGCCGGGACGAGGATGACCCCGGCGATAGTGGCGCCGATGTTCGGGATCGTGTCGAGCAGCCCTGCGATTACCCCCAACGCGAGGGCATAGCTCGACCCGAGCAGCCAGGCCGTGAGCCCCTGCGTCGTTCCGGCGATCACGGCGATCACGACGACACCGATCGCCCAACGCGAGATCGAGTTCGTCACCCGCTCCCACACGCCCAGCCAGCGCTCGTCCTCTCCCGGCATGAGCACGCTCGCCAAGGACCGTTTCAGGCTCCCGATGTCGCTGAGCAGGAACATGCATATGAAGAGAATCGTGAAGCCGATGAGGAAGGCGGAGAAGAAGCCGCTCGCAATACCGAGCACGGCCGAGATCGCGTCCGGCACCGACCCGGCGAGCTTCTCGGCTCCCGTCTGCACGTTCTCGGCAGCCCCGCTATCGCCCACCCCTGACAGCTCGTCAGACTCGCGCAGCTGCTCGACCAGCGTCGGAAGATCCTGGAGAAAGTCTCGAATCCCGCCGACGATCGGCACCAGGAACAAGAGCGCGACCACCAGCACGGAGACGGCAGTGCCGAGCACTGTCACCGCCGCCGCCGTCCCGCGCGACATCCCCGTCTTCTCCATCACGAACCGCACGGGATACTCGAACACGAGTGCCAGGAAGATCCCGATGAACACGACCAAGAAGGTCTCGCCGATCGAGGCGAAGGCCGCGAGCACGAGTACCGCCGCAGCCAGCAGCAGCACCGTTCGCATCGGCAGAACCAGCTCGACGCGCCGCGACCCGCCTACGTTCATGCCGCCAGGGTACGCCTCGGGCCGGTCGGGATATTCATGAAGGGCTGATGGTCAAGGCGGATCGATCTCCTCGGGAACCATGGGTGGGCATGCGCCGGTTTCTCTTCATACCGATCGCATGAATCGGTAGAGCTCGTCAGGGTCGCGTCGGATGGAATGATCTCCGACTCGTGACGGGCGAGCCGCTCACGCATCTCGACGCTGTTGCCGAGAGCCTTCCGGGCGCAGGACTGGAACCGGCGAGCGCGAAACGCACCCGAGATGTCACGCGAGACGAAGCTGGAGCGGCGGCTTGACCGTGCGGTGGATCGCGCCACCACACCTCGCGGAGCCGCGATCGTGATCGCGGCGACGTCGACAGTAATTACTGTCGGGGCCGGTCTCCTGATGACGATCGTCGATCACGAGAGCTATCCGTCGGTCGGATCAGCGCTCTGGTGGGCGGCCCAGACGGTCACGACGGTGGGGTACGGCGACAGCGTTCCCACGAATGTCACCGGACGGCTCCTCGCTGTGCTCGTCATGCTGTTCGGGATCGGCTTCCTGACCGTCATCACCGCCTCGATCACGAGCACGTTCATAGCTCGCTCCAGGCTCGAGCTGGAGCACTCGGATACGGGGATTTCGACGGCGGAGCAGTTACAAGAGATCGATCGGCGGCTCGAACGAATCGAGGCCGCCCTGACCGAATCCTCCTAGCGCGCTGCTCCCGCGACGCAGCCGCGGGGCTACCCCGGACGTCCGATCGGCTGTACGGTCGCACCGTCCGCCGCAACCGGCTCGGCATACGTCCGCACCGCGGCGTTCCCGTCGCCCTGGAGCTCTTGCCGCCAGCCCGCGAGGATGCCGTGCACGCTTGCGGCGCCGAGGATCGGGCCCGCCGGTGCCTCGAGCTGCACCGGGTGGAGGATGAACGGTCGCGTCTGAAGGCCGCCGATGCCTCCGTGGAAGGAGATCAGCTCCTCGAAGGCGCAGCCCTCGTCGAGATCGGCGTCGTAGAAGCTGCCGACCATGATGTCGGCGACGTGCTCGAAGCCGTCGGTGCGAAGCAGGTGCTCGGGTGCATGCGGCGAGAACGGCGCGAGGGGGTCCTCGCCCACGATGCGGCCGTCCGCAAGGTAGTGGGCGCCGTTGGCGCCGAGCGCGACCGCGCCGTGCTCCGACGAGCGGACGAGCAGCCAGCCGACATGAGGATGCTCACGGAGGGCGGGCACGAGCTGCGGATGCCGCTCCTCGATCTCCTCGAGCGTCAGGCGGCGACGCTCCTCCATCAGGTAGACGAGGCCGAGGTTGCCCGAGCCGAGCACGACGACATCCCGATCGGAGACGTCGTTCTTGGGCCGCTTCGCCTTCTTCCCTGTCGCGTCGCTGAACGCGTTGCCGACCATCGAGCTCTGCTCGTCCCCTCCGGCGATTCCCTCGACGTCGCCCCGCGACAGCGAGCGCTCGACCAGCTCGTCGAGGCCGTACCCGTTGCGTTGCTTGAAGGTCGCACCTTGCGTCTGCCCGTGGTCGGACAGGACGACGATCTCGTACGGCCGGGGCGCATAGCGGCGAGCTCGCTCGACCTGCCCGAAGGCATCGTCGAGCTTCCGCAAGGCCTCGAGCGTGTCGGCGCGCTCGAGCCCCGAGTGATGCGCCACCTCGTCGTAGCTCGAGAACGTCGCGTAGATGGCAGGCCGTCCGCGCATCATGTCGGTGAGAACGCCCGAAACGATCAGGTCGCGCACGAAGACGCATAGAACCGCCCGTAGCAGGGGGTAGATGCCGCCGCGGTGGCCGCGCGGCTGCACGTCCCGGCGGATCGCACGCAGGGCGGCGGTCCATTCGAGGATGACCTCCCATCCGAAGAGGACGAGCGTGCGCGTCACGTTGTCCCCGTTGGCGAGAAACGCTCGGTAGCCCGGATTCGACTTCTTCTCCGCCTCCATCCGGCTGACGGTGAGGATCACGTCCTCCGCCTCTCCGGAGAGCAGGTTTCCGCGGCTGGCACCGCCGTCGACGAGCAGGCCGATCCCGGTCGCACGCCGCCGCTCGATCTCCTCGCAGTCAGGGGGCGCCGAGCACGTCATGAGCGTCGCCGTCTCCTTCTCCACCCACCGGAAGGCCGAGATGTCCTCGTTCGATCCCAGCAGGATCCCTGCCTGGCTGGCACCGGTCTGCGACGAGAGATCGGTTTCCCACTCGGCCAGACGGTGCGTGTCGGCCAGCCAGCGTGCCATGGTCGGGGCGTTGCCGTCCCGCATCGCCCGGCGCAGCACGGGCAGCGCGAGCCCGTCGATCTCGAGGTAGACGATCCCGGGGACGTCGGTCGAGGCGATGATGCCCTGCCGACGCGCGATCCGATGCGCGATGCGAATCGGGGACGTGTCATCCGAACCGAGGGCAACGGCGAGCACGACGCTCACGGCGGCAACCGCGAGCGAAGCGAGGAGAGCCCAGCCGAAGTTGTCAACCCTGAGCACTCCGTCGGTCACGTCGGCGGCCAGGAGAAGGATGAGGGCGTCCGCGATCAACACGAGCAGGAAGCCGAGGACGAGCGTGAGCGGCAATCGCAGCGCGGCGAGCACGGGCGGGATGACTGCGTTCAGCGCCGCGACGATCGCCGCGACCAGCAGCGCACCCCAGAAGCTGTCGATGTGGACCCCGGGTAGGAGCGCGGCGGCCACCATCAAGGCAACGCCCGTCCCGAGCCACGAGATGAGGAGCGGGAACAACCGCAGGCGCGGGCGCTCGGGCTTCCAAGCCGTGGATTTGCCATAGCCCGGCTCGGGGCGGTTAGTGCTCACGTACCTCTCTTTCGGTCGCTCATGAAGAGGCTCACCCATCGGCCCCACCGTCGCGCCTGCGACGGAACCGTCCTCGCCCGGACTCTTCGCGCTCCGCTCGCTTCTCCGCCTTTCTCTCAACGCGCTGCGCCTTCTGCTCGGCGACCTTGACCCTCGCGTCGGTGTACGACTCAGTGACGAGCAGCCTGCCGCCCGTCCAGCCGAAGACCGAGACGACGAGCACGATCGCGACCACGATATTCCAGGCGGTGGTGATCAGCTGCTGCGCGGTGGAGTAGTCGACCGCGGTGCTCCTTGCGACGTCGCAGCAGGTGTCGAGCGCGAGCGCGTTGGTCGCCTGCGTAATGCCGACTGCACCGGGTGTGAACGAGGCGACGTTGGCGAGCGACCCCGAGCCCGTCACCCACATGATCGACTCGAACGTGACCGGGATCGCGAACGCCGCCAGGAAAATCCCGATCACGGCGAGCTTGCAGAGCCAGGAGAGAAGCGACGGGAGAAAGGAGTAGGTCAGGTACTCCTTCGGGCGGGAGAGGATCGCGCCGCCCTGCTTCGCCTTCGTCCAGAGCTTCTTCACCTGCCGCCAGAAGATGCGACCGAGGAGGACGATCAAGAAGACGGCGCCTGCCGCGATCAGGATCGTCCTGACGGGGTTCTCGGAGATGTTGCCGAGGTTCTCGTTGAACGACCCCGGCACAGACAGGAACAAATAGAGGTAGACGAACGTCCCGGCGATCGTGAAGAAGATCTTCTGAACGAGGTAGGCGGCGACCGCCCCGGCGAACGTCGCGGCCGGGATGATGGCCACGAACATGACCAGCGTCACGAACGTGCCGATGTTCGCAGGGAGGAAGTTGTTCATCGCCACGCCGGCGGCGTAGGCGGTCACGATCGGCCAGAACTCGACCTGGCCCGGATACGCCGCCCGCAAGATGCCGTAGTACGAAAGCCCCGCGAAGAGCGTCTGGCCTGTCTGGAGTGCGAGCCCCGCGACTATGTAACCGGTCGGAACGCTCCGGATCTGATCCCAGAGGTCTCGCAGCCAGCCGACCACGTCGATTCCGACCAGGTTCAGGACGACGACGACGAGCGCGATGCCGACGAGCCAGATGCCGACCTTGACCAGGCGGCTCCGGCGGGACGGGTCGTTGAACGGAAGCACGGGCGAGGGCTGGGCGGCGGTCGCGCTCATCGACGCACCGATCGATTCCGCTCGAATGTCTCTCGATCGCGTCGGCGCGCGAGCACGTCTTCGGTCCGGTCTCCCATGCTGTCTCTCCCGATCGTCGTCGCCGCCTCCTGGCGCAGCATCATCCGATGAGTGTGAACCCGCCCGCCTAAGGAACGAAGGACCACCGGCTCTGCGGGGTTAGAAGCGGATGATGGGCTCGAACCCACGACCTTCTGCATCGTCATCAACGGTGTAGCGCGAAGGATCGCAGCTCGTCCTCGCCCGGCGACACGATCCCGACGTGCGAATCCGGCACCTCGTTCCAGGCTCCGGGCAGGTCGCCGAGGGGCTCCGACACGACGATTCGGGTCTCGTCCGACAATCCGGCGAGTACTTCGCTCTCCGGGTAGAGAGCCTTCAACGTGTCCATGCGCGTGCTGAAGTAGAGCGAACGCGAGTCGCCCTCACTCGAGTAGCGGAACGCCCACACGCTCTGCCCGTCGGTCGTCGCGACCGTCATCTGGATGGGATGCTCGACTCCGTGCTTGTGCCCCGCGTCCTCGACGAAGCCGACCATCTTCTCGACGGCAGCCACAGGGTCGCTCTCCAGCCCGAACGTCAGCGCCAGATAGAACATGACCTCCGAGTCGGTCGTGCCCTCGATCGACGGGTAGAGCGAGTCGTCGACCGCCAGCACGAGCTCTCGCCTCACGCGCGGGAACTCGCGGAGCAGGCCGTTGTGCATCCAGAGCCAGCGCCCGTAGCGGAACGGGTGCGTGTTCGTCTCTTGAATCGCTGTCCCGGTCGATGCGCGGATGTGAGCGAAGAAGAGGGGCGAGGAGATCCCGGCAGCAAGCTCGCGCAGGTTGCGGTCGTTCCAAGCCGGATGGGTGCTGCGGTAAACCCTCGGCGTCCCCCCCTCGTCATACCAGCCGACGCCGAAGCCGTCGCCGTTCGTCGTCGTCGCGCCTTGTCTGGCGTGCAGGCTCTGGTCGATCAGCGAGCGGTCCCGCTTGACGAGCAGCTCCTCGAGTGGGATCGGCGATCCTGCGTAGGCGAGCCAGCGACACATCGGTCCTACCTCTCCGCCCTGCCGGGCTGGGTTCTAGGGATGCTCTGAGCCAAGAAGAGCGCGAGCATTGCCAGCACGGCGAGAATCGCGAGTGCCGAGCGGAGACCTTCGAGACGTGCCTCCTGATACGCCTCGAGCGCGGCATCGCTCGTCTCCGGAGCGACCTCGGCGTCTTCGAGAGCTGCCTCGAGGTCGGCGTCCGAGACGAACGCGACGCCGTCCGCGAGCTCGACCTGCGCCTGCTCCTTGGCGCTGGCGGGAATCGCCTCGCTCTGCTGCACGTTCAGCAGGAACGCCGACGTCAGCGTCGCGATCAAGAGCGAGCCGGCCAGCGCCGTGCCGAGCGACGCGCCGAGGTTCGTCATCGTGTTCTGCACGCCGCCGACCTCGGGGCTCTGGTCGTCCGGCACCGCCGAAACCGTCACGGCCCCGAGCTGCGAGGCCAGCGCGCCGATCCCGAGCCCGACGAGCAGCATCGGCACGAAGACGATCTCCGGCCCGGCGTCCGCGTCCAGTCCGCCGAGCAGGACGACCGTCCCCGCGAGGAGTGAGAGGAGGCCGCACCGGACGACGAGGCGCGGCGAGACGTTCGGGAGGAGCTTCGGGATGCCGATCGCCGCCACCAGCAGCGTCACCGAGAGCGGCAGGAGCCGGACACCGGTCTCGATCGCGGAGAGCCCGAGCGCGACCGAGAGGAAGAGCGGCACCACGAAGAAGAACCCGGCCTGGACGAGGAACTGGAAGAAGAACATCGTCAGACCGCCCGTCAGCTGCCGGTTGCGGAGCAACGCCGTACGGAGGAGTGGCTCCTGGCCGCGCGATTCCCGACGGGCCTGCCAACGGAAGAAGAGCCAGATCACGAAGAGCCCGCCGAGAACGAGCCAGATCGTGGGCGACAGCCCGGCCCACGACGGGCCGCCGGTCCTGGGCTGGATCCAGCCCCACTCGCCCGAGCGGAGGACTCCGAAGACGAGGAGCCCCAGGCCGAGCGCCGAGAGCACGGCGCCCACAACGTCGAGTTGCGGCCGCTCCTCGGCCTCGACATCCGCGATCCGGCGCGTCAGGAGCAGAATCACCAGCACGACCAAGACCTCGCCGGCGAACACCCAACGCCAGGAGAAGTAGGTCGTGCAGAAGCCTCCGATCAGCGGTCCGACGGCGACGGCGACCGCGCCGGCGGCGGCTACCAGCCCGTACGCCGCGGGCCGGCGCTCCGCCGAGAAGTTCCCCGCGACCAGGGCCACGATCGCCGGCATGATCAGCGCCGCGCCGATGCCCTCGAGCAACGACCAACCGAAGAGCAGCACGGGCAGGCTCTGCGCGAGCGACGTTGTGAGCGAACCGCAGCCGTAGATGACACAGCCGATCGCGAAGGCGCGCTTCCGTCCGATGATCGCGCCCACCTTGGCGCCCGTGATCATCAGCGCCGCCATGACGAGCGTGTACGCCGTGATCGCCCCCTGAATCCCGGTCACCGTCGTTCCTACGTCCTTCGCCACGGTGGCGATGGAAACGTTCATGACCGAGCTGTCCAGGGTCATGAGGAACTGGCCGGACGCCAGCGTGAGAAGAACGACGGTCGCGCCGCTAGCGCGGCCCGGGGAGGCTGAGTCGGCGGCCGCGGCCGCTGTCATAGCGATGATCCTCTCAAACGCCGAGAGGAATCAGAGGGTTTCAGACCTCGGACTGTTCCGGCAGGAGCAGCCCCAATGAGCGCTGGAGGCGTCACAGGAGAGGAGAGAGTACGGCGAACGCGGCCGCCTTCGCGCGCGCCTTCAGCCCGTCGACGGCGATGCCGGGGCTCGCGACCGCCTCGGCCGGAATCGCGAAGCGGTCCTCGAACGCAGCCGCCACCTCCTCCGAGCGGATGAGCAGATCGATCTCGAAGAAGCGCCTCAGGCTCCAGGCCTCGAGGTTGCAGGTGCCCGCCAAGAGCTCCTCACCGTCTCGGACGAACGCCTTCGCGTGCAGCATCGTCGGGTACTCGAGTATCCGAACACCGGCGTCGAGCAGGCTGGCGTGGTGGAAGCGTTGGGCGGCCGCGCACGCCCAATTGTTCGGGTTAGCGGGCACGAACAGCCGTAAGCGAACGCCTCGGCGCGCCGCCCGCTCGATCCGACGGATCATTCCGTGGTCGGTGACGTAGGGGTTCACGACGTCGAGTGTCTCGACTGCCGTGTCCAGGATGCGCGCGATCGCGTCGCTGATCGGCCGGAAGCGTCCCGGCGCGTTGTGCAGCACGACCGCCGGGATCGACTCCGGCCCGGCACTGAGCTCCGGGAAGAGCAGCTCGACGTCGTCGCTCGGAATCGAGCCGCCGAGCCACCTGAAGCTCGCCAGGAAGACCAGCTGGAGCTGCGCGACGACCGGGCCTTCGACGCGGAGGAATAGGTCGTGGAAGCGGCCGTCCTGAAAGTGGTCCTCGATGCCGGCGCCGCCGACCCAGCCGACACGTCCGTCGACGACCACCATCTTGCGATGGTCGATGTGGCCCAGTGTCGCCAGGTTCCACCGCATCTCCCCGTCGCCCCCGAAGGGCCCATGTTGCGCGCGCACCTTCGTCGCGCGAACGACGCAGACCTCGACGCCCGCAGCCGTCAGTCGCTCGTAGAGCGGGCGAGAGCTCTCGTCGGGATCAGTCCCCTGGCGGTCGACGATGAGCCGCACACGTACTCCTTCGGCCGCCTTCGCCACAAGCGCCTCGGCGAAGGCGTCGCCGACGACTCCCTCTCTGAAGCCGAACTGGTTGATGTGAATCGATGAAGTCGCGGCGGCGAGGTCCTCGAGCATCGGAGGGTAGAAGTTGCGGCCCTCGACGTGGACTTCGACCGAGGACGCCGTGCTCTCCGAGAACTCGAGCGAGAGCGCGCTGCGGTTCACCGGGCGAGCCGCGAGGTGCTCGGCGTGGTCGCGGATGCGGTCGTTCGGAACCGCGATTCCCGCACCTCTCGGCATGCTGACCTAGATGTCCGCCGTCAGCCGCTTCGCCGTCGCGCTGCGCGCGGAGCTCGCCGGGTCGCCCAGGCGGTCCGGGTGAATCGGCCGCGCTCGGGCACCGGCTCCATCCCGCACTAGGCGTCACCGGAGTGGGTCGGCGAGGCGCTTGCGGCCGGCGAAGGCTCCGGCCGGACTCGCTTCCAGACGAGGTCGAGGATCACCGCCAGGGCGGCGATCGCGACGATGGCGGCGAACGTCTCGGGCGCGTTGCGGAGCGTGTCGACCGCGAAGAAGGCGAGCACGACGGCGGTCGCAGCCATCGCCGTCAGGACGATCGCCCCGCTTGCGCCCGTCTCCGACCGAAGCCGATAGCCGGAGGCGCCGACCAGGAGGAAGATCATGAGCGAGCAGGCACTGCCGACGGACGCGATCGCGGAGAGGTCGACGAGATTGGCGACGACGACCACCAGGGCGGCCGTGATCAGGAGGCCCGCGTGCGGACCGAGCCGCGATCCGCGGCCGAAGAAAGTCGGGAACTGCCCGACCTCGGCAAGCATCGACGTCAGGCCTCCGGACGCGTAGAGCGTCGCGTTCACGGACGAGGCGGTCGCGAGCAGCGCTGCGATCGCCATCATCGTGAAGCCCGCCTCGCCGAGCGCAGGTCGCGCCGCCTCGGCGATAGCGGTCTCCCCGTAGCCGATCGCCTCCTCGACGGTGAGCGTCCCGAACACGCCCAGCGAGATGAGGATGTAGAGGATGGTCGTCACGCCGAGCGCGGCATACATCGCCTTGGGCAGCTCCCGCGCGGGATCGCGCAGATCGCCTGCGGCGAAGGTGATCACGCTGAACCCGAGGTAGGCGAAGAACGTGAGCGCCACGCTGGCGACGATGTCGGCCGTCGCCGGGTAGCCGCTGAAGGCAAGCAGGTCGAAATCGATGTCGACGATCGTCACGGCGATGAAGACCGCGAAGACCGCCAGGAGCACGATGACGATCAGCGACTGCGCACGGTCGACGACGCGTGAGCCGACGATGCTGATCCCAGCCATCGCGACCACGATCGCGGAGGTGAAGAGGTTGTCCCACCCGCGGGCCGCGTCGTCGCCGACGAAGAGGGAGGTCGCGTAGCTGCCGAAGGCGACCGCGACCATCGAGCAGACGATCACGATGGCAGCGAAATAGCCGAGCCAGGCCGCGATGCCAACCAGGCGCCCGTTCCCGAAGCCCTGCATCAGGTAGGCGAAGAGCCCGCCCGAAGACGGGTAGCGCACGCCGAGCTTGACCACCGTGTAGCCGAGCAGGGCGGCGACGACCCCGGCCAGGAGAAACGACAGCCAGACCGCCGAGCCGGCGACGACCGCAGCCTCGCCGAGCAGCGCGAAGATCCCGGCGCCGACCATCGCGCCGATGCCGAGGAAGGCTGCGCCGCGGACGCTCATGTCACGCGACGATCTGGAGCTCGTGCGGCGTGTTGTTGAAGCGCTGTCCGCCCTCTGCGGTCACGGTGACGATGTCCTCGATGCGGACACCGAAGCGCTCGGGAAGGTAGACGCCGGGCTCGATCGAGAAGCACATGCCGGGCTCGAGCACATTCGTGTCGCCTTCGATCATGTACGGCGGCTCGTGGGTCGTCAGCCCGATGCCGTGCCCGGTTCGGTGAATGAAGTATTCGCCGTAACCGGCGTCGGCGATCACCTTGCGCGCCGCGCGGTCGATCTCCTGGCACTCGACGCCGGGCCGCACCGCGTCGAAGGCGGTCTGCTGCGCGCGCCGTACGATCTCATGGACCTCGCGCTCGTCGTCGGTCGGCTCGCCGACATGGACGGTGCGTGTGGTGTCCGAGCCGTACCCGTCCTTGATGCCGCCGAAGTCGAGGACGACCATGTCGCCCTCCTCGATCACCCGCTCGTCGAACTCGTGATGGGGATTGGCGCCGTTCGGGCCCGAGCCGACGACGGTGAAGTCCACCTCCGAGTGCCCGTGCTCGCGGAGGCAGGCGTCAAGGTCGGCCGCGACCTCGCTCTCGCGGCGTCCCCCAAACCGACTGCTTGCGAGCTGCTCGAAGCACGCGTCGGCGGCAGCACCCGCAGCGGCGAGCCGCCCGAGCTCGTCGGTCGCCCTTGACGGCGCGCAGCATCGGCAGCGTGCTCGTCATCGAGACATACGTCGAATCAGGCAACGCCTGCTGCAGCGCGAGCACGTGCATCGCCCAGGCCCCGTCGGAGATCGCATAGCGGCCGCCCGAGTCGAGTAGCTTCGCGCTCGCGGCGTAGGGGTCGCTGCCGTCCGTCCAATCGGCCACCGACAATGCGCCGGCACCGGGCGCGGACTCGGCGTCGGGCCGCTCGAGGATCGGGACGATGATCGAGGGCTCGCGCGAGGCCTGCAGGACGAGCATGGTGATCCGCTCCGTGATCGCAATCGGCTCATACCCTGTGAAGTAGAGGAGGTCGGGCCCCGGTGTCACCAGGATTCCGGTCAGCCCCGCCGCTTCAGCCTGCTCGGCGGCGCGCTCCATCCGCCGCGCGTAATCCTCGGCGGTGAATGGCGCTGGAGCCTGGGTGCCTGCCGTCACCCTGGCTAGGAGGCCTTCGCCTGCGCGTACTTCTGCATGAACAGGACCTCGGCGAGGGCGATGTGCTCGATCTCGCCCGGATCGACGCTCTCGTTGGCGGCGTGGATCAGGCACTGAGGCTCTTCGACACCTAGGAGCATGATCTCGGCGTCAGGGAACACCTCCCGAAAGGCCGTGCAGAGCGGTATTGAGCCGCCCTGGCCTTGGAGCGTCACGTCGCGCCCGTACGCGTCGCGCATCGCGCTCGCGATGGCGTCGAAGCCGGTCCCTTCGGTCGCGCCCTGGAAGGGCTCGCCGTCGGCCTCACGTTCGAACTCGAGCTGGACGTGCCACGGCGCGACTGCCTCGAGGTGCTCGATCAGCTTCGTCTGCGCCTCCTTCGGGTTCGTTCCGGGCGGGACGCGCAGGTCGATGCGCGCCCGTGCCTCGTGCGGCACCGAGGCAGACGAGCCGACGACAGGTGGGCAGTCGATGCCGAGGACCGTAGCCGTAGGCCGGGCCCATAACGAGTCGGCGATCCCGTCCCCGATGACGTCCACCCCGTCGAGCACGCCCGCGTCCGCCCGAAACTGTTCCTGGGGATACGCAGCGCCCGGCCATTTTCCGGCACCGTCGAGCCCGCTGCACCGTCGTCGAGCCCTGATCGTCCCGCAAGGTTGCGAGCATGCGAATGAGCGCAGCAAGCGCGTCCGGAGCGGCGCCGCCGAACATCCCAGAATGTACGGGGCTCTCGAGCGTGCGAACCGTTACGACTGCACGCGCGATTCCGCGGAGGCTCGTGGTCAGCGTCGGCACGCCCACTGCGACGTTGCCCGTGTCACAGACGAGAATTGCGTCCGCGCCCAGCAAGTCGGGCTTCTCCCGCACGAAAGCCTCCAGGCCGCCGGTCCCCTGCTCCTCGGAGCCCTCGCCCACGATCTTGATCGTCACGGGCGGCTCGTCCGCAAGCACACGTAGGGCGGTCATGTGGGCGGCCAGGCTTCCCTTGCAGTCGGCTGCGCCGCGTCCGTACCAGCGTCCGTTCCGCTCCGTCAGCTCCCAGGGCGGCGATTCCCAGCCCTCATGGGTCGCGGGCTGGACGTCATGATGAAAGTAGAGGAGGACTGTCGGCGCGCCGGCCGGCCCTGGAATGAGGCCGCAGATGGCCTTGCTTCCGTCGGCCGTCTCATAGGCGCTGACGTTCTGGACGCCGACGCCGGAGAGTGCCTCAATCGTCCATTCCGCCATGCGCTCGCACTCCACGGGCTCGCTTCCGTCCGCGACGGATCTGAACGAGACCGCTTGCGAGAGGTCGTCCCACGCCTGCGGCATGAGCCCGCTGATTCGTTCGTGGAGAGCCTCTGAGGGCACGGCGTACTCGCTAATCGGAGACCACGTCGTCGAAGTCCCACTCCTCGAAGAAGTCCTCGATGTCGGGGCGCTTCTCGGGACAGTAGACGTCCACCACAAGCGAGAGGCCTTGGCGAACCGTTCCGGGGAGTCTAGTCGGGCGGACGTAGAACTCGCCGCCGACGCCGAGCCGGAGCTTCCAATAGCCCTGCACGAGCTCGCTGTCTGCGATCTCGCAGACCGATCCGCCGTCATCGCCTAGCACCCCCGCGATCTGATCCTGGTCAGGGGCTGTAAGCCCAGCCTCCTCGTAGGCGGCGATCAGCTCCTGCGCCTTCGCGTTAGCTTCGTCGTTCTGACGGTCGTAGTTCCAGGCGACGAGCATCACGATCAGAAGGACGCCGAAGACCGCGGCCACGATCCAATAGATCGCGCGTCCCCTCACGCGACCGTCTCCGGATCGACCTCAGCCGTCTTCCAGCTCGGCTTCCGGAGCCAGAGGAAGAGCAGCGGGACGATGGCGCCGAGGAGGACGACCCCGCCGCCGACGAAGAGCACGTACCCGGTCGTGCTCAGGGTGCCGAGCTGGGACGGCGGAACGAATCCGATCGCGACCGCCGCGAGCGAAGAGAGGAACCCCATCGCGCAGAGCAGCGTCAGGGCCGGAGCGCGGTAGCCGCGCGGATGGTCGGGCTGCCGTTTCCGCAGGTTGTAGGCCGCGACGAACATCGACAGGTACATGAGGAGGTAGACGGACGTCGTGATCGTCATGAAGATCCAGTACGCGTTCGAGACGGCGGGGACGAACGCGAAGAGGAGCGCGAGCACCGTGGTCAGGGCGCCCTGCGCGGCCAGGATGTTCACCTGGACGCCCACGGGGTTCGTCCGCTGGAACCACGGCGGCATGTAGCCGCCTTCCCGCGCGACGAGCAGGAGGCTCCGCGACGGCCCGGCGAGCCAGGTGAGGAAGCCCGCCAGCGAGGCGGACACGATCGCGAGCCCGATGATCGGCGTCAGCCATTGAATGCCGAAGAAGGCCAGCACCGCGTCGAACGCCTGCATGATCCCGGCCGTCAGGCTCACGTCGGCCGCCGGCACGACCCAGCTGATCGCGAGCGGCGGCAGAATCAAGATCAGGAGCACGAGTGCGGTGGCGAGGAGCATCACCCTTATGAACTGGCTGCTCGGGTCGCGAAGCCGATTGACGTGCACAGCGTTCATCTCCATGCCCGAGTAGGCGCCGAAGTTGGAGACGATGAGGACGATGCTCGCGATCCCTGCCCACTCGGGGAAGAAGTGCTCGGCGTCCATCGGTGCCGCGGACGGGTTCCCCTGGGCGAGGTAGATGATCCCGAGGCCCACGAGGATGATCCCCGGGATCAGCGTGCCGATGAGGACGCCGCTCGAAGCGAGCTTGGCGATCACTCCGATGCCCCCGCGGAGCGTCACCATCACGCCGAGCCAGTAGACGCTGATGATCACGACCGCGGTCCAGACGCCGCTCGAGGCGAGGTCCGGGGCGATCACATACGCGAGCGTGGAGGCCACGAACGACAGCAACGTCGGGTAGTAGAAAAGAGTCATCGCGTACTGGTGCCAGGCGGCCGTAAAGCCCATGCGGGGCGAGATGCCCTCGGTTACCCAGCGGTAGATCCCGCCCGGCCAGCCGGAGGCGAGCTCAGCCGAGACGAGCGCCGTCGGGATCAGGAAGACAATCGCCGGC
The DNA here is from genome assembly GCA_963733135.1 of uncultured Actinomycetes bacterium. Taxonomy (GTDB): domain Bacteria; phylum Actinomycetota; class Thermoleophilia; order Gaiellales; family Gaiellaceae; genus CAVTBX01. The sequence continues at coordinate 48,423 of CAVTBX010000008.1, forward strand.
AGGACGTACAGGAACACAGCGGCTAGGCCGTAGACCGCCATCGTCGGCGCCGGCCGCAGACTGGCGACCGACGACACCGTCATCAGCGCAAGCGCCGTCCAGGCGATGTACGAGGGTCCCGCAATGGTGGCGCGGGCGGGCGCGGCGGCCGGGGTACGGTCTGCGGCCGAGTCTGCCGCCGACACTATCCCTGCCCTCCGGACACGATTCTCTCGGCCACCTAGGCCAGCGCCCTTCGCTTGATCGTGTCGAACTCGTCCTGCGTGAGCGCGCCGCTGTCGAGCAGCGCCTTCGCCTTCTCGATCTCCGCCGCGGCTCCACCGCTGCCTGCGGCGCCCCGCACGTACTCGTCGAGCTGGGCACGTTGAGTCCCCGTCCGCTCAACGTTGCGCGTCGTCATACCCTCGCTCTGCGTGATCAGGTACACAAAGACACCCAGGAACGGCAGGAAGATAGTGAAGATCAGCCACCCCGCCTTGCCCCAGCCGGAGATGTCGTCGCGGCGAAACACGTCTGCCCACACGGTGAAAAGCAGCCAGAACCACAGGATCCAGAGGAAGAAGACGATCATCGTCCACATCACGTCGAGAAACGGATAATCGGCAGCGAACACCTACGTCTCCTCTAGATCGCTTTTCAGCCAGCGACAACCAGCGACGGTCGACTGAGCCATCCGGCGGCGACGCTATGCCGCCGATTACCCGTGGTACACGCGAAAGGGCCCAATTCACCTATGTGATCGCGAACGGGATGGGTCTCGAGATCACCCGTCGCGGAGGGGCCGATCGCGCATGGCCGCGGCAGGAGCTCGAGTCGCTACGCACGTCGTTGGGACGTGAGGCTCTTGTCGATTGCGGTCGCGCTGAGCAGCGTGAGCCCGAAGTCTGACAAGCGTCGTAGCAGGCCCTGGAGCTCCGCTTGGTCACGGACGGGGCCCGCCAGCACGGTGTTCCCTCCTTCGTGCGTCATGGTCATGCCCTCGAACGCGGGGTCGATTCTGTCGCTCAACTCGCCCATGACGACAAGGCGGTAATGCCGACTCGGCATGCCGCAGCATTGCGCCTTCCGCGCGCTGTCTTTGCACGGAGCGTGACGATCACCTAGGTGATTCTGTTTGCCTGAGTAGGCCGAGGGCGCCTGCCCGTGCGACGGCGTCGGCACGGGAATTGACGCCGAGCTTCCGATAGATCGCACGCGTGTGTGAACGGACTGTATTGGGCGACAGGAACAACTCGCCTCCGATCTGCCGCGCCGAGAGATCAGACACGAGCAGCCGGAGCACGGCCAGCTCAGCCTCACTCGGAGACTCGAGGATGTCGCCGTCGGCGGCACGGGACTTCGCCTGTCGGAGCTCAAGCTCGGCTTCGGCGGCAAGCGACGGGACTCGGCCGGCGTCTACCAGGTCGCCGATCTCCTCCCGGGCTGACCGGAGCGTCGACTCCGCCTCGTCCAGGCGGCCCCGACGACAGCGCACTCGCGCGAGCACGACGAGCAGCCATGCGTGGTGCACTGTGGCCACTTCATCTCGAAAGAAGTGCTCGACATAGGCGAGCTCGCGCTCCGCTTCGGCGAGGTTGCCCTCGCCGGCAAGCACGGCACCCAGCGCCGCGGATGCGTTCGCGCCTATCCAGCTCCTGCTGCTGCCGACGCCACCCATGGTCAACTTCGCCTTCTCGGCGTGGGCTCGAGCGGACTCCAGTCGCCCCCGTTCGACGGCGACGAGCGCAAGTGTCGATCTGGCGAGGGCGTGGCCGGGCGGCCGGCGCTCGGCGTCTGGATGCTCGATTGCCTGCAGCGCGACCGTCCACGCCTCGTCGAGCTCGCCTTCGAAGTAGAGGGCGCGTGCCAGACCGGCCAGGGCCGCAACGAGAACGTCGTCTGCTTGGGCCTGCGCGAGCTCGACGGCATGGCGACCGTCCACGACGGCCTGGCCGACATTGCCGTCGACCGAGGCAGCGCGCACCATCGCGTCGACCGCTTGGACGTACGGGCCGAAGAGATCCGCGCGCTCCGTTCGCGCCCGGTCCGCAAGCTGGAGAAAACGGCGCTGCTCGAGCGTGGACTGACCGATCATCGCCGCGGCCGTTGCAGCACCGACAGCGAGCTCTGGGTGCTCGATGACCTTCTCGTCGGGGAGCGTTCGCACCCAGCGAAGCAGCGTCCGGGCGCCGCCGGCCCGGATCAGGGACAGATGATGCTCGACGAGAAGCTGGCCGACGAGGTCGAGATCGCCGGCGGCGGCGGCATGCTCTGCTGCTTCCACGGGAAGAGCGTGTGACCTGAGCCACGACGCGGCGCGCTGATGGATCGCCGGCGCGGCGCCGGGGTCCGAGGCTGCAAGCTGGGCTCGGGCGAACTCGGCAAACAGCGAGTGCACCCGGAACCAGCCTCCGTGCTCGAGTCGGCTGATGAACAGGTTCGAGCGCTCGAGCTCGGCCAGAACCGACGCGGCGTCCGAGCGTCCGAGCACCCCCGTGCAGAGTTCGGGGGTGAATCGGCCCAAGACGGAGGCATGCAGGAGGAAGGAGCGGGCCTCCTCGTCGAGTGATTCGAGCACTTCGTGGCTGAGGTAGTCGGCGACGAAGCGGTGACTCCCTCCGAAGTCGCGCACGGCACGGCGAGGGTCGTCCAACCTCCGAAGCCAGATCGAGGCGAGCGACAGCGCGGCGGGCCACCCTTCGGTTCGTTCGTGCAGCAGCTCGACCTCCTCCACCCCGAGATCGACACCCCCGCGTTCGACGAGGAGCTCATGCGCCTCTTCCGCCGTGAACGCAAGCTCGTCGGCGCGCAGCTCGGCAAGCTCACCGTGGGCACGCAGCCGCGCAAGCCGGAGCCCCGGGTCGGTTCGCGAGATGACGATCAGGCGTGCGACCGCCGGCAGGTGCTCGATGGCATAGTCGATCGACGCAAGACATTCCTCGTCCGTGACGAACTGAAGGTCTTCGAGCACGAGCACGAGCCCCTTTTCGAAGGCCCTGATCCCGTTCATCAGCTCGTCGACTGGCGGCTCGAAAGCGCCCCCGCCCATCCTCAGCCGCTGCAGCGCCCCCCGCCCGAGACCCTCGCGAACTCGATCGACGGCGGTCGCGGCATACATCCAAAGCCGCATCGGATCGTTGTCCCCGGCATCGAGCGTGACCCAAGCAATTGGCGCCTGGCGAGACGCACACCAGGCGCGCACCGCCGTCGTCTTCCCGTAGCCCGCCGGCGCGGCAACAAGGGTAACGGGCACTCCGTCGCCCTCGTCGAGCGTCCGCAAGAGACGGGGCCGATCGACGACCTCGGCGCGCTGCCGCGGCGCCGACAGCTTCGCTTCCGCTAGCGGGAGGTCATCATCGACTCCACGCGGCTGAGAGTGCTCCTGGGTACCTGCGGTCACGAAGTGTCAGTTCTTGCTAAGCACCTAGAATCTTCTCAGAGCCGGCTGCCATACCGCAATTCGCGCATGGGGCGGGTCGGCCCTCTCGAGCTTGCCGAGCCGATCGCGGGTTCTCGCCCCCGATGCGTCTTACATTCACTCGGCGGCTGTCCGACGCTTCGGGGTTCCAGCTCCGTGGGGGTATCGGCTGTCGGGCAGAGGCTTCAGGTCGTCCTGAGCACGGCGACGGTTCTATGGAGCGGATGATGGGACTCGAACCCACGACCTTCTGCATGGCAAGGAGCGCGGCTCGAGGCAACTGGACGCGCCCAGAGGCGACAGACCGCACGTCCAAACGGTTCTAGGGCCGGATGGAATGACCCGAGGAGACAGCAACCGACACCCAAGGCTGACTGAGAAGCTGACTAACGCCGTGCCTGGAATAGAGCGGGTGGCTTTCACGCTATATCTCGACGCATCTCTCCCCGATCGGCGCGTTCAAGCTGGGCATGAACCCGGTCGTGAAATTCACCTCCGTCCCGAGCGTTCACGGTTGCGTTCGGCGCCGGAGCGAGGAAATCGCCGCGCTTCCCGCCGTGAGGCCAGCGACGCTGACGCCGATCAAGCCGGCCTTCATGACCTTGCTCTTCGTCACGCTTCCGCTCAGCGCACGAAGCGCATCGTTGACCTTTTCGAGAGGTCGCTCAGGTTCAGGTTCGCTTTTCCTGGTCAAGACTCTTCGCGTTCGCTCGAACAACAACATCAACCCCTTTGATTCTCGGGACACTGAAACCCCAACACCGAAACCCGTGAGGCTTGACCATGCCACGGATCAACGTCCCTAAACACACCGCTTCATTTGAGAGCTTACGACGCTACCCCCGCTCCGGCTGCGCGGGCGAGCACGTCCTCGACCACCGTCGACGTGTCGCGGCCGTCCCGGGCGTAGACCCGCAGAGTGAACCCGGCGTCGGCATGCCCGACAAGCGAGGCGAGCGTAGTCGCCGGCAGTTCGAGGTCGGTCGCGAGCATCGACGCAAACGAGTGCCGGAGCGCGTGCCACGAAAGCCGATCGGCAGTGTCGGCGAGGTCGATCGCCGCTTTGGCTTCCTCGAGCGCTCGGCGCAGGTTCCGCTCTTGGACAGGCCCACCCTTGGAGGCGCAGATGACGAGGTCGCAGGAAGCAGTCCACGACGAGCGGAGCTTCCACGCGACGAGCAGCCGTCGCAGCGCTGGACGCAGCGGGACGGTGCGCAGTGCGGCGGCCGTCTTCGGAGGCTTCGCAGTCCCGTCCGGAAGGAGCGAACGCTGCACGGCAAGGGTACCGGTGTCGAAATCCACGTCGCCCCAGGTCAGCGCCCGCAGCTCGCCAAGGCGAAGTCCCGCGTAACCCGCGAGACCGAGCGCAGCCTGCCAGCGTTCCGAGGTCGCCGCGCCGATGAGTCGCGTCATGGTCTCGGCGTCAAGTACGGCGACGCGGCGAGCGTTCCGCTGCCTCGGTCGCTCCGAGGGAGCTAACCCATCCATCGGCGAACGGGTGACGATTCCCCGTCGCAGTGCAAGCGCGAAGGTGCCCGCGAGGATGCGGTAGACAGCGACGCATGTCCACGCCGAGTAGTGGTCTCTCATGCCGCGCAGCAGCCGGGCGACGTCGCTCGCAGTTACGTCTTGGATGCGGCGTGTTTTCACGGCGACGAGGTGCCGGTCGAGCAGATGCCGCTCGTGCATCCGCGTCCGCTCGGCGAGACGGCGCGACGCTTGGAACTCATCGAAGACGTCGCGGAAGGTCGCCGTCGCCGGAGCGGCGATACGACCCTCACGTAGCCCGGCGAGCAGGCTTTCCCGGGCTCGGCGTGCCTCCGTCAGCGTCTCGGCGTCGAGCGTTCGCATCGTCCAGCGGCCAGCGAGCTTGAAGCCGGCGATGTAGCGGCCGTCGCGCACGTACAGGCCGGGGACGGGTCGGCCACGCGAGTCGAGCGCCCTTGTGCGCTTCCCCTGCATGTTGTCCTCCTCGATCGGAGTGGCTGGCAATCGCAATCTACACTCCCTTACGGCGGCGGGGTGGAGTGGCTGGCGCTTCTCCTCCCCCGTCGCCTCTGACGTAGGCGTCGAGATCGTCACGGTGCACGAGTCGGCGGCGGCCGACGGCCGACGAGGGCAGCCGTCCGCGGGCGATCTCGCGTTCCAGTGTCCGCCGCGACAAACCTGTGTAGTCGGCCGACGCGGAAAGCGACAGCCACGGCGTTCCGACCGTGATCCCGGTTGCGCTTGCAGCCTCGGTCGCGACGCGCTCGGCGACGAGATCCTCGATCGCGTCAACCAAGTCCGGCGCGAGCACGGCGGCGAGGCGTTCGCGGGCGGTCACGTCCGTTCCTCCCGACAGGCGAAGTGCTCGCACCAGGACTCCCTGTCGGCCGGCTTGTGCCAGATCCCATTCGACGCGGCCAGAGTCACCGGCCGGTCGCACCAGCGGCAGCTGAGGTTGACCCACCAGCCGCGGGCGCTCATGCGGCCTCCCGTTCTTCGTCGTCTGTTCGAGCGGGACACGTCTCGGCGTGCTCGCCGTCAGCGCCGAAGAGGCTGGCGAGGCAGTCGCAGCCGTCCAGCCAGAACGTCAACTGTCGGGCGCTGGGCACGGGAGGGTGCAGGTGCAAAGCCCTAAAGGGGCTTGCACCTTGCACCCGTGCTCCCAGAACTTGTGCAAACCCTGTGTTCATGCGCGTTTCCACCCTGTTTGCACCTTCGCGGCGATGCCTTGCGCTTTGAGCGCGTTGAGTGCGTTCCGAACCGACCCGTCTTTCGGGTCACGATCGACGGCGCGGGCGAGGTCGGCGAGGCTCTGCGGCTCGCCAGTGAGGAGCGGTTCGAGAGCGTCTTCGAGCTCTGCGCGGACGGGTGCCGCGGCGGGATTGAGGAGGTCGTCGATTGTGCGGTCGCCGTCGGCGACGTTGACGACCTTCGAGACGTCGAACGTCTCGTTGTTGAGGGTGACGGCCTCGCCGATGATGGCGAACTCAAGCGAGCGCGGTGCGGCCGAGTAGTTGCCCTTCCCGCGCACGAGGACGCGGCGGGTGTCGTCGTCGCCGTCCGGATCCTGGGCCAGTAGGAGCGAGGAGCGGGAGACCGCGTTGAACTGATGCGAGCCGGCTACGAGGTCGCGGAACGAGCGCGGGTTCCCCTTGGTCGGGTGGAGGAGTCCGAGCACCGCGGCTTGCTGGTCGGCGGCGACCCGTCGGAGCGGCGTCAGCGCCTGCCGAACAGCCTTCGGGTTGTTGATCGCCTCGCCGCCGGTGCCGCCCGGGACGTGGTCGAGAAGCTGGTCGAAGACGACGAGCGAGATGCTCTCCTGCTCGATCGTGCGGGCGAGCCGTCGCGCTGTCGTGGCGAGATCGTCGAGATACTCGCCGTCATCGAGAGTGCGAAGGCGGGTCAGGTCGGCGCCCGCCGTCCAGAGCCGAGGAACCCAGACGGCGTCGAAGCTGTCCTCGTCGCCGACGATCAGCACGTTCGCCGGCGACCCGTTGAGATCTCCCTCGAGTTCCCCCAGGTGGCGCGGGCGACGATCCAGGACGTGAGGGTGCCTTTCCCGCACGCCTCGTTGCCGACGATGAGGGAGAGGGAGCCGAGCGGCAGGCGGCGATGCCATGCCCAGCGGACGGGGCGGACGGGGAGAGGTCGACGGGGCGGGTGCGAAGCGCCGGCTGGCCGGCCTCGCCGATTTGCGCGACCGCTTCGAGTGCGGCCCGAACCTCGTCGGCCGAGGCGCCACCGTTCCAGTCGGTGTCGACGATCGGGCCGAGGATGCGGAGCCGTTGCCGCTGTCGAGCCTTGGTCGCGACGATGCGTGCGTAGTGGGCCGCGTTTGCCGTCGCGGGGACGAGGGCGGCCAGCTCGCGGATGCGGTCGGCGCCGCCGGGCACGTCTTTGAGGCGGCCGGACTCCTCGAGCTCGCGGGTGAGGGTGATGACGTCGGCGGCCTCGCCTCGTTCGTCCATCGCGAGGGCGGCCCGATACATGACCGCGTGAGACTCCCGGTAGAAGTCGGCCGGGCCGAGCACGCCCCGCACGGCGGGCAGGACGGTCTTCGAGCTTATGAGGATCGCGCCAAGCACCGACTCCTCGGCCTCGAGCGCCTGCGGCGGGATCCTCTCCTCGCCGCTCATGCAGCTCTCCCTAGTGCTTCCGCTATCGCCGCTGTGAGTTCGTCGGTGCGCTCGGAGCGCATCCTCGTCCTCGGCGCTCTCGGCCACCAGTCGAACGACCGCAGCGCCCTCAAGGTCGCAGACAGCCTCCAGCCGTGGGATGCGACCCCGGAAGTCCGCCGTGCCGCCTGATAGCGTTTCTGGCGGTTCGTGGTGTCGGGGGCCGTTCCGGGCGGGGCGGCCTTCGTCGTTCGTCACGGGTTGCTCTCCTCCCCCCGGATGAGCTGCTCCACGTCCTCGACTCGGAAGCGGTGCCGGCCTTGCGGACTGAGCCGTACGGACTTGAGCCTGCCGCTGGAAACGAGCTCGCGGACACGCGGCGGCGAAACGCGAAGCATGTTCGCGACCTCCGTCACCGTCAGAAGCCTCGGCTCTACGCTGCTGATGCCCATCTGAACGCCTCCTTTTCGCTGGGCCTGTTAGTGCATGACGGCTAAAGGGACGCACTCGGGACAAGAGGCACGAAAACCCGTCGGAACTGCGAACATGCGTTCGTGACCTCGGAAGGCTCGGCCTACGCTCGCTTCCGCCGCGCCCTCGACGCTCGCGACGCATTCGGAGCAACAGCCGCCGCACTAGAACTCCACCACGTGGGCCTCGCCGACGCCCTCGAGCTCGTCCTCATCTACCTAGACCGGCAGCCGGCCAAGTTCGAGCGGGCGGCGCTGCGCTGGCATGCACGGTTTACAAAGGACGCCGGCCTCACCCTGGACGACTCACTCGCGGCGCTGGGGCTACTTGCAGCGCTTCGAGGCAGGCGTGCCACGGAAGCGGCCCACGGACTGGCCGAGCTCGTCGGTACGAACCGGACGCTTCTCCCCATCGCGGCCGTATTGAAGCGATGGGCCTCCTAGGAGGGATTGGCGATATCGCGGGACTGCAAGTATGCGAGCAGCCGAACTACCAGGGGACTCGTGTCATCATGGGCACGCGGCTGCCGCCACAAATCCATGAACGCTTCGTATACCGCCTGCTCAGCGGCTGCGACATTCTCGCATGTGAGTAGCGCGAGCTTCCAGACGGGCGTGATGTGTCGGTCGTAGACGGCCTCCAGCGCGTCGGCTTCTCGTGCCGCGATCAGGAACAGCAAATCGCCGTCCGGCAGATGTTCTAGACCCCTTGCGCTCAACCCCCTGTCTTAGTGCCGCATTGTGCGGGCTGGAAACATGGAGGCCCACGGCGCCGAAGCCGCGGACTATGCCGCGAGCGGAACGCAGGCAGACGAATGGGACGCAGCCGCGCTCCCGCGTCTCGTCCATCACGCGGTTGTTGTCGTACCCCTTGCCCATCGCGCACGTCTCGGGTTTGAACCCGCGAGCGCGGATCGCCAACGACCTCCTGTAGCTCCGCGGCGCCAAAGGGTCTTACGACCCCTCGTAGTATCTGGCCGTGGTCTGCGAAGAGTGCGGAGTCGAAGCCGGTGGCCGTGGTGTTCTGCTCTGAATGCGCTGCGCGGGAGTTCGGTAGCTACGAGAGCTGAGGAACATGGGTCTATGCCACTAAGCGACGCTGAGCTCTTCGATTTCAACGCTGCGCTAATCGAGGACTACGACGACGAGAAAGCCCAAGTCGACCTCGAGACGTATGGGGACGCGTTCCGCTTTCAGCTCATCGCCGCGCTGCACCTGGACGCCTGGGTTGCGTCTCTACAAGAAGACGAGGCCATCTTGGGCCCGGGCGAAGTCCGCGGCTGGGTGAACGCACTCAAAGCGTTGCGGCCTCGCTGCGCAAGGGTGACTACCTACCGGGCGGTACGTTCTACGAGCAAGTCGTCCGCGACCGTTAGACGATGAGCAGGCCCCGCTTGCCGTCGTAGACGCTCCGCCTTTCGTCGGCGTGAGCGACCCGCCAGACCGCGAACGCGAGTGCGCCGTGCGATTGACAGGACTCTCGTCTAGACGAAAATGAGAGATGCGAACCCGGTCTGCGGCGATTCTCCGGGTGCGCATCTGCGGCAATGCGAATCGAGGTCAGCGATCCGGCGCTCGTAGACGAGCTTGCGCAGTCGCTTCGGCGCTGCGAATACGGCGTCGTGCGCACGGGGCGCCACGAGGTCGAGGTCACCTTCGAGCCCGCCCGGTCGGGCGTCGCAGAGATCGAGGGTGCGGCCGAACTCGAGATCGACCTGTACCTGAAGGTCTGGGAGGCAACGCACGCTGGCACCCACACCAAGCGCACGGCCAAGACCCGCGCCTGAACCACGGCGCTGGGCCGCGGGGAGCCCGGAGGCTACTGCGGTGGCCTTCGGCTCCCCACCAAAGTGGACAGCGACATGGGCTTCAAGCTGGGCGGCGGCCAGGTAAAGCGCCCGGGTCAGGGCGCACCCCCTGCGGCGAGGGCCCCGGCCCACCGCCCAAACCCGCGCTTCGGCCTCTAATCCGCAATGCCTTCCGAGCCGATGGTCTTTTAGGAGGAGATGAACGTATGCGCCGGATACATCTCGGGCTCTGCCTCGATGCCTACCTCCTGAAGGATTGGAATGAGTGTCTCCCCAAACCGTCGGGCGGCCTCCTCGGACTCCCACACATCGACAATGCGGAAGCCGCCATCCGCCTCCCCGGCAGCGTGAACTAAGAGGCCCTCGACGGGCCAGTCCGAAGGCGACTCCAAGCGGCTCTTCCCACCAGTCAGTCTACGAATGGTCTCCTCGTAGTTCTCCTGCGTCACTCCAAGCCCCTGATGAACGAGCACGACTGCCATCGCGACCTCACTATCGTCGGAAACGGCACGACCCTACGACAACCCTAAGGCCCGTTCAATTCAGACGACCGCAGCCGCGCAGTTACCCTCCTCCCGATGCGCTGCGTCGAGTGCGGAGCCGAGGCCGACGACCGAGCTTTCTGCTGGCGTCGCGTTCATCGGCGAGGAGGACGACGGCGGGCTCGAGCCTGGGTTCCGTAGCCCCGGTTCGGGGCTGAGCGGGGCCTTTCGCGAGGCTTGCCATCGGCCCTTGCGGGTCGTAGGCTGCTGATGGCTTCGAGGAGGCGAGGGATGTTGCGAAGGCGGGTCGTGCTGAGTGGTCTGGTTGCCGCTGGTGCGCTCGTGCTTTCCGGCCAGGGAGTAGCCGCTGTTTGCGCTCCGTGGCGAACGGTCTCGGTTCCCGGCGGCACGGGCCTCGGCGGCTTGGAGGCTGTCGCCGCGCACTCGCGAAGCGATGCGATGGCGGTTGGGGCCCAGCACCTCTTCGAGCCAGTCGGGCACGCCTTGGCTCTTCACCGGGGGCCGGGTGGGCCGTGGCGAGCAGTCCCCGTGCCGGCGCGGGGGAGTGTGTCGCAGTTGAGCGATGTGACGCGCATCCCCGGCTCGGACGACTACTGGGCCGTTGGCAGCTTTACCACGAACGCAGGCGCGATTCGCTCGCACATCGTGCGCTGGACGGGCAGCAAGTGGGTCGTCGTACCCAGCCCCTACGTGGCGGGCTACAGGACGAGGCTCAGAGGTGTGACGGCGCTCTCGGCGTCGAACGCTTGGGCGGTCGGAAGCTACGAGTCGTTCGCGCCGTTCTCTGCCTTCACGTTCGTGTTGCGCTGGAACGGAACCAGTTGGAACAGAGTTAGCAGCCCGAGTCCCGTCCACCAGTCCTCGGTTTCGGGCTTGCCTTTCGATCGCCTCAACGACGCCCTTGCCGTGGCGCCAGGCAACCTCTGGACGGTCGGCGACATGACCTACCAGGGCGCTGACGATGACCGTGCCACCCTGGTCATGCACCGGCAGGCGTCCGCTTGGGGGACGTTGTCGCTTCCCCAGCAAAGCTTCGAGGACACGCTCGAGTCGCTCTCGGCGCTCTCACCGCAAGACATCTGGACGGTTGGCTGGGCCCTCGGCCCGGGTGGCGCAGGAACTTCACCACCCTTCACGTTTCACTGGGACGGCCAGGCATGGTCGGAGGCAGCCGTGCCCCTACCGCGCTTTTTTGACGAGGCCTACCTCTACGGGGTCGATTCACTATCCCAAACCAAGAGCTGGGCCGTCGGGCGGCTCGACCCCGGGGGAACATGGGTGCTCCGATGGAACGGCACAGCCTGGAAGACCGTCGACGAAGCGAGCGTCCCCGGCTTCCTGCGAGACGTCACCCACGTCCCCAACACCGAGATCACCTGGGCCGTCGGTTTCTTAGGCAGCAGCCCGCTTATCGAACGTCACTGCTAGACGTCTCCAAGCGAGGACGACGGCGAGCTCACTGTTGCTTGTGTTCTGCCCCGAGTGCGCCGCCCGCGAGTTCGATCAGCCGCCCGCACTCAAGGTCGACTGAAGCGACCGCCGCTCGTCGTCCCCTTACGCGATCCAGTTCTTGAACGTCAGCCGCCACACTCGCCATCGAGGCTAAGCCAGTACTCATGCGGCCTTTTCCGGCCCTTCTGCTGGCTTCTGTGCCGACTCTCCCGCCTCGGAGATGTCCACTAGGGCGGGGAAACAGCGGTGCAAGGAGACGGGGGACGACCCCCCTCGCCGCACCCGCCTCCCCGCTCCTTCGGGCTCCCGCATTCCCGAAAGAGGCGCTAATGCTTCCCGCTGATCAGCGGTGCAAACCAATTTATGGCGGGTAGGCCCTTGCGATCGTTGCTGGATCAGCGCAGCGCGGCCTGCCGATCGGCTCGCCGTCCAACGAGATGAGCGTCCCGCCACCCCAATCTCGCGACCATGGCCCACCATGCGGGCTGAGCCAGTATTTATGCGGCTTTTCCGGCTCTTCTGGTGGCTTCTCAGCCGACTTCCCCGCATCGGGGAGAGGGACGGCCACCGGGATTTGGGTGGACGGCCGTGCCGCAAAAACTCGGCGGTCGGCGCTGTCGACGGTGCGGTGACACGAGCGGCAGAGGACGCGTAGGTTGCTGGGGTCGTAGGGTGCGCCGCCGTGTTTGAGGGCGATGATGTGGTGGACGTCGAGGTTTTGGTCGTGGCCGCAGCGTTGGCACGTGCGTCCGCCGCGGATGAGGGTGCGGCGGCGTGCGTCCTTCCACCGCCTTGTCCCGTAGAGCTTGCGCCAGGGTTCGTTGGCGAGACGCTGACGTGTCTTGGCGCTGGCCACCCCTAGCCTCTCAAGAGGAAGACGCCTTCCGGCTCGGCGTCTTCCTCATACCGGTAGATGCCGAACGCTTTTCGGAGCGCTCGTTCGAGCCGGTCGAGATCGCGTGGCGGCATCCGACGAAGGCGGCCGTAGTGCGCTCGACAGGTGAGGATGACGGCGATGTCGTCGTTGTCGTGGAGACCGACCTGGGCGGTCGGCCCGGAGCAGGTGGAGAGGGGGGAGTAGAGGCAGCGGCCCTCGCTGAGTGCGGCGTACGCCTGGTCGGGCGTCGGGTGCCGGCGAGATCGAGGCCGACGGCGAAACAGTCGCCTGAACATCATCTTCTACGTGACCGAGTTGGCCAGGATCCGAAACGCGTCGACCAAGACGATCCGGCCATCGAGACGTTCGAACGCTCTATAGGCGAGCTGGCCGTTGTCGCGTGGATTTCCACCTGCCTCTGAACTCCGAGCCCACGCACGCGCCGGACGGCGTAGCCGAGCCGGATGTCTCCGACGACGACGGAGCGGGCGTTGGCAGCGGCGACGGGCATGTCCGCCGACACGTGGACGGGCCGAGAGAACAACGTCGGCTCGGCAGCGTGGAGGCTGGGTAGGACGAGGCTGCCCGCCGTGTCGGTGAGCCCGGTGAGCGACGAGAACGCGGACGGGGACATGAGCCAGGACGCCGTGGGCTGGTAGGCGACGGGGAGCGCGTCGTAGGCGGCACGGACGTCGGCGAGCTTGAAGCCGGTCGCGGAGCCGGTCGCGGCGGTGACGACGCGTGACGCCGTTGCCCGACGTTGTGATGCCGAGCGGTTTGCCGGTGCCGTCGCCTGTTGCGAAGGCGGGCTCCTCGAGCGCGGCGATCCGCTGGCCCAGTTCGTCGGCGAGGTAGGTGTCGAAGTCCTCGAGTGCGTCCTGGGCCAGCTCCTCGGAGACGATCACCTTCGTCATCCCCTTGAACGCTCCCAGGCTGACCTGTCCGAACGTCTCGTCGGTCGCGGTCACAGCGGCGTTCTCGGCAGTCCACGCGCCGGTTCCGTGGGCGGTGGCGGTGCCGAGCGGGATCGGCCGGCCGTGGTCGGTCTCGAGGCGCGGGCAAGCTCGCCGATCACACCGCGAGCCCGACGGGCCGACGTCACCAGCTCGTCGAGATCCGCCGGCACCAGGTACGCGCCGGCACCGGCGGACGCCTTCGAGAGCACCCTCAGCTCCTGGTCATCCAGAACCTTCGCCGCGTCGCCCCCGTACGGATCCCTCGAAGAGAAGATGGGTGGCGCCAGCAGGTATTTCCACCACGCAGCCGCCGGGTCGGCGACGACGACGTGTGTGGCACCGCCCCGGTTTCGGAACTCTGCGTAGGAGGAGCGGCTTCGGTCGCCGCGGGTTGCTCGTTCGACTAGTTCTTCGGCGATCGCCGCCATGGTCAGACTTCTCCTCGTCTCAGTAGGTCGATGACCGAGTCGCGCTGAACACGAAGTTGACCGCCGACCCGAAACGCCCGCAGCTCCCGCCGGCCGATCAGCCGCCGCACCGTCTTCTCGCTCACTCGAAGGGCCGTGCTCACTTCCTGCAGCGTGAGCAACGAGTGAGCGGGAGGAGGGGCATTCATGGTCATCAGTAGACAGATCCTCCCGACGGTTCCGGGCTGTGAGCGTCGCATCGCCCGAAACGTCGGAGGGGGTACATCACGAGTTTCCCCGAGAAACCTCGGACGTCAGGGCTGACTAGAAGCTGACTACGCGTGCTGCGCGACGTCGCTCGTCGCAGTCCGGGCACAGGAAAACCCGCCGTTTCCAGCGGGTTCGGAAGAGCGGATGAAGGGACTCGAACCCTCGACCTTCTGCATGGCAAGCAGACGCTCTAGCCAACTGAGCTACATCCGCGCAGCCGGGCCAGTATAGCCGCGCCTACTCCGCATCCAGAGCCTCGTTCACGAGCTGGTCGGCGAGCTCGTTCAGCTCTCGCCTGACCGCCGTGTACCGCACCGCACCGACCTGGCGGGCCAGGCTGGCGGCTTCTGACGAAAGACCGATCAGCGCCTTGTTCTTAACCCGGTACTCACCCCGCATCTGCTTCACCAAGAGCTCCGAGTCGGACACTACTTCGAGCTCGTCGACCCCCAGCTCGACAGCTTTGGCCAGGCCCGCGAGGAGCGCTCGATACTCCGCGACGTTGTTCGTCGCGACGCCGATCGCCTCGCCGCGCGCGTCGAGAATCGCGCCGTCCTCGGCCTCGAGGACGTAGCCGTAAGCGGCCGGGCCTGGGTTCCCGCGCGACCCGCCGTCCGTGGAGAGCCGCGCCTTCACGCGGGCGGCGGCATGGCGAGCGGATACAGGTCGAAGGCGGGCTCCTCATACGGGTGCGCGTCTCGGAGCGCACGCACGACCTCGGACTCCCGCTCCACGGGATACACCGTCTCGAGCCGAAGCTCGGGCACGCGCTCCTCCCTCCCGCGCTCACCAAGCGTCGGATCGGTGCTCTCGCCGCCGAGGAACGTGCCCGTTCCGGCCGTGTACCAGGAGCAGCGCTCGTAATCGCCGATCCGCCCCGCCCCCGCGGCGAAGAGCGCGTCGCGAACCTCGTCGAGCGCCGCCTCCGGCACGAAGACGACGAGCTTGCGCCGGTCCGACGTCATGTTTCTCCGCCTCGACCGCAGGGAACCGGCCGCGTATGCCAACCATCGAAGTACGTCCCAGACCGACACCCGAGGAACGGAGCGAGGTCGCCGTCGAGATCGAGGTCGACGAGGATCTCACCGTCCTCGCGACCACGATCGAGGACTGGGCGACGCCGCGGCAGGAGTGGGACTTCACCCTGCGGGAGGGCACCGAGTTCGGGAAGCCGAACAACGTGGAGGGCCGCTTGACGCTCGCCCAGGGCGAGCAGCTCTCCTCGCTGGCCTTTCGGCTCGACCAGCTCACTCGCGCCGATGACACTGGCGAGGAGCTCGTGCTCGTGTTCGAGGAGGCCGACGGAATCGCCAAGCTCGCCCGCGCGCGCTCGAACGGCCTCGAGCTCGAGCTCTTTCACATCCTGACCTTCACGTAGGCCCAGGGCCCGGCTAGGAGGGTCTAGCGAAACAGCCGTTGTGCCGCCTGGCCGTGCTGCTCGCCCCGAGCCGGCGTCCTCAGTCACGCCCGTACCTCAAGGTACGAGCGCTCCCTGCGTCCTTGGCTCGAAACGAGCAGCACGACCAGACAACGAAGACCGTTTCGCTAGACCCTCCTAGTAGCCGGAGAAGTTGTCCGCCGAGACGCGGTCTTCGGGGATGCCTGCCTCGAGCAGGGTTTCCTTCATCGCGTCTGCCATGTCGGGCGGGCCGGCGATCAGGTACATGGCGTCGTCGAACCCGTCGCCGAGGTAGTCGCGGAAGAACTGCTCGTCGATGCGCCTGCTGTCGCCTTGCCACTCCGGATCGTCGGTCATGGTCAGAACGACTCGGAGCCAGTCGCATCGCTCCTCGAGCTCGCGAAGCTCGTCGAGGAACGGCGTCTCTTCCACCGTCCGGTTCGAGTAGATGAGCGTGACGCGGCGTCCCGTGTTCTCTTCCTCGATGGCGTGGAGCATGCAGCGGAAGACCGTGATTCCGATGCCCCCCGCGACGAACACGAGCTCGCGTGATGTGTCCTCCGGGAGGAGGAAGTTCCCCTTCGGCTGCTCGACGTCGACCTCGTCGCCGACCTCGAGCTCCTCGATCGACTTCTTGAACCCGGTGTCGCGCAAGCGGGTACAGAAGCCGAGCTTCCCGCGTTCGCTCGGCGCCGTCACGACGGAGAAGTGACGGCGCGGGCCGCGTTCGTCCTCGTACGGCGGATCCTTCAGATTCACGAAGAAGTACTGGCCGGCCTGGAACTCGACCTCCTCCCCCTGGAGATCGAAGACCACCATGAGCGTGCCCTTCGCAACCTCACGCTTCTCGGCGACGATCGCATTCATGACCCATCCTCCGCATTGTCGATCTGGGCTCGCTGAAGCTTGCCTGAGTAATCCACGTAGATCGATTTCCACTCCGTGTAGAAGTCGAGCGCGGCCTGGCCCGCCTCCCGATGGCCGTTTCCGGTCGCCTTCGTGCCGCCGAACGGGAGGTGAACCTCGGCGCCGGTCGTCCCCGCGTTGATGTAGGTAATGCCCGCGTTCAGGTCCCGCATGGCCTTGAACGCCCGGTTCACGTCGCGGGTAAAGATCGACGACGAGAGGCCAAACTCGATCCCGTTTGCAATCCGGATCGCCTCGTCCACGTCGGTCGTGCGGATGAGCGCCGTCGTCGGCCCGAAGATCTCCTCCTGGGCGATCCGCATCTCCGGGTCGACGTCGCCGAAGACGGTCGGCCGGTAGAAGAAGCCCTTGTCGAGCCCGTTCTCGGTCGCGATCTCGCCTCCGGTGAGGAGCTTGGCGCCCTCGCCGCTCCCGATCTCGGTGTACGAGTGGATCTTGTCGAGCGCGGCCTGGTTGATGACCGGCCCGACGTCCGTCTCGTCGTCGAGCCCGTCGCCGAGCTTCATGTCCTCAGCCGCCGACACGAGCTTCGACTGGAGCTCGTCGTAGACCCGGCCGCTCGCGATGACGCGGCTCGCCGCCGTGCACCGCTGGCCCGAAGTTCCGAACGCCGACCAGATGATCCCGTTCACGGCGAGGTCGAGGTCGGCGTCGTCCATGACGATGATCGCGTTCTTCCCGCCGAGCTCCAGGTGGACGTGCTTCAGGTTGGGAGCCGCCTGCTCCATCACCCGCACGCCGACCTCGCGCGAGCCGGTCAGCGAGATGAGCGGCACATCGGGATGCCCGACAAGGCGCTCGCCGACGGTTCCGCCACCACCGTGGACGATATTCAGGACACCCGGGGGAAGGCCCGCCTCCTCGAAGATCTCCACGAAGCGTTCCCCGAGGAGCGGCGTGTCGGTGGCGGGCTTGAAGACGACCGTGTTCCCGCATACGAGCGCAGGAGCGATCTTCCAGCTCGGGATCGCGATCGGGAAGTTCCAGGGTGTGATCGCGCCGACGACGCCGACCGGGTTTCGCGTCGACATCATGAACTTGTCCGGAAGCTCGGACGGAGTCGTGTGGCCGAAGAGGCGACGGCCCTCGCCGGCCATGTAGTACGTCATGTCGATCGCTTCCTGGACGTCGCCGCCCGCTTCGGCCCGCACCTTGCCCATCTCACGAACCATGAGCTCGGTCAGCTCGTCCTTGTGCGCGATGAATGCCTGGCCGACCTTGAAGAGGATCTCTGCGCGCTTCGGCGCAGGGACGAGGCGCCAACTCTCGTACGCGTGCTTCGCCGCCTCGACTGCGCGATCGACGTCCTCCGCAGTCGACTTCGGGAGGACGCCGAGCGCCTCCCCGGTTGCCGGGTTCGACGTCTCAAACGTCTCACCGCCCGCGGCCTCGACCCACTCGCCGCCGATGTAGTTCCTGTGCTCCTTCGTGGTCGTCAGCGCCATCTCGCTCGTCGTCTCCCTCGTCGCTTCCGCGCCCATCCTAAGGATTGAAGGATTGCCACCGGCAGCGTGGGGTACGAACCTGTTCGGGGGGACACCCGAAGATCAGGAGGTACCTGCTCATGGATACCTGGCTGATAATCGTGATCGTCATCGCAGCCCTCGTCGTTCTCGCCGTGATTGCCATGGCGATGGCTCGTAGCCGCCAGCAGAAGCTCGAGGAGCGGCGAACCGAGGCGGCCGAGCTGCGCCAAGGCGCCGACGCACAGCTCGACCGCGCGTCGGAGCGCGAGGCTCTCGCCGAGCAGAAGGCCGAGGAGGCTCGCCGAGATCGCGAGCTCGCGCAGGCCGACACCCGCCGGGCCGACGAGATCGACCCGGACACCGATCGCGAGCCGGACACGGATCGCGACCCGGAAGTCAGGCGCTAGCCGAGATTGCCGGCCGAGGCGGTGACGCGCTCGAGCGCGTCGACCGTCTCGGCCACCGGCGCCCACGCGTGCAGCGTGGCGGCCCGCGTCACGCCGCCGTCACGCCAGAAGAAGAGCAGGTGGCCGCCGGCCTCGCCTCCAGCCGGGAACGGCGGAGCCAGCGCGAGCGTCCCCTCCTGCCCCGCCAGCTCGGCCTCACCGAGGCACGCCGCCGTCTCGCGGGGCGCGACGAGAATCCGGTCCGCCTCGTCTCGAACCACCGGCCCGGTGCAGGGCAGCTCGAACGGGAAATGACGGTCGAGCTTGCCTTCGGCCGCGTAGAGCGCGTAGTGGAGGAACCGAGGCGGGCGATCGCGGCGTGGGTCGTCGCTGGGCACTCCGCCCTCCAGATGAAAGACGGCCGCGGTGCAGTCACCCGCTCCCCGTTCCAGGCAGCGCGCATAGCCGCCGTCGGCGTACGGGACGTTTTGGCCGATCGGCGGGCCGGCGAGCCCGAAGCGGGATTCGGGGACGCTGGCCGGGCAGGAGGGCGCGAGCACGTCGAATCGTGCGCAGACGCGGGCCGCGCCCGGCGGCATCGCCGTCATGGCTACGGCGGGATTGTCGGGCTCAGGCTCGGTCGCTGTTGCCGTCGTGGTAGGTGCTGACGCGGGCGAGGTTTGCGTCGTGTCACTCTCATCGTCGCCGCCGCACCCGACCGCGACCACCAGGCACACGGTGATCCCTAGGACTCGAAAGCCAGCCCGAGCCGTGAGAGCCGCGCGACGTGGTAGTCGCCTTCGGCGCTGGCCTCGAGGTCGAACTCCTCGCCGATCTCGGGATCCTTCCCGATCAGCTCGCTCGCCCGGATCCACGGGTCCGCTTGCTCGGCGGCCTCGCGGGACTCCCAGAAGGAGATCACGCCCCAGCGCTCGCTGACCTCGTCGGAGATCCACGCCCCGAAGCGTAGGCCCGGCGCCTCGGAGGCGGCGTGGACGCCTTCGTCAGCCAGGTAGCGGCGGAGCTCCCCCACGTTCGTCTGCGAGTCGGCGAGGCTCCAGAGGACGAGCCGGACGATCACGTCGCGGCGAACGCTACTCGTGCGACTCGGTGTCGGGGAACGTGCCCGGGATGCGCGAGCGGCGCCGGTCGCGGATCTGGCGCTTGCCGCCGGGGACGTTCGAGCCCGCCCTGCGGCGGTCAGGACCGGTGCGTCGGTCGATGAGGACGGTAACGCTCGGGTTGTCCTTGTAGTGCTCGACGAGCTTCTCGTACAGCTCCTCTTCGAGCTCCGGTGGAACGACGCAATAGATCATCCTCTGATTGTAGGGGCCGGACTTGTCCGGCCCGGGGTGCCCGTTAGACCCGAGGAATGTCGGGCGTCACGCGCCCGTCCTGTTCCAGGTGGCCGTTCCAAGCCTGGAAGCGCGGATCGAGCTCCTCGAGCTCGTAGCCTCGTTCGGCGAGCCGTACCTGCTGCTGGGAGTCGAAGACGACGCGGTACTGGTACCAGGAGATGTCCCAGGCGACCGTGAGGACGATCTCCTTGTTCGTCCCCGAGAGTGTGAGGAAGCTGACGCGGGCCGGGCCGAGGCTCTTGGCGATCCCGGCGATCGTCCGGCGGTACGCGCTCTCGTTGAAGGAGTCCGCGGCCTCCACCATCGCCTGCTCAGGCTCGGAGAGGCGGCGGAGCATCGGCTCGTCGAAGGTCGGCTCGGGTTCGGGCCTGCGCTGGGGCTGGACGAGCTCGCGGAACCGAAGCCCGCGGCGGCGCCTGGGCGAGTCCTCGACGAGCGGCGTCGTCGGCGTGCCCTCGCGGATCCAGCCGTGCTCGTTCGCGAGGTCGGTGCAGAGCGCGCAGACGTCCACCCACTCCTCGCTGCCGCGACTCGGGCTGAAGCGGGACGCGCGCTCACCCATCAGAAGCGTCCGGTGACAGACCGCGCAGGTTCGGAAGGTGTCCTGGCGCCGGATGAGGGTGCTCACGAGGCCTTCGCCTCCTCGCGCTCGCGTTGCGTCTCCTCCATGATCTTCTGCGCGACGTGCGAGGGCACTTCCTCATAGCGGAGAAACGCGACCGCGTAGTCCCCCCGACCGCCGGTCATCGACGTGAGCGACTGCGAGTAGGTCAGCACCTCGGACATCGGGACCTCGGCCTTGATGGTCGTCATGCCTCCGCGCGGCTCCATGCCCTGAAGCCGGCCACGCCGAGAGTTGAGGTCGCCGTTCACGGTGCCGACGGCGTCGTCGGGCACGGTCGCCTCGAGCTCCATGATCGGCTCGAGGAGCACCGGGTCGGCCTTCTCGTAGGCCTGCTTGAACGCCATGGAGCCTGCGATCTTGAACGCCATCTCCGAGGAATCGACGGTGTGGTACGAGCCGTCGACGAGGAGTACGCGGACACCCTGGACGGGCGCTCCGGCGAGCTCGCCCCGCGTCATGGCCTCCTGGATGCCCTTGTTGACTGCGGGCCGGAAGCCCTGCGGGATGACGCCGCCGACGATCTTGTCCACGAACTCGTAGCCGACGTGGCCCTCGATCGGCTCGAGGACGATGTGGCAGTCGCCGAACTGGCCGCGGCCGCCGGTTTGCTTTTTGTAGCGGCCCTGGGCGCGCGACTCCTTGCGGATCGTCTCCAGGTACGGGACGCGCGGCTGGTGGAGCTCGACTTCGACGCCGAAGCGGCGATCCATGCGCTCCACCGCGACCTCGACGTGCATCTGGCTCATGCCGCCGAGGAGCTGCTCGCCGGTCTGCTCGTCGCGGCGCAGGACGAGGGTCGGATCCTCCTCGGCGAGCCGCCTGAGCGCCTGGCCCATCTTCTCCTCGTCGCCCTTTGCCTTGGGCGTGATCGCGAAGTTCATGACCGGATGCGGCAGCCGCAGGTCGGGGAGCTCGATCGGCGCGTCCTGCGCGAGCAGGAGATCGCCGGTGTGCGTCTCCTTCAGCTTGGCCACAGCGCCGATGTCCCCGGCGGCGAAGGACGGGCTCTGCTCGTGCTCCTTGCCCTGGAGCGTGAGGAGCTGGCCGACGCGCTCCTTCGCGTGGGAGCGGGCGTTCACGAGGGTCGAGTCGCCCGCGAGCTCACCCTCGAGGACGCGGAAGATCGTGATCCGGCCCGCGAACGGGTCTGCGACGGTCTTGAAGACGAACGCCGAGTTGCCGCCGTTCGTCTCGACCAGCTCGAGCGGCTTCTTGGCCGGGGACGGCACTCCCTCGATGACGAGGTCGAGGAGCGCGGCGGAACCCAGGTTCTGCGTCGCAGTCCCGCAGGCGACCGGGAAGAGCTCCCCGCGCGCGACGGCGTTCTTCAGCGCCGCGCCGAGCTCCTCACCCGTGAGCTCTTCGCCCTCGAGGTAGCGCTCCATCAGCGCCTCGTCGGTCTCGACGACGGCGTCGACGAGCTGCTCGCGGAAGGACGCGGCCCGGTCTGCGAGCTCGTCCGGGATGTCGTGCGGCTCGGTCTCCCGGCCGCCTTCGGGGGAGTCGTAGGCCTGCATGTGGAGCAGGTCGACGACACCCGAGAGCTCGTGTTCCTGGCCGATCGGGATCTCGATCGCGACGCAGCGCTCCGAGAGCTGCGTCCGCAGGCCTTCGAGCGTCGCGTCGAAGTCGGCGCGCTCGCGGTCGAGCATGTTCACGCAGACGACCCGCGAGATGCCGAGCTCGTCGCAGCGTTCCCAGAGCCGCGTGGTCTGTACCTCGACGCCTGCGACGGCGGAGACGACCACGATCGCGCCCTCGACGACGTGGAGAGCGGCGAGGGTGTCGGCCTGGAAGCCCGGGTCGCCCGGCGTGTCGATCAGGTTGATCTTCCGGCCCTGCCACTCCAGGTGGCACAGCGACGCGGACAGGGACATCTGGCGGCGCTGCTCCTCCTCGTCCCAGTCGGACACCGTCGAGGAGGCCTCGACCGACCCGAGGCGGTTGACGGCGCCGGCCTGGAAGAGCATCGACTCGACGAGCGAGGTCTTGCCTGTACCCCGGTGGCCGATGACCGCGACGTTCCGAATCTTGCTCGGCTCGAAAGCGGGCATGCGGAGGCCGAGTCTAGCGGCTCATTCCAGGGCCAACAGAGCGTGCGGCGGATGCGGTGCTTGCCGCAGAGCATCGCGACGGCCATGGCCCGGTGCCTGGCACCGAATGTCAACGAAGCGTGCCGGCTTCCGCATGTGTCGACGTGCGTCGACCTCTCCGCGGCAGCGGTGCGACCGGCCTGCCAAGCTGGTTTGCGGAGAGGGCCACGTCAAGGTGCCTGGCACCGAATGTGACAGAGGTGCGCCGAGATCCGCGCGGCGTCGGCTCGTCAGAGCTCGGCCGGCGAAGCGGGCAGCCCGCCCGACAGCCGCGCCTTCAGGCGCAGGATCGCCTTCGTGTGGAGCTGCGAGACGCGCGACTCGGTGACGCCGAGCACCTCCCCGATCTCCCGGAGCGTCAGCTCCTCGTAGTAGTAGAGCGTGACGACGAGCTTCTCGCGTTCGGGCAGCCGCGCGATTGCCTCGCCGAGCGCCTCGCGAAGCTCGGTCTGGGACATCGCTGCCTGGGGCTCCGGCGCCTCGGGGTCCTCGATCGTGTCGATGAGCGCGACCGGGTCGCCACTCGCGGAGCTCTGCCAGAGCTCGTCCAGGGCGGCGATCGACGAGCGGGAGATCTCGAGGAGCGAGTCCGAGAGCTCGTCCTCGGTGATCCCGAGCTTGGCAGCGATCTCCTCGTCGTTCGGAGCGCGGTTCAGCTTGGCCTCGAGCTCCCCGATGGCGCGCTCGATGTCGCGTGCCCGCGCGCGCACCGATCGCGGCACCCAGTCCATGGAACGGAGCTCGTCGATGATCGAGCCTTTGATCCGCGCGATTGCGTACGTCTCGAACTTGATGTCGCGGTCGGGGTCGAAGCGCTCGATCGCGCCGATCAGGCCGAGGAGCCCGTAGGAGACGAGGTCGCCCTCCTCCACGTGGGCCGGTAGCCCGCTGCCGAGCCGGCCTGCCACGTACTTGACGAGCGGCGCGTAGGTGAGGATCAGCCGGTCGCGTAGCGCCCGGTCACCGCTTCGCTTGAACTCGCGCCAGAGGTGGAGAGTGTCTTCGGGGCGGGCGACCATGTCGGGAGGATATTCGGCTGCGCGGACCGACCGCCGATCGCCGGCCGATCCTCACCGGAGTGCTCGGAGCGCCTGTTCCCCCATCCAGAGCGCCAGAACCGCGCTCGTGGCGGCGATGACCCAGGCGGTTCCACCGGCCAGGGCCGCATACACGGCCACGACGACGAAGACACCGGCGAGGACGAGGAAGAGCCCGCCGAGCGGTGAGCGGGGCCGACGAGCCACATCCCGATTGTAGGCACCGGACTCGTCCGGCCCGGTCTCAGGGGACGCTCCAGGCAGGCCGATACACTGAGCCGAGCCGAGGGCCGTAGCTCAACTGGCAGAGCACCGGTCTCCAAAACCGGGGGTTCAGGGTTCGAGTCCCTGCGGCCCTGAAGCAGAAAGCCCCGCTTAGACGGGGCTTTCGTTTTCAGCCCTGGAAACTCCTACAAATCGCAGTCGGGAGCGGCCTCGACGAGAGCCTGGAAGGCGTCGACGGCGTTCGAGACAGGTGCCGCCAAGGCGTTTACCGACTCGGCAGAGATGTCGCCCTCGGCGGAGACGGTCTCAAGGTCTTCCCGCAAGGCAACGAGCGAGCTCTCGAAGGCGTCGACCTCGTCGCCCAGATCCTCTCCGGCATTCTCCCTGACGCCAGCAACACTTGACCGCAACTCAGCCGCCGATTGATCGAGCTCCTCGAGCGCACCCTCCTCGAGCTCGATGTCTCGAATCTCCTGGACCGTGTCTTGAACGACGCGGAGATCCTGGCAAACCGCACTCGACTGTTCGCCGCCGCAGCCAGCAGCAAGCAAAAGGCAGGCAATGAAGGCAGGGAAGACGACGCCTCTCGCCACATCGCGATGATGCCAGGGATATGGTCGGTCTGTCCACCCCTGGATAGCGTCTTCACCCACGTGAGGCGCGTCGGAGATCAGGCGACGGGCTCAAGTCCTTGACAGCACGTGTCTAGCTCTGGAGAGTGCCGGCCGGGGTTCACACGGTCGGCGCTTGGCGATGCGGAGGAATCTGGTGGCTGGGTGAACGGCCTGCACCCTCCTAGCAGATCCCGAGCCCCGCGCCTACGCAGCTCGGACTAGGACATCTCAGCGTCGACCGCGACCTCGTACATCTCTACGGTCGCGCGCCTGCCGCCGCCGGCCGGGGGCGTGAGCTTGTTCATGAAGGCGTCGACCGCACGCAGGCTTTCTTCGTCCTCGGCGAAGATGACGCTGGCGCCATCTCCGCTTTCGCGATCGACGAGCATCATCGCCCGCTTCATACCGGCGGGACGCTCCATGCCCTCGGGAGCAGGTCCCTCCATACGTCGCTTCACCTCTTCAATCCGCTCGTCCAGATTTCCGCTGTCTGCGCCTTCAAAGCGTGCGATGCGAACGAACACGACTGCTCCCTTCGGGTTATCTGCGCACGGATCGAGCGCAAGCATGATCCACAGGCCTCGGCCGAGCAAGGCAGTCCGCTCGATCCGCATGCCCGCTCTTCTCCAGTTCCGCAGAGCGACCGGCATATTGCGCCCGGCCCCTGCGGCGGCAACGGCGCTGGTCACCTAGTCACGGCCCATTGGCGCCCGGAGCAGAGTTAGCGCCCTCCAGAGGTGCGTTAGCACGCGCATGTAGAGTTAGATCCGCCCCGCGGCCCCCTCGACCCGTGGCGAGCGCTGTTGAGTGGTCTCGCAGGTCGGCTCGGTTCGCGGCGTCCTATCGAAGGAGGCCGGTTCATGGCCATAGTGACTTCACGGCCGAGCGAGCGAGGACGCTGATGGTTGTCTCGCTGTCAGCCTACCGTCGCTCTCTTCGTTTCACGTTTGACGCGTTTATGCGCGCTGCTGAGGACGTGCCGCCTTCACGTGGTCACGGCGCTTCGGCCGTGAATCGCGAGTACCGCCGTGCCCACGACCGCCGCCGTGCCCGAGAAGCGGGCGAGTGGTTCAAGAACAAGTAGTCGGCCGCGACGGTGCTTGCCGGCGCTGTTCGTTCAGTGTTTCGGCGGATTCGAGCTAGGAGTGCGCGTTGAAGAGGTATTCGCGGCTGCCGGACTGACGATTCGGGGTGTCAAGATTCCGGCTGCGCGGATCATCATCACCTGCCCAAACTGCGCTCGTACTACGAGTGCTGATCTTGCGCGCCACTTGCAGAGCGGCCACCAGACAAATCACGACTGCCCTGCCTGTGCGGCGACGATGCTCACGGTGAGCCCGGCCCATGCCAGAGGCGCCTACCGTTTGAAGGAATGGAGCGTGAACGCGCTCGGGGGGATGACAGTCGACGTGCCATCGGAGGATGAAACGGTCTAGCCTCGGCTGGCACGCTGCGGCCGGACTCAAGTGCTCGGAGTCGCGCCGTTATCGAGTTCACCCGTTGGGGGCGCCTACCCCGCGGATCCCGAGGATTGTCCGGCACGCAAGGCTTCTTGCAGCCATCCGATGGCCGGCTCGATGTCGATTTAGGAGAGCGTGAGCGCCGGCGCGGTGAGCAGCTAGCCAGATGTGCTCCGGGGGGAAGCAGCGAGGAAGAATGAGCGGATTACGTAGCATCGCCGCCAGCGATGCGTATCCAGCTGCTTCTCCTCAATGGCGAGCATCGAACACTCGAGCTTCCTAGTCGTTCGGGAACGATGGCGAACGCGCTTGCTCGTCTCGACGATTGGATCGAGACGTCTGACGGCGGCTGGGTGCAGAAGAGCTTCATCGTCGAGGTGAGATTGGAATCTGGTTCCCCGGCACGGAACCGGCCCGATGGGAGCGACGGCGAGTACGAGGCTTTGGAGACCGCCGCGGGGGAGCTCGCACAAGATCCCCCCGATGGAGGCGAGTCACTAGGGCGCGCATGAGCCGGCACGTAAGCCCACAACTACTGACCGCCTCATGGTCATACCTCCACGACGCGCCGCAGATACGAACACGCCCGCTATCTCACGGCTGAGTCGAAACGAGCAGCGGCAGTCCGTACTAACGCTCGGCGAGGGCCAGCCGGCCGGCTAGCGCGACGAACGCGGCGCCGAACGTTCGCCGCATCCAGGTCATCACTCGCGGCTTCGAGATTACGTGGGCTCGGACCGCGGCCGCGAAGACTCCGTACACGACGAAGACCACAAGCGTGAGCGCCATGAAGACGCCGCTCAGGCCCAGCATCCGCCACAGGCCATTCGGGTCGTCCGCGCTCACGAACTGCGGCAGGAACGCGAAGAAGAAGATCGTCAGCTTCGGGTTCAGGATGTTGATGAGGATCCCGGAGACGATGACGCGGGTCGCCGAACGCGGGGCCGAGTCCCACTCCACGTTGAGCGCGCCGGTCTCGCGGAGCGTGCTCCACGCCATGTAGAGCAGGTACGCGACGCCTGCGTACTTGAGCACCTGGAAGGCGAGCGCGCTCGTGTGGAGTAGCGCGGCGAGCCCGGTGATCGCCGCCAGCATGTGCGGGACGGTGCCGAGCGTGCAGCCGATAGCCGCAACGATGCTCGCGCGCCCCCCGCGCCCCAGTCCAGCCGCCATCGTGTAGAGGACGCCGGTTCCGGGCGTCGCGACCACGATGAGCGAGGTCAGCAGGAACTCGGTGCTCACGGCGCACTCCGCTCGCTCACGTCGTGAGTCTAGTCAGGATCAGCCGGCGCTCTCGGACACCGACAGCACCGCCTTCACGATCCCGTCGTAGCCGGTACAGCGGCAGAGATTTCCTGCGAGCGCTGTCCGCACGTCCTCCTCGGATGGCTCAGCGTTGCCCCTGAGAAGCGCCTCCGCCGAGATCAGCATGCCGGGCGTGCAGAAGCCGCACTGGACGCCGCCGTACTCGAGGAAGGCGCGCTGGAGTGGACTGAGTCCCTCCCCATCGGCCAGTCCCTCGACGGTCGTCACTTCGCGTCCCCCGGCCTGAAGCGCCAGGTACGAGCAGGCGTTTACCGGCTCCCCGTCGAGCAGCATCATGCAGGCGCCGCACTCGGAGTCGTCGCAGCCTTCCTTCGCGCCGGTGAGCCCTATCTCGTTTCTCACCGCCGAGAGGAGGCTCGTGGACGGCACGACTTCGATGGGATACGTGACACCGTTCACCTTCAGCTCCGCCGCGACCTTCACGAGCCGCCACCACCCGTGAAGAGCTGCTCGCTCGCGGGCACCGGAACCTGCTCTCCCCGCGCCCTGGCCAGCGCTGCGCCGATGACGCGGCGGGTCACGACCTCGGCCATGGCCCGGCGATAGTCCTCCGACCCACGCACGTCGGAAATCGGTGAAGCGGCGGCGGCAGCAGCACGGGCAGCACCGTCAACTGCCTCAGAGCCGCCGTCAGATCCGACGAAGGCCTCTTCAGCTTCCGGCACGAGGCGGATCGTGGGCGCCAGCGCCGTGATCGCCACTGCCGCAGCCTCCACGGCTCCGTCGGTCACCGTGACCGCCGCACTCGCGCCGACGACTGCGATCTCCATCTGGCGGCGGTACTCGAGGCGCGCGTAGCAGCTCCCGCTTCCCTCCGACGGGAGCGGAACTTCGACCTCGGTGAGGAGCTCGTCCGCTGCTGCGACCGTCTTCCCGGGTTCGGTCATGAGCTCGGCGACCGCCACCCGGCGCTCGCCTGACTCCGAGCGGAGCGTCACCGACGCACCGAGGACCATGAGCGGGCCACCGATCTCCATCGCGGGAGAGGCGTTCATGAGATTCCCGCCAACGGTGCCGTGAGCACGAGTCGCGTGCGACCCGACCCGCGCCGACGCGTCGGCGAGCGCGGTCAGGCGCTCGCGCACGACCGGGTCGGAAGCGATCTGAGCATGGGTCGCGAGCGCCCCGAGGCGAAGCCGACCGTCCGAGACATCCAGGCCGCGAAGCGCCTCGACCTGGTGGATCGCGACGATGCTCTCCGGGAGCGGCGCCTTCCCCTGCCGTGCGCCCACGACGAGATCCGTTCCTCCCGCCACCGGCCGGGCGCCTCCCGCCAGCGCCGAGAGCACCTCCTCGAGGGTGGCAGCCGCGACGTAGGACGACGTCACGACCCGCGGGCCGCCAGCCACGTGCGCTCTGCGGTCATAGGCAGCTCCCGCACACGCGCCCCGATCACACGCGCGATCGCGTTGGCGATCGCCCCCGGCGTCGGAACGGTGGGCGGCTCCCCCACTCCCTTCGACCCGCGCGGGCCGCCGTTCTGCGCCGGCGTCTCGACCCACTCGACGTCGATGCGCGGAGCGTCGGCCGCCGTGACGAGCTTGTAGTCGAGGAGGTGCGGGTTGAGCTGGCTCCCATCCTCGTCGAGCCACGAGACCTCGTAGAGCGCCTGTCCGATCCCCATCACGACACCGCCGTAGACCTGCCCGTCGGCGCCAGGGCGGTTCACGATCACGCCGCAGTCGTGCACCGCGGCGACGTGCAGGACGCGCACGATCCCGGTCTCGCGGTCCACCTTGACCCGAGCGGCGTGCGTGAAGACCTGTGGCTCCAGGAACGACTCGAAGCCCAGCCGCCCGAGGCAGCCGGACTCCGGCTCGCAGGGCGGGTCGTCGGGCGGCGTGCCCGAACCCTTGCCGATGAGCGGCACGCCAGACTCGGCGAGCTGCGTGATCGGGATCGAGCGAGTTGGTGTTCCCTTGACCCGGACGTGCCCCTCCGCGAGCTCGAGATCCGCTGCGGAGATCTCGAGCTCCTCCGAGGCGAGCTCGAGGAGCTTCTCGCGCACCTCGCGGGCGGCCAACACCACCGCGCGGCCGTTGTTGAACGTCGTCTGCGAGCCGGAGGAGCCGCCGTCGTACGGGCCCGCGTCCGTGTCCTGGTAGAGGATCGAGAACGAGCCAGGCTCCATGCCGAGCTCCTCGGCGGCCAAGAGAGGGAGCCCCATGACCGCCCCGCTCCCGTTCTCCTGCGCGCCGGTGACAATCGTGCCGGTGCCGTCACCGTTCAGCTTTACGTACGCGCCTGAGTTACCCCCGAAGGACGGCCACCAGCCGCACGCGACTCCGATCGCCTCGTCCTCCGGGAGCTCGCCTTCGGGCGCGATCAGCTCGACGGCGCGGTCGAGTGTCTCCTTGATCGCGATCGGCCCGAAGACCTGATGGGTCGGGCTCTCGTCACCTTCCTCGATGAGTGTGCGCCGGCGAAGCTCGACGGGGTCGAGGCCGAGCGCCTCGGCGAGCTCGTCCATGTGCTGCTCGAGCGCCCAGCAGACCTGCGGCGCCGTCGGAGCGCGGATCGAGCCGGACGGCTGGTTGTTCGTGTAGACGAGCGTCGAGTCGACCTTCACGTTCTCGACGACGTACGGCCCGACCGCGTGCATCGCGGCGAGCTGGGCGAAGAAACCTCCCTCACCGCAGTAGGCACCGCCGTCCAGGATGAGTCGCCCGCGGCGCGCGACCAGCGTCCCGTCGCTCTTCGCGCCCGTCTCGAGCTCGATCACCATCCCTTCGCGGCGGTGGTCGGGAGCGATGAACTCCTCCTCGCGCGTGAACACGAGCTTGACGGGCCTCCGGACGGCACGTGCGAGCGCGGCGACGTGGCCCTCGAAGTGGAAGTCGCACTTCGACCCGAAGCCTCCCCCGAGAAGCGGCACGACGACCCGGACGTGCGATTCCGGGATCTGGAGGACGTCAGCGACACCACTCCGCGCCGCGAACGGAACCTGCGTCGACGACCAGACGGTGACGCGATCGCCCTGCCATTGCGCGAGGATCGCGCGCGGCTCGATCGGCGCTCCCTGCGAGGAGTCCGTCACGTAGCGCCCCTTGACCACGACGTCGGCTCCCTCCAGGGCAGCGTCCGCGTCGCCGCGGGTCACCGTGGAGAAGCCGAGCACGTTTCCGTTTCGCCTGAGTTGCTCGTCGGCCTCGTACTCCTGCCAGTCCTCGTGGATGAGGGGTGCGTCGTCGCCGAGCGCCGCCTCCAGGTCGCTGACGGCCGGGAGCGGCTCGTACTCGACCTCGATCGCGGCTGCGGCGGCGGCGGCTATCTGGGGCGTCTGCGCGGCGACAGCCGCGACGATGTCTCCCTCGAATCGCACGCGGTCGCGCGCGAACATGAGCCGGTCCTTGACCATCTGGCCGTAGCGGACCTCGGGCACGTCCTCGTGCGTCAGGATCGCGTGAACGCCGGGCATGGAGCGCGCCTGCGACGTGTCGATGGAGACGATCCGGGCGTGCGTGTGGTCGGCGTAGCGGAACTTCGCGTGCAGCTGCCCGGTCAGGCTGAGGTCGGCCGTGTAGCGGCCGGATCCGGTGACCTTCTCCTTGCCGTCCGGGCGTAGGAAGGTCGGGGCTGCGGCGGCGGAGCTAATCGCCCGGGCGGCGTGTGCCGCCGAAGACGCCGCGGAGCCACAGGCGAAGCTTCCCGACCGCCAGATCCTCGACGTCGGCCGGCGGGCGCTCGGCCACCACGTCGGGCTCCGGCTCGGATTCGGGCTGCTGTGCAGTCCGATCGTCCGCTTCGGCGAAGGAGGCCCAGGAGGTCACGACTCGACTATTCCACGCAAAGGGCGGCTTGCCAAGGGCCTTCCCTCACGCCTGAACGGTCTCCCGGTATTCGAGCAGTTCGACGTACACGGCACGCGAGGCTTCGGCCACCTTCAGGGCTAGCGCGGCCAGGTCGCGGCCCTCTATGGCAGGCACGAAGACGACCCCCGCTCGGTTCACGTTCAGGCCGGCCTCGGCCACCACGGCGTCGGCCATGCGAAGCCAACCGGGCGGCCGCCCTACGCGCTCGATGGCGCCTCCCCCGTCGTCCAGGTCGTACCGGCGTCCGCGCTTCCGAACATGAACGACGATCGGGTCGTCGCCATAGATGAGTCCACTCGCAACCGTCGTCTCGGCGCTCTCCCGGCCGCCGAGCGCGCCTTCGAGCTCAGCACGGATGGTCTCCACCATCTAGAAGCGACCGCCTTCGACCGCCTCCAGCCCGCGCCCGGGGATTACTGGCGCCGATGGCGTCGTAACTCCCGTCTCCACCGGCCGGGCCAGCAGCGCGAAGACGATGCCGCCGAGACCGATCATGAGGAGAAGCGCGCCGCCGACGGTGAAGCCGACTCCGACCGGCACGAGGAAGCCGACCTTGGCGCCGAGCTCGAACCGCGCGTCGATGCCGGCCGAACCGTCCGCGTTCATGACGACGATCGCCCAGCGACCAGGCTCCACATCCCACTCGACCTCGCCGCTTCCATCGACCACGGTTGAGGCGACCCAGAGCCTCGCGTTGACCGGCGTCCCGGGGGCCCGCGACCCGATCGACTGCCGGGTGGCCACGTCGAACGGGTCCGTCCCGACTCCCGTGGCCACCTCGTGTGGGACGTCGTTCAGGAAGCGGAGAACCGAATCCGTGCCTGCGACTCCGATGAAGAGCGCCTTCTCGGAGTCGATCGCGCGGATCCGGATCGTGCCGAGCCGCTCCTGGTCGAAGAGCCAGCGTGGCGCATCTTCGACCACCTCGAGGCCCGCGGATGAGATGGCGAACGTCGGGCTCGAGACCGCGTGCGGGCCCGTCGTGAAGTACCCGTCCGCGTCGCGTTCGCCGTCCAACCAAAGAAGCGAGGCACCGGCCACGATCAGGCAGG
This sequence comes from uncultured Actinomycetes bacterium, assembly GCA_963733135.1. GTDB lineage: Bacteria > Actinomycetota > Thermoleophilia > Gaiellales > Gaiellaceae > CAVTBX01. Next base: position 80,446 of record CAVTBX010000008.1, read on the forward strand.
TCGCGAGCAGCGCGACGATCCCGCCGACCACCGCAGCGACTGTGTGCCCGCCTCCCTGCGGGTGGCGTCCCTCCATGGAGGAAGAGTGCCGCGTCTCAGGCCATTCGCTCACCGAGTCAACCTGTGTCCAGGGGTGCGGATAACCGTACCCCGCTACTCGTCGGCGAGGAGCGCGCCGAGCACGAGGCCGAAGACCGCGTGGACGACCACCTCGTGCGCCGCGACACGCGGGTGGGTGAAAAGCCGCGGCCAGGCTCCGCTCCTGCGATCGCAGTGGATGCGGTCGATGGCGACCATCCCGGCCCAGAGACCGGCGTTCTCGACCTGTGCTGCAATGAGTCCCTGCTTGGGGCCGCGGCCCCCGAGCCGCTCGAATGCCGCTCCGAAGAGGGCGCCGTTGACGAGATGCGAGCCGAGCCCGATCGCCGGCCAGGCTCGATGCGTCGTGAATAGCCGGCCCAGGAGCCGAACGTCCGAATACCACGGAATGCGAAGCGCACGAGCAACGCCGGGCTCCACAGCGGCCCAGGCCGATGCGGCCGCGACACCCGCAAGGCTTCCCCGGAGCATCCTTGGACTCTATCCTCGCGCCATGGCCGCGCTGAGCCTCGAACGTCGGCGCCAGCTGACCCTCGTCGCGACGATCCTCGGATCCTCGCTCGCGTTCATCGACGCGACGGTCGTGATCGTCGCCATGCCGACCATCGAGCAGGATCTCGACCTCGGCCTCACGGGCGAGCAGTGGATCTTCCTCTCGTACTCGCTCGCCTTAGCGGCGCTCTACCTGCCGGCGGGCGCGGTCGGCGATCGTTACGGCCGCCGACCGGTTTTCATCGCGGGAGCCGTGGGCTTCGCGGTCGCCTCCGCTCTCGCCGGCGCGGCGCCCAACGAGACAACGCTCATCGTCGCCCGAACCCTCCAGGGGGTCGCCGGCGCCTTCCTCACCACCAACTCGCTTGCGCTCCTTCGGGCGGTGTACGCCGACGAGGCCGGGAGAGCGATCGGGCTCTGGACATCCTTCACGAGCGTCGCCACGATCGCCGGCCCTCCGGCGGGAGGCGCTCTCGTGGAATGGGTGTCCTGGCGCTGGATCTTCTTCCTGAACCTGCCCTTTGCCGTGCTCGCGATCGTGGCCGCGCGCGCCGGCACGTGCGAGGAGCGCCGCCCGGAGACGATCGGCAGGCTCGACGTGCCCGGGGCGCTGCTCGCCGCGATCGCGTTCGGCACGCTGACGTGGGGCCTGGTCGAGGGGGCGGAGCAGGGCTTCGGCGAGCTGTGGTGGACGTTCGTCGTGTCTGCTGCCGCCTTCGCCGCCTTCGTGGTCGTCGAGCGACGCGTCGCCGAGCCCATGCTCCCCTTCAGGCTCTTCCGCCGCCGGAACTTCGCCTTCGCGAACCTCCAGACATTCCTCGTCTATGCGGCGCTGTACGGGTTCTTCGTCTACTTCACGCTCTACCTCCAGTTCCTCGGCTTCTCGCCGTTCGAGGCCGGGCTCCTGAATATCCCGTCGAGCATCGTCCTGATCCTGCTCGCCGCGCGGTTCGGCGCCATCGCGGACCGCCAAGGGCCGCGTCTTCTCCTGACGCTGGCCCCGCTCATGCTCGCGCTCGGCACGCTGCTAATCCTCCCGGTCTCGGAGCAGAGCGACTTCTGGACGTTCGGCATCGCGAGCCTCGTCGTGTTCTCGCTCGGCCTTGCGATGCTCGTCGCGCCGATCACGTCGACGGCGCTCAAGTCGGCCCCCTCGGACTTCGCGGGAATCGCCTCCGGCGTCAACTCGACCGTGTCGCGCGTGGGCAGCCTGACAGCGGTAGCGCTCATCGGCCTCGTGATCACGTTGGTGTTCACCGGCCAGGTCACCGACCCGGACGCTGTGCCGCTCGCCCGGGATCAGACGGACCCGGCGCTCCGAGAAGGCTCGATCGATGGCTTCCGCGCGGGCATGCTCCTCGCGGCGGGCCTCGCCATAGCCGGGTCGCTCGTCGCCGCATTCGGGATCTCGAACGCGGACGCGCGGGCCGAAGTGAAGCCGGTCAGCGAACCCGCAGCGGCGCCAGCCGAAAGTTGAGCCGGGCCGCGCGCTCGCGGCAGCGCTCCACGGCTTCCTCGCGCGTCTCGCCGAACCCATAGAGGATCGCGAGGCGGAAGCTCTGGGCATCGTTCACGCCCTGCGCGGAGAGGTCGAGGCCCGGGCGGACGAGAAGCTCCGTCTCGTCCTCGGGATCCGGAACCGCCTCGACGTAGCCGTCGTGGAAGGTGCGCAGGACGTAGCTGACGCCCACGCCGTCCGGCAAGCCTGGTTCCCAGCCCGGGTCGGCGCCGGTCGAGAGCTCGAAGAGGGCGTCGTACGTCGACCGGCCGTGGAGTCCGGCGACAAGCGGAGCGAACTGCGAGGCGAGGCGGCCGTTCGCCTCGATGATCTGCGCCGGCCCTGCCTCCGGGACGAAGAACTCGACGTTAAAGAACCCGCCGTCGAATCCGAGCGCCGGGATGATCCGCCCGGCGATCTCCTGAAGCTCGGCCTGGCGCTCCGCCGGAAGGAAGCTCGGGTACTCGAAGCGCTCGAAGCTGTTCGTGCCTGCGTACTTGACCGAGTCGGTGACGCCGATGGTCGTAACGCGCCCACCGTGCGAGTAGCCCTCGAGCGTCACCTCGTGACCCGACAGGAGCTCCTCGGCGAGAAAACCGTGCGATCCGGGTGGGGACGCCACGGCGAGCCGCGCGATATCGGCCCAGCGGTTCGTGTACCAGTCGGTCTCGTGGAGTCCCAGCAGGTCGCCGGCGTCGTCGACCCGGACTGCGTTCTGTGAGAGCCGGCCCACGACCGGCTTCACAAAGAACGGGAAACCGAAGGGCGGCGTTCCGTTCAGCTCCGCAAACGCCGGTGTGGCCTCGGGCGCGACGCTCTGCTGGATGCGCCGCGAGGTCGGCTTGTGCTGGCAGGCGATGAGCGACTCGGCACTCGGCGCGGGCACGCCCTTCCGTGCGGCAAGGAGTGACGCCATGAGCGCACTCCCGTCCTTCGTGGCGACGATCCCGTCCGCCGGTACGGCCTCCCACTCGTCGAGGAACGCGATTGGATCGAAGCCGGCGAGGTGGTCGAGATCGGACCCCGCGTAGCGGATCCGGTACCGGCTGGCGAGTCCCTCTCCTTCGATGGCACGAAGGTCCCGCTCCTGCGGGCAGACGACGAGAATGTCCCTCATGGTCGGACGCCCGCAGGCGTTCCGAAATGGTACCGGCACATGTCGAGACCGTTACGGGATCGGTCGGATTCGCTCCTTCGGGCGCACAGCACCGCGGCGGTAGGGTCCGCCCGTGCTGAGAGTCCGCGCTGACATCGTCGGGAGTCTGCTCCGCCCGCCGGAACTTCGAGAGGCGCAGGACGCACACGGGCGCGGCGAGCTCTCGACCGCGGACTTCAAGGCCGTCGAGGATCGGGCGGTCGACCGCGTGATCGTGCTCCAGGAGGACGCGGGCCTCGACGTCGTGACGGACGGCGAGCAGCGACGGCTCTCCTTCCAGAGCGGCCTGCCTGCGGCCTGCGAGGGCTTTGCCGATTGGGATCTCGACGCGTTCCTCTGGGGGCGGTGGGAGAGCGACGAGCTCGGCCCGATGGAGGTCGCGAGGCCGCCGATCGGCGTCGTCGGAAAGCTCCGCCGGGTGCGCTCGATCGCCGCAGAGGAGTTCGTGTACGCGCGCTCGCAGGCGACGCGGCCGGTGAAGGTGACGCTGCCGAGTCCGAGCCTGTTCGCGAACTTCTGGGACCCCGAGCGGTCGACAGGCGCGTACCCGAGCCTCGAGGCGTTCCTCGAGGACGTCGCGGAGATTCTCCGCGAGGAGGTCGACGAGCTCGAGCGCCTGGGCTGCACGTACGTCCAGCTCGACGCTCCGCACTACCCGCTCCTCCTCGACGAGGGCTACCGGGCCTTCTACGAGAGCCGGGGCTGGCCGGCCGACCGCTGGCTCGAGCTCGGGCTCGAGCTCGACAACCACGTGATCGGCGAACGTCCGGGCGTGACGTTCGGCTTCCATCTCTGCCGCGGCAACCAGGCCTCGCGCTGGCTCGTGTCGGGCGGCTACGACGCGATCGCCGAGCGGATCTTCCGCGGCGTGCGGGCCGATCGCCTGCTCCTCGAGTACGACGACGAGCGCTCCGGAGGCTTCGAGCCGCTGGCCCAGGTTCCTGAGGACAAGGTGGCGGTCCTCGGGCTCGTGACGACGAAGACTGCGCGACGCGAGACGGTCGAGGAGCTCGTGGCTCGTGTCCGAGAGGCTGCGCAGTTCTGCCCGCTCGAGCGGCTCGCGGTGTCGCCGCAATGCGGGTTCGCGACCTCGGTCGTCGGCAATGCGATCTCGGAGGACGACGAACGAGCCAAGCTTCGGGTCGTCGCGGAGACGGCCCAGTCGGTGTGGCCGTGACGGTCGTTCTCGACGGTCGCTCCCTCACCGTGGACGAGGTGGTTCGGGTCGCGCGGGGCGGCGAGGACGTCGAGCTCGACCCGGGAGCAGTCGAGCGGATGAGCGCCTCGCGGGCTGTCGTAGAGCGGGCCGTCGAGCGCGGCGATCTCGTGTACGGGCTTACGACGGGAGTCGGTGTCCGGAAGAAGGTTCGGGTCGCCGCAGAGGACCTCGAGGAGTTCAACCGGCGGCTGATCTTGAATCACCTGACGGCGAGCGGCCCGGACGCGTCTGCCGACGTGGTACGAGCGACCATGCTGCGGCTCGCGAACGGCTTCGCGCTCGGTTTCGCGGGCGTGAGGCCCGCTCTCGCGGAGCGGATGGTCGAAGCGCTGAACGCCGGCGACCTCCCCCGGATCAGGATGTTGGGCTCCCTCGGTCAGGCCGACCTGGCGCCGATGGCCGACCTGGCGCATGGGCTCCTCGGCGGCGAGGCGCCGGGAGCCAAGGAGGGCTTGGCGCTTCTCAACAACAACGCGTTCTCGACCGGGTTGGCAGCGCTCGCAATCGCCGACGCGCGGCGCCTCCTCCGCACCCTCGACGTGGCTGGGGCCCTCGACCTCGAGGCGTTTGCGGCGAACCTGACACCGGTCCACCTGCGGGTCGCCGAGGCGCGGCCGTACCCGGGCCTGCGCGACGCTCTGACTCGGCTTCGGACGCTTCTCGAGGGCAGCTCGCTCTGGGAAGAGGGAGCCGCGCGGAACCTTCAGGATCCATTGGTGTTCCGGTGCCTGCCCCAGGTTCAGGGCGCCGGCCTCGACGCACTCAGGTTCGCCGAGAGCGTCCTCGCGGTCGAGTTGAACGCGTCGCAGGAGAACCCGCTCGTGCTCGTCGACGAAGATCGGATCGTCTCGGTGTCGAACTTCGACGTCCTGCCGCTCGCTGCCACGCTCGACTTTCTCCGAGTCACCTTCGCCTCCGTCCTGACGAGCGCGAACGAGCGATTGGTCAAGCTCCTCGAGTTCCCGCTCTCCGGCCTGCCCGAAGGGCTCGCCGTCGAGCGGGGCCTGGCCGAGGACTCGCTCGCCGAGTTCGGCGTGGCCGGGCAGGCGCTCGTCGCGGAGGCGCGCCTGCTGGCGCAACCGGTGTCGTTCGAGGTCGCGAGCACGTCGCACGCGGAAGGCATCGAGGATCGCATGACGATGGCGCCCCTGGCGGGACGGCGGCTCGCCGAGCAGGTCGAGCTGGGAGAGCGGATCGCCGCGATCGAGCTCGTCGTGGCCGCCCAGGCCTTCGACCTGCGCGAGGACGCTCGACTGGGAGCGGGCACCGGCCAGGCTCGGGATCTCGTTCGCGAGCGGATTCCGTTCTCGGGGCGCGGCGACCCGATCCCGGCGGATCTCGAGGCCGTGCGGTCGGCGATCCGCGACGGCCTCTTCGCGGAGCTCTAGGAGGTTTGGCGAAGATGGTCGTCGTTGCCTGGTCGTACGCTTCCGCGTCTAGCTTCAGCGCAAGGACGCAGGGAGCGTCCGTGCCCGCCAGACCTTCCTAACTCCCGAGGAGGCCGTTCGTCTGGAGGAACGCGCGGGCGACCTCCGCTTCCGGCCGCTCCTCCAGGAACACCGCCTGGTTCATTTCGATCATGGCAGCGTTCGTGAGCAGAGCGTTGACTTCGTCGACGATGTCCATGAAGGCAGCCCCGCCGAGCTCGTCGAGCTTCGCGCTGTCGACGACGAGTGCGACATGCTGGTACCCGAAGAGCCCTTCGGGATCCTCGAGGACGACGTACCGGTTCGAGGCGAGCTGGGCATCGGTCGAAAAGACGTTGATCGTGTCCACGGTGCCGTCGTCGAGCGCCTCGTACGTGATCCCCTGCGGGAGTGCGACGAACTCCGCGTTGGTGAGCCCGTAGACCTCCTCCATGCCGCGGAGACCCTGGAAGCGGCTTTCGAACTCGGGCCGGGCGCCGAGCGTGAAGTTCTCGAGGTCGACGAGGTCGGCGACTGTTCTGAGGCCGTTCGCTTCCGCGAACTCGGTGATCGTCCCGATCGCGTCCACGTTCTCGAAGGGCGTTGCCGAGGAGATGATCTGGCCTCGCTCGGCGTAAAACTTCTGCGCGCGGTCGAATGTTTCGTCGGCGCTCGACACGGGTTCCTGCTCACCCGCGACGACGGAGACCGCAACCCCGAGGTACTCGGGATACGCGTCGATCTCACCGCTCGTGAGCGCGTCATCGACGACTTCCGTGGCGCCGATGTTCTTGTTCAGGTTCACCGTGAAACCCCGGGCCTCGAGGGCCTGGGCATACAGCTCGCCGAGGATGAACTGCTCGGGGAAGTCCTTCGTCCCAATCGTCACCGCGGGAGTGCCCGCCCCCGGCAACTGGCCTTCGCCGTTCGAGCTTCCGTCTCCGCCGCACGCGGCCGACGCTAGGACGACCACGAACGTCGACAACACAGCGCGCGCCGTCCCGACCACGTGTCTTCGCGAGAGATGCTCCATCGTCTCCGGCCGCCGGGTCTCGCCGACCGCGCCGCCCGCGGATCTTACGCCCCACGGAGCGCAACTCACGCCGCCAGGCGGAACGCCGGGCACGACAACGGCGCACGCCCCACCCTGGGTGGGGGAGCGGGCCACCCGCCTCCCGGCGTGAGCGTATCGCCGAAATCCGCGCGTGTCAGTGCCGGATTGTGACGAGAGCGTGCCGATTCGCCATCTTGCGCGTCCCTGTCGCGCCCGAGTCGGGGAGCGCTCGGCTCTTGCACGTGAGTTCCGGACGAAGGATCCTGGCTCGCCATGGCGACCTTCGACGTGCACCAGCATCTGTGGCCCGAGGAGCTCATGGATGCGCTCGCCGATCGCACGTCACCCCCGCGCCTGGATGGCTCTACGCTCATTCTTGACGCCGAGGGGGAGTTTCCGTTCGATCCGACGGAGCACAAGCTCGATCACCGGTTCTTGGACATGGATCGCGACGGTACGGAGGTCGCCGTCATCTCGCTCCAACCGACACTCGGGGTCGAGGAGCTACCCAGCGTCGAGCGCGAGCCGCTGCTCGCCGCCTGGCACGAGGGCGCACGCCGCCTCGTCGACGCTGGAGGAGGCCGGCTCCGCGCGCTCGCGTCGGGTGCGTGCCTGCCGGGATTCGCCGGAACGTGTGTCCCCGCGTCGAGCGTCGTCGAGGGCGGCGCCGATCTCGATCGGCTCGTGCGCCAGCTCATCGAGGAACGCCAGGTTCTGTTCGTCCACCCCGGACCGGGACGCCCGCCGAGCGGCGCTCTCCCCTGGTGGAGCGCCGTAGCCGACTACACAGCGCAGATGCAGACTGCCTATCTCGCTTGGCTTGTACGAGGCGCGCGTGGTGATCCTCGGCCTCCAACGATCTTCGCGATTCTCGCCGGTGGAGGGCCTTTTCAGCTCGAGCGTCTCGGCACGCGCGGGGGAGACCCCGGCCTCGGACTGGATCCGGACGTGTTCCTTGAGGTCTCGTCATACGGTCGCCATGCGATCGAGCTGTGCCACTCGACGTTCGGGGCTCGACAGCTCCTCTACGGCAGCGATCGACCCGTGATCGACCCAGAGACGACACTACGAGCAGTCCGTTCATTGGGAGGTTCCTTCGAGACCGTGATCCGCGAAGAGAACGCACTGCTCTTGTTCGGATGACCGAGAGCGTGGCGACGCCCCTCGACCGCGCGCCCACGCAGCTCGCCGGCGATTGGGATCTCTGGCTCAAGCGGGAGGACACGCACGAGCTCGGGTCTTTCAAGTGGCGTGGAGCGCTGCCTGCCCTCGTCGGCTTCCAAGCGGGCGGAGCCACCGCGGTGGTCACCGCCTCCACCGGCAACCACGCGGCGGCCACGGCCTGGGCAGCGGCGCGAGTCGGGCTCGGCGCGATCGTCTTCGTCCCCGAGACGGCGAGCGCCACAAAGCTCGCGCTCGTCCGCTACCTGGGAGGCGAGATCCGGTCGGTTGGACGCGACCTCGACGAGGCAAAGGACGTCGCGCAGGCCCATGCAGACAGCGCCGGGCTCCCGTTCTTCGAGGATGGCGCCGAGGAGGCTCAGTACAACGGATATCGGTCGATCGCGGCCGAGATCCTCGCGCAACTCGCGACGCCGCCGGGTGCGGTTCTCGTCCCGGTGGGGAACGGGGCGCTCCTGGGCGGGATCGGCCTCGAGCTCTGCGAGCGGTGCCCGTCCGTCGACCGCATCGGCGTCGCGGCGACGGCAGCGCCCGTCATGGTCGAGAGCTGGGAGGCGGGCCGCCCGCTCGTGTCCGACCGCGCGGACACGTTCGCAGACGGGCTCGCTGTCAGGGTCGCGATCCCGTTCGCTGTCTCGGTGCTCGGGGAGGTCGCAAGCCGGATGCTCCTGGTCTCGGAACGGGCGATCGCTAACGCGGTTGGAGCCTTCGCGGCCACCGGCATTCGCGTGGAGGGTGCAGCGGGTGCCGCGCTCGCCGCACTCGACCAGTTGGAACCTCGTGCCGATCCCATCGTGATCATCGTCACGGGTCGCAACGTGGATGACGACCTCCACAGCCGAGCGGTGCAAGCTCCCGAGACCTTCGGCGCCTGAGTGATGTTCGCGATGTCGCCGAGCCCTTACATGGCGACCACCGCCCGGTAGACGCCGTCCGCGGACGCGACCAGCCCGGCCAGCTCCAACTCGACGAGCGCGGCCCCGACCTCTGCGCTCGTTCGACCTGACGCTCGGGTCAGCCCGTCGGCCTCTCGCGCCTCATCCGTGACGAGCGCGAGTACGTCTTTGGCCATGGCCGAGAGGGACGGCTGAGCGCGAGCAACAGGCTCGATCCCGAGCGTTTCGAGCACGTCCGTGATTCGGAGCATCGGCGTGGCGCCCTGTCTGAGAAGGTCGTTACTCCCCGCTGACAGCCCCGACGTGATCTCACCGGGTACTGCGAAGACCTCACGTCCGAGCTCGAGGGCGAAGTCCGCAGTGATAAGAGCTCCGGATCGGGCACGTGCCTCGACGACCACGGTCGCGGCGCAGAGCCCGGCCACAATTCGGTTTCGCGCCGGGAACCGCCATGGCGCCGGCTCCGTGCCGGGCGGGTATTCCGAGACGATCTCGCCGGCAGCCGTGATGCGTGCCGCCAGCTCCGAATGACGTCGCGGATAGTCCCGATCGATCCCGCAACCGAGGACTGCCACGGTCCTGCCACCTGCTTCCAAGGCACCGCGATGCGCTTCACCATCGACACCGCGGGCCAGGCCGCTCACCACGACGACGCCGGCTGCCGCAAGCTCTCGCCCAAGCATTCGCGCCACCTGGGCGCCGTAGGAGGAACAGCTTCGAGCCCCGACGACTGCTACGGCAAGCTCGCGGAGGACCTCAGGCGCCCCTCCGCGCAGATACAGCTGCGGGGGAGGATCGTAGAGCTGCTCGAGCAGCGGCGGGAAGGCCGGCTCGCGGCGCCTGACGACGGCATGCGTCACGTGGCGCCCCCGAGCTCCGCCGGCGTTCGGTAGGCGAGGGCTTCGGCCAGGTGTTCGGCCTCGACGGACGGGCAGTCCGCGAGAGCAGCAATCGTCCTGGAGACGCGACTAACGCGAGCTCTGCCTCGACCGGAGAGCGGCAGCGTATCGACCGCACGAGCGAGGAGCCCCGAAGCAGCTTCTGAGAAGGGGACTTCGGATGCTTCGAGACGTTCTCGGGCCTGGATAACCCGCGTACGCACAGGGTCAGAGCTCTCGCTCCGATCGGTTGCGAACTCCTGTGAGCGTGCGCGCGGAACGCTCAGCACGAGGTCGAACCGGTCGATGAGCGCCCGCGAGACCTTCTCGCGGTAGGCGGACAGCCGTTGTGGCGAACACGCACACTCGATACCCGGATCGCCGCGCGCGCCGCAGGGACAGAGGTTCATCGTGCCCACGAGCACGAGTCGGGCCGGAAAAAGGAGCCGACCTGTTGTCCGGGCGATCGCGACCGTTCCGTCCTCGAGCGGCTGGCGCAGCGCCTCGAGAGCGGGCCGTGCGAACTCGGCGAGCTCATCGAGCAGGAGGACACCGTGATGGGCGAGGGTCACCTCCCCGGGCCTTGGCGGCGAGCCGCCGCCGATGATCGCCGCCGCGGACGCTGTGTGATGCGGGGCGCGAAAGGGCGGCTCCTCCACGACGCCGTGGCCGGACGGCAAGAGGCCGGCTATCGAATGGATTCGTGTGACCTCGAGCGCGTCTGCTCTCGAGAGCGGAGGCAGGACACCGGGCAACCGGCGCGCGAGCATCGTCTTGCCGGTGCCCGGAGGTCCGCCGAGCAGCAGGTTGTGGCGGCCTGCCGCCGCGATCTCGAGGGCACGCCGGGCGCGCTCCTGCCCTCGAACGTCCCGCAGGTCGGCCGCGATACCACGCGACGCCGCGGCCGTGTGTTCCTCGACGGGCGGAGGGCGAAAGCTTCCACGTAGGTAGGCGCCTGCTTCGGCCAGGTGCCGGACGGGCACCGGTTCGATGCCTCCGAGGGCCGCTTCGGCGGCCGACTCAGTCGGGCAGATGAGGCGGTCGAGCCCGGCCCGCCGCGCCGCCTCCGCCGCGACCAGGACACCGGGAACGGGCCTGAGCCTGCCGTCGAGGGCAAGCTCGCCGATCGCGGCGTGCTGGGCGAGCAGCTGCGGCGGGACCTGATGAGACGCTGCGAGCACGGCCAATGCGATCGGAAGGTCGAACCCCGAGCCCTCCTTCCGAAGTCCCGCCGGTGCGAGGTTGACGGTGATCCGCCGCATGGGCCACTCGAGCTCGGCGCTGGCGATTCCACTTCTGACGCGCTCCTTCGCCTCCTGGCATGCCTTGTCGGGAAGCCCAACGATCGCGAACGCCGGGACGCCGCGTTGCAGGTGCGCTTCGACCTCTACGGGCCGAGCTTCAAGGCCGACGAGGGCATGGGTGACGGCTCGTGCGAGCACGTCTCGAACGTACGCCGTAAATCATCATGCGTGGTGCACGGAATGTGACGATTTCTGCGCGCCTTGTGACGGATCTCGTACGGGCTGCCCGTCGAGCCCTGAACGTCCCAGGATTCGCGCGCGTAAGGCGCTCCCAGCCTCCTCCCCTGCGTCGAGCCTACTTCGGAGATTCGTACGTGTGGCGCGCGAGGTGCCCCAGGGCTGTCGCGAACAGGTACCGACTCTCACACGTCGAGGGGCATGCGCTCGATCCGACCGTCAGGTCTGACGGCCACCGCCTCGAAGGCGATCTCGAGCTCGAGCAGCTCGGGCCTCCGGGCGAGCCAGGCCTCGGCGGCGCGGCGGACGCGGCGGGCCTTCTCGGGGCCGACAGCCTCCGAGGGGTCTCCAAACCCGGTTCCGCTGCGGGCCTTGACCTCCGCGAATACGAGCCGCTTGCCGCGCCGGACTACGATGTCGAGCTCGTTTCCGCCGGCGCGAGCGTTTGCGGCTACGACGACCCAGCCTCGGAGCCTGTAGTGAAGCCTGACGCGGCGCTCGGCTCTAGGCCCGAGCCGGCTCGGGCTGGCGCGTTTCGTCCGTCGCATAGCAGAGCGCCTGGAACGAGCGCCGATGGATCTCGCTCGGTCCCCGCACCCGGACGACCGCCGAGTGTCCCGGGGTGATGTACCCGACGTGCGACGCGAATCCGTAGTGGGGAAAGACAGCGTCCAGGCGCCGCATCGTCCGGTCGCGGACGACCTTCGCGACGATGGACGCCGCAGCGATCGCCGCGCTTCGCTCGTCCCCGTCGACGACCGCCTGGTGCTTCGGCGCCAGCGGACCGAGACGGAACCCGTCGACCAGGCACGCCTCGGCCGGCGGCGCAAGAGCGGCCAGCGCCTCCCGCAGCCCACGCAGGTTCGACCGGTGCAACCCGTCCCGGTCGATCGTCGTTGCCGGGATCACCCTCACCGAGATGCGCTCGGCGCAGCAGGCAATCGCCCGAAAGAGCGTCTCACGACCCTCGTGGGAGACCTGCTTCGAGTCGTTCAGGAGCCCGAGCGGCCGAACCGCATGGTCGCGCAGCTTCGCGTAGTCGAAGAGCACACCAGCAACGACGAGCGGCCCCGCCAAGCTGCCGCGGCCCGCCTCGTCCGCGCCGGCGACGTACCGAACCCCGAGCCGTCGATCGAACGCGAGGAGCTTCTGGCCGGTACGACGCACGGGAAAGAGGATAGTCCCCGACACCGGATGGTCAGCCTGACGTCACCCTCTCAGCCCGCTATCGACGCAGAACCGTGACGAACGAAGCCATCCCAGTGCTCGAGACATCGCGCCTACGCCTCCGCGCGTTTCGCGACGGCGACCTGGAGCCCTTCGCCCGCCTGAACGCCGACCCGCGCGCGATGCGCCACATGGGCCGCGGCCCGATGAGCCTCGACGAGACGAAGGCCCAGCTCGAACGCTTCCAAGCCCACTGGGACGAGCACGGCTTCGGCCTGTGGGCGATCGAGTCGCGCGAGACCGGTGAGTTCCTCGGCCGTACGGGCGTGAGCTACCACGCAATGTGGCCCGACGATCCCGAAGTTGGCTGGTCTCTAGACCCGAGGGTCTGGGGCCGTGGCCTGGCCACCGAGGCCGGCGAAGCCGCATCCCGCTACGGCTTCGAGACCCTGAACGCACCCCGACTCGTCAGCATCTGCACGCCTGAGAACAGAGCCTCGCGCCGAGTAATGCAGAAACTCGGTTTCAGATACCACACGACCAGAACCTACGAACCGCTAGGCCTAGACCTCTGGATCCACGTCGTCGAGCGCGGCGGGCTACGCCCGGCGCGTCCCAGAAACGACCGCGGCTAGCCGTCCCCAACGCGAATCGTCATGGCCGCCCGGAAGGGCGGGCGGATTCGCGTTGGCGAACGCGGGCCTTCTTCCCGACCTTGCCGCGGAGGTAGTACAGCTTCGCGCGGCTCACGTCGCCAATCGACTGCACCTCGATCTTCTCGATCTTCGGCGAGTGGAGCGGGAACGTTCGCTCGACGCCGACCCCGAACGAGTTCTTGCGGACAGTGAACGTTTCGCGAACCCCAGGCCCCTGGCGCTTAATGACGATGCCCTCGAAGACCTGAACGCGCCGACGCTGACCTTCGATGACCTGAAAGTGGACGCGCACGGTGTCCCCAGCCTTGAAAACCGGGAGGTCGGACCGCAGCTGGCGGCGCTCGAGGATGTCGATCGTCTTACTCATCGTGAAGGGGCTCCGGCCGGGTGAGCCGGCGGCCACTCTAGCGAAAGCCGATCCGCTGAGGAGGCCAGTAAACGGCGAAAACCTCGCCGATCAGGCTCTCCCGCGGGACCGGCCCCCACACGCGGCTGTCGCACGACTGGGCGCGATTGTCACCCATGAAGAAGTAGTGGCCGCCGGGGATCTCGCGGGCGGGGAACGTCTGGTCGTCGCGCCGCTCGGCTTCGAGATAGGGCTCGTCGAGCCGGTCCCCGTCGATGAAGACGATGCCCTGGCGCTCCTCGATCGTCTCGCCCGGAAGCCCGACCAGCCGCTTCACGAACGTACCGCCGGCGCCGCAGAGCCGCTGTGCCCGCCGCGGCGTCTCGAAGACGACGACGTCGCCACGCTCCGGGTCGCGCAGGTGGTAGATGAACCGGTTTGCGAGCACACGGTCGGAAAAGCGTGCGGTGCAGCCGTCGCCCGGCTCCGCGCAGTGCAGGGTCGGCTCCATCGATGACGACGGGATCCGGTACGGGTTCACCACCCATTGCTTGATCGCGAGGACGGCACCGACCGCGATCGCGATGGTCAGCACCCAGTCGACCACCGTGCGCCAGGGCGGCGGAATCCTGCCCGTCAGGAGGTCGATCGGGCCCCTCACGACGTTGTCCGCTCCCGGCTCCTGTCACGCCTCCACGCGTCGATCCGCGCGTGGTCGCCGGAAAGCAAGACCTCGGGGACGCGCCAACCGCGGAACTCATCGGGCCGGGTGTACTGTGGAAACTCGAGCCCGCCCTCGAGCTCCTCCGAGAAGCTCTCGACCGCGCCGCTCTCCTCCCGGAGCGCGCCTGGAAGCCGGCGGGCGATTGCATCGAGGACGACCATCGCGGGGAGCTCGCCGCCCGAGAGCACGTATGGGCCGATCGAGACCGCGTCGGTCGCGACGTGCTCGACGACCCGCTCGTCGAAACCCTCGTAGCGGGCCGAGAGCAGCGTCAGCGCCGGCTCCACAGCGAGCTCCTCCACCAGCGCCTGGTCGAGCTGACGGCCGCCCGGCGTCAGCGCCACGATCCTCCGGCCGCCGGGATCCTCGTAGACCGACTCGAGCGCGGCGCAGACGACGTCGACCCGAAGCACCATTCCGGCTCCGCCTCCGTACGGCTCGTCGTCGACCCGCCCGCCCGGCAGCGGCGTGAAGTCGCGGTAGTTCCAGAGCCGCAACTCGAGCTCGCCGCCGAGCACCGAGGCGATCGGGCGCGCCTCGGTGAGCCAGGAAAACGCGTGCGGGAGCAGGGTGAAGACATCGAGATTCAGGAGAGCCTCCGGGCGGACAAGGCTAGCCGGGTGCCACGAAACCCGGGGCGACGAGGATACGACCGCCGGCGAGGTCGACCGACCGGATGCACGCGGCGACGGCGGGGAGGGACTCGCCGCTCGAGAGCTCCAGCACGTCGTTCGCGACTCCCGGCTCCACGGCGAGGACTCTTCCGAGTAGGCGGCCTCCTTCCTCCTCGACCTCGAGGCCCACGAGCTGGAACCCGTACCAGGCGCCGGCCTCGGACTCGGGGAGCTCTTTCTCAGGGAGCTCGAGCACGGCGCCGCGCTCCGCGTCCCGGTCGAGCCGAACGACGAGCCGTTTGCCGGCGCGCTTGGATGACTCCACCTCTACGGGCTCTCGGCCCAGATAGACCTGAGTGCCCGGTGCAAAGCGCGCAGGATCCTCGCTCGCCTCGTCCACGACGAAGGAGCCGTCTCGCCCGTGCGGCCTGCCGACGCGGCCGACCCTGATCCAGCGCGTCATTCCTCGACGATCTCGAGGAGCGCCCGCTCGCCTCGACGTGTCCCGCCGGCACGGATGACGGTGCGAAGCGCGCGGGCCACGCGACCCTGGCGGCCGATCACCTTGCCGATCTCGTCGGAAGCGACTCGAAGCTCGAAGACGACAGCGTCGTCGCGCTCGACCTTGCGAACCGACACCTCGTCAGGCTTGTCGACGAGGCTCCGTGCGATTTCTTCGAGGAGCGCCTCCACCGAGCGCTAGAGACCCTTGGCGCTCAGGAGCCGCCGCACCGACTCGCTGGGCTGGGCGCCCTTCTCGATCCAGTCGCGCACCTTGTCCTCGTCGAACTCGATCGTCGACGGGTCCGTCTGCGGGTTGTAGCGCCCGACGATCTCGATGAAGCGGCCGTCGCGAGGTGAGCGCGAGTCGGCCACGACGACGCGATAGATCGGGTTCTTCTTCGAGCCCACGCGAGCGAGTCTGATTCGTGTAGCCACTAGGTCTCCTGTTCTACCGTCGTTGCTGCGCGGCCAGCGACTGGAGGTTCGGCATCTTGCCGCGCCCGAGCTGCCGCATCATCTTCTGCATCTGCTTTCGCGCCTGGAGGAGTTGGTTCACCTGCTGGACGTTCGTGCCGCTCCCATTTGCGATCCGAGCCCGCCGCGAGCCGTTGATGATCTCAGGGCGACGCCGCTCCTCGGCCGTCATCGAGAGCACGATCGCCTCGACGCGCGCGAGATCGCGGTCGTCGACGTTCACACCCTTCATCTGCTTGCCTAGGCCGGGGATCATCCCGAGCACGTTCTGGAGGGGGCCCATCTTCCGCATCATCCGTTGGGCCTGGAGGAAGTCGTCGAACGTGAACTGGCCGGCGCGGATCCGCTTCTCCATCTCGGCCTGGTCGTCCTCACCGGCGGCGGCCTCGGCCCGCTCGATCAGGGTGAGCACGTCCCCCATGCCGAGAATCCGTGAGGCCATCCGGTCGGGGTGGAAGTACTCGAGCTGGTCGAGCTTCTCGCCCGTGGAGCCGAGCTTGATCGGTTTGCCGGTCACGGCCTTGACCGAGAGCGCCGCGCCGCCACGGGCGTCACCGTCCAGTTTCGTGAGGACGACTCCGTCGAACGCGATGCGCTCCTGGAACCCTTCGGCGACCGCGACTGCTTCCTGCCCGGTCATGGCGTCGAGGACGAGCAGCACGTTCGTCGGCTTTACGGCGTCGCGGACGGCTGCGAGCTCCGCCATGAGCTCGTCGTCGATCTGAAGCCTGCCCGCGGTGTCGACGATCAGCACGTCGCGGCCCTGGGCGCGAGCTTGCTCGAGGCCATGGCGTGCGACTGCGACCGCGTCCTTCGTGCTCCGGTCGGCGTACACCGGGATCTGGATCTGGTTACCAAGCTGCTCTAGTTGGTCGATCGCGGCCGGCCGCTGGAGATCCACCGCGACGAGCGCGGGCGTCTTGCCCTCCTTCCGGAGGAGGAGCGCAAGCTTGGCGGCAGCGGTGGTCTTGCCCGACCCTTGGAGGCCGGCGAGCAGGATGACCGTCGGCGGACGTCCGCCGAACGCAAGCTTCGAGCCTCCTTGACCCATGAGCGCGGTCAGCTCGTCGTGGACGATCTTCACGACCTGCTGGCCGGGCGTCAGGCTCTTCGTGACGTCGACGCCGAGCGCACGCTCCTTGACGGTCGCGACGAACTGCTTGACGACGGTGAAGTTGACGTCCGCCTCGAGGAGCGCAAGCCGGATCTCACGCATCGCACGCGAGAGATCCTCGTCGGAGAGGCGGCCGCGACCCTTCAGGTCTCCCAGCGAGGACTGGAGCTTGTCTGCAAGCGTGTCAAACACAGGCAGCCGGGAAGTGTAGCCCGGCACTTGCAACCGATTGGAGGTCTGGCATGGCGGAGATCGCAAAGGTCATCAGGATCATCGGCTCGTCGCCGGAAAGCTTCGCGATGGCGGCACAGAGCGCTGTCGACGAGGCCGCGAAGACGGTGCGCGGCATCACCGGCGCGGACGTGGTGACGATGAGCGCGCAGGTCGAGGGTGACCGGATCACGGAGTACCGGACGACCGTCGACATCGCGTTCGGCGTCGAGCGCTAGTCGGAGCCCGCCTCGGCGGCCGGGCGAATCGCGCGGCGGTGGAGGCCGCGCAGCGGCCGGGCGAATCGCGCCGGTGTTTGCGCGATTCGTATGGAGCAACCGCCGGGAGGCGGTTGCGTTTACCCGCGCGCCGAAGCGGAAGCCGTCCAACGACCGTTTTCGTCCACACGCGAGCGGTGGCCCTCAAGCGCCCCTGTCCTTTAGGGACGTGTCGCGCTGGGGGCCGGCCGCACGCCACCCACCGCGTTTGAGCGTAACGCCGAAAGGCGCGCGTGTGGTGCGCGGAAGTATGCCGAGAGTGTGGAGTTAGCTGTCCTGCGCAGTGGGGCGCACCAGGATCTCGTTCACGTCCATTCGTGCCGGCTGCGAGACTGCGAACATGACGGCGCGCGCCACATCGTCCGCCTCGAGCGCGTCCGAGACAGGGTCGTCGAAGAACGGCGTGTCCACCATCCCAGGCTCAATGAGCGTGACACGGACGCCGGTGCCGTTCAGCTCCTGCCGCAGCGCCTCGCCCATGCCGGTCACGGCCCATTTCGTGGACGAGTAGAGCGAACCGGCGAGGGCGCGCCGGCCAGCGACCGACGACGTCAAGAGGTAGTGGCCGCGCGCCTCCTTGACGACCGGAAGCGTCGCGCGGATTGTGAGCGCCGGCCCAAGGACGTTCGTGAGCACCATGCTCCGCCAGAACTCGGGCGTCTCCTCCAGGAACCCGCGCTTGGCGCCGAACCCTGCATTGGCGAAGACGACGTCGATCCGCCCGAACGCGTCGAGCGTTCGCTGAACCAGCGCCTCCTGGTCTTTCCACTCCGAGACGTCACAGCGCACGGCGAGCGCGTGCCCCTCCCCGCCGAGCTCGTCGGCGAGCGCCTCGAGCTTGTCAACCGAGCGCGCCGCAAGGACGACGCGGTAGCCGGCCTCGGCAGCCTGCCGAGCCGTTGCCGCACCGATGCCGGTCGACGCGCCGGTGATGAGGAAAACGGGATCGGCCACGACGGCCGAGGTTAGCGACGCGCGACGGGCTCGCGCTCGTGCTCCGCTGCCCGGAGATGCCTGAGCGGCCGGGGCGGCTCCGGGCCCGAGCCGGTGCCGGCGGCGGCCTCCCCGCGCCAGGCGACTCGCGCGAAGCGGCGTTTCGCCTGCTCGTCCACGCGCATGACGACCGGACCGTGCACGAGCACGTCGGAAGCGCGTTCCTTCACGAGGTTCGGAAGGAGCTCCTCAGCGAGCCACTCCCTCCCCGACGCGACAGCCGCATGGGCACGGATGCGGAAGAAGTCGTCGTCGAGCCGCTCGACCTCCTCGATCGTCGGACGTCGGACGAAGTGCGTGGGGCCCACCGGCAGGACGCGCACCACATGCTCCAGCATCTGCCGACCGCGCTCGTCGTCGTTCACGAAGACCTCGATCTCGAGCTCCCGGTAGCCGCGTGGAATCACCCTCGCCGCCTTCACCTCGGAGTTCGAGACGTGGATCACCTCGCCCGTGGCCGAGCGGATCTTGACCGAACGGAGGGAAAACTCCTCGACGATTCCCTCGACGCCCCAGGGGTCGATCGCGACCGTGTCGCCGACCCGGAACCAGCGCTCGAAGAAGATCAGGAGGCCCGAAACGACGTCCATGAGGAACCGCTGCGCCGCGAAGCCGAGGAGGATGGCGAGGAAGGACGCGCCTACGATGGTTTCGACTCCCCGCGCGCCGGTCAGAACCGCGAGTGTCAGCAGGAGAGCGATCCCGTAGAAGACGTAGCGCGCAGTCGTCGCGACGAGCGAGATCGCCGTCTCGCGCTGCTTGAGAGACGTGATGAGCCCCGTGTCCATCGGCCCCACGCCGCCGGCGCGCTTGCGCTCGCCGCGGTCTACCGCCCAGGCGGCAGCGCGCCCGGCCACCTTGGAAAGGAGCCAGGCGAGCACGAAGAAGCCCGCTATGAAGACGAGCTTTCCGAACGGCGGCGCGAGCGGCGTCGCGTCGTTGAGCTTTCCGACGAGATCATTCATCCCACTAACGACTAGCGAGCGCCTGCCGGGCCGTGCCAGGCTCTGCGACCCGGCTTAACGCGATCCTCACGGTTCGGCGGCGATCAGCGCCCGTGCGAAGTCTTCCGCGTCGAACGGCTGGAGATCGTCGAGTGATTCGCCGACACCGATCAGCTTCACCGGCAGGCCGAGCTCATGGGCGATCGCAACCGCGATGCCCCCCTTCGCCGTGCCGTCGAGCTTGGTGAGCGCGACGCCGGTGACGTCCACGACCTGCCCGAAGAGCCGCGCCTGCTGGAGACCGTTCTGACCCGTTGTCGCATCGACGACCAGCAGCGTCTCGTGCGGCGCCCCCTCGAGCCGCTGGGCGATCACCCGGCGCACCTTGCCGAGCTCCTCCATCAGGTTCGCCTGCGTGTGAAGCCGGCCGGCCGTGTCCACGATGACCACGTGGCGGCCGCGCGCTGTCGCGGCCTCGATCGCGTCGAAGGCGACCGAAGCGGGGTCGGCCCCGCGCGACGACCCCACGAAGTCCGCGCCCGAACGCTTCGCCCAGATCTCGAGCTGCTCCTCGGCGGCTGCGCGAAACGTATCGGCGGCTGCGAGCACGACCTCGTGGCCGGCCTCGCGGAGACGGCTCGCGAGCTTCCCGATCGTCGTCGTCTTGCCCGTGCCGTTCACACCGACGACGAGAACGACGGTCGGGTCTCCCGCCAACGAGAGCCGTGGCTCGCCGGCCGGGGCCACGAGCTCGGCGATCACTGCTTCGAGGCCTCGCACGAGCTCCTCGGCGGTCGGGGGCTCCTGCGCCTCGAGCCGGGTCACGATCTCGACGGTGGCGGGAACGCCGACGTCCGCTGCGAGCAGCGACTCCTCGATTCGCTCCCAAGCCTCTGCGTCGCTCGGGTCGAAGACCGCGCCCGCGATCTCCCGGGTCAGCGCCTCTCGGCTCGCGCCGAGCGACTCACGGAGGCGCGAAAACCAGCCGCGACGTTCGCTTTCGGACACGGCAGGCTCCTCGCCGCCGAGGAACTCCGCCCAGGTGAGGCTCACGCGGTGAGAGCGTGGGCCGGCTCGCCGGCAAGCCGCTTCGAGACGATCTGCGAGACCCCGTCGGCGCCCATCGTGACGCCGTAGAGGATATCCGCGGCCTCCATAGTCCTCTTCTGGTGCGTGACGACCACGAACTGCGCCCGGTCGGCGAAGCGGCGGAGCAACTCGACGAAGCGGCCGATGTTGGTGTCGTCGAGGGCGGCTTCGACCTCGTCGAGCAGGTAGAAGGGGCACGGTCGCGCGAGGAAGAGCGCGAAGAGGAACGAGATCGCTCCGAGCGCCTTCTCGCCTCCCGAGAGGAGCGAGAGCCGCGTGATCTTCTTTCCGGCCGGCTGGAGCTCGAGCTCGACGCCCGGCTCCTCGCCGTCCTCGCCCTCGACTGCGACGAGGCGTCCCTTGCCGCCCGGGAAGAGCGTGCCGGCCACCTCGGCGAAGTGGCGCTCGACGGCAGCATAGGTCTCGGCGAAGCGCGTCTCGACCGTTTCGGTCAGCTCTGCCCGCACACGCTCGAGCTCGGAGAGCGAGGCCTCGAGATCCTCGCGCTGAGTCCGGAGATCGGCCAGCCGCTCCGACTCGCGTGCATGCTCCTCGGCGGCGAGCGGGTTGACCTGGCCGAGCTGCTCGCGGCGCCGTTCCAGCCGCTCGATCTGCGTGTGGAGCGCCTCGGCTTCGTCCTCGGGCAGAAGCTCGGCGATGTCTTCGCTTGGGAGCTTGCCGCCCAGCTCGCGGACCTCGGCCTCGAGGCGTGCGGCTTCGACCGCGATAGCGGCGGCGGCCTCGGCGGCCTCGGACGTCGCGCGTCGAAGCTCGGCCTCGCTGGCGCCCAGGCGCCGGAGCTCCTCCCCGAGCTCGGCAGTACGAGTGCTCCCGGCATCCGCGCGCGCGCGAAGCGCCGGCTCGAAGCCCTCGGCCAGCTCGCAGGCCCGCGCGAGCAGCTCGAGGAGCCGGACGGCGTCGGCCGCCAATCGCTCGAGGTGAGCGGCGTCCCGCGGGTCGACGTGAATCGGCATCCGGCCGACGGCTCGCCGAGCCTCGTCGACACGCGCCCGGATTACGCGCTCGTCCTCGGACGCGCTCGCCGCGGCCGCGGCGGCCTCTTCGGCGGCGGAGGCCACTTCCGCCGCCTCCGCTGCGAGGCTCTTCCGTCGCGCGTGGAGCGCGAGCAGGACGCTCTCGGCGGCCTCCCCGGCGAACCAGAGCTCCCCGCGCGCCGGGTCGTACCCGTGGCCGTCGGTCGAGACCAGGACGCCGCGCTCGGCCGTCGCGAAGGCTTCAGGCGGTGCGACCCAGACTCCGGAGAGAAGACCGGCGACGCGCTCGCCACCAGGAGCGGCTCGGGCGAAGCGTGTCAGAGGCTCCGCTCCCTTGGTCGGCGGCTCACTGTTCTCGCCGGCGGCACCTCCCGGAACGAGGACGCCAAGGCTCCCGAGTCCCTCCGCGCGCGCCCGCTCGAGAAGCACGAGACCATCGGCGACGCTTCCGGCCACGACCGCGGAGGCCCGCCACGCGAGCGCCGCCGCGACGGCCTTGTCATACCCCGGGTCGATCTCGAGCGAGGTCAGGGCCAGCCGCTCACCAGCGTCGGCGAGCGCGCGTGCGGCCGGCGGAAGTCCCTCGCCCTCCGCCAGGCTCCGGTCGAGGGCGACGAGGCGCTCCTGGGTGAGACGCGCTCGCGTGGTCAGCGACTCCCGCTCGGCGATGGCTGCGCGCGTTCGTTCAGCCGCCTCGGCTGCGGCCGACTCGGCCGCGGACAGCTCCGCGAGCGGCGCGTCGTCTCGGGGAGCGTCCGCCAACCGGCGCGCCCGCTCGCCGTCGGCGGCGAGAGACGCGGCGGACTCCTGCGCCCGCTCGCGGCGCAGCTCGAGCCGCTCGACGGCCGTGCGGTGCCGGTAGAGGGCCGCGGTGGCGCGCTCGTGCTTGGCGCCCGCCTCGCCGAGCTCCTCCTCGACGCGGTGACGCTCGGTCAGAACTCCCTCGAGCCTCTGTTCACGGGCGCGCCGATCGCTCATTGCGGCCGCGCGGCGCTCTTCGACATCCTCCAGGCGACGCTCGGCGTCCGCCAGCTCGCCCGACACGAGCCGCGCCCGCATGCGTTCGATCTCGACGCGGAGCTTTTCAGCGCGCGTGGCCGCTGTCGCCTGGAGCGCAAGCGGCCGGAGCCGCTTCTTGACCTCGTCCTCGAGGTCGCGCGCGCGCTCGACCTGGACGGCTACCCGCGCCAGCTTCAGCTCGGCACGGTGCCGCCTGCGCTTGAACTTGCCGAGACCCGCCGCCTCCTCGATGAGCGCGCGCCGCTCCGGCGGCTTCGACGCGAGGATCTCCTCGACCCGGCCCTGGCCGATGATCGAGTGCATCTCGCCTCCGAGCCCGATGTCAGCGAGGAGCTCTACGAGGTCGAGCCGTCGCACGGAAGCGCCGTTCACGAGGTAGTGGCCCTCTCCACCTCGGTGAAGCCGGCGTGCGATCGATAGCTCCGAGTAGGGCAATGGCCCGGCCCCGTCCTCGTTGTCGAAGACGAGCTCCACCTGGCACCAGTCGGCCGGGCCGCGCGGGCCGGAGCCGGCGTAGATCACGTCGTCGGGCTTTTCGGCTCGAAGCTCGGAGGGGCTCAGCGAGCCTGCCGCCCAGACGATCGCGTCGGCCACGTTCGACTTCCCCGACCCGTTTGGGCCGACGACGACGGCCACGCCCGGCTCGAGCCGCACCTCGACCGGATCCGGGAACGACTTGAAGCCGCGCAGCTTGATAGAGCGCAGGAACACGCGCCCCCAGTGTGACGCCGAGCGCGGACGGTGGGGATCAGTACACGAGCACGGTCTCGGCGCCGGCCGCGAGCTCGACGAGCTTCTCGGGCGGTACGAGCTCGGCGCCGCTCGCGACCTCACCGCTGACGCCGCGCGCCTTGCTTGACATCCCGGACAGGTAGACGCTCGCACCGGCCTCGCGAAGCGCGGCGAGATGCTCGGCGACCGAGCCTGTTCCGATGCCCTGGGCCGCAGCGGCCGTCTCCTCGCGCGCGAAGCCGACCGCGTCGCCGGCCAGGAAGACGTTCACGTCATGGCCCTCGCCGGCCGCCGTCTTGGCAACAAGAAGTCCGAGGGCAGCCCGCGTCGGGTTCTCTGGCCCCGTGGCGATGTGGACGAGGAAGCGGCTCACTATTGCTCCTCGGCCATGGCGAGGATGTCGTCGCGGGACATCTTCCCGACCAGCTCAGGATGAGCTGCCTCGACGTGCGCGCCGACCGCAGCCACGAGCTCATCGTCGGTCTCGGCCCGCACAACCTGCCCGCACTCGCAGTTGATCACCTTCGTCATCGCTGCCTCCTTGTCGGATGGGCGTGATTGTCCACCGCCCGGCTTGCGAGTACCTTGGCGAAACCTTGGCGTCGGGGGAGACACGGATCCAGCTCTGCGGCCGCATCGTTGCCCGGATCGGCGGCCGGAGGATCGAGAGCGACCTGCCCGGGCGCCAGGGCCGCCTGCTCTTCGTCTACCTGGCCTCGCATCGACACCGACCGGTGTCGCGGCCAGAGCTCGTCGACGCCCTCTGGCCGGCCGATGCGCCCGACACGGCGAGTGCCAGCCTCACGGCCCTCGTCTCGAAGCTTCGCCGCGTGCTCGGCCCCGAGGCCCTCGAAGGGCGCGGACAGATCCGGCTTGTTCTCCCGGCGGACGCGTGGATCGATCTCGAGGCGGCCTCGGAGGCGCTGCACCGTGCCGAGTCGGCTGCTGCCCGCGAAGCCTGGGGCGAGACCTGGTCGCCGGCTCGCGTGACGCAGCACATCGCGGGCCGCGGCTTCCTCGAGGGAGAGGACGCCCCGTGGATCGACGAGACCCGACGGAACCTGGAGGAGCTCTACGTGCGCGCGCTCGAGCTCGCCGGGCGGGCGAGCCTCGAGCTTGGAGGAACAGAGCTCGACACGGCGGAACGGACTGCGCGGACGCTCGTCGCCCGCGCTCCGTTTCGCGAGACCGGACACCGGCTCCTCATGGACGTCCTTGTCGCGCGCGGAAACGACGCCGAGGCGCTCCGCGTCTACGAGCGGCTGCGGGCGCTCCTGCGTGAGGAGCTCGGCGCCGCGCCGTCCGGTGAGACGCAGGCGCTCCATCGGCGCCTCCTCACAGGCTAGGAAGTCTCGTCCGTGAGGCCCGCGAGGGCCTGCTGGGCGGCGTTCTGCTCTGCGACCTTCTTCGACGCGCCTTCGCCCACACCGAGCTGGTCTCCCTCGACCATCGCCGCACTGGTGAAGTGGCGCTGGTGGGGCGGGCCCTCGACGTCGAGCACGACGTACGAAACGCTCTGGCCTCGCCGGGCGAGCTGCTCCTGGAGCTCGGTCTTGTAGTCCACGTAGGACGTGACCGCATACTCGATCCGCTCGCGAAAGGCGGCGAGCACAGGCTCCCGGATGGCTTCGAAGCCGTGCTCCAGGTAGAGCGCACCGAGGATTGCCTCGACAAGGGCGGCGATGACGTTCCGGTTCTTGGCAAGACGCTCGAGCTCGTCGGACGGGATCGTGCCCTCCCCGCGCTCGAGTAGCCGCTGCCCGAGCCCGAGCCGACGGCCGACAACAGCGCAGCTCTGGCGTGACACGACGTGGGCGCGGATCTTCGCGAGCTCGCCCTCTTGATAGTCGGGGAAGCACTCGTAGAGCTCCTGCGCGATGGCCAAGCCGAGAACGCTGTCACCCAGGAACTCGAGCCGTTCGTAGGAGTCCCGCCGCTCCTTCGCCCACGACGTGTGCGTGAAAGCGCGCTCGAGGCGCTCTTCCGGCAGCGCGTCGACGAGCCCGAGGAGCCGCGCGTCGGCGGCCCGCTCCTCCGCCGCGCTACTGGTGCGAGTTGATGTAGTCGACGGCCTGCCCGACGGTTTGGATCCCCTGGGCATCCTCATCCGAGATCTTGATCCCGAACTGATCCTCGAGCTCCATGATCAGCTCGACGAGGTCGAGCGAATCGGCATCGAGATCGTCCTGAAACGACGCTTCCTCGGTGATCTGATCTTCCTCGGCGCCGAGCTGCTCCACCAGCACGCCCTTGATCTGCTCGTAGATCTCCTCGCGGGATGCCATCTCGGCTCCTACCTGCCTTTCGGGGTCTCTGGCCTCAGCGGACGGCGGATGCTACCACGCCCGAAGCGGTGATTCGACTAGCGCGCGGCCGATGGCGCTTCGGCCGCGAGACGCGCCCGCAGACGCTCGACGACGCGCCCCTCGACCCCCCGGGCGGCGAGGCGGATCGCGTTCGCGATGGCGGTGCGAGAGGAGTTGCCGTGCGCGCTGACGACCAGCCCGCGCAGGCCGAGGAAATAGGCGCCGCCATATGTGTCCGGGTCGAGACGCTGCCGCAGCCGCCGCGCGGCCGGCCGAATGAGGAGCCCGCCAAGCTTTCCGCCCGTCGTCGCGGTGATCTCCTCGCGAAGCGCACCGAGCGTGGTCAGGATCGTTCCTTCGAGTGCCTTGAGCGCGATGTTCCCGATGAAGCCGTCCGAGACGACGACGTCTGCGGCGCCAGCGAGGAGCTCGCGGCTCTCGACGTTTCCGACAAACCGGAGGTCGCTCGCGGCGAGCGCATCGTGCGCCTCGCGGACGAGCTTGTTGCCCTTCTCGGGCTCCTCGCCGATCGAAAGCAGCGCGACACCAGGGTCTCGGATTCCGAGGATCTCCTCCGCGAAGACCGCGCCCATGTGGCCAAACTGGACGAGGTGCTCCGGTCGTGCATCGGCGTTCGCGCCTGCGTCGATCAGGATCGATGGGCTGCGGAAGGAGGGGATCGGGACTGCGATCGCCGGCCTGTGGACGTCCGGAAGGCGGCGGTTCTCGAGCAGCGCCGCCGCGAGCAGCGCCCCGGTATTGCCGGCCGACACAGCGGCGTCGGCCTGGCCGTCGGCTACGGCGCGGCACGCCGCGAACATGGAGCTGTCGCGCTTCGAACGGGCGGCGTCGGCGGGCTTCTCGTCCATCTCGACGATCGTGGGCGCGTCGGCGACCTCGAGGTTTCCCGCGAGCGGCCGAACCCGGTCGGTTATGCCGTAGAGGACGGGGACGAGCTGATCCGAGCGCGCTTCGAGCGCTCCCGCGACGATTTCCTCGGGGGCCCGATCGCCGCCCATCGCGTCCACCGCGACGCGAACGGCGGCCATGACGTTACGGGGCCGTTGACTCGAGCGGCTCGACCTCGCGCCCGCGATACGTGCCGCAGGTCGGGCAGACGCGGTGAGGCCGCTTCGGCTGATGGCAGTGCGGGCACTCGACGACGACGGGCGCCGAGAGCTTGTAGTTGGCACGCCGCTTGTCGCGGCGGGACTTGGACTGTTTTCGCTTGGGGACTGCCATGGGCGGACGAGTATAGCCAGCGGCCTCAGGCAGGCCGGGCGCGGCGGGCGTCGCCCTCTGACGCGCCGCGACCAGGCAGGTGTAGGGACCGGACTTGTCCGGCCCGCGTCCCACCGGAACCTGTAGGGGCGAGGCACGCCTCGCCCGCGCCTGCCTACAACCGGTCCCGCAACTCCGAGAGCGCCGCCCACCGAGGATCGACGACCTCGTCCGCGTGCTCGTGCGGCTCGGCATTCAAATCCTTGCCGCACATAGGGCAGAGCCCCGCGCAGTCCTCGCGGCAGAGGATCTTGTCAGGGAGGGCCAGCGCAAGCGTGTCGCGGGCCCAGGCAGAGAGGTCGAGGCGGTCGTCGGCGACGTAGGGGCTGACGAGCTCGTCCGACTCGGCCGGGCTGGACGCGTGGTATTCCCGGGCGCGAAGCCGGGTCGTGAGCGCCGCGTCCTCGAGGCATCGGAAGCACGGCCCGTGAAGCCGCGCACTGAGCGAGAGCTCGAAGAGGAGCCCCGAGCTCGTCCGCGTGACGACGATCTCCGCGTCGGGCTCCTCGGGCACGGGGAGATAGCGCTGCCCACCGAGCGAGAGCGGTTCGAGCCGAACGGCGCGTGTGTCCCGAAACTGCTCTCCGGAGCGGATCCGAAGCTGCCTGAGGTCGAGGTGGGTCACGGGGTCAGCGTAGCTCGCTGATCGCAGGACAACCCCACGCTCGCGCCGAGTCCACCTTCGGCACAGTTCCGCGCACCACACGCGCGGATTTCAGCGATAGGCTCGACGCGGGGAAACCGGTAATCCGGGGGCCCCGGGGGAAGACCTGATGCGTCGAGAACAATCGTCGTTCCGCGCGCACCGGCTCAGCGAAAGAACGGTGAACTAGGCGACGTGCGTCTCGTCGGTGACGCCTGCCATCACCGACTCCTGCGAGCGCTCGTGGAGCCGCTCGCGGCCTCGCCGCACCGCGCCGAGGAACTTGTCCAGGTTGACCTCGAGGGTCGAGAGGATCGAGTCCGCCCAGTCCTCCATCTCGAGCCTCGTCTCGCGCGCCTGGCGCCTCGCCTCCTCGACGATCTCCTGCGCCTGGCGCTCGGCGAGCTTCACGATCTCCGTCTGCGACGCCTCGCGGACGGCCTGCTCGCGCGCCTCGCCCAGAATCCGGTCGCTCTCGCGCTTCGCCTCGGCGAGCATCTCCTGGCGCTCCTTCACGATCCAGCGCGCCTGCTTGATCTCCTCCGGGATCGTCGCGCGCATCTGGTCGAGGATGTCGTAGATCTCCTCGCGGTCGATGCGAACCTGATCCGTGAGCGGAACGGCCTTCGCGTTGTGAACGAGGTCGTCCAGCTTGTCGATTAGTACGAGTACGTCCATGACGACCTCTCAGTCTACTCTCGGGGGCTCACAGGAGCGCCGGGCTTCGCGCGCGGGAACATCTCCTCGAACCGCCGTGCGACCGGCGTGGGCACGAGATCTTCGACACTGCCGCCGAACGACGCGATCTCCTTCACGCCGCTCGAGGACAAGAAGCTGTATTGCGGGCTGGACATGAGGTACATCGTTTCCACATCCGGAGCGAGCTTCCTGTTCAGGTGATGCATCTGGAATTCCCACTCGAAATCCGAGATGGCGCGGAGGCCCTTGACCATGGTCCGAGCTCCCCACCGACGCGCGAATTCGACGACCAGCTCCGCGAAGACTTCCACCTCGACGTTGTCGCAGTCGACGAGCGCGTCCTGGAGAAACACCACCCGATCCTCGGCCGAAAAGAGCGGCCGTTTGTGCTGTGGGTCGCGGACGACTCCGACCACGACGCGCTCGAAGATCGAGGCGGCGCGCCGGATGATGTCGAGATGGCCGTTCGTGACCGGGTCGTACGCGCCAGGGCAAATGCACGTGACGGGGCTCTGAGTGCTCACGCCGGCGCCTCGAAGAGCGTGATGCGAACTGAGCCATAGCGCCGGCTCGTCCGAAGCGGGAGCGGCAGCTCGGGCTCTTCGCGGGACTCGGACTCGACGACGACGAGGCCCCCGGGGACGACAACGCCGGGAAGCCGCTCGGCGAGCATGGACAGAAAGCCAGTGAGCATGCGGTACGGAGGATCGATCAGCACGAGATCGTAGCGCCTGCCGCCTGCCTCCTCGACGGCCAGGCGCCGCCCCACGTCCTCCGGGTACACGCGCGCGTCGAAGCCGAGCTTCTCGAGGTTCCGGTCGATCGCGCGGACGGCCGTCCGGTCGCTCTCCACAAAGGTGACGCTCGCGGCGCCACGCGAGAGCGCCTCGAGGCCCATGGCGCCCGACCCGGCGAAGAGGTCGAGCACCGCCATGCCGTCGACCGGTCCGATGAGGTTGAAGGCCGCCTCACGCACCCGGTCGCCTGTCGGGCGCGTGTCGCGACCCCGGGGCGCGAAGATCCGGGCGCCTTTATGCGAACCCGCGATGATCCTCATCGGGGAACGCGCGCTCGAGTTCGTGCTCGAGCGGCCCGAGAACGTCGGCGTCCTCGTCTGCGAGCCGCTCCGCCCAGGCTCGGGCGCTCGCGACGAGCTCCCGATCGCGAGTCAGGCTCGCGAACCGGAGATCCGGCAGCCCTGACTGCCGCGTGCCGAGCAGCTGGCCCTCGCCGCGGAGTTCGAGATCGACCTCGGCGAGCCGAAACCCATCCGTTGTCTCGACGAGCGCCTCGAGCCGCCGGCGCGCGGTCTCGGTGAGCTCTTCCCT
Organism: uncultured Actinomycetes bacterium; assembly: GCA_963733135.1. GTDB lineage: Bacteria > Actinomycetota > Thermoleophilia > Gaiellales > Gaiellaceae > CAVTBX01. The sequence continues at coordinate 109,924 of CAVTBX010000008.1, forward strand.
GTGACGCGAGACGAGCAGGCAGTAGCTCTGCTCACCGCCCCGGCCCACTCGACCCCGAAGCTGGTGGAGCTGCGCGAGCCCGAAGCGATCGGCTTCCTGGACGATCATGATCGTCGCGTTCGGGACGTCGACGCCGACCTCGATCACGGTCGTCGCCACGAGGACGTCCAGCTCGCGCCGCTTGAACTCGTCCATGATCCCGCGGCGCTCCTGAGCGCGGAGACGCCCGTGTAGGCAGCCGACACGAAAGCCCGTCAGCTCGCCGGCTCGCAGGCGCTCGGCCTCCTGCTCCGCCGCCCGCGCCTCGCTCGCCTCCGACTCGGTCACGAGCGGGCAGACCACGTACGCCTGCCGGCCCTCATTGAGGTGTCGCCGGAGCCGTTCGTACGCCTCTCCTGAGCGCTCCTCGGTCACCCAGCGCGTCACGATCGGCTTGCGGTTTCGCGGCGGGCGTGCGATCTCCGTGACATCGAGGTCGCCGTAGACGGTCTGCGCGAGCGTCCGCGGAATCGGCGTCGCGGTCATGTGGAGGACGTGCGGCGAGCTAGAGCCGAGCGCCCGCCGCTGCTCCACGCCGAAGCGGTGCTGCTCGTCTACGACGGCGACGGCCAGGGATCGGAACGCCACGGATTCCTGGATGAGCGCGTGCGTCCCGATCGCGAGGTCGGCCTCGCCGCGGGCCAGCGCTTCCCGCGCCCTCCTCGCCTCGGCGCCTCCGAGTGAGCTCGTCAGGAGGACGACACGGACGCCGAGGTCGTTGCAGATCGGCTCCACGGTCAGGAAGTGCTGCTCGGCGAGCGTCTCGGTCGGCGCCATGAGCGCTCCCTGGTGCCCGCCTTCGACGGCACGGAGAAGCGCGTAGAGCGCCACGACAGTCTTCCCCGACCCGACGTCGCCCTGGAGCAGGCATTGCATCGGCCTCGGCTTCGCGAGACTCTGCCGGATCTCACTCACGGCGTTCTCCTGCTCCGGCGTCAGGGTGAAGGGCAGGAGCTCGCGGTAGCGCGCGATCAGTTCGCCGTCCTCGCCGAGCGCCGGCGCGACGGCCCCCTCCTCGGCCTCGGCGCGGCGACGGCGAAGCCCGAGCTGGAGGACGAGCAGCTCCCCGAACGCCAGGCGACGGCGGGCGGCCTCCGCCTCAGCGCGCTCCTGTGGCTGGTGGGCAGCGCGGATCGCGTCCGCGAGCGACGGAAGCTCTTCCGCGGCGACGAGCGCGGCCGGCAGTGGATCGTAGAAGAACCGCGCGAGCCCGAGCGCTCGGTCGGCGATCTCACGCAGGCGTCCTGTCGCGATCTCCTCACTCGCCGGGTAGACAGGAACGAGGCCGACCGTATGGAGGCCGGCTCCCGTCTCGGCGCGCTCGTGGCGCTCGACCTTGAAGGTCGCGGGGCCATAGCCCGAGCCTTCGAGCCTCCCGTGGAGGAGCAGCCGCGTGCCGGGCTGAAGCTGCTCGGCGAGATAGGCCTGGTTGAACCAGATCGCAGTCACGCGCGAGCCCGACTCGTCCCGCACCTGCGCCTCGACGATCTTCAGGTTCCGCCGGCGCGTCGGCCGGACGCGGGCACGGTCGACGGTGCACGCAACGGTCGCCTCCTCCCCGGCCATGACGGCTGCGAAGCCGGCCGCCTGCTGCCAGTCGAGGAAGTCGCGCGGTATGTGCTCTGCCACGTCCCGCACGGTCTGGAGCCCGTGCCCAAGCCGGCCCAACCGCTCTGCGACCTTCGGCCCCACGCTGGGGAGGGTTTGGACGCCTGCATCGGGCTCGACCCTCCTCCCCGCCCCGAGCGCGCCTTGGTCCATGCCAGCAAAGCCGGCCAGCGCAGGGCGCGTGCTCACATGGAGGGCCAGGACGCCTCCGAGTCTAGGACCCGGTCCGGACGGAGTACACGCTCCGCACGGTACCGCCGGGCGAGGCATGCCTCGCCCCTACGACAACCGGCAAGCCCGCCATCCCGCCCGGGCGGGACAAGTCCCGCCCCTACACCCTGTTTGTAGGGGCCGGACTCGTCCGGCCCGCGCCGGCTGTTCCGTAGGGGGCGGACTTGTCCGGCCCGCGTCCTGCGTCTCCTCTGCCTGGCGAGGCATGGCCGCCTGCGCGAAAGGCATCGGTTGCCGCATGTAGGGGCGAGGCACGCTTCGCCCGCGGGTGGCTACCCGTGACCCTCCCAGTAGTCGAGCGGCTCGACACGCGCCGTGAACCCGAACCCGCGGAAGTTCACCTTCCCGGCCTCCGGATACCACGCCATGTCGCGAGGATCGTGCGTCCCGTAGGCGAGGAGGGTCAGCCCCTCGTCGCCGGCATAGAAAGCATGCGCCACACCCGTACCCGCCGGCCGCGCGACCACCGACCCTTCACGCACCGCGGCGCGGTCGTCACCGATTCGAACTTCGCCGCTGCCGCCGAGGACGACGAAGATCTCCTCCTCCGACGTGTGACAGTGAAGCGGCCAATTGCGCTTGCCCGCTTTGATCTCCTGGAGGCTGAGTCCGGTCAGCATGGCGTCCGGCGCAAGCTTGCGGTCGACTAAGGACGACTCGCCGTGCTCGATCTCCCGCGGCTCGACGTCGTCGCTGTGCAGGATTCGCCCGGTTCCCTCGCCCGGCGGCGGCAGCTCCTCCTCCGGTGCCGCAGCCTCGCGCTCCCAAGGATGCGCTTCTCCGGGCATCTCGACCCACGCGGGCGGCACACGGACAACACCGGCCCGCGGGAGGTAAGTGCCTCCGGAACCCTCCCGCATGCCGAACGCGAGCACCTCGAGCCCGTCCGGCCCTGCGATGAGCGTGTGCGCCTCCTCCTCGATGAGGTGCGTGAGGCAGTCGCCGGCCCGAACCTCGTAGGTCCGGTGCTCCTCGCCGTCCCACTGCCACGAGATGCCGGAGCCGCGAAGCACGTAATGGATCTCTTCCTCGGCGAGCTCGACGTGGAGCGGCGTCGAGCGCTTGCCCGGCGTGACATCGATCCGCTGCACGCCGACCGTGACGCTGCCGGCGGCCTCGCCGAGGTCACGCCAACGCGCTGAGAGCGGCCCGAGCTCGTTCAGCTCGGGCTCGACGTCGTCCCAATGGATTACGCGTCCTGAAGCCAGAAGAGGCCGAGCGTACCAGGGCCCGCGTGGGCGCCCACAACCGGGCCGAGGGCCGTCACGACGTCCAGCGACGCCTTCGGTCGGACGCGCCGAACCATCTCCACGATCCGCTCCACGTCTGCCTCGGCATCGGCGTGCGCAGCCGCCAGATGCCAGCTCGGGTCGTCCTCGGTCTCCGCTGTGAGCTGGGCCTCGAACTCGGCGAACGCTTTGGCGCGGCCGCGGACGCGCTTCAGCGGTTCCACCTCGCCGTCGCGGATCGTGAGGATCGGCTTGACGTTCAGGAGGGTGCCCGCGAGCCCGGCCGCCTTCCCGATCCGGCCGCCGCGGACGAGGTACTCGAGCGTGTCGACCGTGAAGAGCAGCCCGGATTCCTGACGGAACCGCTCGACGACCGCCTGCACCTCGTCGTCGTTGGTGCCGCGTTCGAGCCGCCGCTGGATCGCCTCGGCCAGGATGACCTCCCCGGCCGACGCGCTCGCCGAGTCGAGCACGACGACCTTGTCGTCGCCGCGAGCCTCGGCGGCGAGCCTGGCGGACTCGTGCGTCCCGGACACCTTGGCGGAGACGGTGACGCAGAAGATCCGCTCGAAGTCCTCGAGTGCGCGAAAGCACTCCTCGTAGTCCCCCGGGGTCGGCTGCGACGTCGAGGCGGTCTCGCCGGCGCGGAGCCGTGCGTAGAACTCGGGCGCGGCGAGCTCGACGTGGTCGCGGTAGGTCTCGTCGCCGAAGCGCACGTAGAGCGGGACGACGCGCCAGTTCGGATGCCGCTCCTGGGCATCGGGAAGGTCGGCGGTCGAATCGAGGACGACCGCGGTCGACTCAGCTGTGAGCGGCACCGTTCCGCGCGGCGTTTCGGATCGCGCCGACGATCTCGTCGAGCTCTTGATCCTTCGTCAGGCACGCAACGGCACCCGCGTCGAGGAGCGCGTCGAGCTCCTCGTGCTCCACGCTCGCAGTCAGGACGACGACGGCCGCCGTCGGACACACCTCACGCATGGCGGAGGTGGCCTCGACCCCGTCGAGCTCGGGGAGCCGGTAATCCATGATGACCACGTCGGGCTGGAGCTCCTCGGCCGCCTCGAGTGCCGAACGCCCATCGCCGACCGACGCCACGACGCGCATGTCGGGCGTCACGTCGAGCAGGAGCTCGAGGGTCTCGCGGAAGACGTCGTTGTCCTCGACGAGGACGACGTCGATGGTGCCGTCGCCTGGCATGAGTCGGACGATAGCGGCCTACTCGGCCGAGAACAGAAGCGGATAGTGCGGCTGGCCGCCCTCGTGGACCTCGATCTCGAGCTCCGGGTGGGCCGACTCGAGCTCCGCGCGAAGGTCGTCGAAGGGAGGCGCGTCCGCGCCGAGGAGGACTGTGAGAACGTCCGCGCCACCGTCGAGGAGCCGTTCGAGGACGTCTCGAGCCACGGGCTCGAGCGCCGTCCCCGTGGCAACCGGCTCGCGATCCACGAGCCCGAGGAAGTTGCCCTCCTCTACCGGGAGCGGGCCAAGCTGGGTCGAGCGGGAGGCGCGTGTGACGGCGCCCGAGCGCACCCCGGCGGCGGCTTCCTCCATGTCGCGGGCGTTCTCCTCGGCCCCTGTGTCAGCCCGATAGGCGACGAGCGCGGCCAATCCCGCCTGGAGCGAGTGAGTCGCAACGACGCGCGCCGGTTTCGCCGCGAGCTCGGCCGCCTGCTCGGCCGCCGCGACCACGTTCGCGTTGTTCGGGAGCACGATCGCCTCGGCCGCCGTGAGTCGGCCGATTGCCTCGGCGATCTCCTGTGCGGAGGGGTTCATGGATTGGCCGCCCTCGACGATCGAGGCGGCACCGAGGCTCCGGAAAAGGCGTGTGTTGCCCTCACCCGCCACCACAGCGACGACATCGGTGGCGGCCGGCGCGCCCGCGAGCCGAGACTCCCGCTGCACCGTCTGGAGATGCATGTTCTTGATGTCGATCTCCTCGACCGACCCGAGCGAGGTCGCGAGGGCGAGGACGCGGCCGGGCTCGTCCGTGTGGACGTGGAGCTTGACTGCCCCCGCCGAGCCGACGACGAGGAGGGAGTCGCCGAACTCGCGCAGCTCCGCCTCGATCGCGTCGGGCGCCACGCCGTCGCCCTCGACGAAGAGGCTCGTGCAGTACCGGTAGCGCGAGAGCTCTCGGTGGATCGCCTCGGTCGGAAGCCCGTTGCCCGCCCGGGCGGCGGGCTCTGGCAGCGGCTCGCCGCGCAGGGCGGCCGCGATGCCGCGAATCGCCTCGACGAGCCCTGCACCGCCGGCGTCGACGACGCCCGCTTCCTTCAGGATCGGGAGCTGGTCGGGCGTCCGCGCGAGGGCCTCCTCGCCCGCCTCGAGCGCGGCGAGGATCGCCTCGTCCGCAGGTCGCGGCTGCGTTCGCGTCGGCGCCGTCGGCCAAGGCGCGCGCGACCGTGAGGATCGTGCCCTCCTGAGGTTCACGCACGGACGCATACGCAGCGTCGCTCGCACCCCGAAGCGCCCGCGCCAGTGCCGGGCCGTCGAGCTCCGCCGACCCTTCGAGGAGCCTCAGCGGCGCCACGGACGAGCTGCGAGAGGATGACGCCGGAGTTCCCGCGGGCGCCCATGAGCGCCGCGCGCACGACGACCGCCGAGCCCTCAGCAAGGGGAAATGTCGCCGGCAGCTTCGAGCGCCTCGGAGACGGCACGGGCCGTCAGCACCATGTTCGTCCCCGTGTCGCCGTCGGGGACGGGTAGACGTTCAGGTCGTCGATCCGGGCGCGGCTCGCCTCGAGCGCGGCGAGGGCGGCGTCCGCGACCTCGGCTAGAGGGCTTTCTGAACCCGGCCGCTCTTCAGGCATCGCGCGCAGACATAGGTCCTGCGCGGAACGCCTTTCACGAGGATGCGCACCCGCTGCAGGTTCGGATTGAAGCGGCGCTTCGTCGCAACCATGGAATGGCTGCGGTTATGCCCGAACGAGGGGCTCTTCCCACAGACGGTGCAGACCTTCGACATCGGCGCATCATAGCTGCGAAGTCCGGCGACGCTCCGCGTCGCCATGACGACTTCGCAGCTACGGGTGGAACCTCGAACGTCCTCGAGCGGGCGCCGGCGAAGCCGACACCCGCGGCCCGGGCGGGACAAGTCCCGCCCCTACGAAAACGATGAGGGTCGAGAGGGTGTTGGAGGCCCGCAGGCCGGGCGAGTTTCGCCGCTCTTCGCGGAACTCGTATGGAGGACGCGCGGAAGCGCGTCCGGTTACTCCGCTGAGGCCCGCAGCCGCGAGAACAGGTCGGCCATCTCCAGTCCTGCGAGGGCCGCCTCGGCGCCCTTGTTCCCGTGCTCGCCACCGGCGCGCTCCTCCGCCTGGCGGCGGTTGTCGCAGGTGAGGACGCCGAAGGAGACCGGGATCCCGGTCTCGAGACCTGTGAGCTGGAGCCCGCTCGCCGCCTCCGAGGCGACGAACTCGAAGTGCGGCGTGTCGCCGCGGATCACGCAGCCGAGCGCCAGCACGCAGGCGTAGCGGCGCGTCCGCGCGAGCGCCATCGCCGCGAGCGGAAGCTCGAACGCACCTGGCACAGGCACGACCTCCACGTTGGCGCGGTCGACCCCTGCCCCGTCGAGCGCCTCGAGCGCCCCGTCGAGGAGCCGCGTCGTGATATCGCCGTTGAATTTCGACACCACGACGCCGACGGCGCGCCTGGCGCCGTCCGGCGTTCCTTCCAAGACGGCGACGCCGTCCGGAATCGCCAGCTCGCCCGCGGCGTGCTCTGCCGCCGGGGCGGCGGGAGCCGTGCGAATCTTGCCGACGAGCTCCGTCATTCCTCGTCAAGCCTCAGATCCTGGTGGTGAAGGCGGTGGCCGAGCTTGGCGCGCTTCGTCTCGAGATAGCGACGATTCTCGGCGTTCGGCGGCACTTCGATCGGAACCTGCTCCGTCACCTTGAGCCCGAATCCCTCGAGGCCCGTGATCTTCTTCGGGTTGTTCGTGAGGATCCGGATCGTCGAGAGACCGAGGTCGTGGAGAATCTGCGAGCCGATCCCGTACTCGCGGCTGTCCGCTGCGAAGCCGAGCTCGAGGTTGGCCTCGACGGTGTCGAGACCCGCCTCCTGGAGCCCGTAGGCCTTCAGCTTGTTGAGGAGACCGATCCCGCGGCCCTCCTGCGCCATGTAGAGGAGGACACCGCGATCCTCTGCGCCGATCTGGGCGAGCGCCTCCTCGAGCTGCTCGCCGCAGTCGCACCGGAGCGAATGGAAGACGTCGCCGGTCAGGCACTCAGAGTGGACGCGGACGAGCACATCCTCCTCGCCGGCGACCTCCCCGCGAACCAGGGCGACGTGGTGCTTGCCTGTGAGCGTCTCGCGGAACGCGACTGCGGTGAACTCGCCGTAGGCGGTGGGAAGCCGGACGGTCGTCATCCGCTCGACGAGCTTCTCGTGGCGCCTGCGGTACTCGACGAGGTCGGCGACGGTCACCATCTTGAGCCCGTGCCGCTCGCAGTACGGGACGAGATCGGGGACGCGGGCCATGGAGCCGTCCTCGTTCGCGATCTCGCAGACGATGCCGGCCGGGGTCAGCCCGGCAAGACGGGCCAGGTCGACGGAAGCTTCGGTCTGGCCCGTGCGGACCAGCACACCGCCGTCGCGGGCACGGAGCGGAAAGACATGCCCGGGCTGGACGAGGTCGTTCACCCCTCTCTCGGGGTCGATCGCGACCTGAATGGTGTGGGCGCGGTCGGCGGCTGAGATGCCCGTCGTGACGCCCTCGCGCGCCTCGATCGAGATAGTGAACGCGGTCTCGTAAGGCGTTTCGTTGTTGTAGGTCATCGGCCGGAGACCGAGCTCGTCGCAGCGCTCTTCGGTGAGACAGAGGCAGATGAGCCCGCGCGCGTGGGTCGCCATGAAGTTGATCGCCTCCGGCGTCACATGCTCGGCGGCGATGGTCAGGTCTCCCTCGTTCTCACGGTCCGGCGCGTCGACGACCACGACGAACTTGCCGGCGCGGATGTCCTCGATCGCCTCCTCGATCGTGGCGAAGGGCGAGGCGGTCTCGACCTCAGGCGCGTGTTGAGCCATGACCGGATGGTAACTCGCGGTCGAGGGGCTCCCAGACCAGCTCAGCGACATCGAGGACGATGTCGCCGCGCCGGGCCTCGCCGCAGACGACGCAGAGCGAGTCATTCAGCTGTTCGTAGCGACTATCGGCGGTGTGGTGGACGATCGTCGCGACAACCTCGCGGCCCCACGTGGCCGGCCGCGCTCGTCCACGCAGGTCGAACGCGAGCCGGGCGCCGTCGTCCGTCTCGATCACGCCCTGGAAGTCGGGAACGTAGACGTCATCGCGGCGCAGGCGAGGATGGTTCAGCCCCCGGAACCGGCCTGTGACCGAGCCCTCGCAGCGGCCTTCGGCGAAGAAGATGCCGTGCGTCTCCGGCCCGCGCACGATGTAGTGCTCCGGGTACGCGAACCGGATGCGGTAGAGCGGCTCGACCCTCACACGCGCGCCTCAAGGAGGCGCTCGATGTACTTCGCGAGGATGTCGACTTCGAGGTTCACTGCGTCGCCGGGCGCGAGCGAGCCGAGCGTCGTCGCCGCCAGCGTGTGCGGCACGAGCGCGATCGCGAAGGCACTGTCGTCGAGCGACGCCACCGTCAGGCTGACGCCTTCGACCGCCACGGAGCCCTTCTCGACGAGATAGCGCGTCAGCTCCGGCGCGGCCTCGATCTCGAGTCGGGAGCCTTCCCCCTCGGCCTCGAGCGCACGAACGCGGCCGATGCCGTCGACGTGACCCTGCATCACGTGTCCACCCAGCGGCTCGCCTGCTCGGAGGGCGGGCTCGACGTTGACTGGAGCACCTGCCCCGACCCGGCCGAGCGAGCTCCGGCGGAGTGTCTCGGGGACGGCGTCGAAAGAGAGCGTGCCGTCCTCGACCGCCACCGTCGTCAGGCAGACGCCGTTGACCGAGACGGAGTCCCCGAGAGCCGTGCTGGCTGCGGTCTCCGGCGCACGGACGACGAGCCGCAGGCCGCCTTCGCCGCCCGTGGCAGATTCGACGCGGCCGACCTCCCGGACGATGCCCGTAAACACCCGGCGAGCATAGCCAGGCCGAGCCGTCGGCTCCGAGGGCCTCTGGCGCCGCTCGGCAGGCCGAGTCAGTAGCCGCGCGCGACGTCGATCAAGCCCACGAGCTCGCGACTGGCGGCGAAGCGGCGCACGTTCTCCTCGACACGGCGTGACAGGAGCTCGATCTCGAGGCGAGGCGGATTCGCGACGTGCGGCGTCACGAGGACGTTCTCGAGCTCCCAGAGCGGGTGTCCGTCGGGAAGCGGCTCGGGATCCGTGACGTCCAGGCAGGCACCGCCGAGGCGCTCGTCTCGGAGAGCGTCGACGAGTGCGTCCGTCTGGACGATCGCGCCGCGGGCTACGTTCACGAGCCAACCGCTCGGGCCGATCAGGTCGAGCTCATGCGGGCCGATCAGCCCTCGCGTCTCGTCGGTGAGCGGGGCCGCGACGACGACGAAGTCGCTCTCCCTGAGAACCTCGTCGAGATCATCGAATCCGAGTGAACGGTCGGCGCCCGGCACCTCGCGCCCGGAGTGGGTCACAGCCAGAACGCGAACCTCGAACGGTCTCAGGCGCTTGATCACCGCCCGTCCGATCCCGCCGGCTCCGACAATGCCCACGGTCGCTCCGGCCAGTCGGCGTCCCTCGTCCTGCTCCCACCTCGTGCGCTTCGCCGCCTGCGGCAGCCTGCGCGCCGCAGCCAAGACGAATGCCAGCACGTGCTCGGCGACGTCGTCCGCGTAGGCGCCCTGGGCTCCTGTCCAGATCCGTCGGTCGTCAAGGAGTTTCTGCGCGAGCCAGCGGTCTACGCCGGCGGACGGAAGCTGCACCCAGCGGATCCCATCATGGAGCACGTCCGCGAGCTCGTCCGAGCGGCGCCAGGAGAGCCAGACGAGAGCTTCTGCCTCTCGAGGATCCTCGACGGGCATGCCGCCGCCCCGCTCCACGGCTCCTGCGATCTCGTCGTTCGGATCGGGGCCGATCCCGATGCGCGGGCTGCTCACGGCTCGTGCACGTAGGCGATCACGAGCAGATCGTCGCCGAGCCGCTCGACCTCGAGCCTAGAGAGGTGCAGCGCGTCGGCAACGGATCGCACCGCAGGGCCGGCGAAGAGGCCGGGCGCGTCGTCTCCCCCGACGAGCTTCGGCGCCACGAAGACGAGGAGCTTGTCGAGGAGTCCGGCCCGCAGGAACGACCCCGCGAGCGTCGGGCCGCCCTCGAGGAGGAGCGACTGCACGTCGTCGTCCGCAAGCCGCTCGAGCTCCCGCTCGAGAGGGCCGGAGAGAGGCTCGAGCTCCGAGCCTTCCGGAAGCGGCTCGTGGCCGAAGACGAGCCGGCGCGGCTGGCGCTCCGCCTCGACGTCCCGGGCGGTCAGTTGCGGCTGGTCGCGACGGGCCGTGCCTCCCCCGACCGCTACTGCGTCAGCCAGCGCACGGAGCTCATGGACGCGACGGCGGCTCTCAGGGCCCGAAACCCAGCGGGAGTCGCCCCCGGCCGCAGCGAGCCGGCCGTCGAGCGTCATCGCCGCTTTGTAGGTGACGAACGGCCGGTGCTTCGAAGCCCAGGTCAGGAAGGCCTCGTTCCCGCGGCGGATCCGACCCACGATCGGGCCATCTGCAAGCTCGGCTTCGACGCCCGCCTCGCGCAGGCGCTCGACCCCGCCCGCGGCCTTGGGATGCGGATCGCGCGCGCCGACGACCACCCGCGCAATTTCAGCGTCTACGATCGCCTCGACGCACGGGGGCGTCCGACCCTGATGCGCGCACGGCTCGAGGGTCGTGTAGAGCGTCGCGCCGCGAGCCTCCGCTCCCGCAGAGTCGAGCGCGATGCGCTCCGCATGGGGCAGGCCAGGCCGCTCGTGCCAACCCTCCCCGACGACCTCGCCGCTCCTAACGACCACGGCGCCGACCATCGGGTTCGGGCGCGTCGTCCCTCTTCCCCGCTCGGCGAGCTCGAGCGCGCGTTCGAGCGGATCGGTCACGTGATCGCCTCCGCGAGCCGGCCATAGGCCGCGCCTGGATCGCGCCCGTCGAAGACGGCGCTACCCGCGACGAAGAGGTTCGCGCCCGCCTCTCGGGCCGGGCCGATCGTCTTGGGGCCAATGCCGCCGTCCACCTGGACGTGCACCTCCGGAGGCAGTAGCCCACGCAGCTCGCGAATCCGGTCGAGCGCTTCGGGCATGAACGCCTGGCCCGAGTACCCGGGGTGGATGCTCATGCAGAGCACGAGATCGAACCCCTGGCCCGCCTCGGCCACCGGCGCGACCGGGGTTTCCGGGTTGAAGACAATCCCGACACCGAGCCCGAGATCGCGCACGAGCGCAGCCGTCCGCACGGAGTCGTCTGTTGCCTCGTAGTGAAACGTGATGCTGTCGGCGCCGGCCTCCGCGAACTGCGCGAAGTGATGCTCGGGGTTGTCCACCATCAGGTGGCAGTCGAGAATCCCGTCCCGCTCATGGACGAGTGGCGCGATCGCCTTCAGGACGATCGGGCCCACGGTGACAGGCTCGATGAAGTGGCCGTCGCCGACGTCGAAGTGGAAGATCCGCGCGCCTGCGTCCATGACGCGCCCGACCTCGTCGCCGAGCCCAGCGAAGTCGGCCGCGTAGAGCGACGGCTCAACCTCGGCAGGCCCCCGAACCCAGTCTTTCCAGCCCATCGCCGCGATCCTATGGGCGAATCCGCGCCACGAAGAACCCGGAGGTTCGGTGGACGTGTGGAAGCGTCAGGAGGAACTCCGGCCGGCGTGGATGCCTGAGCTCGGGCCGCTCGGCGCCGAGATCGTCCGTCGGGAGCCCGAGCGCGTCGACGACCTCCTCGTTCTCGGCGGCGTGGAGCGTGCAGACGGAGAACGTGATGGTTCCGCCGGGCGCGAGTCGCTCGACTGCGGCGCGCAGGAGCTCGAGCTGGAGCTCGGGCAGCGGCCCGGCACGCCAGCGGAGGTCGGGCCGGGAGGCAAGGACGCCGAGCCCGGAGCACGGAGCGTCCACCAGGATCCGGTCGAACCAGCCGAGGTCGTGCGGGAGCTCACGCGCATCCGCCTGGACGACGCGAACGTTTGCCGCCCTGTGGCGGGCGAGCGTCTCCTCGAGCTCGCGGGCCCGGCCCGCGTTGAGCTCGACCGCGACGACCTCACCGGCGACCTCGGCAAGCTGGAGCGTCTTGCCGCCCGGCGCGGCGCAGAGGTCGAGCACACGCTCCCCCGGCCGAACGCCCACAGCGTCGCCCGCGAGTTGGGAGCCGAGACTGTGCGGCCGGGCGAGGCCGCTCGCCAGCCACTCGTCGGCCACGTACTCGACTCGCCGGGCGCGAGGAAAGCCGGGGACGGGCTCGCCGCCAAGCTCGTCGGGCGCCGCAGGCCCGACACGAACCACGGTCTCCTGCGACTCGTTTCCAGCCCGCATGAGCGCGAGCGCATCGTCCCGGCCCCACTCTCGCCACCAGGTCTCGGCGATCCAGTCGGGGTACGAGTGGCGGAGAGCCGCCTGCTCAGGCGTGCTCTCGGGAAGAGCATCGAGGAGCTCGCGGATCCCGGCGGTGAGGCGGCGCATGACCGCGTTAGTGAATCCGACGGCCCGCTCGAGACCGGCCCGGCGGACGAGCTCGACGCTCTCGTTCGCAGCCGCATGCTGCGGCACACCGCCGGCGAAACCGAGCTGGTACGCACCCAGGCGGAGAGCCGCGCGCACCGGAGGGTCGAGCTTCCGAACCGGCCGCCTCCCGAGTGTCCCGATCGCGTGGTCGAGCGTCCGAACGCGCTGCACTGTGCCGTAGGCAAGCTGCATCGCGAAGCGGCGATCGCGCTCGTCGAGGCCCTTCGCCTCCGACCTGAAGGCGCGATCCGCGTACGCGCCCTCCTCGAAGACGCGGCGCACGACCTCGTACGCGACCTGCCTCGCCGTCACCGCGGGCGACGGCCCCGCAGGTACTCGGAAGCGCTCATGCGCCGCCGGCCGTCGGGCTGCACCTCGAGGAGCTCGACGGCTCCTGCGACGAGCTCGGAGTCCGACCCGGCGGGGCGCGCTTTCCAGACGATCAGCGGCCGCCCGTCGACGACTCCACGGGCGCCGATGTGAGGCGAGAGAGCACGCACGCGGTTCACGAGCTCGTCCGCCGGCCGCGTCCAGTCGAGCTCGCGGTCGCCGGCCTCGATCTTGTCCGCATAGGTCACACCGGCCTCAGGCTGAGCTTCGAAGCCGGGCCCGCGCAGCACTTCGCCGAGCAGCTCGACGGCGAGCGCCGCGGCACGGTCGAACACGGCGCCGGCATCGTCCTCCCGCCCGACCGGGAATGACCGCTGGGCCGCGATCGGCCCTGCGTCCAGCTCCGGCGTCGTGCGATGGATCGTCACGCCGGTCTCTTCGTCCCCGGCCATGAGCGCGCGCTCGACCGGCGCCGCGCCGCGCCAGCGCGGGAGCAGCGAGGGGTGCACGTTCAGCCAGAGCCGCTCAGTGAGCAGCGCCTCCGGGATCAGGACTCCGTAGGCGGCCACGACAACCGCCTCGGCGTCGCCCGGGAAGACACTCAGACGCTCTGGTTGCACGACCGGAATGCCAAGCCGTTCGGCCACCTCCTTGGCGGGCGGGGACGCCACCTGGCGGCCGCGGCCTCGCGGCCGGTCGGGCCGGGTCAGCAGGAGCTCGATGTCGTGCCGCGCGGCGAGCCCTTCCAGAACCGCGGCCCCGAACGGCGCCGTCGCCGCGACGGCAAGCTTCAACGCAACGGGCCGAGAACGGGCTGCGGCCGGAGCATCGCAAGTGCCTCCTTGCGACCCTCGGGACTCGCGCGGTCAAGGATCAGGACTCCGTCGAGGTGATCGACCTCGTGCTGGAGCACCCGCGCGGCAAGACCGTCGGCCTCGATCGTGAGCTCTTCTCCGTCCGGGGACGATGCCTCGATCACGACGGACACAGGGCGCTCGACGCCGACGACGACAGTCGCCGCTCCGAGCGACAGGCACCCCTCGTCCGCCGCCTCGACCTCGTCCGAGGCGGAGACGACGCGAGGATTGACGAGCGCGCGGACCGGGTCGGCCTCGTCGGTCTGGTAGACGAGGACTCGTTGCAGCACGCCGATCTGCGGCGCAGCGAGCCCAACTCCGCGGGCCTCCTGCATGAGCGAGCCCATCCGCTCTGCGAGCGCCTCGAGCGGCTCGTCGAAGAGCTCGACCTCCTTGGCCTTCATCCGGAGCACCGGGTCCGGGTACTGCCGCACCTGACCGAGCGCGAGCTGCCGGCGCGCCTCGCGCTCGGCGTCGAGCTGTTCGTCCCTGATCTGGCCCTCAACCTCGGTCACGGCGGATGAGTGTATCCCCGTCAGACCGTGCTTCCGGGGGCAGCCGTGACCTGCTCCCAGCGCGTGATCTTGCCATCGCGGACGGTGAAGAGAGCAGTGGCGTTCTGCCCCGGGCCGTCGCACGGTGACGTCTGGCTGTCACGGAGCAGGAAGGTCGCTCGGACGACGCCGTCGGACTCGCTGAGCTCGACGATACGACCGTTGCAGGGCAACCCCTCGTTCCACGCGACCGCATCCGCGTGGTCGGCAAGACGGAACTCGGTCTCGCCTTGAACCACGATCGCGCCTGACGCGAAGAGGTCGGCGGCCGCGTCGTTTCGGTCGGCGTTCAGCGCCTCGCTCCACGAGCGCACGATGTCGGCCGCAGACGGGTCCGAGCCGCTGCAGCCGGCGAGGAGCGCCAACGCCGCGAGGCAGATCAGAGCGAGCCGCATCATCCGAGGCTCTGGGGATCGACGTCCACGACAGCGCTCAGGCTATCCCGGCGCATCGCGGGTGCTGCGGCGGCGAGCAGACGCCCGGCCCGAGAGGCCACCGGACGCGAGTTGCCGGTCTTCGCGAGGAGCTGAGCACGGAACCGATCGCGGAGGCGCAGCAGCGGCGCCGGGCCGAGGAGCTCGGTGTCAGGCAGCCCCTCGAGCCCGGCGCGAAGCTGCTCGAGGACGGCGCGCGGCCCGTCGGCGGAAGGGCCAGAGGCGACCACGCGGACGATCTGGCGAAACGGCGGGTAGCCGAGCTCACGACGCCGCTCGAGCTCTCCGGCGAGGAACTCCTCCACTCCGTGACGAGCAGCGAGCGCGATCGGCCGCGCGTCGGGCTGATACGTCTGAACGAGCACCCGGCCGGGCGCGTCGCGACCACTCCTGCCCGCGAGCTGCGTGACGAGCCCGAAGGTGCGCTCCTCTGCGCGGAAGTCCGGCAGCGCCAGCCCGGTGTCGGCGTCGACGACCGCAGCGAGAGCGACGCCCTCGAAGTGATGCCCCTTGGCCACCATCTGAGTCCCCAGCAACACGCCACGTTCACTTTCTCGGAACTGATTCAATGCCTCGGCGAGCCGGGCCGGGTGAGCCGCAGTGTCCGCGTCGAGCCGCACGAGCTCGAGCTCTGGCAGTCGGGCCGCTAGCTCCTGCTCGAGCCGCTCTGTTCCTGCGCCGAGCTGGGCCAGCTCGGCCGACCCGCAGACCGGGCAGCGCTCGGGCTGCTCCGCCCGGAAGCCGCAGTGGTGGCAGTGAAGGCGCCGATCTGAGTGCAACGTCAGCGCGACGTCGCAGCGCTCGCAGCGGAGGGTGAGCCCGCAGGCGCGGCAGTGGATCGCGGGCGCGACCCCGCGCCGGTTGAGGAGCAGAACGGCCCGCCCGCCGTTGTCGGCGATGCTCCCGAGCTCTTCGAGGAGCGGTGCCGAGAGCGGGTAGCCGGCCTCGCGGCGCAGGTCGACGACCTTCACGGGGGGCAGCTTTCCGACCAGTCGCTTGCCGAGCTCGAGATGCTCGAGCCGGAGCCAGCTCTCGGGTCGCGGGGTGGCGGTGCCGTACACGACGACCGCGTTCTCGAGTGCGCCCCGCTTGGCCGCAACCGTGCGGGCGTCGTAGCGGGGGTCGGATTCCTGCTTGTAGGAGCTGTCCTGCTCCTCGTCGACGCAGATCAGCCCCAGCGGAGCCACCGGCGCGAAGACGGCCGAGCGCGCCCCGATCACCACCTGGGCCTCCCCGCTCTGGATCCGCGTGCGCTCGTCGCGCCGCTCGGCGGCGGTGAGACCCGAGTGCAGGACGGCGACGCGGTCACCGAAGCGACCCCGGAAGCGGCCAGCCGCCTGCGGAGTCAGGGCGATCTCGGGCACGAGCACGATCGCGCCGAGGCCACGCACGAGGACGGCCTCGCAGGCGCGGAGGTAGACCTCTGTCTTGCCGCTGCCGGTCTCGCCGTAGAGCAGGAAGTGGGCGGGGGTCCCCAGGGCCGAGACCACGCGGTCGAGCACGTCGCGCTGGGCGTCCGTGAGCCGCTCCGGCGGGTCTTCGGCCGGCATCTCATCGGCCCGTTTGCGTCGCCTCGCGCCCGCGCGGCGCGCGCGTTCGGGCGGCGCGACGAGCGCGAGCGCCCTGGCCGGCGTCGATCCGTATGCGTCCGCGAGCCAGAGGGCGAGGTCGACGAGCGGGGCCGGCACGGCGCCGAGCACCTTCTCGACCGAGACCGGCTCGACGTCGTCGGGCGCCTCATCGCTCGTCTCGACGACCACGCCGCGCCGACGCGCCCGGCCGAACGGCACGGTGACGATCGACCCCTTCTCGAGCCCCTCGCCCAGATACGTGAAAGGCCGGGAGAGGGCGCGGGCAGTCACGAGCGGGAAGACAGAGGCGAACCGGGCCACGGATAGGATGGTGGCATGGCGCAGGGACATTCCACCGACGAGTACCTCGAGACGATCTACTTCCTGGCCTTTCCCGTCGGGGAGTACCGGCCGCTGACGAAGGGGTCTCCGACCCTCGCCGTCCGGGTTGCGGACATGCTCGGCGTGTCACGCGCCTCCGCCGGCGAGATGTTGAAGCGCCTCGAGGCCGAAGGGCTCATCGAACGCGGGGAGCACAAGGAGGCTCTCCTGACGCAGAAGGGGCGCGCGCGGGCCGAGCACGTCGTCCGCCGCCACCGCATCATCGAACGGCTCCTGACCGACTTCATGGGCTACACCGCCGCCGAGGCGCACGTTCAGGCCGACCTGCTCGGCGATACGTTCACGGACGACATGGTCGACCGGATCGCAACTCAGCTCGGGAACCCGGATCGCTGCCCGCATGGTTGGCCCGTGGACGTCGAGTTCGAGCAATCCGAGAACAAGGAACTCGCGCCCCTGGCCGACCTGGAAACAGGCGCGCAAGCCGAGATCGTCCGCCTGGCTGAGCATGACGGTGACCTCCTGCACTGGTACTACGACGAAGGGCTAGTCCCGGGAGCGCGCGTCGAAGTGCGAAGCACGCAGCCTGCGGCCGGCCAGCTCACGGTCGCCGTGAACGGCGACGAGCGTGCGATCGGCGAACAGGCCGCCGCCGGCCTCTTCGTCCGAGCCGCCTAGACCAGGCCGACTTCAGCGCCGCCCGGACGTCCGCCGCGGCGGTACCCGGGCAAGAAAAGCTTCGGGCTCTGGACGAAGATTCACCGTCTCGTCACATTCCGTCACACACCCGTGCGCCTCTGACGGTTAGGCTCGACGCCGGGTGGCGGGTGGCCCGATCCCCACCCAGGGTGGGGCCGTGGCCCGGAGACGGCCCACAACCAGTCGATGGGAGGACTGGCAGCCCTGCCACCGGAGGTTTGTCGCTACTCGAAGCTGATCGAGACCTGCGTGAAGCCGAGCGAGCGTAAGAGCGACGTGAGCATCGCGCGAGTGTTCTCCTCGGCGCGCAGGCGCAACTCGTCGTTCGCTTGCGCGGCCTCGGCGATCTTCGTTTCGCCGGTGCGATACAGCTCTTCCTGGTTCGCTCCCTCGTCGCCGAAGAGGGAGCCGATCCGGTTGAAGAGACCGCGATCCTGCTCATACACGTAGCTCCGGTCGACGTCGAGCTCGGCCGGGAAGAGGCGCGCCGCGGGCAGCACGATCGCGGCCTGACGGCGGTCTTCCGAGACGCTCACGTCGCTCGACCCGACGGCCCCCAGATTGACGCCGGCGTCGACCGAGCCGACGGCGACGAAGAGCGTGCGCTCGCCAAGCAGCTCGTCGGGAAGGGCCGTGTCCTTTGCGAGGTCGACGATCACCTGGTAGTCGCCGGCCGCGGCGCGATACTCGCCGATGTTCCGGATCGACTGGAGCACCGGCTGCGAGGAGCGATCGACGGTCTGCTCGGCGAAGGGATTCGAGAAGTCGGGGAAGATGTCGCGCACCCAGTTGACCCCGGCCACCAGCGCGATCACGACCGCGGCCACGGCCACGAGTCCCCAAGGCACTCCACGGCGCGGCGGTTCCGGCGGCGGCGCGGAAGGCGGTACCTCGGGCGAGCGGGGCGGCGCCTCGGTGCGCCGCCGCTCGGGACTTACGACCCCCATAGCGGGGTCAGAGTAGCACGCGACTTCTGTGGCTAGGTGGTCGCTTCGGCTGCGATTCCGGCTGCCGCGCGCAGGGTCTCGGCCTTGTCCGACCGTTCCCATGTGAAGTCGTGGTCGGCACGGCCGAAGTGCCCGTAGGCAGCGGTTTTCCGGTAGATCGGCCGAAGAAGATCGAGGTCTCGGATGACCGCCGCGGGCCGTAGGTCGAAGTGCTCCCGGATCAGCTCCTCGATCCTGGTGGTGGACAGCCGCTCGGTGCCGAAGCACTCGACACCGATCGAGACCGGGTGGGCTACCCCGATCGCGTAGGCGACCTGGAGCTCACAGCGGTCGGCGAGCCCGGCGGCGACGATGTTCTTCGCCACGTAGCGCGCCGCATACGCGGCCGACCGGTCGACCTTCGTCGGATCCTTGCCTGAGAACGCGCCTCCACCGTGGCGGGCCGCACCGCCGTACGTGTCCACGATGATCTTGCGTCCGGTCAGGCCGGTGTCTCCCATCGGCCCGCCTGTCACGAACTTTCCAGTCGGGTTCACGAGCACGAAGTCGCGCTCCTCGAACCGCGCCTCGTCGTACAGCTGCTTGGGGAGGATCGGGTGAAGGACATGCTCGATCAGGTCGGGCTTGATCAGCGAGTCCGCGTCGAGGCCGTCCCGGTGTTGCGTGGAGATGAGCACACGCTCGATCTCGACGGGCTGCTGGAGGCCGTCCTCGTCCACCTCGTAGCGCACCGTGACCTGCGCCTTACCGTCGGGCCGCAGATACGGCAGCACCTGAGCCTTGCGCACCTCAGACAGACGTTTTGTGATGCGGTGCGCGAGCATGATCGGGAGCGGCATGAGCTCGTCGGTCTCGGTGCACGCATAGCCGAACATCATCCCCTGGTCGCCTGCGCCCTCCAGATCGAGCGGATCGTCGTCGCCCGGCTCGTGCTGAACCTCGTACGACCGGTCGACGCCTTGCGCGATGTCGGACGACTGCTCGTCGAGCGCCACGATCACCCCGCATGTGTCCGCGTCGAACCCGTACTTGGCGCGGTCGTAGCCGATCTCACGCACCGTCGCGCGGACGAGCCGGGGAATGTCCACGTAGATCTCCGTCGTGATCTCGCCCGCAACCACGACGAGCCCGGTGGTCACGAGCGTCTCGCACGCGACCCGGCCGAGCGGATCCTCGGCCAGGATGGCGTCCAGAACGGCGTCCGACACCTGGTCGGCGACCTTGTCCGGATGACCCTCCGTCACCGACTCCGAAGTGAAGAGGAACTCGCGGGCGACCGTCATTCGTCGAGCGCGAGGAACCCGGTGCCGCGGCTCCGGTCTCCGTCGCGGGTCGAGTAGAGGACGAACGACGACAGCGGCTCGAGGTTCTCGCTGACCTGCGGCGGGATCGACTGGCCGCTGTCCTCCGCGAGCGACAGCGCATACCCGATGCCGTCGTCGAAGTTCACGTAGGCGAGGCTCTCCACCTCGTCGGGAACGTCGGCAAGCTCCCGTGCCTCACCGAAGACTGGATCGTCGGCGAGCGTCTCCCCGTCACCCGTGAGCTGGGTGATCAGATCGGAGTCGTTCGTCGCGAAGATCATGCCGTCGGCGCCGCCGTAGAAAGCGGATCCTTGCGGAAGGCTCACCTCTCGGACCTCGACGCCTCCCACCTCGGATCGCGTCGGCGGTGTGATGTCGGGCGCAAACTGCGTCACGCGCTCGAAGATGCGGTCGATGGTCGCCAGGGCTTCGGTCTCGTCGTCCACCTTGAGGGCCGTGACGATCGACGGGAGATCAGAGCCCGCAGCGCCCGGGTAGAGCGCGATCGCACCTTCCTGCTCGATCAGCGGCAGCAGATCCTCGTCCAGCGAGAGGCCGAGAGCGAACTCGAGCTGGGCCAGCTGCCGGTCGAACTCGGGATTCTGCTCGCCGAGCTTGTTCAGGGCCTCGCGGCCCGCGGTGGCAAGGTCACCGAAGCCGAAGTACGCCAGTGCGCCCGCAGGCAGCCGGTCGGGCAGCTCGGGCTCGAAGCCTTCGAGTTCCTGCTCGGTCACCGCAGCGCTCTCGAGTTGGAAGCCACGCTCCTCCGCGCTCACCGCCATCCCGAGCCCGCCGAGCCCCACAAGCTGGTCGAGTTGCGGCAGGCCGGACATCCCCTCGGTGGGCAGTGCCTCTCTCACTGCTTCGGGCGCGACGTAGGCGCGGACGAGGGCGTCTTCTGCGAGCCCATCCATCGCATCGTCGAACGCGTCCGAGCTCTCGAGCGAATCTCCTTCGCGAGCGGCCTCGAAGCTGTCGAGCTCGGCCTGCTCCTCGGCGAGCACCGTCCAGCCTTCGACCTCGGCCGTGACCGGCCTCGAGTCGGTCGGCGAACGCTCGAGCAGCGCGTCGAGCTTGGCCGGGTCCTCCGGCTGGAGAAGCACGACCGCCGAGCCCTCCCCGCCGTTTCGCGGAACCTCCAGCACCGCCACGTCGAGCGTTGGGCCGAGTGCGGGGCGAATGTCCTGGTCGAAGTCGACGTCGCCGTCCGCCTCGAGCTCCGATTCCAGCATCGCGAGCGCGCCCGCGGAGCCCGGGAAGCGCGCCAGAAGCTCGCGCGCCTGCGCGATCTGATCGCCCTCGAAGTCGGTGTCGACTGAGATGTAGACCGGCACGCTCGCCGGGACGATCCCGGCGGCACCTTCGCCGGCCGAAGATCCGCCGCCGCAACCCGCGACGGGAACCAGGCAGAGCGCGACGAGCAGGCCGAGGACGAGTCGCCGCTTCACGAGAACAAGTCTAGCCAGCGCATCCTGCCGGCTCTCGCGACTCGATCAGCCTCGACGGACGAAGTCGATGACGACCGGCACCCCGGCCAGCGCGAACTGCTCACGGATCCTGTTCTCGACCCAGTAGCCGTAGTCGCGGGTCATTAGCCCCGGGTCGTTGACGAACACTCGAAATCGTGGTGGCCTGACTTGCACCTGTGTGCCGTAGAGGAGGTTCAGGCGCCTGCCGTTCTTCGACGGGCCGGGTCGTTGCGCGCGGAGCTCCTGGAGAAATCGGTTCAGCTCCACGGTCGCGATCCGCGCGGTGTGCTTTGCGAAGAGCTCCTCGACGCGGTCCAGCAGCTTTCCGACACCGCGTCTCGTGAGCGCAGAAACCGCGACGAGCTGGGGACGCTGACGAAGCCGTGTCTCGAGCCGCGGACGCACGTCTTCGATCCCGACGGTCGCGATGTCCCACTTGGACAGGACGACGAGCGTCGAGCACCCGGCCGTCCTGGCCACGTCCGCCACGGCCAGATCCTGATCCACGAGCCCTTCACTCGTGTCCACGAGGATGAGCGCGATATCGGCCCGCTCGGCGGCTTGGATGGCCCGGAGCTCCGAGTAGTACTCGATCCCCTGCCGCTGACGCCGCTTCCGCCGCAGCCCCGCGGTGTCGACGAGCAGGAACGTCGTCTCCTCCCGGCGGAGCACGGTGTCGATCGAGTCGCGGGTGGTGCCCGGCACATCGGAGACGACGACGCGCTCCTGGCCGACGAGCGCGTTCAGGAGGCTCGACTTACCGACGTTCGGGCGACCGAGGATCGCGACGCGGATCGCCTCCTCACCCACCTCCTGCGGGCCCGTCCCGGGGAGCTCGGCGACGACCCGGTCGAGCAGATCGCCGGTGCCGTGGCCGTGCAGGCCCGAGACGGGGATCGGGTCGCCGAGGCCCAGCCGGTGGAACTCGTACGCGTCCGCGTCGCGCGACGGGTCGTCCACCTTGTTGGCGACGACGAGTACGGGGCGACGGGCGCGGCGCAGGATGCCGGCGATCTCCTCGTCGCCCGGCGTCACGCCGGCCTTCGCGTCCACGAGGAAGAGGACGAGGTCGGCCTCGGCGACCGCGCGCCGGGCTTGCTCGGCCACCTCCTGCGTGAGCGGCGATGGATCGGCGACGTCGACTCCGCCGGTGTCGACGAGGAGGAAGCGCTTGCCCCCCCACTCGCACACGATCTCCTTGCGGTCGCGAGTCACGCCGGGCGTCTCGAAGACCACCGCTTGCCGGGTAGCGGAGAGGCGGTTCACGAGCGTCGACTTGCCGACGTTCGGGAAGCCGACCACCGCGACCGTCCCATGGAGCTGCGTGGTCACTCGGACTTGGACGGCAGGAAGGCGCGCCGCGGCGGGGTCCCGCGGGGGCGATCGAGCCGGTGCATCTCGGCGAGGAACTCCCAAAGCCGCCTGATCTCGCTCTGAATCTCGGCCGTGGCGGCCTTGTAGCCCTTGGAGTTCCGCGGGTGCTCGGCGAACCGGATGGGCTCCCCCCAGGCGATCGAGATCGGCGCGCGCGAGCCGAGCTTCCAGTTCTGGCTTCCGTAGATAGCGGCCGGGATCACCGGCACGCCCTCCTGGATCGCGACCATCGCAGCGCCGGGCTTGGCCTCGCCGGGCTCGCCGGAGCGCTGGCGCGTGCCCTCGACGAACATCCCGAGCAGCTCGTTCTGGCGGACGGCCTGACGCGCGAGACGCACCGCTTCCCGGTCGGACTCGCCGCGCCGCACGGCAAGCGTTCCCATGGCGCCGATGAAGGGGCCGAGGACGGGGATCTCGTGCGCTTCTCGCTTCGCGAGGTACACGATCCTGCGTGGGCAAAGCGTGCCGACGACAGGAACGTCGATCCAGTGCACGTGGTTGATCGCGAGGACGGCGCCGCCCTCCCTCGGGATCCGCTCACGGCCGTACTGGCGGAGCGACGTCGTGGCGTGCGTCGCGCCCGCGAGCACGGTCTTCCCGATTCCCCACCAGAGGATCGCCTCGCGTTTCATGCGCGGGCGTGTGCGAGAACAGCGGCTTCGATCCGCCGGACGACCTCGTCGATCGTCAGGTCGGTCGTGTCGATCGTCTCCGCGTCCTCGGCCGCTTGGAGCTGTCCCGCGTCGCGCTCGTCCCGAAGGCGCAGGTCGGTGGCAAGCGCGTCGGCGCCGATCCCGGGCCGCTCGGCTTCGCGCCGCTCGGCACGCACGGACGCGTCCGCGACCAGGTAGACCTTGACGTCGGCGTGCGGGACGACGACGGCGCCGATGTCGCGCCCTTCCATGATCGCGTCACCGGCATCGGCAAGCGCGCGCTGGCGCTCTCGCAGCACCTCGCGGACTGCGTCGTGACGGGCCACGGAGGAGACGACGCGGTCGATCTCGGCGGTTCGGATGGCCTCGGTCACGTCCTCGTCGGCGATGCGGATCCGGCTCCCTTCGATCTCGGTGGGGTTCTGCCTGGCGAGACTCGCAAGCGTCTCCGAGTCGTCGAGGTCGATGCCGCGGCCGAGCGCGAGCCAGGTGAGAGCGCGGTACATGGCTCCCGTGTCGAGATAGCGGAACCCGAGGCGCTCAGCCAGGAGCCTGGCGACCGTGCTCTTGCCGGTGCCGGCGGGCCCGTCGATCGCGACGATCATGGGACCCTCCTCGAACGGACGGGCCTCGGCCCGCCCGCGTTCGCCGCGACGGCCTCCATCAGCGCTCCGCGAGTGTCTCGAGCATCCCGAAAAAGTCGGGGAAGCTTACAGCGACGGTCTCGGCACCTTCGATCTCGACGCCCTCGCGCGAGACCAGCCCGGCGATCGCGCCGAGCATCGCGATGCGGTGGTCGCCGCGCGTGTCGACGGTCGTACCTCCCCGGGGGCGGGTGGGAACACCCTGCACCCTGAGGCCACCATCCGTCGTTCGGATGTGGATTCCGAGTGGCCGTAGCGCTTCTTTCACGCTTTCGAGCCGATCCGATTCCTTTACACGTAGCTCCTGCGCGCCTGTGACGACGCTCTCCCCACGAGCGAGACCCGCGACGAGGGCGAAGAGCGGCAGCTCGTCGATCAGAAGCGGAACCTCGGCCGGCCCGATCCGTGTCGCGACGAGCTCGGCGGGCTCGACCTCGAGATCGGCGACAGGCTCGCCGCCTGCCTGGCGTCGGTTGAAGAGCGCGATCCGGGCGCCCATCCGCTCCAGGACGGTGATGAAGCCCGTCCGGGTCGGGTTCACGCCGACGCCGTGGATGCGGACGCTGGATCCCGGGAGCAGCGTGGCCGCAGCGACGAAGGGCGCGGCCGAGGAGAAGTCGCCTGGGATCTCGAGGCGCAGCGGCTCGAGCCGCTCGGCCGGCCAGACACGTACCTCGCGGGGGGTTCGGCGGATGCGCGCGCCGAGGGCGCCCAGAAGCCGCTCCGTGTGGTCACGTGTCGGCGCCGGCTCGACGACGGCCGTCGCGCCTCCGGAGGCGAGGAGGCCCGCGAGGAGGACGCACGATTTCACCTGCGCGCTCGCGACGGGCAGCTCCCAGCGGATTCGCTGGAGTGCAGCGCCGTCCACGCGCAGCGGTGCATGGCCGTCGGTCGTCTCGACACCGGCGCCCATTTCCCGCAGCGGGTCTGCGACCCGGTCGAGCGGCCGGCGCGAGAGCGACTCGTCCCCGACGAGCTCGAAGCTCCCCTCCTGGCCTGCGAGGAGCCCCGGGAGGAGGCGCATGAGAGTGCCCGCGTTCCGGCAGTCGATCGGGGCGCCGGGCTCCCGCAGGCCGCGCAGGCCGACACCCCGGATGCGGACTCGGTCACCGTCCGCGTCAAGCTGCGCCCCGAGCGCGCGGACGGCATCCAAGGAGGCGAGCGTGTCGGCGGACGCGCCGAACCCGGAGATCTCGCTCTCCCCGTCCGCCACTGCCCCGAGGAGAACGGCGCGGTGGGAGATTGACTTGTCACCCGGCACCGCGATCCCACCGACGAGCGCGGCGGCAGGTTCGATCCTCAACGCACCACTCGGAGGCACGACCGGGCGAGGCATGCCTCGCCCCTACGCATCGGAGGGCTCGACCGCGGGCGAGACGATGACCGAGTACCCCTGCGCCTCGAGGAGCTCCGCGGCTCTGCGGGCTTCCGTTTCGCCTGCGACGAGCACCGTCAGCGTCCCGCCGCGCTCGGGAGACATGTGCTGGAGCTCGAAGTCTTCGATGTTGATCTTCTCCGCGCCGAGCGCCTGCGTGATCCCGGAGAGAACTCCCGGCCGATCGGGGACGTGCACGCGCAGCCGCTGGAGCTCGCCCGCGCCCGGGTAGGCCTCCGCGAGCAGCCGCCGCCGGTTTCCAGCCGCCTCACCGATCCAGCGGGCGAGGAAGCCGGCGTCTCGGGTCTCGAGCGCGCGCTCCACCTCCTCGACGCGGCGTCGGTGCTCGGCGAGCGCCGCGCGGAGCTCGTCGGCGTTCTCGGAGAAGATGTCGACCCAGATCCGCGGGTTGGCGCCTCCGACGCGGGTCATGTCCCGTAGCGACCCGCCCGCAGCCGCAAGCGGCTCGTGCCCGTCGACCCGCATCGAGCCCGCGTGGTTCAGGAGCACGTTCGCAAGCGCATGCGGGAGGTGGCTCGTGAGCGCCACGAGCCGGTCGTGGGCTCGGGGATCGACGGCGATCGGAATCGCGCCGAGCGAGGCCACGAAGCCGTGCAGCGCCCGGTAGCGCTCGGGCTCGGTCTCGGCAAGGGGCGTGAGGAACCAGGTGGCGCCGCGGAACAGGTCGCCGTTCGCATTCGCCGGCCCGTGCGCTTCGGACCCCGCGACCGGGTGGCCGCCGACGAACCGCTGCCGGTCGGCGGCGGCAGCACAGACCGACCCCTTGGTCGAACCGACGTCGGTCACCGTTGCCGAGCCGCCGGCGCCGAGCACCGCCTCGACCTGCGCCGGGAGTGTGGCGACGGGCGTCGCAACCACCGCGAGGTCGACATCCCTTACGGCCTCTGCCATTGATCCGGCCGGCTCGACAGCGCCTCGCTCTTCGGCGCCCCGGAGGGCTTCGGAGTCGGCGTCCCATCCAGTCACGAACAGGCCTGCTGCGCGGGCGGCCAGACCAACCGAAGCCCCGATCAGGCCAGTCCCGACGATGCCGATCCGGTGGACATTCATGCCCGCGGAAAATGCGAACGCATTCTTCGCGGCACTTAGCCGATTACGCGGCCCATGAGGGACGCCAGCGCCCGGATCTCGTCCGCGAAGGCGCCGAAGTCCTCCGCGGCGATCTGCTGCGCGGCATCCGAGAGCGCCTGGTCGGGCTCAGGATGAACCTCGACGATGATCCCGTCTGCGCCGGCCGCCACAGCCGCACGAGCGAGAGGCGCCACGAGGTCTCGGCGCCCGGCCGCGTGCGAGGGATCCACGACGACCGGCAGGTGAGTCTCCTCCTTCAGGACCGGCACCGCTCCGATGTCGAGCGTGAACCGGGTCGAGCGCTCGAACGTCCGGATGCCGCGCTCGCACAGCATCACCTGCGAGTTCCCCTCGCGGAGGATGTACTCGGCTGCCATCAGGAGCTCCTCGATGGACGAGGCTGCGCCGCGCTTCAGGAGCACGGCCTTTCCGGCCCGGCCGACCTCCGAGAGGAGCGTGAAGTTCTGCATGTTCCGCGCGCCGATTTGGATGACGTCCGCGGCCTCGACGACCGCCTCGACGTGCCGCGCGTCCATGAGTTCGGTGACGATGGGGAGCCCGGTCTCCTCGCGGGCCTCGACGAGGATGTCGAGCCCCTCCTGGCCGAGGCCCTGGAAGGCGTATGGCGACGAGCGCGGCTTGAACGCCCCGCCGCGGAGCATCGTCGCCCCGGCCTCCTGCACGGCGCGGGCGGCCGCGAAGGTCTGCTCCCGGTACTCGACCGAGCACGGACCTGCGATCAGCCCGAAGTAGCCGTCGCCGATCCTCCGGCCGCGTGCCGAGACGACGGTCGGCTCGGGAGAGAGCTCGCGCGACACGAGCTTGTACGGCTTCAGGATCGGCAGCACCTGCTCGACACCGGGGTAGCCCTCGAGCGGCAACGCCGCAAGCAGGTCGCGCTCGCCGATCGCGCCGATCACTGTCGCCTCCTTGCCTGGCGTCACGTGGGCGTTCGCGCCGGACTCCTCGAGGCGCGCGACGACCTCGTCCACCTGCTCGGCGGTGGCGCTTGCGCCCATCACGATCAGAAGCTCGGGGGAACCCGTTACGGCCATCGGGCAAGTGTAGTCCGCGATAATCGGAGCCCTTGCGGATCTTCTCCGGCATCCAGCCGACCGGCGCGAAGCACCTTGGGAACTACTCGGGGGGCTTCCGTCAGTACGCGGCGACCCAGGAGCGCGGCGAGGCGTTCTTCTGCATCGTCGACCTCCACTCGATCACCGTCGCCTACGACCCGGACGATCTACGGGAGCGGACGCTCGACCTCGCGGCGATGCTCTTCGCTACCGGGCTCGATCCGGACCGCTCGACGGTCTTCATCCAGAGCCACGTCGCGGCACACGCCGAGGCGGCTTGGCTGCTCAGCTCGGTCACGAGCTTCGGTGAGCTCCGGCGCATGACGCAGTTCAAGGATCGATCCGAGCGGCAGGAGTTCGTGAGCGCCGGAATGTTCACCTACCCGGTCCTGATGGCCGGCGACATCCTGCTCTACCAGACCCACCAGGTGCCGATCGGCGACGACCAGCGCCAGCACCTGGAGCTCGCTCGGGATGTCGCGGAGCGCTTCAACCAGCGCTACGGCGAAACCTTCACGCTCCCGGACGGCGTCTATCCGGAGATCGGCGCGCGCATCATGGATCTCCAGGAGCCCGAGCGGAAGATGTCGACGACCGGTGGGACTCCGCAAGGCACGGTGCTACTTCTCGACGAGCCCGACACAATCCGCAAGAAGTTCAAGAGCGCGGTCACCGATTCCGGCCGCGACGTGCTGCGGGCCGAGGACAAGCCGGGCATCACGAACCTGATCGACATCCTCTCGGTCGCGACCGGCGAGGCGCCCGAGGCGATCGAGGCACGCTATGACGGTTCCGGCTACGGACAGTTCAAGACCGACGTCGGAGACGCCGTCGTCGAGCTGCTCGCACCGGTGCAGGAGCGCTACGGGACGCTCCGCTCCGACCCGCGTGAGCTGGAGCGGCTGCTAGCGCGCGGCGCGGAGAAGGCACGTCAGGCCTCGGAGCCGACCCTCGATTCCATGTACGAGCGGATGGGCTTCGTCAGATCGGCGGCAGGTCGCCTGTTCGGTGCAGCACGGCCGCGCGGGCTGTAGTAGGCCGTGCTCGGCTAGCGTCGCTTGACGACCCGAAATGCGCTCGGACCCATCTGCTCGCCGTAGTTGCCGGCGCTCCGCGGCCCGAAGCCCGGCCAGACATACCAGAGGTAGCGACCTCGCACGAGCTTGTAGCTCCGGCCTTCAAAGCGCCAGTTCTTGGTCAGGTCGTACGTCGCCCGGGCCGGCCACCTGCTCAGCACCTTGCGCGCGTTCCCGTTGGCGATACGGTAGAGCTGGACGTTGTAGTAGCGCGCGCGAGCCTTCCCAACCCACTTCAGCGTTGGAGGCCTGGACCTGAGAACCCTGGCCTCGTCGCGCGGCCGAAGCAGTAGGACCCGGTGCGGGGTGGCGTACCTTGAGATCCCAGGACGATGGTTGCCCGCCTCGTCGAAGCTTCGGATTACATACTGGTACTGAACGCCGTTCCTCACCCCGCGGTCGCGGAAGACCTCGCGATTGCCTCTGTAGATCGGAGCACCCAACTCGGTCTCGCCGGCTCGGATCCGGTAGATGCGAACGTTCGTTAGGTCGGGCGCACCAGGATTGTTCCAGCGAAGCACAACGAGCTGGTCGCCCTCGCGGACACGCAGGCCAGAGACGTTGCGTGGCGCGTCGGCATCGATCGTGCAGCGGCCCTGGTTGCCAAGTCTCACGCTTACCACGGCCGAAAGTGGGTCGGCGTCGTTTCCCCTCGAATCGCTGGTCCTGAAGATGACTGTCGTGTCGCCGCGGGGGAATCTCTCGGGGGCGTTGTTCGTCACTGGCCGGCTGCCATCGACCTCGTCGCTGGCGGTGGGGGCATTGAGGAACTCCTGGATGCACGGATCGGTGGCGGGAGAGCCCGTGTCCTCGTTTCGAGCTTGCACCACGATGTTCTGCGGCTGGATCACGAACTGGGGCGGAGTGGTGTCGCGCACGGTGACGTTGAACTGCGCGTTCGCTTCGTTACCGCTCCCGTCGGTCGCGGTACACGTGACCTGAGTCGAGCCGAAGCCGAAGTTCGCTCCGGGCCCCGGGTTGCAGCCCGGAAGGATGACCCCGCTGACGGTGTCGGTCACCTGAGGAAGCTGATAGACGGGCTGCGGGCTCTGGAATCCCCCCGGAGCGTTTGCCTCGAGGCTCACGGCAGGTGTGGGCCCGAAGTCTGGGTCGGTCGTGTCCTGAACCCTGACCGTGAATTCCCCCTGGGTCGAGTTGCCGGCCGAGTCGGTTGCGGTGCATCGAACGGTGTGGGACCCGACCGCGAATGTCCCGGGCGCTGCGTCGCAGTTGACGTTCGGCGAGCCGTCGACGTCGTCGCTGGCGGTGACGTTGAAGTTCACTTGCGCCCCCGCGGGGGAGGTCGCCTCCTCCGTGATCGTCCCGGGGAGGTTCAGGTTTGGCGGCTGGTCGTCGTACTTGAAGGTGAAGGTGTCCGAGTATTGCGACTGGGTGGGGTCCGCCGGCATACACGTGCTGGAGACGTTCGCGGAGTTGGAGCCTGGGCCAGAGTAGACGGTCTCGTCCGGAGTGCAGCTATCGCCGGAAGCCGCACCGGAAAAGGCGATGGTGATCGGACCTGTGTAGAACCCATTGGTGTCAGGACCACGGCCGAACGTCGCCGTCACACCGTTCGGGCCGGTCTCGCCGCTCGCCACGACTGCCCCTCCGGCCAACAGCGCGGCCAGCCCGGCGAGAGCGAGTACCACGATCCAAATGCGCCGCAGATGTCTTGCCGCGTTAGAGACTCGCAATACCCAGTCCCAGCAGGAGTGCGATGCTCGCGGCTACGAGGCCGAAGGCGAGGTCGGGCGACCGCATTGGATTGTGGAAGGCCGGTACCAGCGTGAGCGCACCACCGGCGGCCAAGCCCAGCGCGCCCAACAGGAGCGCGATGATGAGCAGGTCGGGCCCGCCACCCGTTCCGCCGC
The DNA here is from genome assembly GCA_963733135.1 of uncultured Actinomycetes bacterium. GTDB lineage: Bacteria > Actinomycetota > Thermoleophilia > Gaiellales > Gaiellaceae > CAVTBX01. The sequence continues at coordinate 140,300 of CAVTBX010000008.1, forward strand.
CGGTTGGCACCGCGATCAGCTCGTCGGGCTCTTCCGATGTGATCGTGGGCTCGGTCGACGTTGTCGTCGTCTCGTCGGCCTTCTCGTCTGGCTCTTCCTGCTTCGGCTCTTCCTTCTCCTCGCGGGGCTCCTTCGGCTCGCGGTCGTCATCCCCCTGCGAGGAGGATCCTGCGGAGCCGTTGGATCCTTGAGGCGACCCGGACGAGGAGTTCGTCCCGCCGCTCGATGATCCGCCGCCCGACGATCCGGAGCCCGTCGACGGCGCAGGGGTACCGCCGCCCGACCCGGACCCGCCGCCGCTCGATCCGGAACCGCCGCTCCCACCGCTCGAGCCGGAGCCACTACCGGAGCCACCACCGCCAGAGCCGCCTCCGGACCCACTACCGGACCCGCCCCCGCCGCTGCCACCGGAAGGTGGCGGGTCGGGACCGGGCGCGGGCGGTTCAGGATTAGGCGCAGGCGGTTCAGGAACGGGCGGGGGCTCCGGTTCAGGCGGCGGCTCGTCGTCCCCGTCCTCGCCCGGGTCGGGGTCGACCGCATTCACCACTCCTTGCACAACATCGGCGACGTTGGCGGGCGGGTCGGCGCCGGCAGAGCCGGCGTTCGCCGCGACGCCTACGCAGACGAAGACGAGAATGGCCATGAGCCTCGCCACGCCAAAGCTTCCGCGCAGGCGATCTCGATGGACTCGACTTCGATCCTTCTGTCTAAGAACGGTCGGACCCCTCCGCCGCACCACAGCGCCCTCCCAAGCCTGGAGCAACACCAGGCTAGGTCTTCTTGGGCCTCCCCGCAAGGGGTATCGACACATCCTTGCCTGACGCTGATGAACGTCCCTGCTCTTGCAGGACGATAACTTCGTCTCGCGAGAGCTCACGCCATTCCCCAGGGGCGAGATCCCCGAGCTCGAGACCCGCGTAACGGCTTCGATGCAGGCGCCGACACGGGTGTCCGACGGCCTCGAGCATCCGCTTCACTTGGTGCTTCTTCCCCTCGTGGATCGTGAGCTCGACCCGTCCGGGGCCAAGTCGTCGAACGCGTGCGGGGGCTGTGCGTCCGTCATCGAGCTCCACTCCCTCGCCGAGATGCCGCAGCGTCTCCGGGCCCGGGTCGCCTTCCACGTCCGCCTCGTAGACCTTCTCCACGCCATAGCGCGGATGCATGAGCCTGTGCGCCAAAGCACCGTCGTTCGTCAGGAGGAGGAGACCGGTTGTGTCCGCGTCCAGTCGTCCCACGGGCACGACCCGCAGCCTGTGCCCGACCAGCCCGACCACCGTGGGGCGCCCATGCGGATCCCGCGCGGTCGTCACAACCTCGGGGGGCTTGTGGAAGAGAACGTAGGCGAGCTCTTCGGGTTCTAGCCGTCGCCCGTCGAGCCGAACGTCGTCGGCTCGATCGACGAAGGTCGCCAGCCCGACCGCCTTGCCGTTCACGGTTACACGGCCGGCGCGGATGAGCTCTTCGGCGCCCCGACGGGACGCGACCCCGGCCCGCGCTAGGTAGGCATTGAGACGCACGGTGTCCCTCCTAGTGATGCAGCCCCGGTTCTGGGTTGTGAGCACCAAGCGAGAGATCGCACTCGTCCGCCGCGGAGGCTGGTTGCCTCCGCAAGGGCGAGGGTGAACTCTCGCGCCGCGTGATCGCGGGCCAGAAGTTGGGCTGCATTGCTAGGTGGGACACCTAACAGTCATTATCCGCGCGTGCCCGTTTACATCTCACTCATGAAGTGGACGTCGCAAGGGCTCGGAGGCCTACCGGCGTGGCGCGACCGGATCGAGGAGGGAGAGCGAGCGATCGACGAGCGCGGCGGAAAGTTCTTGACCGCCTACGTGACGCTTGGCCGGTTCGACCTCGTGGAGATCTTCGAGGCGCCGGATGACGAAACCGCCTACCAGTGCCTCCTCGAGGTCGCTCGGCACGGCAACGTGACGACGGAGACGCTGCGGGCCTTCACTCGCGAGGAAGCGGAGAAGATCGTCCGGACGATCTGATCGGCTCCGGCACGCGAGCCGCGGCTCACTTTCGACCCACTCGCGTGACCCACACGGGCGCCTTTCGAGAGTAGGCTCGCCGCGGGGAGGAGGCTAAGGGCGCCTTAAGACGAGCGGAGAAGAAATCAGGCGCCGCGGCGCCCGGCGACCGACTCGAGCCGGCTGCGGATTTCGTCCGCGTCGACGCCCAGATCGTCGAGGCGCGGGAGCTCCGACCGGCTCGCCAGCCCGAAGACGCGCTCGAAGAGTGGCGTGGCCGTGTAGCGGATGGCTCCTCCCTCGTCGGAGCGTCCGGCCTCCGCGATCAGACCGCGCTCGACGAGGCCTGCCACCGCCGAGTCGGCAGCAACCCCTCTGATCCGCGCGATCTCCGGCCGGGACACCGGGCCGAGGTAGGCAACGACCGCAAGCGTCTCGAGCGCGGCCTGCGAGAGCCCGCGCTGCACCGGTCGCTCGACGAGCCGGGCACACGCCTCCGCGGCCTCGCGCGCCGCCCGGAAGGCATAACCGCCCGCCACCTGCTCGAGGACGATCCCGCTCCGCCCGTCGCGATACCGGCTCGCCAGTAGGCCGAGCGCAGTCTCGACTCGCTCGGGCTCGTCGTCCGCGGCCGCTGCCAGCTCCTCCACGGAGAGCGGTTGCGCTGCCACGACGAGAAGCGCCTCGACGGTACGGGCGAGGCGGTCGACCGGGTTGTCGATCAGTCTCAGGTTGCGTTCCATACCGTGATCGGCTCGAAGGGCGCCGGCTGCCCCATTCGGATCTCGCCGGCCTTGCGAAGCTCGAGGAGCGCGAGAAAAGCCACTGCCTGCTCGATACGCGACAGTTCGCCCGTCTCCTCGTCGAAGTCGAAACGACGTCGGCTGCGGAGCACGGCGCGGAACCGCTCGAGGAAGAGCGAGACAGGCGGAAAGCGAAGCGCCATGTGCCGTACGGAGGGCTCGGGCGGCTCGACCGCGAGGGCGCGGAGCGCCTCCGCGAGACCGGCGGGCTCCTGCGGTGCGAGGCGCAGCTCGGCCACAGGGGCAAGCGGCGCCGGGCCGAGCCGGAAGTATCGGTCGGACTCCGTCTCGAGCCGTTCCTCGAGCCAGCCCGCCGCGGCCTTGAAGCGCCGGTAGGCGGCAAGCCGCTCCGCAAGCTCCTCGGCCGCCTCGTCCGGGTCGAGGTCGTCGAAGGCCGTCTCCTCCGGGAAGAGTTCGCGCACCTTCAGCTCGAGGAGCGACGAGACGAGCACGAGGAACTCGCCGCACGCCTCGAGATCCACGGCCTCGCGCTCCAGGAGCCGCTCTGCGAACACCGTGACGACCTCAGCGACCTCCACGTCGCGGAGCTCGAGCTCCTCCCTGAGGACGAGCGTCAGGAGCAGGTCGAACGGCCCCTCGAACGCGTCCAGGTCCAGGTCGAGCTCGCGAACCGCGATAGCGCTCATGCCGGCGACCCTAGACGTTTGGCCGGATGGCCCCACGCCGCCGGCTGGTGGCCCAGCCGCGTCGCCACGTTGCCTCCTCGTCTTTGCCAAGGCTCCCAGCCTTGAGCGGCGTCCGAGACGGCATCCTCGCTCGGCCTGGCCCATCCCCGCCAGCACAGACATCCGGCCAAGCCTCCTAGCGGCCGGGGCGGACTCGCCCTTTGGGCACGGCCATCTTCCGGGCGGGCTGCGGCGGCGGCCGTTCGGGTCGGCCTCCACCACCGGGCAGCTTCGGCTCACCGGCCCGGCGCTGCGACCAGATGAACGCGGCGACTGCGAGCACGAACACGACAATGGAGACCCACGCGTTCAGGCGCAGCGGCCCGAACTCCTTCGACGGATCGACCCGCAGGAGCTCCAGGAAGAACCGCAGGAACGTGTACCACGCGACGTAGAGCGCGAAGAGTCCCGGAGGCTTGATCCGGAAGCGGCGGCCGATCCAGATGAGCACGAGCACGCCGAGCGCGTTCCAGAGGAGCTCGTAGAGGAACGTCGGGTGGAAGGTGGCCGCGTCCAGGTATTCGGCCGGCCTGTTCTCCGGGTCGATCTCGAGGCCCCAGGGAAGGTCGGTTGGCTCACCGAAGAGCTCCTGGTTGAAGTAGTTGCCAAGCCGGCCGATCGCCTGCGCCAGGAGAAGCCCAGGCGCGACAGCATCCATGAAGAGGAACACGCTCTCGCCGGCCCTCCACACGACGACGGCCCCGGCCAGCACTCCGCCCGCGATGCCGCCCCAGACGCCGAGGCCCCCCTCCCAGATCGCGAGCGGTCCCCACCACTCGTCCGGCACCTCGCTCCAGCTCGTGGCCAGGTGATAGAGCCTCGCTCCGACGACGCCGCCCGCCACGCCCCACATGGCGACCCGGAGGACGAGGTCCCAGTCGCCGCCGAGCCTCGTCCAACGGACACCCGTCAGCGCGGTCGCGGCCGCGATGCCGAGGAGGAGCATCAGCCCGTAGGCGTGGAGGTTCAGCGGACCAAGCTCGAGAACGCCGCTCGAGGGACTCGGGATCGAGGCGAAGAGCACGCCCGGATTGTGCCTTGAACATGCGCTGGGAGGGGCATACGCTCGACGTGCGACCCGGCCCTCCGCCGCAACCGAGGTCGCGCCGCACATGCCGGTTACAGACGTTCCGCCGCTTCCCGACGATCCGGAGGTCAAGGATCTCCGCCTCGCTCTCGTCTGCTACGGCGGCGTCTCGCTCGCGATCTACATGCACGGGATCACGAAGGAGATCCACCGGCTCGCGGTGGCGTCGAAGGCGTTCGAAGCCGACCCGGCGACGTGCCCGTTCGCCGAGGGGACGATCGAGGCGGTCTACTGGGACGCGCTCGCGGAGCGAGCCCGGCTCGAAGGAGGCGTCCGCACGCGCGTCGTTGTCGACATCGTCGCCGGCACCTCAGCCGGCGGCATCAACGGAATCATCCTCGCGAAGGCGATCGCCCGAAACCTCTCGCAGGACTCGCTCCGCAACCTCTGGCTGAGCAAGGGCGACATCAAGAAGCTGCTTGCGCTGCCGCGTGCGCCCGGGCTCCCGCTGAAGCTCGCCGCCTGGGTTGCCAGACTCCCGTTCGGCAAGGGCAAGCCTCCGCTCGACGGCAAGCAGATGTACACCTGGGTCGTCGAAGCGCTTGCGGAGATGGACGACTCGCGGCAGCAGAACGGGGCGCCGCCGACGCTCCTCCCGGAGGGCCACCCGCTCGAGCTCCGTGTGCCGATCACCGACTTCTACGGCTACGACCGCTCGATCCCGACCTTCGACCCGAAGCGGGTGACCGACCGCTGGCACCGACACGTCATGCGGTTCCGGTCCCGGGACGGAGAGGGCGAGCTCGAGCCGGCCTTCAACGAGCGCCTGGCGTTCGCGGCACGCGCGACCTCGTGCTTTCCGGTCGCCTTCCCGCCCGTCGCCGTCGAGGATCTCGGCGACGAATGGGAAGGGCGGGACACCTTCCGGCGCGACTTCTTCCCCCACTACGAGCTCGAGGACGTCCCGCTCGACTCCACGGTGTTCGTCGACGGCGGCGTCCTCGACAACTTCCCGTTCGCCCAGGCCTTCGAGGCGATCCCGCGCCAGGCCGCCTCCGTCGAGGTCGACCGGCGCCTGATCTACGTGCAGCCGGATCCGGGCGGGCCGGGCGGCGTCGGGCCGGGCGGCCCGCCGGGGCTCCTGAAGCTCTTCTGGGGCGGCATCTCCGGGATCCCGCGCCGCGAGCCGATCGTCCAGGACCTCGTGGCGATCCGCGACCGGAACCAGCGCGTCGACCAGATGCGCGAGGTGCTCGGGAGGCTGAACCCGCAGGTGTCGGCGCACGTCCCCGACGTGCTCGACCCGAAGGCGCACGAAACCGGCAAGGGCGACGTCATCGACGCGGCCACGGAGGAGCACGGGCTTTCCTGGGACGCTTACGTCCGGCTCAAGCTCTACACGGTCGTCGAGAGCTTCGCCGAGATCGCAGCGGACATCTGCCGCTTCCCGCCCGACTCGAACCACACCTCCTTCGTCCGCGAGGTGCTCCTCCGGCGCGCGCGAGCGAAGGGCATCCTCGGCACCCCACCCGAGGACGAGCTCCCCACCCCGGCTCAGATCGTGTTTCTCCGCCACTTCGACCTCGCCTACGGGGAGCGGCGGCTCCGCTTCACGATCCGGGCCCTGAACGCGCTCTACGACACCGCGGAGGTGCCACGCGAGAGCCTCAACGAGACGAAGCGCGCCCTCTACGCCCTCCTCCGTGAGCTGAGCGATGCGCTCGAGGGCCACGCCGACCTTGCGGAGCGGGTGCGGGCACTCTTCGAGCCGAAGCGGTTGAAGGCGGCGATGGCAGGGCGCGGCACGCCGGACGAGGACGTGGACTCGTTCCTCGACGAGTATGGGGACGAGCTGGACGCGGTCGAGCGCGATCTCGGCGAAGCTCTCGAGTCACGGCTCGCGGGCTTCGGCGACCGCGTCTTCGAGACGCTGTGGGAGCACACGGAGGACTGGCCCGAGCGGCCACGCCGACGCGTGCTCGAAGCCTTCGTCGGCTTCCCTCTCTGGGACGTCGTCGTCTTCCCGCTTCAGGAGATCGGCGGCGTGGGCGAGCTCGACCGGGTCGAGGTCGTTCGCATCAGCCCCCGGGATGCAGGCGTACTCGAGCGACCTCCGGGGAAGCCGCTCCTCGAAGGAATCGCGATCATGCACTTCGGCGCGTTCTTCAAGCGCGAGTGGCGCGAGAACGACTACCTCTGGGGCCGCCTCGACGGCTCGGCCCGTCTCCTTCGCATGCTCCTCGGCGACCAGGATCGTGCTTTTCGTTCGCGCGCGTTCGCTGCGATCGTGGAAGCGGAGGAGGCTGATCTGACCGCTGTCGACCCTGCCGTGTTCGACTGGGTGAAGTCGAAGGCAGGCCAGCAGGAAGCCGCCCCCGCCTCACGAGCCCGCTAGAGCAGGATCTCGAGGGCGGTCTCGGCCGGGCACCCGCGCCGAAGGAGGTCGACCGCAAAGTGGAGGTCGACGTCGTTTCGAGCCGCGAGCTTCGAGGCGGAAGAGCCGTCGTAGCCGGCGCGCTCGAGCTCCTCGCGCCGCCAGTCCACGACCCGCCCGGCCTCGGTGTCCTGGTCGAGAGTGATCTCAGCCGCAGTCATCTCTTCCTCATCGTACGGAACGAATCGACCGTCTGTCCCCGTTTAGGGGGATTCGTCGTTCTTCGTTTAACAAAGCTCTAATCCAGCGAGGCCGCGAGCTCGAGGGCGCGCTCCTTGGAGATTGCGCCTTCGATCCTGAGCGTGAGCGGACCACGCTGCCAGAGGAGCGCGTTACCGGCGAGCCTGACCGTGTCGAGCATCGGCTCGCCGTCGGGGCCGCGGTACATGAACTGATGCGGCTCGCCTGCGACCCAGAAGCCGGGCAGGTCGCCGTCGACGGTGACGCGCTCGATCGTCGTTCCCGGGCCTGCTTCCTTGCCGATCAGAAGCGGATTGGTGTCGCCTCGGAACTCGGACACCAGGAGCTCGGGCGCCGCCTCGGTTCCGTACAGGAAGACGATCTGGCCGCCGAAGGCCAGCCGGTCGACGTAGACGGCGTCGGGCCGGCCGAGACCGGGGAAGTCCGGGACGAGCGGCTCGAAGTCGAGCCTCGTCCTCGCAACGTCGAGGGGGACGGGCGTGGCAAGTCCGAGGTCGAGCTCGGTCGCGGTCGGAGGCTCGTCGACCCGCTCCACCGTCGCGCCCTGAATCCGGAGGAACTCGAGGATCGCGGTTCGCGCCTGCGGGACGGCCATCGCCGCTGCCACAGCCAGCGCGAGGGCGGCGAGAGCGACCACCAGCGGGCGGCGGAAGAGCGGCTCGCGCGCAGGGCCCGCCGCAAGCCGTGCGCGGACGCCCGGCACGAGATCCGGCGAGGGCGGCACGGCGAGCGCCGAGCCGAGACCGCGGAGCTCCTGCTCGAGGTCGAGCTCAGCCAAGGTCGCCCACCTCCTCTCCGAGCTCGGCTCGCAGCCGGTCGAGCGCCCGCGAGAGCCGGGACTTCACCGTTCCGCGCCGCACGCCGAGCGCCGTCGCCGTGTCCTCCTCCGAGAGGTCGAGGAAGTACCGGCACGCGATCACCAGCTGCTCCTCCTCGCGCAGCCGGCCGATGGCGTCGGCAAGGGCGCGGCGCCGCTCGGCCCCGGCGAGATCGCCCTCGGGGGACGGGGCCGCGCCCCCCGAGGTCTCGGTTGCCGCGAAACGCAGCGCGAGAGTCGCGCGGCGCCCGGCCGCACGGCGGCGGTTCTTCGCCTCGTTGGCGACGATTCGGAGGAGCCACGGCCGAAACGGCGCCCCGCGCCTGAAGCGGCCGAGCGCGCGGTGCGCCTTGACGAAGGCTTCCTGCGCAGCGTCCTGCGCGTCCTCGGCGGATCCGGCGACGAGGTAGGCCGTTCTGAATGCGATCCCCTGGTACGTCCTCACCAACTCCTCGTAGGCGCGCGTGTCTCCGGCCCTCGCCTGCTCGACGAGGGTGTGCTCATCCGGTGGCCGGCCCTCCACTGCCCTCTCTACACCGCTCCCCGGGGCGGGGTTCCGGTGCGAAGATTCAGAGCTCGGATGGCACGGGCACGGCTGGTCGGACTCAACCACGTCGCCCTCGAGGTCGGAAACGTCGACGAGGCGATCGCGTTCTACGGCCGCGTGTTCGAGCTCGAGCTCCGCGGCCGGTCGGGACGGATGGCGTTCATCGATATCGGCGATCAGTTCGTAGCGCTTTCGGAGGGCCGGAGCCAGGGGCCCGACGATCACCGGCACTACGGGCTCGTCGTCGACTCGAAGGAGACCGCGCGGGCCGCGTTGCGTCGAGGCGGGCGTGGACGTGTCGCCGGCGCCGCACCTCCGCTTTCAGGATCCGTGGGGCAACAACGTCGAGATCGTCGAGTACGCCGACGTCCAGTTCACGAAGGCACCTGAGATTCTCGACGGGATGCGGCTCGAAGGGCTCAGGAAGTCAGAGCAGGCGCTCGACGAGCTGCGCCGGAAAGGCCTTACGTGAGCTAGCTCTCCCCGGCGCTCGTCTCGAGCTCGTTGACTCGGTTCGGTCGCAAGTGGGAAGATCGCACCCAACTCGTGCGTCCGGTAACTAATGGCGCACGGCGTTGTGCGCCCAACGAGAGGAGGCCGGATGGATCATCCCGTTACGACTGCCAGGCTCGCCGAGCCTGGTGAGCTGGAGGGGCGGGGCGTCACCGCCGTCCTTGATCGCGCCACGATCGAGGAGACGCTGCGTTCGGAGGAGCACGATCAGCTCCTCCTGAACGTCGCCCGTGGCACGAACGGCGACGTCGAAGCCCATATCGTCAGGGTCGATCTCGGTCGGGAGGATCTCGAGCAGATCCTCGCCCAGACGGATGGTGATCGCGTGGCGCTCGACTTCGACGGAGCGGAGCTCGAGGCCATCCTCGACGCCGACGTCGAAGCTCATGGCCTCCGCGAGAAGGCGCTCGTCCTCACCGTCGCCGCAGCGACTGCGGTGGGCGCGGCCGGGGGAGCCTCTGGTGCAATCCCTCACGAGGGGGGCGCAGAGGCTCCGTTCGGAGCGGTCGCCGCATCCGCAGGGGAAGCCCCGGCGACGGTAATCGGCGGAGCCGGACAACCGGCGGAAGCTCCGTTCGGAGCGGTCGCCGCATCCGCAGGGGAAGCCCCGGCGACGGTAATCGGCGGAGCCGGACAACCGGCCGAAGCTCCGTTCGGAGCGGTCGCCGCATCCGACGGGGAAGCACCCGCAACCACGATCGGCGGAGCCGGACAACCGGAAGCCCCCTTCGGAGCGGTCGCCGCATCCGACGGAGAAGCACCCGCAACCACGATCGGCGGAGCCGGACAACCGGAAGCCCCCTTCGGAGCGGTCGCCGCATCCGACGGAGAAGCACCCGCAACCGTGATCGGCGGAGCCGGAGAGCCGGCCGCCGTTCCGGCCGCGGAACCCAGCACGTCCGCCCGGGTTGCCCCGCCCGGCGCCGAAACAAGCGGGGCCCCGGATCCGGCGGTACTGGCGGGAGTCGCAGGCGGCCTGGGAGCCCTTGCGATCACGGCGGTCGCCTTCGCTCGGCGGCGAGAGCAGGAACCGCGCTTCACATAGCGGCCTGCTTGCACAGTGGGGAGGGCTCGCACTGAGCCCTCTCCACCCGCCAAGACGGGCGGGCTAGAGGTAGCCCATCGGGTCGACGGCGGCGCCGTTGACCCGGACTTCGAAGTGCAGGTGGTTTCCCGTCGAGCTGCCAGTCGTGCCGACTCCGCCGATGGCTGTGCCCTGGCCGACCGACCCGCCGCTCATCCAGATGGACGACATGTGCGCGTAGGCGGTCGCGATCCCGCCGCCGTGGTCGATGATGACCGTGTTCCCGTAGCCGCCCATCCAGCCGGCGAAGATGATCGTCCCCGCGGCCGCGGCATGAATGGGAGTGCCAGACGGCGCCGAGATGTCGATGCCCTCGTGCAGCCGGCCCCAGCGCCAGCCGAAGCCGCTCGTCAGCACGCCGCTCACCGGCCAGATGAAACCGCTCGACGACGGCGCGCCGGTCGAGCCGCCTGAACCGCCACTCGGGCTCGAGCCCGAGCTCGACCCCGAGTCCGAGCTCGACGGTGCGGCGGCCGCCTGCGCGGCCCGGATCTGATCGGCGACGGCGGCGCTCGCCGCCTCCATGGCAGCGAGATCCTCCTCGTGGGCGTGCCGCTCCTCGCGAACGCCCGCGAGCAGCGTCTGCTTCTCGTCGCGCGCTGCTGCGAGGGCGTTCTGCTCGGCCACCAGGGCGCCATGGGCCGCCTGCTGCTCCGCAGTCTTGTCCGCCAGCTCGGCCGTCGCCGCGGCGACCTCCTTCCGCGTCGCAGCGGTCTCCGCGCGTGCGATCCGCATGTCGTTGCGCAGCTCCTCGAGGTTCTCGCTGATCTCCTTGTCCTGTCGGCCGATCGCCTGGAAGTAGTCGATCTGCTCGAGGAGGTCGGTCAGGCTGCCGACCTGGAGGACGATCTCGAGCGTCGAGGTCGTCTCCGCCTCGTAGAGGTCGACGAGACGCTCCTCGAGCCGCTCCTGGGCGATCCGATGCTGGCCCACCAGGTACTCGAGACGTGCCGTCTGCGCTGCGAGCTTGTCCTCGAGAACGCCGAGGCGAGCACGTGAGGCCGCGAGCTCAGCCTCGAGCTCAGCGACCAGGCCCGAGAGGACGTCGATGCGGCCCTCGAGTGAGCCGATGTCGGCCGACGCCGACCGGATCTCGCTCGAGAGCACGCCCTCGCGCTGCTTCGCGGAGTCGATCGAGCTCTGGAGCGCGGCGATCCGGGACTCGATCTGCTGCTGCCGGTCCTGAAGCGCAGCCCCCGCCGTCGCCGAAAGCACAACTGCCGCGAGGGCTACGAGGGCGCACGTGATGGTCCGGCGGAAGGCCAAGTCAGATACGAGTTTCGCCGAAGGCCAGGACGTCCCTGCGGGCCTCCGACAAGCTGTGTCGGGGGTCTACGACCGCCTCGTTCTACACGAGATCCGAGCCCGCCGCAAACGCGAACGGGCCGAAATGCAGGGAAAACCGAGTTGCTAGGACGTCTTGCTCGAGGTGCCCGGCGCAGGTGGATGGACGGGCGGCGCGGGCTCATCCGGGCCTGGCGTCGGCCCGCCCGGATCCGGCTGCGGCGGCTCGGGAATGTCTCCCTCGTCCGGCGGCGGCCAGGGCTCTGGGACGCGCGGCGGCTCGGGCGGTGCCTCGTCGTGCAGCACCTCGGTGGCCTGCACGGGGCCCTGCACGCGGCGAACGCGTTCCTCGGTCTCACGGATCATGGTCTCGATCTCCGCCTCCTTCGTCTCGATGCGCTCGGCGACGGCAGCAAGGGCCGTCCGTGCGGCCTTCGTACCCGCGTCATCCTCCTCGTACACCGCCCGGCCCAGCTCGGCAAAGAGCCTGCCACGATCGGCCTCGAGCTCGGCGAGCTCGCGCCGCGCGCGAAAGATCTCGACCTGCCCACGTCCGCGAACCGCGAGCGACTCCCGGATGGCGCCGGCCCGGTAGCGGACGTCGTTGACGCGCCCCCGGTCGACCTGCCCGGGCAGGAGGACGAGCACCGCGGTGCCGAGAAGCGCCACCACTCCCCACGCCCAGACCCCGCCGGCAAGGAGGATGATGCCGCCGACGGCAAGCGCAATCGCCAGGATCGTGATCGGGCCCGGGGCGCCGAGCCAGCCTGGGAGCCCGAGCCGGCGCAGCCGCCCACCCGAAGAGCCAGCGGCGAGAGGGCGCCCGCACTCCAGGCAGAACCGGCTCCCTTCGGGCACCTGCGCCTCGCAATGCGAGCACTCAGGCACGGGTTCCCTCGCGAGTCGCCGTCGGCACACGCCGGCCCTCCTGCTCGTCGAGCGCGCGAAGCGCCGCAGCCGCTTCTGCCCGGAGAGACCCGACGGCCGCTCGATAGTCCGCATCCGAGACCTTGCCCGTGCGGTGATCGAACTCGAGCTCCTTGAGCGCCCCGAGGGCGCGGTCGCGCTCTTCGGCGAGCCTGGTCCTCTCGCGCTCGGGCCCGGTCGGCTCGCTGAGTGCGTCCGCGGCAGGATCCGGCTCCCGGAGGAACGGACGCGCGACGACGAGGACGCAGATCACCGCCAGGAGCGCGGCAAGCACGATGGCGACAGCGGTCATGAAGCGGGCGCGATCGCACCGGGCTCGGCGAAGCGCCGTGCGAGCCGCTGCTGCTCGCGCGCGTCGGGCCACATGGCGACGAGCGCGCCGAGCAGGAAGACGAAGCCGGAGAGCCAGATCAGGTTCACGAGCGGGTTCACGATCACCTCGAGGACAACCGAGCCGTCCTCGTTGAACTGTTCGGCGATCACGAACAGATCCTGAGCCCGCAGGAAGTCGGTGCGGATCGCGACCTCGTTCGAAGTCTGCTCCTCGGCCGGGTAGCGGTTCTTGCCCGGGGTGATCGTCCCGAGAGACGCGTCACCTCGCGTTACGGCGAGATCGGCCCGTAGCTCGGTCGCGTTCGCCGCTTCCTCCTGGCGCGAGCCCACGAGCGAGAGCGTGTAGCCGGCGACCTCGACGGACTCGCCCGGCTGGAGGGTGGCATCTCGCGTCGTCGAGAAGCCTCCGATCCCGATTGCGCCGATCAGGAGGAGCACGATCGCGGCATGGATCACATAGCCGCCGTAGCGCCTCCGGTTCCGACTGACGAGCGAGCCGAACGCGGCCGGCCAGGAGCCGTCGCCGAGCGCTTTCCGAGCCCGCGTCCCGCGCACGAACTCGAGCATGATCGCCGCGAGCACGAACGCGGCGAACGTGTACCCGACGAGCCCGGCCGGGCTCGAGCTCCCGCCGGCGATCGCGAGGGCAGCGCCGACGACGAGAGCGACGGCTGCCGGAATGAGGAGCGACGCGCCCAGGGCCCGCAAGGAGGCGTGGCGCCAGGCGACGAGCGGCCCGATTCCCATCAGAAGGATGAGCGGGAGCCCGAAGACGATCGCGAAGAAGTTGTAGTACGGCGCGCCAACCGTGACGGTCACGCCGCGCACCGCCTCGGAGACGAGCGGGTAGACCACGCCCCAGAGGATGGTGAGCGCGAACGCGACGAGGAAGAGGTTGTTGTAGAGAAACGCGGCCTCGCGGGAGACGAGCGACTCGAGCCGCGTGCGCGATCGGAGGAGCGGCAGCCGCCAGAGGATGAGCGCGGTCGAGGCGGCCACGACGACCACGATGAACCCGAGGAACCACGCGCCGATCGGTGACTGCGTGAAGGAGTGGATCGAGTTCAGGACACCGCTTCGCGTCAGGAAGGTGCCGAAGAGCGAGAGCCCGAACGCGAGCGTGACGAGCACGGCGTTCCAGACCCGGAGCATGTTCTTTTTCTCCTGGATCATCACCGAGTGGAGGAAGGCGGTCGCGACGAGCCAGGGCATGAGCGCGGCGTTCTCGACCGGGTCCCAGGCGTACCAGCCGCCCCACCCCACCTCCTCGTACGCCCATTTCGCGCCCAGGAGGATCGCGACGCCGAGGAACGCCCACGCGCCGAGCGTCCAACGCCGGGTCGCGATGATCCAGCGCTCATCGGTGCGACGCGAGGCGAGGGCGGCCATCGCGAAGGCGAACGGGATCGTGAGGCCGATGTAGCCGAGATAGAGAAGCGGCGGGTGGGCGAGCATGTACGGGTTCTGGAGACTCGGGTTCAGGCCGGCGCCGTCCACGGGCGCCGTCTGCGTCGCGAACGGCGAGGCCACGAAGACCAGGACGATCGCGAAGAAGGCCGAGACGCCGCCGAGGATCGGCGCCGTCCAGGGCAACACGTCGCGGGTCAGCTTCCGGTTGAGAACGAGCGCCGCCGACCCGGCGCCCGTGAGAACGAGGAACCAGAGGAGGAGCGACCCCTCCTGCCCGCTCCAGAACGCCGAGAGCGCGTAGCGGAGCGGCAATTCCCGGCTCGTGTGCTCGGCGACGTAGGTGAACCTGAAGTCGCCTCGCGCGAGCGCCCCGAGCAGCACCAGGGAGGCCACGAGCGCCGAGGCGAACGCGGCGTAGTAGGCGTTACGAGCCGACTCGAGCAGACGTCGTCGGCCGCGATAGGCGGCAAGCCCGCCAGCGACGGCCGCATAGACGACCAGCCCGAGGGCGAGGAGGAGCGCGGCTCGGCCGAGCAGGGCCATCAGTGCCCCCGTGTCCTCGCTAGGAGGGCGAGTCGGAGTCCGGAGCGTACTTCGACGGGCACTTCGTCACGAGCGAGTCGGGCTCGGCCACGAAGACACCGTTCTGGAGCGTCCCGGTGACAGAGATGTCACGTCCGCTCCGGAAGAGGTCGGGCACAGAGCCGTGGTAGACGACCGGCACGCGCGCGGAGCCTTCTCCTTGGGGGTCGGTGAGCGTGAAGCGGAGCCCGTCTCCCTGGGCGTCACCTGTCGGCTTCCCTACGACCAGGCCGGCGAGGACGACCTCGTCGGTTTGGCCGGCCAGCTCGCTCGGCGTCAACTGCTCGGTGCCGCCGGCGAGGGCGTTGTAGACGAGGAAGATCGCGAGGACCGCCGCGACCGAGAGCGCGACGACGAGACGCGCAGGATTGCGTCTCCGTGCCACGTCCCGAGTCTAGCTGGGCGGCTAGTCCGCGGGGTTCTAGGAGGGCTTCGGGATGGGCTTGCGGAGCGGGATCCGGTACCCGTGCTCGCGGCAGAGTTCGCCCGGATCGTCCTCGGTGAGCGCATCGCAGTAGCCCTTGCCGTAGGCCGCGCGCATGAACGCAGCGACGACCTCGAGGTTCCAGTCGTCCACGTCGCAGGCCTCCGCCCAGAGGTCGGCGAGGCGCACGTCGATATCCAGCTCGAGCAGCTCGATGCGGCTTGGTCGCTTGGCCATGCAAAAAAGGTAGAGGCCTGATCGGATGGAGGCCGCGGAGCGGCCGGGCAAGTTGCGCCGCCCTCCGTGCAACTTGCATGGAGGGCGCGGAAGCGCCCGGTCACCCGGAGGCCGCGCAGCGGCCGGGCAAGTTGCGCCGCTTCATGCGCAACTTGCATGGAGGGCGCGCAAGCGCGCCCGGTAACGCGCGTTCCTCCGACTGGACAAGACATTGCTTGACAAGACCTCCGGGCCCGCTGAGTTCCCATGAGCGCCAAGGCGAGAGCCGTGATCGCTTCGCCGTTCGTCGTTACCGAAGCCGCGTTCCGCGCCGGACAGAACGACGTCGAGCTCTTCTGGGTTCGCCCGACCGGCGCAGGCCACTCTCTGGCGCCGATCACGCCCGACTAGGCTGGCCGAGTGAGCGCCGTCCGCTTCGGTCCCGCACGCGTCCCGAGTCGTGAGGATCCGGACGCCGCTGTCGAGCTCTTGGTCGAGCGTGGCTTCGACGCCTGCGAGATCGACTTCGAGAGCGGCTTCTGGATGAAGCCGGAGTGGGAATGGGCAGCGCGCTTCGGCGAGGCGGCCCGCGAGGCCGGCATCGTCCTCTCCGTCCACGCGCCGATCCCGGCATTCCTCGGCCACCTGCCGCACGACGCGGGTAAGAAGAAACGCGCGGTCGGGATGCTCGACCACACTGCGGGCGTCGCCGTCGCCACAGGCGCGGAGCTCGTCGTCTTCCACCCCGGCTTCCTGCTCGGCAGAGAACGCCAGGCCGCCCTGGACGCCGTCGTGGAGCAGCTCGCCGAGCTCCGTGACCGGCTCGAAGGCAAGGACCGGGCGGTGCCGTTCGGGATCGAGATCATGGGGCGGGTCCGTGACCTCGGCACCGCTGACGACGTCTTCCACGTCGCGGCGCGCCTTCCGTGGGTTCGGCCCGTGCTCGACTTCGCTCATCTCCATGCGGTGACAGACGGCGGCTTCACCGGCGTGGAGAGCTTCGCCGAGATCCTCGAGCTCGCTGACGACCTACTCGAGCCTGGCGCGCCGTTCCACATCCACTTCTCGGACATCCGGTACGCGAACCGAAACGAGGATCGCCACGTGCCCTACGGCGAGGGCACGCTCCGCGCCGAGCCGCTGCGCGACGCCCTGGCGCGCTTCGACCGGCCGGCCACGGTCATCTCCGAGGCGCCGGATCCCGCTTCGACGGACACGATCCGCGACATCCTCCTGAGCCGAACTCCCGCTTAGGCGCCTCGGCGCACCCGCGAGTGCGTTGTAGAGTCGCCGGATGGCCATGGGGCGCAGGGGCGATTCGATGCCGGGCGAGCCGGGCCGGGCCCGCCCCCGCTGGCAGGGCCTCGAGCACGCCTTCACGAAGATCGTGATGACGCTGGGGATCATCGGGGTCGGCACCGCGCTGGCCGCGATCCTCGGGACTCAGGACGTGGATTCGTGGATCGTCGGGCTCGTCGTCTCGCTCGTGGCGGTGGTGCTCGCGGCGCTTCTCTGGTCGCGCGTTCGCGAGTAGAAGAGGAGGCCCGGGCCGAGCCAAGGCCCGACCCGGGCTCGGTGCTACCGCGAGATCTGCTCGACGACCTCGCCGGTGCGGTTGTCCTCGCCCTTCCGCGCCACGTCCGCCTGGGCGACGATTCCGACCAGCCGGCCGTCCTCGACCACCGGCAGCCGGCGAACCTGCGCCGACGCCATCGTGCGGAGCGCGACGTCGAGCTCGTCGTCGGGCGACACGGTCTTCAGGTCGCTCGTGACGATGTCGCTGAGCCTCGTCGAGCTCGCATCGCGACCCTCGGCGACCACACGCACGACGATGTCGCGGTCGGTGACGAGGCCGACGAGACGATCGCCGTCGACGACCGGGATTGGCCCGACGTCCTTTTGCGCCATCAGCTTGGCGGCATCGGCGACCATCGCGGACGAGTCGCAGGTGGTCGGATTGGATGTCATCAGGTCTCTGATCTGACCCATGGAGTGCCTCCTCTGTCGTTTCTCCCGGGCTACCCGGAGCGCTGGCCCGGAAACCCCCGAGTACCTTCTTGGACGACCGTGGTGGGCAGGACGTATCTGGAGCGCGGCCGGCCCGTAGTCGTGCTCGTCCGCTGGGGATCCGGAGGCGGGCCGCGGAACGTGCTCGTCGAGCGTGAGAACGGTGAGCGGGTCGTCCGGCCCTTCCGTGGGCTCCGGAAGACGCCCGCTCGTCCGACCTAGACCGCCAATGCGAGCTGGCGCGCCGCGCGCGACCTCGACGTCGCACGCGTTCCCGGCCCGATGCCGTGGCGGATTCGGAGCCGCGCGACCCGCTCGGAGATCTGCTCCTGGTACTGCTTCGGGGCGTAGGCCCGCTTCCCGTAGAGCTCGACGTAGCGCGGGTAGAGCCACGGGTACGCGCGCTCCATCCACGGCATGAAGTGGTCGCGGATGCCCGGGCGGACATGCAGGAGGATCCCGGTGGCGAACGACACGCCCGCGTCCGCGCAGGCCGCGAGCACCTCGTCGAGGTGCTCCTCGTCGTCAGTAAGCCCGGGCAGGAGCGGCGCCAACAGGACACCCGTGCGGATTCCGGCGTCGGCGAAGCGCTTCAGGATCTCAAGCCGCTTCCGCCCCGGCGGCGTGCCTGGCTCGACGACGCGGCGCACGCTCTCGTCGAGTGTCCCCACGCTCATGGCCACGCTCACGTCGGTGACCTCGGCCAGCCTGCGGAAGACGTCCAGGTCGCGGACGATGAGGGTCGACTTCGTCAGCATGGACATCGGGTTCTCGAAGTCGGCCAGCGCCTCGACGACTCCGCGCGTCAGCCGGTAGCGCCCCTCGCAGTGCTGGTACGGGTCGGTTGCCGTGCCCATCGCGACCGCCTCCCCCTCCCACCTCGGAGACGCGAGCTCGCGGCGCAGCACGTCGACGACATTCGTCTTGACGATGATCTTGGACGAGAAATCTTCGCCCACGCCGAGGTCGAGGTAGGCGTGGAACGCCCGCGCGAAGCAGTAGTGGCACGAGTGCGTGCAGCCCCGGTAGGGGTTGACCGTCCACCGGAAAGGCACGCGGCTCTGCTCCGGGACGCGGTTTAGGGCGGTCTTGCAGCCGTCCTCGAGGTACGTCGCTCTGGCCATGGCTCACTATAGAACATATGTTCGTATCCTGGCATAGTGCCCGGATGACCCCGCCCGCCCGCGCCGGGCTCGGCACGACGATCCCCGCGCTCCCCGTCCGCGACGTCCGGGCGGCCGTCGTCCACTACCGCGAGCGCTTCGGCTTCGAGCCTGTGCATGAGGATTCGGGCTTCGCCGTGCTCGTCCGGGACGACGCCGTCCTCCACCTCTGGGGCGCAAGCGACGAGGACTGGCGCTCCCGCGCTTGACCTCGCTGCGCGGCCGGTCTGCTCGGGTGCGGAGTCGTTCCTGGCCGGCACCGCGAGTTGCCGGATCGAGGCGGCCGACCCCGACGCGCTCTTCACCGAGCTCGAACCGAAGGGCGCCCTCCACCCCACCGTCACCCGCGTCGAGGACACGGACTTCGGCACGCGGGAGTTTGCGACCGTCGACCTGGACGGAAACCTGCTTGCGTTCTACCGCTGGCGCAGTGCCTAGGCGGCGGCCCCGCGCATGACCGACTCCGTCGCCGAGCGTTACGTCCGATTGGGCCTCCAGGTCGGCCGCCACGTCGACGGGATCGTCGACTCCTACTTCGGCCCGCCCGAGCTCTCCGCTGCTGTCGACGCCGAGGAGCCTGTCGCCCCGCGCGAGCTCGTCTCGACGGCCGAGGCGCTGCTGGCCGAACTCGAAGACGGCTGGCTGCGTGATCAGATGTCGGGCCTGCGTACCTATGCCGGCGTTCTCGCAGGCGAGTCGACTCCGTATGCGGACGAAGTCGAGGGCTGTTACGGCGTCCGGCCTACCTGGACGGACGAGGCCGTCTTCGCGGCCGCGCACGCTGAGCTCGAGGCGCTGCTTCCCGGCACCGGGGCGCTGACCCAGCGCAAGGAGCGGTGGGAGGCCTCGATCCGAGTCCCGCCGGAAGATGTCGAGCGCACGGTGGCGGCTGTCATCGCGGAGGCACGCTCCCTCACGCAAGGGCTCGTCGATCTTCCGGTCCGCGAGGGCGTCGACCTCGAAACCGTGCGTGACGTCCCTTGGCTTGCGTTCTGCGAGTACCTGGGCGACGGGCGAAGCGAGATTTCCGTGAACGCCGACCTTCCGCTCTCGGCCATCGAGCTGCTCCGGCTCACGCTGCACGAGACCTATCCCGGCCACCACACGGAGCGCTGCTGCAAGGAGGAATTCCTCGTACGCGGTCGAGGCTTGCTCGAAGAGACGATCGTCCTCGTCCCCACCCCGCAGTCGCTGGTCTCGGAGGGCATAGCCGAGCTCGCGCCCGACGTTCTGCTCGCGGGCGATGGAGGCGCGGCGCTCGCCGCCGTAGTGCACGACGCGGGCATCGAGCTCGACCTCACCCACGCGCTCGCCGTCGAGCGGGCGCTCGAGCCGTGCCGATCGGCAGAGGTCAACGCTGCCCTGATGCTCCACGACGCCGGAGCAAGCGAGGCCGAGGCGCAGGCTTATCTCGAACGCTGGGCCCTAATCACGCCTGAGCTCGCAGCCCACCTCGTCAGGTTCATGACCGACCCGACCTCGCGGAGCTACATCCTGACCTACTCGGCCGGGCGGAAGCTCTGCCGCGCGTACGTGGCGGGCGATCCGGAGCGCTTCCGCCGGCTCTTGACCGAGCAGGTGCGCGTCGGCGAGCTCCTCACATCAACCGTGTGAGTAAACGCGGCCGGCACAGCCGGCCGCTCCATACGAATCGCGCAAACCTCGGCGCGATTCGCCCGGCCGCCTCCGCGGCCTCCGGCGCCTAGGCGGCTTCGCGGAGCGCCTCGATCTCGCGGCGCTCGGCGAGTCTCGCCAGTGCTCGCGACTCGATCTGCCGCACGCGCTCCCGCGTGATGCCGAGCTGACGACCGATCTCCTCGAGCGAGACCGGGTCTGTGTCGCTGTCCAATCCGTAGCGGAGCCTGATGACCTTCTGCTCCCGCTCGGGCAGCTCGCCGACCGCGTGGTGAAGAGCCTGCTCTGCGAGGCTGACCTCGACCTCCTCGGCGGGCACGTCTGACTCGCCCGCGATCAGGTCGCCGTAGGACGAGTCGTTGTCGTTCGAGAGCGGCTTGTCGAGGCTCGCGACAGCGCGGGCCGCGGCGCGCACTTCGCGCACCTGCTTGAGCGGCAGCTTCGTCGCCTTCGAGATCTCCTGCTCGGTCGGCTCGCGCTCGAGCTTGGCCCAGAGATCACGCTCCGCACGGAAGATCTTCTGCTCGCGCTCGACGATGTGCACCGGGATCCGGATCGTGCGCGACTTGTTCGCCACGCCGCGCTGCACGGCCTGGCGGATCCACCACGTCGCGTACGTCGAGAACTTGTAGCCACGGCGCCAGTCGAACTTCTCCACGGCCCGGATGAGCCCGATGATCCCCTCCTGGATCAGGTCGAGGAGTGACAAGCCGTGTCCCTGGTAGCGCTTCGCGATCGACACGACGAGCCGCAGGTTCGAGTTGATCATCCTGTCCTTGGCGGCCCTGTCGCCGCGCTCGATGCGCTTCGCGAGCTCGACCTCCTCCTGCGCGGTCAGGAGCGGGTAGCGCCCCATCTCGTTCAGGAAGAGCTGGAGGGCGTCCGTTGTCGTGGCCGCCAGGTCGCCGTTCACGTAGCTCGCGTCGACGGCGTCGGCGCGGACGCAGTCGTCCGTGACCTCGATGCCGCGCTCTTCGATCCGGTCGTACAGATCCTCGATCCCCTCCTCGTCGAGCTCGAGCAGCCCGACGAACTCGTGCAGCTCCGAGATGTGGAGGCAGCCCTGCTCCTCTCCACGGTCGAGGAGGGCATCGATCTGTGCACGGGGTGACTGTTGCGTCGCCATTCAGAGGTGGTTCCCGACCCTGAGGAGGGCTAATCAGGCGTGCGGCGGGATGGGGTCCCGCGGCCTGAAGTTTGCACCGATCGAGGCGCTCACGACGAGCGCAACGGCGAGCCACTCGTACGCGGAGAGCGCCTGCGAGAGGAAGACGGCGCCGACCAGCGCGGCCACCGCGGGCTCGAGGCTCATGAAGATTCCGAACGTCCCGGTGGGAAGCCGGCGGAGCGCGGCGAGCTCGAGGCTGTACGGGACGACCGAGCCGAGCAGCCCTACGGCCAGGCCGACAGCGAGAACGGACGGCTCGAGGACGGCCTCGCCCGCCGAGGCGATTCCGAGCGGCGTCATGATCGCGGCGCTGAGCAGCATCGAGAGCGTCAACCCGTCGAGCAGCGGCCAGCTCTCCCCCAGGCGCTTGCCGATCAGGATGTAGCCGCCCCAGCAGGCCGCCGCGGCCAAGCGCGAGAGCGAGCCCGACGGGGTCGAGGTCGACGGTCGGGCTTCCGAGCAGGGCCACCCCTGCGGCGGCGAGCACGATCCAGACGTAATCGCGGGCACGCTGCGACCCGGCGACGGCGACCGCGAGCGGCCCCAGGAACTCGATGGTGACCGCCAGGCCGAGCGGGATCCGGTCGATGGACGCGTAGAAGCACGAGTTCATGAGCGCCAGAGTCGCGCCGAGCGCCACCACGTGAAGCAGCGGTCGCGACCGCACGCGTCGGAGGACGCCGACGTTCAGCGCGAGCAGGACGAGCGCGCCGAAGAGCTGGCGGAGCCACACGGCTCCGAGCGGGCCGGCCTCCTCGAAGAGCGTGGTCGCGAGCGCGGCGGCGCCCTGAAAGGAGAAGGCCGCGGCGACGCACGAGCGCCGTCGCCGGCGTCCTGGAGAGGAGTGCGTTCACGGCCGCGCGATCGTACGCAGGCGGCGGCCGGCGGTAGGGTCACACGCGATGCCGGACGCCGCACTCGCTCGCGCTCTTCGCGGTCGCCGCGACGGTGTTGCTCCTCGTGCCCGGCCCGGCTGTTCTCTACGTCATCGCTCAGAGCGCCGAGCACGGCAGGCGCGCCGGCCTCGTCTCGGTGGCCGGACTCCACCTCGGCACCTTCGTCCACACCGCCGCGGCGGCCGTCGGGCTCTCGGCGCTCGTGGTCTCGTCGGCGGTCGCGTTCAGTGCCGTCAAGTACGTGGGAGCCGCCTACCTCATCTTCCTCGGCATCCGGCGCCTGCTTGCCCGCGATCCGAAGCTGCCGGAGCGGATTCCCGCCGCCCCTCTTCGCAGAGTCTTCTTCCAGGGCGTGGTCGTTGCGGTCCTGAATCCGAAGACCGCGCTCTTCTTCCTGGCGTTTGTCCCGCAGTTCGTCGACCCCGAGCGCACCGTGTGGACTCAGGTGGTCGTGTTCGGCGTCGTGTTCACGGTGCTCGGGCTCGTCAGCGATGGGCTCTACGCCTGCGCGGCCGGCTTGCTCGGAGGATGGCTCAGGGCACACCGGCGCGCACTCCGGCTGACCTCCGGCACGGTTTACATCGGACTCGGCGCGGCAACCGCGCTCACGCGCCGCGCCGGCTAGGCGATGGCCGAGCGGACGCTGGACGGCCGCTCGCTGAACCGCGCCCTCCTCGCCCGCCAGCTACTTCTCGACCGCGTCGATCTGCCTGTCGAGGCCGCGCTCGCGCACCTGGTCGGTATGCAGGCGCAGTCTCCCCAAGCTCCGTACACCGGCTTGTGGGCGCGGCTCCGCGGCTTCGATCCCGAGGAGCTGTCCCGGCTCGTGTCCGAGCGGCGCGCGGTGCGAGTCGTCCTCATGCGCTCGACGATCCACCTTGTCACCGCGGACGACTGCCTGGAGCTCAGGCCGCTCGTCCAGGTCGTCAGCGAGCGCGGGCTCAGCGGGAACTATGGGCGACAGCTCGAGGGCATCGACCGGGACGCCGTAGCAGCGTTCGGCCGGGAGGAGCTGAAGCGGGAGCCGCGCACGTCGAGCGAGCTCGAGCCGAGCCTCGCGGAGCGCTGGCCGGAGCACGACGCGCACGCACTCGCGATGGTCGTCCGAGCGCACGTGCCGCTCGTCCAGGTTCCGCCGCGTGGGCTCTGGCGGCAACGCGGGCGGCCGATTGTCGTCCCTGCCGAGTCCTGGCTTGGCCGTCCGCTCGCAGCAGATCCTTCGCCTGAGCGGTTGTTGCTTCGCTACCTGGCAGCGTTCGGGCCGGCCAGCGTGCGGGACGCCCAGGTGTGGTCCGGCCTGACGCGCCTCCGCGAGGTCGCGGATCGTCTTCGCCCCGAGCTTCGCGTCTTCCGTGACCAGAACGGCGTGGAGCTCCTCGACGTGCCCGACGGACTGTTCCCCGACCCTGAGACGCCTGCGCCGCCGCGGTTCCTGCCGGAGTACGACAACGTGCTCCTGTCCCATGCCGACAGGTCGCGTGTTGCCGAGCGTGAGAACGTGACGCGCGTCTTCACGAAGGGCGGCCTACTCGTCGACGGGTTCCTCGCGGGGCGCTGGGGCCTGAGCCGGGAGCGTGGTCGTCCGCGGCTCGAGGTCGAGCTCTTTCGCCGCCTGACGAGGGCCGAGCGCGCCGCCGTGACTGAGGAGGGCGAGCGCCTAGGAGCGTTTCTCTCCCCTGGCGCCGAGCCGGGCGAGGTCGCTTTTCGTTAGGCGTTGGCCTGCTCGCCGTGCGTCTCTCCTGGGATCCGCCGTACCGAGCCCCAGCCGTAGACGGCCCAGGCGACGAGAAGGCCGGCGCCGATGAACGCTCCGACTGCGTCAGAGACGAGGTCGGTGACCGTGTCCTCGTTCCCGAGCTGAAGATCGCTGCCGATCGTCGAGTCGGCGGCCCACTCCACGATCTCCCAAAGCGCGCCAACGGCGAGGCCGAGCGCCGCGGTCACGATGAAGAGGCCGACGTAGTGCGCCCGCGATTCGGAGTCCCGCGGGTCCGATACCAGCTCGATCCGGGCCAGGAGGATGTAGAGCACCTGACCCGAGAAGAGCGGCACCAGGACATGGACGATGTTGTCGTAGAACGAGAGCGACTCGTAGAGCCCGACCGCGTCACCCCAGCCCGTCAGCGCGAACGCGAGGCAGAAGGCAAGGTCGTAGATCCGCGGCAGCAGGATGGGCCGCACGGCGTACACGGCCACGGTCGAGACGAAGAGGTTGAGCGGAAAGTCCCCGCCGACGAGCCAGACGAGCAAGACCCCGATCGGGAACGTGAGCCGAATGAGGTCGATCGGGTCGCGAATCCAGCGCGACCAGTCGCCGAAGACGAGGGTGTGCGAGTCCATCGAGTTCGGGTTCCCACCAGAGGGCTGGTTCATACTCGTGGGCGCGAATGCTCACTGGACGCTCCATCGAGCTCCGCCCCGTTCGTGAGACCGATCTCGAGGCGATGTACGCGGCGCACGTGAAGATCGCGGACCGCGGCCCCAACTTCCCGCTCGGCGTCCTGTCCGAGCCGGCCTTTCGCCGCGAGTTCGGAGAGAGCGGCTTCTGGACGAAGGACGCCGGGACGCTCCTGATCGTCACGCGAGAGGACGAGATCGCCGGACACATCGAGTTCTTCGTGCCGGTCAGCTACTGGGATGCGTTCGAGCTCTCCTACCAGATCTACGGCGACCGTTTCGCCGGCCGCGGCTACGCGACCGAGGCCGTCCAACTGGTCGTCGACTATCTCTTCGCCACGAAGAAGCAGCACCGGATCCATCTCGTGATCGTCCCCGAGAACGCCGCGTCGGTACGGATCGCCGAGAAGTGCGGGTTCGTCCTGGAGGGCACGGTGCGCGGCGCGTTCTTCAACGACGGCCGAAACCACGACGTGCTGCTCTACTCGCTCCTACGAGACGATCCACGACCCTGGAACATCTCAGCCGAGGACTGAGAGTGGACGACCGTGTTCGAGTCCGGGGTGGCTTTTCTCGTCGCCGCGCGCCAGCGAGGGCGGAATCGCCTACTCGCCGCCGGCCTGATACCGCACGTGGAACGCCTTCACACGCTTGCCGTCCATCTTCGCGAGGAGGCCCGGGTAGCGCCCGGCAAACTGTGTGCGACGGGCCACCAGCCACCAGCCAGCCGGCCGGAATCCATCCTCAGCGGAGTGATACTTCGCGTTCGGGTAGAGGTTCCGAAGGCGCCGTTGTCTATCGCCGACCTCCAGACCTCGAGCGGTCGTCCAGTCGTTGCCGCGCGCTCGAGCCGATCCGAAGTACCCGGTCGACCGGCGGCATGGATTCTCCCCGCCGAGGTTGTAGAAACCGATCTTGAGACCGTGCCGCGGCCAGCGAACCGTGCACGCGAAGCCGTTCCGATCGCGGTCTCCGGGCCGACCAAACGCGTCGATGGCACCGCCGAGCGTGCCGTCGCGCTTCACGAGGAACTGGCCGATCTTCGTGTCGCCGCGGATCGTGAAGGCCTGCGCGCTTGCCGCCACGACCGCACTCAGCACCATCCCGGTGACAATCAAGCCGATAACGCTTCGCTTCACGCTAACCCCTTCCTCATCAGGCTGATCTCAAGCGTGGAAGCCCGCATGACGAGGGCCTCCAGAGCGGACGACGGGGTTCGAACCCGCGACCCTCAGCTTGGGAAGCTGATGCTCTACCAACTGAGCTACGTCCGCGCGCGCATCATTCTAGCGGGGGATGCCGAGCGGTTCGGAACGGCTCAGAATGCGGCGAAACGGGCGTGCGGCCCGCCCCTAGCAGGGAGGTCCCATGCACGTTCAGACGAAGATTCGGCGCGAGGACGGACAGACCATGTCGGAGTACGCGGTCATCCTCGGAGTCATCACGCCGGCCATCATCGTCGCGCTCGGACTCCTCTCGGAGGCGGTTCGGGCACGCCTCGAGACGGTCATCGGGTTCTTCTCTTAGGGCGGGCTCCAACGAGAAGGAGTGCGAGAGGCACCTGCCGCATAGGCGCCCTTCGCACTCGGCGAGATCTTACTCGCGGCAGCGCCCGCCCGCCTAGCCCGCTCTCGGGGATAATCGAGCGGAAGCAACGCGGACCAGGAGGGGGCAGACATGGCCGCACACGACCTCACAGCAACCGCACGGGCGCTCGTCGCCGAGGGCAAGGGGATCCTCGCCGCGGACGAGAGCACGGGCACGATCAAGAAGCGGCTCGACTCGATCGGCGTCGAGTCGACGGAGGACACGCGCCGCGCCTATCGCGATCTCCTCTTCACGACGGAAGGCGCGGGCGACCACGTCTCCGGCGTGATCCTCTACGACGAGACGATCCGGCAGAGCGCCCTGGACGGCACGCCCTTCCCGAAGCTGCTCGATGGCCAGGGGGTCATCCCAGGCATCAAGGTCGACACCGGCGCCAAGGAGCTCGCGGGCTCGCCGAACGAGAAGGTGACCGAGGGGCTCGACGGACTCCGCGAACGACTGGAGGAGTACCGCGAGCTCGGTGCGCGCTTCACCAAGTGGCGTGCGGTGATCACCATCGGCGATGGCATCCCGACGCCGTACTGCATCCACGTGAACGCGCATGCGCTCGCGCGGTACGGGGCGCTGTCACAGGAGGCAGGCCTGGTGCCGATCGTCGAGCCTGAGGTGCTGATGGACGGAACGCACACGATCGAGAGCTCATACCGGGTCACCGCGGACACGCTCGAGGCCGTCTTCCACGAGCTCCATCTCCAGCGAGTCGAGCTCCAGGGGATGCTCCTGAAGCCGAACATGGTGCTCGCCGGCTACGAGTCGTCTGAGGGCGCGGACGTGGACGAGGTCGCCGAGCAGACCCTTCGCTGCCTGCGAGCTAACGTCCCGGCTGCCGTGCCGGGGATCGTGTTCCTCTCCGGCGGCCAGAGCGACGAGCTCGCGAGCGCGCACCTGAACGCGATGAACCAGCGCGGCCCGCACCCGTGGGAGCTCTCATTCTCGTACGGCCGCGCGCTGCAGGCGCCGGCGCTCAAGGCCTGGGGCGGCTCCGAGGAGAACGTGACCGCAGGCCAGGATGCGTACCTGCACCGGGCTCGGATGAACGGGCTGGCGCGAAGCGGCGACTACTCGGAGGAGCGAGAGCGGGAGGCGGTTCCGGCCTGAGCCGCGGGCGAGGCATTGCCTCGCCCCTACGTCAGTACTCGCGCCC
Source organism: uncultured Actinomycetes bacterium (assembly GCA_963733135.1). Lineage (GTDB taxonomy): Bacteria > Actinomycetota > Thermoleophilia > Gaiellales > Gaiellaceae > CAVTBX01. The sequence goes on from CAVTBX010000008.1 coordinate 167,576, forward strand.
GGAGAAGGCGGAGAGCTTCGCCACGTCGTGGAAGGCCTCCACGCGCCTGACGGTGCCCGAGCGGGAACGCATCACGATCGAGTCCGTGACCGCGCCGCCGTCCGAGAACGTGACGCCGTTCAGGAGCGCTCCGTCGGTGACGCCCGTTGCCGCGACGAAGATGTCCTCGCCCGCCACAAGCTCGTCCGTGGTGAGAACGCGGTCTGGGTCGAGGCTCGCATCGACGAGCTGTTGGCGCTCTTCGTCGGTACGTGGCCAGAGCCGGCCCTGCACCTCGCCGCCGAGGCACTTCACGGCGGCTGCAGCGATCACGCCCTCAGGCGTGCCGCCGATTCCCATCATGAGGTCGATTACCGAGCTCCTACGCGCCGCCGCGATGGCGGGAGCCACGTCCCCGTCGGTGATGAGATGCACGCGCGCGCCGACCGAGCGAAGGCCTTCGATGAGTTCCTCGTTTCGCTCGCGATCGAGGACGACGACGCGGATATCGCTTGACCGGACGCCCTTCGCCTCCGCGGCGGCCCGCACGTTCTCCTCGGGTGTCGCGTCGATCGAGACGGCGGATGAGATCTCGCGGCCGGCCACAAGCTTGTCCATGTAGACGGCCGCGCCCGGGAAAAACATCGTGCCGCGCTCCGAGACGGCTATGACCGCGATCGCGTTCGGCTGGCCGACCGACGTGAGGCGAGTCCCTTCGACCGGATCCACGGCCACGTCGACCTCGGGCGGCTCGCCGTTCCCGATCTCCTCGCCGTTGTAGAGCATCGGCGCCTCGTCCTTCTCGCCCTCGCCGATCACGACGACGCCGGCCATCGAGACGGTCTGAAGCATGTGCCGCATCGCGTCGACGGCGGCCTGGTCGGCGGCCTCCTTGTCGCCGCGACCGATCCACCCCGCCGCACCCATCGCGGCGGCCTCGGTGACGCGGACGAGCTCGAGCGCGAGGTTCCGGTCTGGGAGGTTCGGCGCGGCCACGGCCCTAGATCCTTACATGCGCTCGGGGGCCGCCACGCCCAGGAGGTCAAGGCAGCGGGCGATGACGTCCTGCGTGCCGCGGCACAGGCCGAGCCGGAACCCTTCTGCGTCGCTTCCGATCACGCGGTGGTGGTGGTAGAAGCGGTGAAAGTCGTCCGCAAGCCTGATCGCATACGTCGCGATCCCCTGTGGGCCACGCCGCTCCGTGGCCTCGGCGGCGAGGGTCGGAAAGTCTGCGAGCCGCTTCAGGAGACCGCGCTCTTCCGGCGCGAGCTCGCCGGGCGGCTCCGAGCCGGGCTCGACTCCCTTCGCGTTGCGAAGGATCGACGCGATCCTCGCATGGGCGTACTGGACGTAGTACACCGGGTTCTTCTCGCTTCGTTCGCGCGCCAGGTCGACGTCGATCTCGATCGCCTGGTCCGGGCCTCGCGAGACGAGGTACCAGCGCGCGGCGTCGACGCCCACCTCGTCCATCAGCTCGTCGAGGAAGACGACGTCGCCTCGGCGCTTCGACATCTTGGCCGCTTGGCCACCCCGAGTGAGGTGGACGAGCTGGTACAGGATGACCTCGACGCGCTCCGGGTCGTAGCCGAGCATCCGCGCGATCACCGGATACCAGAGCCGGACGCCATGATGGTCGGCGCCGAGCACGTAGACAAGTCGATCGAAACCCCGCTCGAGCTTGTCGCGCACGTAGACGATGTCCACGGCCTCGTACGTCGGGAGGCCGCCCTTCTCCGCCGAGCGGATCAGGACGCGATCCTTCTCGTCGCCGAACTCCGTCGAGCGCACCCAGAGCGCGCCCTCGCTCCGGTAGGTCGGGACGCTCGCGAGGAGGGTGTCGAGGCCGCGCTCGAGCTCGCTCTGCTTCGCCCAGGAGTCGAAATGGATCCGGAAGCGCTCTAGCGTCGCTTCGATCCGCCCGAGCATGATGGGCACGGGGTCCTCCTCGACCCCAGCGAGCTCTGCCACGTACTCACCCAGGTAGCCGCCCTCGGGCGGCTCCTCGCCTCGTCGACGCGCCTCGACGCTCTCGCGGAAGCGATCCATCTGCGCCCCCGCGTCGTTGTAGTAGTACTCGCGCTCCACCCTGTGACCCGCGAACTCGAAGAGCCGCGCCACGCAGTCGCCGTACGCGCCGTTTCGCGCCGATGCGACCGTGATCGGGCCAGTCGGGTTCGCCGAGACCATCTCGACCTGGATGCGCTCGGCGGGGTCAGCCCAGTCGCCACCGAAGTCGCGACCCAGCTCGAGGATCTCGGTGAGAAGCTCGCCGTACCACCCCGAGTCGAGCTCGAGGTTGACGAAACCAGGCGGCGCAGCCTCGGCGCGGGCTACTCCCGAGACCGACGCCGCGCTCTCCGCTAGCTCCGACGCGAGCTCGAGGGGCGCACGCCGCCGTTCCGGGGCCAGCCGAAGGGCGACGTTCGTCGCGTAGTCGCCGTGCGCGGGGTCGCGCGGCCGCTCAAGGACGACGGGCGCCCCGGCGGCCTCTCCGAGCGCCCTGGCGACCCGCTGCACGGCCTTCGGGAGCATCGCAGTATGGTAGAGACGTGGACGACGAGTCCCAGGAGGAGCGCCAGCTCAACATCCACCTCGACCCGGGGAACCTCGCGGGTGTCTACGCGAACTTCGCCAACGTCAGCTTCTCGGACTACGAGTTCACGCTCACCTTCGCGCGGATCGACCATGAGGTGGATGAGGGCGACATCCCGGGCGTGGTCGTGAGCCGCGTCAACCTCTCGACGCGCTTCATGCGGGAGCTTCTCGACGCCATGTCCGACAGCTGGTCGAAGTGGGAGACCCGCGAGGGGATCAGGAACCTCCCGGAGAGCGAGCGTTAGCGCGTCGCCTCGTACGCCCGCGCCATCGCGATCCGGTCGAGCGGCGGCGGGTGCGTCCCGAACCAGAAGGTGAGGGCATCGGGCGGGTCGGGCTGCGCGAGCGACGTGCGCACGAAGCGCTGCTCGAGGGAGACGAAGTCGGCGGGCGCGCCCGTGGCGCGCAGGGCGATCCAGTCGGCTTCGGCCTCGTAGCGGCGGGAGACCGCGTTCTGGAGCGGCAGCGTGCCGAGGTAGACGAGAAGCGCGACGAGGAGCCCGAGCGGGACGACGGCCGGGTCGCCGAGCCCGCCGCGGCGACTCGTCGCCCAGGCCACGACTGCGAGCCCCGGCACCGCTAGGAGCGCGAACCAGGCGAGCCCTTTCCAGAGGTGGTGCCTGCCCACATGCGCGAGCTCGTGTGCGGCGACGCTCAGGATCTCGCCCTGCGTGAAGCGCCCGTCGAGGATCGTGTCCCAGAGGACGACCCGTCGCGTCGGGCCGATCCCGGCGACGTAGGCGTTCGCGGTCGTCGTACGACGGCTCGCGTCGGCGACCTCGACGCGGTCGACGTCCACGCCCTCCGAGGCTGCGAGCCGCTGGATCTCGGAGGCCAGCTCGGCGTTCGGCAGCGGCCGGAAGTCGTTCAGGAGCGGCTGGATCACGAGCGGCTGGACGAGGACGAAGCCGACCGCGATCGCCACGAGCGCGGGCGCGGCCGCGAGCCACCACCGACGTCCGAAGCGACGCCAGAGGAGCATCGCGCCGGCGACGGCGATCGCGACGAGCATCGCCTGAATCGCGAGCCCGATCAGGGAGTCCCAGAGCCAGCCGCCGTAGCCCTGCTCCGAGAGCCCGTAGCGGCGTCGCCACCAGTGTGACGTCGCACCGAGCGGAAGCCGGGCGAGCCAGACGGCGACTGCGGCGAGCAGCGCGAGGGCGACGCCCGTCCTCACCGTGCCACGCGTGAGCCGCCGGAGACGGGCGGCAAGCGGCCGTGCGGCCAGCACGATCCCCGTCAACACGGCGAGCTCCACAACCAGCGACCCGAGGAACAGCACGCGGGCGACGCGCCGGTAATCGGCGATCCGCTCGAGCTCGGCAGCCCCGAAGAAGGCCGCTGGATCCAGCACAGGCAGGTCGAGGTCGGGCACCTCGGTGCGCCAGAGAAGCAGCGCCGCCAGAAGCCAAACCGCAGATGAGCGCCACGCCCGCGAGCGCCTTGGGTACCGTCACGCGGCCGTGCGCGCTGCCGTCCTCTCCGACATCCATGCGAACCTCCATGCCCTCGAGGCCGTGCTCGCCGCGGTCGAGCCCGAGTCGCCGGACGAGGTCTGGTTCCTCGGCGACCTCCTAGGGTACGGCCCGCGTCCGAACCGGTGCCGCAGCCTGCTCGAGCCGGTCGCAGCCGTCTCGCTCGTCGGGAACCACGATCTCGGTGCGCTCGACCGGATCGGGCTCGACTTCTTCCAGCCCGAGGCGGCGACGAGCGCGCGCTGGACGCGGACGGTGCTCGAGCCCGAGACCGAGGCGTTTCTCGACGGGCTCGAGTCGAGCGGCGAACGGGCCGGTGTGGGCCTCTACCACGGCAGCCCGCGCGATCCCGTGTGGGAGTACGTGCTCTCGGCCGAGATCGCGCTCGACGCGCTGCTCGCGGTCGAGAACCGGATCGTGTGCGTCGGCCACAGCCACATCCCGCTCGCGATCTGGTTCGACGGCGAGACGGTCGAAGGCGGGATCGCCGAGGGCGGGAGCGAGGTGGAACTCGGCGACAAGCGGTGGCTCCTGAACCCCGGGTCGGTCGGCCAGCCCCGCGACGGCGACCCCCGAGCGGCCTGGCTCCTCCTCGACCTCGACGTGGGTACGGCATCCTTCCGCCGGGTCGAGTACCCGGTCGCCGAGACCCAGCAGGAGATCCGCGACCGCGGCCTGCCGGAGGTGCTCGCTGCACGCCTCGAGCACGGCGTCTGACGGCCGGGCGGGATGAATCCCGCCCCTACACAGGGCGACGTCGAGGCATGCTTCGCCCGCGTCGGTTACGTGCGGACTGTCTCTTCGCGCGTGGAGTAGAGCGTGATGCCCTCGCGGGCGAGCGCGACCTGCACTTCTTCGCGCGCCTTGTAGATCCGCCACTTCACCGTCGCGAGCGTGATCTCGAGCGCGTCGCCGATCTCGACGTAGGAGAGCCCGACGATGTCTCGGAGGAGAAGCGCCATCTTCAGGTCGGGGTTGAGACGGCCGACGGCGCGCCAGACGGCGTCGATCGCCTCGATGCGCTCGAGGGGCGCGTCCACGTGGTCGAGCGGGGGCATGTCCTCGAGCGGCATCGCGGTCTGGGGCTTGCGCTCGCGCGCCCGCAGCTCGTCGAGCACACGGTTCTTCGCGACCTGGAAGAGCCACGTCGTGAAGCGGCAGCGGAGTGAGAACCCGGGGAGGCCCTGGTAGATGCGCAGGAAGATGTCCTGCGTCAGGTCTTCGGCCAGCGCACGGTCATTCACCATGCGCAGCACGTAGTTGTAGATCGGCACCTCGTAGGCGCGATGAATGATGGAAAAGGCCCGCTCGTCGCCCTTTTGCGCCTGCCGGAGAATTGCCGGATCGGGTTGCTGAAGGGGCACTTGGTAATGGAAGTATAAGGACGGGTTCAGGACGTCAGCACGGTTCTGCCGGTCATCTCCGGCGGCGGCTCGATGCCGAGCAACTCGAGACAGGTCGGCACGAGATCGGAAAGTCCGGCACCGTCTCGCAGCTCGAGGCCGTGGGCGGTGACGACAAGCGGCACTGGGTTCGTGGTGTGGGCGGTGTGCGGGCTGACGCCGTCGGGTTCCAGCAGCTGTTCCGCGTTCCCGTGGTCGGCCGTCACGAGACAGACGCCGCCGAGCTCGTCGACGGCTGCGACCACGCGCGCCAGGCAGGCGTCCACGGTCTCGACCGCCTTCACCACGGCCGGGATGACGCCGGTATGCCCGACCATGTCAGGGTTGGCGAAGTTGACGACGGCGAAGCGATAGCCGTCCCCGATCTCGGCGACGAACCGGTCGGCCACGTCGCGCGCCGACATCTCGGGCTTCTGGTCGTAGGTCGGAACCTCGCGCGGCGAGGGCACGAGGATCCGCGTCTCCCCCTCCCACTCCCGCTCGGTGCCGCCGTTGAAGAAGTACGTCACATGCGCGTACTTCTCCGTCTCGGCGACGTGGAGCTGCCGCTGGCCGTGCTCGGAGAGCACCTCGGCCATCGTCTCGGAGACATGCTGCTCCGGAAAGGCGACCGGGCACCCGAAGTCGTCCCGGTAGCGCGTCATCGTGACGAGGTCGAGACCAAGCCCTAGGAGCCTCTCCGTGAGCTGGCGGGCCCGGTCGGGGCGGAAGTTGAAGTGGATCGCACAATCGCGCGCCGGGTCGAGGCGCGGGCCCGGGAGGACGATCGGCTCGATGAACTCGTCCGTGACGCCTCCCTCGTGGCTCTCCGTGATCGCTTCGAGCGCATCCGTCGCCTCAGAGCCCTCACCGTGCAGAATGGCGCCGAGCGCCCGTTCGGTGCGCTCCCAACGCTGGTCGCGATCCATCCCGTAGTAGCGGCCGATGACGCTGACCAGCTGAGCGCCCTCGGCGGTGAGCTCCTCCAGGTCTGCGCGGGCCGCCTGCGGCGAGACATCGCGCCCGTCGGTGAAGGCGTGGACGTACGTGCGCCCGGCCATGTCTTCGCGTCGCGCGAGCTCGAGAAGAGCCCGCAGGTGATCTATGTGCGAGTGGACGCCGCCGTAGGAGACGAGCCCGAGGAGATGGACGTTGCCGCCGCGCTCCCGCGCCCGCTCGAATGCGCCCCGCAGCGCCTCGTTCTCGAAGAAGGCCCCCGACTCGATGGCTCGGTTGAGCCGCACGAGGTCCTGGTCGACGATCCGTCCCGAGCCGATCGTCAGGTGACCGACCTCGGAGTTGCCCATCTGGCCGTCGGGGAGCCCGACCGCAACGCCCGAGGCGTCGAGCGTCGTGTGCGGATAGCGCGCCCAGAGGTCATCGAAGATCGGCGTCGCCGCCAGCTCGACCGCGTTCCCCGGCCCCGGCGGCGCGCAGCCCCAGCCGTCCAGGACGACGAGCGCTACGACGCTAAATGGCTGGCGGTCTCGCACACCGAGGCGAACGAGTCGAGATCGAGGGAGGCGCCGCCGATCAGGGCGCCGTCGACGTCGGGCTGGGCGAGGAGCTCTTCGGCGTTGTCGGGCTTCACCGAACCGCCATAGAGCACCGGCACGTCGATCAGGCTCCGGATGAACGCATGCTCCTCCTCGGCCTGCTCCGGAGTCGCCGTCCGGCCGGTTCCGATCGCCCAGACGGGCTCGTAGGCGAGGACGAGGAGCTCGCGGTCGTGGGAGTCGGCGACCCGTGTGATCGCGCTCACCTGGCGCTCGAGCACGCGGCGCGTCTCGCCGGCTTCGCGCTCGTCCTCCGTCTCGCCGACGCATGCGATGACGCGAAGCCCAGCTTCGAGCGCCGCATCCATCCGACGCGCGGCCGTCTCGTCGGTCTCGCCGAAGAGCACACGGCGCTCGGAGTGCGCCACGAGGGCCCCGTCGACCCCGAGCTCCTGGAGCATTCCAGGCGAGACCTCACCGGTGAAGGCTCCCTCGTCGGCCCAATGCACGTTCTGCGCATAGACGGCGACGCTGCCCCCGCCGAGCTCCTCGACGGCTGCCTGGAGAGAGACATAGGGCGGGCAGACGGCGACCTCTATGCCCTCGATCTCCGAGACGCGGTCGCGAAGCGCGCGGCAGAACTCCCGAGCCTCCCCCAGCCCTTTGAACATCTTCCAGTTGCCGGCGATCAGCACGCGCAGGATCCTAGAGGCGGCCCGTTAGTCTCGTCCCGTGCAGCCGCGCTGGGACGGAGACGAACGCGGTCGAGGCGTCGCGAACGCCCGCGCGCTGGGGCCCGACCTCGCCAAGCTCGCCGGCGCGATGGAGGGACCGGACTGGGTCGCCGAGCAGCCGGAGGCGCACTTGCTCCCGCACCTGCAACAGGCCTGCGCGGCGCACGGATCGCAATTCACACTGGAGGAGGCCGCGACGGACGAGACGGGCGTCTTGGTGGTCGCGCTCCGCTGGGTCGGTGGAGGAGACCGTCGCTCTGTCACCCAGGCCGTGTGGACGTTACTCGGCTCGGTCATCGAGACGAGCGCCTTCGTGCACGGGCCTGCCGACGAGGCGTGGCGCGAGACAGCGGTGTGGGACGTCGCAACCGGGATGCTCCGCCCGGACACGCCGTACGAGCCGCACGGGCACACCCTGAGGCTCATGGTTCACGGCGTTCCTTGAGCGACAGGACATAGCTCACGTCGACCGGGTGCGGCGCGTACGGCACGACGCGCGTCTCCGGGGCGAGCCGCCAGCCGCGGGCTTCGTAGAAGCGCCGTCCCGCGTCGTTCGCCTCGAGCGTCCAGAGACGGAGTTTCGCATCGCCCGCCTCGCGGCGGCGCGAGACCGCCGCCTCCAAGAGTGCGGAACCGATGCCTTGCCCCTGGGCCTCGGGCTGCACGTAGAGCTGCTCGATCCAGCCCGGCGACGTGCCGACCAGGCCGACCGCGCGGCCGTCATCCTCGGCCACGAGGTACGTGGCCTCCTCGCCGGCGAGCCGGCGGGCCATGTCGGCCTTCACGGCCTCGTCCGGATAGGGGTACAGGTCGGGCGGATAGACGTGGGCGTAAGCCGCTTCCGAAGCCGCTTTCTGGATCGCGAAGAGCGCGTCCAGGTCGGCCGAGCCCGCCTCCCTGATCGTCACGCCGCTGGGATGGCTACAACACCCGGAAGCTCCTTGCCTTCGAGGAGCTCGAGCGACGCGCCGCCGCCCGTGGACACCCAGTCGATCCGCTCGGCGAGCCCGAGCTCGTGGACGGCGCGCACGGAGTCCCCTCCGCCGACGACCGAGTGAGCGTCTGACTTTGCGACCGCCTCTGCCACGGCCTTCGTCCCCTCGGCGAAGCGCGGCCATTCGAAAACTCCCATGGGTCCGTTCCAGAAGACCGTTCGGGCTTCGCCGATCCGCTCCGCGAAGGAGCGCCGCGTCTCAGGGCCGATGTCGAGCCCGAGCCAGCCGTCCGGCACGTCGTCGACGCCCGTTACGCGGGACTCGGCCTCCGCATCGAACTCCGCGGCTGCGACGACGTCTGTCGGAAGCTCGGCCTCGAGATCGCCGTACTCCTCGTCGCCCCTGATGTCTTCGGCCATCTTCCCGCCCACGAGCAGCGTGTCGGCTCGTTCGGCGAGCGTGCGCAGGACGCCGACCTTGTCCTCGACCTTCGCGCCGCCGACGATGGCGACGAACGGGCGCTCCGGCGATCCCAGCAAAGCGCCGAGCTCCTCGAGCTCGCGGAGGAGCAGGAGCCCGGCGTAAGCCGGGAGGAGCTCGGCCACGCCGGCAGTAGACGCGTGGGCCCGGTGCGCCGCCCCGAACGCGTCGTTCACGTACAGGTCGCCGTGCGCCGCAAGCTCGCGCGCGAACGCCGGGTCGTTCTTCGTCTCGCCTGGGTCGAAGCGCGTGTTCTCGAGCAGGCGGATCCGCTCGTCCGGCAGGAGCTCGCGGAGGCGCTCCTCGACCGGCCGCATGGAGAGCTCGGGATCCTCACCCTTGGGTCGTCCCAGGTGCGAGCAGAGGACGAGCTCGGACGCGTCTCGCTCGAGAAGCAGCTCGAGCGTCGGAAGCGCAGCCTGTATCCGCGTGTCGTCAGCGACCTGGCCGTCCTCGAGGGGCACGTTGAAATCGACGCGGACGAGGACGCGCTTGCCCCCGACCTCGGCATCACGGACCGACCGAGGCCGGTGCACTAGAGCAGGCGCTGCACGAGATCTACGAGCCGGCACGAGTAGCCCCACTCGTTGTCGTACCAGCTCATGACCTTGACCATCTGGCCCTTCGCCATCGTCTGGTCGGAGTCGAGGATCGAGGAGTAGGAGTCACCGACGATGTCGGACGAGACGAGCGGGTCGGTCGAATAGCGGAGGATGCCCTCGAGCGGCCCCTTGTCGGCAACCTCCTCGAACTTCGCGTTGACCTCGTCGGCGGTCACCTCGCTGCCGACTCGGACGACCAGATCGGTGATGGAGCCGGTCGGAACGGGCGCCCGGACGGAGATCCCGTCGACCTTGCCCTGAAGGTCGGGGATGACGAGCCCGATCGCCTTCGCGGCGCCGGTCGAGGTCGGGATCAGGTTGATCGCAGCCGCCCTGGCGCGCCGGAGGTCGGAGTGCGGGAGGTCGAGGATCCGCTGGTCGTTCGTGTACGCGTGGATCGTCGTCATAAAGCCGCTCTCGATCCCCCAAGCATCGTGCAGCACCTTCGCGACCGGGGCGACGCAGTTCGTCGTACAGGACGCGTTCGAGACCAGGTGGTGGCTCTCGCGGTCGTACTGGTCGTCGTTGACGCCCAGCACGATTGTGATGTCGGGGTCGGTGGCGGGCGCGGAGATCAGCACCTTCTCGGCGCCGGCGTCGAGGTGGGCCTGGGCTCCTTCGCGCTTCGTGAAGAGGCCCGTGGACTCGATCGCCACCTGCACGCCGAGGTCTTTCCAGGGCAGCTTTGCCGGCTCGCGCTCGTTCAGCAGCTTGATCTCCGTGCTGCCGACGTGGATCGCGCCCTCCTCTGCACTCACGTCGTCGTCGAGCGGCCCGAGCGTCGAGTCGAACTTCAGGAGATGGGCCATCGTCTTGGCGTCGCCGAGGTCGTTGACTGCGACGAGCTCGATGTCGGCGCCGCGCTTCTGCGCCGCGCGGAAGAAGTTCCTGCCGATCCGGCCGAAGCCGTTGATGCCCACGCGAACGCTCATCGAGTTGCCTCCCGGTCGACGTCAGAGCCCGCGCACGATCCTATCCGGGCGCCGAGAGAATCCGGGGCTCGCGTGCTATAGGCAGATCCTGGAAGCGTTTGGAAGTCGGCGGGCCAATCGTTCATACTGGCTCCGGAGCGGGTCCGCGCTCGTCCGGTGTTGGATTCAGACCCCGTCCGACACCAAGGTCCGGAGCGCGGCTGAAACCGGAGGGGGAGGTCGTCCTCGGAGCTTCCCCTCCGGCCCGCTCATTCAGCGCTCCGCAAGCCGCCGGAGCCTCCCGAGCCGTCGCTGCGCCGACGCTTTCGTGGCGGGAGGCGAGCAGCGTTTCGCCAGCTCGCGGAGCGAGAGGGTCGGGTGTTTCGTGCGTAGCGCGGCCATCTCCTTCAGCTCGGGCGCGAGCGTTTCGAGCCGCCCCTCTGTCCGGAGCCGCTCGATCGCCCGCAGTTGCGCGGCCGCGGCGCGAGTCGCGCGCCTCAGATTGGCGTGATCGGCGTTCGTGAGCCTGTTGGCGCGTGCACGAGTCGCGCCGACGACCGCGGATTCCTCCAGCCTGAGCGCGGTTTCGTGTGCGCCCAGCACGGCCAGGAGCTCAGCCACGGTCTCGAGGCCCTTGACGTAGGCGAAGGCGTGGCTCCGGCGCGGCCGAACCACCAAGCGAAAGCCCTCCGCGGCGGCAAGCTCGGAGAGGAGGGCCGCCCCCTCCACGTCGGCGGCCCGAAGCTCCAGGTGGGCGTTCCGCGGGCCGCTCACCGACCCGGCGGCCAGGAAGGCACCCCGGAGGTACGCCGTGCGGCAGCAGGAGCGACCGACCACCCGTCGCGGAGGTCGCTCGAGCGGTGCCAGCCGCGCGTCCAGGATTCCCGCGTCGCACAGGGCACGCAACGCGTCCTCGTTCTCCGGGAGGTGAAGCTGGTAGCGAGTCCCGCGCTCGAAGGCCCGACGGCGGAAGACGCGGATCTCGACGGGAACGCCGTAACCACGGAGGAGCGCGAAGGCGCGGCGGGCGACCGCCGCGCTCGAGACCTCGAGGTGAACCGCCACGCGGCCGGCGCCCCGGAGGTGGACGCTGCCCGCGGTGCGAACGAGCGCCGAGAGCTCGGCCAGGCGGCAACACGCCTTTCGAGGATCGATCGCCGCGAGCTCACCCCGGACGTCGTCCGAGAGGCTCATGACAGCGAGACCCCCTCGAGCGCCAGGAGCCGCCGCTTGTACTCGACGCCGAGCGAGCCGTACGAGCCCAGGCCCGCGGCCGCGACGACGCGATGGCACGGGACGACGACGCCGTAGCGGTTGCCCGCGCAGTACGAGCCGGCTGCGCGCTGCGCGTTCGGATGAGCCGGCGAGCGCCGCCAGCTCGCCGTAGGTGACGACCTCGCCGCGCGGCACGCGCCGGAGCGTCTCGGTGACCGCCCGCTGGAACGGCGTCGCCCACTCGAGGTCGAGCTCGACGTCGTCGAAGTTGACCGGCTTGCCCTCGAAGAACGCCTGAAGGCGTTCCGTGAGCGTTCCGTCACAGTCCTGGCGCAATCCGCGCGCCACACGTGCGCTTTTCGCGGTTACGCTCATCGCGGTGGGTGGCATGCGGCCGGCCCCCCGCGACACGTCCGAAACGGCCTTGGGTCGCGGCAGCTCGTGCCAGAGGAGCCGGTCGCCGTCGAGCCAAAGCTCCCCCACGCCGAAGCCTGGGGCCTCGTACGACCGCATCGTCACGCCCACGCTGCGCCAGCCTAGATGCTCGCCACGCCCCTGGGCACGGGGGGATGATCCGCGGCCGGCCGGCGCCGAGTGACAACCATCTAAGATCGCGGCCGATGAGCGCTCCCGGGATCTTCCGGCCGCCGACGCCCGCCAACGAGCCCGTCAAGGAGTACGGGCCCGGATCGCCGGAGCGCGAGAGCCTGCGCGTCCGGCTGGAGCAGATGCGCGGCGAGCGCATCGACATCCCGCTCGTGATCGGCGGCGAGGACCTGACCACGGGGGAGACGCGCGAAGCGGTCATGCCGCACGCGAAGGATCACGTTCTCGCGGATGTCCACCAGGGCGGCGCCGCCGAGGTCGAGCGCGCGATCGACGCCGCAGGGCAGGCCTGGCACGACTGGAGCCGTCTCCCGTGGGAGGAGCGTGCGGCCGTCTTCCTGCGCGCAGCTGAGCTCCTCGCCGGCCCCTGGCGAAACACGATGAACGCGGCAACGATGCTCGGCCAGTCGAAGACCGCACACCAGGCCGAGATCGACGCGGCCTGCGAGCTCGTCGACTTCATCCGCTTCAACGTCGAGTTCATGACCCGGATCTACGAGGAGCAGCCGATCTCCTCGCCCGGCGTCTGGAACCGCATGGAGTACCGGCCGCTCGAGGGCTTCGTCTTCGCGGTCACCCCCTTCAACTTCACGGCGATCGCAGGCAACCTGCCGAGCTCGGCGGCGCTCATGGGCAACACCGTCGTCTGGAAGCCCGCGTCGACCGCGATGGTCTCCGCCTACTACCTCATGCGGCTCTTTCAGGAGGCAGGCCTGCCGCCGGGCGTGATCAACCTCGTCTACGGCTCCGGTTCTGAGATCGGGAAGGCGGCGCTCGGCAGCGAGCACCTCGCCGGCATCCACTTCACCGGCTCGACGCCCGTCTTCCAGGGCATGTGGAAGACGGTAGGCAAGAACATCGCCGGCTACCGGAACTATCCGCGGATCGTCGGTGAGACCGGCGGCAAGGACTTCATCGTCGCCCACCGCTCCGCCGACGCCGCGGCGGTCGCTGCCGCGATCATCCGCGGCTCCTTCGAGTACCAGGGCCAGAAGTGCTCGGCCGCCTCGCGGCTCTACATGCCCTCGAACCTCTGGCCGGAGATCCGCGAGCGCCTGGAGGCCGACGTGGGAGGGATCCGCATGGGCGACGTCGCCGACTTCTCGAACTTCATGGGCGCGGTGATCGACGCCAGCTCCTTCCGGACGCAGAAGGAGGCGATCGAGGAAGCGAAGGCCCACAGGAAGACGCGCGTCGTCGTCGGCGGCGGCACCGATGACTCCGAGGGCTACTTCGTGGAGCCCACCGTAATCGAGACCGAAGACCCCAACTTCCGCCTGCTTCGCGACGAGCTCTTCGGGCCCGTCGTCACCGCCTACGTCTATCCCGAAGGCGACTACGAGGCGACCCTCGAGCTCGTCGACAGCACGGCGCCCTACGGGCTGACCGGCGCCGTCTTCGCCGAGGAGCGGGAGGCCGTGATCGAAGCCTCCGAAGCGCTCCGCTACACAGCCGGCAACTTCTACGTGAACGACAAGCCCACCGGCGCGGTCGTCGGCCAGCAGCCGTTCGGCGGCGCCCGGGCCTCGGGCACGAACGACAAGGCGGGTTCCATGTGGAACCTGATCCGGTGGGTCAGCCCGCGGACGATCAAGGAGACGTTCATCTCGCCCCGCGACTACCGCTATCCGTTTATGCGCGAGGACGGGCAGTAAGCACATCTTCCGCCTGAGCAGGTAGGAGGCGACGGTCGGGGGCGTGCTGCCAGTGCATCCCCGAGCCGCGCTCCGGCAGAATCGAACGCAATGGGCACCCTCGGGAAGCTCGTGCTCGGAGCCGTGGGCGTGGCGGCGATCGTCGCGCTCTTCGTTCTCCTGCGACCGGACGACACAGAGGATGCTGCGTCGACGACTCCCGATACGACCCAGGCCGAGACCGAAGGCGAGACTGGCACCGAGGAGTCACCCACCACCACCGAGGGCGAGGAAGAGCCGGAGCCTGACCCCGAGCCCTCCGGGCCTCGGACGATCCGTCTAACCGTGGACTCCGAGGAACCGGAGATCGCCCGGATCGAGGTCGAGCGGGACGAGCGGGTCGTGCTCGTCGTCCGCGCGAACGTGACCGACCACGTGCACCTGCACGGCTACAACCTGATGAGCGACGTTGCGCCGGGCCAGCCGGCCCGCATCGAGTTTCGGGCGACCGTCCCGGGCCGCTTCGAGATCGAGCTCGAGGACCGCGTGCAGCAGATCGCACAACTGACCGTCTCCTAGGAAGAGCCCGGTGGTCGTCGCCCACGGGATTGGGAGCTTCCGAGATCTGCCCGTGCCGCAGTGGCTCTTCGCCTACGGGGCCGCAGTCGTTCTCATCGTCTCGTTCGTCGCGCTCGCGGCGCTCTGGCGGCGACCCATTCTGGAGGGAGGACGCCAGGGCAGTCCGCTGCCGCAGGGCCTCCAGCGGGTGCTTCTCTCGCCCGCGCTTCGGATCGTGCTCGGCGCGCTCTCGTTCGCGCTCTTCATGCTGGTCGCCGGGGCCGCGCTCTTCGGGTCGAGATCGTCGGCGCTGAACCTTGCCCCGACCTTCGTCTACGTCCTCTTCTGGCTGGGGCTCGTGCCGCTCTCGGTGCTGTTCGGCAACGTCTGGTCGGTCTTGAGCCCGTGGAAGGCGGCGGCCGACGGCGCCGTCCGGCTCGCGGGCGGCGGCGACGAGCCGGCCCGGCAGTATCCGGAGCGGCTGGGCCGCTGGCCGGCTGCGGCGCTCCTCTTCGCCTTCGCGGCGCTCGAGCTCGCCTACGCCCACCCCGCCGAGCCGCGTGCCCTCGGGCTCGCGATCCTGATCTACAGCGGAGCGACGTGGCTCGGAGCCGCGGTCTACGGGCGGGATGCCTGGTTTCGAAACGGCGACGGGTTCAGCGTCTACTTCGAGCTCCTGAGCCGGATCGCGCCCTTCGGGAGCCGCGAGCGAGACGGAACCCGGGAACTCGTGATCCGGCCCCCGCTAACCGGCCTGGCCGTACCGGACTCGACGCCCGGGACGCTCGCCTTCGTGTCGGTGATGCTCGGCGCGGTCGCGTTCGACGGCTTCAGCCAGACCTCGTGGTGGCAAGACCGCATCGCCGACCTCTCGGAATCCGGCGTCGCGGACCTCCTCCAGACCGCCTTCAACCTCGGAGGGCTCGTCGCTGCTGTGGCGCTCGTTGCAGGCGCGTACTTGGCCGCGACCACGATCGCAGGACTGCTCACCGGGAGGCACGACCTCGTAGGCGCGTTCCTCATGAGCCTCGTGCCGGTCGCGTTCGTCTACGTCGTCGCGCACTACTTCACCCTGCTCGTCGTCCAGGGCCAGTTCGCGATCCCGCTCGCCTCCGACCCGTTCGGCCGGAAGTGGGATCTGTTCGGCACGGCCGACTACCAGCCCGACATCACGCTCGTCTCGCCGAACACGGTCTGGTACGTCCAAGTCGGCGCGCTCGTCCTCGGCCACGTTGCTGGCCTGATCCTGGCCCACGATCGCGCGCTCGCCATCTCCGACGGGCCGCGCGAGGCGCTCAGAACGCAGTACGCGCTGCTCACGCTGATGGTGCTCTACACCGTGGGCGGGCTCTGGCTCTTGTCACGCGGCTGAGCTCGAACTCGCCTCGCCTGGCCGGTCTCCGAGGAGGAGCAGCCCTGCGGCGCAGGCGAGCACGGGGAGCGCCAGCAAGACCCCGGCAACCCGGACGCCGAGCGCCGATGCGACCACGCCGTCGACGAGGCTCGCGACCGGTCGAAGGCCCAGGAAGGCGACTGTCCAGAGTGCCATGATCCGCCCGCGCTGGCTCTCCTCCACTTCGAGCTGGAGCCGGCTTGTGGCTGCCGTGTTGGAGCTGAGATAGCCGATCCCGGCGAGGAAGAGGAACACGAAGCCGACCTCGAGTCGCGGCGAGAGCGAGAAGCCGATGATGGAGAAGCCCATGAGCGCCAGCGTGGCCGTCATGCGGCGCCGAGTGCCCGCGGTCCGCCCGGCAACGACAAACGCGGCGGTCACGGCCCCCGCCCCGAAGACGCCGATGATGAGGCCCGAAACAGTGTCGGCGTAGCCGAACTCCTCGGCGAAGGCGGGCGCGAGCGTGTTGACCGGGTCGGACGCGAAGCCGACCGCCGCCACGATCAGGAGGTACGCCAGGAGCCGCGGCTCGCGGGCAACGAGCCGGAGGCTGTCCCGAAGCCGCGACTCGCCTCTGGCGGCGCGCTCCTGCGGTCGCGGAGAGACCGTCAGGAGCGCGAGGGTGAACAGGAGGTACGTAGCGGCGTTGACCGCGAACGCCTCCGCGATCCCCAGCGTGGCGATCGTGAGCGCCGCGAGCGCCGGTCCCGCTGTACGGGCGATGTTGAACGTCATCGAGTTGAGCGCGACGGCGGAGGGCAGGTCGCGCGGCGGTACGAGTGAGGCGACCAGCGCCATCTGAGCCGGCACCGAGAACGCGGACACGATCCCCACGGCCAGGACGAGACAGATGACGAGCGGCGCCGTCGCCAGATTGAGCGCGGTGACGAGTGCGAGCACGCCGGCGAGCAGCGCCGAGATCGGCTGCGTGACGAGCAGGAGCCGCCTGCGGTCGAACCGGTCGGCCAGGCTCCCCGTCCAGGGTGCAAGCACGAGCATGGGCACGAAGTTCGCGAACGTCACGACGCCGAGCAGGAGCTCCGACCCGGTGAGGCGATAGATGAGGATCGCCGCGGCGAGGTTCTGGAACCAGCCGCCGCTCGCAGAGAGCGCGTTGCCGGCGAAGTAGGGTCCGAACTCGCTCGTGCGAAGGAGGCGAAAGACCGCCCGCGGCCCGACGGGCGGGGCAGCCTCCTCTCCCTGGCGTTGCTCCGTTATCCGCGCCCAGCCTTGTGGAGCGCCGCGTAGATGCGCCGCCCCGTCGTGGCCGGAACGCCCGGCACGCCCTCGAGCTCCTCGGGCGCCGCCGCAAGGAGTCGCTCAGGAGAGCCGAAGTGCTGCATGAGCGCCCGTTTTCGAGCAGGCCCCACCCCGGGCAGCGCGTCGAGGATCGACTCGTGCGAGCGGGCGCTACGCCGCTGCCGGTGGAAGCCCAGTGCGAAGCGGTGCGCCTCGTCACGGACCCGCTGGAGCAGCTGAAGCCCGGCCGAGCCCGAGTCGAGTCGCACGGGGTCGGGCCGACTGGGGAGGAAGACCTCCTCCTCGCGCTTGGCGAGCGCGATGACCGCGACGCGCGGGAGATCGAAAGCCTGCATGGCGGAGAGCGCGGCCGCGAGCTGCCCCTTGCCGCCGTCGATGACGACGAGGTTCGGTGTGGCCGCGAAGCTCTCGTCGTAGTCGGCGAGATCCGTGGCAGGCCGAAGACGCGCAAACCTCCGTGAGACGACCTCGGCCATCATCGCGAAGTCGTCCGGGCCCACTGCATCCTTGATCCCGAACTTGCGGTAGTGGGCCTTCTTCGGCATCGCGTCGGCGAAGACGACCATCGACCCGACGGGCGACTCGGCCTGGATGTTCGAGATGTCGAAGCACTCGATCCGGAGGGGCAGGCTCTCGAGGTTCAGGCTCTCACGCAGCTCCTCGAGCGCCTCGATGCGGCGCGCGCGCTTGCGCTCCGAATCGACGACGTCCTGCTCCAGCGCGAGCTCGGCGTTCTGGCGGGCAAGCTCGGCGAGCCGCCGCTTCTCGCCGCGCTGCGCCGGCCTGACCTCGACCTGGGAGCCACGCCGCTCGGTGAGGAACTCCTCGAGTGCCGAGTTGGCGGCGGCCTCGGGCGGCAGGACGATCAGCGGCGGGATCGCGGGCGCGCTCCCGTAGTACTCGAGCGCGAAGGCCTCGAGGAGCGCATCCGTGTCCTGGCCGGCCACGTTGTCCAAGTGGAAGCTGTGCCGGTCGACGAGCCGGCCGCCACGGAGCGGGAACACCTGCACTGCCGCCCGCTCGGCCGAGGACGCGATTCCGAGGACGTCGATCGTCCCGATCGCGCGCTTGTCGGCGGCCTGGCGCTCGGCGAGGTGCCGCACCGAGTTGAGGCGGTTCCGGTAGCG
This sequence comes from uncultured Actinomycetes bacterium, assembly GCA_963733135.1. Taxonomy (GTDB): domain Bacteria; phylum Actinomycetota; class Thermoleophilia; order Gaiellales; family Gaiellaceae; genus CAVTBX01. Next base: position 185,958 of record CAVTBX010000008.1, read on the forward strand.
GGCCGCAGCCTCGAACTCCTGGTTCCGGGAGGCCTCGGCCATCCGCTCCTCGAGACTGCGCAGGATCGGCTGGGTCTCGCCGGAGAGAAACTCGACCACGCCGTCGACGACCTCGCGGTACCCCTCCTTCGTCACGTAGCCAACGCACGGCGCGAGGCAACGGTCGATGTGGTAATCGAGGCATGGAATCCCGCTGTGCCGCCCGGGCTGCGGACCCTCGCACGGCCGGTACGGGAAGACGCGGTTCAGCACGTCGAGCGTCTCGCGCACCTTCTTCGCGTTGGCATAGGGGCCGAAGTAGACGACCCCGCGGCGATGCCGCTCCCGCGTGAACATGACGCGCGGGAAGTCGTCCTCCACGGTGACCGCGATGTAGGGGTACGACTTGTCGTCGCGGAGGCGCACATTGAACGGGGGTCGGTGGCGCTTGATGAGGTTCTGCTCGAGGTGCATCGCCTCCGTCTCGTTCCGGGTCACGATCACCTCGATGCGCTCGACGCGATTCACCATCCTGTCGAGTCCCTGGCGGCTGTCGCCGCCGCGGAAGTACGAACGCACCCGAGGGCGGAGGCTCTTGGCCTTGCCGACGTAGAGCACGGCATCCTTTTCGTCCCGGAAGAAGTAGACGCCGGCCTTTCGAGGGAGGCCTTCGAGCTGCGCCTCGATGCGGTCGGAGCGTGTCTCCTCGGCCGTGGCCATCGCCCGGCCTAGCCTAGTCCCTGCTCCGTAGACCGCCGATCCGGCTGAACCGCGCGCCGCGTAACCGTGCCGCTGGTACGGCATCTCTCGCACGTCTTTCGTTCGATGGTGTTCGAGCGAGCAACTCCGGGTAGCACGGCAGTGTGGTCGCGACAGATCCCGACAGCGCGCTGCCGATCCTCAACGACATCCTGGAGCGGTATTCCGACTCCGCGGAGCCAGGCCGGCAGCGCATCGCCGCGGTCGTCACGGACATGATCACCGAGCTCGAGCAGGAACGCGGAGAGCCGAGCGAACGCGGAGAGCCGAACAACTAGCTCCCGGTGCGGAGCTGCTCTGCTTCGGGATACCGTCGCGACGCGAGGAACGGATGCGGTCGGAGCTGCCCGCCTGCCCGCCGACACGCGCCCCGACCGCCCTTTCGAGACTAGGCCGAAAAGCGTCACAGAACGCGCGCGGACGTGCCTGCTCTGTGGCGGCCTGGCTACGATCTAGCGATGCCCGACGACACCGGCGGACAGCAGTACGTCGCGTACACCCTGCACAGGCTCGACCCGGCTTGGCGGCGGCTCCCGATCGAGGAGCGGGCGGCCGCGAAGGACGCCTACGCCGAGGTCGTCGAGGACTGGGCCGAGCGCATGGAGCTCCGCACGTACAGTCTCGTGGGCGTCCGGCCGGAAGCCGATCTCATGCTCTGGAAGCTCACGGACCGGTTCGTAGACCTCCGCGAGCTCCAGACTGACCTGAACGGGACTCCGCTCGCAGGTTGGCTCGAGACGCCGTACTCCTACCTCGCGGCGACGCGGCCCTCGAAGTACTTCGAGGAGAAACGCAAGCATCGGCGAGTCATCCCTCGCGGGGCCCCGTACCTTGTCGTCTACCCCTTCGTGAAGAAGCGCGAGTGGTACGCGCTCCCCCTGGAGGATCGCGGCCGGGCAATGCGCGAGCACGCCGAGATCGGAAGCCGCTTCGTCACGATCACGAACCACACGACCTACAGCTTCGGTATCGACGACCAGGAGTTCATGACCGCCTTCGAGTGCGAGGAGCCGGCGGATTTCCTCGAGCTGATGCTGACTCTCCGCGAAACCGAGGCGAGCCGCTACACCGAGCGCGACGTCCCCATCTTCGTCGGCGAGGCCGCCGAGATCCGTGCCGTTCTCGATTCGCTCGACGGCGCCCGCGCCGGCATCCGGGCGGAGTAGGCCGCCCTAGTCGTCGTCCCCTTCGCCTCGGCGCTTCCATGGCCCCCAGATTGCGTATGTCACCGCAGGCGCTCCGGTGGCCGGAGCTTCGCCCTGCTGGTTCACATAGAGCGTTACGTGGCGCAGCTTGTTCCTGTGGCCACGCTTACGGCGCGGCCCGGCCGCGAAGCACACGCCGCAGAACTCGGTGCCGTTCACGCCCGCTGAGAGCCCGCCGCGGCCGGCACGCGCGAAGTCGAAGATCCGGCCGTCGGGTGTGAGCCCTCGTAGGTGCGGAAGAGGGTCACCGCCGGTGTCCTCGCAGATGAAGAGGTCGCCTGTCGGAGCGACCGTGAGGTTGTCCGGCTGGAAGAGCCCGCCCGCATCGTCGGACTGGTAGATGAGCCGGAGCTCCATCGCATCCGGGTCGAGCTCCCAGATCTGGCCCAGCCGCAAGGGGCCGCCGGTCGTGCAGTCGAAGTAGATGCGCTCGCGCCTGCGACGTCGTCCGTTTCGGTGGTGGTCGTCGTCATGCCGGTCAGACCGGTCCTCGCCGAGCCAGCAGCCTTCAGTCCGCTCGAAGCGGGCGGCGCCGAGCGCCTGGGCCTGTACCCGAACGGCGTTCGGAGACTCGTTCGGCGCAGTCGCAGGATCGGGATTGGGAACGGTGACCCAGCTGACCGGCAGCGGCTCCCCAAGCGGTACCGGCCAGGCTGTGCTCGTGTTCAGGTTCGGATAGCCGTCGACGACGAGCGCCTGGAGCGGGCCGGACGAGGCTGCGAGATCGCCGAAGGCCCGCGGGGTCCGCTCGGGCGTGTACCGGTAGAAACAGGCCGGGATTCCAGTTCCGGCAGGCCCCACCCCCCGATCCTCTGTGAGGTAGAGGCTCCGGTCGTGCCAGACGACCGCCTCGTGATCGAAGCGACCGGCAGCCCTGATCGGGCGAGGATCGACGGGCGTCGTGGCGGCGGAGTCGACCTCGAAGACGTAGCCGTGCGGGATCGGGGCCGCAGCCGTCCCGCTGTCGATCGCCTCCTCTTCGCACGAGAGCCACGTTCCCCAGGGAGTCGTGCCGCCGGCGCAGTTCCAGATCGTCCCACCGAGCAGGGCGGTGGAGCTGACCGCCTGGCGATTTCTGATCACGAGCTTCGTCACGCCTCCACGGCAGAAGGGAGTGCCGTCCTGCGGACGGAGGGCGCCGTCGTACGGATTCGGAACGCGCACCGGGGTTTCGGCGACGACGGAGTTGTTGCGGCGGCTCCGGTTCTCGTGGTTGCGAACGAGGACTGTGTCGCCGGTCTGCCGATCGACGAAAGCGGCCATGCCGTCGAAGCGGCTCGGGGTCGGGTTCGGTAGGCCGGACACGGGGTCGACATCGCTCATCGGGTCGCCCCGTTTCGAGATGATGCGGTACTGGAAGCCCTCCGGAAGCCAGAGGTCTCCCATGTCAACGAGCGGGCCGTATCCCGGATGCCGCACGGGCCGGCCAGTCCTGACACGCGCTCCGAACGCCTCTAAGGGGCCTGCGATGGCGAGACCGCCTGCGACGGCGGCGCTCCTGACCAGGAAGGTGCGGCGATCGAACGTCTCCACGGCTGCCTCCTAGCGTGCGAGTTCGCTGGCTCCGCCACATAAGCAGAGACAGCTCGGCCGCACACCGGGAGAATTCCCAGTCTTTCGCAGAGTCAGTAGCCGTACAAGTGCTGCTCGCGCCAGACGCGGATCATCGCGAAGGCGCATGCAGCCAAGACGAGGAAGAAGACGAGGGCTTCGAGCCCGCCGGACGGAAAGGTCGTCACGAACGCTGCGGCGACGTCCACCATCGCGACGAGCGCTCCCCCGTAGAACACGACTTGAGCCCGGCGCGGCCAGGTCGCGATCTCCGTTCGGTTGTTGCGCCAGAGCACGTAGAGGACGAACGCGATCGCGATCAGGAAAACGACGCGCAGGATGATGAGCGTCGCGTCGAGTGCGACCTGAAGCTGGAGCGCGGTGATCGCCACCGCGACGCCGATGATGATCAGAAAGCCTCTGAGAGTGGGATTGATACTCATCCGGAAGTCGTGTAGGCGCGGATCCCGAGTGCGGCCGCGAGGAAGCTCGCGCCGACGAACCAGAGCAGCCGGCGTGCCGGAACCGGAGGCGCGTAGACCCACGGCGAGAGCGCGGCCAGGAGCGCGAGCATCCCGTAGAGGTAGTGCAGGTCATCGGTCGAGCGGTTGCCGTCGGCCAGGAGGAGCAGCCCGAGCGCGAGTTGGGCGATCAGGAGCGCCTGCGCGAGCGCCAGGGCGTGCGCGTAGAGACGTCCGGGCGGCCGGCGGCGGCGTGCGTAGACGGCGCCCCAGCCGAACGCGAGCGCGTTGGCGAGGATCAGGATCAGGCCGTTCAGCGCGTGCAGGTCGAGCATCCGCCGGAGCGTACCGCGGCCCTTCCCCGCGACGGTCGCCGAACACGGCCTTCTGCTGTTGTTGAGTCGAGCATCACGATCGTGCCATGATCGCCGCTCTGCGGCCGACGAAAGGACTCCTCGTGTCTCGACTCCTTGTTCTTCTGGCGCTCCTGGCTGCGCTTCTGGCCTTCCCCGCCGGTGCAAGCGCCGACCCGAGCGACTACGTGACGCCGATCTTCGGCGTCACGACCGGCAAAGGCGGGCTTCTCGTTGCCGACTCGGGTCAGGGCATCGTGCGAATCCCGGTGCGAACCGGTGTTGCCGCCCTTTGGGCCCCCCTGCCCGGTGTGGTCGACGTCGACGAAAGCGACGAGTTACCTGTCTGGGCGATAACGAGCGGCAGCACCGACAACATGCGGGTCTGGAGGGTCACGCCCAAGCGCCAGGATCGGATCGCCAACCTCTTCGCCTTCGAGAAGAAGAACAATCCGCACCCCGCGGTGGTCGAATCGAACCCGTTCGACATCGAGAACGTCAGCAACGGTCGCGCTGTCGTCGCTGATGCCGCCGGCAACGACCTGATCAGGGTCCGGCCGAACGGAAAGCTCGGCCTCATCGCAGTCCTGCCGGATGAGCTGGTGCCGACGAGGAACGCCAAGCGACTCTTCGGCTGCCCGAATCCCCCTCCCGACTTTGCGTTCGTCTGCGACCTGCCGCCGATGATCCCGGCGGAGCCGGTCCCGACGAGCGTCGTCGTGAAGCCGAGCGGCTACTACGTCGCCGAGTTGAAGGGGTTCCCCGGGCCGCGGCACCAGTCACGCATCTGGCGCATCGACCGGGATGCTCGGAACGTCGATTGTGCGACGAGCCCCAAGTGTGAAGTCGTCGTCGACGGGCTGACGTCGGTCGTCGATCTCGACTGGTACAAGAACAAGCTCTACGCGGCCCAACTCGACGACGGGAGCTTCCTCGCCTTCGAGACGGGACAGGGAATCGGCGGCTCGGTGCGCGAGTGCAGCCCCATCTCGGGCGAGTGCAAGAAGGTCGTATCCGGCCAGCCGATCCTCACGTCCATCACGATCCGTCAGAACAACGGGAGCATCTGGGGCGCCACGAACGCGCTGATCCCGGGACAGGCGGACGTCGTGCGACTTCGGGGAGCGCAGTAGGCAGATCACGCTGAGGCGGCCTGCGAAAGCGGGCCGCTCTCAGACTCAAACTAGGCGGTCGTTGCGAGCCGGACGGCGAGGCGCGAGCCGCCCGTCCAGAGTGCGGCGACGACCAGCACGGCGGCACCCGCGATGATGAGGAGCGCCTGAGCGGCCACCGCAAAGGCGATGGCCTGTGTGGTCGCGACGCCGCTCGCGATCAGGATCGCGGCTCCGGCTCCCGCCTGGGTGGCGGCACCGGCCGGCGCGATCGGAAGCGCGCCCGAGGCTGCGGCGCCGCAGAGGAACGCGAGGGCGATGGGGAACGAGACGCCGATTCCGAGCGCGCCGAGAAGCGCGAGGAGGGCAATGCCCCGAACGAGCCAGGAGGCAAGTACGAGCGCGCAGGCCGCCCAGGCGTCGCGCGGCGCAGTGAGGCGCTGCGAGATCCAGCGGACGAAGCGGTAGCGGACGAGCCGCCCGCTCGCCGTGAGGCGCGGGAGCGACGTCATGAGGACAGCGGCTCCGAGGCCCGCGAACGCCACTACGCCGAGCGCCCAGCGCACCGCGGTTCCGTCCGAGGTCGCAGCCGCGGCCGAGGCGAAGGGCATGAGCGCCACGGTGTCCACGAGCCCGAGCATGAAGAGCGAGAGGCATAGCGTTCCGACACGCGCCTCGCCACAACCGGGGTACTTGCGGACGACGGCAACGCGCACAGCGTCGTCGAAGCGACCGGGCAGCGCGGCCCCGGTCACGCAGGCGGCTCCGCCTGCTGCGGCGAGCGCCATCGCGTGTGGCCGCTCGTGCGGAGCGAAGAGACGATGCCAGCCGATCGCCTTGAACGCGTAGGCGAGGAAGAAGAGAGAGCTCGACGCCGCGACCAGGGTCAAGTCGGCGTGCGCGAGCGGCCAGCCGGTCGACGCGAAGTGCCGCGCGGTCACGACGGCCAGGCCGACGGCGATCACTGCATAGACGATGTTAAGGAGGAGCCGCAACTTGCGCGACTTACGTACCCGCTCGAGCCGTTTCACGCACCTGGCATCGGCGAGGCCGCCGAGGCGCTTGATCCCGGAACGGGTGATCGAGCCGGGATCGGCCGACCGGAAGAGAGAAAAAGAGGGGCTCCTCAAAGAACATGGGCGCAGAGCGCCCGCCGACGTTCTAGCAGCTCCCCGAGAGCTTCGGTCGCAGACGACGGATTCCTGGCAGCGGGATTAGCCGGCCCGCTCGGCGCTTCTGAGGCCGCGGAGAGCCCAGAGCCAGAGGGTGCCGGCAAGCAGGATCGCGACGGCGAACGCGACCGCAACCTCTTCAGGCGTGCCAGCCAGGAGGCTGCGGCCGGACTCGAGGACGCGCGTGAGCGGATTCACGCTCGCCACCCCTTCGATCCAGCCTTCGAGGAGCGCGAGGGGCACGTAGACGGGGGCGAAGAAGAGCGTCAGGAAGACCGGGATCTGCATGACGGGCCCGGCCTGCATCGTCCGGAGCCGCATCGAGACGCCGCACGCCCAGAGGATTCCGGCGACGTTCACAATCATCGCTAAGCCGTAGAGCCCGAAGAGGTCGATGCCGTTGCCGCCCACGTCCATGCCACCGACGAGCGCGACGCCCGTGAGCATCGTGGCCGTGACGAGCCACCGAATCAGCGCGGCGATCGCATAGCCGACCACGATTCCGCTTCGGTTCGGAGCGGCTAGGAGGAGTCGCCGCGAGAAGCCGCTTTCGAAGTCCCGGGCGATGCCGAAGCCGGTAAAGACCCCACCGAACGCCGCAGACTGCAGGAGCACGAACACGAATTGGAAGCCCGTGTAGCCCGGCCCGTACTCGAAGCCCGGCACGTCCTCGACCCTCGACAGGCCGCCGGCGAAGGCGATGAAGAAGAAGAGCGGGAACAGGAGCCCCGGGAGCAGCAGCTCAGGATTCTTGAAGACGTTGTGAAGCGTCCGCCACGCCACCCCCTCGGCCACCGCGAGCGTCCTCATGAGCGCGTCATCCTCGTCCGGAGCGCAGCCGCTGCGAGTGTCAGGCCGACGACAGCGATGGCCAGGGCGATCCCGAACCCGAGGGCGAGCGCCTGCGCGTCCCAGCCCGTGATGACGAGACTCCGCACGCACTCGATCAGGTACGAGACCGGGTTCGCCGTCGCGACGGCCCGAAACCAGTCGATCTCGATCAGGTTCCGCGGCAGGTTCATCGACGAGAGAAAAAGGAAGACGAAAAAGAGCGGGAAAAGACCCTGCACCGCCTCGCCTGAACCGGTCCGGAGCGCCGCAATCGCCCCGAGCGAGCCGAATCCGAGCGCGACGAGCGCCGAGAACACGAAGAGGACGAGGATCCCGGGGACCCCCGACTCGAGCCTGACCCCCACGGCCAGCCCGGCCGCGAGGTAGACGGCGGCCTGGAGGAGTCCCATGGTGACTACGCCGCCGAGCTGGCCCGCCAGCACCGCGATCCCGCGCATGGGCGTCAGCGAGAGCCGGTTCAGGAAGCCAGTCTGGATGTCGCGCGCGAGGTCGGTGCCCGCGTTCATGGTCGCGAAGAGAGCGCCCTGGATGAACGGGATTGCAAGCGCGAACGCGACGAAAGACTCCGTCGGAAACCCGGGGAGCTCGGTTGCCGAGTCGAGCCCGCCCGAGTTGACGGCGAGCAGGAGGAGCGGGAAGACGAGCGGGAACGCGACGTTCGCCGGTTGCCGGAGGGTTCTGACGACCGACCGGCGGGCGAGAAGCCGAACCTGGTCGCCGAAGGCCTGAGTCACGCGGCTTGTGTCGCGGCCTGCCGCTCCTCGGGATCGAGCTCCTGCTCGGGTTCGGTTTCCTCGGCGGCGCCCTCGAGGGAGCGCCCGGTCTTGGCGAGGAAGACGTCGTCGAGAGTCGGCTGGTGGAGCTGGAGGTGCTCGACCTCCAGGCCCTCCGTGTCGAGCGCCCGGACGACCTCGGCCAGGCCGGTGGCTCCCGAGGAAAGACGGACGGAAACGCCGTGCTGCGACCCGCTGCGCTCGCCGAAGCGGTCGAGCACGTCAGCGAGCCGGTCGGTCTCCTCCTTGTCGGCCGGCACGACCTCGACCGTAGGCCGTCCGATCTCCGCCTTCAGCGCGCCGGGCGATCCCTCGGCGACGATGTGGCCGCCGTCGATGATCCCGATGCGGTTCGCGAGCGCATCCGCCTCTTCGAGGTACTGCGTCGTCAGGAACACGGTCACGCCGTCTTGCCGTGCGAGCTGCTCGACCTCCTCCCAGAGGGCCGTGCGGCTCTGCACGTCGAGGCCGGTCGTGGGCTCGTCCAGAAACAGAACGCGTGGTCGATGCACGAGCGCCATCGCGAGATCGAGCCTGCGCTTCATCCCGCCCGAGTAGCCGCCGACGCGCCGGTCGGCAGCCTGAGTCAGCCCGACGCGGGTCAGGAGCTCATCCGCGCGCGGCCGTCGCTCGGCACGCGGTAGCGCCTGGAGCGCACCTTGGAGACGGAGGTGCTCGCGCCCGGTGAGGAGCGGGTCGAGCGCGGCTTCCTGGAGAGCGGCGCCGATGACAGCGCGAACTTGCGGCCCCTCCTTGGCGACGTCGAAGCCGGCCACGCGCGCGGTTCCCTCCGTCGGCGGAAGGAGCGTCGTCAGCATGTGGACGGTTGTCGACTTCCCCGCACCGTTCGGCCCGAGGAAGCCATAGATCTCGCCCGACTCGACGGTGAGGTCGATCCCGTCCACGGCCCGCGGCCCCTTCCGGTACTGCATGACGAGGCCCTGGGCCTCGATCGCGTGCTGCCCACTCACGGCTCGGAGCCTAGCGACGGCCTGCACGCCTGCGTTTCTCGCGCGCCGATTGCGAGACCAAGTTGCGCTCGGCGGCGCGACGGGCAAGAGTGTCACGAGGGAGCCGGAGTCGGCCCTTAGCCGTAGGGGTAGGCCGTGGCGTTGCCGCCGTCACGTCCTTCGCGACGCCGGCTCCCTCTTCTATTGAGAGCCACGGAGAGGGCCGTTTCTTGCCCCGAGCGAGGGAAATCGCGTCTGCTTGCGGCTCCGAGCGATTAGGCGGTTTCGGCACACGGCGGCTGGGAACAAGGTTTTCCACGCCCTGCGTCCATTCGCCGGGCGCCGGCAGCGAGGGGCGGGTTGAGACCGGGGGGTCGTGTCTCCCCGCCCTTCGCCAAGCTGCCACCGCCTGGACGAGCGGCAACCGGGCTGCGGTCTGAACCGACCGCGATTCTCGAGGCGCTAGCCCGGATGGGGAGAGGAGCCATGGACCTGTACTAGGAGCCAGCGGCCCTCGCGCCTCTCGCACACCATGCCCATGCGATAGGGATGAATCTCACGACGCTCGTCGACGGCTGCGGTCTCCGTGCCCTCCGCCAAGAGCCATCCCACAGGTCCCGCGGCAGAAACATCACGGCGATCCCATGCCCAGGAATACCTGGTAGTCCCCTGCGCGTAGTGGTCAAGAAAGGCTCTGACCTCATCGGGACCGCGAAGAAGCGATTCCTCGGACGTGACCATCACGACGTCGGCGTCCGACGCGAACAGCTGCATGACGGCGTCGGCATCCCGGGCCACGAACCCGGAGCAGAAGCGCCGCAGGAGCTCGAGCAACGCGGCTTCCGTCTGCGCATCCGCCCTCACGACCACGCCATTCTCACCTTCTTGAAATGAGCTCTTAGAGCGGCTTGCCCGGGAACGTCAGATCGAAGCGTTGGATTAGCCCGGGGATGCTCTTAGGATCGACCTCAAGTCCGTACCGGGCTGCAAGGGCGGCCAACGTCGGCGGTTCGGCTCGGGTGCTGCCACCGAGCTCGACAAGTTCGGCAAAGTAACGCTCGAAACCGCCGGGCGAGATGATTTCGATGAGCCGTGCCGGCTCGTCTCCTGCGTTCCAGAACGTGTGCCATTGGTGGCGCGGCTTGAAGATCAGATCACCGGGAGCGCCGACGACTACTTCGTCGCCAAGCAGAGCGCCGACGCGCCCTTCGATGATGTAGCTGTACTCATCCTCTCGTGTATGACGGTGCAGTGGAGCCGCTAACGCGCGTGCCGACATCGGGTGCTCGACCAGCGAAAAACCGCCACCGGACTCGCCGGCGTCGACCATAAAGCGCACTCCGATGCTTCCAAGGAAGCCGGCCTTGCCATCCCTCGGCCCTAAGACACGCGCCGCCTCAAGTTCCAATTTTCCACCACTCCTTTTGAATCGGCACCGGCCCTCGCCGAAAGGTTCACGGACTGAGCGCGGACTCCGCGTCGCGTCCCTGAAGTGATTGTCCCTGCTTAGGGCGAAAATGCGGATGAGAGGACTTGAACCTCCACGGGGTTCTCACGGCTCATGGCGGCCGGTGACGAGTGGTGGCGGGAAGTGGCGTGATTGCAGGGAATTCTTATGCCCGCATGCTGCCGAAGCGCATGGCTCCGTCACCGCGATTTCACGGGTTTGTGTCCGGAGTGTGTCCGAGAAGTCTCTGTCGAGGGTGCTCTTCAATCCGAGGACAAGGTCACAATCGCCCTGGTGCGTTTGGAACATGGACGACTCGGGAGGGCGCACGCCGTGGCCGCGAGCGGCTCAAGCGAGCTTAGCCACGGCCGATCGAAGTCTACACAATGCCAGGAGGAACGCTTGAAAACCAAGATCATTCTCGCGGCGCTAACACTCGCCGCATTCATAGGCGCGTCAGGTAGTAGCGCATCCGCTGCCGACGAGAAGCTCAGGGTGAATTTGGTCACGACAGACGGCTTCTACGTGGACAACGACCCCCAGGGGCAGTCCGGCGGAGATGTGTTCGGGTCTGAGGGATCCCTCCGGCGCCGGGGCAAGGAGGTCGGAAGCTTCTCCGCCGTTTGCGTCAGCACCTCTGCCGAGGCCGCCAAATGCAGCGCGTCGCTGGCCATTCGAAATCGGGGCAAGATTGAACTGGCGGGCGTCCTCCGCCCGCTCCGAGACCGCAACCGTCTAACGATCACCGGCGGCCGTCGCGACTTCCGCGGGACAGAAGGAAGGGCACGCCTGACCAAGCTGAACCAAGAGGGCTCGAGGCAAAGAGTGGAGCTATTCATCTGGTATTAGGGTGTGGCCCAAAAGAGTCCGAACCTAGAACCTAAGAATCATGTGCGGGGTCGGGGTGGTGAGCGCGACGTGGGGTCGGTCGCCATGCTCGCCCCCGATGCGGCAGTGAGAACGCCCCGGTTCCGCATCATCGCGATCTGACGCGGCGGCCCGGTGTCCACCCTAGTTCGGTGACCTCGTACGTGCGATGACTGCCCGGCGCGTTAGTGCCGGACGAGATCGCGGATCTCGCGTGTCAACCGCGTATTCGTCTCTAGGAGCGTGTGCAGCTCCGCAGTTAGCTGCTCGATCTTGTCCTCACGCCGCAAGCTCTCCTTGAGAGTCTGCTGTCGGTGATCCTCAAGCATGGCCGCCTGCATAGCGTCGCGTTCCGCCTGGCGCGTTTGCGCGAGCAAGATGAGCGGCGCGGCGTACGCCGCTTGCAACGAGAATCCGAGGTTCAGCAGGATGAACGGGTAAGGATCCCAGTGTCGGGCGAGCGCCACTGAGTTCAGCACGATCCACACAACGACGGCAACGGTTTGCGCGATGATGTACCGCGGCGTCCCGAAGAAGCGTGCCGCGGCCTCTGCGGCTCTACCGAACCGATCTCGTCCGAAGGGGCTATGGGTGTCAGGCACGGTCGCAGGTACGGCGCCCGCGCTGCAATACCTCCCGCACGTCGGCGTTTTTGCGGGGGACTTGGCGGGCTGGCGCATCTCACGCAGGCCGAGCGGGGTCGCTCATTTTCTGGTTATGCGAACATGCGTTCGTGACCTCGGAGGGTTCGGCCTACGCTCGCTTCCGCCGTGCGCTCGACGCTCGTGACGCCTTCGGCGCCACGACGGCCGCGCTCGAACTCCGTCACGTCGGTCTTGCCGAGGCGCTCGAACTGACCCTCATCTACCTCGACAGCGAGCCAGCACGTTACGAGCGAGCCGCGGTTCGCTGCCACGCTCGACTCTGCAAGGACGCGCACCTTTCGCTCGACGAAGCGGCGGCCTCTCTCAGTCTCCTCGCCGCCCTCCGCGGCCGACGAGCCCACGACGCGGCCCGTTCACTAGCCGACCTCATTGGAAGCAGTCGAACGCTGCTGCCCGTCGCCAATGTACTCGGCCGATGGGCCGACCTCAGCCACGTTTCCGCGTCGCGGAAAGCGGGCACGTTTGCCGCGGCAGCGCCTTAGAGGCGGCTACCTGAGCGCTGGCATCCGAGGGACGGGGGGACGGTGTCGTTGGGGGTGGTCCAAGTCTCCCCTCCCTCCTTTGCTACTCCGGCGCGGGCTAGGCGAGACCGCCCTACGAGCGAGCAAGAAGGAGCGGCGGCCGAGTGAAGCGCCCGGGGGGGTTGAGGGGGCGCTTACCCATGCGGCAGGGTCCCGGCACGCCGCTCGCGCACTGCTTCGACTCAGGTCCTCGGTTTCCCCCAAGGGGTTTACCTGGGCGCCTTTGCGGGCGCGATAGATGCTCTTGCCGCGATTGCAGCGGTGATCCTTGCGGTCGGGAAGCTCGCGGACCGCCCAGCTCGGCAGCCGCGGAAAATGGTGGTCGTGGCCTGCGACGGCTCGACGCCGGTTTCGAGGTTTCTGAGGCGAGGCCGTGCGGAATTGAGGGGGTGTGAGTAATCGGGAGCATCGTCTCGTTGAGAACGAGAAGACGTTTCGCTCGGCGAACGAACGGCTCGCTGAGGTCGTCGAGCCGGGCGAGGAGTCCGTCATCCCTTTCTTGTGCGAGTGTGCTGATGACCTCTGCTTCGGCCGGGTTGAGGTGACGGGCACGAAGTACCGGGAGGTACGGGCCCATGAGGATCGCTTCATAATCGTCGCAGGACACCTGCAAGCCGACGGTGAGCACGTCGTCGACACCTTTGGGCCGTACGAGCTGGTGGAAAAGGAGTAACGTGGAAGTTGTGTCTCGCGAGGAGCGGATCGCGAAGAACGAGGCCCTGTTCCGCGAGGTCAACGAGCGGATCCAGGAAGTGACGGAGGATCGTCTCCCATCCTTCGAAGTCGTCTGTGAGTGCGGCGATCGAGACTGCCACGAAACGGTGGAAGTTTCGACCGACGACTATTCACGGGTTCGAGACGAACCGACCCATTTCCTCGTAGTTCCCGGCCACGAGATCCCCGACGTTGAGACCGTCATCTCGAGTACGGAGAGCTTCAACGTAGTCGAGAAGCACATGGACGAAGAGCAGGTCGCCCGGATCACTGACCAAAACACCGACTGAGCAGCAGACTCGACGCTTGGTCAGTGCCGCTGGGCCGGAACGGCTCGCCGTCAACGATGTACGTGCCGCTGCCCCAGTCTTCCGCAGGGGTGCGCCCTTCGCCCAGGGGCGCTTGACCTGGCCGCCGCTCATTTTCGAGCCGGGTTCCACCCATCGAAACGCGGGGAAGGCGAGACCCGCCAGCGCCTAGCGACTGTGGGGGTCTGCGCTGGCGTGCCCGGCTTTTCCGCCGAAGCGCTCAGCTCACTCTTGAGGAAGCAGCCGCCGCCCCCTCGCTCCTCGCAGCGCTGCGCTCACCTGACCGTCGGCGTGGCGCTTTACGTAGCTGAGCCCGTCCAGCGCCCGACTCTTACCAGGCTCCGTCTGAGGCCGCTAAGTTCCTACCCAGCGTTTTCTTCGCCGCTCTCTTCCATCGCTTTTTCTTTCGCGAGTGCCTCGTTCTCGGCGCTAGTTCCGTCTCCGTCTTCATCGGGCTGAACTGACCTCTGTTTGTCGCTTTCTTCCATGCTGTTACCTCCTGGAAGCGTCCCTGTCGGACTCCTTTGGACTGAGCGCCCTCTGTGAATGCTCCTCCGCGGGTGCCGCCGGTAGTGAGCTCATCGTCTTGATGTGACCCGGAACGTGAGGGGTGGCGGGAGCGCTACCGCAGGGCGCTCCCGCCACCGTTCGCCTGTCTAGTCGTCGCGGCCGGGCAGGTCGTCTCGATCGGCCCAATACGGCTCCCGGCTCCCTGCCTTCGCAAGCCCGCGGCTCACCATGTAGCCGACGGCGACGATCGCGATGTACAGCCAGGCGCGTACGGCCGGGAACGCATCCTGCGCGTCGCTCGCCGTGCCCTCGCCCTGACCCACGAGGGCGGAGGCGATCAGGATCCCGACGATGACAGCGACCATCGCCCAGAACTCCGTGGTCTTGAAGGCGTGCTTAGTCTCGGTGCTCAACCGCGCCACCACGCCGCCATTTCCACGGGAGCCGGTCATTCCGGCACGGCCACGCTCAGTGTTTACAGCCACATAGACCCCTTTCCTCACTCACCCCCTTATTGGGGAGAGAGTTCGGACATCACCACAAACTCATGCGCCTAAACCACCACATGGGCATTAGCGACCGTACGCCACCTCCAGGTCAACCTGGCGCCGCTCCTTCAAGAGAAAGCGGGCCGAACGTCCTCGCGGAGACGTATGCCTAAAGACCGAAAGTTCGCCTTCGACGGCGCTCGGCGAAGATGCTCTCGAAGCGAGCGCGTCCCTCGTAGTACTCGATGAGGTCCTTCACAGCGAGGTGGCGTGCAAGCGCGGCTTTCTCGCCGCGCAGGAGCGCGGCGGCGGCTTGCCTGCGCAGATCACGGAGGATTTGTAGGCAAGCTTCTCGTTCTTCATGCGACCCGTCGAACATTGCGGCTGGGCCTGTACCCGTCGCGACGTCTGCTAACACACCGGTTGATCATCGCGATACGCCGGCGGGATTTGAGCCGCCCGGCCGCGGCTCGCCGTCGACGATGAGCGTCCCGCCACCCCAGTCCCGAGACCACAGCCGACCATCCGGACCAACCCAATATTCATGCGGCTTCTCCGGCTTCTCTCCCGACCTTTCCGACTCGGGGAGGGAAATGTCCGCCGGGCGGAAGGTGGATGGCCCAGCCGCAAAAAGCTGGCGGCTGTCGTTGTCGGCTGCGCGGTGACATGACCGGCAGAGGACCTCGAGGTTGTTGGGGTCGTAGGGGGCGCCGCCGTCTTTGAGGGCGACGATGTGGTGGACGTCGAGGCTTCGGTTGCCGCCGCAGCGTTCGCAGATGCGGCCGATACGGATGAGGGTCCGGCTACGCGTGTCCTTCCAGCGCTTCGTGCCGTACAGCCTGCGCCATGGTTCCTTGGCGAGACGCTGCCGTGTCTTGGCGCTCGTCACGAGGCGCTCCCCAAGAAGACGACGCCTACCGGTTCCGCGTCGTCGTCATACCGGTGGACGCCGAACGCCTTTCGGAGTTGTCGTTCAAGTCGGTCGAGGTCGCGGGGCGGCATCTTCCGGAGTCGGCCGTAGTGCGCACGGCAGACGAGGATGACGGCGATTTCTTCATTGTCGTGCAGGCCGACCTGGGCGGTCGGCCCGGAGCAGGTGGAGAGGGGTGAGTGGCAGCGACCTCGCACGCGCTACAGCCTACGGGCGTCTCTCTCCGTACGACCGCGGTCTGCACGGACGCTCACCGGTCGGGTTCAAGGATCCGCAGTGACCAGTTCCGGATCGATGCGGTCGAAGCACTCCGCTAGCCGCTGGCGCAGCCGCCCGGTGACGCAGCCTGCCGCGGACTGGGATCCACGCATCACCGACACGGCCGACGGCTTCGTCTTCCGACCACGGCCAGAGGCGGCGTATGGCGGCGCGCGAGGAGCTATCCGCTCACACGTGAACGGCAGCCGCCGAGGGCCGTCGGTCTCGAGCACCGTCGTGTCTGCGACTGCACGCGGCACCTGCGCGTCGTCGGCGATCGCCGGGAGCGTCCAGCACTGCGTATCTCGCCGGACATGAGGACGACGCCGTGGGCTGGTAGGCGCACTATGGGCGCGTGCGTAGGCGACACCGAGGACGACCTGCGCGGCCTACTCGACGACCTCGACGAAGCGCCCGAGCGGCGCGTACTCAGCTGAACTGACTTCGCTCGATTGCAGCAACAGCCTCTCGTAAAGCCTCCATCTGATCGCCAAGCGCCGTCGCGACGTTGAGGATTGCATCATTCCGGTGAGCAGGGGCGGCGCCAGTGTTCAGCGCACGGCGAGCTTAGGTCGGACAGCGAGCGTCACGTCAGCAACCTCGTAGTCGACCTCACCACCCTCGACCTGGTAGGCGCTGGCGATAGAGCTTCCCAGCTCGGAGGTTCGAAAGGCAGCGAGCGCATCCTCGTCCTCCCAAACATAAACAGCTCCGAACTCACCTGTTCGATAGCGCAGGTAGAGCTTCTCGATCAGGCCAGGCACGCGCTCGTAGGCATCCGCTCTGGCCTCGAACTTCGCCTGCACCTCTTCGTCGGACAACGCCGACTTGAAGCGAACCAACGAGATGACCACGCCGTGAAGCGTAACGGCTGAGAATGGAATGTGAATCCCTGGTTCGCCGGGCTCAACCCAGCGAACCGGGACGACCTGATCGCCGGAAGGCAGCGAACATCTCGACGGAACGCCACCTCCGAGGTGTTTGTGGACTGAGTGTGGACTCTGCGCCGGGTGCTAGAGCGGCTTTTCCCTGCTCAGGAGCCTAATGCGGATGAGAGGACTTGAACCTCCACGGGGTTTCCCCCACACGGACCTGAACCGTGCGCGTCTACCAATTCCGCCACATCCGCGGGCAGGGTCATCTTAGCCCGGTCGGCCTGGCCGGCTAGCGCCGGGACTTGCCGTCGCGCTCCTCTATGACCGGGAGGTCGTCGAGGTCACGCTGGACGCTTGCCGCGAAGTCGTCGTCCGTGGGCTCGACGACCTGGAGCCGGCTCTTGCGCCGGCGGCGACGGATGCTGGGCACACGCGGCGCACCCCCGAAACGCTCGGAGAGGCGCGGCCACTCGGCACCGAGGATGAGGAGCACCGCGCAGACGATCAGGACGATCGCGAGGATCCCCACAACCGCAGTCTAGATGTCGTGCTCGGTGTCCCGCGAGGCCATTCGGGGGGTATAGGGCCCCTGGCGCCGCGCCGATATCGAGGTCATGTCACCGGACGTCCTGCCGGTCGTCGTCCCCGGCCTTACGTGGCTCACGCTCACCCGCGCCGTGCTCGTATCCGCGCAGATGCTCCCGCCGACCTGCCACCGCTGCGGCCGCCGGCTCGAGCGCCGCTACCTCGGCGAGCAGATCTGCGGCTGCGACAGAGCTTGAGCTCGTCCTACTAAGCCGTCGCGGTTCGCCGCTTCTTGAGCCAGCGGTAGAGCTCGATCGCGCCACTGACGGCCAGCGCGATGAAGAATGCGAGGGCGAACGCCTTCAGCGGGCTCTCCTCGAACGTCTTCCCTCCGAAGTATCCGAGCAGCGCGGCGTACGAGGCCCACGCGATGCCTGCGAGGATGTCGAAGAGGATGAAGCGGCGCCACGGCATCTCGAGAATGCCGCAGGCAAGGGTGACCGCCGTCCTGCCTCCCGGGATGAAGCGTCCGACGATGATGAGATAGGGGCCGCGCTCCTTCACTTGGCTCTCGGCCCAGTCGATGCGCTTCCGTCGGTCGCCCTTGAAGAACCGCTCGACGATGCGGTCGCCCGCCAGTCTCCCGATCACGTAGGCGATGTTGTCGCCGAGGATGGCGCCCGCCGCGGCGGCTGGGATGACGAGCCAGATGACGAGGTCGCCTGTTCCGGCGAGAACCCCCGCGATGATCACCGAGGTCTCGCTCGGCACGATCGGGAAGATCACGTCCAGCGCGGAGATCAGGAAGAGGAATCCGTACGTCCAGGGCGAGTCCGAGATGTAGTCGGTGAGCGATTCGAGCACGGGTGGAGGCTAGGTGAAGAGGTCGAGCTCTCGGGGCATGACGAGGTCGCGCGCGCTCCCCTCTCCTGCCGCGAGCTCGAGGCCGCGCACCAGCGCAGCCGGGATCCCGTCGGCCTTGCCCATGACGAGCCCGGCTGCGGACGCGATCTCGTCGGCCAGCGCGACGAGGGTCGTCTGCATCACGTAGCCGCGCCGATCGGCGGTGCCGCGGAGATCCAGGAGCGGCTCCAGCCCGGCGACGCCGATCGCGACCTCGACGGTGCCACGCCGCCAGGCCCGGCCGAACGAGTCGCTGACGATCACCGCCGGGGCAACGCCGAAGCGCGGCTCTAGCGCGTCACGGAGCCGGCGGGCCGATGCGTCCGGATTCTCGGGGAGGAGCACGACCCACCCGTCGCCCGGCGTGTTCGAGCGGTCGACGCCGGCGCTCGCGCATACGAATCCGTGCCGGGTCTCGGCGATCACGAGGTCGCCGCGACGGCGCCTCACCGCCCGCGCCTCGCGGAGGATCGTCGCGACGTGATCGTCGGTCTGCTCGACGCGTCCCTCCGCCTTCGAGACGACCTTCTGAGCGACGACGACGACGTCGCCGGGCTCGAGGCCGCCGGCCCGGTCGATCGCGTCGCCGAGCAGCCCGCCGAGGTCGGCACCCGGCTCGACCTCGGGGATTCCGGTCAGCCCGAAGACCCGCAGGTCAGTCATCAAGGCCGGTGATCCGAACGCCGCTCGAGACCTTGTAGCGCCGGTTCACGTGGAGGAGAACGACAGTGAGCGGCTCGAGCCAGCGGGCCACCCGGAGCGGGCCCGCATCGACCGCGCGGCCCTCGACGAGACTCTGCGCAAGCCCGGCGACGATCGCCTTCGCTTCCGCATCGTCGCCGCAGAGAATCACGTCCTCGTCGAGCGGATGGTCGAGCCGCGCGAGCGCCCGGGCACTAACCGTGTGGAAGCCCGCTACGACGGTCGAAGCCGGCATCGCCTCTTGCAGGGTCTCGGCGAGCGAGAGCTCGGCGGCCTCGACGGTCGGCTGGCCGTCGCGGAAGACGACCGGCGTCGCGACGCTGACGACGATCTTGTCCTCGAGGCGTTCGGCGATTCCCTCCGCGGTCGACTCGACCGCGCCGGGCGGGACGCAGATGAAGACGAGCTCGGCGCGCGCACACGCAACGGTGTTCGGGACGAGCTCGCCCTGCGGGTTCCTGCTCCCGAGCAGAACCTCGTGCCCAACGGCGCGCAACCGCTGGCCGAGGCCGCGACCGAAGTCGCCGCTCCCACCGACCATCCCGATGATCACCGCAGCGCCTCGAGAATCGCTGTCCCCACCTCCGCCCGCGAATCGGGCTCCACCATAACGACGGGCGCGACGACCGCTCCCGGGATCGCGGATGCGAGCTCCGCGTCAGCCGGGTCGAGGACGAAGGCCGAGACGAGATCGCCGTAGTAGTCGGAGACTCCGCGCGCGCTCCGCTCGAAGCCGAGGGACTCGAGCATGTCGGCGAGCGGCCCGCGGAGCGCGACGCCGCCGACGATCGGCGAGACGGCGGCGACTCGCCGCGCGGCGAGGGCCGCTCGGACCCCCTGGATGGCCAGGATCGGGCCGACGGAGACGAACGGGTTCGAGGGGGCGATGACGACGAGGTCTGCGTCCCGGATCGCGTCAAGGACGCCGAGCACAGGTCTCCCTTCGCCCCTGTACGCGACGCCGAGGACGCGGTCGGCGTGCCGGCGGCGGACGAACCACGTTTGGAAGTCAAACTCGCCCGCGTCGGTCAGGACGAAGGTGCGGAGATCGCCGTCGGTCGCCGGGAGAAGACGCACTCCGACGCCGAGCCGCTCGGCCAGGCGGGCCGTCACGGCCGAGAGCGGCTCCCCTGCGCGTAGGGCAGCAGTGCGGACAAGGTGGAGGCCGATGTCGCGGTCGCCGAGCGTGAACCAGCTTTCCGCGCCGAGGGCCTCGGCCGTCGCGCGCGCCGAGTATGTCTCGTCTCGGACGCCCCAGCCGCGGTCGTCGTCCAGGAGTCCGGCGAGGGTGTAGAGGACGGTGTCGAGATCCGGCGAGATGTGGAGGCCGAGGAACTCGAGATCGTCGCCGACGTTCACGATCGCCGTGACCCGATCGGGGCCGAGCGCTCGGGTGAACGCGTCGACGAGCCGCGAGCCGCCGAGCCCGCCTGCGAGCACCGTGATGGTCTGGGGAGGCACGCTCCAGAGCGTCGCATACGTATGCTCCCGAGCGTGCTCGCAGTCGTTCCGGTCAAGGCGCTCGACGGGGCGAAGACGCGCCTCGCGCCGCAGCTCGGGCCGGACGAGCGAGCAGCCCTCGTCCGCCGGATGCTGGCGGATGTTCTCGCCGCCTGTGAGGCAAGCGAGGCCGTCCAGGTGACGCTCGTCGTGACACCTCAAGCCGAGCTGGCTCCGCCGGGCGTCGACGTGCTCGTCGACGCCGGCGAGGGCCAGGCGGCCGCGATCGCCGCCGCGCTCCGTGACCCGCGCGCGCGAGACGGCGCTCTCGTCGTCATGGCTGACTGCGCTCTGGCGACCCCGCAAGCACTCGACCGGCTCGCGGCTGCGGCTCGGCCGGTTGCGCTCGCGCCTGCGTCGGACGGCGGCTTGAACGCGCTCGCCCTACGGGATCCCGCGGCTTTCGAGCCGGTGTTCGGCGTGCCGGACGCGGCTGCGCTTACCGCGGCCAGAGCTCGTGGCGCCGGCCTGGAACCGGCCGTCCTCGACGAGCCGGCGCTCGCCCTCGACATCGACGAGCCCGACGACCTGCGGCGGCTTCCCGAGCTCCAGGCCTGCGCGTGACGGCCGCAGAGCTCCTCTCGGCTCCGCTCGACGAGCTGCTCACCGAGGCCAGGGCGCCGCCGACGCTCACGGGTCGTGACGTACTCACCGAAGGTCTTCATCCCGCTGACCCAACTCTGCCGTGACGTCTGCCACTACTGCACCTTCGCGCGACCGCCGCGTCGTGACGAACGGGCCTACCTCCGGCCGGACGAGGTGCTGGACATCGCACGGGCCGGCGCAGCGCACGGCTGTCACGAGGCGCTCTTCACGCTGGGCGACAAGCCCGAGCTGCGCTATCGCGTCGCGCGCGAGGAGCTCTCGGAGCTCGGATACCGGTCGACGATCGAGTACCTGGCGGCCATGTGCCGCCTCGTCCTCGACGAGACCGGGCTCCTGCCGCACCCGAATCCGGGTGTGATGTCCATCGAAGAGCTCGCGCTGCTTCGGACGGTTTCGGCCTCGCAGGGGATCATGTTGGAGACCGCCTCAGAGCGCCTCTCCGAGCGCGGCCTCCCCCACTTCGGCTCGCCCGACAAGGTGCCGGCGCGTCGGCTCGAGACGATCGACGCGGCGGGCCGCCTCGGGATTCCGTTCACGACCGGGATTCTGATCGGGATCGGCGAGACCCATGCTGAGCGGCTCGAGGCGTTGCTCGCAATCCGAGAGCTCCACGAGCGGCACGGCCACATCCAGGAGGTCATCGTCCAGAACTTCCGGGCGAAGGCGGGGACGAAAATGGCCGAGCATCCGGAGCCCGCGCTCGACGACCTGCTCTGGAGCGCCGCGGCCGCGCGGCTCCTGCTTCCGGCCGAAGTGACAGTGCAGGTGCCACCGAACCTTTCCTACGACGATTTTCCGCGCCTGCTCGACGCTGGGATCGACGACTGGGGCGGCATCTCGCCGGTGACGGTCGACCACGTGAACCCGGAGGCACCGTGGCCTGAGATCGACCGGTTGCGCAGGGCGACCGAGGCCGCCGGTCTCGAGCTCGCGGCCCGGCTTCCGCTTCACCCCAGGTATGCGACCGACCTCGACCGCTGGTCCGACCCCGCCGTCGCCCCCAAGATCGTGCGCCACTCGGACGCCGAAGGCCTGGCCCGAACGGACGCCTGGTCAGCGGGAGCCACGTCCCCCCTACCTAGCAACAGACTGTTACTAGGTTCGGTACGAACGGAGCTCCCTGCTGAAAAGAACCTTTCGGTCGAGTCGAACGCCGGTGAGAACGGAGCTAGTAACAGTCTGTTACAAGGCTGGACGCGGCCAGCCGGGCCCGTGGGGACTGCGCTCAGGAGGGCGGCTCAGGGGGAGGAGCTCGACGAGGGGGACGTGACGACGCTCTTCTCGGCGCGCGGCCGCGACCTCCTCGCTCTGATCGACGCGGCGGATCGGCTCCGGCGGGACGTCAACGGCGACGCGGTCTCCTACGTCGTCACGCGGAACGTCAACTACACGAATGTCTGCTACTTCCGCTGCGGGTTCTGCGCGTTCTCGAAGGGCAAGCTGGCCGCGAACCTCCGCGGGGCGCCTTACCTCGTGCCGGTCGACGAGATCGTGCGCCGCGCGCATGAGGCCTGGGATCGCGGTGCCGTCGAGATCTGCCTCCAGGGCGGCATCCACCCCGCCTTCACGGGCGAGACGTACATCGAGATCTGCGGCGCGGTCAAGCGTGAGCTGCCCGACCTGCACGTCCATGCGTTCTCCGCGCTCGAGATCTGGCAGGGGGCCGAGACCATCGGCCTCCCGCTCCCCGACTACCTGTCGCATCTTCGAGACGTCGGGCTCGCTTCGCTCCCCGGCACCGCGGCCGAGATCCTCGACGACGAAGTGCGCGCCGTCATCTGCCCCGACAAGGTCACGACCGCGCAGTGGCTCGAGGTGCACGACTCCGCGCACCGGCTCGGTCTTCGCTCGACGACGACGATCATGTTCGGCTCCGTCGAGGGCCCGCGCTCGTGGGCACGCCACCTGATCGCCCTTCGAGAACAGCAGAAGCTGACCGGCGGCTTCACCGAGTTCGTGCCGCTCCCGTTCGTCCACATGGAGGCGCCGATCTACCTCAAGGGGCACGCACGGCCTGGGCCGACCTTCCGGGAGGCGATTCTCATGCACGCCGTCGCCCGGCTCGCGCTTCACCCCTGGATCACGAACATCCAGGCGTCCTGGGTAAAGCTCGGCGTCGAGGGCGCCCAGGCAGTGCTCCGGGCCGGCGCCAACGACCTCGGCGGTACGCTCATGAACGAGTCGATCTCACGCGCGGCCGGCGCGGCCCACGGCCAGGAGATGCCGCCGGAGCGAATGGAGGCCGCGATCCGGGCAATCGGCCGCGAACCGCGTCAGCGCACGACGCTCTACGGCGACGCGCCCTCGGAACGCGTTCGAGCGTCTTTCGGAGCACCGCCCCTCGTCGAGCCTGAGAACCCAAGCGTCAACGACGCGGGCCTCCGGCGACCCGAGCGACGGCTCGTCAGGCCCGGCCTAGCCGCGCGTTAGAGCGGGCGGGCGCTCCGCTAGCAGCTCGGCGGGCGCGAGGACGATCCGCAGCCCGTAGCGACGCCTGTCCGAGCTCCTCCACTCCCAGAGCGCAATCACCTCGAGGCTCTCTGACTCGAGAAGCCGCTTTCCGATCGAGGCAGCCTGGTCGCGTGGCACGTAGCCGGCCTGGGCGGTTCCGTCGAGGGCCCAGACGCCGATCGCGTTCGGATCGTGGGGATTCCCAGGCTCGTGCCGAAGGAGGAGCGGCGAGCCGGGCGCGAAGCCCGGATCCTGGAGCTCGTCGAGGCGGTACGACGTTCCCGCCACCTTGACGACCTCGACGCCGGCCTCGGCGAGTCGGGAGCTCGTCCACGCGAGCGATCGCTCTCCGTCCCGAAGCGTGTACCCACGGCCCTCGACGGGATCGCCCGCCTCGCCGGTGAAGCCCCAGTCGTGGCGCTCGAACGTGAGCCGGAGCGGAGTCGCCCGCCGAGCCTTGGCCTCGCGCGCTTGGCTGAAGCTCATAGCGAAACGCTAGCGCGGGCGAGGCATGCCTCGCCCCTACGAAACACGCGGGCCGACCACCCGTCGCCGCGGGCGGGATGAATCCCGCCCCTACACCAGCCCGTCGGCCCGCTAGTACCAGCGGCCGCGGGCGAAGCCCCCGAAGGCGATGAGGCCGAGCAGGATGATGATGAGCCCAATCCAGAAGCTCCAGATCAGCATCACGATGATCCCGAGTACCACGATGATGCCTCCGACCGTGATACCGGCACCCGGCCCGTAGCGACGCTCTGGTGTTGCCACCTCTGCCTCCTTGTGTGGGGTTCCTCGTTGTACCCGAGGCCGCGGACGTCAGACCGCGGTCGCGTGGGCGGGCTCGAGGCGCTCGCCGAACCGTGCTCGCTTCACGAACTGCCCCACGCCGGGCTTCGCAACGAGCTCTCCTCCTTCGACCAGAACCTGCCCGCGTAGGAGCACCGTCTCCGGCACCCCGGTCACCTCGGTGCCCTCGTAGAGGTTGTAGTCGGTCTTCGAGTGGCTCGACGCAGCCGAGATCGTCTCGCGCCGCTCGGGGTCGAAAACGACGAGATCCGCGTCGGAACCGACCGCGATCGTGCCCTTCCGCGGGTAGAGGCCGAACAGCTTCGCCGGGTTCGTGGCCAGGAGCTCGACCATCCGCGAGAGCGAGATTCGGCCCTGGCGGACGCCGAACTCATGGATCATCTTCAGCCGGTCCTCGAGGCCCGGGCCGCCGTTCGGAATCTTGGAGAAGTCGTCCTTGCCGAGCGTCTTCTGGCCGTCCCACAGGAACGCGCAGTGGTCGGTCGAGATCACCGAGAGGACGTCCGTGCGGACGGCTGTCCAGAGCTTCTCCTGGTTCTCCTTGGCCCGTGGCGGCGGCGTGTACACGTACTTGCCGCCCTCGAAGTCGGGCCGCTCGAGGAACGAGTAGTCGACGAAGAAGTACTGCGTGCACGTCTCGCCGTGGACGTTCCAGCCCTTCTCACGAGCAATCCGGATCGGCTCGACAGCCTCCTCGCAGGAGACGTGCACGACGTAGAGCGGCGAGCCGGCGACGCGCGAGAGCTGGATTGCGCGGTTGGTCGCCTCACCCTCGGTCTCGGGGGGCCGGGTCAGAGCGTGGTACTTGGGCTCCGTCTTGCCTTCTGCGAGCGCCTGCTTCACGAGGACGTCGATCGCATCGCCGTTCTCGGCGTGAACCATGACGAGTGCGCCGGTCTCGGCCGCCACCTCCATCGTCCGGAAGAGCGTCTCGTCGTCGACCATGAGCGCGCCCTTGTAGGCCATGAAGAGCTTGTACGACGTCACACCCTGGTCGGGAAGAGTTGCGAGCTCCTCGAGCGATCCGCCCTCCGCAAGGTCGGTGACGGCCATGTGGAAGCCGTTGTCGATGACAGCCTTGCCCTCGCGCTTCTCATGCCAGCCTTCGAGCGCGTGCGTGAAGCTCTGGCCCTGTCCCTGGATCACGAAGTCGACGTGGCACGTCGTCCCGCCGAAGGCAGCCGCGGTCTGTCCGGACTCGAAGTCGTCGATCGTGACGGTGCCGCCGAACGGCATGTCGAGATGCGTGTGCGGGTCGACGCAGCCCGGCAGCACGTACTTGCCCGAGGCGTCGATGACCTTGTCGGCCGAGACGTCGAGGCTCGCGCCGAGCAGCGAAACGGCCTCGTCCTCGACGTAGACGTCCGCCACGTAGTCGTCGACGGCCGTCACCACGCGACCGCCCTTCACGAGAATCGACATCGGATCCTCCCTCTCGGACGCCGCCCACCCGGGCCACGCGAGGGTGACCCGGGCGCCGGCGTGCGTCCGTACCTAGACGCCGCCCTCCTGCAGCTCGACCGTCTCCTTCTCCCAGCTGTCGCCGACCGCGTCCTCCTCGATGCCCTCGAGGGCCGCCTCGGCGAGGTCGGTGCGGTACGCCCCCTCATCGGGCGCCTGCGAGATCACCTCGAACTGCTCGGCGATCTCGGCCGTCTGGGAAAAGGCCTCCTCGTCCATGAGCCCAATGCCGTCCGGCGAGGGCCAGATCAGCGCGTTGATCTCGTTGAGCTGCCAGCGCTGATGGCCCTCGGGCAGCGTCGGCCCGTTGTCGAGCACCGTCTGGAGGCACTCCTCCTGGTTGTCACGGCAGAAGATCCAGCCGCGGAACGAGGCGCGGAGGAAGCGCTCCGCGACGTCCTCGTTGCCCTCCTCGGCGATCCAGTCGCCGCGGACGAAGACACCGTCCTCGAGCATCGCCGTGCCCGCGTCCTCCATCGAGATCACGTTCAGATCCTCGAGCTGGTAGAGCTCGCCCGTGTCCGGGTTCTGCTGCTCGAGCACCTGCGCGAGCTCGTTGTACGTCATCGCGGCAGCCGCGTCGACCTCACGGTTCAGGAAGAGGTTCATGTCGAACGGCTGGTCGACGATCGTGACGTCATCCGGGTTGTCAGGGTCGATTCCGTTCTTCGTCAGCGCCGCGAAGAGCTCGAACTCGTTGCCGCAGCACCAGACGCCCACCTTCTTGCCCGCCATGCCGGCCACGTCGGTGATGCCGCTGTCCTTGTGCGTCACTTCGAGCATGCCGCTCTTCTGGAAGATCTGGGCGATGTTGACGAGATCCGAGCCCTGGTCGCGCGACGACAGCAGGCTCGGGAGCCAGTTGATCCCGAACTCGGCCTGCCCGCCGGCCACGACCTGCTCAGGCGTGATGTCGGGCCCACCGACGAGGATCTCGACGTCGAGACCTTCCTCGTCGTAGTACCCCTGCTCGAGTGCGGAGTAGAACCCGGCGAACTGCGCCTGCGTCACCCACTTGAGCTGGAGCCGAACCTTGTCGGGGGCTCCGCCTGACTCGCTTGTCTCGCCGCCGCCGCCCGCCTCGCCGCCGTCGTCGCCGCCGCACGCCGCGAGCGTCAAGACCGCCGCGACAGCCGCGACCAAGAGCCACAACCACCTGCGCCTCATCAACGTCCCCTTTCTCATTTGCACCTTCTCCTCTTTGCCTTGCCTATGCCTCGAGCGCCGACGGAAATCGGCGCATGACGAGCTTTTCGACCGCGACGACCGCGAGATAGAACGCGACCCCGAGGAAGCTCGCGACGATGATCGCAGCCCACGCCAGCTCGAACTGGAAGAGCGCCGCCGAGTTCTTGATCACCACACCGAGCGCCTCCCGCGACCCTCCGAAGTACTCCCCCACGACCGCGCCGATCATCGCCAGCACGCTCGCTACTTTCAACCCCGAGAAGAGGAAAGGGAGCGACGTGGGGATCCGGACGCGGCGGAAGATCTCCCATTCGCCCGCCGCGTAGGAGCGCATGAGCTCGATCGACGACGGATGCACGGAGGTGAGGCCGCGGAGCGTGTTCACGAGCACCGGGAAGAAGCAGATCATCGCGGCGATCGCCATCTTCGAGAGCGGGTTCAGGAGCCCGAACCAGTTGTTCATGATCGGCGCGAAGGCGATGATCGGGACGGCGCTCGCCGCGATCGCGTACGGCATGAGCGCTCCGCCGAGAGCACGCCAGCGAGCCAGGACGAGCGCGGTCAGGATCCCCAGGCTCGACCCGATCGCAAAGCCGCCGAGCGCCTCGCGGAACGTGAAAAGGCCGGCGTTCCAGAGCTCCGTGCGGCGCTCGCCGAGCGTCTCGAGGATGTCGGACGGCGGCGGCAGCAGGAAGCGCTCGATGTCGAGCCCGCGCACCAGCCCCTCCCACGCCGCGATGCCCGCAACGAGCACGACGAGCGCCGGCACCCAGTCGCGGGCCCGGCGGCCGATATGCCCGACGAGGCCGCGCGGAACGGGCTGGACGCCCGCGCTCGTGACGCTGCTCATGCCGCGCCCTCGCTTGCGGCGGGAGCGGTGGCCGCCTCGGGCAGACCACCGACGGCGCGCAGCCGCTCGCGGACGTCGGTCACGAGCTCGAAGAACCGCGCCTCCTCGCGCGTGTCGGTCGTCCGCGGCTGCGGCAGGTCGACCTCGACGACGCCCGCGATCCGGCCCGGCCGGGCCGACATGACGACGACGCGGGTCGAGAGGAACACCGCCTCGGGGATCGAGTGCGTGACGAAGACGATCGTCGAGCCTGCGCGTTCCCAGATCCGCAGGAGCTCGAGGTTCAGACGCTCACGGGTCATCTCGTCGAGCGCTCCGAACGGCTCGTCCATGAGGAGGATCGCCGGGTCGAAGGAGAGCGCCCGCGCGATCGCGACGCGCTGCTGCATCCCGCCCGAGAGCTGCCAGGGGTGGTGGCGCTCGAAGCCGACGAGCTCGACGAGCTCGACCATCTCGCGGACGCGCGCGGCCCGCTTCCCCCGATTCCAGCCCTGCATCTCGAGCGGCAGCGCGATGTTCCGCTCGACGGTGCGCCAGTCGTAGAGCACCGCATCCTGGAAGACGATGCCGTAGTCGCGATCCTGACGGGCCTCCTTCACCGGCTTGCCGTTCACAGCGACATCGCCCTCGCTCGCGGGCACCAGGTCGCCGATCACGCGCAGGAGCGTCGACTTGCCGCAGCCTGAGGGCCCGATGAGGGAGACGAACTCGCCGGGCCGGACCTCGAGGTCGATGTCCTGGAGCGCCGTGATCTCGCCGAAGCGCTTCGTGACGCCCTGGATGGTGACTGCGGCCGCGGACTCGTTCACGCGACGTGCTCCGGGGCTCTCCGGACTACGAGCTTCTCCGCGCCCGCGACGACGAGGAAGAACGCGATCCCGAGCAGCGACGCGATGATGATCGTCGCCCACAGGCTCGGCGGCGACGAGAGGTAGTACTGGTTGAAGTTCAGAATCGCGCCTCCGAGCCCGCCCTGGATCGATGACGGGAGCTCGCCGATGATCGCTCCCACGACGCTGGCTGTGGCCGAGATCTTGAGGGCCGTGAAGAGGTACGGCAGCGACGAGGGGACGCGCACCTTCCAGAGCACGGCCCACCGGCTCGCCGCGTACGACCGCATGAGCTCGAGCGAGTCTGGGCTCGCCGAGAGAAGACCGCGAAGGGTGTTGATCGTCACCGGGAAGAACGTGAGGTAGGCGGCGATCACGGAGACCGCGAACCAGCCCTTCTGGAGCCAAACGACCACCATCGGAGCGATCGCGAGGATCGGGATGGTCTGCGAGGCGACGATGAACGGCAGGAAGCCGCGCTCCAGGAACCGCGAGTGCGCGAGTGCGACGGCGAGCACGAAGCCCGCGGCAGCGCCCATCAGGAAGCCGACGAAGGCCTCCTTCGCGGTGAAGAGCGCTGCGTCCCAGAGCACCTCGATTAGCAGCGGGCCGTTCGTCCGCGAGGGCTCGAAGAGCTGACCGATCATGTCGTGGATATGCGGCATCGTCCGGTCGTTCGGCTCGAACTGGCCGATCCGCAGGCCGGTCGTCTCGCCAATCCACCTGAAGGCCTCCCACGCGCCCCAGAGGACCGCGATCACGGCAACGAAGACGAGAGCTCTCTGGCCGAGCCGGCGCGCATCGGGGCGAGGCATCCGTATTCCTTACCACACTTGGCCGGACGGACGGATTAAGCTCGCGCGGTGTCGCTCGACCCGTCTCGAACCGTCGCCGAGCTCCGCGAGCTCAGGGAGCTGACCGGGGACGAGGACGGCGCGCAGCGCGTGGCCTGGACGGATACGTGGGAGCGCGCCCGGGCTTGGCTCCGAGAGAAGGTCGCCGACACCGGCGCCGAGCACCAGGTCGACGAGGCCGGGAACCAGTGGTTCACGCTCCGCGGCGCCTCAGACCGCGCGCTCCTGATCGGCGGGCACATCGACTCGGTGCCGAACGGCGGCTGGTTGGACGGCGCGCTGAACGTCGTCGCCGGCGTCGAGGTGCTTCGCCGGATCGCGGCGGACGGCGAGCCGCCGCTCACCGTGCGGCTCGTCGAGTGGGCGGACGAGGAGGGTGCGCGCTTCGGCCGCAGCCTCTTCGGGTCGAGCGCGGCCTCGGGGACGATGGACGACCAGGACGACCTGCGGGCCCGGAAGGACGCGGACGGCGTCGCGCTTCCCGACGCGCTCGCCGAGCACGGCGTCGACCTCGACCACGCGCTCGAGGCTCGCGCACAGCTCGAGTCCGCCGCCGCCTACCTCGAGCTCCACATCGAGCAAGGCCCGGTGCTCGAGTCCATGAACCTCCCGCTCGGCGTCGTGCTCGGCACCTACGGCGTCGAGCGCAGCCAGATCACCTGGCGCGGCCAGGCCGCCCACGCGGGCTCGACGCCGATGGACAAGCGGCGAGACGCGCTCGCAGGGGCGGCCAAGCTCGCGCTCGAGATTCGCGGTATCGCACAGCGCGTCGGCGACGGCGCGGTCTGCACGTCGGGCGGCGTCGTCTGCAAGCCCGGCATCGTCACGTCGGTCGTCGAGACCGCGGTGCAGCTCCTCGACCAGCGCCACCTGGACGGCGACAGCCTCGCCCGCCTGCTGGCCGAGGCGAAGGAGGCAAGCGTGCGGTTCGCGGCCGAAGAGGACGTCGAGGTCGAGTGGGATCGGATCTGGCGCATCGACCCGATCCTCTTCGACGATGATCTGATCGAGCTCGCGGACGAGGCCGTCACCGAGGTCGCAGGGCAGTCGCATCGCCTCCCGAGCGGCCCGCTCCACGACGCCGCCGAGGTCGCGCGGGCCGGCGTCCCCACCGTGATGCTCTTCGTCCAGAGCCTCCGCGGCCTCTCGCACACGAAGGTCGAGGACACGAAGCCAGAGCACCTCGAGCTCGCGGTGCAGGCGCTCGACCGGCTCGCGCAGAAGACGCTGGATAAGCTCTCCCCGTAGCACCGCCCGCCGACTCGCCCACGCCTCTCCGCAGTCGGCCGCTGCTCGCGCTCTTCACGGCCGAGGCCATCTCGACCACCGGGTCGCAGATGTCCTGGCTCGCGATCCCGTGGTTCGTCCTCGAGACAACGGGCTCCCCGACCCGCATGTCGCTCGTTCTCGCCGCCGAGTTTCTCGGGACGGCGCTCCTGGGCATTCCGAGCGGAGCGGTCGCAGCCCGCCTCGGGGCGCGCGCAACCCTGCTCGGCTGCGATCTCGTCAGAGCTCCGCTCGTCGCGCTCGTGCCTCTGCTCCACGCGGTGGATCTCCTGTCCCTGCCGCTGCTGGCTGCGATCGCGTTTCTCATGGGCGCGCTGTGGACGCCCGCCTTCTCCTCGCAGCGGGTGATCCTGCCCGAGCTGCTCGGCGAGGACGAGCGCCTGCTGGGGCAGGCGAACGCCCTGCTTCGGGCGACGACGAGCACGACCGTCCTGATCGGTCCGCCGCTCGCTGGCCTCCTGATCGTCGCGATGGGCGCCAGCAACGTGCTCTGGCTGGACGCAGGCTCCTTCCTCCTCTCCTTCGCCCTCCTCGCGCTCTTCGTCCCTCCCGGCGAGCGCGCGCCCGAGGCAGAGGACGCCGGCGGTCTCACGAGGGGTCTCCGGTTCCTCTGGCGCGACAGGCTCCTCCGGCCGTGGACGCTCGCCGGGGCGAGCTTCGAGCTCGGCTGGCAGGCCCTGTTCGCGACCATCCCGGTGATCGCGTTCCTCCGGTTCGACGATCCGACCGTCGCCGGATGGCTGTGGGCGGCGTTCGGCGCCGGCGGAATCGCCGGGAACATCCTGGTCCTGCCCGTGCTTCGGCGCTGGGACCCGTTCTCGATCGTGGTGATCGCCAAGACGGCCCAGCTCGTGGCGCTCTGGCTCCTCGTCCTCGACCTGCCGATCGTCCTGTTCGGGGCGACGCTTGCCGCGGCGAGCTTCCTCGCCTCCTTCGTCAGCTCGCCTGTCACCGGCGTCCAGACGGCACGCACTCCGCCTCCGTTGCGGGCGCACGCGATGGCCGCATACCTGACGATCACGCTCGTCGCGGGAGCAGTCGGGCTCGCCGCGGCCGGGCCGGCGCTCGAGAGCGCCGGATTCAGCGCGACATTCCTCGCCATCGCCGCGATCCACACCGTCGGAGCCATCCCGTTCGTGCGCGCGGCCCTCCGGGAACGGGGTCGGTACGCCCCAGCCTCCGTGGCTGACGAGAGCGCGTAAGTCGTGGCTCGTAGCTGCGCTCAGGCGAAACGGACGAGCGCGACGCCGGCCGCAACCAGCGTGACTCCGGCGATCCGGCCCGGCGTCACTGCCTGCTCAGGGAAGCCGACCCACCCGAAGTGGTCGAGTACGAGCGCCGCGCCGGCTTGGCCGGCGACGAGGATCACGAAGAGGAACGCGGCACCGAGCGCGGGCGCAGCGAACGCCGTCGTCGCAACGTAGAAGGCGCCGAGCAAGCCCCCGACCCAGACCCACCACGGCGCGCGGCCCAGATCTCCGAGCTCCCGATCCCGAAAGAGGAGGAGCGACAGGAGAAGGAGCGCCGCGCCGCCGACGACGAAGGAGACCACCGCGGCCCGCACCGAGCCCCCGACCCAGTCCGCGAGAACCGCGTTCATCCCGACCTGAAACGGGAGCAGGCAACCCGCGAGGAGCGCGAGCGCAGCGTAGCCGAGCGCGTTCACAGGCCGGATTTCCAGGGTCTATGCTCTCTTCCTCCGCGAACCCGGGAGGCTCAATGCTCACGTTCGGCGTCACCGTCCTGCCCGACCCGCCCTACGCCCGCTTTCTCGAGCTGATCGGGCTCGCGGAGGAGCACGGGTTCGAGTACGGGTGGACGTATGACTCGCACATCCTCTGGCAGGAGTCGTACGCGACGCTGGCCCTCGCCGCCGACCGCACCGAGCGCATCAAGCTCGGTCACTTCGTGACGAACCCGGGCATCCGGGACGCGACGATCGCGGCGAGCTGGTACGCGACGATGCAGGACGTCTCGAACGGCCGCATGGTGATGGGCATCGGCCGCGGTGACTCCTCGCGGCGCGTCGTCGGCTTGAAGCCGGTGAAGGTCGCCGACTTCGAGGCACGTTGCGCGATGGTCAAGGAGCTCATGAACGGCCGGCCCGTGACGTGGAACGAGAAGAAGCTCCAGCTCACCTGGGTTCGCGACGAGCTGCCGGACATCGAGATGTGGATCGCCGGCTACGGCCCGAAGGCCCTGGCTGTCGCAGGCCGCGTCGGCGACGGCGTCATCATTCAGCTCGCCGACCCGCAGATCATCCAGTGGATCATGACGACGGCAAGGAGCGCGGCCGAGGAGGCCGGCCGCGACCCGAACGCGCTCAAGTGCATCGTGGGCGCCCCCAGCGTGATCGGCGACGACCTCGGGAAAGCACGCGAGCAGGTGCGCTGGTTCCCGGCCATGGTCTCGAACCACGTCATGGACTTGATCGAGAAGTACGGCTGGGAGTCCGAGATCCCGGCGGCGCTCACGGACTTCGTGAAGGCGCGCAAGTTCTACGACTACAAGGATCACAGCCGAGTCGGCGCGGCCCACGGCGAGTTCGTCACCGACGAGATCTGCGACCGCTTCTGCGTCCTCGGCACTCCCGAGCAGGCGAAGGAGAAGCTCCGCGAGCTCGAGTCCGTCGGCGTCGACCAGTTCAACATCTACCTGATGACCGAGGAGCAGGAAGAGACGCTCGAGGTCTACGGCCGCGAGATCATCCCGGAGTTCGCGAGCGTCGCGGCCTAACCGCGCTGAGCGCGCTGCGTCCTTAGGGACGAGGCAGGTGAGCTACCGGCGCGGAACCGCCGCACGGCTGGCCGCCCTCGCGGCGGCGCTCGTCGGTCTGCTCGCGCTCGTTGCGCTGGCGGCGCGAGCAGGCGTTCCGTGGTCGGGCACGAGCTCGGGCTCGGAGGGGCGCTCCCTCGCGCTCGTCGGCCGGCTCGTCCTCGACGCGCTCCTCGTCGCCTTCGCCGTGCTGCTCCTCGGTCTGTTTGTCGTTCGGATGCGTCGGCCGCAACTCGGCCTCGCTCGGGGCCCGGGGGACGAGGAGGAAGAGGACGAGGAGGACGCCGGCAGCCGCGCCGGCAAGCTCGTCCTGCAGGTTGCTCCCTACGTGCTGCTCGCCGCTGTTCTCCTCCTCACGCTCCTCTTCGCCCGTGAGGTCGACCGGCGCTTCCCGCGCGGCGAGCAACCGGCTCGGGGAACGGCCGAGGAGACGCCGCCCTCCGACAACCCCTCGATCGCTCCACCGGCCGACGCGGCGACGTGGGTTCTCGCCGTCGCGGGTGGGCTCGTAATCTTCGCGCTCGTTGCCGCGGGCGCCGTCCCGGCGGCTCGGCGACGGCTCGCTCTTCGCGGCGCCGACGTCGAGCACGAGGCGGAGGCAGTGGCCCGCATCCTCGACGAGTCGATCGACGACCTCCGCGCCGAGCCCGACCCGCGGCGGGCGGTGATCGCCGCCTACGCGCGGATGGAACGCGGCCTCGCGGCCCGAGGCTACGCACGGCGGCCCTCCGAGGCGCCGCTCGAGTACCTGGGACGCCTCCTCCGTGAGCTCGGCGCCGACCGCGACCCCGCCCGCCGTCTCACGGCGCTCTTCGAGCGGGCGAAGTTCTCGAGCCGCGCCGTCGGCCCGGAGGCGAAGAGCGAGGCAATCGAGTGCCTCGGGGCGATTCGAGCGGGGCTCAGGTGAAGAGGCTCGTCCTCGCCGGCGGGCTCGTGCTCGTGCTGAGCGCTGCGCTCGCGGCCGTCGTCGTTGCCTTCCCGAGCCAGCGGACGCGCGCGGTCGCCGCGTACCTCCTCGCGCTCGGAATCCTCGGTGTCGCCGCCGCGCTCGCAGGTCTTCTGGGCGCCCGACGACGCAAGCGAAGTTCGTTCGAGGCTGCACTCGCGCTCAGGCCCTCGAGCCCGGATCGGCTGCGCGGGCTGGCGAGCGTCGAGAACGACTGCGTCCAGGGGCTTGCCAACCCGGTAGATCTCCACCGGCGGCTGAGACCGAGACTGCGCCGGGTCGCCGCGCAGCGCCTCGCCTCACGACACGGGATCGACCTCGAGCGTAGGCCTGAAGCCGCTGAGGTGCTCCTCGGCGAGGAGACCTGGGAGCTCGTCCGTCCCGACCGGCCGCTCCCGGACGAGCTGACCGGCCGGCGGATCGACGCAGACGAGCTCGGCCGCGTGCTCGACCGGCTGGAGGCCGTGTAGATGCGCGGCCTCGACTCGGTCCGAGACGTTGGCGCTCGCGTCCTCGACGAGGTCGAGCGCGCGGTCATCGGCAAGCGAGACGCCCTCGAGCTCCTCCTCATGGGGCTCCTCGCCGACGGGCACGTCCTGATCGAAGACTTCCCGGGCCTTGCGAAGACGCTGACCGCGCGCTCGTTTGCCCAGGTCTGTCGGCTCGAGTTCGCCCGGGTCCAGTTCACCCCCGACCTGATGCCGTCCGACATCACCGGCTCCTCAATCTACGACCAGCGCGAAGGAGCCTTCGAGTTCCGGCCCGGCCCGATCTTCACGAACCTCCTCCTCGCCGACGAGATCAACCGCGCCCCGCCCAAGACGCAGGCGGCCCTCCTCGAAGCGATGCAGGAGCGGCAGGTCACGATCGACGGCGAGACGCATCCGCTCGCCCCGCCGTTCCTCGTGCTCGCCACGCAGAACCCGATCGAGTACGAGGGCACGTACCCGCTGCCCGAGGCCCAGCTCGACCGCTTCCTGCTTCGGATCGGAATCGGGTACCCAAGTCGCGAGGACGAGCTCGAGGTGCTCGAGCGCCGTCGCGAGCGCCGGAGCGACGAGATCGAGCTCGAGCCGCTTCTCGACGCGCAGACGCTCGTGGCGCTCCAGGTGGCCGTCGAGGACGTCCACGTGGCCGAGTCGATCGGGCTCTACATCGTCGACCTCGTCGCCGCGACCCGTGAGAACCCGCGCGTCCAGGTCGGCGCGAGCCCGCGCGGCACGCTCGCGCTCCTGAAGCTCGCCCGCTGCCGGGCCGTCCTCTCAGGTCGCGACTATGTGACCCCCGACGACGTGAAGGCCGTCACCGTGCCCGCGCTCGCGCACCGGCTGACGCTCCGCCCGGAGGTCTGGGTGCAGCGGATCCGCCAGGACGACGTCGTGCGGGAGTGCCTCGACGCCGTGCCCACACCGGCCGCCGAGGATCTCGAGCCGGTTTCCGAGTGACCGCAGCGCCCACGCCGAAGCTGCTCGGCTACGTGGCGCTCGCGGCGGCCGGGCTGCTCGCGGCGCTCGTCCTCGGCCGGCCGGAGCTCGCGGTGGTCGCGGCGCCCTTCGCACTCGTCGCGGGACTCGGGCTGGCGTTCGCACGCCGGCCGTCTCTCGAGCTCGAGGTCGAGTCGGAGCGAGACCGCGCGCTCCAAGGCGAGACACTCGGCCTGACCGTCCACGCTCGGAGCGACGTGCGTCTCGAAGCCCTCGAGCTCCTGGTGCACGTCCCCACCGGTCTCGCGATCGAGGAAGGAGCGCTCGCGGTTGCCTTACCGGCCGAGGACGAACGGGCGCTGCGGCTCGGCCTTCGCTGCGATCGCTGGGGCGCCTACCGCCCGGGCCCGCTCCTCGCCCGCGCCCGTGACCCGCTCGGGCTCTTCGAGTTCGAGACTCGCGCGCCCGTACCTGGTCCGCTCCGCGTCTATCCGCACGAGGAAACGCTTCGCCGTGTGATCCGACCGGCCGAGACGCAGACGTTCACGGGTAACGAGGTCGCGCGTCTCAGAGGCGACGGCATCGAGTTCGCCGACATGCGGCCGTTCGTGCCCGGTGACCGCGTGCGGCGGATCAACTGGCGTGCGAGCGCCCGCCGCGACGAGCTCTGGGTGAACGAGTCGCACCCGGAGCGGAACGCGGACGTGATCGTCTTCCTCGACACCTTCGCCGAGGCCCGGCACGAGGCGGCCGGGACGCTCGACCTCGCGGTTCGCGCCGCGTCCGCGCTTGCGTCCCGTTACCTGGCCCGAAACGACCGCGTCGGTCTCGTGTCGTTCGGCGGGATCCTGCGCTGGCTCGTGCCCTCGATGGGCCGCACCCAGGTGTACAGGATCGTGGACGCGCTCCTCGACACCGAGGTCGCCCTCTCGTACGCGTGGAAGGGCGTCGACGTCATCCCGCCCCGCACGCTCCCGCCTCATGCGCTCGTGCTCGCGCTGACGCCGCTCCTCGACGAGCGGACGACCACAGCGCTCCTCGACATGCGGGCCCGAGGCTTCGACCTGGCGATCGTCGACATCTCGCCGCTTCCCTTCGTCGGGCCTGGTCGCACGGAGGCAGAACGGCTGGCCCGACGCCTCTGGCGTCTCGAGCGCGACGTGATCCGCCACCGCTATCGGCAGCTCGGCGTCGCCGTCGCGGAGTGGCGTGATGACCATCCCTTCGGAGGAGCGATCGAGGAGGTGACGGCATTCCGGCGCGCGGCCAGAACGGTCTTCGCGTAGGCACGGCCGCGGCGGCGCTTCGTGATCCTCGCGGCCGTTGGTGCCTACGCGGGGCTTGCCGCCGCCCGGTGGCAGGGGGCGTGCGCGGGCCTCTCGGTTGCGTCGATTGTCGTCCTGGCAGCAGCGGTGGCGAAGCGGCGGGCCGCCGTGATCCCCCCGGCGATCGCGCTCGCGGCTTCGGCCTACGGCGTCGCGGTGGCGAGCCGAGATCCGGAGCTCGACCGAGCCGCGGTCGTCGTCGCGGCGCTCCTCCTCGTGGCCGCTGAGCTCGGCTTCTGGTCGGTCGAGCTGGCGGCGCCGGTTCGCTATGAGGCCCGGATCCTGACCCGACGCGCGGCGCTGGTCGCCGCGCTCGGGCTCGGCGCACTCGCGACGTCAGGCGTGATCGCCCTCGCGGCGTCGCAGGAGGCCGACCGCAGCCTCGTACTCCAGGGCCTCGGCGTCGCCGCAGCCGTCGCGATCGTCGGGCTCATCGTTGGACTCGTCGCGGCAGCGCGGTCCTAGCGCTGCTGGACGCCGGCCGCCAAACGCTGCTCTAATCCGCCTTTACCCGAGAGGAGCAGCCATGGAAGACGAGTTCGTGGTCTGGGTCACGACGCGGCGCCTGAAGCGCGGCTCCTACGAGGACTTTCGCGCTGCCTGGCGCCCGCGCGAGTTTCCCGAGGGGATGATCCGCGCCTTCGAGGGCTACTCCTCGGCGAACGACGAGGTCGTCGGCGTGTCGGTGTGGAACTCCGAGGAGTCTCGGGAGCGCTACCGGCTCTCCGAGGTCGAGTCAGAGCGACGGCGGGCCATGGCTCCGTTCGTCCTCGAGGAGCGCGGCGGCCTCTACAAGGCGCGCGAGCTCCGGATCCCGTGGCGCTAGCGGGGCCCCGTTCTCGCATAGCGGTGTGTTTGACTGCTGCTGATGCCGCAAGTAAGGCCTGAGGCGCCGGGGGACGCCGGCGCCGTTCGAGAGGTCCATGAGCGCGCCTTCGCTCCATCGCATGCGGAGGCGAACCTGGTTGATGCGCTGCGTGCCTCGCCGGATTACGTCTCGGAGCTTTGCCTGGTGGCGCTCCGTGACAACGACATCGTCGGCCACATCGCATTCAGCCGGGCGCGCGTGGACTCCTGCCATCCGGTGCTGGCGCTCGCCCCGATGGGCGTCCTCCCTGAGCACCAGCGGCAGGGCGTGGGGTCTGCGCTCGTTGCGGAGGGACTCCGGCGGGCCCGCGAAACGGACTTCCCATTGGTCGTCGTGCTTGGGCATCCGGCCTATTACCCGCGGTTTGGTTTCGAGCCAGCGGACGCTCTGGGCGTCACTGCCCCGTTCGCGGCGTCCGCGGCGGCGTGGATGGCCTATCGGCTGCCCGCCTACCGACCTGATGCGCGCGGCACCGTCGCGTATCCAGAAGCGTTCACCGGCTTGACCTGAACTAGGAGGGTTTGGCGAACGTCATACCGCAATGCGGCGGGCGTGGCCTAGCCCTTCGCGGGCTTCGGCCAGCGCGTGGTGACGACCTTCGACTCCGTGAAGAAGTAGACGCCGTCCATGCCCGTCGCGTGCAGGTCGCCGTAGAACGACCCTTTCCAGCCTGCGAACGGGAAGAAGGCCATCGCGGCCGGCACCGGGATGTTGATCCCGACCATCCCGGCCGTGACCCGCCGCCGGAACTCGCGGGCGACGCCGCCGTCCCGCGTAAAGATGCAGGTCGCATTCCCGAACTCGTTTCGCGCGATGACGTCAAGCGCCTCGTCGAGCGAGTCGAGCCGCTCGACCGAGAGGACGGGCCCGAAGATCTCCTCCTGCGCCACCTTCATCTCGGGCTTCACGTCATCGAGGATCGTCGGGCCTAGGAAGAAGCCGCCGTTCTCGCTCTCCTGCCGGCCGTCGACGAGGAGACGCGCACCCTCGCGCTCTCCCAGCTCGATGTACTCGGTGATCCGCATGCGGGCGCGGTCGGTCGTGACGGGCGTGATCGCGTTGCCGGGATCGAGACCGGAGCCGATCGCGGACCGCTTCGCCTCCTCGACGAGGCGCTCGACGAGCTCGTCGCCGACCGAGCCGACCGCAGCGGCCACGCTTCCCGCCAGACAGCGCTGGCCCGCATTCGAGAACGCGGACGAGAAGAGCCCCGGCACCGCGAGGTCGAGGTCGGCGTCCGGCATGACGACGATGTGGTTCTTGGCCCCGGCAAGCGCCTGCACGCGCTTCCCGGCCGCGGCCGAGCGGGCGTAGACGTGCTTGGCGACGGGCGCCGAGCCGACAAAGGAAACCGCGCGGATGAGCGGGTGGTCGCAGATCGCGTTCACGGCGTCGGCGGCGCCGTGGACGATGTTGAAGACGCCCGGTGGCAGGCCCGCCTCCTCGAAGAGCTCTGCGAGCCGGATCGACGAGAGCGGCGTACGCTCGGACGGCTTCAGGATGTACGTGTTGCCGGCCGCGATCGCAATCGGCGCTGTCCAGAGCGGCACCATCGCGGGAAAGTTGAAGGGCGTGATCGCCGCGACCACGCCGAGCGGGTGCCGAAAGAGCTCCGTATCCACGCCGCGGGAAACCTGCTCGACGGTGCCGCCCTGCATGAGCGTCGGCATTCCCGCAGCGAACTCGATGACGTCGATGCCACGCCGCACCTCGCCGCGGCCTTCCTGGATCGACTTCCCGTTCTCGCGGACCACGAGCTCGCCGAGCTCGTCGAGGTTCTGCTCGTAGAGGTGCTGGAGGCGGAACATGACCCGGGCGCGCTCCATCACGGGCGTGTCCGACCACTCGCGCCACGCCTCGTGGGCGATCCGGGCGGCCCGGTCGACGTCGTCGGCGCCCGAGATCGGGACTCGCGCGAGCGCTTCGCCGCTTGCCGGGTCGAGCACGTCCTGCATGTCGTCGGTCTGCGGCGCGACCCACTCTCCGCCGATCCAGTTGTCGAGCTGCCTCGCCTCGGTGACCGCCATCGGTGCTCCTTCCGTCGCTCCGAGGCCAGCTTATCGAGCTACACATCGCAATCGCCCGGATCCACGGGGCTCACCGTCCCCGGCGTCTCGCCGGGCACGAAGAGCGTGATCCTGCCGTCCGTCTCGACAGGTCTCCAGCCGGCGCCGACGAGCCCGGCCTCGGCAAGGCGGGCCGCGCGCGGCTCGCCCAGGAAGTCGTAGAGCCCGCGGTGGAGGAGGATGGAGCCGATGCCGAGCTGCTCCAACGCGGCCGGGTCGTCCGGCCGCCACACTCCGCAGTTGAGGCGCCTCCAGCGCGCGTTGAACGCGGCCTGCTCCTTGGGCCGTGCGCTCGCGTAACCGCCGGGGCGCTCGCGCGGCTCCTGCATCGAGTAGTGGAGGTATGGGCTCCCGAAGACGCTCTCGACGATCGGCAACTCGAGCACGCGGCCGGAGCCGAGGGAGGCGTGTGCCGCATTGTCGGGATCGGCAGCGGTGGCCCGGAGCGGCCAGACGGTGAGATCGGCCGCCACGAGCACGACGAGCGCTGCGGCGACGGCGAGAGCGGCGCGGGCCCGAAACTGCCGCAAGATGGCCGCGACCGCGAACGCCGCGAGCCCGGCCAGCGCGAGGTCCGCGATCGGCATCAGGCGGCCCGGCACGCGCGGGTAGCGAAGCGGCGGGACGACCGTACGGGCCGCCTCGTACACGGGCGTGTTCGTCCCGAGCGCCAGCAGCGCAGGCAGGAGCACTGCGAGACCGAGGAGCGCCGCGAGCCAGGGGCTGCGCCGCCAGAGCACGACGAGACCGGCGAGGGCAAGGAACGGCAAGAGCCAGCCGGCGTAGACGAAGTCCTCCAGCCCGCGCTCGCGCGTCCGATCCACGAAGTCGAACCACGACGCCTGGTAGGTCTCGACCTCGGCAAGCGTCCGGCCTCCCGACTCCGTCGAGCCGCTGATCACGAGCGCGTTGACGAGGAGCCCGGCACCCACTCCGGCCAGGGCGCCGCCGACCGTCCAGGTGAACGGCACGAGCCGGTACCGCACCGCCGCGTAGGCGAGCACGAAGGGGATCGCGCCGAGCGCAAGATGAATCTGGCCGGACAGTGGGATCGAGAGAACGGCGAGCGCGGCGAGCGCGCCCCACGCATGGCGGGCGCGCCGAGTCGCCGCCGAGCGAGAGCGCTCGATCCCGAGCAGCGCGAGCGGCAGGAACACAGCCGCCCAGCCGAGGAGATGCCCGCCGCTCTGTGCCAGTCGGTACGGCGCAAGCTCGAATGCAAGCGCACCGACCAGCGCGGCACCCACGGGCAGGTCGAGCGCGCGGAGCCACCCATAGGTCACGACGCCGGCGAGAGCGACGACGGCGATCAGGAGCAGGTTCCAGGCGAGCACGTGCCCGAAGGCCGCGTAGAGCGGCCAGAAGGCGAGCCCGTAGGGCCAGCCGCCGAAGACGACGCGCGGCTCGACGAGCGGTTGGAAGCTGTACGGGTCGATCCACGGCGCGGCGCCCGCCTCGAGCTGATGCCCGACGAGCCAAAACCACCAGCTCGTCTGGAGGTGGTCGCCGACCGCGGCTTCGCCGTAGCCTGGTAGCCCGGTCGAGAGGAAGGACGAGCCGAGCGTCCCGAGCTCGTTCCCCACGGAGGCGACGGCCGCGGCGGCGAAGATGAGGCCGAGGCCGAGCCGCCTCAGGCGTTCGTGAGCGCGCATCCGCGTGATGATGCCGCCCGTGGGAACGGAGCGACGCACTCTCCTCCTCGCCGCAGTCGTGGTTGCCGCCGTTGCAATCGCGGTGAGAGGGCCCGGCGCCGTCGCGTACGACCTTTGGCAGGACGAGGTCGCCTCGGCCCGGATCCTCATCGAGCCCACCCCCTGGGACGCGGTCGGCCGGGTCGCCGACACGGAGTCGACGCCGCCGACCTGGTACCTCGCCGGCTGGCTCCTCCACTGGATTGGTGTCCCGGTTGAAGGCGTCCGCTGGCTATCAGTCCTCTGCGGTGCAGCAGCGGCCGGGCTGACGATGGTCTTCGCCCGCCGTTTCCTGTCGCTCCCGGCCGCGATCCTGGCGGGGACGACCGTCGCGCTCGCCTGGCAGCTCGTCGCCCGAGGCCACGAGCTGCGCGCGTACTCCCTCTACCTCCTCGTGTGCGTGGCCTTCGCCCTCCTCCTGGACGCGGCCGTCCGGCAGCCCTCGCGCGGACGGCTGGTGAGCCTGGCCGCCGTTACAGCGCTCGGCCTCCTGACGCACTACTTCTTCGCGCTTGCCGTCCTC
This sequence comes from uncultured Actinomycetes bacterium, assembly GCA_963733135.1. Classification (GTDB taxonomy): domain Bacteria; phylum Actinomycetota; class Thermoleophilia; order Gaiellales; family Gaiellaceae; genus CAVTBX01. The sequence goes on from CAVTBX010000008.1 coordinate 228,291, forward strand.
ACGGGCCTTCTCTGGCTCGTCGTCCCCCGACTTAGCAACAGTCTGTTACAAGGGGTTCGAGGGCGGGTGGGTGTGGCGCTGGGGGTGGGTTTGGTCCCGCTGCTGGCCTGGCTGCCGGGGTTCGTCCAGCAGGTGGAGAACGGGCGCTACTCGTGGGTCGCTGGCTTCGACGCCCTGAAGGCTGCCGCCGTTTACTCGACGTACTTCTGGAACGCGGACGCGCTTTACGTGGAGGCCGACGACGTGACGATCGAGCCGCTCGCCGCGGTCGGTCGGCTGGTGATCCTCGCGGTCATCCTCGCCGGTGCGGTAGTGCTGTGGCGACTCGGAGCCGAGGCCCGCTTGACCGCTCTCCTGGCCACGGTTCCCGTGGGCGCGACGACGCTTCTCTGGCTGGCCGGCGGGTCGGTCTTCACGACGCGGAACCTCATCTGCTCTGCGCCGTTCGCGGCCATCGCGATCGCGGCGGCCGTCGACGCCCTTCCTCGGCCGGCCGCCCTTGCCGCCGGGGGAGCCGCGCTCGGCCTCCTGGGGTTCGGCCTCGTCCAGGAACGGACGCTCAGGCCGCCGGATTACGAGAGCGCCGCGGATCGACTCCATGCGGCGGGCCTCCGACCCGGAGATGCCGTCTACGTGATCGGCGGGGCCCACCACCTCTCGTTCCTCGGCGACTCCTATGCACTCCGTTCCCCGATCGGCTGGTACCTGCCTGGACACCCGCGGCTCCTGCCAATCGACCAGCCGGATTGCCGCACGGCGCTGACCGTGGACGGGCGGGCGCGGCCGGTCGGAGTCGAGCGCGTGAGCTGCGCGGAGCTACCGCCGGGCGGCTACTGGTTCAGGAGCACGCCCGACCAGGGAGGGCAATCCTCGCCGAGGCTCCGAAGGGAGCCGCACACCACCCACAGAGTCGTCGTGTAGTACCAGCCGAGCTCACTGCGTTGCTGCCCCTCGGTCGCCGAGCGGGCCGACGAGAGGGCGTCATACACGGCCCAGAGCACGTCCTTGTCGCGGGGGAACGGCCCGATGCCCCGGATGAGAAGCCACTGGTCGAACCGGACGAACTCGAACCGGGAGCCGAGCATGCTCTCGAGTCGGGCTCGGTCGAGGAGGCTCGCGCCAAGGGGAACGGAGACGAAGACCTCCGGAACGGGTGGGTCGACTCGATCGAGGGCGCGAAGGAGCGTCTCGCGCTGGGCGTAGGGAAGCGCGTCAGCGTTCCGCGTCGCCGGCAACGCCGCCAGGTAGACCGCCGAGTACGGGTAGAGGGCGGCGCCCGGGTCGACGTTCTCCTCGAGCCAGGCCTTCGGGGCCGTCACCTCGCCAGGACTTCCGACCGCAGTCGAGGCAGGACCGCCGCCGAGGACGTCGTTGGTCCAGTCTCGCGGGTCGTGGATGCCGGCGAGCGGCGCCAGCACCACGACGGCAGCGAGCGCACCCAACGCTCCGGCCGCCGCCGGAGTGCCGAGGCCACGGACGGCACGGGCGACGCCGACTCCCACCAGACCTGCGAAGAGCGGGACCAGGAACGCGAGGTGCCGCGGAGAGAGACCGGGAGCGCTGCTCGTCCGGGCCAGGAGCAAGAGGAGCGGCGGTAGCGTGGCGGCGCCTAGCACGAGTGTGAGAAAGGCCCACTCGCGGCGCCTCGCCAGAGTCACGAAACCAACCCCGGCCAGCAGAGCCGCGACCACGAGCGTCCATCCTGTCCCGCCCGCCGTGGCCTGGAATGCACGTCCGACCTGCGTCCACGCATCACCGGGCGCCGCAACGCTGCCCTCCCCTTCGAGCCCGACCGAGAAGCGCCCGGCGAGGCGCAGGTCAGCGACGAGGAAGGGAACGAGCGCCAGACCGACGACGACGACCGGAAGCCCTGCCCGGAACGGCCGGCCGCGCCAGAGCCAGAGACCGATTGCGGCCTCCACCACGACGAGGAAGATCCCATACGGATGCACGGCCGGGAGAAGCCAGGCGGCGAGCGCAGCGACTGTCGCGGACGACGTCGTGCGCTCCCGAAGCGCCCGGACGAAGAGATCGACGGCGAGGATCGAGACGAACACGTACAGCGCATACATCCGCCCGAACGAGCCGTAGACCCAGAGCAGCGACGAGGCCGAGACGACGAGCGCCGCCGCTCCACCGGCCACGTGTCCGCCGAGCCGCCGGCCTAGATCCCAGGCAAGCGGGATGGACGCAAGCGCGAACACGACCGAGAGCCAGCGAAGCGCATAGGGCGAGCCGTCGGGCGCAAGCGCGAGGTGGCCGAAAACGAAGTGGAGCGGCGCGCCTCCTCGCTCCCACCAGGCCGTGTAGAGGACCTCCCCGAACGGCCGCGCGGCGACGAGGCCGGCGACCGCTTCGTCTTCGAAGAGGGGCTTTCCGCGCACATCGCCGATGATTCGGACGGCCAGGAGGATGACGCCACCGAGCGCCGCCCCGAGCCCCAGGAGTGCGGCGGCCGAGAGCCTGCGAGCGCGGGCCGCGGTTGGTGGGGGAGCCTGCCTGGGGCCGGCCTCCCGCTCGAGCGGCCGCTCGAGCGTCTCGGTCACAGCGCGGTCACAGCCGGAAAGCCTCCGGCTCGGTAGACCTGGCCGGGCAGCTCGCGGCCCAAGACACCCTCGAGCCAGGCAGCGACCTCGATTAGCGCGTCCAGGTCGACTCCGGTGTCGACGCCCTCGCCTTCCAGGAGGTACACGAGGTCCTCTGTGGCGATGTTGCCGGTCGCCCGCGGCGCGAAGGGGCACCCTCCCAACCCGCCGACGGAGGCGTCGAAGATCGTTGCGCCCGCCTGGAGCGCCGCGTAGGCGTTCGCAAAGCCGGTGCTGCGGGTGTTGTGGAGATGAACACCGACGGGACAGCCGAACTGCACGCTCTCGACGACGAGCCCGCGAACCTGGCGCGGCACGGCGACGCCGATCGTGTCCGCGAGCACGATCTCGTTCGCGCCCGCCGCCGCGAGACGCTCGACGAGCTCCAGCACCCGCTCGGGCGACACCCGGCCCTCGAAGGGGCAGCCGAACGCGACGCTCAGCGAGACGACGAACGGGATCCCGTCGGCGCGCGTACGCTCGGCGATACGCCCCGCAGCGGTAAGCGACTCCTCGACAGAAGCGTTCGCGTTGCGGCGATTGAAGCTGTCGGTGGCGCCGAACGAGAAGTGGGCCTCATCGAGCCCGGTCGCGGTGAGGCGGTCGTAGCCTCGCTCGTTCAGGACGAGACCGGCATAGACGACGCCCTCGCGGCGATCGAGACTCTCGGCGACCTCCTCCGCACCCGCCATCTGCGGCACCCGTTCCGGATGGACGAAGCTGACGGCCTCGATGCGCGGGAGCCCCGTTGCAGCGAGGCGGTCGACCAGCTCGGCGCGCACGCCCAGCTCGAGGGTCACAGCCTCGTTCTGGAGCCCGTCCCGGGGCCCCACCTCGCAGATCGTCACGTCCACGCGGCTCAGCGTACCCGGCTCCTCGCGGCAGGCCCGTGGCATGATCCCGCGCGCCGTGGCCGTCCCAGCCTTCTCCCGCGCAGTCGTCGAGGCCGCCTGCGACCCGGCGGAGGCTGTCGAGGCCGTCCGCACGGCCTTCGTGGAGCACACTCGCGGCGTCTGGCAGATGCCCGCGAAGGTGTACATCGAGTCGGAGCTTGGGGACTTCCGCGCCATGCCCGCCGCCGGCGCCGGCTACGCAGTCCTGAAGTGGGTGACGTCCTTCCCCGAGAACCCGCCGCGCGGGCTCCCCACGGTGAGCGGGGTCGTGCTTCTCTCGGACGCCGAGACGGGCGAGCTTCGCGGGCTCTTCGACGCCGGCGCGGTGACCGCCCTACGCACAGGCGCCGCCGCAGTGCTCGCCGCCGATACGCTCGCCCGCCCGACCGTCGCTCCGGCCGCTGTCATCGGCTGCGGCGTAAACGGGCGCGCGGTCGCACGGACGTTCCTCTCCCGGGAGCGATCCGTGCTCCTCTGGGACGTGCGGCCGGATCAGGCCCGGCTCGTCGCCGACGAGCTCGGTGAAGGAGCTGAGGTTGGCGACGACCTCGCTCACGCTCTGGCCGCGGACATCGTCGTGACGGTGACTCCCGGCCGCGAGCCGCTCCTGAAGGACGGTGAGCTCCACGCGGGCCAGCACGTGAGCCTGATGGGCGCGGACGGGCCCGGCAAGGCGGAGATTACGGTCGAGGAGCTCCTGCGGGCGCGCGTCGTCTGCGACGAGTGGGGTCAGGCGAGCCACAACGGCGATCTGTCCCAGGCGGTCGAGTCGGGCCGGCTGGTGCGAGAGGACGTGGCCGAGCTCGGGCGCGTCCTTCTCGGCGAAGAGCCGGGGCGGAGCGACGAGCACGAGATCACCGTCTTCGACTCGACCGGCCTGGCTGTACAGGACCTCGCGATCGCCCGCACGGTCTACGAGCAGTGGCGCGAGATGCCGGACGACCCTGTCTTCGCCGGAGTCGTCCCCCTCGAGCTGAGCTAGCCCGTCTCGACTGGAAGGCCGCGGCTGCCCCAGTCGCTCCACGAGCCGGGGTAGAGCTTGGCGTCTGGCCGCCCGGCCTGAGCGAGCGCGAGCAGGTCGACGCACGCCGTGATCCCGGAGCCGCAGTAGACGACGATCTCGTCGGCTTCGAGAACCCCCGCCGGAAGCTCGACGTCCATGTACGGCACGTTGACCGCACCTGGGATGTGACCTGCCACGGGGTCGATCGGCTCGGTCTCACCGCGGTAGCGTTCGGGAGCTCGGGCGTCTACGACCGCGAGCCCAGGCTCGTCGAGCCGCTGCTCGAGCTCCTCGGCGCCGACCGTATCGCCCTCACGGGGCCGTGCCTCGAACCGCGCCGACTCGACCTTCTCCTCACCGGAAGCGTGCGGGCCGAGCCAGGACGCGAGGCCGCCATCGAGGACCGCGACGTGAGCGTGGCCGAAGTGCCGCAGGAGCCACCAGAGGCGAGCCGCGCCCCCGTCCATCCCTCCGTCGTAGGCGACCACGAAGACGCCTGAGCCGATGCCGGCGCCTGAAGCAGCCGTCGCGAAGGCCTCAGTCTCCGGAAGTGGATGGCGGCCACCCGGCCGTGCGGGAGGAGACGAGAGCTCTGCCTCGACATCCAGGAAGCTCGCGCCGGGAATGTGGCCCTCGAGGTAGAGCTCGCGGCCTCGGCCCGGCTTGCCGAGCTCCCAGCGGCAGTCGACGAACCGGTACTCCATGCCGCCGGGCATGATGCCTGCCGCGCGAGAGGGTTGATGTGAAGTTGGCGCGCCGTGGGGGCGCCTCAGACCAAGTCAGGGCGTTTCGGCGTCCGCGGCGCGGGCCGGTGGCCCGTGCAAGGGCGACGGGACGTCCTGACGCCGCGTCTGAGGCGGCATCCGCGGCTCCGTCCGATTTCACATCAAGCCTCTAGCCGCCTGCGAGCCGAAAGATCTCCCCGTCGAGGGACACGAGGTAGAGCTCACCTGCCGCGTCTTCGCCGAACGAGGAGAGCGACGCGACCTCGAACGGCTCCTCGCGCACGGAGCGGGTACGCGGCCCGAGGCTCCACACGCGGCCGGAGCAGTAGTCGCCGAAGAAGTAGCGACCGACCGCCGCTGTGACCTCCTCGCCCTGGTAGACGTAGCCGCCGGTGACCGAGCATCCGTCGTCGTGGCTGTAGACGGCGACCGGCTCGACGAGCTCGCCCCTCGGGTTCGGCTCCTTGTCCTCATACGGTTCGCGGCCCTCGAAGGCGTCCCAGCCGAAGTTGACGAGCTCGCCCAAACGGTCGGCCGGAAGCCGGTCGATCTCCTCGAACGCGCTCTGGCCGACGTCGCCGATCCAGAGGTCACCGGTCGCGCGGTCGAAAGAGAAGCGCCACGGGTTCCGGAGCCCGTAGGCCACCGTCTCGACCTCCGGCTCTGAGGCGTCGACGTCGATCGCGAGCAGCTTGCCGAGCGGCTCGGAGAGATTCTGTGCGCGGTTCTCAGGGTCGCCGCCGGAGCCGCCGTCTCCGAGGCCGATCCAGAGCCGCCCGTCCGGCGCGAAGGCGAGCTGGCCGCCGTTGTGGTTCGAGTACGGCTGGTCGGCCGAGAAGACGACGCGCGCCGACGTCTCGTCGACGGCCCGGCCTTCTTCGCCCGCCCGGTACTCGACGACGCGGGTGTCCCCGTCGAGGTTCGTGTAGTGGACGTAGAGGAGCCTGTTCTCCTCGTACTCGGGATGGAACGCCAATCCGAGGAGGCCCTGCTCACCTCCGGCGACGATCTCGTCTGAGACGTCGAGGAAGCGTGCCCCATGGACCTGGCCCTCCTCAACGACCGCGACGCGACCGACCTGCTCGACGACGTAGAGACGGCCGGGCTCGCCGGGCGCCCAGGTGAGCGCGACCGGTGCCTCGAGCCCGCTCACGTCCTTCCGGAGCCGAAGCGGCCCGGGCTCCTCCTCTTCTTCGCTCCCGGACTCGGTTTCGGTGCTGATGGCCGGCTGCGTCTCCTCGACAGTCGTGCCTGTGCCCGGAGCTACAGCTTCATCGTCGTCGTCTCCGGCACATCCCGCCAGGACGAGAACGGAGCAGATGACGGCGACGGCGAGAGAAAGGCGCATGGCTCCACCGTACGTACGCCGCACGGCGCCGCGTGGTTCCTACTCGCCGAGCTAGAGGCTAGTCCCGCGCGACCCGGTAGACAGTGCCGCTATGCGAGAGCGCGAGGAGCGCCCCGCCTGGAGCCAGGCCGAAGGACGAGAGGTTGCCCGGCACCGTGAACGACTCACGACGGAAGCCGGACTTCCGGCCGCCGGCGTAGCGGAAGCTCCAGACCTCGCCCGTGCAGTAGTCACCGTAGAAGTAGCGGCCCGCACCGGGCCGGTCGCCTCGGACCATGAACCCGCCCGTCACCGAGCAGCGGCCGCCCGAGTGGGAGTACTCGCGGATCGGGCGTACGTAGCGACCGGGCCCGAGCGGGTTGCCGGAGACTCGATGCCGGCCCTCGAAGCGGTTCCAGCCGTAGTTCTCGAGCCCGTCGCGACCGGGCCGGAAGACGTCGATCTCCTCCCACCTGCTCTGCCCGACGTCGGCGATGAAGAGGCGGCCCGTCTTCCGGTCGACGGAGAAGCGCCAGGGATTCCGAAGCCCGGCCGCGACGATCTTGGGGTTGGCCCTCGGATCGTTCACGTTGATGCGAAGCAGCTTCCCGAGCTTGCTGTCGAGGTCACGCGCTCTGTCGCCTCCTGATCCCCCGTCTCCGACGGAGGCGTAGAGCCGGCCGTCGTTTCCGAACGCGAGCTGGCCCCCGTTGTGGTTCAAGTGAACCGGATGCCGGACACGGATCCAGACCTTGCGGGTGGACTCGAGCGCCCGCGTGCCACGGTCGTTCGCCCTGAAGCCGACGACTCGAATGTTGCTCTCGTTGTTGACGTAGTAGACGAAGAACCGCCGGTTCTCCTGCCAGCCCGGGTGGAAGGCGATCGAGAGAAGACCTTCCTCGCCGCCCGTCGTTCGTACCTCGTCGGCGATGCTGAGGAAGCGGCTCCTCCCGCCGTCGTGGACGCGCGTGACGTAGCCGGCCTGGCTGACGACGAAGAGGTCGTTCGGATTTCCGGGCGCCCCGGTCGCGTACGTCGGCCTCGTGAATCCGCCCGTCACACGAACGAGGTCGAGCGCCGAGGCGCTCTCGGCGAACGCCGAAGCAGCGGCTGCCAGGGCGGCGAGCCAAACGATGAGAACACGGCGCATCGACACGAACCTGAGCAACCTCTCCCCTCTCCTCGACCCCATCCGGGGATGAGGGGTCAGTGTGCCAGTCCGCGTCGGACGAGAGTGGCGTCGAGGTCGCCCGGGGAGGCGGCGCCCACAAGCGCAAGCGCCTCCGCCAGCTCCAGGGTGAGCCCCGAGATCACCCGCGCGGCCCCGGCGGCGCCCCCGGTCGCGAGACCCCAGGCAACCGGCCGCCCGAGCAGCACGGCTCGCGCGCCGAGCGCCAGCGCTCTGAGGACATCCGTGCCGCGCCGGATGCCGCCGTCGACGAGCACCTCGAGCCGGTCAGCTGCCGCCTCCACGACCTCGGGCAGCGCCTCGGCGGTCGCGATGACGCCGTCGAGCTGGCGGCCGCCGTGGTTCGAGACGACGACACCGGCCGCGCCAGCCTCGGCGCACCGCAGCGCGTCGTCGGCCCGAAGGACGCCCTTGACGAGCACGGGCAGGCCGGCGAGGTCGGCGAGCCAACCGATGTCGTCGAAGGTGATCGAGCAATCCTGGAGATTGCCCGGCGAGGCGTCCCGAACGGGCATGCCGTCCGGCGTCGAAAGGCCCGGCATGACCCAGTCGGCCGGCACCGTAAAATCCGCTCCCGGCCGGCGCTTCCAGCCAATGATCGGCGTGTCTCCGGTGAGGACGAGGGCGCGGGCACCCCCCTCCGCCGCGCGCCCGACGAGCTCAGCCGTCAGCCCGCGGTCACGCAGGATGTAGACCTGGAACCACCAGGGAGCCTCCGACACCGCGCCCACGTCCGCAATCGGACTACTGGAACGAGTCGAGACGACGGCGAGAGTGCCTGCCGCTTCGGCCGCGCGACGCAGCTCGAGCTCGCCATCCGGGTGGAGTAGCCGCTGAAGCGCCATGGGTGCGACGAGAACCGGCGTCGAGGTGGACGTGCCCAGCACAGTCGTCGCGGTCGACACCCTCGCTACGTCCGCGAGAACACGCGGTCGGATCGCGAGCCTCTGCCAGGCCGCGACGTTCGCCGCCAGCGTGAGCTCGTCTCCGGCCCCGGCGGCGTAGTAGTCGTACGCGCCTTCGCTGAGACGCGTACGCGCTTCGCTCTCGAGCTCCTCGAGATCGAGGCGAGGCTCAGGCTCAGGGGGGCGCCCGGGGACGGCCACGAGCGGATTCTCGCGTGGCCGAAGGATGGCCCGCGTCGCTTTCAGACGGACCGCAAGCGGCCCGGAGTGAGACGAAGCCGAGACGGCTCTGCGCCGGCGCGGACGAACTTGCGGGCATAGAGGCGTTCATCGGCCGCACGAAACAGCGAGAGCGCTTCCGTTCCGTCCCGCGGATAGACCGACCAGCCGAACGTGATGCCGGTGCCGCTCGTGCGAATCACGCTCTCGAGGCGGGTCGCGAGCTGAGCGGCCTCGTCGCCGGAGCTGACCCACGTGAGAACTGCGAACTCATCGCCGCCGACCCTCGCGACCTCGTCCTCGGCCCGAAGCGACGCGCCGAGCAAGCCGCCGAGCCGCACGAGCACTTCGTTGCCCTCCGCGTGGCCGAGCTCGTCGTTGACCGATTTCAGGCCGTCCATGTCGCCGAGGAGGAGCGCGAACGGCTTGCCGGCCTCGAGCCGCCGCGCGATGGCGAGCTCGAAGGCACGAGTGTTCGGCAGCCCGGTGAGGAAGTCGCGCTCCGCGAGCATGCGGAGCCGCTCGACGAGGCCGCGGTTCTCGCTTGCGAACCAACCGACGAGCACGCCCATTCCCGTGTAGGAGACGAGCCGGATCGCGGCGCCCATGGTCAGTGCCTCCGTGGACGGCACGTCAGGGTTCAGGACGACCCCGGCCGTGTAGAGGCCCGCGGCGAGGAGCCCAGCAACGGCGCCGATCCCCGGCCCAGAGACGAGTGCGACCAGCGCGATCGATAAGTAGTAGAAGTGCCCGGTGCCGAGACCGGGCCGCTCGAAGGTCAGGAACGCAAGAAACGTCCCTGCGTAGGTGAGCAGAGACGCAGCGATGAGGATCCGCCGATGGGACACAGCCGCACCCACGATCTAACGATCGAGCATTGACCGGGCGAAGGCCTCACTCGTTCGAGTGATCAGACGTCGATGCGCTCGATGACGACCGGCTCGGTCGGGCGGTCACCGGCGTCGCGGTCGAGCACGGAGATCCGGTCGACCGCGTCCATCCCGTCGGTGACGCCGCCGAACACGGTGTGCTTGCCGTCCAGCCAAGGGCAGGCCTCGGCGGTGACGATGAAAAACTGGCTTCCGTTCGTGTTCGGGCCCCGGTTCGCCATGGCGAAAGCGCCGCGGACGATCGGGCGGTCGTTCGGCTCGTCGTCAAACTCGTAGCCCGGCCCGCCGGTACCGTCACCGTCCGGGTCGCCGCCCTGGATCATGAAGTCCGGGATGACCCGGTGGAACGTGACGCCGTCGTAGAAGCCCTCGCGGGCGAGCTTGACGAAGTTCTCGACGGTCTTCGGAGCGTCCTCGTCGTAGAGCTCGGCCCCGATCGGGCCGTGGTTCGTGTGGAGCGTGAGATTGGTCATGGCCGCACCGTAGCGACGGTGCGACCCGCCTCGTCACTCGACGGTCAAGGTGCCCGTCATTCCGCCGGCCGCATGGCCGGAAACGGCACAGATGAACTCGTACTCGCCCGCTTCGAGGTCGAGATCGAGCGTCGTCGAGCCGCCTGACACGGTCTCGCTCGTCGTGCCTTCGACCGAGACGTTGTGCGGGATCGAGGCGTCGTTCGTGAACTCGATCGTGATGGGGCCGGCGGCCGCCGAGAGCTCGGTCGTGTCGAACGCGAGATCGCCGCCCGGGTCGGCCGCGAGCTGGATCGTCTCGCCGCCACCGCCGCCGTCGTCCTCCGGCTCCTCCTCGGTGGTCGTCTCGGCCGCCGTGGTCGGCTCGGCCGCGGCGCCGTCGTCGCCGTCGTCACCGCCGCAGGCAGCGACTCCAAGGGCGAGAGTGAGGATCGCGAGTACCGAAACTGCTGTGCGCACGAACATGCGGCTCCTTCCGAACGGGTCGCCCGACAGTTCGATCCTAGCCCGCAATCGGATTGCGGACGGTACGGTGCCGGCGTGCCAGAGCTCCTCATCGGCCCGCTCGTCCGCCACGTCGGCTCGACCGACGCGACCGTCTGGGTCGAAACGGACGGCCCGTGCGAGGTCGTGGTCCTCGGGACGAGCTCACGGACTTTCCACGTGGCGGGCCACCACTACGGGCTCGTCTGTGTCGAAGGACTCGACCCGGGCCGCCGCTACCCATACGAGGTCGCTCTCGACGGACGCACCGTGTGGCCGGAACCCGGCTCGAGGTTTCCGCCGAGCTCGTTCCAGACGATCGGCTCGGATCACGGCCTCAAGGTCCTGTTCGGCTCCTGCCGCGTGTCAGCGCCGCACGAGCCGCCCTACACGCTCTCGCCGGAAGACGACAAGCGCGCCTACGGCGTGGACGCGCTCTGGGCCTACACCCGTCGCATGGCGCAGGCCCCGCAGGAGGAATGGCCGCACGCGATCATCCTCCTCGGCGATCAGGTGTATGCAGACGACGTCCCTCCGAAGACGCTGGCGCGGATTCGGGCTCGCCGGGACACGACGAAGACGCCCGGCGAGGAGATCGCCGACTTCGAGGAGTACACGTGGCTCTACTCGGAGGCCTGGACGGACCCGACGATTCGCTGGCTCCTCGCGAATGTCTCGAGCGCGATGCTCTTCGACGACCACGACGTCCACGACGATTGGAACATCTCGGATGCCTGGGTGGAGGAGATGCGCGAAAAGCCCTGGTGGCAGAATCGGATCGCGGGGGCCTTCGCGTCGTACTGGATCTACCAGGACCTCGGGAACCTCTCGCCCGCCGAGCTGGCCGAGGACGAGCTGCTTCCGCGCGTCCGCGAGGCCGAGGACGGCTGGCCGCTGCTCCAGGAGTTCGCACTCAACTCGGATCGCGAGCCGAACGGCACCCGCTGGAGCTTCTGCCGGGACTTCGGTCGTACACGACTGATTGCCGTGGACTGCCGCGCCGGCCGGGTGCTCGACCCCGGCGCACGCCGGCTCGTGGACGACGAGGAGTGGGATTGGATCGTCGAGCACGCGAAGGGGGAGTTCGACCACGTCCTGATCGCTATGTCCGACCCGTTCATCCTCCCGCACGGGGTTCACGAGACCCAGGCCTGGAGCGAGGCGGTGTGCGACGGCGCCTGGGGCTCGTCGTTCGCACGGATCGGCGAGAAGCTGCGCCGAAACGTCGACCTCGACCACTGGGCCGCATTCCAATCCTCGTTCCGGGCACTCTCGGAGCTTCTAACGGATCTGGCCTCGGGCAAAGGTGGAGCCGCTCCCGCCTCCGTCGTCGCCCTCTCGGGCGACGTCCACAACGCGTATCTCGCCGAGCTCGCCTTCTCACGCGACGACGGCGTCACCAGCCCCGTCTACCAGGCTGTCTGCTCTCCGTACCGCAACCCGCTGAGCGCTTCCGAGCGTCGCGCACAGCGGTTCGGGTGGACGCGGACTGGCCGGGTCATTGGAAGCGTGCTGGCGCGAGCCGCCGGCGTGGCGCCACCGCCGATCCGCTGGCGGTTCCTCGAGGGCCCGCACTTCCGAAACCAGATCGGGACGCTCAAGCTCGACGGCCGGCGCGCCCGGGCCCGTCTCGAGACTGTGGAGAGCTGGGATGGCGACGGCGAGCCACCCGAGCTCGAGCTCGCCTTCGAACGCCGACTGGCCTGACCGCTGTCGTTTCCGGCCGGCCATGCCCGGGGGGGCAGGCCCCAGGCCACGGCCTAAGGCGACAGGTCTAGCGCTCGACCTGCGAGCCGCCGACGATCGCGTCGCGGCCGTCTCCGTAGCGCACCCACGCCTTGTGACCGCCGTCGTAGTCCGGCGCCCAGAGGACGAGCGTTGCCTCCTCGCCACGTACGCGGCAGGGCTCGGAGGACTCCCCGTCGAGCCCGCGCCAGATCCTGACGAACGGGTTTTGCTCCCATTCATCGCCGATCGTGGTCGGCTCCTTGTGGCCGGGATGGACGCGCGTGCCGGGGTCGAGCTGCATGAGCCGATCCATGATCGACGCCTTGAGCTCCTCGAAGCTGCCCCCGCCCGTGCCGCCCACGGTGCCCTTGAAGAGAACGTCGGCCGTGAGGCAATCGGTCTCGTCGACGAGGAGCGCGAGATGGTCGTGGCAATGGCCGGGCGTGTCGAGCGCGCGCACGGCGAGCGCACCCGATACCACCGTCTCTCCGTCCGCCAGCGGCTCGGCGCCGAGACTCTCGGCCCCGGCCGGATGGGCGAGGGTCGGCACGCCGTAGCGCTCAGCGAGCTCGCGCACGCCCTCGACGTGGTCGGGATGCGAGTGCGTGACGAGCACGTGGCTGATCTCGATGCCGTCGCGCTCCACCCGCTCGACGAGGGGATCGAGGACGCCGTTCCCGTCCACGAAGAACCCGCTTCCGCCCGGCCTCTCGGCCACGAGGTACGCGTTCGAAAGCCAGTCCGGATGCTCTGTGCGCTCGAGGATCACGACCGCTGAGAACGTGCCGCCTCGCGTCGGCACTCCATAGAAATCGCGCGAAGAACGGAACCGTGTGGGCGGTTCCTCCGTGCGAATCGCGCGAAAGGCGGCACGATTCGCCCAGCCGCGCCGCGGCCTCCGGCGGCGCGATCTCCCCGGCCGCTCACGCGGCCTCCCCGAACCGGATCACGCTTCGGATGCCGTCCTGGGCCTCCATCAGCTCGAAGCCGCGGTTGACCTCGTCGAGCGTGAGGGTGTGCGAGAGGCAGACGTCGACGTCGATCCTTCCGGCCAGCCAGAGGTCGACGTACTCGGGTACCTGGTCGCGACCCTTGACGCCGCCGAAGGACGAGCCGGCCACCCGGCGGCCCGTGATGAGGAACCGCGGCACGATGTCGAGCGTCTCGCCCTTGCCGGCCACGCCGGCGACCGTGCAGAGCCCCCAGCCCATACGGGCGCTCTCGACCGCCTGGCGCATGACCGCAACGTTGCCCGTCGCCTCGAACGTGTAGTCGGCGCCGAAGCCGTCGGTCAGCTCGAGAATCCGCTCCACGGCGTCCTCCCCGCCGATGAACGTCTCCGTCGCGCCCTGCTTCTCGGCGAGCTCGAGCCGCTCCTCGGAGAGATCGATGCAGACGATCCGCTCGGCGTCGCTCAGGCGGCAGCCGGCGACGGCGCCGAGCCCGACCATCCCGGCCCCGAAGACGACGCAGGTCGAGCCCGCCTCGACCTTGGCCGTGTTCAGCGCCGCGCCGAGACCCGTCGAGAGCCCGCAGGCGAAAAGTGCGGCTCCGTCGAGCGGCGCCTCCGGGTTCACCTTGGCGAGCGCGATCTCGGGCATGACCGTGTACTCCGCGAACGTCGACGTACCCATGAAGTGGCGGACCGGCTCGCCGTCGCGCGAGAGCCGCGTCGTCCCGTCCGGAAGAAGGCCTTTGCCCTGCATGTCGCGGATCGCCAGGCAGAGGTTTGTGCGGTCGCTCCGGCAATGGATGCACTCGCGGCATTGGGGCGAGAAGAGCGTCACGACGTGATCGCCCGGCTCGAGCGATGTGATGCCGTCGCCGACTCGCTCGACCACGCCTGCTCCCTCGTGTCCGAGGACGGTCGGCGCATACCCGGACGGGTCGGCCCCCGAGGCCGTGTAGAGATCGGTATGACAGACACCGCAGGCGACGAGCCGAACCAGCACCTCACCGGCTTCGGGCTCTGCGAGCTCGAGCACCTGGACTTCGAGCGGTGACCCGAACTCCTCGAGGACGGCGGCGCGAATCTTCACGGCGCGAGGCTACTTGCTGGAAATGCAGACTGCATACCCAATGGCGGCCGAGCAGCCACCAGAGGCTTGATGTGGGTTAGGAGTGGCTTCGGGGAAGGCATGCGACAAGCAACGCGGTCGACTCGATCGGCGGCAAGGCTGGACAGCCTTGGTGCCGAGCGAGGCGGCCGCGGTGCGCCGCGCGCAGGCCACCATCCGGAGGTGCTCGTAACCCGCATCAAGCCTCTAGTCCTCGTCGATGCGGAGAACGTGCGCCGCTCGACCTGGCCCAATGTGGGCCCCGAGGAGCTCGTTCACCTGGTCGGCCGGTGGTCGGAGGCAAAGGGGCTCTCAGCACGCATCGTCTTCGACGGGCGTGCGCCCGCCGGCGCCGTCGGCACGGAGAACGAGACGGCCGACGACCTGATCGCACGGGAGGCCGGCGAGCTCACCGAGCGGGGCGAGCGCTATTGGCTCGTCACGTCCGACCGCGGGCTTCGGGCGCGTGCGGGGCCGGGAGCCGAGCAGGTCGTTGGCGGCGGCGCGTTCGTCCGCGAGCTCTTGGCGCTCGACGGCTAGGGTTCCGCGCCGTGGAGCCCTGGTCGCACGACTTCGCCGGTCGCGTCGAAGAGCACGTCTTCGAGAGCGAGGCGCTGCGCGCCAATCCGCTAGGCGACCCAAGCGCCCGACCACTACAGGTCTACGTCCCGCCCGGCTACGAGGACGACCCCGAGCGCCGCTATCCATCGGTGTACGTCCTCCAGGGCTACACCGGCCACATCAAGATGTGGCGCAACCGCTCCCCGTTTCGGAAGCCGTTCCCGGAGACGGCGGACGAGGGCATGGCAGCCGGTGAGATCCCGCCGTGCATCCTCGTCTATGTTGACGCCTGGACGGCGTACGGCGGCAGCCAGTTCGTCGACTCGCCCGGAACCGGGCGGTACCACACGTACCTCTGTGACGAGATCGTCCCGTTCGTGGACGAGCGCTACCGAACCCTTGCCGCGCCCGAGCACCGCGGCGTCTCGGGCAAGTCGAGCGGCGGCTTCGGCGCCCTCATCACGCCCATGCTCCGTCCCGACCTCTTCGGCGGCCTCGCGAGCCACGCGGGCGATTCGCTCTACGAGCACTGCTACATCCAGGAGTTCGGCCGCTGCGTGCGCGCGCTCCGCGACCACTACGACGGCTCCTACGAGCGGTTCTGGGAGGACTTCCGCTCGCGCCCGCCGATGAGCAAGGAGTCCGACAACTCCCTGCTCATGGTCTACGGCGTGTCCGCTGCATTCTCGGCCGACGAGGACGGGACGGTCAGGCTCCCGTTCGAGGTCGAGAGCGGCCGGCTCATCCCCGAGCTCTGGGAGCGCTGGCTCGCCTGGGATCCCGTGCGGATGATCCCGCGCTATGCGGATGCCCTCCGGGGCCTGAAGGCGATCTACCTGGACGGCGGCACGCGCGACGAGTGGTACCTCGACCTCGGGGCCGTGGCCGTTCGGGACGAGCTCGCGTCGATCGGCGTCACCGACGTCGCGC
This sequence comes from uncultured Actinomycetes bacterium, assembly GCA_963733135.1. Classification (GTDB taxonomy): domain Bacteria; phylum Actinomycetota; class Thermoleophilia; order Gaiellales; family Gaiellaceae; genus CAVTBX01. Next base: position 244,259 of record CAVTBX010000008.1, read on the forward strand.
TGGAGATCTTCGACGCCACCCACATGGGCATCGACTACCGCTACCCGACCGGCCTCCGCTACCTGGCCGAGCGGCTCTCTTCGTCAGAAGGCTAAGTCCCGGTACGGGAGAAGTGCTGGTAGTCCTTGGGCGAGCTCCAGTAACCGCCCCACTCCCAGCCCGCCGCGGCGAAGGCGCGGACGACCTTGTCGCCGGCGTGGATCATTCCCTTCCGGCGCTGCGAACGGTCGACGTACTGCTGGCCCCTCGTCGGTGACGCGACGCCGTTCGAGACGTACGGGTTCTGCACGGGATTCAGGTCGATCGCGCGCCCGTAGGCGTGCTGCGACCAGCGCGTCGTCCCGGCGACGTAGCGGCAGTTGAAGGCGGACGTGTTGTTGGCGCTCATCGAGCGATCGTCGTCGGCCCCGTAGTGATCCACGAGAAACATGCGGCGGATCGGGTAGCGCGCCTCGAAGAGCTTCCGCATCACGCCCACCATCCGGCGTGCCTGCCAGCGGTTGACCACCAGCCGGCCGGGCCGAACCTCGCCGCCGAAGCCCCAGCGCCTGACCTTGAGGAGCCGCAGGTCACGGATGTGCACCGGGCAGCCGCGATGCCACGAGATTCCCGTCATGCGCTCGCGCAGGTCTGGGTTGATGCGCTCGATCGTCCCTTTGAACTCCGGCGCCGCGGCGGCCGTGGACGCCAGGCAGGCGGCAGTGAGCACGAGGCAGAGCACGGAGACGCTTCACCCGTCTCATGGTAGGCGCCGCGCGACTGGGCGTCCCCTACATCCAGGGGACCAGCCCCCAGGACACGACCGTTCTGGGCACGTCCTGGGGACTGTTCCCAGGACACGACTGGTTCGGCCAGGCCACGGGGCTGTCCACAGGACCTGGATCTCACGAGCTGCCGCGTCGCCGCGTTTCACGGGACACATGCCGGAGAAGCTCTACCGTCTGCTAGGGGCCGACGGGCGCGAGGCCCCTTCCCGGCTGCCGGGAACGCTCGGCGGGCATCGCCGCAATCGCGTCTACGGGCGGCTCGACTGCCCGTCGGCCCTCCGCTGGATCGCGAAGGGCCACTACGTCCGCCACCGGGTGTTCTTTGCCGACGAGGCGACTGCGATCGCCGCCGGCTACCGCCCGTGCGCGAACTGCCTGCCCGAGGAATACCGGCGCTGGAAGGCAGGCCGGGGCTAGGTTTCGGTGTCGAGGCCCATTGCGCCGTACTCGAGCTCACCGACCCGCTCGTACGCGTGGACGGCCACTCCGGAGCCCGTGATCTTCGTGTCGACGAGGCGCAGCGTGCGCGGGATCGTCCCCTCGCCGAAGAGTCGCTTGCCGCTTCCGACGACGACCGGGAAGACGATGAGCCGGAACTCGTCTACGAAGTCGTGGCGGAGGAGGGTCTGGATGAGGTCGGCGCTGCCGATGACCCCGAGCACGCCGTCGTTCTCCTCCTTTAGCCTCGCAACGGCCTCTGCGGCGTCTCCTTCGAGGATCGTCGAGTTGGCCCAGTCCACGGTCTCGAGCGTCCGTGACACCACGTACTTCGGAACGCGGTTCAGCTTCGCCGCCATCGGATCCTCGTCTCCGATGTGCGGCCAGTGCGAGGCCAGGATCTCGTACGACCTGCGGCCGAACAGCACCGCGTCGGACTCGTCGTTCAGGGCGTCCATGATCTGGCCAAGGTCGTCGTCGAAGTGCGGGACGAGCCAGCCGCCGTGCTCGAAGCCGCCGTCGCGGTCTTCGTCGGGCCCACCCGGAGCCTGCATCACACCGTCGAGCGTCACGAACGTTCCGAGTACGAGCTTCATGTCTCTCTCCTCCTGATCGGCTTTCGTGATGGTGACCGCCGCCGAGCCTCGAACTCATCGTTCGGTCGTGGCGAGCGCTGTGGCCTCCTCGGGCGGCAACGCGCGTCCTTCGACCCGCAGAGCCTCCATCATGTCCTCGCCGAGCCGGGCTGCGAGTTCCGCCGCCACGCTCTCGAACGCCTCGCGCTGGTGGCCCTGCACGGCCGCGCCGACGTGCTCGAGGAGTGCCTCTGCGGCACCCAGGAGCACTGCCGACCGCTCTGGATCACCGTCACAGTCGAGCTCTGCGAAGCCCTCGAGGCAGTACGCGAGCACCTCGCGGTGGCCGATCTCGACCGCGAGCCGGGAGGCACGGACGAGCCCGTCGCGGGCCTCCTCGACCTCCCCGGCGCGGAAGGCCGCCCGGGCCAGGGTTTGGAGCGTGATTGCCGTCGACTCGGAGTCGTCCCACCGCGCCTGGTGCGCCAGAGCTTCCTCCCCGAGCTCGCGGCAGGCCACGAAGTCCCCGGCCGCGAACGCCGTCTCGGCCCGGTTCGCGAGCGCAATGCCGAGCCGCATTGTGTCGTCCGCGGCTCTGAAGTACTCGATGCTGTCGTCGTAGAAGCGACCCGCCTGCTGGTGATCGCCGTCCATCAGATACGAGCTCGCGAGCTCGTGCTGCATGCGGGCGACGTTCAGGTCGTCGCCGAGCTCTCGATAGACCGAGAGGTTCAGCTCGCGAAGCTCGCGGACCCGCTTCCAGTCGCCCAACGCGAACGCGAGCGACGCCGCGCCGACCCGGCCCTCGGCGAGCAGCTCGGGCGCGAGGTCAATGCCTCGCTCGAGCGCCTCCTCCAGCCGCCGGGAGCCCTCGCCGGCGAAGCCGCGCACGCGCCAGAAGTCGACGAGAGCACGAGCGAGCCTGAGCTCGAGCTCGGCTTCGCCTGCCTCGGCGAGCCAGGCGAGCGCCGCGCGGAGGTTGTCGTGCTCGGCCTCGAGACGCGCGTAGACGGTGGCCTGGTTGCCGCCCGCCCAGAGCTCCTCGTCGGCCGTAACGGCCAGAGCCGCGAAGTGCTCTGCGTGGCGGCGCCTGAGCTCGGTGACCTCTCCTTCGGCTTCGAGGCGCTCGAGCGCGTAAGCACGCACGGTCTCGAGCAGACGGAGCCGGAGCTCACCCTGACGACTGTCCTCCCGAGCGACAAGACTGGACTCGACGAGTTGCGAGATCTCGTCCAGGTCGCCGGCGCAAACCGCCTCCGCCGCCACGAGCGAGCAGCTACCGGCAAAGACCGAGAGACGCGCGAAGAGGCGCGCCGCGGCCTCGTCCAGAAGCCCGTGGCTCCAGTCCAGAGTCGCTCGGAGGGTCTGCTGGCGGGCGGGCAAGTCCCGGCCGCCAGTCGTGAGGAGATCGAGGCGCGCCTCGAGCCGCTTGAGGATCCCCTCGGGGGCGAGGACGTTCGCGCGGGCAGCCGCGAGCTCGAGCGCGAGCGGAAGCCCATCCAGTGCGACACAGAGCTCGGCGACCGCGGACCCGTTCTGCTCGGTGAGCCGGAAGTCCGGGCGGGCAGCCCGTGCGCGAGCGACGAACAGCGCCACCGCCTCGTTCCGCGACAGCTCCTCCAGGTCGGGATCGGAGGACGCAGACGGGAGCGGCAGCGGCGGAACGGGAAAGTCGTGCTCGCCGGAGACGCGCAGGAGGACCCGGCTCGTCACGAGCGCCTGGACTCCGGGCGCGACGGCGAGTAGCTCCGAGAGAAGCGGGGCGGCAGCCGTGACGTGCTCGAAGTTGTCGACCACGAGGAGGAGCTCGCGCGCGCGGAGCGTCTCTTTGATGCCGTCCGCGAGCGGCTGCTCCGGCGTATCTCCGACCGCGAGGGCGCTTGCGATCACCGAGACGACGAGCGCGGGCTCCTGAACGGGGCTGAGATCGACGAAGACGGCACCGTCCCGGAGCGCCGAGCCGAGCTCGGTCGCCACCTCGAGCGCGATCCGGGTCTTGCCCGTGCCGCCAGGGCCTGTGAGGGTCAAGAGACGGACGCGCTCTTCCCGCAGGAGCGCCGCCACGCTCGAGATCTCGAGTCCCCGACCGACGAGCGCCGTCGCGGGTGTCGGCAGCCGAGCGCCCGGGAAGCTTGTCGCGGCCGCCGGCCGGAGCGCCGGATCCTGGCGCAGGATGGCGCGCTCGAGCTCTTGCAGCTCCGGCGAGGGCTCGACGCCGAGCTCGTCCACGAGCACGCGCCGCGCTGCCCGATACACGTCGAGGGCCTCGGCCTGTCTCCCGGCTCGGTAGAGAGCCAGCATGAGGCGCCGGCGCAAGCCCTCGCGGTAGGGGTGTGCGGCGACCAGCCCTTCGAGCTCGCCCACGAGCTCGCCGCCCGCACCGAGCTCGAGCTCGAGCTCGATCCGCTCCTCGAAGGCCGCTAGCCGACGCTCCTCGAGGCGCGCGGCTTCCGCCGGGGCGAACGCCGCGTAACCGACGTCGGCCAGCGGCTCCCCGCGCCAGAGCGCGAGCGCGGACGTGAGCCGCTCAGCCGCCTCACCGGGCTCGGCCACGCGCGCAGCAGCAACGTGATCCTCGAAAACGTCGAGGTCGAGCTCCCCCGGCGCGACGTTCAGGACGTAGCCGTTCCCCCGCGTGGCGATCCGCTCCCGACCGAGCGCCTTGCGGAGCCCGTGAACGGCCACCTGGAGCGCGTTCGCCGCGGTCTCGGGCGGATCCTCGCCCCAGAGGCCGTCCACGAGCCGCTCGCGCGACACGACCTCGTTGGCACGCAGGAGGAACTGGGCCAAGAGCGCGCGCTCGCGGCGACCGGCGAGCGGCACGGGCTCGCCGTCCCGCAGGACTTGCAGGGGCCCTAAGACCCCGAAGCTGTGCGCCACCCCTGACCCTGTCATTGCCTCTCCGACGCCACCGCAGCGGGCCGTAAGCGAATGGTAAGCGGTGCGCCCGATGCTCCTCAACGTCCCCACTGGCGAAAGGAGCAAGAAGTGATCAAGGCAGGAGACACCCTCGTGAACCCAGTCACCGGCGAGCGCATGATCTTCCGCAAGACCTCGGCAGAGACGAACGGCGAGTCCGTCGTCGTCGAGTGCTTCGTGCAGCCCGACGGCGCGGTGGCTGCGGCCCACGTCCATCCGTTCCAGGAGGAGCGCTTCCAGGTGCTGAAGGGCACGATCGGATTTCGGTCGCGCAAGGAGACCTTCGAGGCGGGCCCGGGCCAGCGCATCACGATCCCGGCCGGGACGCCGCACAAGTTCTGGAACGCCGGCGACGAGGAAGCGCACTTCGTCTGCGAGATAAAGCCCGCGCTCGGCTTCGAGCGGCTGATCGAGACCATGTTCTCCCTCGCGGCCGACGGCAAGACGAACAAGCGCGCGATGCCGAACCCGCTCCGGCTCGCGGTCATCGCCAAGCACCACTTCGACGACGTCCGGCTCCCGTTCCCCCCGGTGGCGCTCCAGCGGCTCGGGCTTGGGCTCGGCTCGCCGGTCGGTCGGCTCCTCGGCTACCGCGAGACGTACGAGCCCAAGCCCGCCGCGGCGGCGGACGCGGTCTCCGCGGCGCTCTAGCGATGCGGCGGAGCACGATGAGGCGACGGCGGCTCTTCTGGGCCGCCGTCGTCCTCGCCCTACTCGCCCTCGCGGCGGCAGGCGCGCTGGTGCGCACAGTCGCCGGCGTGACTGCGGTCACCCGGCGCCCGCTCGCGCGCACGGCCTGAGCGGGTGCCGGTTCTTGTGAGCGCGCCGGAGACTTTGGCGCTCTAGGAACCGCAGTACCTTGCGCGGATGACCGTTCGGATCGTGCTCGTCGCGAATCAAGGCTCAGGCGGCGGGACCGAGCCCGACGAACTGGCCCGCCGACTGGAGGCGCACGGCGCGAGCGTCGAGCGGTTCGAGCTCGAGAGCCTCAACAGGATTCCAAGCGCACGGCCAGATCGCCTCGTCGTCGCGGGCGGAGATGGAACCGTCGGGCCGGCCGCTCAGGCGGCGAGCAAGGTCGGCGTCCCGCTCGCGGTCATCCCCACCGGTACGGCGAATGACTTTGCCCGGGCGCTCGAGCTCCCTCAGGACGTGGACGCGGCCTGCGCCCTCGCAGCGCGCGGAGCCCGCAGGCAAGCGATCGACCTTGCCCGGCTCGGCGAGCGCCCGTTCGTAAACGCTGCCAGCGCCGGGCTCTCACCGGTCGCAGCCCGCTCGGCCGGCCGGCTCAAGTCGAGCCTAGGCCGGTTCGCCTACGCCTTCGGAGCGCTGCGAGCCGCGGCCGTCGCGACTCCAGTCGCGGTGCGGGTCTCGTGCGACGGCGACCAGATCTTCGACGGCCGGGCCTGGCAGGTGCTCGTGTCGAACACCGGAGCCTTCGGAGGCGGCTCGGAGGTCGGAGAGGCCGACCCGTCCGACGGGCTCCTCGACGTGACGGTGATCCCAGCAGGAGGTCGAGCCCGGCTCCTCGGAGACGGCATCGCGCTCAGGTCGGGGCGCATCGCCGTCCGCCCCGGCGTCCGGCAACGCCGGGCGACGGAGCTCGAGCTCGACCTCGGAGCCGGAACCACGTGGAACGTCGACGGTGAGCTGGTGGAGGCCGGCTCGGCGCGCTTCACCGTCCGGCGCGCGGCGTTCGAGCTGATCGTCGCCTAGGCCAGCGCTCGACGGCCGCCGCCGAGGACTGCGATGAGCCCGGCGGAGACGAGCACGGCGATCACGAACTGGAGGATCGAGCCCAGGTCGAGTGCGTTGGCGATGATCCCGCCGAGCAGTGACCCGGCCACGCCGAAGAGCGCCGTGGCGAGCCAGCCGATCGCCTGGTCTCCCGGAAGGACCAACCGCGCGACCGCTCCGATCAGAAGCCCGATCAGCGCCCACCAGAGCAAGTTCAGGGCGGCGCCTACGACCGCGCCGCCAATGACGAAGAGCAGAATGATCGCTATGAGGACGATGATGATGAGGAGCATTGGCCCGTTCTTCCGCCGGTCTAGGATCGCCAAACCCTTTTAGCGACTACCGCAGCAGACGAGTGGCGTCAGCTGCGGAGCGGGGGCTCATCGCGAACGCGAGCGGAACCAGGGCGGCGAGGGTGGCTGCGCCGCCGAGCACGAAGATCGAGCGATAGCTCCCGCTCAACGCAACCGCCAGCCCTGCGAGAGGAACGCTGACGGCGGATGCAACGGCACGCAGCGAGTAGTAGAGAGCTGTGTAGCCGCCCGACTCACCTCGCGGTATCAGCGACGCGAAGAGCGAGAAGCCGAGGGTCGAGATCAGTCCGAAGCCCACGGCAGAGGCCGCGCACGCGAACGAGACCCCGATCAGGCTCGTCGTCGCCGCGGCACCGACGAATCCCAGCCCCATGCACGCGACCCCAAGGGAAAGAAACGGCTTGTGCAAGCCCTGCTTCTTCAGGAAGGACGCTGCAACCATGACCGCGCCCGCGACGACTGCGAACGCGGCGAGCCAGAGGGACGCGAGGCTGGGATCGAGTCCGAGGACGCTGCGGGCATAAAGGAGGAAGAACACCGGCAACGGGGCGTAGCCGATGACCCAGAGGATCTCCGCTATGAGGAGCGACCGTACGCCTCGTTGGGTCACGGCGCGCCGGTAGAAGCGAAGCGGTGCCGAGCGCTGACGTTGCGGGTCTCCCGGATCGGAGATCGGAAGCCGGAGGGTCGGCCAGGCGAGCAGCGGCATCCCGACCGCCGCAAGCACGAAGGGCGCCCATAGCGCCAGTTCCGTGAGCAGGCCGCCGAAGGCGAGGCCGACGAGCCCGCCCGCGAGCGCCGCGACCTCCTGGACACCGTTCCCGCGGGGATACTGGTCGCCGCGGAAGCAGTCGTGCACGAGCGCGCGATGAGCGGTCGTGACGACGTTGACCCCGACATACACGACCGCTCCGGCGAACGTGAGCACCACGTATGACGTGCCATGCCCGAGCGCAACGGCCAGGAGCCCGAGCGCCGTCAGCAAGCTGCCACCGACGATGAACGGCCGCCGGCCGTGCCGCGGCGTGTGCCGGTGGTCGCTCCAGCGTCCCACGAGGAGCGGAATGGCGAAACCCGCCGCCGAGTTGGTGAGCATCACAAGGCCGATGAGTACCGGCGCCTCCCTGATCTCAGCGAGCAGGAGCGGCAGGTACGTCGCGACGACGGTTCGGACCAGGCCGGCCCCGATTGCGGCGGCGCCGAAGGCGAGGAGGTAGGCGAAACTCCGTTTCGAGTGGAACGCGATGCCAGGAGGCACGAGCGGCGGAGCCGCAGCGAGGGGCTTACTCGCCACGCGAACGCTCGATTGGGCGCACATGGCGTCCAGGTGTGAGTCTCAGGACCGTCCTTCCGTGTGGCGGCGTCAGCGCGCCGTCACGCACGCGCCCTTGGAACCAGAGTAGCGGCCGACGATCGGGCGCGTTACAGAACGATGCGCGCTCGAGCGCTGTCCCCTAGGCAATTCAGATCTTGGGTGCTAGAACGTGACCTTGGGGGCCTATGCGGCATAGGACGTCACCCCTTCGAGCACGCCATCATGAGCTGGCTCAGCCGGCCGGCGGGAGCCACGCTCTGAGCAGGCTTGGAGCGCTTCTCGCTGCGTGCATCGGCGCGATCGTTGTCGTCGGAGCGGCCAACGCTGCGCCGCCTGCAACACCGAGCATCTTCGAGCCGAAGCAGGGCTCGCTCCCACATCCGGCCGATACGCACATGGAGGCCCCGTCCTACTCGGATCCCGACGGTCACGGGCATGCGTGTACCGACTGGCAGATCGTGCTCCAGTCAACCGGCCAGGTCGTCTGGAGCAGGAACTGCACAACGGCGTCGCTCCGGGAGCACATCCATCTCCCGGACGGCACGTTCGGCGGCCCGTACGCAGGGCGCACCGAGCTGGACTACGACACGGACTACCGGCTGCGCGTCCGGTTCCACGACAGCGCCGGTGAGGCGAGCGCCTGGGCAGAACGCGCCTTCAGGACACTTCCGGCAGGCCCTCCCGGGGAGCCCGGCGCTGTTCCGTGGACCGTCGAGCCCGGCTACGAGATAGAGATCGTCGCCACAGGGTTCGCGATGCCGACCAACATCGCGTTCGTGCCCGACCCGGGGCCGCAGCCCAGCGACCCCTACTTCTACGTGGTCGAGTTGCACGGGACGATCAAGGTCGTGAAGCGCGACGGCACTGTGAGCGTCTACGCGTCCAACCTCTTGAACTTCGACCCGTTTGACTACCCCTCGTCGGCCCAGCAGGGAATCGGCGGCATCGTCGTCGAGCCTCAAACCGGGGATCTGTTCGTCAGCCTCCTGTACCAGCACACGGCTTCCACGGAAACCCCGAAGCCGAAGTACCCGAAGGTCATTCGCCTCCACAGCACCAACGGCGGCAGGACGGCGGCGAGCCAGACGACCGTCATCGACATGTTCGGGGACGCTCAGGAGTACTCACACCAGATCGCGAACCTCACGATCGGGCCGGACGGAAAGCTCTACGTTCACAACGGCGATGGGATCACGAACAGCGGCAAGGCACAGAACCTGCAGAGCTGGGGCGGCAAGATCCTGCGTTCGAATCTGAACGGCACCGCACCCTCGGATAATCCGTTCTACAGCGCGGGCGACGGAATCACGCCCAAGGACTACGTCTGGGCGTACGGTTTCCGCAATCCCTTCGGGGGAGCCTGGCGCGCTTCGGACAGCGGTCACTACTCGGTCGAGAACGGGCCGACTGTCGACCGGTTCGCCAAGATCGTCGCCGGCCGGGACTACAACTGGGGCGACACATCGATCGACCGCGATGTCGCCATGGAGACGCATGCGATCTACAACTGGGATCCCGCCCACGGTCCCGTCAACATCGCGTTCGTCGAGCCCCAGACGTTCGCGGGCAGCGGGTTCCCAGCCTCAAAGCACGACCATGCATTCGTAACCGAGTCGGGGCCGACCTATGGCTCCGGCCCAATGGTGAAGGGCAAGCGAATCGTCGAGTTCGTGGTCGGCCAGAACGAGAACCTCCTGAGCGGCCCTACGACGTTCGCCGAGTACAGGGGGGTCGGCAAAGCCTCGGCCGCAGCGTTGGCAGCGGGACCTGACGGCCTGTACTTCAGCGACCTCTACAAGGATGAGAGCTCGAACCCGCTCGAGCCGGGCGCGAACATCCTCCGCATCCGCCACGTCGGGCACTCGGGAGGGGGCGAGCCTCCTCCCGCCGGCACGCCGCCGGTGAACACGTCCGCGCCGTCGGTCTCGGGAACACCGCGTGTCGGCGAGACCCTGACAGCGTCGCCGGGTGGCTGGTCGGGGACAGCACCAATCTCCTACGCCTACAGCTGGCAGCGCTGCACGGCCGGAGGAGGAGGCGGCTCATATCCCGCTGCGATTCAGGCCGACAGCCCGCTCGCGTACTGGCGCTTCGAGGAAACAGCCGGCACGGTCGCCGACGACAGCGCGGGCTCGCGAAACGGCGTTTTCCGCAACAGCCCCGCTCTAGGAGCCCCAGGCGTCGCGGGCTCCCGCGCGGTCGGCCTGGATGGAATCGACGACCACGTCGAGGTCCCTGGCTCGGTTGCGCCGAACCCGACCGGTCAGCTCACGGTCGAGGCCTGGATCAAGAGCGCGAACCCGACCTGGAATACGCCCGGGTTCGCCGCCTCCAAGCGCAAGAGCTACGTCCTCCACCCCAACTCGGGCTCGAAGGCGATCTCCTTCAAGCTCTTCATCGGCAGCACCGAGCACAGCATCGCGTGGACGCCGCCGACCGACTTCGACATCCGCGCCTGGCACCACTACGTCGGCACGTACGACGGCACGACTCAGCGGCTCTATGTCGACGGGATCCAGCGCGCCTCCGCGCCGCGCACCGGAGCCCTGCGGAACGACACGGGCGCGCTCTTCCTCGGCCGCGACGACGGCTTCGCCCGCTACGGCAAGGCCACCCTCGACGAGATTGCGGTCTACTCGACCGCACTCACACCAGCCCGCATCTCGACCCACCACGCTCAGGGCACGGGCGGAGGCGGCGGCGGGCAGACGTGCGTGGACATCGCAACGGGGCGGTCGCTCCAGCTCTCGGCCGCCGATGCCGGCACGACGATCCGCGCCGTCGTCCGCGCGACGAATCTCTACGGGCAGGGCGTCGCGCAATCGGCGCTGGTCGGCCCGGTTCAGGCGAGTGCCGGAGCTGACCCGGTGATCCTGGCCGCCGGGGACATCGCCGACTGCGCCCAGTCGGGCGACGAGACGACCGCGGCGCTCCTGGACGCCCATCCCCAGGCCAACGTCCTGACGCTCGGGGACAACGCGTACCCCTCGGGGACGGCAGCCCAGTTCACGAATTGCTACGAACCCTCGTGGGGCCGTGCCAAGGCACGGACACGGCCGTCGCCTGGGAATCACGACTACGAGACTTCCGGTGCGGCCGGGTACTTCGGCTACTTCGGGACGGCCGCCGGGGATCCGAGCAAGGGGTATTACAGCTTCGACCTCGGGCGCTGGCACATCGTCTCGCTGAACAGCAACTGCGTGGCGATCGGAGGCTGCGGAGCGGGATCCCCACAGGAGCAGTGGCTACGGAGCGACCTCGCGGCCAACAACGCGGACTGCACGCTCGCATACTGGCACCATCCCCGCTTCAGCTCGGGATTCCACGGCAACGATCCGACCACCGCCGCCTTCTGGGAAGCGCTCTACGCCGACGGAGCAGACCTGATCCTCGCCGGCCACGAGCACAGCTACGAGCGCTTCGCGCCGCAGTCGCCTAGCGCAGAGCATGACCCGACGTTTGGCATCCGCCAGTTCGTGGTCGGCACGGGGGGCGTGCCGCTCCGCGGCTTCGGGTCAGCCCTCGACACCAGCCAGGTTCGCGACTCCTCCGCGTTGGGCGTCCTGAAGCTCGTCCTGCATTCCAGCGGCTACGACTGGGAGTTTCTCGCGGAAGCCGGCAAGACGTTCCAGGACACCGGGAGCGAGAACTGTTCGACCAGCGCACCGCCGCCGCCCCCGCCGCCCACAGGATCTCCCCCGTCGAACACGTCTCTTCCCTCGATCTCGGGAACGGCGCAAGTAGGCCAGACTCTGACCGCCTCGCCGGGAGCGTGGTCGGGGACGGCGCCGATCTTCTACTCCTACAGCTGGCAGCGCTGCACGACCGGAGGAGGAGGACCCTCCTACGCCGAGGTGGTGCTCGCCGACCAGCCTGCCGCCTTCTGGCGCTTCGAGGACACGGGCGGCACGGTCGCCGCCGACAGCGGTGGAGGGAGTCGCAACGGGATCTACCGGGGCGGCCCCACGCTCGGCGCGGTGGGGATCGCGAGCTCCAACGCGGTCACGCTCGACGGTGTGGACGACCACGTCGAGGTGCCGGGCGCGGTCGCGCCCAACCCAACAAACCAACTCACCGTCGAAGCCTGGATCAAGAGCACGACGCCAACCTGGAACACACCCGGGTTCGCAGTGTCGAAACGCAAGAGCTACGTCCTCCACCCAAACTCGGGCTCGAAGTCGATCTCCTTCAAGGTTTTCGTCGGCACGAGCGAGCACACGCTCCTCTGGACGCCTCCCGCCACCTTCGACATCCAGGCGTGGCACCACTACGCCGCAACGTACGACGGCGCCTCTCAGCGCCTCTTCGTGGACGGAGTGGAGCGCGCCTCGGCTCCGCTCACCGGCGCCTTGCGGAACGACACAGGCGCGCTCTTCCTCGGCCGCGACGACGGCTTCGAGCGCTACGGCAAGGCGACGCTCGACGAGATCGCCGTCTACCCGACCGCCCTCTCGGCCGCGCGCATCGCAGCGCACTCCCAGTCCGGCTTCGGAGCCCCGAGCGGCCCGGCGTCGTGCACGACGATCACGGGCGCCGGCTCAGCCGACCTACGGGGTCACCGCCGCTGATTCCGACCACACGCTCAAGGTGATCGTGACCGCCTCTAACGACCATGGACAGGCGAGCGCGACGTCACCCGCCACACCGCCTGTGCAGCCGAGCGGGGCCCAGACCCTTGGCTCTCGAGGCAGGGTTCGCCCTCGCCTCGGACGGCGGAACGCTCGACCTACGGCTCAGCGACGAGCACGTCTGCCGTACGGCACGCGAGACGCTCCAGCTGACCGGCGTCGTGTCGTAGGCTAGGTGCAGCGCCGCTCGGCACCCCGCTCGGTAGACGCCGAAAACCGCGGGGCGGGCTTCGTCAGCGACGCGTGCCGGCGACGAGCAGGTACTCGCGCGTGTGCGCGATCTCACCGTTGTCCGCGTAGTTCGTCTCGAAGAACTCGACCCAGTCGCGGTGCAGATCCTCCCTGCGGTCTCCGATCGCTTCGGCGAGCGTCTTCGTCGGCCCGTAGCTCGACGAGAAGAGCTCCCAGTAGGCCTCGGCGGAGGGCAGGCGCAGCGTCGAGACGTGCTCCTTCAGGTCGAGGTCGAACCACTCGCCGAGGAGCTCCTGCACGCGGCTCTGGTCGCCCCAGTCGAACGGGCTCGAGGGCGGCGGCGCCGGCTGGTACGGCGCCATGACCTTGAACATCTTCGCCAGGCCGCCCGTGGGCGTCCAGTTGGCGAGGGCGATCTTCCCGCCGGGCGCCGTGACGCGGGCGAGCTCGCGCGCCGACGCCTCGTGGTCGGGCGTGAACATGATCCCGCACGTCGATGAGACCTTGTCGAAGCTCGCGTCCTCGAACTCCATCTGCTCGGCGTCGCCCACCACGTAGTCGATCTCGAGCCCACGCTCCTCCGCCCGCTCCTTCGCCGTTGCGATGAGGTCCGGCGCCAGGTCGAGACCGGTGACGCTCGCGCCTCGTTCCGCAGCCAGCTCGGCCATCGCTCCCGTCCCGGTGGCGAGGTCGAGCAGGCGATCTCCCGATGCAGGCGCGAGCTCTCCGATGACGCGCTCGTGGATGTCGGTGAGCGTCTCGGTGACGTTCTGGTAGGGCCCGTTGCCCCACATCTTGCTCTGCCGCTCCTTCAGCTCCTCATAGGCCATGCGATTCCTTTCGAAGAGGGGTAGAGACGATACGAGAACCGCCGTCTCGAGGACAACACGGGCGATTGCCGACGTGCCGTGCCGCAGGTGTGTCAGCGGCGAAGGCGCTCGTCGGTTACGGCATTCCGCCTAATGGTCCTCGTCCTTGCCGGGCTCGATGCCGTGCCCGCATCCGTGCGCGTGCGACTTCCCGCAGGTCGGCTGGAAGCGAACCGATCGCGTCCGGCAGCCCGCTTCGAATGGCTGCGTCGACACGCTCGTCGCCGAACCGAATCTCGCTCTTATCCCGAACGGCATCCTTCAGGCTGTCCCATCGGTCCCCGAGCGGATCGTTTTCGGGGTTCGGCTCGAGGCCTCCGTGCTTGGCAGAAACGTCATTCAATGCGGCGTCGTGCGCCTCGATCGCCAGCAGGAGCTGATCGATCGCCCCCGCCAGGCGCTCGGCGGCCTCGTCTCGGCGTCTCACCGCCTCCTCGCCCTCAGCCGCGCGCATCTCCTGCTCCTTCGCAGCGATCAGCGCTTCATGGTCGGCAAGGGCGCGGGAGGCCAGCGCATGTCGGCCCTGGGCCTCGTTGAGTTTCTGCTCCAACGTGACCGAGGATTCCTCGGCCTCGACCATCTCGGCGCGGAGTGCGGACATCCGCTCCGCGAGCGCGTCGATTTCGTTCTTAAGGGTCTCGCTGTTCACGGAAGCCGCCGAATCTTGCCAGTTCTCGGCTCGATGCGGCAGAAGCCGCCCACGCGCCGGACTCTCGAGGCAGGTTGAGGACGATTCCAACCCGTCGCGATCTAGGAAAGGATCGAGGCGGCGGGAATCGAACCCGCGTGACGTTCCTCACGGCACCCTCGCGGGATATGTTCGAACGACGCTGCCGTTCGGCGGCGCCAAGCGATCCGGCTCGGGACGCGAGCTCGGCAAGTACGGCGCGGACGAGTTCGTCAACAAGAAGCTAATCCGGGTCGGCTGACCGACCCGGATTGCGTTCGGCGGCGGGTAAGCGTGCTCCCCGCCCAGCCGAATCCTGTCTCGGCCCGGCGCCTTGCGTTAGCCGGGCGGCATCTCCGCGTGCTGCGGTGCGTCGTCGCCGATCTCGTGCCACCTCGCCTTGTACGCGACCTGCTGGTGGAAGGCCGGACGGAGATCGAGGTCCGGCATCTGACCCGCAGCCACGAAGTAGACGCCACCGAGATCGTCGTAGAGGCTGGACCCGCAGTTGCTGCAGAAGTGACGGGGCGCCAATTCGCTCTCGTAGCGCTTCACCAGGTCCTCGCCCCTGGTGATCGTGAAGTCCTCCTCGGCCACCACCACTCCCGCCAGGCTCGACCCGGTCCACCGTTGACAGCGCGTGCAGTGACAGTACGCCAGCGCCTTCGGGTCATGGACCTCGTACTCGATACCGTCGCACAGGCACGATCCGTTGAGCGTCTCCGACATCGCGACCCTCCCGAGTTCGCCGAACGATCGGGCGCCACGGTACCAAACCAGGCTCTGGCTTCCCGGTTCCGGACCGGCCAGTGCCGGACGCCGGTCGGTCTAGGGGCCGGTTCCCTGAGCGAAAGGTGGAGGCGGCGGGAATCGAACCCGCGTCCGCGGTCGCACCGGTGGGAGCATCTACAAGCGTAGTCCGCGCTTTCGTTTCGCCCGGCGGCCGGTTCGCGGACGACCTACCGACGGACTAGCCCTCCTGCGATGTCCCGCCTCGGGCGAGTGGCTCTCCCTCGGCGGCGAGCCCGTTTTCTGACACCGGATTCCGACCCACGGGCCGAAGTCGGAGCGGCGCGTCACCTAACTAGGTTAGGCGGCGAGTGCGAGTTCGTCGTTCGCACTTGCGTTGTTCCCGGTTGTTTTACGAGGCCAACCGGGGACCTCGGCTTGCAGCTCTCCCGGAGAACCGACCACGTCGAAACCAGATCGCCCCCAGGCCCTCGCATTGTAGCCTCTCTTCCGTGAGCCTCCACCTGCCTGAGCCCGAGCCACGCCGGACGATCCACGACCTCGTCGAGGAGGCACGGGCGAGCTACGACCGCGTCACCCCGGGCGAGGCGTACTTGCGGATGCAGGCAGGCGCCGTGCTCGTCGATACGCGCTCGCCTGATCAGCACGACCGACAGGGCCACATCCAAGGCAGTGTCCACCACCCGCTCTCGACGCTCCTCTGGCGTCTCGACCCAGCCTGCCCGACCTCGAACGACCTGATCTCGTTCGACACCGAGGTCATCCTGATCTGCCGCGAGGGCTACTCTTCGAGCCTTGCCGCCGCGCACCTTCGTGAGCTCGGCTTCTCCCGGGCCACCGACGTGATCGGCGGCGTCGACGCCTGGAAAGACGCGGGCCTGCCGGTCAACGACGCCGGCTGAGCGCGCGCTCCATCTGGCGCTTGGCATCGCGGTCTGCGATGTCGCGCCGCTTGTCGCGCGTCTCCTTGCCCCGAGCGACGGCTAGCTCGACCTTCACGCGACCATCCTTCCAGTAGATCCGCGTCGGGACGAGCGTCAGGCCCTTCTCCCGCACCTTGCCGTAGAGGGAGTCGATCTCACGTCGGTGCAGGAGGAGGCGCCGGTCGCGATCGGGCTCGTGATTTTGGATGTTCCCCATCGCGTACTCGGGAATATGGGCGCCGACGAGGAAGGCCTGCCCGTCCCTGATGTCCGCGAAGGCACGCGCGAGGATGATCTGCCCTGTCCGCAGGGACTTGACCTCGGTGCCGGTCAGCTCGAGGCCCGCCTCGATGCGATCGGACAGGTGGTACTCGTGCCGCGCCCGGCGGTTGTCGGCGATCAGCTTTGTTCCGTTGCTGCGTGCCACGACCCTAAGTCTCGCAAAGAGAGAGCTCGACCTTGCCGTCGGTGCGGTCGATCTTTTCGACCCGCACCGAGATCGGATCCCCGAGCCGGTAGCGCCGGCCACTTCGCCGGCCAACCAGGGCGGTCGCGACAGGGTTCAGCTCGTAGTACTCGCCCGTCAGGCGTCGAGCCGGGAGGAAGCCCTCGAAGACGCCGTCGAAGCGCGCGAAGAGCCCCGAGCCGATCACGCCGACGATCTCGCCGTCGAAACACGTGTCCCAGCCGGCATCGAAGAGACGCCGGTCGAGGTACCACGCGAGGCAGAGCGCGTCAGCCCGGTACTCGATCTGCGCGGCCTCGCGCTCACGGGACGACGTCCATTCGCCGAGCTCGGCCAGATCCTCGGGAACCGGGTCGTCGGCAACGCCCAGCTCCCGGAGGAGCGCACGGTGGACGACGAGATCGGGATAGCGGCGGATCGGAGACGTGAAGTGGCAGTAGGCGCGACTCGCGAGGCCCGAATGACCGAGGTTCTGCTCCACGTAGCGGGCCTGCTTGAGCGCGCGAAGGACAAGCGGCGGGAATGCCTCCTCCCCGCGTCCCGCCTGGGCCGTGTACTCGGCCACCTGCGTACTGATGCGCGCGGCGAGCTTCGCGGCGTCGGCGGGTGTCAGACGTTCGGGGAGAGGCGGAGTCGGTACCTCGAGATCCTCGAGCTTCGAGACGAGGAGCTCGACGGCCTGTGGGTCGGGCCGCTCGTGAACGCGGAAGAGCGCCTCGCGCCGGCGGCCGGCGAGCAGCTCGGCGACCGCCTCGTTGGCGAGGATCATGAGCTCCTCGACGAGCATGTGGGCGTGCGGCTCCGACTCGACCCAGGCTCGCTCCACGCCCCCGTCGCCGTCGAAGGCGAAGGACGTCTCACCCGTCTCGATCCGAAGCGCACCACGCCGGTAGCGGCGTTCCCGAAGCGCGGTCGTCACTCGTTCGGCGAGCTCGAGCGCTTCCGTCAGCTCGTCCCCGGCCCGCTCGCGACCCGCAAGGACTGCCTCAGCATGCCCGTAGGTGAGCCGCTCGCGACTCCGGATCATGCTGCGGTAGATCCGCGCCTTGCCGGGGCTCAAATCGGTTCCGAAGAGCACTTCGACGGTGACGCAGCGCCGGTCTGCCTGGGGCCGAAGCGAGCAGAGATCCGCTGAGAGCCGCTCGGGCAGCATCGGCTCCACGCGGCCGGGAACGTACACGGAGAAGCCGCGCTCCGCGGCATCGCGGTCGAGCGGCGAGCCGGCGGGGACGTACGCGGAGACGTCCGCGATGTGCACCCAGGCTCTGACCCCGTCGCCTTCCGCCTTGAAGGAGAGCGCGTCGTCGTAATCCTTCGCCCCTTCCGGGTCGATCGTGAACGCAAGCAGGTCGCGCAGGTCGACGCGATCCGGCTCATCCTCAGGCGGCTCAGGCGGCGGCGGAGGATGCGGCCGCCGCACGCCCTCATGCCAGAGCAGGCCTTCGAGCACGGCTTCGATGTCCTTCGGGCGGCCCAGCACCTCCTCGAGCCGAGCGCGACCGCGGCCGAGCCGCAGCACGACGAGGTCGCCCTCCCCGGCGCTACCGGCGCCCTTCCGATCGACGACGACGGGCGTCCCCGGCTCGAAGAACGGGTCGCCGACGAATAGCTTGCCCCGCCGGGCAAGCTCGGCGACGAGAGTCTCCACCTAGATCTTCGTCAGGACCTGGCGGGCCGCGGCCTGGAGCGCCTCGTCCGCCCGCGTCACCGGATCGTCCAGGGCACGAACGCGCGGGCGGAACCCCCGACCGAGCAGGTCTCGGCCGCGCGGCGTCAGGTACGTGGCCGTGGTCAGCTTCAGTGCCGCGCCGTTGGAGAGCTCCCGAAGCGACTGGACGGCGGCCTTGCCGTAGGTGCGCTGCCCGACGACGACCGCGCGCCCATTCTCGGCGAGCCCCGCGGCGACGATTTCCGAGGCACTGGCGCTGCCGCGGTTGACGAGCACCGCGATTGGAAGCCGGGGGAACGGCGTCGCGCCCGACACCGAGAACGTGCGCCGCTCCTGGTGTACGCCCTCCGTCGTGCAGACCACGCCCTCTTCCAGGAAGAGCGACACGCTTCGCACGGCTTCGAGCAGGAGCCCGCCGGGGTTGTCGCGCAGGTCGAGGACGATTCCACGGGCACCGTCTGCAACCAGGCGGCGCGTGGCGGCGCGCAATTCCTGCGTCGTGTCGTCCGAGAACGAGTAGATCCGGACGTAGCCGACCTCGGCCCGCCTCGCGTTCAGCATCCGGACGAGGCTGGTCGGCGCCGGCAGCTCCTGACGGACGAGCGTGAAGCTGAGGCGGCCGATCCGCGGTCGGCGAACGGTCAAACGCACGGTCGTGCCTTCCTCGCCCTGGATCAGGTAGAGCGAGCGCTCGAAACGCATCTGGGCTGCCGGCCGGCCGTCGATCGAGACGATCAGGTCACCGCGCCGAATCCCGGCTTGGCGCGCCGGCCCCTGAAAGGCCGAGGTGACGACCAGGCCCTCTCGCGCTGGATTGACGGTGAGCCCGACCCCGCTGTAGCGACCCGACGTCGTCCGTTCGAGCGCGTCGTACTCCACCGGCGTCAGGTACTCGGTATAAGGATCGTCCAGGGCTCCGAGCATGCCTCGGACGGTCCGGCGCGCGAGGATGGCCTCCCCGACGTCGCGGTAGTACGCGGTCTCGAGCTCGGCACGCACCTCGGCTGCCACACCGGGTTGGGGCGTGTCGGGCGAGGCGGCCGGCGGCGACGCCTGGACGCGAGGTTCGTCCGCCCCCGTGGAGAGGAGGCCGGCCAGGAAGGTGCCTCCCAGCAGAAGCACGGTTCCGCCTATGACCAGCCACCGTCGTCTCATCTGCCGCAAGCGATCAAGTATAAGAGGCCGTCCTGAGGCCCCATCCGACGTCAAATGCGCAGGAAGCGGCGCAGCGTCACGCCGGAGCCCAGTGCGCCGACGAAGAGGCTGACTGCGATCAGGATCAGCGCGATGAGCGGGAAGCTGAGCGCGTTCACGTCGTTGGGCCCCTCGTCGATCCGCCCGAGGATCGACGGGAGCGCGAGCTCCTTGGCGATGAGGAGCAGGATCACGGCGACGATCGAGCCCACCAGCCCGCAGATGATCCCCTCGAGCATGAAGGGGCCGCGCACGAACCAGTTGCTCGCCCCGACGAGCTTCATCACCTCGACCTCGCGGCGGCGCGAGAAGATCGAGAGCCGGATCGTGTTCGCGATCAGGATCACGGATGCGGTGAGCAGGATGAGGCTGCCGATCAGGAAGACGGCGCCGATGATCTTGGCGACCTGGAGGATCCGCTCGGAGGCCTCCTTCCCGTATCGGACCAGATCGACCCCGGGCGGGGTCGGCTCGAACTGCGCCGCGAGCCGCTCGACGTCCTCGGCGCGCTTCGGCCGCACCTCGTAGGAGGCGGGCAGCGGGTTCGAGGTCAGGTTCTCGACGAGATCCGGGTGGAGCTTCTCCATCCGGGCGATCGCGTCGGCCTCGGAGACGAACGTGTACTCCTCGACGAGCGGGTTCGCGATGATCTCCTGCTGGACGGCGTTCTTCTGGGCCGCGGTCGCGTCCTGCTCGAAGTAGATCTTGACCTGAAGGTCGTCCTTCACGTTGTTCGTCCACGACAGCACCCAGGTGCCGAGCGCGATGAAGAGACCGAGCAGGAACATCCCGATCAGCACTGTCATCGTCGCCGCGACCGTGGTCGAGAGATTCGCGGAGACGGAGCGAAACGCCTCGGTGACGAACAGCTTGGCCCTCACGACACGTACCCGCCTCGGCGCTCGTCACGGACGACGATGCCGTCCTCGAGGGCGATCACGCGGCGGCGCATCTTGTCCACCATCTCCCGATCGTGCGTGGCCATGACGACCGTGGTTCCCGTGCGGTTGATGCGGTAGAGGAGCTGCATGATCCCCACGGACGTGTCGGGATCGAGGTTCCCGGTCGGCTCGTCGCAGATCAGGAGCGGCGGGTGGTTCACGAACGCCCGCGCGATCGACACGCGCTGCTGCTCGCCGCCTGAGAGCTCGTCCGGTAGGGAGCCGGTCTTGTGGGCAAGACCGACCAGGCCGAGCACCTCGGGCACCTTCGCGCGGATCGCGCGCTTGGAATCGCCCTGCACCTTGAGTGCGTAGGCGACGTTCTCGAACGCGGTGCGGTCGGACAGAAGCTTGAAGTCCTGGAAGACGCAGCCGATGTTGCGCCGGAGCATCGGCACCTTCGAGCGCTTGAGCCGGGCCAGCTCGCGGCCGCCGACGATGATCTTGCCGCTCGTCGGGTCGAGCTCCTTCAGAAGGAGCCGCATGAGGGTCGATTTCCCAGAGCCCGACGGGCCGACGAGGAAGACGAACTCGCCCTTGTCGATCGTGAGCGAGATGTCCCGAAGGGCGACGACGTGCGGCTCGTAGATCTTCGTGACGGCTTCGAGGACGATCATGGGCGCGCCGACTGCACGCGGGCCCTGTTCTTCTTCCGCGGGAACCACTGCCGTCATCGGCGTGGCATTGGCTGTCTCGAGGCTCGTCTCCTGCACCGGGTCTCAAACGAGCGCGCTTCCCCAGAAGCGGCTCCGGCTGGGCTTGCAAACGGTGTCCGAGTCTAGCTGAACCTTCGGCGGATTCCGCTGCGAGCAGGTGAATCTTCGGTTACGCGACAGTGCCGGCAGCCTTGGCGAGGAGGTACGCATGGATGAACTCGTCCAGGCGCCCGTCGAGGACGGCCTGAGCGTTGCCCTCCTCGACGTCGGTGCGGTGATCCTTGACGAGCTGGTACGGGTGGAGGACGTAGCTCCGCACGGCGTTCCCACCGAAGCCCGTGTCGACCGCCTCCCCCCTCTCCCGGGCAAGCTCGGCCTCGCGACGTTCTTGCTCGAGCTCCACGAGCCGGGACTTCAGGATCTTGAGGGCGGTGTTCTTGTTCGAGAGCTGGGAGCGTTCGTTCTGGCACTGCACGACGATGCCGGTCGGCATGTGCGTGATCCGCACCGCGGAGTCGGTCTTGTTGACATGCTGGCCACCCGCGCCGCTCGCGCGGTACGTGTCGATCCGAAGATCCGACTCGTCGATCTCGACCTCGCCGTCGTCCGCGACGAGAGGGCTGACGATCACCTGGGCAAAGGACGTGTGCCGGCGGTGGGCCTGATCGAAGGGTGACAGCCGGACGAGCCGGTGCTTTCCGCGCTCGGCCTTGAGCGCGCCGTAGGCGTTCTCACCCGAGACCGTGAAGGTCGAGGACTTCAGACCCGCCTCTTCCCCTGGGCTCGCCTCGACGAGATCGGTCTTGAAACCGCGGTCGCCTGCCCAGCGGAGGTACATGCGGAGGAGGATCTCGGCCCAGTCCTGTGCGTCGGTCCCCCCCGTTGCCGCCTGGATGGAGACGACGGCGTCACCGGGGTCGTAATCACCGG
Organism: uncultured Actinomycetes bacterium; assembly: GCA_963733135.1. Classification (GTDB taxonomy): domain Bacteria; phylum Actinomycetota; class Thermoleophilia; order Gaiellales; family Gaiellaceae; genus CAVTBX01. The sequence goes on from CAVTBX010000008.1 coordinate 266,209, forward strand.
TGAAGAGCGCATCCTCCTGGAGTCGCTCCAGCTCACGACGGAGCGTCGCGACGGCCTCCTCGACCTGGTCGGCGGCGTCCTCGTCATCCGCGGAGAGCGCGGCGAGCTCGCGGAGGTCGTCGGCCTCGGCGGCCAGCCGGTCGTAGGCCTCCAGCCGTCGGGTGAGACGCGCGTGCTCCGACGAGGTGCGGGCGGCGCGAGTCTGGTCGTCCCAGTACCCGGGTGCGCCCATCTCCGCCTCGAGCTGCGTCAGGCGGGCGCGAAGCGCGTCCGGGTCAAAGGTAATCACGGACCCAGGCGAGCTGGATCCTGATTTCCTCGAGCTCTCGGCTTACAGCAGCGGCGTCGGCCATCGCGGCGGCATGGTACCTGGCGCCTTGGCCGAGGTTTTGCACCTCGGCCTGGAATTTGCCGACACACATTCGGCACAGGTCTGTACCAGACAGGCGCGGATTTGCGCGCTAGGCTCGACGTAGGGGGGAAACCACGGGGGTACCCCGGGGGAAAACTCTCGCGCGAGACACAGTTTCGGGTCGGCGGGCCTAGACTCAGGGGCGTGAGCGGACTCGGCGATATCCGTGACTTACCGCCCCGGCAGATCTGGGACGGGATCGCCGGACGCGTCCTCCACGGCGAGCAGCTGACGCTCGGCCTCGTCGAGCTCGAGCCAGGAATCCACCTTCCCGAGCATCGGCATCCGAACGAACAGCTCGGTCTCGTAATCGAGGGCGCGATCACCTTCACGGTCGGCGGCCAGACGGAAGACCTCGGGCCAGGCGGTACCTGGCGCATCCCGGCCGACACGCCTCATTCGGCGGTCGTCGGCCCGGACGGCGCCATCGTCATCGACGTGTTCGCACCACCCCGCGAGGACTGGAAAAAGCTCGACGAGCTCGAGCCGCGCCCACCACGCTGGCCCTGGACGTAGACCTTCGGCTCAGCGGAGCGCGCGAGCCGCAGCCTCTGCCGAGTCGATTACCGGCACGACCTCGAACGTGGCGAGGTCGCTCCAGCGCGAGATCCACTGCTCCAGCAGCGCCGGATCATCGGCGTCCACTAGCTGGAAGCACCGGTCGAGGCTCACGTCGACCCAGCTGTCGACGAAGTCGAGCCCCGGAGGCAACAGGCGACCTTCTGCGGCTACGCGGTCGTAGACGGGGCGAGCGCCGTGAACGAAGTGCTCGACCACCATGTAGCGCACGCGCCTGGCCCCGACGGCGCTAGGAGGGTTTGGCGAGATGGTCTTCGTTGCCTGATCGTACGCTTACGCGTCCGGTTTCCGCGCAAGGACGCAGGGAGCGTTCGTACCGTGGAATCTGGACGCGGATGCGTGCGACTGAGGACGCCGCCTCGGGGCGAGCAGCGTGATCAGGCGGCACAACGGCTATGTCGTGAAACCCTCCTAGGCGCCGTGACAGCGCTTGTACTTCTTGCCGGAGCCACACGGGCACGGGTCGTTGCGGCCGACGCGGTCGTACTCGCTCGTCGTCCGTTGGGTGACCACGCTCGTCGCGCCGACCGCGGGGGCCGTCGAAACCCCGGCCAGCGCGGCCGCGGCCATCTGACCAGAACCTGCTGCGTTGATCACGTCTGCGCCGGCCAGCTGTTCGTGCTCGTAGACGAGGCCGCCGCCGTTGGGGCCGGCCGACGGAGCGAGCTGCTCGGCTTCGCTGGGTTCGATCTCGACATGGAAGAGGTACCGGAGCACCTCTTCGCGGATCTGCGAGCCGAGCTCCTCGAACATCCGGTGTCCCTCGCCGCGGTACTCGACCAGCGGATCCTTCTGGGCCATGGCCCGGAGGTGAATCCCCTCGCGCAGGTACTCCATCGCCTCGAGGTGCTCGCGCCAGCGGAGATCGACCACCTGGAGCACGAGGAAGCGCTCGATGTCGCGCATCAGCTCGGGGCCGAACTCTTCCTCCTTCGCCTCGTACGCGTCGCGGGCGTCGGCCTGGAACTCTTCGACGAGATCCTCTCTGGGCCGACCCGCCACCTCGAACTCGGCCGAGTCCAACTCGGGGTCGTAGATCGAACGAAGCTCGTTGAAGAGGCCGTCGAGATCCCATTCCTCGACGTAGTCGGACTGCGTGTGCTGGAGGACAACCGCCTCGATGAGATCGTCGATCCAGTCGCGAATATCCTCGGACATGTCCTCGCCCTCGAGGACGCGGCGTCTTTGCTCGTAGATCACCTGCCGCTGGACGTTCATCACGTCGTCGTACTTGAGGACGTTCTTCCGCGAGACGAAGTTCTGTTCCTCGACCTTCTTCTGGGCGTTCTCGATCTGCTTCGAGAGGATCGAAGCCTCCATCGGCTCGTCGTCCGGCAGCTTGAAGCGGTCGATGATCTTGTAGATCCGGTCTCCGGCGAAGAGTCGAACGAGCTCGTCCTGGGCGGAGAGGTAGAAGCGCGACTCGCCCGGGTCACCCTGGCGGCCCGAACGGCCCCGGAGCTGATTGTCGATACGGCGTGCTTCATGGCGCTCGGTGCCGAGCACGTACAGACCGCCGACCTCACGGACGCCCTCGCCGAGCTTGATGTCGACGCCGCGGCCGGCCATGTTCGTCGCGATCGTCACCGCGCCGCGCTCGCCAGCGTCGATGATGATCTGCGCCTCACGCTCGTGCTGCTTCGCGTTCAGGACGTTGTGCGGGATGCCCGCACGCGTCAAGAGCTGCGAGAGGTGCTCCGAGACCTCGACCGAGATGGTGCCGACGAGCACAGGCTGACCGAGCTCGTGCCGTTCCTTGATGTCCGCGATGGCGGCGGCGAACTTCGCTTCCTTCGTCTTGTAGATCAGGTCGTTCGCATCGTCGCGCGCGACGGCCTCGTTCGTCGGAATCTCAACCACGCTGAGCCCGTAGATCTCCTGGAACTCCTTCTCCTCGGTCTTGGCGGTGCCGGTCATACCGGCGAGCTTGTCGTAGAGGCGGAAGTAGTTCTGGAGCGTGATCGTGGCGAGCGTGATGTGCTCCTCCTTGATCGGCACGCCTTCCTTCGCCTCGATCGCCTGATGGAGGCCCTCCGACCAGCGTCGTCCCTCCATGATCCGGCCCGTGAACTCGTCGACGATTTTCACCTCGCCGTCGACGACCACGTACTCGTCGTCACGCTGGTAGAGGGACTGGGCCTTCAGTGCCTGGATCAGGTGGTTGACGAGCTGCGCGTTCCGCGGGTCGTACAGGTTGTCGATCCCGAGCGCCTGTTCGACCACCTCGATCGCGGTCTCGCGCGGGGATACGGTCTTGAACTTCTCGTCGAACTCGTAATCGGCGTCGTCCTCGAGCCTTACCTGGCCCTTGGGGACGAACTTGGCGGGCACACCCTCGAGCTCCGGGACGATGCGCGCGAAGTCGTAGTACGTCTTGGCCGCCGTCTCGGGCTCGCCCGAGATGATGAGCGGCGTCCGCGCCTCGTCGACCAGGATCGAGTCGACCTCGTCGACGATCGCATAGCCGTGGCCGCGCTGGACAGTGGCCTCGAGTGTCGTCGCCATGTTGTCGCGCAGGTAGTCGAAGCCGAACTCGGAGTTGGTGCCGTAGGTGATGTCGGCCGCGTAGGCCTCCTTGCGCTCGGCGAATGACATCTGGTTTCGGATGTACGAGGCGCGCATGCCGAGCGCCTCGTACACCGGGCTCATCCACTCCGTATCGCGCTTGGCGAGGTAATCGTTGACGGTGACGAGGTGGACGTTCTCGCCCGTGAGTGCGTTCAGGTACAGCGGCATCGTCGCGACGAGCGTCTTACCCTCGCCGGTCTTCATCTCGGAGATGTCGCCCTCGTGGAGAACGATCGCACCCATCACCTGCACGTCGAAGTGCCGCATGCCCACCGACCGCTTCCCCGCCTCCCGGACGGCGGCGTACGCCTCGAAGACGAGCTCGTCGACGTCCTCACCGTTCTCGATGCGCTGCTTGAACTCGGCTGTCTTCGCAGCCAGCTCGGAATCCGAGAGGCCTTCGAAGTCCGGCTCGAGCGTCGCGATGTAGTCGGCTTGCTGCGCCAAGCGCTTCAGACGGCGGCCCTCGCCGACCCTGAGCACACGTTCGAAGGCGCCGTAGTTCTGAGCCATGTGTCAGTCCAGGGTAGCGGTCACAACGGGTCGATAGTGAGCTGCCAGCGCTCGCCGCCCACGTTATCGGCGCGGGCTGCGAACGCCTGAAATCTTGCTCGTCCGCGCCGCTCGAGCTCTCGGAGCGCGATGTCGACCACAGGGTCGACGAGGCCCTCGATCGGCCCTTCGTCGAGCGCCGCGGAGAGCTCGCCGTCCGGAGTGAGAGCGACCTCGAGCACACGAGCGTCGAGTACTCCCAACGTGATGAGCTCGGCTTTCACGCGACGGGCTCCTGCCGCCCAGGCGGTCGAGCCTCTCCGGACGAGGAGAACCTCGTATGGGCGCGCCAGCTCACCGTCCAAGGAGGCAGCGACGCGTTCACAGGCTGTGGTGAATCCGCCGCCGGCCGATGCCACGATTTCGCCGTCGAAGGCCATGAAGCTGAGCTCGTTGATCGTCTCCCCCGCGAGCTCAGGCAGCTCGACGGCGATCAGGGCATCCCATTGCCTCGGCCGCGCAAGGCCGGTGATCCCGGTGGGCACCCAGCGGAACGCCCCGGGGTCTGTGACCTCGTCAGGACTCAGGGAGCCTGCGGCTCGATGAGGCCGTAGTCCCGATCTCGCCGACGGTAGACGACGTTTATCTCGAACGTCTCTGCGTTCTGAAAGACGAAGAAGTCGTGTCCGATGAGCTCGAGTTGGAGAACCGCCTCCTCCGGGCTCATCGGTTTTACGGGGAACTGCTTCGTCTTGACGATCACGGGATGCTCCTCGTCCGGCACGACTGGTCTCACATCCTCTGACGTCGCGCCGTGGTTCCGGCCTGATCCACGCCGTCGCTTTTCCCGAAGGCGCTGCGCTTGCCGCTCGAGCTTGTCGACGAGGAGGTCGATCGACGCCTTCATGTCTGTCGAGGCTTCGCGGGCTCGGATGATCGGGCCCTTTGTCCAGATTGTCGCCTCCGCGACCTGGTTGTCCGAGATGGACGGGTTTCGCTCGACGGCGAGCTCGAGCTCCAGACGCGCCGAGTCGTTCAGGTGCTTGTCGAGCTTGCCGAGCTTCTCTTGGGCGTAGCCACGGAGCGAGGGCGTGACGTCGAGGTTCTTGCCCTTGACCTGAAGTCTCACTGCGGCCTCCTCTTCGGACTCGGCATGAGCCTAACGCACTCCGTCGTACTCGGACATCGAGGTCAGAGGTCGCCTGCTGCGTCGTGACGGGGGCTCGTGCCTCCGGCGCGGGGGGCGACGGGGCAGTCAGCGATGAGCTCGCCATGCCTAGAGCCGCACCGCCCGAGCCAGCGTGACAACGTCGACCGTCCGTGCGCCGGCTCGGTGAAGCTCGGTCGAAGCGGTACGCACGGTGGCGCCGGTCGTGTAGACGTCGTCGACGAGGGCGATGGCGACTGCGACAGGCGACTCTGCACGGAATGCTCCGCGGACGTTCGTTCGGCGCGAGTCGCGGTCGAGACCCCGCTGCGGGCCGACCGCGCGCGTTCGGGCAAGCGTCCGTGAGAGCGGAATCTCCCATCGATTGCTCAGCTCCCTGGCGAGCGCCTCGGCCGTGCTCGTGCCGCGCCAGAGCGTCCGGTCGAGGTCGCCCGGCACGTATGTGATCGCCCCCACGCCAGGCCGCGGCACCACCTCGACGATGAGCTCAGCGAGCAATCGATCGAGACGCCGGAGGCCGCGCTCCTTCCACACCGCCACCAGGCGGCGAGCCGGCCCTTCGTAGGCGACGGCTGCCCTGGCGCACCGGAAAGACGTTCGTCTTCCCCGGCACTCGGCGCATCGTTCTACCGGCCAGGCCGTGGGCGCCCCGCAACGCTCGCAGAGGGGCGGACGCAGTCGGCGGAGGGCCGCCCGGCACGCCGGGCAGAGGAGCGTCTCACCCGTCGCGCACGCCGCGCAGCGAACCGGGACGAGGAGATCGAGGAGCGGAGGTGCCCGAGACCACATGCAACGAGGATGGCAGGGAAAAGCGCACGAGTGGTGCGCGCTTTGTGACGTTTGTGTGCCGGACCCGCGCCGAAAGTGCTACTGGTCGCGACGGCCCGGATAGCGCGCGATGCTCTCGGCAAGCTTGGACGCATCTCCGAAGATTCCGGCGATCGCAAGGCCCTCGTCCGGAACGACGCTCCCCGGAAGAAGCGCCGCACGCCGAATCGCCGCCTTCTCACCGACCTCGCAGTCCGCACCGATGGCGGCGGGGCCGCGTACCTGAGCTTCAGGCCCGATTCGCACGTTTCGGCCGAGCACCAGTGGGGGCTCGAGGGTTGCGGTCGAATCGATGCTGCAGCTAGGACCCGTCCAGATCCCCGGCGTCAACTCGCGTCCCGGGATGTCCACGCGTACGTGGCCACGCACAGCGTCGAGGATCGAGTTTCTGAGCTGGTCGAGATCTCCGACGTCGTTCCAGTAGGACATCGTCGTGTAGGCGTAAAGGGGCTCGTTCGCGGCGACGAGGCTCGGCCACAGATCTCGGCCGAAGTCGAAGGGCGTTCCCTCCGGTATCCGCGCGAGCAGCTCCGGCTCGATCACGTACACGCCGCAGTTCGCCAGGTTCGACCGAGCCTCGTCCGGCCGTGGTTTCTCCTGGAAGCCGGTCACACGGGTCTCCCGGTCGAGAATGACAACGCCGTAGGCGGAAGGGTCGGCGACCGGCTTGACGGCGAGGGTCGCGAGCGCGCCCGTCCTTCGGTGATGGCCGAGAAGCGCAGTGACGTCGATGTCGTGAAGGCCATCGCCGGAAGTAACGAGGATGGTCTCACCGCCCCACAGATCCTCGAGCGCCTTCGTTCCGCCGGCGGTTCCGAGCAGCACGTCCTCGTGCGACCAGTGAATCTCCAGCCCGAGATCGGAGCCGTCTCCGAAGTAGGCCCGGATCAGGTCGGGAAACGCATGCAGGTTGATGCCGACTTCCCGGATCTCATGACGGTGGAGCAGGTTGAGGAGGTGGTGCAAGACCGGCCGATTCGCGATGGGCATCATCGGCTTCGGGATGAAGTCAGTGAGCGGCGCGAGCCTCGTCCCGAGCCCCGCGGCCATGACCATTGCCTTCACTGTGGCACCGCCTCCCGGCCTCGCATCGGGCTTCTCGGCTCGCCCACGCGTCTGAGAGCGGGTGCGGGGACGCGAGCAACGACATCACGATCGACCTGCTCGGGTTCGAGGGTTCCGGCCGAAGCCGGCGGCGCGCCTAGGTTCCCTCGTCCCAGGAAGCCAGGTATCGCTCCTGCTCCTCTGTGAGCGTGTCGATCTCCACGCCGAGCGTCTCGAGCTTCAGACGTGCGATCTCGCGATCGATGTCGGATGGCACGTCGTAGACGCGGCGCTCGAGCTCGTCGGCGTGTGAGACAACCCATTCGGCCGAGAGTGCCTGGTTGGCAAAGCTCATATCCATGACCGCCGCCGGATGTCCCTCAGCGGCGGAGAGGTTCACGAGCCGGCCGTCTGCAATGAGGTAGATGCGGCGATCGTCGGAGAGCGCGAACTCCTCCACGTTCGGGCGCGCGACCCGAACCGATGTCGCGAGCTTTTGGAGCGCTGGGATGTCGATCTCGACGTTGAAGTGGCCCGTGTTTGCCAGGACGGCTCCGTCCTTCATACGCTCGATGTGCTCGCGGGCGATAACCCCCTTGTCACCCGTCGCCGTGCAGAAGATGTCGCCGACCGGAGCAGCGTCCAGGAGGGGAAGAACCTCGAAGCCGTCCATGAGCGCCTCGAGGGCGCGCATCGGGTCGACCTCGGTGACGATCACGTGCGCGCCCATGCCGCGCGCCCGCATGGCGACGCCGCGCCCGACCCAGCCGTACCCGGCGATGACAAACTTTCGGCCGGCCAAGAGGATGTTCGTCGCGCGGATGATTCCGTCGACCGTCGACTGACCGGTTCCGTAGCGATTGTCGAAGAGGTGCTTCGTGCTTGCCTCGTTCACTGCCACGATGGGGTAGGCGAGGTCTCCCTGCGCCTCGAGCGCGCGAAGACGAATCACGCCGGTCGTCGTCTCCTCGGTGCCGCCCACGATGTCGCCGAGAAGGTCGCGCCGATCCTTGTGGAGGATCCCGACCACATCGGCGCCGTCGTCCATCGTGAGGTGCGGCCGAGCCTCGACGGCGGCGGTGATGTGGGAGTAGTACGTGTCGTTGTCCTCGCCCCGGATCGCAAACACGGGGATGCCGTACTCCTGGACGAGCGCCGCGGCGACATCGTCCTGCGTCGAGAGCGGGTTGGACGCACAGAGATACACCTCTGCGCCGCCCGCCTTCAGCGTGCGGGCGAGATTCGCAGTCTCGGTCGTGACGTGGAGGCAGGCCGCGACACGAAAGCCGCTCAGCGGTTGTTCGTGCTCGAAGCGCTCGCGAATCGTCGCCAAGACGGGCATCTGCCGGTCGGCCCACGTGATCCTCGTTACGCCGAGCGGCGCGAGCGCGAGATCCTTGACGTCGTATTGCGGTGACGTGGTCGCCATGCCGCGCGCAGTGTACGGAAAAGCGGCCGCGAGACGGCCGCGCTTAGGTCAGGGCCGGAGCCCCACTCCAACTCGTACTCGCGCGTGTAATACGGATCCCCCGGCCTCCTCCCCGAGGCGATCGTATGTCGAAGATCGTGACGCGTGGTGCGCAGTTCGTGCCGAGATACGCCTGGAGGCGCGCCGGAACTGCCACGCGCGCCGCCCTGTCGCACGGCGCACCGAGCGACCATGAAAAGGCTTGGGCCTAGTCGCTTCGTCCGTAGCGATCTTCCAGCCGAACGACATCGTCGAGCTCAGGAGTCGACGCTTCGAGCACGACGGCATCGTCGAGCGCGCGCCACCGGTGAACGACGCCCGGCGCCAGGTGATACGCCTTTCCGGGGCCCACCACCTCCACGTCCAGCGGCCCGCCAGGATCGCCGATCTCGAGCTCTATACGGCCCTCGTAGACGTAGATGACCTCGTCCTTCCTGCGGTGGAACTGGAGGGAGAGCTGCTCGCCCTGCCGGATGAACAGCACCTTGGCGCTGTAGCGATCCGTGCACGCAAAGACGATCTCGTACCCCCACGGCTTCTCTATCCGCTCGACTCTGTGGGAGAAGCGGTCGAGGTCGAGGAGGTTCGGCGATGTGTCTTCCACGCGGGCGGTCCTACTCCGTGCCGGACGGCCAGTCAAGAGGCGAGCCGCCCGCCGTGGGTGGACAGGTGCTCGTCGGCGAGCCGTAAGTCCTTCGGTGTGTTGACCGTGAGCCACACGCCGTGGTGGCGAAATGCGCCAAGCCGCCCGTCGGCCGCGAGCTCGGGAAAGGTGGTCGTCTCGTGGTCACCACGCTCGGGAAGCCGCTCGAGCGCGCCGGGGCCGAGGACATAGACGCCGCAGCTCACCCACTCGTCGAGTTGCGCACCCTCTCGGAAGCCTGTCACGCGATCGCCGGCGAGCTCGACGAGCCCGAACGGCGAGCTGGGGCGCGCAACGACGATCGTCGCGTCCAGGCCTCCCTCCTGATGCCGCGCCCACACGTCCCCGAGATCGGCGTCGAGCAGCTCGTCGCCGTTCAGGGCGAAGCAGTCGCCGTCCTCCTGCCGCTCGGCGACTGCGAATCGGAGCCCACCGCCACGACCCAGGGGTTCGGGCTCCTCCACCGGCACGATCTCCGGGCCGAGCTCGCCGAGCTCCGCCTCGAACGAGGCTCCCTGGCCGGCGGCACAGCTCACCAACACACGGTCGACACCGGCCTTCGCCAGCCGCTCCACCGAATACGCGATCAGGGGCCGTCCTGCAACCTCGACCAGGGCTTTCGGCCGCCCGCCCGCCGCGTCGCCGAGGCGCTCGGCTCGCCCGCCCGCGAGGATGATCGCCTCCACTACGGCTGGAGCTCGGTCTGCGGCTCTCGTGTTTCCGGGAGTTCCGAAAGCAGCGACGACGCCCGTCCGATGCCCTCGTAGACGAAGCCTGCCGCTCTCGCCGCAGCCGGGTCGAGGAGATTCCGTCCGTCCACGATCACGGGCCGGCGCATCGCGTCACGCGTCTCGTCTGACAGGAGCCCGCGAAGCTGCGGCCATTCGGTCACGATCACGGCCGCGTCGGCGTCTCGGATCGCTTCGAGGACGGACTCGTGCAGATTGACCCCGGAGAGCTGCTGCCGCGCCTCCTCGAGCGCCACCGGATCCCAGCCACGCACCTCGGCGCCTTCGGCGAGGAGCCTGCCAGCGAGGACGATGCTGGGCGCCTCGCGCAGGTCGTCAGTGTCCGGCTTGAACGCGAGCCCGAGGAGCGCGACGCGCTTGCCGCGGAGGCTGCCGAGATGCTTGACGAGCTTGTGGACGACGCGGCGCTTTTGGAGCTCGTTCACCTCGATGACCGCGTTCAAGAGTTGGAAGTGGTAGCCCGAGTTGGCGGCCAGCTGCTTCAGGGCGAGCGAATCCTTGGGGAAGCAGCTCCCGCCGTACCCGATCCCGGCGCGCAAGAAATGGGGGCCTAACCGATGGTCGAGACCGATCCCCTCGGCGACCTTGACGACGTCGGCGCCGGTCGCTTCGCAGACGTTCGCGATCTCGTTGATGAAGCTGATGCGCGTCATGAGGAACGCGTTCGAGGCGAGCTTGATCATCTCGGCCGATGCGACGTCGGCACGGACGACCGGCGCGCCGAGCGGCTCGTAGAGCGCCGCCACAGCGTCGGCATCCGCCTCGGCAAAGGCCCCGACCACCACTCTGTCCGGGTGCGTGAAATCATGGATTGCCGTCCCCTCGGCCAGAAACTCCGGGTTGGAGACGTAGCCGACGTGCGCGAGCCCGCGGGAGTCCAGCTCCCCGCGGATCGACTCCCCCGTCCCGACCGGAACCGTGCTCTTCATCACGAGGAGGACACGGCTCTCTACCTCCGGGAGCTCGTCGAGGACGCGGGAGACAGCCGAGAGGTCGGCGTCGCCCGAGTGCGTCGAAGGCGTTCCGACGCAGACGAATACGATGCGCGCGGCCTCGCAGACATCCGCGACGTCGAGTGTGAACCGAAGGCGGTCGCGGTTGCGCTCGAGCAGATCCTCGATGCCCGGCTCGTGGAACGGCGCACGGCCCTCCTCGAGCTCAGCGATCCGCTCGGGCGCGACGTCGCGGACCACCACCTCGTGGCCGAGCTCCGCGAAGCACACTGCGGTCACCGTGCCGACCCAGCCGGCTCCAAGGACGCCGATCGGCTGCCTCTCCATCCGTCTGAGTGTAGAGAGAGTCGCCCGGGACGCTAGGCCTGCGCGGGTTTCAGGCCCTTCGCGATCGCGAGCATGGTCTCGTTGGACATCGAGTCGAGAAGGGTGTTCGCGACCCAGCAGGCCACACCGTTCTCCTCGAACGCCACCATGTGGAGCTTCGACCCGCTGAAGTAGAGCTTGTACTCGCGCCCGTCGATTGTCTTCGTCACGCTCGGCCCCTGCAAGATCGGCGCGTCGGCCCAGGTCGTCTGCTGAATGCCCCAGTACTCGATCCCGTCGGGCGACTGGTACGTGATGCGGAGAGCCTTTTCGCCGTTCAGACGGTAGGCCCGCACGCCTTCGAGGTCGGAGATATGGGCGCCGGTCTCGATCACGCCCGGCACGAACGGCCGGAAGTCGAGCTCCCGCCTGACCGCTGCGAGGGCGGCTCGCGTCGTCGTGTCGGGCGAGACGTTGGGCTTCTGGCGCGCGGGCGGCGCCTCGCCCCGCGAGGGTGCCAGCGTCCCGTGGAAGGTCTGCCCGACGACGACACGCACGGTCGTGGTCAGGGGAGCGTCGAGCGGGGCCTCCTCGACTTCGGCGTCGACGAAGACCTCGCCCAGCTCTTCGGCGGCGAGCTTCGCGTCGGCGTCGCCGGGCGCGTAGAGGATCACCGTCTCGAAATAATCGAACCCCTCCGCGTTGCCGCCGTTCGTGGCGATGTAGCCGCGGCGGCCGAGCAGGTACGCGGCCTCGTCGGCCGACCCTGCGACGCCGTTTCCGTTCAGGATCTCGACCGACACTTCGGCCGGCGGCGGGCCGATGGGCTCCTCGATCTCGGGCTTCGTGCCCGTCGCCGCCGCCGCCGCCTTGTCGGGCGCCGCGGGATCGGGCTGGAGGAACTTCTCAACCGTCTCGTCGATGGTCTCGGGCGAGGCCTGAAGCAGATACGTCCCCGGCACCTCGCTGAGAGTTTCGAGCCGCGTCTGCTGGAAGGAACCACCCGGAAGCTCGTAGAGAAGCCGGGCGTACCCGTACACCGTCCCGAGGTCGAGCTTCTTGCCTCCGCCCACGCCGACCTCGACGTTCTCGGTGATCGTGCGGACGATGGCTGGAACCTTCGAGATCGACGAGAAGCTCGAGACCTGCTGCTTGAACGCCTTGACGAATCCCTGCTGGCGGGCGTTTCGGTACAGGTCGGAGTCGGTGTGCCGATAGCGGACGTAGTCGAGCGCTTGCACCCCGTCCAGCCGTTGGTAGCCCGGGTGGAGGTCGATCCGGTCGTACGTCTGGCCGTATCCGAGCCCGGCGTTGTCGTTGTAGTAGCGCCGGTCGACCTCCATGTAGACGCCGCCGACGTCGTTCACGATCTCCTGGAACCCCTGGAAGTTCACCGTGATCAGATAGTTGATCGGGATGCCGGTCAGCTGCTTCACGGTCTCGAGCGTGCCCTTCCGGTCGCAGGCCGTGAAGGCCTCGTTGATGCGCCCCACGAACGCGGGTTGCCCCGCGCAGCCCGGGATCTCGACGGAGAGGTCACGGGGGAACGAGAGCATCGACACGGCCTCGCGATCCGGGTCGACCCGGATCAGCATGATCGTGTCCGAGCGGGAGCCTGCCCCGCGAGCCTCGTCGGGCCGCTTGTCGTAGCCGATCACCATCGCGACCGTAGGTTGCCCCGGCAGCGGGACATCGAGCGCCTCCTCCGCGGCGATGACCTCGGGCGTATGCGCACTCACAGCCGACACGCTCTCGTTGATCCAGAGCCAGAAGCCTCCGGCTAGCGAGCCCAGCGCGACGAGCAGCGTGACGAGGAGAATGAAGAGAATGCGGCCGAAGAGCCGGAGCCCACTGCGCCGGCGCGGCCCGTAGCGCGACATGGACGCGCGCGGTGCGAGCGGCGGAAGGGTCACATGACCGTTCGATCCGTTCCGGCCGGTGCCTCGCTTGAGCGTGGTCTTCATAGCGCTCTCATAGAGAGAAGTCGCCTGGGGCGGCGACCGGGCGAGGATAGCGGAGGCGCGAGAGGCTACTCGGCCTCAACGGGAGGCGATCGGAGCCGTCTCGCGTGGGTAGCCGAGGTTCGGGCCGAGCCATCGCTCGGCCTCTTCGACGCTCATGTCCTTGCGGCCTGCATAGTCCGCGACCTGATCCCGCGCGATGCGGCCGACCGAGAAGTAGCGCGCCGCCGCGTGACCCAGGTAGAGCCCGCTGACGGCGGCGGCGGGAAGCATCGCGTACGTCTCGGTGAGCTCGATCCCGATCTCCTCCGCTCCGAGCAATGCGAAGAGCTTCCCCTTCTCCGTGTGATCCGGGCAGGCCGGATAGCCGAACGCAGGCCGGATCCCGCGGAATTTCTCGGCGATCAACTGCTCATTGGGGAGGCGCGGCCCGGCCTCGTACCAGGCGCGCCGCGCCTGTTCGTGCAGGAACTCGGCGAACGCCTCGGCGAGCCGGTCGGCAAGGGCCTTCACCATGATCGCCCGGTAGTCGTCGAGTTCGGCCTCGAACCGGGCTGCGAGCTCGTCGGCGCCGAGCCCGGCCGTGACGGCGAACGCTCCGACGTGATCGCCGCTCGGCGCGACCCAGTCGGCCAGGCAGCGGTTCGGTCTCGAGTCCCCGTGCGCAGCCTGCTGGCGCAGGAAGCAGAAGCGCGTGTCGCCAACGACGATGTCGTCCCCGTCTGCGTGGGCCGGCCAGAAGCCGTACACGCCGCGGGCGGTCAGGAGCCCATCTCGCACGATCTCGTCCAGGAGCGCCCGCGCGTCGTCGAAGAGCTCGCGCGCGGCGGGCCGTTCCAGGATCGCGGGGAACCGGCCCTTGAGCTCCCAGGCGTGGAAGAAGAACTGCCAGTCGATGAAGTCCACGAGCGTCGCGAGGTCGGGCTCGACCACCCGCGTGCCCATGAACTCCGGCGCAGTGAGCTCGTCGAACGAGACCTGCTCGCGGTTCTCCCGAGCCGCCTCGAGCGCCACGAGCGGCTTGCGGTCGCGCGCTTCGTGCTGTGTCCGGAGCTCCGCCTGGCGCTCGCGATTCTCCCGATCGAGGGTCGAGCGTCGCTCGTCGTGGAGGAGATCGGAGACCACCCCCACGACCCGCGAGGCGTCGAGGACGTGCAGTGTCGGCTGGGAGTAGGCCGGCGCGATCTTCACGGCCGTGTGTTGGCGTGAGGTCGTAGCGCCCCCGATCAGGAGGGGCAGCGAGAGCCCTCGTCGCTCCATCTCGGTCGCCACGTTCACCATCTCGTCCAGGGACGGCGTGATCAGCCCCGAGAGGCCGACGACGTCGCAGCCCTCCTCCTCCGCGGTATCGAGGATCCGGTCGGCCGGCACCATGACCCCCAGGTCGATCACCTCGTAGCTGTTGCAGCCGAGGACGACGCCCACGATGTTCTTACCGATGTCGTGGACGTCGCCTTTCACGGTGGCGAGGACGAGCTTGCCCTTTCCGCGCCCGTTGCCGCCCTGGGCCTCCTTCTCCGCCTCCATGTAGGGCTCGAGGTAGGCGACCGCGCGCTTCATCGCGCGGGCGCTCTTCACGACCTGCGGCAGGAACATCCGGCCGGAGCCGAAAAGGTCGCCGACGATCGACATGCCGTCCATGAGCGGGCCCTCGATGACGTCTAGCGGGCGCTCCGCCTTCTGGCGCGCCTCCTCCGTGTCGTCCTCGATCCAGTCGACGATTCCGTGGACGAGCGCGTGCGCGAGGCGCTTCTCGACCGGCTGCTCGCGCCAGGAGAGATCCTCCTCGCGCTTGACGCCCTCGCCGTGTACGGTCGCCGCGAAGGCGACCATCCGCTCGGTCGCATCGGGCCGCCGATTGAAGACGATGTCCTCGACGTGCTCGAGGAGGTCGGGCGGGATGTCCTCGTAGACCATGAGCTGGCCCGCGTTCACGATCCCCATGTCGAGCCCGGCGCGAATGGCGTGGTAGAGGAAGACAGCGTGGATCGCCTGCCGGACCTGCTCGTTCCCGCGGAATGCGAAGGAGAGGTTCGAGACGCCGCCTGAGATCTTCGATCCAGGGCAGCGCTCCTTGATCCGCGGGATCGCCTCGATGAAGAACTTGGCGAAGTCGGCGTGCTCCTCCATCCCGGTCGCGATCGCGAGGATGTTCGGGTCGAAGACGATGTCCTCGGGTAGGAACCCGATCTCGTTGACGAGCAGGTCGTACGCGCGGCCGCAGATCTCGACCTTGCGGTCCGCCGTGTCCGCTTGGCCCTGCTCGTCGAAGGCCATGACGACCGCACCTGCGCCGTAGCGGCGCACCGTGCGCGCCTTGGCCAGGAAGTCCTCCTCGCCCTCTTTGAGCGACAGCGAGTTGACGACGCCCTTGCCCTGGACGCACTTCAGGCCGGCCTCGATCGCCGACCAGCGAGAGCTGTCGACGACGATCGGCAGGCGGGCGATCTCGGGCTCGGTGGCGATGAGGTTCAGGAAGGTCGTCATCGCCTGCTCCGACTCGAGGAGATCGGCATCCATGTTCACGTCGAGGAGGTTGGCGCCGCCGCGCACCTGGTCGAGCGCAACGTCGAGCGCGCCCTGGAAGTCGTCTGCCTCGATCAGCCGTCGGAAGAGCGCCGAGCCGGTGACGTTCGTACGCTCTCCGATCATCGTGAAGTTCGCATCCGGGAAGATCTCGAACGGCTCGAGCCCGCTGAACCGTGTGACGTGTTGTCCCTCCGGGACGCGTCTAGGTGCCAGGCACTTGGCCGTGTCCGCAATGGCCCTCACGTGATCGGGGGTCGTCCCGCAGCAACCGCCGACGACGTTCAAGAGGCCGGCTTCGGCGAACTCACGCAGAAACTCGCTGGTGTCGTGCGGCTCCTCGTCGTAGCCGCCGAAGGCGTTCGGCAGGCCGGCATTCGGGTGGCAGGAGACGTAGGTCGGCGCGATCCGGGCGAGCTCGGCGACGTAGGGCCGCATCTCCCTTGCACCGAGCGAGCAATTGACGCCCACGATCAGGGGCTCCGCGTGCTCGACGGAGGCCCAGAAGGCCTCGATCGTCTGGCCCGACAGTGTCCTCCCGCTTCGGTCGACGATCGTGACCGAGATCCAGAGAGGGATCTCGACACCCTTCTCGTCGAGGACGTCCTGCGCCGCGACGATCGCCGCCTTGGCGTTCAGCGTGTCGAAGACTGTCTCTATGAGGAGCAGGTCGACACCGCCGTCGACGAGCCCACGAACCTGCTCGGCGTACGAGTCGCGCACCTGGTCGAATGTCACGCGCCGATAGGCCGGGTCGTCCACCTTGGGCGAGAGCGAGAGCGTTTGGTTGAGAGGGCCAATCGACCCTGCGACGAAGCGCCGGCCGCCGTCTGCCTCGTCAGCGGCCTGCCGCGCGAGACGAGCGCCCTCGACGTTCATGTCGTAGACCGCGTTCTCGAGCCCGTAGTCGGCCTGGCCGATCGAGGTCGCCGTGAAGGTGTTCGTCGTCGTCAAGTCCGCCCCGGCGGCGAGGTACTGCCGGTGGACATCGAGGACGACGTCCGGCCGAGTCAGGTTCAGGAGATCCGGATCGCCCTTGACGTCCCGCGGATGCTCGCGAAACCGCTCACCGCGGTAGTCCGCGTCCTCGAGACCCAGTCGCTGGAGCATGGTTCCCCAGGCGCCGTCGAGCACGAGGATTCGCCCGTCCAGGAGGGCGCGGAGCCTGGTTTCGACGCGGGGGCGTGTCGCGGTCGCCACGAACGGATTGTGCCGGTTCAGTAACGCGCCAGACACAAGATTCCGGGCCTGCCCTGCGGAACGCCCCACCTGAGCCGAATATGACCTAGCAACAGACTGTTACTAGGCCGGCACTAGGCCCGCCCCGCGACCTCGATCTTGTTCTCTGCGTGGCGGAGGCGCTGTTCGAGCTTCCAGCGGTCGACGTCTTCCTCGTCGCCCGCTCGCTCGAGCTCGGCTCTGAGCTCTTCGACCTCCCGACGGGCCGCCTCGACGTCGATCTGGTCTGCGGCGACGGCGTCGTCGACAAGCGCGATCGCGCGATCCTGCTGCACCTTGAAGAAGCCCGGCCCGGTCGCGAACCACGACCAGTCGCCGTCGGACTTCACGCGAGTCTCGCCCGCGCGCAGCATTGCAACAAGAGGCGCATGCCGTGCCAGGACGCCAATCTCGCCGGCGTCGCCGGGCACGACGATCATCTCGACCTCCCCTTCAAACGCCGCGCCTTCAGGCGTGACGAGCGAGAGATCGAAGGTCCGTGAAGAGCCTTCCTGGTCGGCCACTAGTGCCCCTTCAGATGATGCCGCCCAGGTTCTGGGTCGCTAACACCAAGCCAGGGGCCACACTCGTCCGCGGCCAAGGCCGGTGGCCTTGGCAAAGGCGAGGGGGGTCCCTGGCGCCGCGTGATCGCGGGCCAGAAGCGAGTGCGTATCGCCTGAACGAGCACTAAGCCTTTGCGGGCTCCGGCTCAGGTTCGCGCTCCTCGGCTTCCGAGGACTCCTCGGACTCCTCCGACTCGCCTGAATCCTCTGAATCCTCGCCCTCTTCGTCCTTGGGCTCGTCCTCGGACTTGTCCTCGTCGCTCGCCATCTCGCGTCCGCGCTCGACGGCCTCCTCGATCGTGCCCACCATGTAGAAGGCGCCCTCGGGCAGGTCGTCGTGCTTGCCCTCGAGGATCTCGGTGAAGCCGCGAATCGTGTCGTCGAGCCGCACGAACTTGCCCGGCGTCCCGGTGAACTGCTCGGCGACGAAGAACGGCTGCGACAGGAAGCGCTGGATCTTGCGCGCGCGCTGGACGACGATCTTGTCCTCGTCCGACAGCTCCTCCATGCCCAGGATCGCAATGATGTCCTGAAGTTCCTTGTAACGCTGAAGGATCTCCTGGACGCCCGTCGCGGTCTTGTAGTGCTCGTCCGAGACGACGCCCGGCTGCATGATCCGGGAAACGGAATCGAGCGGGTCGACGGCCGGGTAGATGCCCTGCTCGGTCAGCGCACGGTTCAGCGTGGTGGTGGCGTCGAGGTGCGCGAACGTGTTGGCCGGCGCGGGGTCGGTCAGGTCGTCGGCCGGAACGTAGATCGCCTGGATCGACGTCACCGAGCCCTGCCGGGTCGAAGTGATCCGTTCCTGGAGCTGCCCCATCTCCGTCGCGAGCGTCGGCTGGTACCCGACGGCGCTCGGCATGCGGCCGAGGAGCGCGGACACCTCCGACCCAGCCTGGACGAACCGGAAGATGTTGTCGATGAACAGGAGGACGTCCTGGCCCTGCTCGCGGAAGTACTCGGCCATCGTGAGGCCGGAGAGCCCGACGCGGAGGCGCGCTCCGGGCGGCTCGTTCATCTGCCCGAAGACGAGCGCAGTCTTGCTGATGACGCCCGACTCGGTCATCTCGAGGAAGAGGTCGTTGCCCTCGCGCGTTCGCTCGCCCACGCCGGTGAAGACCGAGAGGCCCGAGTGCTCCTCGGCGATGTTCCGGATGAGCTCCTGGATGAGGACGGTCTTGCCGACGCCGGCTCCGCCGAACAGGCCGACCTTGCCGCCCTTGACGTAGGGCGCGAGGAGGTCGATGACCTTGATGCCGGTCTCGAAGATCTCCACGGTGGGCTGGAGCTGCTCGAAGTCGGGCGCGTCGCGGTGGATCGGCCAGCGCTCGTCCGACTTCAATTCTTCGCCCTCGTCGATGGTGTCTCCGAGCACGTTGAACAGCCGCCCGAGTGTCTCCTCGCCGACCGGCACCGTGATCGGGTCGCCTGTGTTTACCACGTCGACGCCGCGCGAAAGACCGTCGGTCGAGTCCATCGCGACCGCGCGAACGCGGTCGTTCCCGAGATGCTGCTGAACCTCGGCGATCAGATCGACGGCCGGCCGGCCGTCCTGCCCGGGTACCTCGATCTTGAGGGCGTTGTAGATCCCGGGGAGCTCTCCGGGAAAGACGGCGTCGATGACGACGCCCTTGATCTCGACGATCTGACCGACGTTCTCGTTCTCGGGCAAAGGGTCTCCTGGCTCGCTGTCTGCGGCGGCCAGTCTAGCCGCGCGCCGAAGCCCACCGCCGAGCCAAAGTCCCAGTGGGACACGGCGGGCGGGACAAGTCCCGCCCCTACACCAGAACTCGCGCCATGCCTCCCGGTCGCGACGGCGGGCTTCGCCCGTCGTCGCGCAAAGACAGCCGAAGTCTCCCCCAATCCGAACGGAATCGTCATGGCTCCGCAGAGCGGAGCCGGATTCCGTTCGACTTAAACGACGCCGCCCTGACGGCCGGGGGGAGCGACCGGCTGCTGCGCGGGCTTGAGCTGCCTCACCTTCAGGAAACGCAGCTCCGGGTCTCCGGCGCCTGAGGAGAGGAAGGCGAACTCGGGCTCGGCGGCCGGCACGGTCTCCTGCGTCCCGCCGCCGACAGAGCTGCCGAGCACGCCGAGGCCGACTGCGAGCGCGACGATCGTCGCCGCGGCGAGGACGCGGACGGCTGCCACGGCCGGCCGGCGCCGGACCGGCAGGACGAGCGGGCGCTCCGGACGCTCCTGCGGCGCGGCACGGACGACCGCGGTGAGCTCCCTCATTCCGACGACGAACGAGGCGCAGCCTCCGCACCGCGTCAGGTGGTCGTCGAGGAGCACACGCTCGATCTCGCCGAGGTCGTCGTCGAGCTCGAGCGAAGCCCAGGCGCGAGCGCGTTCGCAGAGCGGGTCCAGCATGGAGCTCATTTCACCAGGTTTGACGAGGACTGTCGCAGTCGGTTAGGCCCTTGCCGTCATTACGTCGCGACGGCGGGCTCTGCCCGTCGTCGCTCCAAGACGACCGCGGTCTCCGCGTGCGGTTCCCCGACCGAAATCATCATGGCTCCGGCAAAAGCCGGAGCCGGATATCGGTCGGTTAGAGGGGGTACCAGCATGCGACCCGCTGGTTCTTGCCCAGCTCGCCGAAGGGCGGGAACTCCTCGCGACAGTTCTCTGGGACGCCGTCCTCGGCGCCGGCCACCTCCCGCGCCTTCGGGCACCGCGGGTGGAACGGGCAGCCGGAGGGCGGATCCACTGGGGACGGGACGTCTCCCTCGAGCACGGTCCGCTGTTTCACGTTCGCCCTGCCTGCGTAGCCCTTTGGCACCGCCGAGAGGAGCGCGGCCGTGTACGGGTGCTTCGGACCGTCCAGGATCTCGTCCGCATCCCCGTACTCGACGATGTGGCCGAGGTACATGACCGCGATCCGGTCCGAGATGTGGCGGACGACACCGAGGTCGTGCGAGATGAAGAGATACGTCAGGTTGAAATCCTCCTGGAGGCCCTGGAGGAGGTTCAGGATCTGCGCCTGGATCGAGACGTCGAGCGCGGACACCGGCTCGTCGCAGACGATCAGCTTCGGGGAGAGGGCCAGGGCACGGGCCACGCCGATGCGCTGGCGCTGGCCGCCGGAGAACTCGTGCGCGTAGCGGTTGTAGTGCTCGGGGTTCAGGCCGACGCGATCCATGAGCTCCTGGACGCGGCGCTTGGTGTCGCCCTCGGTGCGGTGGATCCGGTAGGGCGCGCCGATGATCGTGCCGACCGTCTGCCTCGGGTTCAGGGACGCATAGGGATCCTGGAAGACCATCTGCATCTGGCGCCGGTACGGCCGCATGTTCCGGGCCGAGAGCTTCGTGATGTCATTGCCTTCGATCATGACCGTGCCCGCGGTCGCCTCGAGGAACTTCATCACGAGCCTCGCGGTCGTCGACTTGCCGCAGCCGGACTCGCCGACGAGGCCGACCGTCTCGCCCGGATAGATGTCGAACGACACGTCCTCGACCGCGTGCACCCGCGCGACTTCTCGCTGGAAGATGATGCCCTGCGTGATCGGGAAGTACTTGGTGAGCCCGCGGACGGAAACGAGCGCGCTCTCGTCGGGGGGCGTGTCGGCGCGCTCGGCGAGTGTGGCGGCGGTGTCCGTCATACGGCGGCCTTGAGCCGGCGCGCCTCACGGGTTTCCCAGAGCTGCCGCTTGTCGTCGACGCCGAGGTGGCACGCGTCCGGATGGCTGCCGCCGCGATCCTCAAGCTTCGGCACGTCCTTGTCGCACGGCTCGAAGCGGTGCGGACAGCGCGGATGGAACGGGCAGCCGGGCGGGACGCGAATCAGGGAAGGCGGTGAGCCTTCGATCGGGACGAGCCGCGTCCCCTTCTGAGTCACGGTGGGGATCGACTCGAGGAGGCCCCATGTGTACGGGTGAAGCGGATGCTGGAAGAGATCGTCCTTGGCGGCGATCTCCATCGCCCGGCCTGCGTACATGACCATCACCGTGTCCGCGACGTCCGCTACGACACCGAGGTCGTGCGTGATGAGGATCACGCCGATGTTGAACTCCTTCTTGATTCTGTCGATGAGCTCGAGGATCTGCGCCTGGACGGTTACGTCGAGCGCGGTCGTCGGCTCGTCGGCGATCAGGAGATCCGGGTTGTGGACGAGCGCCATCGCGATCATCGCGCGCTGGCGCATCCCGCCTGAGAACTGATGCGGGTAGTCGCGGTAGCGCTCCTTCGGCCGCGGGATCCCGACGGCCGCGAGCAGCTCGACGACCCGTTCGCGCGCCTTGCCCTTCGACGTCTCCTCGTGCGCGTGGATCGCCTCGGCGATCTGGTCGCCGACCCGGTACATCGGATGGAGGCACGCAAACGGGTCCTGGAAGATCATCGCCAGGTCCTTGCCGCGCACCTCGCGGAGATCCTTTGGCGACACCGCGAGGAGGTTGTTGTCCATGAACCGGATCTCGCCGGTGATGGTCGCCGACTTCGAAGTCGTCAAGCCGAGCGCGGTCAGGCACGTGACGCTCTTGCCCGAGCCCGACTCGCCGACGATGCCGAAGGTCTCCCCACGACGGACGGAGAACGACAGGCCGTCGACGGCTTTCACAACACCGTCCGGCGTCGCGAAGGAGACGTGGAGGTCGTCGACCTCTAGGAGGGTCTCTTGAGCCATGGCTCGGGTGTGATGCCCTACCTTACGAGTATCGAACCCGCGGGTCGAGCCACGCGTAGACGATGTCGACGACGAGGCTCAGGAACGCGACGAGGAACGAGAGCATCACCGTCACGCCGAGCACCGGCGGGAGATCGGCCCGGGTCGTCGAGTCGAAGACCCAGGCGCCGATGCCAGGCAGGTTGAACACCGTCTCCGTGATCACCGCGCCGCCGAGGAGGAGCGCGAAGTCGATCCCGAAGAGCGTGACGACCGGAGTCAGGCTCGCGCGGAGGCCGTGCTTGCCGATCACCTTCGTTTCCGAGAGGCCCTTGGCGCGCGCAGTACGGATGTAGTCCTCGCCCAGCGTCTCGAGCAGGTTCCCGCGCACC
The DNA here is from genome assembly GCA_963733135.1 of uncultured Actinomycetes bacterium. Taxonomy (GTDB): domain Bacteria; phylum Actinomycetota; class Thermoleophilia; order Gaiellales; family Gaiellaceae; genus CAVTBX01. The sequence goes on from CAVTBX010000008.1 coordinate 288,681, forward strand.
ATGCGCGCGTAGTAGGCCGCGAAGAGGAGCGACAGCACGATCCAGGGCAGGAGCATGTGCTGGAACCACTGGCTTGGGCTCTCCGAAAACGGCTCGTAGCCCGTTCCGGGCAGCCAGCCGAGCTTCTGCCAGAAGATGAAGAGGCCCATGAGGCCGAGCCAGAACACTGGCGCGGACACCCCGAAGAGCGCGAATCCCATGGCGATCCTGTCGACCGCCGTCCGGCGTTTGAGCGCCGAGATGATCCCGATCGCGATCCCGGTGACCAGCCAAAGTATCGCCGCTCCGATCGCGAGCTGGAACGAGACCGGAGCCCGGCGAACGAGCTCGTCGCGGACGGCCACGCCACTGTCGTAGCTTCGACCGAGGCCCGGCCAGCCGTACTCGTCGCCGAGGAAGAGACGCTTCACGAAAAGGAGGTATTGCTGGTAGACCGGCTTGTCGAGGCCCAGTTGCTCCTTGACCTCGGCGACCAGCGCCGGTGTCGGCTGCTTCCCGGCCAGGCGCGTGGCCGGGTCTCCCGGGGGCATGACGAAGAAGATCACGAAGGTGATCATCGTCACCACGAGGACGACGAGAACCACCCAGAGGAGCCTCCTGATCACGTAGCGCCCCATCTCAGCCTCCGTTCGTCATACGCCGGGACCGACTTGTGCGCCCGGATTATACGGGGGAGCCGCCCGGCTGACCGGGCGGCTCCCCATCGATCTGCTTACGAGTCGGTTAGTTCTGGAGCGACTCGTCCAGCGCCACGCGCGAGAACGCTGCCTCGCCCGAGAACTGGTCATAGTCGTACTTGGTCACTGCGGGGCCGAGGATGTCGACGTTCGTGGCGTCCAGGTACGGAACCCACGGGACGACGTTCTCCATCAGCTCCTTGTCGACGTCCTGGAAGCAGACGTTTCGCTCGTCTGCATCCGCGATCGCGTTGCACTCCTTGATCTGGTCGTCGACGCTCGGAATGTTCTCCACGTTCCCTTCGATCTTCGCGTCGCTGGCCTGCGCCGGGGTGATCCCGACCAGGGAGTAGTTCACGTTCCCCTGGGGCAGGATCGAGGCCGAGTCGAAGAGGACCATGAACGTGGACGGATCGGCGTAGTCCTTGCCCCAGCCGGGGACGCCGGAGATCGGCACGCCACGGGTGGCGTCCTGGATCACCGGGTACGCGTCCTCGAACTGCCGCGGAGTCAGCTCGATCCCGATCTTCGCCGCGGCCTGGATGATGGCCGGCTCCTGATCGCTGAACGGCGGAGTGTTCCGGTTCACGAACAGGACGCCTTCGCACTCGGGTGCGTCGCACATGCCGTCCTGATCCGTGTCGTACTGCGACTGCATCATTTCTTCCGCAGCCTTCGCCTCATCGCCCGCGTCGCCCTCGGTCTGGTAGGGCGCGTAGTCCTCGAGGTCGCCGTTGAACATCGCGTCCGGGACGATGTGGTGCGCGATATCGCCACGGATCGGGCCACCCCACGCTCGCTGGAGCGCGGACTTGTCCATGATCCAGTTCATCGCCTTGCGGACATGGATGTCGTCGAAGGGCGGCTGAGAGAGGTTCATGGTGAGGTACCACGTGCGGTCACCCGACTCGACCTGGATCTTGTCCTTCAGATCCTCGGTCGTCGAGTACCTCCGGAGGACTTCCGGCGGCGGGGCCTCGACCTCTCCCTCGAGCTCGCCGGCTTCGATCTTGTTGAAGATGTCCTTCGGGTTCGTGTTGACCGTGTACTCGAGCCCGTCGATGTTGTTCTCGCGCAGGCCCTCGGTATCGGTCGCCTCGTCGTAGTCCGGGTTCCGGACGAACGAGATCCGCCGCGTCGGGTCCATGCCGGAGAGCGGCTCCAGCGTGTCACAGCTCGACGCGTCGAGCTGATCCGAGCCCTCGAGCATGTACGGGCCCGAGGAGACGACGTAGCGGCCGTACTCGCCCGCCTTCTTGAAGCAGCCCGCAACCTCTTCCGGCATCGGGCCGGTGGCGGGCATCGCAAGGCGGTACGGGAAGTCGCCGGTCGGCGCGGTCAGCTTGAACTCGATCGTCTTGTCATCGGGCGTGGTGATGCCCGAGATCTCGTTGCCCTTCTTGCCAAGACCACCCGCCTCGGTGAACTCGGCCATCCCTTCGATCACCGTGTAGTAGAAGCCGTACTGGGCCACTAGGTCCTCGGTGCCGATCCGCTCGAACGCATACAGGATGTCCTGGGACGTGATCTCACGGCTGAGCGGCGGGCCGAACGTGATCCCGTCCTTCAGCGTGACCGTGTAGGTCAGCCCATCCTCGGATACCTCCGGCAGCTCAGCCGCGAGGTCCGGGAAGAGCTCATTGCCCTCCGCACCGGCCGTGTGCTTGTAGCTCACGAGCGTCCGGACGAGCAGGTTCGTGTACAGGGCCCACGAGGTGCCGAGATACTCGCCGGTCGGGTCGAACCCGCCCGTGAGGTTGAACGAGGTGGTCGAGATCCGGTAGATCCCGCCCTTCGTCACCTCGCCGCTCGGCGCCTCGCCGCCGCCCGTGTCGCTCGGGCCCGCTTCTTCTCCATCGTCGCCGCCACAGCCGGCAGCGACGAGGGCGAGCACGAACGTCAAAAGCGCTAGCGCAGCAAATCGTCTACGCACATCCACCCCTCTCAAAGTCACAGTTCCTAGTCGACGTTTCATGCATCTAAGAGCCTCGTTACCCCTCCCTTTCCGCCGCAGGGCGGCGCTCGAGTGGTACCCGACAAGAGAAAGACGAGCACGCGGCTCCGAAGTTAGGAGCTTTCATCGACCGATTAGGAGCCGACAGCGGTTCCGGCACGGCTTCGCAGAGGTGCTCCAAGCCTGCATGCCCCCGCTAGCGGTTGGACTTCGGGTCGAGCGCGTCCCGGAGCCCGTCGCCGAACAGGTTGAACGCGAGCGTGGTCGCGATCAGGAAGAGGCCCGGGAAGACCATCAGCCACCAGGCGACCTCGAAGACGCGTGCTGCGTCGGAGATCATCCGGCCCCAGGAGGGAATCGACTGCGGCACGCCCAGGCCGAGGAACGAGAGCGCAGCCTCGAAGAGGATGTTCTGGGGGATCAGGAGCGTCGCGTAGACGATGATCGGCGCGACGAGGTTCGGCAGCACCTCGCGGAACATGATCCTGACGTTCGAGGCCCCGAGCGAGCGGCTCGCCTCGATGAACTCGCGTTCGCGAAGCGAGAGCGTGTTGCCGCGCACGATTCGGGCTATGTACGGCCAGGTGAAGAGCGCGATCACGAAGATGACGAGCGAGAGACCCGGCTTGATCAGCCCGCCGAGGCAACCCTGCGCGGTTGCGGAGCAGACCGCCACGATGCCGATCGCGAAGAGCAGGGACGGCACTGAGAGGACGATGTCGATTGTGCGAGAGATGACGGTGTCGACCTTGCCGCCGAAGAACCCGGCGAGGAGACCCAGCACGATCCCGATTAGGACTGCGACCCCCGTCGCCCCAAGCGCGACGAGCAGCGACGTTCGCGCCCCGTAGAGCACGCGGACGAAGACGTCTCGTCCCGCGGTGTCCGCACCCATCAGGAAGAGCTCCGGCTCTGTCGTCGGACCCTTGGGAAGCCCGAACTCGTCGGTTGCGATCGAGCCGAAGAGCTCGTTTGGCCCGTGTCCGACGATCTTCGCAATCAGCGGGGCGAGGAGCGCGATCAGGACGAGCAGGATGATGACGACGAGCCCGACGATCGCGGCCTTGTCTTGCTTGAACCGAGCCCACGCGAGCTGCCGGGGCGTCCGCCCGACGACAGCCTGTGTGTCAGCAGGGCCTTCTGCGAGAGGCGCTTCCGGCTCGGCTGCAATCTGGGTGCTCATCCCCCGCCCTCCTTAGACGCCGCGGGAGTGTAAAGGATGGAGGCGCACTGCGCCTCCATCCTTTCTAGATAACGCCCCTCTTGCCAGAGTGGCTCCAGAACGTCGAATCGCGCGAAAGCGGCGCGATTCGACTCGGGTCTTCAGAAACCCGGGCCGTGCGTCCTGGCCCCGATTGTCCCGGTCATATTTTCCCGCAACCGGCTTGATCGGTTTGGCCCCGCAGGCCAGGGTGGTAGTCCCCTAACCCGCCAATGCATCCGCCCCGGCCACGACCTCTAGAAGCTCCTGGGTGATCTCGGCCTGGCGGGCTCGGTTCATGTCGAGCGTCAGGGTCTCGACGAGCTCGTCGACGTTCTGGCTCGCGTTCCGCATCGCGGTCATGCGCGCGCCGTGCTCCGAGGCGGCCGACTCGAGGAGCGCGCGGAAGATCGTCGTCTCGAGGTAGGTCGGAAGCAGACGCTCGAGAATGATCTCCGGCTCTGGCTCGTAGATGAAGTCCCCCTCGAGCGCGATCTCGTAGGCGGACTTCTCCTCGTCCTCCTCGAGGGCCTGGCGCGGGATCGGGAGGACGTCCTCGACCTCGACCGTCTGCGTCAACGCGGACACGAAGTGGTTGTAGACCAGGACGACGCGATCAACCTCGCGGTCGATGAAGAGCTCGGAGAGCTTGCGGGCGATCGCGGCGGCGTCGGCGTAGTCGGGCCGGTCGGTGAAGTCGATCCACGCCTGCGCGATGTCGTAACGGCGGAAGCGCAGGGTCGAGCGGCCCTTCTTGCCCGCCACGAGCCAGAGAACGTCCTGCCCTTCCCCACGCGCCTCCCGCTCGACGCCGAGCGCTCGCCTCAAGACCTGCGCGTTGAAGCCGCCTGCGAGTCCGCGGTCGCCGGTCAACGGCACGATCGCGGTCGTCCTGATGTCCTCACGCGCCTCGAGGAGCGGGAAACCTCGGGCCGGGGTGGCCCGCGCCGTGCCGATCATCAGCTCGCGCATCCGCTCGGCGTAGGGCCTGAGCGCCGCGATCCGCGCCTCAGCGCGGCGGAGCTTCGCCGCCGAGACGAGCTCCATCGCCTTCGTGATCTTGCGCGTGTTCTCGTTCGAGCGGATGCGCCGCTTGATGTCCTGAACAGAAGCCAAGCGTTATCGGCTCCACACGGGCCGGACAAGTCCGGCCCCTACACGGTGTTGGAGGCCGCGCGAGCGGCCGGGCGAATCGCGCCGCTCTTCGCGCGATTCGTATGGAGGGTGGGCGAGAGCCCACCCGTTCACATCGCCACGGTGTTGGAGGCCAGGCCAGCGGCCGGGCGAATCGCGCCGCCCTTCGCGCGATTCGTATGGAGGGCGGACGGAAGCCCGCCCGTTCACCCGCGGAACTCGGATCAAGTGGCCGCCCCCGCGATGCCGGTCTCCTCGTGTACCGAGAAGGTGTCCTTGAACTTCTTGACGGCTTCCTCGATGTCGCTCGCGAGCTCGTCGGAGAGATCCTTCTCCTCGCGGATCCGCTCGTAGAGCCCGCCCTCCGAGCGCAGTTGCTCGCGGAGCTCCTCTTGGAAGCGCGGCACCTGTGCAGCCGGAACCTCGTCGAGGTAGCCGTTGATGCCGGACCAGATCGCGACGACCTGCTCTTCCATGGGCCACGGCTGGTACTGGGGCTGGTTCAGGGTCTGAACCATGCGCTCGCCGCGGGCCAACGTCCGCTGGGTCTGCGGGTCGAGCTCCGAGCCGAACTGGGAGAACGCCTCAAGCTCGCGGTACTGGGCCAGGTCGAGCCGCAGGCGGCCGGCGACCTTCTTCATCGCCTTCGTCTGCGCGTTCCCGCCCACGCGGGAGACCGAGATGCCGACGTTGATGGCCGGCCGGACGCCGGAGTAGAACAGACCGCTCTCGAGGAAGATCTGGCCGTCGGTGATCGAGATGACGTTGGTCGGGATGTAGGCCGACACGTCACCGGCCTGCGTCTCGATGACCGGGAGGGCGGTCAGCGAGCCGCCGCCGTTGTCGTCGGAGAGCTTGCACGCGCGCTCGAGGAGGCGCGAGTGGAGGTAGAAGACGTCGCCCGGGAACGCCTCGCGGCCGGGCGGGCGACGAAGCAGGAGCGACATCTGGCGGTACGCGTCCGCGTGCTTCGAGAGGTCGTCGTACATCACGAGCGAGTGCTGGCCGTTGTAGAGGAAGTGCTCTCCCATGGCGCACCCCGAGAAGGGCGCCATCCACTTGATCGGCGCCGCCTCCACGGCTGAGGCCGCGACGATGATCGTGTAGTCCATTGCGCCCGACTCGCGGAGCCGCTCGTAGACCTGCGCCACTGTGGAGGCCTTCTGGCCAATTGCGACGTAGACGCAGATCATGTCCTGGCCCTTCTGGTTCAGGATCGTGTCGAGGAGGATCGCGGTTTTCCCCGTCGAGCGGTCGCCGATCACGAGCTCACGCTGGCCGCGGCCGATCGGGATCATCGAGTCGATCGCCTTGATGCCGGTCTGGAGCGGCTCCTTCACCGGCTGGCGCTGGATGACGCCGGGCGCCTTGAACTCGATCGAGCGTGTCTCGTCGGTCTCGATCGGGCCCTGGCCGTCGAGCGGCTGGCCGAGTGGGTTCACGATCCGCCCGACGAGCGCTTCGCCGACGGGCACGCTCATGACCCTGCCCGTGCGCTTCACCGACTCGCCCTCGCGCACCTGCTTCCAGTCTCCGAAGAGAGGCACGCCGACGTTCCCCTCCTCGAGGTTGAAGGCGAGACCGGTCACGCCGTGCTCGAGCTCGAGCGTCTCCATGGCCATGCAGTTCTCCAGGCCGTAGACGCGGGCGAGGCCGTCGCCGATCTGGAGGACGGTCCCGACCTCAGAGAGCTCGGTGTCGACGTCGTACTTCTCGATCCGCTCCTTTAGGAGGGATGTGATCTCTTCGGGACGAAGCTTCACTGGCTCGGGCTCCTTCGGTCTAGGTTCGTTGGAGAAGTTCTTCGCGGAGGTCGTTCAGGCGGCCGCGGACGCTCGCGTCGACGCGCAGCGACCCGGCTTGGAGGACGAGGCCTCCGATCAGGTCGGGGTCGACCTCGCGTGTCGCCTCGACTTTTCGCTTGGCGGCCTCCTCGATCTGCTTGACGATCTCGTCGGCCTCGTCGTCGGTGAGCTCGATCGCCGTGGTGAGCTCGACCGGGAGCACGTGCTCCTCGGCGGCTAAGAGGCGTTCCCACTCGTCGTAGACGTCGAGCACCTCCGGCAGGCGGTTCTTCTCCGTCAGGAGGTGGAGGAAGTTCCGGAACTCGTCGTTGGCTCCGGAGGTGATGTCGTCGAGGATCTCCCACTTGGCCCGTGGGTCGATCTGCGGGTTACGAAGCAGGCTGCGGAGCTCGTCCGACTCGCGGACGGCCGCCGCGAAGTCCTCGAACTCCTCCCGGATTTTGGGCAGCGAGTCGGACTCCTTCGCAGCCTCGAGGAGCGCCTGGGCGTAGATGCGGTGGACGACGGCCAAATGCGGGCTCTAGTTGTCGGTCGCGATCCGCTTCATGTCGACTTCCTCGATCGTCTCGTCGATCAGACGACGCTGGTCGTCGGAGTCGAGCACCTTGCCGGTCACCTTCTCGGACGCGAGCAGCGTCAGCTCGACGACGTCCCGGCGAACCGACTCGCGGAGCTTCACGTTCTCGGCCTCGATCGCCTTGCGGTTCTCCTCGAGGCGCCGCTCGAGATCCTGCGAGGCCTGTTCACGGGCCTGCGCGAACTGCTGTTGGCCCTGCTTTCGGCTCTCTTCGAGGATCCGCTCGCGTTCGGCCTTCGCCTCCTCCCGTTCCTGCTGCGTGAGCTCGCGGAGCTGGCGGGCCTCCTCGCGGGCCTTGTCGGCCTCGTCGAGCGCCTCGCGGATCCGGTCACGGCGCTGGTCGATGAGACCCTGGATGCGCCCGAACGCGACCTTCCGGAGGACGAAGAGGACGATCGCGAACGTGACGATCGTCCAGATCATCAGGCCGGGGACGACCGAGATCAGGTCGCCGCCCCCGTCCTCCTCCTGCGCGAAGACGAGTAGGTCGAGCACTAGACCAGCACGTAGGCCAGGAGACCGCCGAGGAGCGCGTAGAACACGACCGCCTCGGTGAGCGCGAAGCCGAGCCACTGGATGCCGGTGAGCTCGCCCCGGAGCTCCGGCTGGCGGGCGACGGCCTGGATCATCGAGCCGAAGATGTTCCCAATTCCGATGCCGGCGCCGACTGCGCCGAGCCCGACGCCGACGCCGAAGGCGATCGCCTTGCCGAGGTCGGCGATGTCGCCTTCCACCTGTGCGAAGAGAATGTCCAACGTTCCTCCTTAGTGTTCCGGTTCGATTGCGCCGCCGATGTAGATCGCGCTCAGCAGCGCGAAAACGAACGCCTGGATGGTCACCACGATCACGACCTCGAAGAGATAGAAGGCCGTCGCCACCGGGATGGCGATCACTGCGATGACGTAAGACGAGAGGATGAAGATAAGCCCGATCATCACCAGGATGAGCATGTGGCCCGCGAGCATGTTGGCGAAGAGTCGAACCGAGAGCGAGATCAGCCGCATGAACTGCGAGATCACTTCGAGCGGGATGATGAGCACTAGGAGCGCCTTCGGCACGCCACTTGGGATCCAGCTCTTGAAATAGCCGACTGGACCGTTGTAGCGGATGCCCTCGTAGTGCGTGGCGACAAAGGTGATGAGCGCGAGCGCGAGAGTGACGGAGAGGTTCGCGGTCGCAGCGTAGATCCCCCAGGTTGGCACCTCCACGCCGGCGATCTCGAAGTGCTCGTCGGAGAGCGGGAGCGGGATGAAGCCGACGACGTTCAGGATCCAGATGAAGAGGAAGAGCGTGGCCACGTACGGGAACCAGGTCGAGATCGCCTTCGACGGCAGGCTCGATTCGGCGATCTGACCCTGGATCAGGTCGTAGATCACTTCGCCGCTCGTCTGACGACGGCCCGGGCGGAGGCTCAGGCCGAATCGCATCACCCAGATCCCGAACAGGATCGTGATCAGGCCACCCAGCCAGAGATACGCGACGGCCTTGTTGACCGACAGGTCGATCGGCCCGAGCTCGAGCGAGATCCACGGATGGAGCGTGAACTCCTCCTGGGGCTGAAAGTCCTCGGAAGCGGCGAAGACGAGGCCGTTCATCTGCGCAGCTCTCCTCCGAAGTACATCGCCAGCCCCAAAGCGAGCTCGAGCGTGTAAGCGAGCGCGTAGACGACGATCCCGGCGACGGCCAGGTCAGGATCCTGTGTCGCGACCACGATCGCGATGAGGACGATCGCGATCCCGCGCGTCATCATTCCGAAGGCAACGACGCCTGAGCCGCGCAGGTTCGGCTCGCCGATCCCGGCTCGGTCGAAGACGAGCCCGAGGGCCTGGCTGCCGGCCCAGAGAACCGCGCCCAGCGCCCAGCCCCGGAGGCTCCAACCCGCGAGCGCGAAGACCGGGAGCATGAGCGCGAGCCCGACCGCGCCGGCGGCGACCGGCAGCCGGCGCGAGGGCAGCGGCCGCGGTGTCGTGAAGGTCGCCAACGTCAGAACGCGCCTCGGTACGTGCGGTACACCGCCAGAATCGAGGCGGGGATGCCGATGACGGCGCCGATCGCAACCCCGATCCCGACCGATCCGGCGGCCCAGCCGATCAGGGCGCCGATCCCCACGCACACGACCAGGACGGCAAGGAGCAGCGCCCCGGCCCCGAGTGGATCCAATGATGTCCGCGCAGCCGCCACGTGTGAGGTCATCCGGCGGCGGCACTGTATCAGCGCAAGGGTGCTTCGGCGCTGGACTTCGTGACAGGCGGATTTGGCTTGCCCGTGCGGGTTCGCGGGGCTTTTGGGCAGGAGTTTGTGAAGGGCGGAGCGGTGTCCGCGCGGAGAACGGAACTGCCTCAGGCAGTTCCTCCATGCGAATCGCGCAGACGGCGGCGCGACTCGCCCGGCCGCAAGCGGCCTCCAACCTACACTTGGCCGATGCGGGTCTGGGTCGACTTCACCAACACCGCGCACGTGCTCGTCCTCCGGCCGCTCGTGGAGCGGCTCGAGGCGGCCGGGCACGAGGTCGAGCTGACGGCGCGGCCGCTCTCGCACACGATCGAGCTCCTCGAGGACTGGGGGAGCGATCACACGGTGGTCGGGCACTACGGGGGAGCAGGGCTCCTCGGGAAGGTACGCGCGGCTGCCGGGCGCGTGCCTGCGCTCCTCCGGTGGGCGCGACGGCGAGGGTTCGACTGTGCGCTGGCCCACGGCTCGACCGACCAGCCACCGGTCGCGCGGGCTCTCGGCTTTCCGGCGACGACGATGTTCGACTACGAGTGGGCCTCGCTTCAGCATCACACGAACTGCCGGCTTGCTCGTCGGGTGCTCGTGCCGGACGCGATCCCGGCGGAGCGCTTGGCCCGGTACGGCGCGCGAGGGTCGAAGCTCGTCCCGTACCCGGGCCTGAAGGAGGAGTACTACCTCGCCGACTTCGAGCCGGACGAAGGTGTCCCGGCGTCGCTCGGCGTCGAGGTTGAAGGACCGCTGGCGGTCGTGCGGACGGCGCCCTCGTACGCGCTCTACCTGGGCGGCTCCGAGAACGAGCTCCTACCTCGTCTCCTGGCGCGGCTCGCAGAGGACGGCGCCAGCACAGTCGTCCTCGCGCGCACGCCCGACCAGCGCGAGGCAGTCCGCGGGCTTGGGCTGCCGCGGGTCGTCGTCCCCGATCGGGCCGTGGACGGCCGAAGCCTCGTCGCGCTCGCCGACCTCCTCGTCTCGGCCGGAGGGACGATGAACCGTGAGGCGGCCGTACTCGGCACGCCCGTGTGGTCGATCTTCGAGGGGCGCCTCGGCGCGATCGACGAGAAGCTCGCTGCGGAGGGCCGGCTCCGGTTCCTCTCGGATCCGGCTGCACTCGAGGTGCGCCGGAAGCCCGCGGACACTTGGCGCGACCGTGTCCGCCGCGACCCGGGCGACCTCCTGGCGCTGGGCCTCCCGTGGCTCACATGACCCTTCTGGCTAAGGCCACGTGCCTGGCACCGGGGTGTGGAAACTGTGGAAGAGCGTCGCAGAGCCCCGCCAGGTGAAGGAGATACCTGTGGACGAACCCGCTGACTCGAATCCGCCGGTGCCAGGCACCGAGCGGCGTAGCGAGCGGCGAACGTGGCTCTTCCGGAGCCTTCACCTGACCGCGCTCTCATTCTTCGCGATCGTATGGCCCGTACTCGACCTGCTCGGCAGAAACCCAGAGTTCTTCGTCGTTCGCGGCTCGCAGGGCATCGACATCGTGCTCCTCGCGCTCGGGCTGACGGTCGTCCCGCCGCTCCTCGCGCTCGGGCTGGAAGCGCTCGCCGGGCTCGTCGGCGGCCCGCGTGCGGCCGGCGCTCTCCACCTGGTCTTCATCGGACTGCTCTCCGCCGGGTTCGCGCTCCTCGTGCTCGGCTGGGTGGGTGCACCGTCTGGAGTCGCCGCGGCAGCCCTTGCGGTCGGCGCGCTCGCCGCCTACGCCTACGCCCGGGTCGAGCCGGTGCGGAGCGTCGTCACGCTCCTCGCCATCGCCGTCCCGGTTTTCCTCGGCCTCTTCTTCTTCGACTCGCCGAGCGGCCGCCTGGTCGTCCCACGCGAGGACACCCAGGTCGCTGACGTCGAGGTCGGTCGCCCCGCGCCCGTCGTGATGGTCGTCTTCGACGAGTTCCCAGTCACCTCCCTCCTCACCGAAGACGGCGAGATCGACGCAGCCCGCTTCCCTGCGTTTGCCGAGCTCGCCCGCCGCGGAACGTGGTACCGAAACGCGGTAACGATGGACGCCAACACATCCGCAGCCGTACCGGCGATCCTCACCGGAAGGAACGAGGGCGGGGCCGCGATTCTGGCAAGCCACCCGAGGAACCTCTTCACGCTTCTCGGAGGCACCTACCGGATCCAAGCGGCCGAGGCCGTCACGCGCCTCTGCCCGGACGAGCTTTGCCCCCGCGGCGACCCCGAGCCGCTCGACAAGCGCCTCCGCTCGCTCGCCGACGACGTCGCAATCGTCTACGGGCACGAGCTCCTGCCGGAAGCTCTGCGCGACAGGCTTCCCTCCATCTCGGGAGTCTGGGGCGACTTCGGAAACGACGACGAGCGGCCCGGCAGGAGCGGGCTCGGCGCCAACTTCGTTCTCCGGAACCTCCTCCCCGGCTCGGTGCGCGGCCGCGAGGTCGCCTTCGAGGCGTTCAACCGCGCGGTTCGCCCGACTGAGCAGCCGACGCTCTACTACCTGCACGTCCTCTTGCCCCACTACCCGTGGGAGCACGCACAGTCGGGCCGCGTCTACAAGGGACTCACGATCCCGGGCCTGGAGAGCGACGTCTGGACGGGAGGCGAGTTCGAAGCTCAGCAGGCCTGGCAGCGGCACATCGCGCAAGTCGGCTATACGGATCGGCTCGTCGGCGACCTCATCGCCCGGCTCAAGGAGACCGGAATGTGGGACGAGTCGCTCGTCGTCCTCGTGGCCGACCACGGGACGAGCTTCCGGTCAGGCCGGCCGCGGAAGTCGATCGCCCCCGATACCGCCGAGGACATCGCCTACGTGCCCCTCTTCGTCAAGGCGCCCGGACAGCGCGAGGGCGAGACGATTGAGGAGACGGTCTCGACGCTCGACATCCTGCCGACGATCGCCGACCACCTGGAGATCGATCTCCCGTGGGACGTCGAGGGAGTCTCGCTCGCCGGTGAGGTGCCGCGTGACCTCGACACGGTGCGCCTGAACGCCGCGCCCGCTCCTCTCGAGATCGACGCCGACGAGCTCGAGAGCCGCCGAGACGAGGTGCTCGCGCTCCAGTCCGAGCTCTTCGGCGCTGCGTGGGACGAGCTCTACCGCTTCGGCGCGCGGCCAGAGCTCATCGGACGACGCCCGCCGACCATCCCGCTCGTCGCGAACGTGGACATCTCGCTGGACGCCCAGGACTGGACAGCAACCGAAACCGAAGTCCCGGCGTTCGTCACCGGCTCCGTGTCACGTCCCGGCGTCGACGTCGCGATCGTCGTCAACGGCCGCGTTGCTGCTGTCGTGCCCGCGTATCCGGGCTCGGACGGCCCACGCTTCTCGGCCCTGCTCCCCGAGTCGGCCTTCAGGCAGGGCCCGAACGACGTGACCGCGCGTGTGCTCAGCGGGTCGAGCCAGACCCCGTAAGCGCCCGCTCCACGGCCTCCTCACGCTCCTCCGCCGGCTCGGGCGGGACGCGCCCGAGGCCGAGGACGCGGAGGTGTCGCGCCTTCAGGATCTCGAGCGTGTAGACCATCCACACGGACGCCGCGACGACGACCAGGCCGACGCCGCCGCAGATGAGCGCGTTCTCGAGATTCCAGTCGCCACCCGGCCGCGGCGGGACGAAGCGCAGGAGCACCGCCCAGGCGGCGAGGAGCCCAGCCCAGGCGTGGAGGTATCCGGCCGTACGGCGCTGCGAGTAGCCGATCCGCATGAAGCGGTGGTAGAAGTGATTCTGGTCGGCGCTGAACGGGTTGCGCCTGTACTTCAGGCGCTTCAGGACGACGAACGACGTGTCCAGGATCGGCACGGCGAGGACGAGGAGCGGCGCCGCGAGTGCGATCGTCGCCGCCGTCTTCAAAACGCCCTCGGCCGCGACAGTGGCGAGGAGGAAGCCGAGCGCAAGCGCACCCGAGTCGCCCATGAAGATCTTGGCCGGGTGGTAGTTGTGGCGGAGGAAGGCGAGTGTCGCGCCGCAGATCGCGGCCGCGAGAATCGTCGGCGCTGGACGGTTGAAAGACGCGGCGAGAAGGGCGAACGAAAAGGCCGCGATCGAGACGATGCCGGCCGCCAGAGAGTCCATCCCGTCGATCAGGTTCACGAGGTTCGCGAGCGTCGCGATCCAGAGAATCGTGATCGGGTAGGCGAGCCAGCCGAAGTCGTGACTCCCGAGCAGCGGCAGGGAGAAGCCCTCGAGCGCCACGTCGAAGCCCAGGACGGGAATGAGGGCGATGGCGCAGACGCCAAGGAGCTTCGTTCCAGGCTGGATGCCGCGGATGTCGTCATAGAGCCCGAGCAGCGCGACCAGCAGCGTGCCGATCAGGATCCCCAGGTACGGCCCGTCGGGGCGCACGAAGATCGCCGAAGGGATCAGCACCCCGGCCACGATCGCGATGCCGCCGATCCGCGGGACGGGCCCGTCGTGAACCCTGGGGCGGTCACCGCCCGCATCGACGCCGCCGATGCGAGGCGCGATCCGGGCGACCAGGGGTGTCAGGACGAGGACGATGCCGACGGCGCTCAGGAACGACCAGACCGCATCGCCGTCCCCGACCAAGGCACGCAACGCCTCGGGGAAGGACATGCGGCGGTTATAGCAGAGGGGCAGGACCCTCTTCGGGCCTTCCCTTCGGCGCACTCATGGCTACCCTGAGACGGATGACCGAGGTCGTTGCCCCCACGTCGTTCCACGACCGGATCCGGACGCGCGAGGCGCGGATCGGAATCGTCGGGCTCGGCTACGCAGGCCTGCCGCTCGCGATGTCTTTCGCGGAGGCAGGCTTCGACGTCACTGGGATCGATCTCAACGAAGCTCGCGTGCAGGCCGTTCGCGAACGCCGCTCCTACCTCGTTGACGTCCCTTCGGAGCGGTACGAACCCCTCGAGGATCGCCTCCAGGCATCCGCGGACTACTCGGCGGTTGCCGAGCTCGATGCTCTCACGATCTGCGTGCCGACGCCGCTCTCGAAGACCCGGACACCCGATGTCTCGTTCATCGTCTCGGCGGCAGAGTCGGTGGCCGCCAACCTCCGGCCCGGCCAGCTCGTCGTCCTCCAGTCGACCACGCATCCGGGCACGACCGAGGAGATCGTGAAGCCGATTCTCGAGCGCGGCGGCGCCGTTATCGGCGAGGACGTCTACCTCGGCTACGCGCCCGAGCGCGTCGACCCGGGCAACAAGAACTGGACGATCCGGACGACGCCGAAGCTCGTCGCGGGCGTGACGCCCGAGTGCCGCCGACGCACGGAGCTCCTCTATCGGCAGATAGTCGACACCGTGGTACCGGTCTCGAGCCCGATGGTCGCCGAGACCGCGAAGCTCCACGAGAACACGTTCCGGGCCGTCAACATCGCACTCGCCAACGAACTGGCCCTCATGTGCGACAAGCTCGGGATCTCCGTCTGGGACGTAATCGAGGCCGCGTCCTCGAAGCCTTTCGCGTTCCTCCCCCACTTCCCCGGCCCTGGCCTCGGCGGCGACTGCATTCCGGTCGTGCCGCATTTCCTCGCGGCACGCCTCCGGGAGTACGGCTACTCGCCGCAGCTCATCGAGGCCGCGCATGAGATCAACACTCGGATGCCGTCCTACGTCGTGCAGAAGGTCGCCGACGCGCTCAACGAGGAGAGTCGGCCGATCAAGGGCTCGCGCCTCCTGCTCCTCGGGATGGCCTACAAGGCCGACGTGCACGACACGCGCGAGTCGCCTAGCTTCGAGGTGATGCGTCAGCTGGTCGCCCGTGGCGGGGACGTCGTGTACTGCGATCCTTGGGTGCCCGAGGTCGAGCTCGACGGAGTGCGCTACGAGAGCGTCGACTGGTCACAGGCCGAGGTCGAGCGCGCAGACTGCGTGGTCGTGCTGACACAGCACCGCCAGTTCGGTGAGCAGCCGCACTGGGACGGCGCGAGCCTCGTCGTCGACGCGCGAAACGTCGTCCCTGACCGGCCCGGCGTCCACCGCATCTAGGAGACTTCGGCCCTCATGCGGATCCTCGTGCTCGGGGCGGGGTACGTCGGCGCTCGCCTTTCAGAGCTCGCGCTCGATCGGGGCGACGAGGTCGTGCTCGCGGACAACTGGTACGCGACCGACCGCGCTCAGCTCGCCGGGCTCGAGGTGCGCGGCGCGCGTGTCGAGACCGCGGACATCCGCGTCGAGGAGGACCACGCACGGCTTCTCGCTGAGGGTGTCGACCGCCTCTTCCTCCTCGCCGCGCAGGCGAGCCGGCCGGTCTCCGAGCGGGAGCCCGACTACACCGAGGAGACGAACGCGACCGGCGTCAGGCTGGTGGCGGAGGCGGTCGCGGCCCGGGGCGGGCCGCCGGTGGTGTTCGGGAGCTCGCTCCACGTGTACGGCACCGACCTCGAGGGCGAGGTCGGGCCCGACAAGCCCTACGGCCCGCAGACCGACCTCGCCCACCTGACCAAGATCTACGGCGAGCTCATCCTCGGGCTGCATTCGGGGTCAAGTAACAGTCTGTTACAAGGTCGCTCTGGCTTCGAGCTCTCGGTGGCGCGGCTCGGGGTCGTGTACGGGCCGAGCCCGGTGGAGCACGACCGGGCGGATTCCGTCACCGTCGTCGACAAGTTCCGACAGCTGGCGGCAGCAGGCGAGGAGCCGACCCTCGACGACGGCGGCCGGGCGACCATCGGCGTCGTTCACGTCGAGGATGCGGCGCGAGCGCTCCTCGAGGCCGAGCCCGGGCCGTCCAACGTGGCCGCGGAGACGATCACCGTCGCGGACGTCGCGCGCCTGGCCCGCGGCGACGAGCGCCGCGACGCGCCGGCGTTCACCGTCGCATCACCGTACGCGTATCGCCATCGGGTGGAGGAGTACCTCCAGCGATGAAGCTGGTCGTGACCGGCGCGACGGGCTTCCTCGGCTCGCGGACGGCCGACCTGCTCGAGGCCGCGGAGCACGACGTCGTGCGGACTGCCCGGCCGGGCGGCGCCGAGCGAGCCTCGGCCTCGGACGCGATCCGGGTCGACGCGGGCGACCCGGCCGCGCGCGAGCTTCTTGCGGGCGCCGACGCCGTCCTCCACTTCGCCGGCGTGCCCGACCCTGCCCGGGCGCGCTCCGATCCTGCCAACGCAGTTCGGGAAAATGCCGGCACGACTCTGAACCTCCTCGAGGCATGCCTGGAGCACGGCTGCGGTCTCGTCTACCCATCGACGGTGCGAGCCGCCCTCGAGCCGCCGCCCGATGCATACGCGCTCTCCAAGCGTCTCGGCGAGGAGGCCTGCCGGCTCCACCCGGCCCGGGCCACCGTCGTCCGGTTGACCTCGGTCTTCGGCCTCGGACAGGTCGCCTGGGAGGGCGCGACCGGCGCGATCGCGGCCTTCGCGGCCCGCGCGCTCGAGGGAGCGCCGATCGTGATCCCAGGAGACCCCGAACGGTCACGGGACTTCCTATACGTCGACGACCTCGTGCCCGCGTTCGAGACGATCGTGGCCGAGGGCCGCTGGAACGAGACGCTTACGCTCGCGAGTGGTGTGTCGACGTCACTCCGCCGCGCGGCCGAGCTCGTGCGCCACGCCGCCGGCTCGGACTCGCCGATCGAGACCCCCGGAGGGAGGCTCGAGCCGGGAGAGAACGAGAGCTACGACGCGGGTGGATCCGCGACCCAACTACCCTTCTCCGTTCGCGCCCTGGAGGATGCCGTACCGCTCTATGTCGACTGGCTCCGCAGCCATCCCGCAACTCAAAGCCGCGCCACTCGCTGAGCAGATAGCGGAGCGCCTGGCCGGCGGCCCCTGGGCCGGGCTCGAGCTAGCCCTAATGCCGGCGGACGTGGCGGACGACGCGGCGGTCGGGCGGGCCGTCGAGACGACGCTCGCTGCCACGGCCGGGCTCGACCTCGCGCTGACGGCCGAAGCGCCGGTCGCCTGGCCGAGCGGCGCGTTCGTCCGGGTCGATCGGCTCACGGACGAGGCCCGCGCCTGCATCGAGCGAAGCGCCGAGTTCGCGGCCGCAATCGGCTCACCGGTGCTGACGATCCACCTCTATGCGCCGCAGCCGCCGGACGAGTTCCGCGCACGCGGCGCCCTGGACGAGGACGAGCTGGGCCGCTTCCTGCGCTTCTACGCGGACGCGTGCCTGGCCCGAGGTGTGCGACCGCTCGTCGAGAACGTGCCGCCCGCCCTGCGCATGCGCGTCGGCGGGCTCTTCCTTTCCGAGCTCGGCGGCCACTGGCGCGATCTCCTGCGAGCCAAGGAACTCGTCCCTGAGCTCGGCTTCACGTTCGACACCTCACACGCCGGGCTCTTCCGGAACTTCGCCGCCGCCTACCCCAGCCTCTTCGGGCTCGCTTCGGACGACGATCTCGGGCTCGAGCGCTGGGTCGAGGAGCTCGGCGATCACATCGAGGTCGTGCACGTCTCGGATGCACACGGGCTCCTCGGCGAAGGGCTTCCCTACGGCGCCGGCGAGCTCGAGCTCGACCCTGTGGTCTCGCAGCTCGCGAGATCGGCCCGCTTCCTGGTCGCCGAGATCAACGAGCCCGACCCCGCCCGCTCCCCCGACATGAAGGCGGCCTACCGCGCACTCGAACGCGCCTCCGCACTACCGCCTGAGGACCCGAAACCGGCGCGACGCAGGCTTACGCCCGACCGATTCGACTGGCAGGCGGTCGTCGGTCGGCGCGACCCGGTGCCCTCCCTCCTCGAGCTCCAGGAGCGGTACGGCGGCCGGCGCATCCTCCTCACGGGCGGGGCGGGCTCGATCGGGAGCGCGCTCACGACCGTCCTCGAGGGCTTCCGCCCCGAGGCGATCACCGTCCTCGACACGAACGAGGCTGCGCTCACCGCCGACCGGCGACTGCGCGGGCCCTGTGTGCGCCACGTCCTCTGCGACGTGCGGGATGCGGGCCGCCTCGAACGTGAGCTCAACCAGGCCCGGCCGGACGTCGTCTTCCACCTTGCCGCCTACAAGCACGTCGACTGGGCCGAGCTCTACCCGGAGGAGTTCGTCGACACGAACCTGCACGGAAGCTGGAACGTGCTCACGGCGGCCGAGCGAGCCGGTGTCGAGACGGTGGTGGTCGCCTCGACGGACAAGGCTGCCCTGGCGGCCAGCTTCTACGGGCGGACCAAGCGCTTCATGGAGCAGCTCACCGCGTACTCGGGGCGGCGCACCGGCGGCCGGCGGATCGCGATCCGGTTCGTGAACGTTCTCGGGACGGCGGGGAGCGCCTCCGAGCTGTTCCTCCGGCAGGCCCGCGCCGGCGTGCCGCTGACCGTGACGGACTCGACGATGGTGCGCTACTGGATCACGATGGCCCACGCGGCTGCAGCGGCGGCTCAGGCGCCGCTCCTGGCCTCCGAGGGGGTCGCGCTCGCCACTCCGGCAGACGCCGTGACGCTCACCGTCGGGGACTTGGCCGAGCGCATCTGGCGCGTCAGCGGCCACCACGGCGAGCCCGAGGTCGACGTCGTCGGCATTCGGCCCGGGGAAACGCTCTCGGAGGTGCTGACCGGCTCCGGCGAGACGCTCGGAGAGCCTAGCCGGCAGGGGATTGCGCCGATCGAGGGGGAGATTCCGACGGCAGGTGCCCGCCTGGGTGCTGGAACGCCTGCCGGCGGGCGGAACCCGCGAGGAGCAGCGGGCGGTCTGGCTCGAGGCGATGCGCCGGCCCGGACTTCTTGCCCGAAACGTCGCGTCGTCTCAGCCGTGATCGACCTCACGACCCTGAGGGACGGCGGACAGTCCGCCGACCAGGTCTCCGCTCGGGTGGTCGAGTTCCTCTCGAAGGCGACGAGGACGCTCGAGCTGGCGCTCTACGACATCGACCTGCGCGAGGCGCCCGAGCAGGCGATCGCCGGTGCGCTCGTCGCGGCGCACGAGCGCGGAGTCGCCGTTCGGATCGCCTACAACATGGATCACGCGATGCCGATCCCGGTGCCGCCCCCGCCCGAGGGCGTGCCGGATCTCATCGAGGCGCTGCCGTTCGAGACGAGGGCGTATCGCCGGCGAGCCCGACCTCATGCACCACAAGTACGCGATCCGGGACGGCGAGGCTGTGTTCACGGGCTCGGCCAACTGGACGTGGGATTCGTGGACGCGGCAGGAGAACGTGCTCGCGACGGTCGAGTCGGCCGAGCTCGCCGCGCGCTACGAGCTCGACTTCGGGCAGCTCTGGGAAACCGGCTCGGTCGAGCTCTCGGGCGACATCGACCCGCTACCGATCGATGTCGGTGAGCGCCGCGTGCGAGCCTGGTTCTGCCCGGGTCGCGGCGAGACGCTCGCGCACCGGATCGCAAACCGCGTCTCCCGTGCGCGCGAGCGCGTGCGGATCTGCTCGCCGGTGCTCACCTCGGCGCCCGTGCTCGGCTCGCTCGCGGAGGCGATCGCGGACGGCAAGCTCGACGTGTCCGGGTGCATCGACGCGACGCAGATGCAGGGCGTCTACTACCAATGGCGCCGGAACGGGAACGCGGCCTGGAAGATGCCGCTCGTGGAGGCGATCTTCCGGCGCGTCCCCTTCTCCGGCAAGCGCTCGACGCCGTACGGCCACGGCGAGAACGTCCACGACTACATGCACGCGAAGCTGACCGTCTGCGACGACATCGTCTTCGTCGGGAGCTACAACCTCTCGCACTCAGGCGAGCGAAACGCCGAGAACGTGCTCGAGATCCGCGACCCAGAGCTGGCCGACAGAATGGTCGCGTTCGTCGACGAGGTGCGAGCGGACTATCCCGAGGCGCCGCTGCCGGGCGACGTGGAGGCCGAGCAGCGGGCCGCGGCGCGCTGAGGGAAACGCGGGTCGAGATCGAGGGAGCCGGTGCGCGGCTCTCTGCACTGCGCTGGGACGGCCCCGAGCCTGGGTTCTTGATCCTGCATGGCGCTGCGGGTCATGCAGCCGAGTGGTGCCCCGTTGCGGGCTGGCTTTCGGAGTACGGCTCAGTGCTCGTGCCCGACCTTCGAGGCCACGGGGAGAGCGAATCGCGTCCCGCTTCAGTGAAGTTGGAGTCGTTTGTCGAGGACGCGCGCGTTGCGTTGGGTTCGTTCGCCGCGCCGCCGATCGTGGTCGGCCAGTCGCTCGGGGCGAGCATTGCGATTGCGTTGGCAGCACAAGCGACCGCAAGGGTTCGGGCCCTCGTTCTCGTCGAAGCATCTCCGTCGGCCGATTCGGGCGCCGCAGCCGAGGTTCGCGCTTGGCTCGACTCCTGGCCCGTCCCGTTCACTTCTCGTCGGGAGGCTGAGGGGTTTTTCGGCGGAGGTGAGGCGGGTGCGGGCTGGGCGAGCGGCCTCGTGGAAACGACACAAGGTCTCGTGCCGCGTTTCGACCCGAAGGTCGTGGAAGCTGCGGTGCGATCCGTGGCTTCGCTTGATCTGTGGGCCGACTGGTGCTCACTCGACTGCCCAACGCTCGTCGTACGAGGTGCGCGAGACAACGTCACAGCTGATGAGGCTCATCGGATGGTCGCGGCCAATCCTTGGGCTAGTGCGGTCGAGGTAGACGAAGCCGGTCACGACGTTCACCTGGACAATCCTGCCGGCTTCCGCGCGGCCCTCGAGCCGTTTGCGGCCGAGGTGTTGCGCTGAGCGCTCGCGGGCCGGACAAGTCCGGCCCCTACAGGGCTAGGGGCGGGATTCATCCCGCCCGCGGGCGAGGCATGCCTCGCCCCTACGATTCTCCAGGGATCATTTCGTGCCGAAGAGCCGGTCGCCCGCGTCGCCGAGGCCCGGGAGGATGTAGCCGCGCTCGTTGAGACCCCGGTCGATTCCGGCCACGACGATGCCGACGTCGGGGTGCGCGTCGGCGATGCGGTCGATGCCTTCGGGCGCGGCGATGAGGGCGATCAGCCTCACGGACTGCGCGCCCGCGTCCTTCACGATCTGCACCGCGGCGGCGGTCGAGTTTCCGGTCGCGAGCATCGGGTCGAGCAGGATCACGTCGCGCGCGGCCACGTCGGCCGGGAGCTTCACGTAGTACTCGACCGGCTCGAGCGTCTCCTCGTTCCTGTAGAGCCCGATGAAGCCGACGCGTGCCCCCGAGATCAGCGAAAGCACGCCGTCCAGCATCCCGAGCCCGGCGCGCAGAATCGGGCAGACCGCCACCTTCTTCCCCGTGATCCGCTGGACGGTTGTCCGCTCGAGGGGCGTGTCGACCTCGACCTCCTCGGTCGCCATCTCCTTCGTCGCCTCGTAGGTGAGAAGGAGCGTGAGCTCGTTGACGAGCTGGCGAAAGAGGTGCGTGGGCGTCTCGCGATCGCGGAGCATGCCGAGCTTGTGCTGCACCAGCGGGTGCTTGACCTCGACGACCCGCTGCGTCAGGACGCTCACGCGGCGTACGTGGTGAAGCCGCGGAAGCTCGGGTAGAGCGGCCGGCGCTCCAGGAGCGACTCAGCCTGTCCGCGCAGCACAGCGAGATCCGCATCGTCGCCGAGCGCCCCGCCGATGATCTCCCCCACCTCGCGCGAGTCCTCCGCGTCGAAGCCGCGCATCGTGATCGCCGGGGTGCCGAGCCGAAGCCCTGACGCGACCGTGGGCGGCCGCTCGTCGAACGGCACCGTGTTTCGGTTCGCCGTGATCCTGACCTCGTCCAGGCGTTCCTCTGCGTCGCGACCCGTCCAGTCCGTGCGGCGGAGGTCGACCTGGAGGAGGTGCGTGTCCGTGCCGCCCGTCAGGAGGTCGAGCCCGCCTTCTTGGAGCGCGTCTCCGAGAGCATCGGCGTTCGCGCGGATTCCCTCCTGGTACTCCCTGAACGCGGGCGAGCCGGCGATCTTGAAGCACGTCGCCTTGGCGGCGATCGTGTGCTCGAGCGGCCCGCCCTGCATTCCCGGGAAGACGGCCTTGTCGAGCTTCTCCGCGTGCTCCTCTCGGCAGAGGACGAAGCCGGCGCGCGGCCCGGCGAGTGTCTTGTGGGTCGTGGACGTGACGAAGTCGCAGTGCGGAACCGGGCTCGGGTGGATCCCGGCAGCGACGAGCCCCGCGAAGTGGGCCATGTCGCAGAGGAGAAGCGCGCCGACCTCGTCGGCGATCTCCCGGAAGCGGTCGGCCTCGATCGTCCGCGAGTAGGCGGAGCCGCCGCAGACGATGAGCTTGGGCCGGTGCACCTCGGCTAGCCGGCGAACCTCGTCGAAGTCGATGAGGTTCGTCTCGCGATCGACTCCGTAGCCGGCGATTGTGTACAGCCGGCCCGAGAAGTTGACCTTGAGGCCGTGCGTCAGGTGGCCGCCGTGGTCGAGCCGCATGGCGAGGATCGTGTCCGCCGGGCTCGAGGCAGGAGAAGTAGACGGCCATGTTCGTCTGCGCGCCCGCATGGGGCTGCACGTTCGCGTGCTCGGCGCCGAAGAGCTCCTTCGCGCGGTCGATGGCGAGCTGCTCGATCTCGTCCACGACCTCGCAGCCGCCGTAGTACCGCCGGCCCGGATAGCCCTCGGCGTACTTGTTCGTCGGCACGCTGCCGACCGCCTCGAGCACGCTCGGCCAAGTGAAGTTCTCCGACGCGATCAGCTCGATCTGGCCGCGCTGGCGCTCGAGCTCGCGGCCGAGGAGGTCGGCGATCTCGCCGTCGATCTCAGCGAGTCCGGCTTCGCGTAACCCCGCGAACGTCTCCTGGGCGACCGCCATGGGTTGAGCTTACAGGGGCCCTGGGCTTGATCCCTCGAACGAGTGAACCTAAGCTCAGAAGGCTCGGGGTAAGGGAAACTAGGGGGCCGGCATGACGACCACAGCGCAGATCGCGATCTTCTCGCTCCTCGGGCTGATCGTGCTCGCGCCGCTCGGACGGGAGTACGCGGACCTGCGTCGCTCCTGGGGTTTCAGTCGCCGGACTGCCTTCGGCACGACGCTGCTCGTCCTCCCGTCGATCGGGGTCGGGCTCGCGCTCGCGCTCCCGCTCGGGTCGCGACCGGCGCTCCAGTACGCGACGGCAGTGCTTGCGGGGCTCGTCGTCTACTCAGTCTCCGCGGCTGTCGTGCGGTCGTCGGCAACGCCCGCGGAGGTTCACAGCCGCCGCTAGTCGTAGGCCACCCGGAGACGCCTGAGAGCGTCCTCCACCGAGCCGCCTCCCTCTCGAAGGACAGCCGGCTCAGGACCGGTCAAGTCGAGAACCGTCGATGGTGTCCCGGGGAGCGGGCCGGCGTCGACCACCGCAGCGACCCCCGCGACGAGCTCGGCAGGAATGTCCTCGACCCGCGCCGGGTCGGGGCAGCCGTGACGGTTGGCGCTCGTCGCGGCCACAGCGCCGACCCGCTCGACAACCGCTCGAGCATCCGGCTGAAGGTCGGGAACGCGGACGCCGATTGTGTCCGGCCGGTCTCCGGTGAGCCAGGCGAATCGCCTCGCGGGATTCGGGAGGACGAGCGTGTAGGCGCCCGGGAGTAGAGCTTCAGCCTGCACCGCGGGCTTGCCCGCGAGCTCCGGCACCGCCCCCAGGACCGCGTCGAGCCCGGCCGCGAGCAGCGCAACAGGCTGAGTCTCGGCGCGGCCTTTGAGTCTCGACAGTGCCCGCGCGGCGTCTTCGTGTGAGGCAGCGGCGCAGAGCCCGTACACGGTGTCCGTCGGCAGGATCGCGAGCTCGCCGGCTCGAATTGCTGCGACCGCCTGGTCGACGGCGGTCAGCGGCGACCCTCGACGACACGCTCTCGTCCGGCGAGATCCCGCGTGATCCGCAGCTCCCGATACCCGACGTCGCGCAGGTGGGCGGCGAGCCCCTGCGCCTGGCCGTCGCCACACTCGAGCACGAGCGCGCCGTGCTCCTTGAGAACTCGGAGCGCGTCCGTCGCCAGCCGTTCGGCCACGCCTTCGCCCACGACGGCAAGCCTTGGCTCCCAGTCACGGATTTCGGGGTCGACCGAGTCGACCTCGTCTTCGCGTACGTAGGGCGGGTTCGAGACCACGAGGTCGACGGGCCCGGCGAGCCCGTTGAGGAGATCCGTCTCGGCAAGGGTCACGCGTTCCGTCAGACCGTTTCGCTCTCGGTTGGCACAGGCGACCTCGAGTGCCTCCGGGGAGAGATCGATGCCGAGCACGCACGCCCCGGGATGCTCGGCGGCGATCGCGAGCGCGATCGCGCCCGAGCCCGTGCCGACGTCGACGACCCTCGGCGTCTCGACGTCGCGGATGAGTGCCAGCGCTCGCTCGACCACGACCTCCGTCTCCGGCCGCGGGACGAGGACTCGACGATCGACCGCGAGCGTCAGATTCCTGAAGTCCCACTCGCCGAGGATGTACGCGAGCGGCTCGCGGAGTCTTCGCCGGCTTACGAGCTCCGCCAGTCGGGTCCGCTCGGCCTCCGAGAGACCGCCGTCGCGGGCGTAGAGCTCCGTGCGCGTTCGGCCGAGCACGTCGGCCACGAGGTACTCGGCGTCAACGCGCGGCGAGTCGACGCCGGCCTCGGCCAGGTCGCGCTCGGCCGCGCGGACCGCGTCGAGGGGCGTCACGCCGGAGCAGCCGCGCTCTCGAGCGCACGCCGGCGGTCGTCCGCAGTCAGCGCTTCGGTGAACTCGTCGAGATCGCCCTCGACGATGCGGTCGAGCCGCTTGATCGTCAGGTTGACGCGGTGGTCGGTCACCCGGTTGTCCGGGTAGTTGTAGGTCCGGATCTTCTCCGCCCGCTCGCCGCCGCCGATCTGGGAGCGGCGCTCGGCCGCCAGTTCTTCCTGCTGGCGGCGCTGCTCAGCCTCGAGGAGCCGCGCGCGGAGGACGCGGAGCGCCTTCGTCTTGTTTTGAAGCTGTGACTTCTCGTCCTGCATGGCCACGACGATCCCGGTCGGAAGATGGGTGATGCGCACGGCCGAGTCGGTCGTGTTCACGCTCTGGCCACCTGGGCCGGTCGAGCGGTAGACGTCGATCTTGAGGTCGTTCTGGTCGATCGCGACGTCGACGTCCTCGGCTTCCGGCATCACCGCAACCGTCGCGGTGGACGTGTGGATCCGGCCCTGCGACTCGGTGTCGGGAACGCGCTGCACTCTGTGCGTGCCGCCCTCCCACTTGAAGACGGAGTAGGCGCCGTCGCCCTTCACCGCGAACGTCAGATCCTTGTAGCCGCCCGTCTCGTTCGGGCTCGAGCCGAGCGTCTCGGTCTTGAAGCCGCGTCGCTCCGCGTAGCGGGTCAGCATCCGGTGAAGGTCGCCGGCCCAGATCGCTGCTTCGTCGCCCCCGACCCCCTGCCGGATCTCGACGATGACGTCCTTCGCATCGTTCGGGTCGCGCTCGACGAGCGCGAGCTTGAGATCGGACTCGAGCCGCTCAGCCTCGGCACGCAGATCGTCGGCCATGGACGCGAGCTCGGCGTCACCCTCGGCGTCCGCGAGGTCCTGCGTGACCTGACGCCACTCCTGGGCGAGCTTGTGCGGGCCCTCGAGCTCCTTCAACCGACGGCCGGCGTCGGCGGCAGCGTTGCGATCGGAGAAGACCGCAGGGTCGGACATGCGCTCCTGCGCCTCCGCGTAGGAGCGCTCGAGCTCCTCGACAAGTGCGTCGATCGTGGCTGCCATGCGGCAACCAGAATAGCCCTGCCACCTGATCCGGCCCCGCGTCGCGGCGGCGGGCTTTGCCCGTCGCCGCTCCCAAAGCAAGCTGGGTAAGAAGTCCCGACGGAAATCGTCATGGCTCCGCGAAGCGGAGCCGGATTTCCGTCGGCCGCTAGGCCATGACCTCGACCTTGCGCTCCTCAGGCGTCAGTCGGCCTTCCAGCCGGAGCACCTCTCGGAGGGCTCGGATCGAGACTTCGATCTGGTCGAGCGTCGGCTCGCGCGTGGTCATGCGCTGGAGCCAGAGGCCGGGCATGAGGAGCGGCCGAAGCACGGGATTCGTCGGATGCTTCCCGGCGAAACGGATGATCTCGTACGCGATCCCGGCGATGACGGGCAGGAGCAGGATCCGCGTCGCGATCAGCCAGTACCAATCGGGCCGGCCGAAGAAGGCGAACACGAAAATCGCGACCACCATCACGTAGAGCAGGAAGGCGGTCCCGCAGCGGACGTGGAGGAGGCTGTAGCGCTGCACGCGCTCAGGCGTAAGCTCCTCGCCGGCCTCGTAGGCGTTGATCGCCTTGTGCTCGGCGGCGTGGTATTGGAAGACGCGCCGAAGTTCGGGCAGGAACGAGATCACCGTCAGGTAGAGCAGGAAGATGGCCACCCGGACGACCCCCTCGACGATCACGAACCAGCTGGTCGACTCGATCGGCAGCCAGTTGGTCACGAGGGCCGGCGAGACCTTGAAGAGCAGCAGCGCGAACCCGATCGCGAGCGCGAAGGCGAACGCAAGCTGGCCGCGCGAAAGCTCGGTCTCCGGCTCGTCGGAGTCCTCGTCCTGGGCGGCGTAGTTCGCGGAGATCGCGAGCGCCCGAAACCCGATCGCGAGCGACTCGCCCAAGGCAACGACTCCGCGGATGACGGGAAGCCTCAGCCACCGATGCTCGAGAAGCTTCGAGGCGATCGGGCGATTGACCTCGGCGATCTCGCCGTCGGGCTTACGGACCGCGACCGACCACGCGGACGGGCTCCGCATCATGACGCCCTCGAGGACTGCCTGTCCTCCAATCGGCGCGCTCATGCTTTCCCCTATCGGCCCGAGGCTTGGTGGGGGTTAGGAGTGCCTTCGGGGAGGGCATGCGCCAAGCAGCGCGGTCGACTCGCACGGCGGCAAGGCTGGAGAAGCCTTGGTGCCGGGCGAGGCGGCTGCGCTGCGCCGTGCGCAGGCCCCCATCTGGAGGTGCTCCTAGCCCGCATCGAGCCTCTCGCTACTGGGCTTGCTGAGCCCGCTCGAGACGGCGCTGGAACCGCTCGACGCGGCCGCCGGTGTCGAGGAGCTTCTGCTTGCCCGTGTAGAAGGGGTGGCACTCCGAGCAGATCTCGACGTGCAGCTCGGGCTTCGTGGAACGCGTCTGGAACTCGTTGCCGCAGGAGCACCGCACGGTCGCGACGACGTAGTCGGGATGGATGTCAGGCTTCATCGGAAGCCAGGATACCAGCGGCCGTCGGGGCGGCTACGTTCCCGCCCG
Source organism: uncultured Actinomycetes bacterium (assembly GCA_963733135.1). Taxonomy (GTDB): domain Bacteria; phylum Actinomycetota; class Thermoleophilia; order Gaiellales; family Gaiellaceae; genus CAVTBX01. The sequence goes on from CAVTBX010000008.1 coordinate 316,145, forward strand.
ACACGATCGCGGCGACGGTTCTTCCCTGCACGTCCGCCACTTTCCCGGCGAGGAGGGCGGCGACGCCGACCGCAGCGGCGGGCTCGACCGCGAGCTTGGCGCGCTCGTAGAGGAAGCGGAACGCGTTGACGATCTCGGCCTCCGTGACGAGCACGGACTCGACCCCGTGCTCCTGGCAGACGGCGAGTGCGTTCACGCCCGCGAAGGGGGCGTTCAAGCCGTCCGCGATCGACTCGGGGACGAGCGGGCGCGGCTCTCCAGCCTCGAGCGCCGCGTGGAGCGCCGCCGACCCTTCCGGCTCGACGGCAACGACCCGGGCTCGCGACGCCACAGCGGCAGCGATCCCGGAGACCAGCCCGCCGCCGCCGGTTGGGACGACGACGACTTCGACGTCGGGACGATCCTCCAGCACCTCGAGGCCGACGGTGCCCTGGCCGGCCTGGACGAGCGGGTCGTCGAAGGGATGGACGAGCGTCCTGCCGCTCTCGGTGCCGATCCCCTCGACCCGCTCGAACGCCTCGGACGGGTCCCGGGCCTCGAGATCGACCGTCGCGCCGTACCCCCGCGCCGCGGCGACCTTCTGCGGGCTCGCGCCGTCCCACATGACGACCAGGCAGTCGATGCCTTCGAGAGTGCACCCGTAGGAGAGCGCGGCAGCGTGATTTCCGGCCGAGATCGAGATCACACCGCGCGCCCGTTCCTCGGCGGACAGCGACGCGAGCCTCGTCAGGACGCCGCGGATCTTGAAGGAGCCCGTCTTCTGGAAGAGCTCGCACTTGAGGACGGCCGAGCCGCCGAAGGCCTCCCCGAGCGTCGCCGACGTGAGGAGCGGAGTGCGCGTGAGCCTGTTTCCGATCGCGGCCGACGCGGCCACCACGTCGACGGGCACTACATCTCGCGGTATTCGGGGCCGGAACCGCCCTCGCCCGGCGTCAGCCGCCCGCCCTTCGCGGTGATGGCACCGCACTGGACGCAGTTCGCGGCCGTCACCTCGACGGACACGACGTTCCCGGCCGGGCTCGCGTCGCCGACGATCTCGTAGACCTGCGCCGGGCACATGTTGACCCAGGCCTCAGCAACCTCACGCCTGACGCGCTGTTGCACGCGGATGTGGCTCGGTGCGTCGTCCCGCGTCTTGTTCCCCGAGAGATAGACGCTCGAGAGCTTGTCGAACGTGAGCTTGCCGTCCGGCGCCGGGTACGAGCGCGAAGCACCGTTCCCGACGAAGACGGGCACGTCGGCATCGGCCTCGATCTTCAGGTCGCGGGGCGGGAGCTTGCCGAGCGTGTTCAGCGCCGTCCCCGCGACCACCGCGCCTCGCGTAAAGCCTTTCTGGAAGGCGGGGCGCATGTTCCGGACGCGCTCGAGGTCCTTCAGGATGTAGCTCTCGCGGAGCGCAGCGTCGTAGCCGTCTAGGGCCCCAGGCGTCCAGGCTGTCTGGCCGGGGCTGATTGCGTCGACGGCTGTCTCGGCGGCCAGCATCCCCGAGCGCATGGCGTAGTGGATTCCCTTCAGGGCCGGCACGTTGACGAGTCCGGCGGAGTCTCCCGTCACCATGCCGCCCGGGAAGCTGAAGCGCTCCGGGAGGGATAGGTAGCCGCCCTCCGGAATCGTCTTGGCTCCCCAGCTGACGCGGGTGCCGCCGCGGAGGAGGTCGGCCACGAACGGGTGCGTCTTCAGCTCCTGGAGCAGGTCGTGGACGGAGAGCTTCGCGTCGGCGTAGTCGAGGCCGACCACCATCCCGAGCGCGATCCGGTTCTCCCCCATCGGATAGATGAAGCTGCCGCCGAACTCCCGGTAGCGCTTGGCGCTTCGAAGCGGCCAGCCCATTGTGTGGATGACACGGTCGAGCGGCCGTTCAACCTCCCAGATCTCCTTGACGCCGAGCGCCCACGTCTGCGGCTTCGCCTGGAAGCCGAACACGCTGTTCGCGACGCCGGCGAGGTGGCCCTGTGTGCCCTCGGCCAGGATCGTGACCCGGGCCGTGAGGTCGGAGCCGGGCTCGAAGTTCGCGAGCTCCTCACCCTGTCGTCCCCGCCCCCGGTCGCCCGTTCGGACGCCGACAAGTCGACCGCCGGTCACAAGGAGCTTGTTCGCGGCCGTCTCGGGGACGATCGTCACGCCGATCTCCTCGGCCCGCTCCGCGAGCCAGCGCGCCAGCTCGCCGATCGAGGCCACGAAGTTACCGTGATTCCACATCGTCGGAGGAGCGGGTATGCGCTGGGCGCGTCCCCGCGTCAGGAAGTAGACGCCCTCGCGCTCGACCGGCTCGAGGAACGGCATGTCCTCGGAGTGCATCCCGGGGAAGAGCTGGCGGAACGCTCGCGGGTTGACAACGGCTCCGGAGAGCAGGTGCGCACCAGGCGTCTTCCCCTTCTCGACGACGGCCACCGGCACGTCGCCGAGTCGCTCCAGAAGAGCAGGCCGCTCGTTCACCATCTGCATGAACCGGATCGCGGCAGCGAGGCCGGCCGGGCCGGCGCCCACGACGAGCGCGCCGACGTCGATCCGCTCGTCCGGCGGGTCGGTCGGCTCCGCGACGAACGAGGCCGGGTCGAACGGCGGCCGGAAGTCCGAGGGCTTTGTACTCATGCGGTCTTGCTGCCCCGCACGAGCTCGGTTAGCTTCGGGACGATCTCGTGCAGGTCGCCCACGATCGCGAGGTCGGAGTACTCGAAGATCGGCGCGTTCGGATCTTTGTTGATCGCGACGATCGTGCCCGCTCCCTGCATGCCCACCTTGTGCTGGATCGCGCCGGAGATGCCGCAGGCAACGTAGAGCTTGGGGCTGACGACCCGGCCCGTCTGGCCGACCTGCGCCGCATACGGATACCAACCGGCGTCCACCACCGCACGCGTGGCGGCGACGGCTCCTCCGAGCGCGTTCGCGAGGTCCTCGAGGAGGGAGAACTTCTCCGCCTCGCCGAGCCCACGGCCACCGGCGACGACGATGTCGGCGTCCTCGATCGACGGACCGCTCTTCTCCTCGTGAGCCTGCTCGATCATGCGCGTCTTCGTCGACCATTCCTCGACCTCGGCTGTGACGTCCTCGACCTCGGGCTGGCCGCCGTTTTGCGCGGACGGCTCGAAGGCACCGGTCCGGAAAAGCGCGAGCCGAGGTGAGGACACCCAGCCGGCATCCACGAGGACGGTGTCGCCGAGAGCAGGCCGCTTGCCGACGACCCCGTCGCCGGAGGCCTCGATCCCGGTGAGATCCCAGTTGAGCCCCGCGTCGAGGCGCGCCGAGAGCCCGGCCGCCACGTCGGCCGTGAGCACCGAGGAGGCAAAGAGGACGTTGTCGAACCCGCCCTCGGGGACGAGCTTCGCAAGCACGTCGACGCGCGGCTGCGGGAGCGGCTTGGCGAGCGCCTCTCCCTCGGCGACATAGACCTTCGAGGCCCCGAACGCGCCGAGGCCCGAGGCGGCGTCGCGGGCACCAGCGCCGACTACGACCGCGGCGACGTCACCGCCGAGGCCTGCTGCCGTGGAGAGGACGCCGAGGCTTCCGTTGGTCGGCTCTCCGTCGTGGTGCTCGATATAGACGAGGGTGCCGGGCACTAGAGGAGCTTTTCGTCTTTCAGGTACGCGAGGATCTGCTCAGCCGAGCTCCCGCCCTCGTCCTCGATCCGCTTGGCCTCGCCCCGGGCCGGCGGCTCGCCGAGCGCCTCGACGGTCGTCCTCGACCCTGCTTCCCCGACCTCACCGCTGTCGACATCGAGATCGGAGAGCGACAGCGTCTCCTGCGGCTTCTTCTTCGCGCCCATGATCCCCTTCAGCGACGGGTAGCGCGGCTCGTTGATCGCGTCCGAGACCGCCACGACGGCCGGGAGCGGTGCCTCGAGGACGTCGTAGCCGTACTCCGTCTGGCGCTTCGAGCGCGCCGTGCCGTCCGAGATCTCGAGGCTCGCAGCCTGGGAGACGAGCGGCAGCCCCAGCCGGTCTGCGAGCGCAGCCCAGAGCACGGCGCCGTCGGAATCGCCGCCCTGCTGGCCGACGAGGACGAGATCGGGGCTCTCGCGCTCGAGCGCCTTGGCGAGAACCTTGCTCGTCGCGACGAGGTCGGAGCCCGCGAGAGCGTCGTCGGAGACGTGAACGGCCCGATCGGCGCCCATCGCGAGCGCCTTCCGAAGCGTGCCCGCTGCTCCCTCGGGACCCATGCAGACGACCACGACCTCGCCTTCGCCGTCTGCCTCCTTCAGCTTCAGGCCCTCCTCGAGCGCGTGGGCGTCGAACTCGTTCAGGACGCCCTCCCCGCTGCGGTCGAGGCGCTTCGTCTGCGGGTCGATCCGCCTCGTCGCGGCGGCGTCCGGAACCTCTTTCACGCAGACGGCTATCTTCATCGGGGGCGAGCATATCCAGCGCCCGGAGAGCCAGGCGCGCCCTGCCTTTCCTCTCGGAATCCTTACGCAGGCTCGCCGCGAGCTCTGTTAAGGTCGCCCGGTTCGCGCCCGATACAGGACGCTATGCCCACCGGCCGAACCGCCCTCGTCACACTTGTCGCAGGCCTCGTCACGTTCACATGCGTGGCGGCTGCGGGCGCTGGGCGCGTTCCGGAGCGCATCGTATTTCCGGTCGTCGGCAAGGTCTCGTACACGAACGACTACGGCGACCCGCGCGGGTCGCGGAGCCACGAAGGCAACGACCTGATGGGCGCGCGCTGGCAGTACGCGGTCGCCGTCGAGCGGGGGCGGGTCGAGAAGCGCAAGAGCGTCTACGGCGGCTACTCGTCCTGCTACCTCGTCCTGCGCGGCAAGAGCGGCACGCACTACTGGTACATCCACCTGAACAACGACAAGCCGGGCGGCGCGGCGAACGACAACCGTGGCGGCTGCAAGAACGGAATCTCCTGGCCGCGCGGGCTCCGGCAGAACCAGCGGGTTCGCGCGGGCCAGATCGTGGGCTTCGTCGGCGACTCGGGCGACGCAGACGGGATCCAGCCGCACCTCCACTTCGAGGTGAGGCCGAACGGCGGCGGCTCCACTAACCCCTACCCACACCTGCGGGACGCGCGGCGCCTCGTGTACGCGGCGCCGGCTGGGACGACGTCGGTTCGGCTCCAGATGTGGGCGAGGGTCGGGGCGACGAGCCCGCGCTTGACGCTCCGCTCGAGGCTGTTCCGCACTCCGGCCGGCCGCTTCTTCCAGGTGCGGAAGTGGATCGGCCTCGACGTACCGACCGACGTGGTTGTGGAGCGGAAGAACGGCCGCGGCCAGTTCCAGGCGGTCAGTCTCACCCAGGTCGAGTCCGGCGATCGCGTCGTCGTCTGGACGAACGAAGCGGCGCCGTCTCTCGCCAACCAGCGCCCGCTGCCGGGCGCCTGGGAAGCAAAGCGCGTCAGGCTCGTCGACTAAGGGCGGTGCGGAGCGTTCGCGCGGCCTCCTCGGGATCGGGTGCGTCGCCGATGGCGCGGACGACCGCGACCCGGGTCGCTCCGGCCGAGACGACGTCGTCGATGTTCGTGGCGTCGATGCCGCCGATCGCGAACCAGGGAACCTTCGCGTTCGCGGCGGCGTACCGGACGAGCCCGAGCCCCGCGGCCGGTCGGCCCTGCTTCGTCGGCGTCGCGTAAACGGGCCCCACGCCGAGGTAGTCCGCCGCTGAGCCGTCGATCTCCGCCGGCGCATGAGTCGACTGGCCCACCGCGAGACCGAACCGCCATGCCTCTTCCACCGGTAGGTCGTCCTGTCCGACGTGCACGGCGTCGGCGCCCGCGAGGACTGCGAGGTCGGGGCGATCGTTGACGACGAGCGGGACGCCGAGCGAGCCGGTGACCTCGCGGGCTTCGGTGAGGACGCGGAGCAGATCGCCGTCGGACAACGCCTTCTCCCGGACCTGGACGGCGTCGGCGCCGCCGCGGACGGACGCCGCGAGGAACTCCGCAAGGTCGGGCCTCGCACCGGTGATCAGGTAGAGGCGGGCCGCGGCGAGCGAGCTACCCGCCGGCGACGGGCCGGGCGACGACGAAGCTGTCACCGTCCTCGACCTCCACGGTCGGGTAGGCGCTCCTCTCGACAGGTTCGCCGTTGCGCTCCACGAGCGCGTAGCCGCCCTCCAGGCCAAGCTCCGCGAGCAGGTCGGCCACGGTCGCGGCCGCAACCTCCCGCTCGGAGCCGTTCAGCGTGATGGTCATCCCTAGCAACAGTCTGTTACTTGGATGAGATCGCTCCGGCGAGTGGGCTGGACGGCGAGGCTTCGGCGGACTCGTCCATCACACCCGCGAGGAACGCCTCTCGACCGGCCTCGACGCCCAGGCGAAACGCACGCGCCATGGCGACAGGGTCGGCAGCGTGTGCAATGGCGGTGTTCACGAGCACGGCGTCGGCGCCCATCTCCATCGCGGCAGCGGCGTGAGAGGGCGCCCCGAGCCCGGCGTCGACGACGAGGGGCACCTCGGCCTGCTCGATCATGATCCGGATCGCGTCGCGGAGCTTCAGCCCTCGCCCGCTGCCGATCGGCGCCGCGAGCGGCATGACCGTCGCGCACCCGACCTCCTCGAGCTTCTTCTGAAGCACGGGATCCGGGAGGACGTACGGGAGAACGGTGAACCCGTCCTCGACGAGGAGCGCCGCCGCCTTCAGCGTCTCGACCGGATCTGGCAGCAGGTAACGAGAATCGGGGATGACCTCCAGCTTGATCCAGTCCGGGAGCCCGCCGGCCCGCGCCAGGCGTGCAACGCGAACCGCGTCCTCCGCCGTCTCCGCCCCGGATGTGTTCGGGAGGAGCAGCACGTCGGGCGGCAGAAAGCTCGTGATGTCCTCGCCGGCCTCGACAGCGTCGAAGTCGACGCGGCGCACGGCGACCGTCACGAGCTCGCAGCCAGACTCGTCGATCGCGGCGCGCATCGTCTCGAAGCTCTCGTATTTGCCGGTGCCCGTGATCAGCCGCGAGCTGAACTCGCGCCCGGCGATCGTCAGGGGCTCGTGCATCGCTCTCCCTCCGCTGGCATGACCCAGATCAGGTTCTCCGGTCGCGGCCTTCGTGACCGCCTCTCAGCCCCCTCAGGGGCTCCCGTTTCCCCAGCGTAGCAGCGCCTCTACGGCGTGGAGCCGAGGGCCCGCCACTCCGCCAAGAGCTCGCGTTCCCGCGCCGGATCGAGACCCGAGGCGAGCGCCTGCGGACCGTAGTCCTTGTCCGGCGCAGCGCCCCGCTCGCGCTCCCATTCGAGCGTGTCCGCCACGGTGTCCGCGAGCGGCCTGAAGGGAAGGCCGGCCGCGACGGCCCGGCTCACGTCCGCGGCGAAGAACCCGGCGAAGCCGGGATTCGTCTCCAGGGCAAGCCAGAGTGGGAGGTCCGAGAACGGCTCCACGCCACGCTCGAGGAGGAAGCTCTCCGCGACGGGCACGAAGGCGGCGTCGCTATTCGAGACGGCCCGGGCCGTCTCGAAGACCTCGGTCATCTCGAGCGGCCGCTCCGGGCCCGTCGCGTTGAACGTGCCCGCAACGCGCCGTTCGGCGAGCTCGAGCATCCAGTCCGCGAGGTCACGCCCTTGGACGATCTGAACCGGCCACGGCTGGGCGTCGGGGACGAGCACCTCACCTCCTTCGGCGACGCGGCGGATCCACCAGCCGAAGCGGTTCGTCCAGTCGTAGCGCCCGACGATGAGGCCTGAGCGGACGATCGCGGAGCGGTCGCCGTAGACCTCGCGCACCACACCTTCCGAGGCGGCTTTCAGCGGCCCGTAGAAGCGATCGACCTCCTCGCCGTGATCGTCCGGGAGCTCGCCGGTCGGATAGTCCTCGCCGAAGCCGGTCTGCGCGAAGTCGCGGTAGGCGGAGATGCTCGACACGAAGACGTAGTGGCCGGTCACGCCGGCGAGGAGCTCAACCGATTGCCGAACAACCCGTGGGACATAGCCCGACGGGTCGACGACCGCATCCCACTCGCGGCCGACGAGCTCCCCCAGATCGCCGTCCCGGTCTCCTGTCAGGCCTTCGACCGCGGGGAATGCGTCCGGGTTCGTGCGCCCGCGGGTGAAGGTCGTGACCTCGTGCCCGCGGTCGAGAGCCGCCTCGACGACGTGCCGGCCGAGGAACAGCGTGCCGCCGAGGACGAGGAGCTTCAACGGCCTTGGAACTCGGGGTCGCGCTTGTCGACGAAGGCGGCCATGCCCTCCTTCTGGTCCTCAGTCGCGAAGAGCATCGCGAAGAACGTGGCCTCTTGCGCCAGGTTGGCCCCGTGCCCTCCCTGGAGCGCCAGGTTCGCAGCCTCCTTCGTCGCGGCGAGGGCGAGCGGGCTCTTGGACGCGAGGAGGCGGGCCGTCTCGAGTGTCTTCTCCAGGAGCTCGTCGGGCTCGAAGAGCGCGTTCACGAGCCCGCGGCGCTCGGCCTCCTCGGCGTCGACCGTGCGTCCAGTGAGGATCAACTCCTTGGCGAACCCAAGCCCGGCGACGCGCGCGAGCCTCTGCGTTCCGCCCCACCCAGGCAGGATCCCGATGTTGATCTCCGGCTGGCCCAGCTTGGCGTTCGTGGCCGCGTAGCGGAGGTCGCAGGCGAGCGCGAGCTCGCAGCCGCCCCCGAGCGCGTACCCGTTGATCGCCGCGATCGTGGGCTTCCGCATCGTCTCGAGGAGGCTCCCGCAGGCGTGGCCGAGCTCTCCCCATTCGCGCGCCTCGAGCACCGAGAGGCCCTGCATGTACTTGATGTCGGCGCCCGCGATGAACGCCCGGTCGCCGGCGCCGGTCAGGACGACGACCCGGGCGTCCGGGTCACCGGCGAGCTCACCGAGCCGGTCGTGGAGGGCGTGGAGCGTCTCGAGGTCGAGCGCGTTCAGCGCCTCCTGCCGGTTGACCGTCAGGATCGCAGCGCCGTCGCGGCGCTCGACTTCGATCACGCTTCGACCGGGACGTTCGCCTGGAGGAACTCGACGATCTCGGAAAGGGGCGCGCCCGGCGTGAAGATCTCGGCCACGCCGCTCTCTTTCAGCTCGCGCACGTCGTCCCGCGGGATCGTCCCGCCGACCACGACGAGCACGTCGTCGCGCCCGTTCTCGCGGAGACCGTCGAGGATCTTGGGCACGAGCGTCATGTGCGCGCCGGAGAGGATCGAGATCCCGACGGCGTCGGCGTCCTCCTGGACGGCCGTCTCGACGATCTGCTCGGGCGTCTGGTGAAGGCCGGTGTAGATGACCTCCATCCCGGCGTCCCGGAGCGCCCGCGCGATGATCTTCGCGCCCCGGTCGTGTCCATCGAGACCGGGCTTGGCGATGACGACCCGGATCTTCCTGGCCACGTCGGCAAGTATATGAGCGTGCGGCTGACCGTCATCGGCTCCTCCCCGGCCTGGCCGAACCCCGGGAGCGCGCAGTCCGGCTATCTCCTCGGAGGGGACGGAGCCGGGTCGCTCCTCCTCGATTGCGGCCCGGGCGTGCTCGGCCGGCTCCGCGAGAACGGCCCGCTCGAGATCGACGCGATCGCCATCACACACTTCCATCTCGACCACTGGGGCGACCTCGTGCCGTGGGCCTGGCTTGCGGCGTACGGCGAGGCGGGGCGGCGTCCCGAGCTCTGGCTCCCGCCGGACGGAGGTTCGCAGCTCGAGACCTTCGCGGCCAACTGGGGGAACCCGCGCATGTTCGAAGACGCGTTCGACCTATGCGAGTACGCGCCTGGGCGGGCCGAGGAGATCGTGGGCTTCAGCCTCGAGGCGCTCCGCGTGCCGCACTACACGATCCCGGCCCACGGGTTCCGCGTCTCCCAGAACGGGACGACGCTTGCCTACTCGGGCGATACCGGCCCAGGCGCGGAGGTACCTGCGCTCGCGCATGGCGCCGACCTCTTCCTCTGCGAGGCCACGCTCGCCTCGCCGGACCGCGACGGCCCGCCCCGCGGCCACCTGACGGCCGAGGAGGCGCAGAGCTTCGCCGACGGGCCGATCCTCCTCACGCACCGACCGGTCGAGCTGCCGCTCGACGGGACGGAGGTCGCGACCGACGGCCTGGTGGTCGAGATCTAGGAGGGTTTGGCGAGATGGTCTTCGTTGCCTGGTCGTGCTGCTCGTTTCGAGGCAAGGACGCAGGGAGCGTTCGTACCTTGAGGTACGGGCGCGACTGAGGACGCTGCCACGGGCCGAGCAGCGCGGCCGGGCGGCACAACGGCTATTTCGTCAAACCCTCCTACCAGCGAAGCTCGGCAGCGAGCCAGGCCGCGACCTGCTCGAAGGTGCGCCGGTAGAGGAACGGCCCGTGGCTCACGCGCGCCACGCCCAGCTCGGCGAGCTCGGGCACGGACGGCGTGGCCGGGGACGCGAGCACGTTCACGAGTGCGTCGAGTTCGCCGCGGAACGCCGCGATCCCCTCGCGCTCGTGGAGGAGGATCGGGTAGACGCAGTCGGCGCCGGCGTCCAGGTAGGCGCGGGCGCGCTCGAGCGCCGGCTCGACGAGCGGGAGCTGCGGGCTTTGCTCGCGTTCCAGGATGAAGACGTCGACCCGCGCGTTGACGACGAGCGGATACCCGCGGGCGGTGCAGGCGTCTCGGAGCGCGGCGATCCGCTCCGCCTGGCTCGACAGGTTTCTCAGCTTGCCAGTGGCGTGGTCGGTGTCTTCGAGGTTGCAGCCGGCCGCGCCGACCTCTTCGAGCGCCTCGGCGAGCTCATCGGGCGCGAGCCCATAGCCGCTTTCCGCGTCGACAGTGACCGGAACGGCGACGGAGTCGACGATCCGCCGGGCCGCGGCGAGCATCTCGGCGGCCGGGGCGCCCTCGTGATCCTCGTAGCCGAGCGCCTCGGCGACGCCGGCGCTCGTCGTCGCGACGACCGGGTAGCCGGCGCGCAGCCACCGTCTTCGCCGAGGGGACGTCCCAGGCGTTCGGGAGCACGAGCGGCCGACCCGGGACGTGCAGCGCACGCAGCTGCCTCGCATCGGTCGCGGAGACTCACTCCGGGAACGTAAACCGCCCGAGCGGGCGGCGCAGGATCAGACGACGTCGACCGAGACGATCAGGTCGGGTCGCACGAAGCGGCCGCCGAGCTGCGGCCATTCGCCCGCGGCCGCGGTGCCGATCTGGCGAGAGAGCAGCTTGGCCGCGCCCTTGGCCTCCTGGACGCTCGGGAAGGCGCCCACCTCGATGACTTCTCCGTCCGTCAGCCTGGCGAGAACGACGTGCGTCTCGGCCTGCGCCGCGGGCGCAGGCTCCGGCTCGGGCTCCGGGGCCGGCGGCGCAGGTTCCGGCTCGGGCTCGGGCGCAGGATCGGAAACGGGCGGAACGACCTCGAGCGGCGGCGGCTCTACGGCAGGCGGTGGCTCCGGAGCGGAGACGGGCTGAGTGGGAAGCTCGACGACGACCGGAACGGCCGGCTCGGGCTCGGGAGCCGCGACCGGCTCCGGTTCGCGTTCGGGTTCAGGCTCGGGAGACGCGGCAGGCGCAGGCTCGGGGGACGCCACCGGCTCAGGCTCGGGGGACGCGACCGGCTCCGGCTCCGGCTCAGGCTCAGGCGGCGCGCGGCTCCGGCGACCGGCTCGGCTCGGGAGCCGGCGCGGCTCGGGCTCAGCGGCCGCGACGCTCGCGGCTCAGGAGCCGACGCGGCGACGGACCTGCTCGGGCTCGGGCTGCGCGACCGGCTCGGGCTCGCGACGGGCTCGGGCTGCGCGACGGGCTCGGGCTGCGCGACGGGCTCGGGCTGCGCGACGGGCTCGGGCTGCGCGACGGGCTCCTCGGCGACGAGGGGCTCTTCGGCAGCTGCGGGCTCGGGCTCGGCCTCGACGGGAGGAGCTGGCGGCTCGGGAGCAACCTGGAGCGGTTGTACCGGCGCCGGGGCGGGCTCGTCGGCCGCAGCGGGCTGAGGCTCCGCCTCGTTGACAGGCTCAGGCAGAGCGACGGGCTCCTGGACGACCTCGGGCACGGGCATGGGAACGGGCTCGGCTACCGGCTCGGGCTCAGGCGCGGCCTCGGGCTCGGGGACGACCTCGGCCGGGCTCGGGCTCGGGCTCGGGCTCGGGCTCGGGCGGAGAGGCTACGGCCTCCGGCTCCGGCGCGGGCTCCGGCTCGGGCGGCGGGGCGGCGACTCGAAGGCCGTTGACCTCGGCGAGCGTCGGCTGGGGCGCCGGCTCGGCAGGGGCGGCGGTATCCGCGACCCGCGCGGGAGCAGAAGGCTCTGGGGTCGGCTCAGGCTCGGGCGGCGGCACCTGCTGGAGGGGCGGGGGCTGTGTGAGCGGGGCAGCAGCCGGGGGGGCGGTACCCCCCTCCTCGAAGACGGTCGAGAGCACGCGGAGGATCTCGCTCCTCGTCGCGACGGCGAAGTGCGGCTTCGTGCCGAGCGCGTCGGCGACGGTCTTGAGCGCCTGTTCGTCTCCGGGATCCTCGATCGCAACGAGGGGGGTCCCGTCGGTCACGGTGACCGGCACGGCGTGCGTGAGCCAAGCGGTCTCCGAGCCGAGGAGAGCAGCGGCCTCGGGGTCGACGGGAGTCTCACGGAGGTCGACGTAGTCGAGGCCCTTCTGGCGTGCGAGCACGCGCGCTACCTGAGACTCGTCGAGCAGACCACGCTCGACGAGGACCTGGCCGAGCCGCTTGCCTCGCTTGACGGACTCTCCGAGTGCGTCCTCGAGCTGCTCGGCCGAGAGCAGCCCTTCGCGAAAGATGAGCGTGCCAAGCGGCGCGTCTGGACGCTGCCAGCTCGCTCCGGACGCTTCGTTGTCGCCGTTCGCCGCACTCACGTCGGGTTGCCTCCTTGCACGGTTACTCGTTGAGGCGTCGGCGCCCGAAAGGGGTACGGCAATCCCCAAACAGGGGGAGTTGCGCCGTTGACAGCGGCGCGCGCATGCACCTAATTATGAGTCGGGGGTCAGGATGTTCTTCGAGACAGGCGGCGCAAAGTGGGCGAAAAGACCCGGCGAGACGAGGTGGGCGGCATGACGCTTCGCCCGAGCACGCACGTCGTGGCGCGACGGGTTGGCGACGAGCTCGTCGTCGTCCACCTGAAGACGAACCGGATCTTCTCGCTGAACCGAACTGCCGCACGCCTCTGGGAGCTCGTGGAGGCCGGGCTGACGAGGCCGGAGATCAAGGCCTCGCTCCTCGGCGAGTTCGGGGCCGACGAGGCGACTCTCGACGCGGAGATCGATTCCACGCTCGCGGCCTTCTCGGCCGAGGCGCTCGTCACGGTCGAGTGAGCAAGGCGACAACTGCAGGCTGGTTGACAACGCTTGAGTCGTCACGATCATTCTGTAGGAAATGGAGCGACGCCCGAGGGCGCCGCGATACCGTCAGGAGACGTCGTGGCGAGCTCGCACGTGAGGCCAGACCCGAACGTCGTGGCCGAACGCGTCCACGATGAGATGGTGCTCGTCCACCTGGGGACGAACGCGATCTACGCTCTCAGTCCGACGGCCGCTCGAGCGTGGGAGCTGCTCGCGGAGGGCTCTCCCCCCGGCGCGATAGTCACGGGGATGCAGGATGAGTACGAGGTCACGGTCGACGAGCTCGAGGGTGAGATCGACCGCCTGTTCGCTGCGCTCACCGACGCCGGCCTCGTGATCCCCGAACCAGCGTGAGCTCGGCCGCGGCGTCCACTCTCCGCGCACGGATCGATCCTCGAGATCTCGCTGTTCGCCTAGCGCCGGGAGCGCGTGAGCCCGAGCGGCTCGAGACTTTGCGGCTGCCCGAAACCGGATCCTGCGCGGCTCGGAGCGGCGTGGAGGTGCTCGTGGCGGGCGAGCTCTACGGTACTTGGACGGACGGAGCCACGGCCGTACTCGAGCGCTACCTTTCAGAAGGGGAGAGCTGCCTTCGCACGATCGAAGGGGTCTTTGCGCTCGCGGTCTGGGACAGCCCCAATGAGACGCTGCTCCTGGTTCGAGACGCGGTGGGCGTCATTCCCCTGTTCTATGCACAAACGGCCGAAGGCTTGGTCGCAGGGACCTCTCTCGGCGACGTCGTGGCCGAAGGAGACGTCTCCAATGCACTGTCTGTCCCCGCGCTCGCTGATCACGTCTGCCATCGGTGGCCGGATCCCGAGGAGACGTTCTACGAGGCGGTTCGCCGAGTGCCGCCTGGACATGTCGTTCGCTTCCGCGGTGGTGTGCTCGAAGCGAGCCGGTACTGGCACCCGGCGCCCGCAGACCAGCCCGTCCACTGGATCTCGGACGAGGCCATGCGCTTCGACCAGATGCTCGACCAGGCGGTCGCGCGGAGCGTGGACGTGACGCGCAGCGGGATCTACCTGAGCGGCGGGCTGGACTCGGTGAGCGTTGCGGCCGTCGCCGCCGACCGGGCTGCACGAGCGGCGAGCGCGCCTCCACTGGCTCTCTCGCTCGTCTTCCCGTCGGTTCAGGCGAACGAAGAAGCCGTACAGCGCGGGGTCGCCGAGAAGCTGGGGCTCGAGCAACTCCTGCTGCCCTTCGACGAAGCGCTCGACGGAACCGATCTCCTCGAGGCGGCGCTCAGGGCCAGCAGCCGCGCGGACACGCCCCTCATGAACATCTGGTATCCGGCCTATCACTCGCTCGCCCATGTAGCGGTCGACGCCGGCTGCCAAAGGGCGATCACTGGCGGCGGAGGCGACGAGTGGCTCGGCGTTAGCCCGCTGCTCGCCGCCGACCTGATGCGGCGAGGAGACGTTGCGGGCCTGTTCAGGCTCTGGCGCAGGACAGTCCGCTCGTTCCACCTCTCGCCCACGGCAACGCTCAAGAACGTGCTCTGGACGTTCGGCGCCAAGCCCATCCTGGCCGACCTTGCCGAACGCCGTGCGCCTGGGGCGCTCGCCGGGTATCGGCTTCGTCGGAGAATGGGCCTCATGCCGGCCTGGGTTGCGCCCGACCCCGACGTTCGCTCGGCTCTCGTCGATCGTCTGAGGACTACCTCAGCCTCTGCGGCGCATGACTCGTTCTACCTGCGTGAAGGCCATCTCAGCCTCGACCACGCGCTCGTCTCCATGGAGATGGAGGAGCTTTTCGACAACGGCCGCGAGACAGGACTCCCGATCCGCATGCCCTACTGGGACGCACAACTCGTCGATTTCCTCTATCGAACACGGCCCGAATTGCTCGACGAAGGAGGCCGCTCGAAGGGCCTAGTTCGGCAGATGCTCGCGAACCGCTTCCCGGGCCTTCAGTTCGAGCGGCAGCGCAAGGTGCTCGCTACGTCCTTCTTCGCGGACACGATGGAACGCGAATTCGACGCAGCCTGGGAGAGCCTCGGCGGCCTGGAAGCGCTCGAAACCCTTGGCATTGTTGATAAGTCCGCCCTACAATCAGAGACGAGGAGGGTCTTCGAGACACGGCAGCACCGAGAGATCGGAAGGTTGTGGAACCTTCTCTCTCTCGAAGCATGGGTTAGAGGTCGTTAACAGGGGGAGGGAGGTGAACCAATGACAGTCCAGGAACGTAAGGCGCGTCGGCTCTGGGAGCCGATGAGGGTGAACCACGTCGGCAGCGTTGCCGATGTTCTTCAGATCGGCGGCGGCAAGCTGAGCGCAGCGTGCGGGGACCCGGGTGAGCCTCGTAAGCCAAAGGGGCAGGAGCCTCCCGGTTGCCAACCCGAAGAGTAGTCCACGATCAGCGCCCGGAGGAGCGTTCCGCCGCATGCTCTCCGTTCATCCGGGCGCTGATTGCATCCAACATCTATCTAGGTCCGCCCGCCGCATGCTTCCGTTGAAGGTTTTGCCGCCTGCGGAGGCACCGTCGCCGCCCGGCCCAGATAGCGCGGGGGTGAACACCTGGCGGGAAGGCGACGGTAGCCTCGTTGCGTTCGGTGGCTCGGACGACCGAAGCCATTGGATGGCGTTTCCCGGGATCGGGGTCTTCCGGTTCACTCGGTACGGCGACCCGGTTACCGCCCACCCCGAGCCGTCGGCCGACCTTGAAGCTGTTCGCGACACGTTCCGACGCTCGGTCTTGCCGATGGCGCTTCAGGCGTTGGGGCGGCAGGTGCTTCACGCAAGCGCAGTTCTCGGCCCCAGGGGGGTTGTCGCGCTCTGTGCGGTCTCGGAGACTGGGAAGTCGACGCTCGCACACGGCCTAGCGGAGCGCGGGCACCGATTGTGGGCGGACGACGCCGTGGCTTTTCTTCCGGCTGGGGATGAGATCCAGGCGCTACCGCTTCCGTTCGCACTTCGGCTCAGGCCCGACTCGGCATCGCACTTCGGAGTTTCGAATGGGCGTCGCGAGATCCAGACCCCGGAGGCGGCGCCGCTCGACACGGTGTGCGTGCTCGAGCCGAGTCGGGAAGAACACCTGCAGGTCGTGGAACCGCTGACCGGATCGGATGCTTTCCCGACCGTCCTCGCGCATGCGTACTGCTTCACGCTCGACGATCCAGACCGAAACCGCGAGACGGTCGAGACCTATCTCGAGCTCACTCGCAGGGCCCGTCTCTTTCGTGTTCGCGTCGAGCGCGGGCTTGACCGGCTCACAGGAATACTGGACGCCCTGGAGGCTGCTGTGTTCAGCAATGCGGGGCTTCAGAGATGAGTGCACGCGCGAGAGGTGCGCTTCGCGAGCTCGCCCACCCGAACGCCGCCTGGCTCCTCGTACGCATGGCCGCGTGGGCGAGCATTCTTCCGCTGCTCAAGCGCGTCCTTGCGCTGCCTCGCGTCGTCGGCCTCGTCACGCCATCCAGACGGCCTGCGATGCGAGACGCGGCTCGCGAACAGCAGGCGATTCGTCTGTCGCGCATCCTGTACCGATCACGTGTCGTGGCCGGCCGTGACAATTGCCTGGAGCGGAGCCTGATCGCGTTCCGCTATCTGATCTCCGCAGGTACGGACCCGGAGCTGTCGGTGGGGATGCGAAGATCGGACAGGGGTTATGAGGGGCACGTCTGGGTCACGGTCGCCGGGGTGCCCATTCACGACGACCCGCGCTCGCTCGACGAGCTCGTGCAGGTCACAGCATTCAACGCGTCCGGCGGCGTGTCGACGGTTTCAGGGAGCGGCTCGCCGCGCGCTGCGCAGGGCCCGGAGCGCGGGGACAAGGTGCCAGAGCAGCCAGAGGGGCCTCCACGCGTAGGACGTAGCCAGTCCTAGCGGCCCTCGTCTCGCGACTGGATACACGGCTCGCATGAACGTTGCGCTCGGAGCGATCTCCGTGGCGAGGAGGGCGAGCTTGCTGCGCAACCCAGGCGTCGAGGCCAGTCGCAGCAGGCCGCGAGAGGTGGCCGGAGGCGACGCAACGCCGAGCGCTACGTCGACCCTCCGTGAATCCGGGAGCCGAAGGCGGCCGGCCAGAACTTCGCCGCTTGGCACCAGACGGAGCCCGGCCGCAAGCGCTGGAACTGCATCGAGCCTCTGCGCGAGCTCGGCTGCCTCCTCCCAGTCGCAGTAGTCGAGCTGAGTGACCGCTCGCCCAAGATCGTCGACGGCCTTGCCGGCGCCAGCTCCATGCTGGGCTGCGTGAAGCGCAGCATGGAGGGCGATGCCTGGGAGGTCGAGCGTCTCGACGACCCCAACGCTGACGGACGTCCTGATCGCCCTGGCCGAGAGCAGCTTCCACACGTCGTCGGGAGGAGCGTCAATCCCGGCCAGTGTGTCGTGAAGATCGACCGTCACCCCATCTGCGGCCCGTATCCAAGCACGTGCGTGGGACGATTCAGCCGCGAACCGAAATCCCAGCGCGGAGAGCACGCGTTCGGCGCAAGCTCTCGCAGATGGTGAGACCAGGAGGTCGATGTCCTCGTGTGTTCGCGGTCGATCCTGGTACAACCGCCCGAGGGCAGGCCCCTTGAGAACGATCCCGCGCACCTCGTGGCGCCGAAGCTCCTGAAGGAGGTCGGCGGTCAGAGAATCGAGGACAAGCGTCGCCCCGATGGCGAGGAACTCGGACTGACTGCCGGCCCCCATCCTCAGTACTCCGAGAGACTTCCACTTCGCCGCGCGTGCGAGAGCGCCTCCTGGAAAACCCAGAGAGCCAAAGGCACGCCGACGACAGTGAAACCGAGCAAGGCAAGCGCATCGACCTGCCAATCGGTTCCAAGGAAGATCGCGGCGCGCAGGCCGTCGAACGCGAAGTACGTCGGCAGAGCGCGCCCGATCGGCTCGACCCAATCCGGGAGCACTGCCACCGGGAAGTAGGCGCCACTCAGGAAGCCCATCGAGTAGATCACCATCGAGATGACGGTCTGCCCGCGCTTCAAGACGAGGACGAGGCCGCCGAGCAGAATCCCCAGCGCGGAAAAGGCCCCGCCGGCGAGCAACAGGACGATGAAAAATCCCGCCCAGCTCGACTCGGATGTGTCGACCTCGAGCCAGAGTCCGGCGACAGCCAGATAGAACGCCGCTCGCACCATGGCGAAGGCAAACGGGAAACCGGCGAAACCGAACGCGATCTCGCGGACGGTGATCGGCTGTACCAGGAGCGCCTCGAGCGTTCCGGTCAGCTGCTCGTTTCGGATTCGAGCCGCGAGCGAGGCGCTCGCAGCATCGACGACCACGGTCAGGGCAATACCGACTGCGGCGAACGCGAAGTACGTCGGCGCACCGTCGAGATCGGCGTCGCTGACCTGTTCGAACGTTCGCGAGATGAAGAAGAAGACGGCGAGGTTGATGACCCCGAAGACGAGGTCGAGGACGAACGGCAGCCGGTACGAGCGCGCGATGGAGAAATCGCGTCGGACGATCCCGAGAACCACCGACGGTCGAGGAAGCCTAGGTGGGGAAGTCGACGCGTAGTCCACAGCGCTCGAGGTCTTCGTCCAGATGAGAAGCGATGACGACGGCAAGCTCGGAGCGGCCCTCGATCATCTCCCAGAGACGGCTCCTGGCCGCGCGATCGAGCGATCGCGTCGGCTCGTCGAGGAGAAGGATGCGTGGCTGCCCGAGGAGTGATCGAGCGATCGCGAGCTGCTGAACCATGCCAGTCGAACAGCGGTCGACTCGTTCTGCAGCGATGTCAGGGATCGCGAGCTCAGCGATCACGCGGTCGACATCACGCTCGGCCGCCCGCTTCGTGCCGTGTCGAAGCCGGGCAAAGAAGATGAGATTTGCCCGCCCGGTGAGCCGGAGGTAGAACGAGCGCTCCTGCGAGAACGAGGCGCCGATCAGCTGACGGGCGGCAAACGAACCCGCCTCGTGTCGGCCGATCCGCACAGAGCCTCTGCTCGGAGTCAGCGTCCCGGCTACACATCGAAGAACCGTCGTCTTGCCCGAGCCGTTCGGGCCGACGAATGCGACGCTCACGCCCGGCTCGAGCGTGAGGTCGAGCTGCTGCACTACATGCCGCACACCGAAGTCCCTCCCCAGGCGCTCGATCGCGAGGAGCGGCTCGCTCCGCCGGCCGGCGGTTCCCGAGGGAACCCGGATCTTGCGGGAGTCGAGGGCGAGGTTACGCTGCGACGGAATGACCCCGAGCCCCTTCCTCACCGAGGTTGTCGTACGTGTGCTGCACGCCACCCGCCATGTCGACTCGGCGTACCAGCTTTTCGATCGCGCTCGCTCGGAGCTGGTAGCGGCGGCCGCTTCGGACCGCACGCTGACCCGCTTCAACGACTACGCGTACGGACGAAGCGGTTTCTACAACCCTGCCGCGAGCAGTTTTCGAGGCGAGCTCTTCCCTTGGGAGGAGGATGTCTTCGAGCGGTTCTTCCCTCCGCCCCCTGCCCGAGTGGCAGTCGGGGGCGCAGGCGGCGGACGCGAGGTTTTCGCGCTTCTCGAACGAGGCTATTCGGTCGTCGCGTTCGAACCCTCCGAAGAGCTCGCGGCCGCGATGGCGGCCGCCAAGCCTCCCGATGGGGAGCTCACGGTTCTGGTCGGCGGCTATGAGGGCCTCCCGCACCTTCGAGAAACTGATGACCGGCCTACGAAGCTCGAGGAATACGGCCCATTTGACGCGGCGCTCCTGGGCTGGGGCAGCTTTTCCCACTTGCGATCCGAGTCCGTTCGGATCGCGACGCTCAGGTCGATCGCGC
Source organism: uncultured Actinomycetes bacterium (assembly GCA_963733135.1). Classification (GTDB taxonomy): domain Bacteria; phylum Actinomycetota; class Thermoleophilia; order Gaiellales; family Gaiellaceae; genus CAVTBX01. The sequence continues at coordinate 335,975 of CAVTBX010000008.1, forward strand.
AGACGACGTCGGGCCCGATCGTCGCGAGCTTTCTCGCCATCCGCGACGTCGATTCCCCGCCTCGGTCGCGACGCGGCCGTCTGCGCCGGGCCATCCCCCGGCGATCGGGCCGTGAGTTCGGCGATCGGTTCTCGGTATTCATCGGGTTCTTTCATGCGACGGATCCTGCTGAGGTGAATCGTCTTGCGAAGTCCGCGGGCCTCGAGGTCGTCCACGCGATCTTCGACGAGCGTGACACGAACTGGCCGCATGTCGTCTTCGCGCCTTCGGCTGAACGCGCTTAGAAGACCGGTGTTTCGCGCCAGACGCCCCAGACCTCGCGCAGGGCGTCGCACATCTCGCCCATGGTCACGTACGCCTTCGACGCTTCGATGATGGCAGGCATGAGGTTCTTGTCGTCCTCTGCCGCCTCCCGCTTGAGCCGAGCCAGCGCTTGCTCGGCCGCTGCCGAGTCACGCTTCGCGCGAAGCGCCTGCACCCGCTCGACCTGCTTGCGCTCGAGCGCGGGGTCGATGTGGAGGATGTCGAGTTCCTTCTCGTCGGGCTCCTCGTAACGGTTGACCCCGACGATCACGCGCTTGCCCGCTTCGACCTCGCTCTGGTAGCGGAAGGACGCCTCGGCGATCTCGCGCTGGAAGAAGTTCTCCTTGATGGCGGCGATGACCCCGCCGAACTCGCGGATCCGGCCGAAGTACTCGTAGGCCTCCGCCTCGAGGCGGTTCGTGAGCTCCTCCACGACGTAGGAGCCGCCGAGCGGGTCGATCGTGGAGGCGACACCGGTCTCGTGGGCGATCACCTGCTGCGTCCGGAGCGCGAGCTTGACCGCGTGCTCCGTCGGGAGGGCGAGCGCCTCGTCGAAGGAGTTCGTGTGGAGCGACTGCGTGCCGCCGAGGACCGCCGCGAGCGCCTCGAGAGCCGTCCGGACGATGTTCACCTCGGGCTGCTGCGCGGTCAGCGAAACTCCGGCGGTCTGCGTGTGGAAGCGCATGAGCCAGGAACGCGGATTCTTGGCGCCGTAGCGCTCCCGCATCTCCTTGGCCCAGATCCGCCGAGCCGCCCGGTACTTGGCGATCTCCTCGAAGAAGTCGATGTGGGCGTTGAAGAAGAACGAGAGCCGGGGTGCGAACGAGTCGACGTCGAGCCCGCGGGCCATCGCGGCCTCCACGTAGGCGAAGCCGTCTGCCAGGGTGAACGCGAGCTCTTGCGCGGCGGTCGAGCCTGCCTCGCGGATGTGGTAGCCCGAGATCGAGACCGGGTGCCACAGCGGCACCTCCTCGGCGCAGAACTCGATCATGTCCACGCAGAGCCGCATGGACGGCTCGGGCGGAAAGATCCACTCCTTCTGGGCGATGTACTCCTTGAGGATGTCCGTCTGGATCGTCCCGCGCAGGCGGTCGCGCGCGACGCCCTGCTCCTCGCCGACGCAGATGTAGAACGCGAGCAGCATCGCGGCAGGCGCGTTGATCGTCATGGAGGTGGAGACCTCGTCGAGCGGGATGCCCGCGAACAGCTGCTCCATGTCCTCCAGGGAATCGATCGCGACGCCCTCGCGGCCGACCTCGCCGAGCGACTTCGGGTGATCGGAGTCGTAGCCCATGAGGCTCGGCATGTCGAAGGCGGTCGAGAGGCCGGTCTGGCCGTGCTGGAGGAGGTAGCGGAAGCGCTCGTTCGTCTCCTCTGCGGTGCCGAAGCCGGCGAACTGGCGCATCGTCCAGAGCCGGCCGCGGTACATGGACGGGTAGACGCCGCGGGTGTACGGGTAGACGCCGGGCCACCCGAGGTCGCGCTCGTAGTCGAGTTCGACGTTGTCGGGCGTGTAGAGGGGCTCTAGTTCGAGCCCGGACATGGTGGAGAAGAGCGCGTCGCGCTCGGGTTTCGCCTCGTAGACCTCGCGGCGCCACTCGGCGGTTCCGTCGAGCTCCTGCCTGTCCTCGGTCGTCGCCATCAGCCTCTCTTCGATTGTACGCGCGCTTCGTCTGCCCTCCCTCGACCTGCCCGAACGAGGGAAATCGCTCACCTGCCGCCCCGCGACGCCGATGCGACGTACGAGGCGTGGCGATGCTTCACAGACTGCGGCGGAAGTCTCCCCGGCCGTGCACGGCCGGCGGCTGCATGCCTGAGCTCGCGGGACGAACGCAGGTCATCCTCGCTGCGCTGATCGTGAGCACGTCCCTGGCGGCTTTCCAGCTCTCGTCGGTGCATAAGGACCTCGCGGAACTCCCCGTGTTCGTGGTGGACGCGCTGGGAGAGCCCCGCGAGGAGGATTCGGCCGGGACGGGCTGGCGGACATTCGAGAACGGTGTCTCGCGCCGCACGGCCTGGGGCCACGAGTCGATCGCTTACCGCGGTGCGCGACCGGAGAAGTACCTGACGGTGTCGGAGCGTCAAGGCGTTCGCGTCTGGCGCTGGCGGCTCGCCGCCCAGGAGGCGGGCGCGGCGGCGCCTGTCGTACGCATCCTCGACGCTGCCGGACACTCGCTCTCGCAGGCAAACCTGCGCTGGTCGGTGCGTCGGGACGGGAGCCGATGGCTCGTCCGGCTCCGCGTCGCCGACGCCAATCTCCCGTTGCCCTACGTGCTCGAGCCGATGACGGTGGCGCAGCGGGGGATCCGCTAGCGCGACGCGCCCGGGCGCCAGAGCGGCTCGGGGGCGCCGGCCGACGCGTTCGCGACGCGCGCCAGGATGAAGAGGAGATCCGAGAGGCGGTTCAGGTAGGCCAACGCCTCCGCGTTGACGTCGTGCTCTGCGTCGAGGGCAACAGCCAGCCGCTCGGCGCGACGGCAGATGGTCCGTGCGAGGTGGAGCCTGGCCGCGGTCTCGGTGCCGCCGGGGAGCACGAAGCTCCGGAGCGGCTCGAGCCCGTCGTTGGCCCGGTCGCAGAGCTCCTCAAGCGCTTCGACCTGGGAGCTCTCCACGCGGAGCCGCTCCCGCCGATCGTCCTCGAGCGGCACGGAGAGGTCGGCGCCGAGGTCGAAGAGCTCGTTCTGGATCCGCTCGAGCGTGTCACGGAGATCGGGCTCGACGGCGCCGGCGAGGACGAGCCCGAGCGCGGCGTTCAGCTCGTCGACGGTGCCGTACGCCTCAATCCGCGCGTCGGTCTTCGGAACGCGCGAGCCGTCACCCAGGCTCGTCTCGCCCGCGTCCCCAGCGCGCGTGTAGATCCGGTCGAGCCGGACGGGCTCGTCGCGCCGGCGGGTCATGCCGGGGCTGCCGCCCGCTCGGCGAGGCCGAGGATGGAGCGTGCGATGACGATCCGCTGGATCTCGCTCGTGCCCTCGTAGATCTCCGTGATCTTGGCGTCCCGGTAGTAGCGCTCGACGGGGAACTCCGTCGTGTAGCCGTAGCCGCCGAGCACCTGGATCGCCTCGGAGGTCTGGCGCCGCGCGACGGCCGACGCGAAGAGCTTCGCCTTGGCGCCGGCCTCGCCGTGCGGCTCGCCGCGATCGCGGAGCCAGGCCGCCTTCCAGACGAGGAGCCGCGCGGCGTCGATCTCGGTGGCCATGTCCGCAAGCTTCCACTGGATGGCTTGGAAGTCCGCGATCGGCCGCCCGAACTGCTCTCGCTCGCGTGCGTACTCGCGGGCCACATCGTAGGCAGCCTGCGCGATGCCGACCGCCTGCGCAGCGATTCCGATCCGCCCGCCGTCCAGCGTGGCGAGCGCGATCGAAAAGCCTCTGCCCTCCTCGCCGAGGATCCGGTCGCGCTCGACACGCACCCCTTCGAGGACGAGGTCGACGGTCGAGCTCGAGTGGAGCCCGAGCTTCTCGGCCTCACCGGCGACGGTCAGCCCGTCGGCGCCCCCATCGACGAGGAAGGTCGTGATCCCTGCCTCGGCCCGCGCGAACAGGAGGATCGTGCCGCCGCAAGCGCCGTTCGTGATCCACTGCTTCGTCCCCGTGAGCCGGAAGCCGTCGCCGTCGGGCTCGGCCCGCGTGAGGAGTGCGCTCGCATCAGAGCCCGAGCCGGACTCGGTCAGCGCGAACGCGCCCATGGTCTCGCCGCGGGCAAGCGGCGGCACGAAGCGCTCGCGCTGCTCGTCAGTCCCGTAGTTCACGATCGGCAGCGTCGCGGCGCTCGTATGCACCGCGACCGTGACACCTACGCCTGCGTCGGCGCGCGACAGCTCCTCGAGCACGAGGATGTAGGAGAGGAAGTCGGCCCCGGCTCCGTCGAGCTCCTCCGGCACGCAGACGCCCATGAGCCCGAGCTCACCGAGCTTGCCGAAGAGCTCGGCTGGAAAGCGATGCTTGCGATCCCATTCGGCCGCGTGCGGCTCGATCTCGGCGGCTGCAACCTCCCGTGCGAGCGCCTGGATCTCGCGCTGCTCGGGCGTCAGCTCGAAGTCCATGGCCGCAGGATACGGCGGCCCGCGCCAGGACTACCCGTACGCGAGAACGCGCTCTGCCGTCGCGAACTCCTCACGGACGGAGCGGAGCTCGGACTCGCAGCGCCGGAAGGCGTCGACCACGCCCGGGTCGAACTGGCGCCCGGCCTGGTCGAAGATCTCGTGCCGCGCGACGTCCCAGCTCTGCGCGCGGCGGTACGGTCGGTCGCTCGTCATCGCGTCGAGCGAGTCGGCGACGGCGAAGATCCTGGCGCCGAGCGGAATCTCGTCGCCGCGGACGCCGTCCGGGTAGCCGGCGCCGTCCCAGCGCTCGTGGTGGCTCCTGACGATGCACAACCCCTCGCCTGCGAGGAAGGCGACACCCCCGAGCATCTGCTCGCCGAGCGTCGTGTGCGACTGCATGTGCCTCCGCTCCGACGTGGTCAGCGGGCCGGGCTTCTGGAGGATCTGGTCGGGGATCCCGATCTTGCCGACGTCATGGAGAAGGAAGCCGTAGGTCGCGCTCTGGCTGGCGGCTAGAACCGGCTCAACGCCTTCCGCGAGGGTCAGCGCATACCGCTGCACACGTTGGGAATGGGCTCGCGTCCCAGTGTCCTTCGTCTCGAGTGCGCTCGTCAGCGCCGCAACCGTCTCCTCGTAGGCTTCCTGGACGAGGATCCGCTGTCCTCGCTCCACCTCCAGCAGGTGCCGGAGGTCGCGCGCGTAGAGCATGAGCTGCTCGCCGGGGTCGCGCTTGCCCGCAGCCCGGAACGGGATGCCGTAGAGACCTCCGGCAAGGCGCTCGACGACGGCGAGGAGCTCGAGCGGGCTGAACGGCTTCAGGAGGTACTCGTCGGCGCCGGCCGCGAACCCCTCCTCCGCGGTGCGCGTGCCGGAGCCGGTCAGGATCAGCACGTTGATTCCGCGCGTCGCCTCGTTCGCTTTCAGGCTCCGGCAGTAGTCGAGCCCGCTCATGCCGGGCATCGAGATGTCGAGCACGATCACGTCCGGCTGGAACTCCGGTACGAGCTCGCGCGCGCGCTCGGCGCTCTCGGCCTCCTCGACCTCGATGTCCACGAACTCGAACGTCGTGCGCAGGAGGGCCCTGAAGGCCCCGTCGTCGTCTACCACCAAGAGACGCAGACGCGCCCCCCTCTCCGGTTGATCCTGTCTCTTTATCGGTCAGATCCCGAAAATCCTTTGATTCTTTCGCCAAACGTGGCGAAAATGGATTCAGCCCGAGTGGTACTCGAAGAAGCCGCGACCGCTCTTTCGGCCGAGCCGCCCGGCCTCGACGTGCTCCACGAGCAGCGGGCAGGGCGCGTACTTGTCGCTGCCTAGGCCCTCGTGGAGAACCTCCATGATCGCGACGCAGGTGTCGAGCCCGATCAGGTCGGCGAGCGCGAGCGGCCCCATCGGATGGGCGAAGCCGAGCTTCGCGATCGTGTCGATGGCCTCCGCTTCTGCGACCCCCTCGTGAAGCGCCCAGACGGCCTCGTTTACGTAGGGCATTAGGATCCGATTCGAGACGAAGCCGGGAAAGTCGTTGGCGACGGCGGGTGTCTTACCTAGATCCTCGGCCAGCCGGGTGACCGCGCCGGCCGTCTCGTCGGAGGTCTCCCGCCCGCGCACGACCTCGACCAGGCGGAGCACGGGCACGGGGTTGAAGAAGTGCATTCCGATCACGCGGTCGGGGCGGCTCGTGGCGGCGGCGAGCGTCGTGATCGGGATCGAGGACGTGTTCGAGGCGAGAATGGCCCCCTCCGGAAGAATCGCGTCTGCGCGCCGGAAGACGTCCTCCTTCACGCCGGCGTCCTCAACGACCGCCTCCACCATGAGATCGGCGGGCACGAGGTCGTCGGCAGGCTCGATCCTTGCCAGAACCTCGTCGGGCTCCGGGCCGCCCTTCTCGGCCAGCCGGGTCAGGCTCTTCCGCATCGCGGCGAGCCCGCGCTCGACGGCGCCCGGAGCCGCGTCGTGGAGCGAGACATGCCGGCCGGAGGTCGCGACGACCTGGGCGATGCCGCCGCCCATCTGGCCGGCGCCGACGACGAGCACGTGCTCGAGCTCCACGGGTGCGGAACCTAACGGCCAGGCGTCGCCCGCGAGCCACTCCTCACGCGTCAGCGAGCACATGACGTAGTCGTCGCGGCCGTCCGAGGTCGGGTAGTACGAGCGCAGGACGCCCTCTTCTCGGAACCCGAGGCGCCGCAGGAGCGCGCGCATCGGGAGGTTCCAGCCGGCCGTGGATGCCTGCACGCGTGCCGCTTCCTCAGCGTCGAAGAGGTGATCGACCAGGAGCCGCGTCGCCTCGAGCCCGAAGCCCCTGCCCCGATCCTGCTCGTCGAAGACGGATACGCCGATCTCGAACACGCCGGGCGGGAACGCGCCGGCGGGGGAGCGGGCGTCCACGTCGCCAACGAGCCGCCGTTCGGCCTCGATCCCGAGCGCAAGCCGGCCGCGGACGAACCGTCCGGAGCATGCGATCCGCCTCTTGATCGCCTCTCGACTCGGGCGACGGACGCCCTCTGGCAGCGCCACTCGCCGGGATTCCTCGACGAGCACGTCGACCTCGTCTGGGCGCAGCGGCCGAAGAGCGACCTTCTCGCCGCGGATGCGGATCACGGCCCTGAGGCTAACTGTCCCCGGTTAGCGGCAGACCGCTGCGGCGGCGGGCATGGGAACGATCTCGGGCTCACCGTTAGGCTCGACCACAAGCCCGAACGCCGTCGAGACATCGCCGGAGCTCCCGTCGTCGGTCTCGAAGTACACGAAGGTCTGGAGCTCGTACGCGCCCGGCTCGAGCTGCACGCGCCACCGCGTCTCGGCGCCGCGCTCGAGGAAGATCCGCGCCACAGTGGCGGCCTTGCACCCGGCCGGCGAGATCTGCGCCTCCCCGATGCAGCTCACGTCGCGCGCCCCGCAGCCCTCGGCCTTCACGGCTCGGGCGCCCTCGAGGACGATCGCGATCGTCTCGCCCGGCCGGACGACGTTTGCCTGCTCTGCCTCAGGAGGCCGGGCCGCATCGGCGCACATGCCCTGGCCCATCTGGTTGTTCGTGATGCAGTACGACCCCTTCGGGCCGACCTGGCGTCCACCGTCGCTGACGAGGACGACCGGAGGAGGTTGGATCCCGCCCTCGGGCGGCTCGGGATCCTTGTCGGGCTCGATCTCCTGCGTTGTGGTCGGGTCCGGCTCGGCGCCCGGAGTGTCACCGCTCGCCTGGCCGCAGCCGGCGACGAGCACAGCAAGTCCGAGCAGGAGCAGCACAGATCTCATGCCGTTGAGACTTCGCCCCCGAGGGAAAGGTTCCCGGCTAGTGAGGTCTTCCGAAAGCCGGGCTTGCGACGTCGTGACCGGTCTATACCTCTAGCAGGAGCGCGTCGCCCTGCCCGCCGCCGGAGCAGATCGCCGCGAGCCCGAGCCCGCCGCCGTTTCGCCGCAGGTCGTGCACAATCGTCGCCAGGATCCGCGCCCCGGAGGCGCCGATCGGATGGCCCAGCGCGACCGCCCCGCCGTTCACGTTCACGCGCTCGGGGTCGACACCGAGCATCTTCGTCGAGTTCAGGACGACCGACGAAAAGGCCTCGTTCAGCTCCACGCGCTCGACGTCCCCGATCTGCTTGCCCGCCTTCGCCAGAGCACGCTCGCCCGCGAGGGCCGGCGTGCGCGCGAGATACGCGAAGTCGTCCGCCACGTACGCCGACGAGACGATGGTCGCGAGCACCTCGAGCCCGCGCTTCTTCGCGAACTCCTCGCTCGTCACGACGAGGGCGCCGGCACCGTCGTTCACGCCCGGCGCGTTACCCGCGGTCGTTGTGCCTTCCGAGTCGAAGACGGGCTTGAGCTGCGAGAGCCTCTCGTACGACGTGTCGCGCCGCGGCCCTTCGTCTTCCGCGACCTCGCCGACCGCCACGAGCTCGTCCTGGTAGAGCCCCTCGTCGATCGCGTTCACGGCCCGCTCGTGGGAGCGAAGCGCCCAGCGATCCTGATCCTCGCGCGTGATCCCGAGCTCACGCGAGACGAACGAAGCTTGGGCGACCATGTGCAGGTTGTCGAAGGTCGATGTGAGGCCATCGGAGGTCATCGAGTCGACGAGGATGCCGTCCCCGAGCCGGTAGCCGAAGCGGGCCTTAGGGAGGAGGTACGGCGCGCTCGTCATCGACTCCATGCCGCCGGCGACGATGACCGAATGGTCGCCGGAGCGGATCATCTGGTCGGCCATCTCGACCGCGCGGACGCTCGAGGCGCAGACCTTGTTGACGGTGTCCGAGCCGATCTCCTTCGACAGCCCGGCGCCGATGGAGGCCTGGCGTGACGGCGCCTGCCCCGAACCGGCCTGGAGCACTTGGCCCATGACCACGTACTCGACGTCCTCGTTCGCGATGCCGGCGCGGTCGATTGCCGCTCGGATCGCGACGGCGCCGAGCTCCGGCGCCGAGTGGTTCTTGAGCGCGCCGCCGAGCTTTCCGAACGGCGTCCGGACGGCCGAGACGATCACCGACCTGGGCATGCTCTGAGCGTAGCCAATCGGCTAGCCATAATCCCTCGGTGCGAAGCGACCGCGGAACCGTCCTCGCTCTCATCCTTGCCGGCGGCAAAGGAGGGCGCCTTGATGTCCTGACCACCGAGCGCGCCAAGCCCGCTATGCCCTTCGCCGGCGTCTATCGCCTCATCGACTTTCCGCTCTCGAGCTGCCACCACAGCCGGATCGACCACGTCTGGGTGCTCCAGCAGTACGAGCCTCACTCGCTCTCCGCCCACCTGGCCGGTGGCCGGCCCTGGGACCTCGACCGGACCTACGGCGGCCTCCGCGAGCTCCACCCCCACACGGGCGATTCCGAGAGCGGCTGGTACGAGGGGAACGCCGACGCTCTCTACCGGACACGCGACCTGATCGCCGAGCACGACCCCGAAGTGCTCCTCGTGCTCTCGGCCGACCACGTCTACCAGCTCGACTACTCCGAGGTCGTCGCCGGTCACCGCAAGTCGGGGGCAGCGGTGACGGTGGTGACCACACGCGTCACGCTTGACGATGCCAGCGAGCACGGCGTCGTCGAGGCCGACGGGGAGCGGGTGACCGGCTTCGCGTACAAGCCGGACGAGCCGGCAACCGACGTCGTCTCCGCGGAGGTCTTCGCCTACGACACGCACCGGCTCCTCGAGACCCTGGACGAGATCGTCGAGGAGGAAGGCGAGGACTCGCTCGCCGACTTCGGCGACTCGCTCCTGCCGCGGCTCGTCGAGAGCGGGGAGGCTCGGGCTCATTGCCTCGAGGGCTACTGGAAGGACGTGGGCCGCCCCGTCCGCTACTGGGAGGCCCACATGGATCTCCTCGAGCCTGAACCACCGCTCGACCTCGACGATCCCGACTGGCCGATCCTGACCCGCGGCGTGCAGCGGCCTCCGGCTCGGATCGAGCCAAGTGCCCGGATCGAGACGAGCCTGGTCTCACCCGGCGCGATTGTCCGAGGCGCCGTCGAGCGTTCGGTGCTAGGGCCGGGTGTCGTCATCGAGGAAGGCGCCGAGGTGAAGGGCGCGATCCTTTTCCACGACACCTGCGTCGAGCGCGGGGCTCGGGTCGAGCACGCGATCGTGGACGCGCGCGTTCGGATCCTCGAAGGCGTCTCGGTTGGCGGAGGCGCGCCCGACGACGACGGGCTCGCGCTCGTCGGGCACGGCGTCGAGGTCTCGGCCGACCACGATGCCGGGCCAGGCGCCCGCGTCGAGCCCGAGACCTCGCACGACGAGGCCCACGCCCGGAGGAGAGACTAGAGCTCGACGCCGGCGAGCCGAAAGAGCCAGAACGCGCTCGAGTACCAGACCGCCACGAGGGTCGCGAAGAGAAGGCCGCCGGCGGTCGGCAGCACCCAGACGGGAAAGCGGTGCAGGCGGACGACCAGCACCTTTGCGGCGAACGCGCCGTAGACCACGCACCCGGCGAGCGAGTGCGCGAGGACGCGAGCGTCCGGATCTTGGAAGCCGAGCCGGAAGACGCAGTGGTAGGCAACTGGCAGCGTGAATAGGAGCGCGAGCCGGCCGGTCCAACGGTGGACGGCCGGAACCCAAGTCGGCCTACGCCAGGGAAGCTTGCGGAAGATCCACGCCGCCGTCACGAGCTGCGTCACGGCGAGCACCACCGCGACCGTGGCGAACCATGCCTTCAGGTGGAGGGTGTCGCTGAAGAAGAGCTGGAAGTAGTCGCCGTCCGGGTCCAGTTGCGCCCGGGCGACGAGACCGACCGTGAGTGAGACGAGCGCGAGAGCGGCGAGCGGGACGGCGAGCCAGCCCGGCGAGCGCCCGCCTCGGATCGGGGCCTGCGGCGTGCTCGCGCTCATAGCGCAATGAAATCTTGTCGCCGTCCCGAGCGCAACATGTTGTCAACCCCAAACCCGCTCGGCGACGCGGGCGACGAGCTCGAGCTTCCGCCACTGTGTGTCCGCGTCGATCTCGTTGCCTTCGAGCACGGACGCGAAGCCGCATTGCGGCGAGAGCGCGAGCTGGTCGAGCGGGAGATGGCGGGCGGCCTCATCGAGGCGCCGCACGAGATTCTCTTCGTCCTCGAGCTCGGGCGTCTTCGTGGAGACGAGCCCCATGACCATCGTCTTCCCGGCCGGGACGTGGCTGATCGGCTCGTAGCCGCCGTCGCGCCCGATGTCGTCCCACTCGACGAGGAACGCGTCGTAGGCGAGCTCTCCGAACATGCGCTCGGCGACCGGGGCGAGCGAGCCTTCGCAGAGCCACCGCGACCGATAGTTGCCGCGGCAGACGTGGAGCGCGGTCGTCACGTCCGCCGGGATACCTTCGAGGACCGCGTTGTCAGCGGTGATAGCCACGTCGAGGAGTTCGTCGAGGTCGTGACCCGCTTCCTGGAAGGAGGCCGACCAGCGCGGGTCGACGAGGTACGGGTAGAGCGGAAAGTCGAGCTGGATGTAGGCCGCGCCCGCGGCGACCGCATCGGCGATCAGGCCGCGCTCGATCTCGATTGCATGCTCGACGAGCTCGTCAAGCCCGTCGTAGACGCCCGCCGGCGTGAAGGTGAACGGGTGGCGAAAGAGCGAGGCGGCCGGAAAGGTGACCTTGAACGGCCTGGTCGCGATCTCGGCCAGAAACCCGGCCTCGCGAGCCGCCGGGCTGTCGACTCGGCGCAGACGCTCCTCGACCCGCTGGACGTGCCAGGTGACCTCGTCGCCCTCGGCGTTTCGAAAGACGGTGGTCGCCCGGTCGGTCGAAAAGCCTTCCACCGCATCCCAGAACGAGTTCAGGAACATGTAGCGGCGAAACTCGCCGTCGGTGACGACGTCGAGGCCGAGCGCCTCTTGCCTGGTCACGGCGTCACGGATCGCCTCGTCCTCGGCCGCTCGGAGAGCGCTCAGATCCTTGGCCCGCTCCTCGGGCAGCAGGGCGCGGTGGCCGGGCTCGTATACGGCATCGACGGCTTGCCGGAGCTCCGGGGGGCGGAGGAGGCTCCCGACGACCTCGGCTCGGGCAGGAACGCGAGGTGCTCGCACGCTAGGGAGTCTCGCGCTCGCGCCACGCACGCGCCATCGACACGCGCTGAGCGAGCGTCGGGTGCGTGTCCATGAGGAGGTAGGCCCAGGTGGGCGGGCTCGGGTCGCCGAGGCTCGTCTCCGCGAAGCCCTCGAAGAGCCGCTCGGCGGCGGCGGCGTCCTGCGTCGCTTCGAGGGCCTGCCAGTCCGCCTCCCGTTCTAGGTGGCGCGTGACGACGTTCTGGAACGGGAGCGCGAGAAGGCCGAGGACGACGAGGACGAAGAGCCCAAGCGGTACTGCCTCCGGCCGGTACATGCCGCCCCGGCGCCTCGTGAGCCAGGCGATCAGGAAGGCGCCGGGAAGCGCGAAGAGCGCGTACCAGGCGATCGACTTCCAGATGTGCCCACGTGCCAGGTGGCCAACCTCGTGGGCGAGGACGAACGTGACCTCGTCGTCCCGGAACCGCCCGTCCAGGAGCGTGTCCCAGAGGACGATCCGGCGCGTCGGCCCGAGGCCGGCCGCGAAGGCGTTCGGCGCACTCGTCACCTCGCGGACGCGCTGGACGTCGACGCGCACGGGATCGGTGTCCTGGCGCTCCGCGAGCACCCGCGCCTCCGTGCGGATCTCGGGGCCCGCGGGCCGCAGGTCGGGCGTCAGGTACGGGAGCACGAACGCGAAGAGCGCTACGAGCCCGACGAAGGCAGGGCCGCCGAGGATCCACCAGCGGTCGCGCAGGAGCCCGGCGAGCGCCATGACGATCAGGATCGCCAGGCAGATGAAGAGGAACTCGCCGCCGAGGCCGAGCCACGAGCCGACGATCCATTCGAGGTACGTGGTCTCCACCAGGTCGTGCCTGCGTTGCCACCAGAGGTCGAGCGCGCCGAACGGCACCTGGGCGAGCCAGAGAATCCCCAGGCCGAGCATTCCGAGGAGCATTCCCGTGCCGATCCGCCCGGCCGCCGACTCGCGCATGAGCCGAGGGCCGAGCCACGCGTAGAGGCCGAGCACGACGAGCACCGTGAGCTCGCCGAGGACGAAGAAGAGCCGGGTGATGCGTTCGAAGCCGCGCGCGTCGACGACCGTCTCGGCGCCGAACGCCTCGCCGACGTCAACGGTCGGCAGCTCGAGGCCGGACGGGACGCTCGTCCGGGCGAGGAGGACGACCGCCACCGCGTAGGCCGAGGCGACGGCTATGAGCGCAGCGGCGAGGAAGACGCCGCGCCGTCCTGCTCTCACGTCGCCGGGGCCACCTCGGGCTCGAGTTCGGCCGTGTCGTCCTCGGGCCGGCGCTGAACCGGCCCGCTATCGGGGTAGCGGTCGGTGACGAGGAGCACGTATGCGTCGACTTGCGCCGTGTAGCGGATCGAGTAGGCGCCGAGGTTTCGAAGGCCGGTCGGCATGCGCCCGAGCGCGAGCGAGACGAACCAGCCGTACACGCCGGCCACGAAGAGCGCGCCGCTCAACGCGGATGAGACGAGGAGCGCCGGGATCGCGAGGAACACGCGAAAGCCCGTGATCCAGCGGTTCTGCCTCGACGGCGGGCCGAACTCGATGTGGAGCGGATAGCCGGGCGCGCCGACGAAGCCGGGGAACGGATTCGTGACCACCAAGAGGAAGGCGAACACGTGAGCCTGGTAGCGAAGGAGCGCGGTGTAGAACCGGTGGAGCCCGTTCGGCATCCGGCCGGCGAAGAGGACGATGAACCAGGCCGGGATCGCCACGAGGACAGCCAGGATGCCCCACAGAATCAGCCAGACGAAGTGCGGAAACGCGAGGAGCAGCCGGAAGAAGACCGTGAGTCGTGAGCGCTGGCCGTCGTCGGTGAGAGTGAGGTTCACCGAGTGAGGCGGGGGCGGCTGGACTGGCCGCGGCGCTTCGGGGTTCGAGTCCGGGTAGCGGTCGGTGAGGAGCAGCAGATAGCCCCAAGCCTGCGCGCCGTAGCGGAGGACGTAGGCCTGAAGGTCTCGGAACCCGCGCGGCATCCGGCCTCGTACGAGGATGGCGAACCAGGCGAGGATCGCGACGGTGACGGCGACGCTCACCGTGGTGCTCGTCCAGGCGTAGGAGCCGTCGTCCTGCTGGCCGCGGCCGCCCCCACCCCCACCTCCGCCGCCGGCCAGAACCGCGGCGAGCACCAGGGCCGGGAGCACGAGGATGAGCCGGAAGGCGACCTTCCAGCGATTCTGCGGCGCCGGCCCGTCGATCTCGACGTCAACTGGGTATCCAGGCGAGCCGTCGAAGCCGGGGTAGGGGTTCGCGGCGAGATAGAGGTAGGCATAGAGCTGGGTCACGTAGCTGACGTAAGCGGCCAGAAAGGCATGAAGGCGCTGCGGCGAGATCCCACGCACGAGCGTTGCGAACCAGTTCACGATCGCGGCGACGAACGCGGCGATGGACCACAGGACGAGCCAGATGAAGTGCGGGATCGCGAGGAGGAGCCGGAAGAAGACCGTCAGGCGGTTCCGCTCGAGGTCGTCGGTGACGACGACGCGGATCGGGTGAGGCTCCACGTCCTCCATTATCGGGCCCCGCCTATCGGACGGTCTACGCCGAAGCGTCATTCCGAGCCGAGTCCCCTTTTGGCGGTTGACCGCTCTTCGTGCTTGGCCTACCCTCTCGTCCGATGACCACTCCCGTCTCCATCTGGTGGGCTTGGCGCCGCGAGCGGAGCGGGAGCGTCGCCCCCTGAGATCCGGAGGCCCGACAGCCCGTTTCGCTCGAGACCTTCCAGCCGGAGGGTCTTTCTGTTTGCCATGACGATCGCAACCGACATCCACGCCGACCTCGTGACGCCGCTCGGCGCCTATCTTCGGCTGCGCGAGGGACAGGCGGCCAGCTTCCTCCTCGAGTCGGTCGAGAAGGGCCGGCTCGGGCGCTACTCGCTCGTCGGCTCGGGCGCGCGGCTCGTCGGGTTCGAGGAGGCGGAGGCCGAGGTGGCGACGGGCCGGCCGGTCGTCGGTTACCTCGGCTACGACCACATCGCCCGCCTCGAGCCGACCGTCGGGCTTCCCTCCGACGGGCCCGACCTGCCGGAGAGCCGCTTCGTCGTCGCCGACCGTCTCGTGCGCTTCGACCACACGACGAGCGTCGCTGAGGCCCTGGCGGGCGACCGCGACGAGCTCGCCACGCGCCTCGACGGCCCACCCCCTCGGGACATGTCCCGGGGACAGTCCCCAGGACGTGGCCGTACGAGACGGGTGCCCAGCCAGGCGGCATACAAGCAGGGCGTACGGCGGATCCAGGAGCACATCGTGGCCGGCGACGCGTTTCAGGTCGTCCTTTCCCAGAGAGCCGAGCGACCCACGACAGCCTCGGCCGTGGCTCTCTACCGCGCGCTGCGCCGCATCAACCCCTCGCCGTACCTGTTCCTCCTCGAGCTCGGCGACCTCGCGCTCGTCGGGTCGTCACCGGAGACGCTCGTGAAGCTGGAAGGCAACCGGGCGAGCCTGAATCCAATCGCTGGGACGACCGCGCCCGGCGACGGAGACGAGGAACGGCTGCTCGCTTCAGAGAAGGACCGGGCGGAGCACATCATGCTCGTCGACCTCGGTCGGAACGACCTGTCGCGCGTCTGCGTGCCTGGCACCGTTCGTGTCGAGACGTTCCTGAAAGCGGAACGGTATTCGCATGTCACCCATCTCGTGTCCGAGGTGGCCGGAGAGCTCGAGGCCGGGCGAACGGGGTTCGACCTGCTCCGTGCCTGTTTCCCGGCCGGCACCGTCTCGGGTGCGCCGAAGGTGCGGGCGATGCAGATCGTCTCCGAACTCGAGGGGTACCGTCGGGGCCCGTACGCCGGCGCGGTCGGGTACGCGCTCCCGGACGGATCGCTGGACACCTGCATCGCCATCCGGACGATCGTGCTCGCGGACGGCGTCGCGCGGCTTCAGGCCGGCGCAGGCGTCGTCCACGATTCCGACCCGACGGCCGAGCACGAGGAGTGCCTTGCCAAGCTCGCCGCCCTCGAGGCGGCGATCGAGGAGGCGGAGCGCGCGCCGTGATTCTCCTCATCGACAACTACGACTCCTTCACCTGGAACCTCGCGCACCTCTTCGGTGAGCTCGGCGCCGAGGTGCGCGTGGCGCGAAACGACGCGATCGAGGCCGACGAGGCCGATGAGCTCGCGCCGAGCCACCTGGTCATCTCCCCCGGCCCCGGCCGTCCCGGCGGCACGGGTGTCTCGCTGGAGCTCCTCCGCCGGCTCGGCCCGACGACCCCGACGCTGGGTGTGTGCCTGGGCCATCAGGCGATCGTCGAGGTCTTCGGCGGCGAGGTCGGGCAGGCCAAGCGGCTCGTGCACGGGAAATCCGCACCCGTGGCGCACAACGGCCGTGGGCTCTTTGCCGGCCTCCCCGACCCGTTCGACGCCGGGCGCTACCACTCGCTTGCGGCGACCCGCCTGCCCGACGAGCTGGAGGTCTGCGCGACCACGGAGGACGGCGAGGTCATGGCTGTCCGCCACCGCGAGCTTCCGATCGACGGAATCCAGTTTCACCCGGAGTCGGTGCTGACACCGTCCGGTCCCGACCTCGCCAGGAACTTCCTGGAGGGCCGGCGGTGATCCAGAGAGCGCTCGCCCGAATCCTCGACGGCCACGACCTCTCGCGCGACGAAGCCCGTGAGGTCATGAACACGATCATGGCCGGGGAGGC
The DNA here is from genome assembly GCA_963733135.1 of uncultured Actinomycetes bacterium. Classification (GTDB taxonomy): domain Bacteria; phylum Actinomycetota; class Thermoleophilia; order Gaiellales; family Gaiellaceae; genus CAVTBX01. Next base: position 352,439 of record CAVTBX010000008.1, read on the forward strand.
GACCGCCGCCCAGATCGGCGGCTTCCTCGTCGCCCTCCGCCTCAAGGGCGAGACCGCGGACGAGATTGCCGGCTGCGCCGAGGCCATGCGCTCCCACGTGCTCGCCGTACGGCCGAAGCGCGAAGACCTCGTCGACACTGCCGGCACCGGCGGCGACGGCGCGCGCACATTCAATATCTCCACTGCGGCTGCGCTCGTCGCCGCGGCGGCGGGAGCCGGGGTCGCGAAGCACGGCAACCGGGCCGTATCGTCGGCGTCCGGCTCGGCCGACGTGCTCGAGGCGCTCGGCTTTCGGCTCGAGCAGGAGCCCGACCGGATCGCGCGCTCGGTCGACGAGCTCGGCTTCGGCTTCCTCTTCGCACCCTCCCACCACCCGGCCATGCGCCACGCAGCGCCGGTGCGCAAGGAGCTCGCGGCACGCACGGTCTTCAACGTGCTCGGCCCGCTCACGAACCCGGCCGGAGCCCGCGCGCAGGTTGTCGGCGTCTACGCCCCCGAGCTCGTGCCGACGATCGCTCACGTGCTCGCCCAGCTCGGAGCGCGGCGCGCCTTCGTCGTCCACGGCGCGGGTGGCGTCGACGAGCTCTCGCCCGCGGGGGCGAACCTCGTCTGCGAGGTCGTGGACGGAGGCGTCGTCGAGCGCCAGATCGATCCCGCGGACTTCGGCGTGCCGCGCTGCCGGCCCGCAGATCTCGGCGGAGGCTCGCCTGCCGAGAACGCCGAGACCGTGCGCGAGATCCTCGCCGGCGCTCCGGGGCCGAAGCGGGAGGCAGTGCTCCTGAACGCCGCCGGGGCGATCGCAGCCGGAGGGCATGCCGGCGATCTTGCGGACGGCTACGCGCTCGCAGCGGAGGCGGTCGACTCGGGCGCACGCCGCGACCCGGCTCGAAGAGCTCATCGCGTTCACGCACGAAGAGGTGCCCGCCTGATGGGCAGGTTCGCGGACGCTCTCTCCCAGCCGGGCCTCGGCGGGATCGCCGAGGTCAAACGGCGCTCTCCCTCGGCCGGTGACCTCCGGCCGGACGCCGATCCGGCGCAGCTGGCGGCCGCTTACGAGGCCGCGGGAGCCGCAGCTGTCTCGATCCTCGTCGACAGTCGCTTCGGAGGAACGTGGGACGACCTGCGGGCTGCCCGCGCCGCGAGCGGCGTCCCGCTCCTCGCCAAGGGCTTCTTCTCCACCGGCGAAGACCTCGAGACAGCGCGCGACGCAGGGGCCGACGCCGCGCTCCTGCTCCTCCGCGATCTCGACGACGCCGCCTCGGCCCGGTTCCTTGCGGACGCGGCCGAGCTCGGGCTGGACGTCCTCGTCGAAGCGCACGACGCCGACGAGCTCGAACGGGCCGTTCGGCTCGGCGCGGCCGTGATCGGCGTGAACGCCCGCGACCTGGCGAGCTTCCGGATCGACAGGCGAGCCCAGCTCGACCTGGTGGCGCGCGTCCCGCGCGACCGCGTCGTCGTCGCCGAGAGCGGCATCGAATCCGCGCGCGCAGGGCGCCGCAGCCGAGCTCGCCGGCGCCGACGCGATCCTCGTCGGCTCGACGCTCATGCGGGCGGCGGATCCGGCCGCCAAGCTCAGGGGGCTTCTGTCGCGGCCGCTCGTGAAGGTGTGCGGGCTGACGCGCGCGGAAGACGTCGCCGCCGCGGCGGAGGCGGGCGCGGACCTCGCGGGCTTCGTGCTCGCCGAGAGCCCGAGACGAGCCGAGGCGCCGCTGCCGGTTCCCGAGACGATGCTCTCGGTCGGCGTGTACGTCGGGGAGGCGGGCGACGACGGCACCGATCTCGTTCAGGTCTACGCGAGTGAGAACGGCCATCGCTCGCGCGACGGTGTCCTGCTTCGAGCCGGCACGGAAGTCGCGCGCGTGCTCGATCTGCCGTGGCTGGAAGAGGACGAAGGCCACTGGGCGCGCGCTGCAGCGGCCGAAGGTCGCGTGCTTCTCGCCGGCGGGCTCGGCCCCGAGAACGTGCGCTCGGCGATCGACGCGGTCGACCCATGGGCCGTGGACGCGAGCCGGAGCCTGGAGACAGCGCCGGGAATCAAGCAGCACGCGAGGGTGCGCGCCTTTGTGGAGGCCGCGCGGTGACGGCGTCGGTCGACGTCGGCTTCTACGGCGCCTATGGAGGGAGGTATGTGCCCGAGACGCTCGTGCCGGCGCTCGACGAGCTGACCGCCGGCTGGGACGCGGTTCGCGAAGACGAGAGCTTCCAGGCCGAGCTGGACGCGCTCGCCGCCAGCTACGTGGGCCGCCCCACCCCGCTCTACCGCACCGAGCGGATCGTCGAGCCGCCGCGGCGCGTGTATCTGAAGCGCGAAGACCTCTGCCACACGGGCGCGCACAAGGTCAACAACGCCGTCGGCCAAGCGCTCCTCGCGCGCCGGCTCGGCAAGCGGCGAATCGTCGCCGAGACGGGTGCGGGCCAGCACGGCGTGGCTTCCGCGACGGTCTGCGCCCGGTTCGGCCTCGAGTGCGTTGTCTACATGGGCGCCGAGGACATGCGACGGCAAGCGCCCAACGTCGAGCGGATGCACCTGCTCGGCGCCGAGGTGCGCTCCGTCGAGTTCGGGACGAAGACACTGAAGGAGGCGACGAGCGAGGCAATCCGGGACTGGATCACGAACGTCGAGACGACGCACTACCTGATCGGCTCCTGCGTCGGACCGCATCCGTATCCGGAGATCGTGCGCGAGCTCCAAGCGGTGATCGGACGCGAGGCGCGGGCGCAGATCCTCGACGCGGAAGGCCGGCTCCCGAACGCCGTAGTCGCGTGCGTCGGCGGCGGCTCGAATGCGATCGGCCTGTTCGCCGGGTTCGTGGACGATCCAGAGGTTCGGCTCGTGGGCGTCGAGGCTGCGGGCGCCGCAAGCCTCGGGATGGGCCGCGCCGGAGTCCTCCACGGCGCCCGGTCGTCGCTCCTCGCCGACGAGGACGGCCAGATCGCCGATGCGCACTCGATCTCAGCCGGGCTCGACTACCCGGGCGTCGGGCCGGAGCACGCGTTCCTGCGAGACTCGGGCCGAGCCGAGTACGGAGCGGCGACCGACGAGGAGGCGCTCCAGGCCTTTCACCTCCTGGCCGAACGCGAAGGGATCATCCCGGCACTCGAGCCGGCGCACGCGCTCGCGCGGGCCCTCGACCTCGACGCCGAGCTCGTCCTGGTGGGCCTGTCCGGTCGGGGCGACAAGGATCTCGCCACCGTTCTCGGGTCGTGAGCGCTGCGCCTTCTGGATTCGCGCGCGCTTAAGGCGTTCCCAGCCTCCTCCCCTACGCCGATCCTATCGCCGAAATCCGCGCGCGTGTGCCTCGCGATCGTGCCAACACTGTGACAACGCGCAAGCGGCTCTCGATCTACCTGATGGCGCTCCCGGAGACGCCCGATCTGGCCCGCGCAGCCGTCGACGCAGGGGCCGATCTTCTCGAGCTCGGGTTCCCGTTCTCCGACCCGCTCGCGGACGGGCCGGTCATCCGGCTCGCGGGCGAGCGGGCGCTCGCGGCCGGTATGCGCACCTCCGCCTGCCTCGAGTGCCTCGCCGAGACGCGCAGGCTCGTCGGCCCGGAGATCCCGGTTATCCCGATGACCTACGCCTCCATCCTCGAGGCGTACGGCTACGAGCGCTTCCGTAAGGACGCGCTCGCGGCCGGCGCAACGAGCCTCATCGTCGCCGACCTGCCGATCGAGGCCGAGCCTGGCCTCCCCCGCATCCAGCTCGTTGCGCCGACGACCCCGACCGAGCGGTTGCGGCTCGCGGCCGAGCGCACCGACGGCTGGCTCTACCTCGTCTCGCGTGACCGGGACAACTGGGGCTCGCGACTCAGTCTCCACTCAGCTCGCCGGCCTGGTCGAGCGGGCCCGCCGAGTCACCGGCGTGCCGCTCCTCGCCGGCTTCGGGATCTCGTCCCCGCAGAGCGCTCGCGAGGCCGCGGCGCTGGCCGACGGGATCGTCGTCGGGAGCCGGGCCGTGCAGGTCGCGGACGAGGGAGGCCCGGAGGCCCTGCGCGCCTACGTGGCGGAGCTTCGCGCGGCTCTCGACGCACCCGAGTCCTAGGAGGGTTTGGCGAAACAGCCGTTGTGCCGCCAGGCCGCGCTGCTCGCCCCGAGGCGGCGTCCTCAGTCGCACGCATCCGCGTCCAGACTCCACGGTACGAACGCTCCCTGCGTCCTTTGCGCAAACTGGACGCGCAAGCGTGCAACCAGGCAGCGAAGACGGTTTCGCCAAACCCTCCTAGCGCCGAAAGAGGGTCCGGCTGCTGTGACCCGGCCGGACCAGGACTAGACGCGCACGGCCGGGCGACCCTTTCCCGGCCGTGCGCGTCTAGCTCCCTGCTACATCAGGACGCGGGCCTTCTCACAGCCGACCGCGACGTCGCCGGGCCGGAGAACTGCCACGTCCCGGTCGCCGCCGCCGCAGTCGAGGGTGTCCTGGGCGCCGTCGTCGTTCGTTGCGACTAGGCGATCGTCATCAGGGCCGCCGTGGAGGGCGTCGCTTCCCGGGCCGGCGTGCAGTTGGTCACGACCGAGTCCGCCGTTGAACCAGTCGTCTCCGGGGCCACCCCACAGGAAGTCGTTCCTGGCGCCGCCGCGGAGGTCGTCCTCTCCGGCCTCGCCGAACAGCAGGTCGCTGCCGCCAAACCCCGAGAGCGTGTCATCGCCGGCCCGTCCCCACATGAAGTCCCGACCGGCGCTACCGGTGAGAACGTCGTCGCCCGGCGTTCCCCGGTGGCGCTCGCCGCGCGGCGGCCGGCCGCCCTCGGCGGAGCGGACGCGCTCGCAGTCGACCGCGATGTCGCCCGGACGGACAGCGGCGCGATCCCGGCCCGGCCCGCAATCGAGCGTGTCGACCTGGCCGTCGTCACTCGCTGCAAAGAGTCGGTCGTTGCCGTCCCCGCCCTCGAGCGAATCGGCGCCGCGGGATCCATACAGGCGATCCGGCCCCTCCCCGCCTTCGAGTGAGTCATCGTCGCGCCCACCCCAAAGGAAGTCGGCGCCGTCGTCTCCGGTAAGCGTGTCGGCCCCAGGGCCACCCCACACGAGGTCGCTGCCGCCAACGCCGACGAGGACGTCGTCGCCGCCGCGACCCGACATCAGGTCCCGCCCGTCGGTGCCCACGAAGACATCAGGCTCCGCCGTGCCTCTGAATGTCTCCGCCCAGGCGACCGAGACGACGGTCAGCCCCACCGCCAGAGTCAGGAAAACGATCGTCTTTCGCACGAGGCGCTCCTTTCGGGGAAGAGTCGCGCCTTATCGAAGCAGGGGCTCGTCAGGCCGGGATAGGCCGCGGGAAAGGATCCGGTAAGCGGTTGTAAGGGGTTCGGACATAGGCTCCCCCGCGCATGGCGATCCTCGAGACCCGTGTCGACCGGAGTGCAGCGGAGTTCGCAGAGCGCCGGGCCCGCATGGCGGAGCTGGTCACCGAGCTTCGGGAGCGCAGCCAGCTGGTCGCGGAGGGCGGCGGGGCCGAGGCGGTCAAGCGCCACCACTCGCGCGGCAAGCTTCTCGCCCGCGAGCGGATCGACCTGCTGGTCGACCCCGGGACGGCCTTCCTCGACCTGAACCAGCTCGCCGCCTGGGACGAGTACGACGGCGACGCGCCTGGCGCCGGAATCGTCACCGGCATCGGTGTCGTCGAGGGCCGCGAGGTCGTGGTCGTCGCGAACGACGCGACAGTCAAGGGCGGGACGTACTACCCCCTGACGGTCAAGAAGCACCTGCGCGCCCAAGAGGTCGCCGAGCAAAACCGCCTGCCGTGTATCTACCTCGTCGACTCCGGCGGGGCCTTCCTCCCGCTCCAAGACGAGGTCTTCCCCGACCGGGATCACTTCGGGCGGATCTTCTACAACCAGGCGCGCATGTCGGCACGGGGAATTGCGCAGATCGCCGTAGTCATGGGCTCCTGCACGGCCGGAGGGGCCTACGTCCCGGCAATGAGCGACGAGACCGTGATCGTGAAGGGCACCGGCACGATCTTCCTCGGCGGGCCGCCGCTCGTGAAGGCGGCGACGGGCGAGGAGGTCTCCGCGGAGGAACTCGGAGGCGCCGACGTGCATTCCCGCACCTCGGGGGTCACCGACCACTACGCGATCTCGGACGAGCATGCGCTCGCGATCGCGCGCGAGATCGTCGCCAACCTCGAGGGCGAGAAGGACCCTCCCTGGAAGATCGCCGAATCGGAGGATCCGATCTACGACCCGGCCGACCTCTGGGGGATCGTCCCGGAGGACTACCGGGTCGGCTACGACGTCCGCGACGTGATCGCGCGCCTCGTCGATGCAAGCCGGTTCCACGAGTTCAAGGCGCTCTACGGCGACACGCTCGTCTGCGGCTTCGGGCGGATTGAAGGCTACCCGGTCGCGATCCTGGCGAACAACGGCGTTCTCTTCTCGGAGAGCGCGCTCAAGGGCGCACACTTCGTTCAGCTCGCCTGCAAGCGTCGCGTGCCGCTCGTCTTCCTCCAGAACATCACCGGGTTCATGGTGGGCAAGGAGTACGAGGCGGGTGGGATCGCGAAGGACGGCGCGAAGCTCGTGACCGCGGTGGCCTGCGCCGAGGTGCCGAAGTTCACGGTCGTGATCGGCGGCTCGTTCGGCGCCGGGAACTACGGCATGTGCGGGCGCGCGTACTCTCCGCGCCAGCTCTGGATGTGGCCTAACGCGCGGATCAGCGTCATGGGCGGCGAACAGGCGGCGACCGTCCTCTCGACGGTCGGGAGCGCCGACCCTGAGGAGATCAAGGCGAAATACGAGCGCGAGGGCAACCCGTACCACTCGACCGCGCGGCTCTGGGACGACGGGATCATCGACCCGGTCGACACCCGGCGCGTCCTGGCGCTCGGCATCTCGGCGAGCCTGAACGCGCCCATCCCGGACACGGAGTTCGGGGTCTTCCGCATGTAGGCGGCGATGTCGCGGGGTGCTGGTTAGTCGCCGAGCAGGCCGCCGGGGTCGACCGGAAGCTCGACCTCGACGGGAGGCACCTCGACGGGAGGCGCCTCGACGGATGGCGCTTCCACAGCGGGGAGCGAGACCGGCGGCGCTTCGACGGGCGCCGGCGGAATCTCGACTGGCGCCGAAGGGGCCTCGACGGGCGGCTCGATGGCCGGAACCTCGACCGGTGGCTCGACGGTCGGGACGGTCACCGCAGGAGCGCCGACCGCGGCACCGTTCCCGCCCACGGACGCGACCGGCGCAGCGGGGTTCGTGCTCCCGCTCGTGGCCGCGCCCTCGCCTCCTTGCCCGCCCGCGGACTGGCCGTGCGGGCGATCGGATCCATTGCGCTTGCCCTCGCGGCCGCGGCTCGACTTGTCGCGCTTCGGATGGGCCTTGTCCACGGGTGCGGCGCGGTCAGGAACGAGCTGCGGCTCGGGGCGTTCTTGAGCGGATGCCGGCGGAATCGCCACGCTCGTCACGGCCTGCGGAGCGTCACGGAAGGCGACCGGAGGGTCGACAGCCGCAGACCGAGTACCCGCCGCCATACCGGCGCTTAGAGCGACAGCCGTGACCGCGCCAGCCGCCTTGGTCGCGAGCTCGGGCCCGAGGATCTGCTGAGCGCGATCGGCCAGTCGGCCGACAAACGCGGGGACGAGAGCGAGACCGAGCAGGCTCTTGGCCTTCGGCTGGACGGTCGTGACCGCAGGCCCGACGCCTTCGGCTTCGAGGAGCTCCCGCAGGGCGCGGCGCGCGCGGAAGAGCAACGTCTCGACCGCAGACTGGGAGAGCTCCATCCGCGTGGCGATCTCCGAGTACGAGAGGCCCTCCACCTCCCGCAGGAAGACGACCTCTCGATGCGAGGGCTTGAGCTCTACGAAGGCGGCGCGCACGGTGTCTACCCACTGCGCTTCCTCTCCGTTCGGAATCGCGTCGGCGAGCTCGGCCGCGAGCTCGACTTCGTGAGGCCTGCGCGACTGCGTCCGGTAGCGCCTGCGGGCCGCGTTCCGCGCGATCCCGTACATCCAGGCCCGAGGCTGCTCGGGCTCGTGCCCGCGACGAAGCGCTCGGAAGGCGTCCAGGAATGCGGTCTGCGTGACCTCCTCGGCATCTGCCCGATTCCCCACGTCGTGGAGGACGAAGCGGTAGATCTCGCGCTGATGACGCTGGTAGAAGCTCTCGAACGACCCGGGATCCAGGAGCGCGGGGGAACGCCGAAGGTCGGTCGCCATGCCCGCATGATGCCCCGTGTCACGAAAAAACTCACATCCGGCACAAGAAAATCTCGCTGCGCAAGTTTTCGGGCTGGTCCGGGCTCGTAGAGGTTGAAGGACCCGAGCATCCGCATGCGCGGCGGGGGGGAAAGAACCAGCCGTGCCGCGGTGCCCGGGTCCGCTTCCATGTTGACACGGAATGAGCGCGCCGTGGCGGCGGATCCCCCGCTCAGAGCACGACTTCCTCCGTGACGTGGGCGCCCTGCTCGAAGCGCTCCAACCGATACGGCGCCAGGTCGAGGGTCGACGCTCCGGTCAGAAGCTCCTCCGCGACAGCACGGCCGACGGCCGGCGACTGCATGAAGCCGTGACCCGAGAACCCGCAAGCGGCGTAGACGCCGGCTGCCACCGGCCCGATGATCGGATGCGCATCCGGAGTCATGTCGTAGAGGCCAGCCCACGCGCGCTCGACGCCCGTACCCTCGGCCGGGGGGTATCGACGAACGAGACGCGAGAGACGATCGGGGAAGACGGTCTCGTCGACCGCCTCAGTGAAGCCCCAGCGCGGTTCCGCATCGCTCATCGCGAGGACGAGCGACCCCCCACGTCGCCGGAAGTGGAAGCCGGTTTCGGTCTCGACCGTCATCGGCAGGCGCTCGGGCAGGCCGGCGACGGGGTGGGTCAGGAGAAGCTGGCGCGCGAGCGGCCTCACGGGCAGGTCGACGCCGAGCGCCGCACCCACCTCCTTCGAGTGGGCACCGCAGGCCACGACCACGACATCGGCCTCGAGATCTTCGGCGCGTGTCGCCTCGAGCAGCACGACGCCGAGCTCGACCGCGCGGCTGACGAGCTCGCGTGTGGTCGCTTCCGGGTCGGCGACGCCGTCCGTCGCGCAGAACGACGCACCGAGCACGTCGTCCGCGGCCAGGCCCGGAACGAGGGGTGCGATCTCGTCACGGTCAAGCTCCTCGACGGGCACGCCGAGCTCCTGTTGAACCTCGCGCCGCTCCGCGAGAGCCGTACGCCCCTCCTCTGTCGAGGCGAGGAAGAGGTAGCCGACCTGGTCGAAGAACGGCGGCCCGAGCTCCTCGAAGAACCTGATGCTCTCCCGTGCGAGTAGCACCTCCGCGGCTGTCGAGAACTGCTGACGAACGCCTCCCATCGCCTTGCCCGACGCGCCGGCCGCGACTCGTCGCCGCTCTGCCAGCACCACCTCGTCCGCACCCGCGAGCGCGAGGTGGTAGGCGATGCTCGCCCCCATGGCGCCCGCGCCGGCCACGACGATCTTCACGGGCAGGACCTGCGACCGCGCGTCGCCCCTACGGCCGAGCCAGACGCCACCTCACGCACGCCTCAACTCTAAGCTCCCCAGGCAATGAGCGCGCTCAGGATCGAGCGTGGGGGCCACGTCCTTCGCGTCACGCTGGCGAAGCCGGAGCGCCGGAACGCCTTTGACGCGTCACTGATCGCGGAGCTCGCGGAGGCCTTTGCCGACGTTGGCGACGCGCGCGCCGTTGTGCTCGCCGGCGAGGGCCCGAGCTTCTGCGCGGGGGCCGACGTCGACTGGCAGCGAGCGGCGATCGATCTGACCTACGAGGAGAACGTCGAGGACGCCATGCGCCTCTACGGGATGCTCGACGCGATCGATTCGTGCCCCGCACCGGTCGTCGCCCGGATCCAGGGCCATGCACTCGGCGGCGGGAGCGGCGTCGCCGCCTGCGTGGACATCGCGGTCGCGGGCGAGGACGCCGTATTCGGGTTCTCGGAGGTGCGGCTCGGCATCATGCCGGCGGTGATCTCGCCGTTCGTCCTCCCGAGGATCGGCGCCCGGGCCGCGCGGAGGTACTTCCTGACCGGAGAGCGCTTCGACGCCGCGACGGCCCTTCGGATCGGCCTCGTCCACGAGGTCGCCGACGACCTCGACGCGGCCGTGGAGCGCCTCGTCGCGGATCTCCTCGCGGGCGGGCCCGAGGCGGTGCGCGCGGCCAAGCGGCTGGTCAGGGACGCGCCCGGAGCCCCGGAGGTGGCTGAACGCGCGGCCAGGCTCCGAGCCGGCGCGGAGGGCCAGGAGGGCCTGCGTGCCTTCCTGGAGAAGCGCGAGGCGGCATGGCGATCCAGAAGCTCCTCGTAGCGAACCGGGGCGAGATCGCCGTTCGGATCTTCGGGACGTGCGAGCGGCTCGGCATCGACACGGTCGCTGTATCGGCGCCCGACGACGAGGGCGCGTTCCACACCCGTCACGCCGCGCGGGTCGTGCCGATCGGGAGCTATCTCGACCCGGAGGAGCACGTTCGGGCGGCCCGCGAAGCCGGTGCCGACGCGGTGCACCCTGGCTACGGCTTCTTGGCCGAGAATGCTGAGCTCGCCGAAACGGTCGTCGCGGCCGGGCTCACCTGGGTCGGTCCGCCGCCGGACGTGCTGCGCGCCGCCGGCGACAAGCTGGCGGCAAAGCGAGTCGCCGAAGAAGCCGGCGTACCGGTCGTCCCGACCGGCTCGTCAGGTGACGTGGGCTTTCCCCTCATGATCAAAGCCGCGGCGGGAGGAGGAGGCCGCGGCATGCGAATCGTCCGCACTGCCGAGGAGCTCGAGGACGCGGTCGAGGCCGCCAAGCGGGAGGCCCTGGCGGGCTTCGGTGACGACACCGTCTTCTTCGAGCGCTACGTGGAGCGACCGCGGCACGTGGAGGTGCAACTCCTGGCCGACGCCCACGGCACAGTCATCCACCTGGGCGAGCGCGATTGCTCGCTCCAGCGCAGGCACCAGAAGGTGCTCGAGGAGACCCCCTCCCCCGCGCTCGACGACGAGCTGCGTGCGGAGATGGGCGACGCCGCGGTCAAGCTCGGCCAGGCGCTCGGGTACGTCGGCGCGGGCACGGCCGAGTTCATCGTTGGCGAGGATGGTCGGTTCTGGTTCCTGGAGCTGAACGCGCGCATCCAGGTGGAGCACCCTGTGACAGAGCTCGTGACCGACGTTGACCTCGTCGAGCAGCAGCTCCTCGTCGCCGCGGGCCAGCCGCTCGGCGAGGAGGTGGCCCGGAAGGCCAGTACGCCCGCCGGCCACGCGATGGAGGCGCGCCTCTACGCCGAGCACCCGGTGACCTTCCTTCCGCAGGCGGGCCGAGTCGAGCGCCTCCAGCTCCCGGACGACCTGCGCGTGGACGCGGGCGTCGAGGAGGGCGACGAGGTGCCGATGGCGTACGACCCCCTGATCGCGAAGCTCGTCGCACACGGAGAAAGCCGTGCGGAGGCGCTCGACGTGCTCTCTGCCGCGCTCCACCGCACGGAGGTTCGGGGCGTCACGACGAACCTGTCGTTCCTGCGCTGGGCGGTGAGACATCCCGTCGTGCGCGCGGGGCAGGTGACGACGGCCTTTCTCGACGAGCACCCGCCGCTGTCGCGCCCGCTTGCCGGCGACCGCGCCTGGGGCGGCGGCTTCAGGCTGAACCGGCCTCGAGCCGAGCGGCGCGGGCGACCGATCGTGGAGGAGTTTGCGCACGCCGTGCCGGCCGGGAGCGGCGACGGCAGGGCAATTGTCGCGCCCATGCCGGGCACGGTGATCCGCGTATTGGTCGAGCCTGGAACCACTGTTGTAGCGCGGGAGCCGCTCGTCATCCTGGAGGCAATGAAGATGGAGACGCCGCTCCCCGCCCCGCTCGACGGAGTCGTTCGCCGCGTGCTTGTGGTCGAGGGCGACCGGGTTCAGGGCGGCGCCGTTCTCGTCGAGCTCGGAGACGACGTTTAGCCACGAAGGGCCGCGGAACCCCGATACCAATCCATCTCGAACGGAAAGGGGCACCATGGCGACCGACCTTCAAGGCAAGCGAATCGCAATCCTGACTGCGAACGAGGGTGTCGAGCAGATCGAGTTGACCGAGCCGCTGAAGGCGCTCCGCGAAGCGGGAGCCGACGTGGAATTGCTCGCGCCTGAGAGTGGAGAGATTAAGGCCTTCGAGCACCTGGACAAGGGCGACACCTTCCCTGTCGACCGGCGTGTCTCGGAGGCCGACCCCGGCGACTACGACGGGCTCGTGCTGCCGGGTGGCGTTGCCAATCCTGACCTGCTCCGTACCGACGAGAATGCCGTCTCGTTCATACGGCGCTTTTACGAGAGCGGCAAGCCTGTGGGAGCGATCTGCCACGGCCCCTGGACGCTCATCGAAGCCGGCTTGGTCAAGGGACGCACGCTGACGTCATGGCCGTCGCTCCAGACCGACATTCGAAATGCCGGCGGGACCTGGGTCGACAAGGAGTGCGTGGTCGACGGCGGACTCGTAACGAGCCGCAAGCCCGACGACCTCCCCGCCTTCAACGCCAAGCTCATCGAGGAGTTCGGCGAGGAGACGCACGAAGAACAGGCACGCAAGACCGAAGCGACTCTCCGGGTCTAGGAGGGGTCTAGCGAAACGGTCTTCGTTGACTGGTCATACGCTTACGTGTCCAATCTCCACCTAAGGACGCAGGGAGCGCTCGTACCGTGGAGTCTGGACGCGCGGATGCGTGCGAGTGAGGGCGCCGGCTCGGGGCGAGCAGCACGACCAGGTGGCACAACGGCTGTTTCGCTTGACCCTCCCAGTCGCCGGAGCGATCCGAGCACGAATGCGGCCCGGCCAAGACGCCGGCCGCAGTGCGTCTGGGTCCAGGAAGTCATCGCGAAGCCGTCGCGCCAACCGAACTCCGGCCCAGCGCCCCACCCTGGGAGGGGACACGGCCACCCTCCTCCCGAGGCGAGCGTACCCCGAGAAAGCGCATGGAGGTGTGACGCTTCGTGCCGAGAGTGTGCCGATTTCGTTACGGCAGGATCTCTTGCAGCTCCACCAGCTTCGAGACGCCGCCCTGCACCTTGACCTTTCCGGTCAAATAGGCGAACGCGGGGTTCTTCTCGCGGCGCGTGATGGCGAGGAACGTCCGCTCGTCCGTCTCGACCACGCAGTCGGCCGGGTCGTCAGGCGATGACTCGCCGACGCGAACCGCGCCGTCGTCGAGTTCGATCCGCCAGCTCCCGACGCCTCGGACGTCGAAACGGTATGTCACGTGCTTGCCGACTGACTTGGATGCATCGACGTGCGCCTCGAACTCGTCGAAGAAGTGCTGGACGCTGTCGGGCCGGTCGCGTGTCATCACACAGCCGCGGCCGCGGGCTCGGCGGCACGGGGCCGGCGCCCTGCAGCCGGGGGCAGGAGGTAGGTCAGGGCAAAGGCCAGGACGGGCCCGGCAACCGTTGCCAGGAGCGCAGACTCGAGGCCGACGACGTCGGCCACGACGCCGAGCACGAGCGCGGCTACGCCGCCGAGGCCGATCGCAAAACCGATGGACAGGCCGGACGCCATGCCGACCCGGCCAGGCATGTATTCCTGGCTCATGACGAGACTGACGCCGAACGTGCCGATCACCGCCGCACCCGAGAGAACCAGCGCGATCTCGCCGACGACCCCACCGGTGACGAGGTAGACGAGGACGAGCGGCGCCGCGACCACGAAGCTCCAGCGAAGCACCGGCCGGCGACCGAACCGATCGGCCAGCGGCCCGCCAGCGAGCGTCCCGACAGCACCGGCAAGGAGGAAGAGCGCCAGGAGCCTCGTCCCGTGCGCCTCGCCGTTGCCGCGTGCCACCTCCCAGAGCGGCACGAACGTGAAGAGGCCCATGTGCGCCACGCTCCGAAGGGCGATGATTGCGATCAAGACGGCGAGGGCGGCGGGCTGACCCGGCATGCCACGCTCCTCGGCCCGCGTCTCGCGGCTCGGCGAGAAGCCGACGAGGTGCGGCCGCCCGGCCAGCAAGAGCGCGGCCACGGCGAGAGCTGGCAGAGCGAGAATTAGCCCACCCTCGAGGCCGAAGGCGATCACCGCCGAAGAAGCGACGAGCGGCCCGAGCGCGAATCCGATGTTCCCGCCGATCGAGAAGAACGCCATGCCGCTCGCACGCCGCGTGCCGCTCACGTAGCTCGCGAACTTCGAGCCCTCGGGATGATAGGCGGCGACGCCGAGTCCCGACACGAAAACGCAGATCGCGACGAGCCAGTACGAGGGGGCAACCGCGGCGAGCCCCATCCCGATACCTGAGACCGCCACACCCGCCGGGAGCAGCCAGAAGCCGCCGCGGGCATCCGAGATAGCGCCAAAGACCGGCTGGACGACGGACGAGCTGACCGTCGCGGCCAGGACGAGCATCGCTGCCATCGCGTACGAAAGATCGAACCGAACGACGAGATACGGGAGGAGCGCGGCCAGCGCGCCCTGGGCTAGATCCGTTGCGAGGTGGCCGGAGGAGAGCGCGGCCATGCCCTTCTTGTCGACTCCGGCGAGCACCGAGGCCAGCGTAGCGGGCGCCGCCTTACGCGCCCGGCCGGCCGAAACGAGCGATCAAAGCCTGCGTTAGAGCCTGCTGACAGGCGACGATCTTCGACCGGTTCTCCTCGAGCGCCGTTTGGGAACCGACCGTCCGAAGCGCTTCCCGCTCACGTAGAAGCCCTCCGAGGATGTCCTGGAGAGCTTCTACTGGGAGAGGGTGCCCGCCAGGGGAGGTTGCGGGCGGAGAGGGTAGTGCTGCGCTCATCGCGCCTCACCTAGATCGGCAGGAGGGTGCGGGAGCTTTACCCCCATTGAGTGAGCGTACGAGGGGGCTCGGATAGCATGCCGCGCCCATGCGAGTGGAAACTGTGGCAACGCCTCCGGCCGAGGTCGAGGCGGACGCGCTGGCGTTCGCCGTCGCCGAGGAGGCGGGCCTTCCGGCCGTGGTTTCAGAGCTCGGGGATTCGGTTGCGGCGCGTCTCACAGGCATGCTCGAGGATCGGGAGATTTGCGGCTGCCCGGGCGAGCTCACGGTCCTCCACACGGAGGAGCAGATCGCTCCGCGCCGCGTCGTCGCTATCGGCCTCGGCAAGCGTGACGACGTGGGCTCTGACGCCGTGGGGGCTGCCGCCGCGAACGTGGCACGCCGGTTCGGCAGGGTCGGAGCCGGGACGATCGCCTGGCTTCTGGACGCTGACGGCTTGCCACCCGAGGAGCAGGCTCGCGCGATCGTCGACGGGTCAATCCTGGGCCCGTTCGACCACGGGCGCTGGCGCTCGAAGCGCGAGGAATCGCAACCGAAGCGGCTCCTCCTCTGCGGGCCACAGGCGGACCGGGCGGACGAGGCGGCCCGGATCGCGGCCGTGGTCGCCACCTGGACGAACCGGTGCCGCGAGCTCGTGGACGCGCCCGCGAACGAGCTCACCCCGGAGGCGCTCGCCGAGGTCGCACGCACGATCGCGGGGGAGTCGGCGTCCCTCTCGTGCGAGGTGCTCGACGAGGATGCGATCGAGGTGCGCGGCATGGGGCTCTTGGCGGCCGTGGGTCGTGGCTCGACCGCGCCGTCCCGGCTGATCGTCCTCCGCTACGACCCGGAAGCAGCGGGCAATGATTTGGTGCTCGGTCTCGTCGGCAAGGCGGTCACCTTCGACTCCGGCGGGCTCTCGTTGAAGCCCGCGGCCCGGATGGAGGACATGAAATCCGACATGGCCGGCGGAGCCGCGGTGCTGGCCGCGCTCGGCGCGATCGCCGAGCTCGAGCTCCCTGTCCGCATCGTGGCGGTGGTGGCCGCCTGCGAGAACATGGTCAGTGGCAGCTCGGTGCGCCCCGGCGACATCGTCACCGCCCTGAACGGCACGACCGTGGAGATCACGAACACGGACGCCGAGGGCAGACTTGCGCTTGCGGACGCGCTCGTCTACGCCCGCGAGCTCGGCGCCACGCACATGCTCGACCTCGCCACGCTGACCGGCGGGATGACCGTGGCCATGGGCGACGTGTATGCGGGGCTATTCGCCAACCAGGACGGATGGGGCGGGCGAGTGCGGGCTGCCGGAGAAGCGAGCGGCGACCTGGTCTGGCCCTGGCCCCTGCACCCGAGCTACGACCGCTACACGGAATCTGCCTTCGCCGACCTGAAGAACTCGTCGCTCTTCCGCCAGGGCACTCCCGCGTACGCGGCCCGTTTCCTCCAGCGGTTTGCCGGTGACGGTCCCTGGGCTCACGTGGACATGGCCGGAACGGGCTATCTCGACCGCGGTCGGGACGACGTCTATTCGACGGCAGGGGCGACGGGCTTCGGCGTCCGGCTCGCGGTCGAGCTCGCGCAAGGTCTCAGCGCATGAACTACGACCTCACCGAGGAGCAGAGCCTAGTCCGGCGAACCGTGCGCGAGTTCGCCGAGGAGCGGATCGCGCCGGTCGCGGAGGAGCTCGACCGCGAGAGCCGGTTTCCCTATGACCTCGTCGCGGAGCTCGCGGAGCTCGGCCTCATGGGTATCCCCGTTCCCGAGGAGTACGGCGGCGCGGGTGGCGACACGGTCTCCTACGCGGTCGCGATCGAGGAGCTCACGCGGATCGACTCATCGGTCGCCATCACGGTGGCCGCGCACACGTCGCTCGGGACCATGCCCATCCTGCTGTTCGGAACGGAGGAGCAGCGACGCGAGTGGCTACCGGACCTCGCAGCGGGGAAGCGACTCGCGGCGTTCGGGCTGACGGAGCCGGACGCAGGCTCGGACGCGGGAGCGACCAAGACGGGAGCCGAGCTTCGCGACGGGTCCTGGGTCGTGAACGGCTCGAAGATCTTCATCACGAACGCGGGCACGGATATCACGTCGTGCGTCACGATCACTGCGCGGACGAGCGAGGACGAGATCTCGAACCTCATCGTCCCGAACGGGACGGAGGGCTACGTCATCTCCGAGCCGATGAAGAAGCTCGGCTGGCACGCCTCAGACACGCGGGAGCTCTCGTTCGCCGACTGCGCGGTGCCGGAGGAAAACCTGCTCGGCGAGCGCGGCGCCGGCTTCAGGCAGTTCCTCGAGATCCTCGACGGCGGGCGGATCTCGGTCGCGGCCATGGGCGTCGGCCTCGCGCAGGGCGCCTACGACCTCGCGAGCGCGTACGCGAAGGATCGCGAGCAGTTCGGGCGGCCGATCGCCGATTTCCAGGCGGTGCGGTTCCGGCTCGCGGAGATGGCAACCGAGATCGAGGCCGGCAGGTCCCTGACGCTCCGCGCCGCTTGGCTCAAGGACGAGGGGCGACCGTTCGCCAAGGAAGCCGCGATGGCGAAGCTCTATACGGGCGAGCTGTCGGGCCGGGCGGTCGATGCCGCCCTCCAGATCCACGGCGGCTACGGCTACATGGACGAGTACCCCATCTCCCGGCTCTACCGCGACCAGAAGGTGCTCGAGATCGGCGAGGGCACAAACGACATCCAGAAAATGGTCATCGCCCGCCAGCTCGGCTTGTAGCTCTTTCGGGCCGTGAGTCTCGGCCGGTCACGGCCCAACGGGCTCCGCTGCCCAGCCACGCCGCAGAGCGCCTCAACGGCCGGCGATCGGCCACAGCCCCACCCTGGGTGGGGAGCCGGGCCACCCGCCGCCCGGCTCCCAGCCTACGGCGAGGAGACGCGCGGGAGTGTGCCGGCCTGTACCAATTGGCGGGCGAAACGCGGCCGACTTGCGCCGGAGCAAGCGCAGGCGGACGTGTGCCACCCACTTGGAAGCGCTCGCGGCAAGACCCTAGGCGCACAAGCGGCCCCGAGGTCGTGGTGAGATCAGCGCAACCGCTCGGCGCTGTAGCCCCACTCGGCGAGCCGTCCCAGGAGCTCCTTGCAGTGCGCCTCGTCGCGCGTGCCGAGGGTCAGCTCGATCTCCGTCTCGGCCAGCTCGATGTCCATGCCCTCCCGGTGGTGCTCGACGGCGAGCACGTTCACGCGCTCCTCGGCGATCCGCGCCAGGAGCTTTGCGAGGGCACCCGGCCGGTCATGCACACGGGTCCGTAGAACCAGGAATCGCCCGGCCTGCGTGAGGCCGTAGCGCGCCACCTCCATGAGAAGGCTCGCGTCGATGTTCCCGCCGGAGAGGAGCGCACAGGCCGGCTCAGTACCGGATACACGCCCAGCGAGGACCGCGGCCACGGAGGCAGCGCCCGCACCCTCGACCGTGAGCTTCACGCGCTCGAGGAGCAGCACGATCGCGTGAGCGATCTCGTCGTCGCTCACCGTCACGAGATCGTCGAGCAGGTCGTCGAGGATTCCGCTGGTGAGCTCACCCGGCCGCTTGACCGCGATCCCATCGGCGATCGTGAAGCCGATCGTGTCCGTCCCGGCGAGCGGCGCACAGGCTGCCGCCTGCACGCCGACGATCCGAATCTCGGGCCGGAGCTCTTTGAGCGCGATGGCGATACCGGCGGCAAGACCGCCGCCGCCGACAGGGACGACGAGCACGCAGCTCTCATCGAGTTGCTCTGCGAGCTCGAGCCCGATCGTGCCCTGCCCGGCGATCACGCCCTCGTCCTCGAAGGCGTGAACGAACGTTGCGCCGGCCTCCTCCAGCTCCCGCGCCGCAGTCGACGCCTCGTCGAACCCCTCTCCGGCCAGCACGACCTCCGCCCCGTAGCTCTTCGTCGCGTCGACCTTCGCCATGGGCGCGTCCTGCGGCATGTAGATCGTCGCCTTCACGCCCGCCTCACGAGCAGCCCACGCGACCGCCTGACCGTGGTTTCCCGCGCTCGCCGCGACGACACCGGCCTCGCGCTCCGCAGGGCCGAGCAGAGCCACCCTGTTGACGGCGCCCCGGATCTTGAAGGAGCCCGTGCGTTGGAGGTTCTCCGCCTTCATGCAAATCGACCGTCCACACATCCGGCCGAACGTCTCGGAGGAAACGACGGGCGTGATGCGGGCGATGCCTTGCAGCCGGCCCCGCGCGGCCTCGATGTCAGCGAGCGTCGGTTGTGTTCTCGTCGCCATTGATCCCGAATACCCGCTCCATGATCGCACGCACGGCCGCGAGTGGATCGAGCTCGCGCCGCTGCACCCGCTCGAGCAGCTCGGCGAGCTCGGAGTCCGTCTCCACGGCGTCGGCCAGCCGGGCGCGCGCACGACCCGTCGAGACGGCGAGCACCTCGGCCGTAAGGTTCGCGGCACGCCGCCGCTCGAGCCGGCCCGCTTCGCCGAGGTGATCCCCATGGGCGCGGATTGCATCCCAGAGCTCGATGACTCCTTCGCCGCGGACGGCTTCGGTCAGGAGGATCGGCGGTTGCCAGTCGCGCACCGTGTCGAGGGCGAGCACCGATCGCACCTCATTGACCATGGTCTCGGCGGCCGGGTGGTCGCGCTTGTTGACGGCGATCACGTCCGGAATCTCCATGATCCCGGCCTTCAGCGCCTGGATCGAGTCGCCCGACCCCGGCATGAGGACGAGGAGGATCGTGTCCGCAATCGTGACGATCTCGACCTCACTCTGCCCGGTCCCCACGGTCTCAAGGAAGACGAGGTCCTTGCCCGCCGCGTCCAGCAGGAGCGCCGCCTGGAGAGTGGCTTCCGCGAGGCCGCCCAGGTGTCCGCGCGTGCCCATCGAGCGAATGAAGACCTCGGGATCGAGGAAGTGGTCGGCAAGACGGATGCGATCCCCGAGCAGCGCCCCCTGCGTGAAGGGGCTCGAGGGATCGACCGAGATCACGCCCACCGTCGTGCCGTCACCTCGGACGTGGCGAACGAGGGCGCTGATCAGCGACGACTTGCCTACCCCGGGCGGGCCGGTGACTCCGACCATCGACGCGCGGCCCGTCTCACCATAGAGCGACTCCAGAAGCCCGGCGGCCTCGGGCGCCCGCCCCTCGACGAGCGTGATGGCGCGCGCCAGCGCCCGCTTGTCCCCCGCTCGCACGCCTTCCACGAGCTCTTCGAGCGTCCAGCTGCGCGCCATCAGGGTCCGTGGACGGGCTCGGCGCGAAAGGCGGCCGGCGGCGCGAGCAGGGCGGCGGCGAGGCCGGCGGCCACGAGGCAGAGCCCGCCCGAGATTCCCCAGGCTGCCCGCGCGCCGAGCTCGTTCGTAAGGGGACCGGCAACGATCATCCCGACCCCGAAGCATGCATAACCGATGCTCATCACGAGGGTGAAAGCGCGACCGCGAATGCGGTCGGGCACCGCCCGCTGGACGAGGACTGCGTTGCAAACGACGGCCGCCCCGTTTCCGAAGCCGGAGACGACGACGATTGCGACGGCGAGCCAGAAGCTCGGCGAGGCGGCCGCGACGCCGAAGCCGAGCGCCATGAGGAGAATCGACGCGAGGTAGGGACTCCGGATCCCGAAGCGGTCGATCAGCGGACCGCCGAGCAGGCTTCCCGCAAGCAGGCCGACGGCAGCAGTTGCCACGAGGATCCCGAAGCCGAGGTTCCCGGCCCCGAACACGTCACGGGCAAGGAAGATCTCCGACACGTTCCCGATCGCCTGCGCGACCGTCGCGACGCTCCAGGCGACGACGATCGTGACAAGCGCCCGCGATCTTCCGACCACGGCGAGCCCCTCACGGAGTTGGGCGAGATACGTCGCTCCGGCCTCGGCACGACCCTCCTCGAACGAACGCCGGATTCCGAGCACCATGAGCGCCGATACGACGAAGGTGGCAGCGTTGAACCAGTAGGCGACGTCGGTGCCAGCAAGCTTGACGAGCGCTCCGGCGGCGATCGCGCCGACCGCCCACGTGAGGTTCTCCGCCGACTGGAGGAGCCCGTTGGCGGTTGGCAGCCGCTCGTCCGGCACGAGGTTCGGAAGCCCGGCGAAGACGGCGGGCCGGAAGAAGCTCGTCGCAATCCCGACGAGGAGCGCAAGCGCCACGATCTGGGCCGGCCCTTCCGCAAAGGGGAGGACGCAGAAGATCGCAGCTCTGAAGAGGTCTGCGGTGACCAGGATTCCCCGCCGTGGCAGCCGGTCGAGCAGCGGGCCGAACACGAGCCCGATCACGATCACGGGCAGGAAATCTGCGATGAGGAGCGCGCCGACCCAGTTCGCGTTGCCGCCGCTCTCCTCGTAGACGTGGATCGTGAGTGCCACGACTGCGAGGTACGTCCCGACGCTCGAAGTGAGGGTCGCCAGGAACAGGCGGCGGAACCCCGGCGCCTCCCTGAGCAGCCCCAGCGGGGCCTCCCCGAGGCCGCGCATCACGCGCGGGAACCTAACAGCCTTCGAGCCTCCCGAAGGAGCGGGGCGACTCTTGTCACAGAGGCTCAGGCGATCTGTTGCGGGTCTCGCGCGACAACGCGCGAGAAGGCTGCCGCGAACGTCGCGTTCTCGTCTTCCGTGCCGACGGTGACTCGAATCGCGGTCGGAGCTCCGAAGGCAGCCAGCGGCCGGACGATCACGCCCTCCCGGAGCAGCGCGTCGAAGACAGGCCTTGAGTCCGAGCCGAGGTCGACGAAGAGAAAGTTCGCGACGGCCGGCGTCGCGACGGTGACTGTGTGGTCGTCGAGCGCGCGCTCGAGCTGACGGCGGCCCGCGGCGGTGGCGGTCCGCCTCCGCAGGATCTCGGCGTCGTCGCCGAGGCTCGCGACCGCTGCGTCCTGGGCGGCCTGGTTGATGTCGAACGCGTTTCGGACCTTGCCGATCGCCTGCACGACGTCCACCGGCCCGACCCCGTAGCCGACCCGGAGCCCGGCAAGGCCGTAGATCTTCGAGAAGGTGCGAAGAACGAGCACGTTGCGCCCGTCGCGCTTCAGGTACTCCTCGATCCCGTCCGGGTACTCGGGGTCGTCGAGATACTCGAAATAGGCCTCGTCGAGAACCGTGAGCACGTGGTCGGGAACACGGTTGAAGTAGGTGTCGATCGCCGCTCGTCCGACCATGGTTCCCGTGGGGTTGTTCGGGTTGCAGAGGTAGACGATCTTCGTCTTCGAGCCGACCTCCTCGAGCATCGCCTCTGGGTCGTAACGGTAGGACAAGAGCGGAACCCGCCTGGCCACGGCGCCGAGCTTGACTGCGCCGAGCACGTAGCTTGGAAAGGACGGCCAGCCGCAGACGATCTCGTCACCGGGGTCGAGGACGGCCAGTGAGAGGTACATGATCACGCCGTCTGCGCCGGCTGAGAGCGCCACGTGCTCGGGAGAAACGCCGTGCTTCTCGGCGAGAGCCTGGCGCAGGCGGTACGCGCCCCCGTCCGGGTAGCGGTTGAGCTCGTCCATGCCGGCCGCGAGCGCATCGCGGGCGCTCGGGAAGGGACCGAACTGACCTTCGTTCGAGGCAAGCTTGACCACATGATCCAGGCCGAGCTCTCGTTGCACCTCGTCGACCGGCTTGCCGGGCTCGTAGGGGACGAGCTCGGCGATCGCCGGTCGAAAGAGCCCGTCGGACATGGGCGCAGCTTAGTCGCCGCCCGGACGCCCAATCCGCCCGACTAGGCTGTCGAGATGTCGGAGATCGGACTCTTTCCGCTCGACCTCGTCCTCCTGCCCGGCGAGCAGCGGCCGCTCCATATCTTCGAGGAGCGATACAAGGAGCTCATCGGCGAGTGTCTCGAAGAGGGGACGGAGTTCGGCTTGGTTCTCGCCGACGAGGAGGGACTGCGGCCGATCGGCACGCGCGCTGCAGTCGTCGAGGTTCTCCAGGAGTTCGACGACGGCCGTATGGACGTGGTTATCGAAGGCCGGCAGCGCTTTCGGGTCATCGACGTCTCGGAACATCGCGCGTTCGCAACCGCGGAGGTGGACGAAGTCGACGACCAAGCAGGCGAGGCCCCCGACGGCGACGACGTGACGCGAGCAGTCGAGGCCTTCCGGCACGTGGTCGAGGCCGCGCAGGTCGAGGTCGACGAGGTCAACCCGGACGCGGGCGACCTCTCCTTCCAGATCGGCGCCCGGATCGACCTCGGCAACGAGGTCAAGCAGTCGCTCCTCGAGCTCACGTCCGAACGCGAGCGGCTGACCCAGCTCGAGCCGTTGCTCCGCCGAGCGGCGGACTCGGTACGCGTCGACCGCGAGGTGCGAGAACGCGCCGCCGGAAACGGCCGCGTCGAGCCGCTGCCGTAACTCCCCCGCCCGGCGCTGATCCGCCGGGTCGCGCCTGCGTGGGGCCTGGCCCCACCGCGCCAGCGGTCGCCATCGAACCTCCTGGGAGAAGCCCTACTCCGACGCACGCCCCACCCTGGGTGGGGAGACGGCCACCCGCCTCCCGGCTCGAGCCTAGCTCCAAGAGTCGCGCGTGTCTGTGCCCGGGGTGGCCCAACTGCGGGCCAATCGATCCACACCTGACCCGCACCCATGCTTGCCCCTGTCCTCTGGGCGGGAGCAAACGCACACGAAAGGCGCCAGACCCTAGTCCCTACGGATGCCGTGGACGGGCCGGCCGGCCGCCTCCCAGGCGTAGTACGACGCACTTGGGCCGTACTCGCTCCTGTACTCGACGACCTGCGGATTCCGCCCAACCTCCATCGCCCGCCTCGCGTGGCGCAGGAGGTTCGGGTCGTCTCGAACCTGCCACGTGAGAACCAGGTGGGCGGCCGTCATGAACTCGGCCACGAACACGCACCCGGCCGCGGGGCACGGGAATGGATCGGTGCGCACGCAGAACCAACCGGCGTGGTCGGTGGCGTCCTCGTCGACCCAGAGCTCCTGCTCGTCGGCCAGCTCCGACCTCTCGAGCAGGAGCGAGCCGGGCTCGATGTCGCGTCCCTGCACCATGACGTGCGGCCCAGTGTGCCCATCGGGCGCCTGTCGGCCGCGGCCAGGTTGGGACGCTACGGCAGGAGCTTGGCCATGAGGATCGCGTCGACAAGCTCGCCGCCGCGGCGATAGTGGCGCCGGCGCAGCCCCTCCTTCTGATAGCCGAGGGCCTCGTAGAGACCGATGGCAGCCCCGTTATGCGGGAAGACATGTAGCTCGATCTTGGTGATGCCCGCGTCGCTCGCCCACGCCTCGGCCTGGGCCAGTAGAGCCCGGCCCACGCCGCGCCTGCGGTGATCCTTGCCCACCAGGAGACCGACATCGGCCACATGCCGGCTCGCAGGATGTGGGTCCCGTGAGACAGATAGTCGCCCGACGAGTCCGCCGTCGTCCTCGGCGACTAGGACGGCGGCATGCGGGGAACGTCGAATCGCGCGGAGGTAGCGACGTTCATCCGCCGCACTCCGCCAGCCGCCCTCGGCGATCAACCAGCCCTCGGGCTCAGACGCAACCGCCTCAGCCAGCGCAACCAGCGCCGGAGCGTCGCGCGGCTCCGCGTGGCGAACGACAACACTCACTCGACCACGACCCCGTCTCCGCCCCTTCGGGCGTCGCCGGCCGCTTCCAGGGTGCCGTCCGCCCGAAGTGCCACCGCCGACACGCCGCCGAAGAAGACGTTTTGATCCGCCCAGCGCACGAGCTCGTAGCCGCGCGTCGCCAGGCCGTTCGCCACAACAGGGTCGAACCCGCCCTCGAGGTGCAGAGTCTCGCCGCTGAGATGCAGCCTGGGAGAGTCGATTGCCTTTCGCAGTCCAACGCCTTCCGCCACGGCGTCGAGCGTGACCTGGACGATCGCACCCCGAAGGCGTTCGGAACCAGCGCTTCCGATCACGAGTCGGGGTCCGGCTGCCGCCAGCACGATCGAGGGCGACATCATGCTTGTGAGCCGGCGACCCGAACGGGCAGCCAGGCCGGCCGGATTCAGATCGGTTTCGCCGAGCATGTTGTTGAGGTGGATGCCGGTGCCGGGCACGATCACCCCAGAGCCGCAGCCGGTCGACGCGGACAGCGACGCGGCGTTGCCATGCTCGTCGACGACGCTGATGTGGGTTGTCGAGGGCAACCCTCCTGCCTCCCGGACGGACGAGGAGCGAGCGGAGATGCGCTCGGCGGCATCGCCGACATGCTCGTCGGCGAGGATCCTGGCCGCGAGCCCGCCGCGGTGGAGAGCCGATGCGAACCGGCCGGTGCGCAGGCGGGCGGACTCCCGGGCCACCTCTACTAGACGCGCCGCTCCTGCGACCGTCCGCCGATCCGCGCCTCCTACACGGTCGAGAACGGCGAGCGCAAACGCGATCAGGGTGCCACCCGAGGAGGGAGGTGGGTTGGACACGAACTCGTGGCCCGCGAAGGGCACGCGGACGGGACGCCGCCGAACAACTCGGTAGGACGTGAGGTCGGCTTCCGTCAGGGCGCCGTCGGCCTCCTGCACGGTGGCAACCATCCGGCGGGCGATCTCGCCTCGATAGAAGCCCGCGGCACCCTCTTCAGCCAGAAGCCGGAGGGTGTCGGCTAGGTCGTCCAGGCGAAGTGTGTCCCCTACGACGAGGCAGGCCTCGCCGCCGTAGACCGCACGCGCCTCGGGCGTGAAGCGAAGGACAGGATCCAGAATCGCGTGGAGAAAGCCTTGCGCCTCCGTGAGCGGCACGCCCGCGGAGGCAAGCTCGACCGCCGGCTCGAGCAGCGCACGCCACGGAAGCCGTCCGTAGAGCCGGTGCGCTTCGGCGAGCCCCGCGACCGCTCCCGGCACCGCACACGACGCCCCCCCGACTCGGAAGAGCTGGGTGGTGGTTCCGTCAAAGGAGATGTCGACACCGGCCATCACCCCCCGTGGGCCAGTGAAGCCGAGGCCCGGCGCCGCCACGAAGAAGTCGAGCACGAGATCGGCTCGATCGCGAGCCCGGTGGACGAGGAGAAAACCTCCGCCGCCCGGCCCGGTCAGCGTGCTCTCGGCCACCCAAGACGTGAATGCGGCGGCGACGCACGCGTCGACGGCGTTACCTCCCTCGGCCAGGATCCTGGCTCCCGCGTCTGCGGTCCGCGGATGACCGGCGGCGATCGCGCCCTTCATCGTTCCGAGCGTAGCCCGCTGTTGGCTCTAGAAGAGAAAGCTCGGTGGCTCGAGCGGATCCTCGTGACTACGCTCGCGCTCGGACGACGGACGACCTCCGCCCTTGCCGATCCCGGTCGCGACGACGGTGACCCACACCTGTCCTGCAAGCCGGGGATCTACGGTCGCGCCGAAGATGATGTTGGTCTCCTCGGTCGCGGCTCGTCTGACCACCTCCGCCGCTTCGTTCACCTCCATGAGGGTGAGGTCGTCTCCGCCGGCGATCGAGAGGAGGATCCCGCGGGCTCCGACGAGCTCGGCGTCGATGAGCGGCGAGCGAAGCGCCCGCTCGGCCGCCTCGGTGCCGCGATTCTCGCCGGTCGCGAAACCGATGCCCATGAGGGCCGACCCGGCATCGGTCATGACCGTACGGACGTCGGCGAAGTCGAGGTTGATGAGACCCGGCGTCGTGATCAGGTCGCAGATCCCCTGCACGCCCTGACGGAGCACGTCGTCGGCGATTCGGAACGCGTCAATCATGGAAGTCGAGCGATCCAGCACCTCGAGCAGCCGATCGTTCGGGATGACGATGACGGTGTCGCAGACTCGCCGAAGCTCTTCGACGCCGTCGTCCGCCTGGCGGCGGCGGCGCGTGCCCTCGAAGCGGAACGGAAGCGTGACGATGCCGACGGCGAGCGCACCGACCTCACGCGCGATGCGCGCGACCACAGGGGCGGCGCCGGAGCCCGTGCCTCCGCCCTCGCCGGCGGTGACGAAGACCATGTCCGAGCCGCGGAGGACGTGCTTGATCTGGTCGTAGGCGTCCTCGGCTGCTTGCCGACCCACCTCGGGATCTGCGCCCGAGCCGAGACCCTGGGTGAGCTCGCGACCGATGTGTAGCTTGATCGGGGCCTCGCAACCGCGCAGCTGCTGGATGTCCGTGTTGACGGCGACAAACTCCACTTGCGAGATTCCCGCCTCGATCATGCGGTTGACGGCGTTCAGGCCGCCGCCGCCGACGCCGACGACCCGGATGACCGCCAGGTAGGCGGAGGAGTCGGCGCGCGGCGTCCGGTGGAGGCGCGGGCTCGGGTCGGCGAGCGCCGTGACCGGCGGCTCGAGCCAGTTATGGCCGGATTCGCGCGGCTCGCGTGTGGGTTCGGGGGCCGAGTCGGTCGCCGCATCGGCTGTCGGCGGGGACTCGTCGACGGGCTTGAGCGCCGGTTCCCGGGTCGACTTGGCGGACGTTGCCTTCTCGGCCTCACCGGTGGAAGGAGTCGTGGCCGGCCCTTCCGCCTCGCTTCCTCCCTGGCGCTGAGCCGCTTCCGTCGCGCGGAAGAGCTCGGCGAGTGGTCCTTCACGCATGCTCGCGCGGCGTCGCGCCATTGAGCACCTCCTTCGCGAGGTCGCGATACGCGGCCGCAGCCGGGCCCGTCGGGTCGTACTTGAGCACGGAGCTGCCCTGGACGGGCGCCTCTGCGTATCGAACGGTCTTCTTGATCCGGGTGTTGAAGACCAGGTCTCCGAAATTCTCCCGCAGCATCTCCACCGCCTCCTTGGCGTGGAGCGTGCGGCCGTCGTACATCGTCGGAAGGATCCCGCGGATCTCGACGACAGGGTTCAGATTCTCTCGGATCATCGACAGCGTTCCTTCAAGCTGAACGAGGCCCCGAAGGGAGAGGTACTCGCACTGCACGGGAACGATGACGGAGTCGGCGGCTGTCAAGGCGTTGATCGTCAGCAAGCCGAGTGATGGCGGCGTGTCGATGAGGACGAAGTCGTATGTGCTTCGCATCGGCAAGAGCGCCTTTTGCAGCGCACGCTCGCGGCCGATCATGCTCGACAGAGCGAGCTCGGCGCCCGCGAGATCGATCGACGAGACGGCGACGTCGATCTCAGCGCGCACGATCACATCCTCCATCGGCATCGAGTGGACGAGCACGTCGAACATCGAGCGCTCGACCGTGTCCGGATCCATGCCCTGGCTCATCGTCAGGTTGCCCTGAGGATCGAGATCGACGGCCAGCACGCGGTGGCCCAGCTCCGTGAACGCGACGGCGAGATTGAGGGTCGTCGTGGTCTTTGCCACGCCGCCCTTCTGGTTGGCAAAGGCGATGACCTGTCCCAAGGCCGCTCCTCGAGAGGTAGGCGCTTCGGATCCCGAGCGCGAAAGAGGATTGAGAAGGCTCACCAGGAGGCCTCCTTTCGTTTCAGGCTAGCACAATCCTCTAGCCGATCCTGACTGGGTTTGCGGGCCGTTCAGCCCCGTCGGAGCGCCAGGAGCGACAGCATCTCGAAGCACGCGTTCGCAGCGACGAAGGACGTGATGCCCGACGGATCGTAGGGAGGCGAGACCTCGACACAGTCGAAGCCACGGAAGTCGAGCCCAGCGAGCGCCCGGAGGTAGGTCAAGGCCTCCCGGCTCGACGGCCCTCCGACTTCCGGCGTGCCGGTTCCAGGCGCGAACGCTGGGTCGACGAAATCGATGTCGAAGGACAGGAAACACGGCCCACGCCCGGCGCGCGTATGGACACGCTCGGCGAAGCCGCCTGGGCCCACGGCCGCAAGCTCCTCGTACGGAATGGCGTCCAGACCGTGCTCCCTCGGGAGGTTGGCGTCGCTCGCCGCGGCCAGCGACCCGCGCATGCCGGCCTGAACCGAGCGCGCGGGATCGACGAGGCCCTCCTCGAGCGCACGCCTGACGACGCTTCCGTGGAACAGCTTCTGGCCGAAGTACTCGTCCCACAGATCGTGATGGGCGTCCAGCTGCACGAGCCCGACCGGACCGTGTACCGAGACGACCGCCCGGAGCTCCGCCAGGAGGACTGTGTGATCGCCGCCCAGGCAGAGCGTCGTCACTCCTTCTCTCACGAGTTCCGTGAGCGCAGCGGCAGAACGCTCCAGCGAGTCCTCGGTCGAGCCGGGCACGGTGGGAACGTCGCCCCAGTCCACGAGCGAGAGGCGATCCGTTACGTCGACTCCGAGCAATGGATTGTGGTTGCGGAGCATGACCGAAGCCGACCGGATCCCCTCCGGGCCGAAGCGGGCGCCCGACCGATAGACGACAGCCCCGTCGGTCGGGATGCCGACGACGGCGACGTCGACGCCCTCGAGCTCGCGGACGTGCGGAAGCCGCATGAACGTTCGCGGGCCCGAGAAGCGCGGTGTCTCGAACGCGTCGGGGGGGCCGTACCGCGGCATGCGCGAAATCTACGACACGGTGTCCTCCCTTCTCCGGGTCGCCGACCCCACGCGATCCTCGCCGACCGTCGGCCCGCCGGATCGCCCAGTCCGAAGACCCGCTCCCGCAGCCTCCTCGGACACCGACTCTCGACGCTCGACCGCGGCGTCACGTCTTTCGCTGCGAAGGCTTCGCTCGCCCTCCTCGAGCAAGCCGCGTACCTCGCGAAGGAGCTCGGACCTGGCTGCTCCGGCTCCCGAGAGCGCGCCGATGCGTCCCAGTCGGTCGAGGATCTCGGCGGTGTCGTCCATGTATCGACCGTAGCGCGCGAAAACGCACGGATGAGCACGCTTCGTGTCGACTTCGTGACGGCTCTGCGCCAGAGGATATGAGCGGCGTGTGTTGCCCGCTCGCCCGACCGGCTAGACGGGCTCGGTCGGATCCCGATCCGGCGTGGGGTCGCCAGCGTGACGCCCGCACGAGCGCCACCACGTGAACCCGAGAATCGCCTCACCGGCCACTGCGACTCCAAGCACCGCCCAGCTCCGCTGGAAGACCGGCAGCAGCAGACCGAAGGCCATGGCGAGGAGGAGTAGTCGACAGCGGCGAAGGCGAACGAGCTCGCCGCGATTCATCCCGTCGCGACGACTCGGGCGGCCGTCGTGGACGGGCGCGGCCGCAGGCCGAGCAGCGCCTCGTCGAGCTCCGCCACCAACGCCGGTCGCGACTCGTGAAGAAGAGTCTCGACGAGCGCTCTCCGTACGCACTCTTCCGCACGGGCGCCCGGGCCGTCGCCGTCGACCAGCGCCCGAAGGGCGGTCAGGAGCTCGGCACGCTCGCGGGCGTTTTCGCCGAGGAGCACAGCGGCCCGCATCGCGGCTGCCCACGGTCCCTCGTCACAACCGAGCAGCGAGCTCAGCGCCTCCCGCAGCTCGTCGGCTCGCACCGGGCCCTCGTGGAACAGAGCCAGCTCCCAGCGGTCGAGCGCCTCGAGCACATCGCAGTCCGACGGAACGCACGCGAGCTGCTCCTGAAGCTCGACGACCAACCGGGCACGGAACGGGTCGAGCCTGGTTGGTTCTCCGGCCGGAAGCTGCGCCGCGAGCGCCGGCACCGGCCGAACCCCGTAGGGCCGCCAGTCGAGACGCTCAAAGATCACTGGGCCGGCCGCGATTGCACCCGGCGTTGCCAAGCGGAGCGCCGTCACCGTTCGCGCGATCTCAATCTGGACGTCCGGCACCCTGCACGCGGTCGCATCAAGCTCCGTCTCGAGCTCGAGGACGAGCGTCCGATCAACCTCGCGGCCGAAGTCTCGTGGGGCCAGACGGCCGGCATCCGGCCAGGTCGCGACCAGCTCGCCGGCCGCGACCGGCCGCACCGTCAGCCCGCGACCGAGGACGATCGGACCGCCCGCACTCAGCCCGACCAGCGGTGCAACGGCTCCGTATAGGCGGCGCTCCCCGAACAGCGAGCGCTCAAGCTCGGCATACGCTTGCTCGAAGGCCGCGTCGTCCCAGTCGAAGCCGCCGCAAGCCTTCGCCGTCCCGACGAGCAGCGGAATCAGAACCGTGCGGCGAAGAGCCTCGTCCTCCCCCACCCGCTCACCCGCATGGGCCTGCGCGAAGAGACCGGCGGCCGGCTCCTCCTTCAGGACTGCGAGAGCGGCCTGAGCGTCGTCGCGTCGTCCGAGTCGCTCAGCCCGCGCCTCGACGAAGGCCCCGACGAGAGGACGGTACTCGTAGAGCGTCGGACGGCCGGGCGCCGCATGCTCCTCGAGCTCGACAGGCAGGTCGGCACCCTCCTCAAGCTCCGCCCCGAGGTCGAAGAACGCGCCGAGGCAGAACGACCGGAGCGCTCGCAGTAAGTGGGGTGCCCGAGGAGCCGTGGAGGCCACGCGGCGGGTTACGCGGTGGCGTGCTCCGTTCCTGCCTGACAGCGCGGGCACCAATACGCAGTCCGCGCCTCGTCTCCCTGCGGCCACGAGCGGATGACCTCTCCGCAGCGACGACACGGAAGGCCGGCGCGCCGGTACGCCTGGCGCCTCGGGCGGGGGGCGCTCATCGCGTCGTGGGCCGCGTCGAGCACACGGCGCAGATCCTCGTCCGAGACCTCTCCGACCGACGTCCAGGGAGAGACCCCTGCAAGCCAGAGCGCCTCCGCCTTCCACATGTTGCCGATCCCGGCGACGGCCCTCTGGTCGAGGAGCGCCTCTCCAATCTCCCGCGTCTGGCCGGCCGCCCGCAGCCGACCGATCATGCCGTCGAGATCGGGACGCACGTCCATGATGTCCGGTCCGAGCCGGCGGATAGCCGCCGGCGGACGACGGCGGAGCTCGAGCACCGGGCCGTTCCACTGGAGCGCCTGCCAGTCGCCGCCGCGGAGCACGAGCCACGGCCGGCCTGTGTAGCGGTGCGCCGCGGGCCGTACGTGCCAGCGTCCCTTCATCCGTAAATGGCTCCGAAGGACGAGCCCGCCCTCGAACGTCAGCAGGAGGTTCTTGCCGACCGCCTCGATCCGCTCGAGCCGCTTCCCGTCGAGCTCCTCGGCAAGGCCGAGGAGTTGTGCGCGCGGATGCGGGGTTTCGACGGCGACCACCTGACCCTCGAGCTTCTTGAGCCGCTCGGCGTACCGGCGAAGGCTGTCCCCTTCGGGCACCGGTTCAGCGTAGCGCCGAGGCGGTGCGCTCCTCGGCCGCGGCGAGGTCAGGCGCGACTCGCTCGAGGGCCCGCCGCACCCAGAGCACGGCCAGATCCTGGCCTTGGCCTCGAGCATGACGTCTAGAGGCCCCGGCGCGAGGTGCAGCACGTCGGCGACGTCCCACGGAGTCGTAAAGTCGGCGTGCTGGTCGAGGAGCGGCGGCACGAGCCTGATCGTCTTTCCGCGCCCGACCGTCCTGAGCTCGGTGCGAGGCGAGGACACGTGAACCTTCGGACGAACGCCGTCGGGCCAGGTCGCGTACGCCGCGGCAAGGGCCTCGCCCGCGTCTTCCCAGATTCCGGGATTGACGCGGTGATGATGGGAATCGAACACGACGGGCACGCCGGTGCGCCGGTGGAGCTCGAGCACGTCGTCGAGGTCGAAGCTCGTCTCGTCATGCTCGACCACCAGGCGTCGGCGTGCCCGCTCCGACAGGCGCTCGTAGCACGCTGCCCACCGGTCGAGGGCAGAGGCTCGGTGGCCGTAGAGGCCGCCGACATGGATGACAACGACGCCTTCGGCCGGCTGGCCGAGCGCGTCGAGGAGGAGCGCGTCCTGCTCCACGTCCGCAATCGCCTTCTCGGCCACGGCGGCGTTCTCGGCGTTGAGCACCGAGTACTGGCCCGGGTGCGTGGAGAGTCGAAGCCCGAGCTTGCGAGCCTTCGCGCCGAGCTCGGCAAGCTGCACCTCGCAGGCGTCGATCTGGCGCCGGTAGCCGAGCTCCGGAAGGTCGGGATGCGTGCCGTACGGCACGGTCGAGCTCGACATCCGGTAGACGCGCACGTCGATCCGATCGAGGTACTCGAACGCCGCGGCGAGAAGCTCGAGCGAACGGCTGAGATGCGGGCCGCTCTGCCAGCGACGCGAGTCGTGGGTCTTCATCCCACCCCCGTCGAGGATCTTGACTGCGAAGCCGAGCCGGTAGGGCTGCGTCACGGGGCGACTCCGAGCGCCGCCAGGAGCCGGTCGAGCGCCCCAGGCTCGAGGATCCCAGCCGTCGCCTGGGGATGAACGTGCGTAAGCGTGGCCTCCTTCGCGCGTCGCCGCCTCCAAGAACGCGGCAAGTCTCGCGCGGCGACGGTCTGATTGTCCATGATTTGGTTGACTTTATGGCGCCCGAGTGGAAAACGGCCGAGCGGCAGTC
Organism: uncultured Actinomycetes bacterium; assembly: GCA_963733135.1. Taxonomy (GTDB): domain Bacteria; phylum Actinomycetota; class Thermoleophilia; order Gaiellales; family Gaiellaceae; genus CAVTBX01. Next base: position 385,146 of record CAVTBX010000008.1, read on the forward strand.
CTCCTCCGGAGCGGTCGAGTCAGAGCAATTCCTCATGACCGACCGGGCGGTCGTTCCGGCCAGCGAGGACGGGGCGAAGCGACTGGGACACGTCTACTGGGAAACGCTCGAGCCTTTCACGCGCTCGCTCGTCGCCGTGCGCGGCCTCACGGACGGCGGCATCGAGTTGCGCCTCCGAGCGGGGCCGACCCTGCTCCGGTTCGGCGCCCCTGAGCTCACGGCCACCAGTCGCGAGGTCTCCTGTCGCTATGCGATCGTGGGCGGGCTCCTCGCGAGACGGCGGCTCGGTGCGATCACCTTCCGGCAGGAGGAGTGCGCGGAGGGCTTTGTCCTCAGCTCCGCGATCACGGATTTCCATCCGACCCTCGCGGCACGCCCGGGCAGGCCGGAATGGACGGGCGCGCTCTACGTGCAGGGCCAATCCCGGCTTCATGTCGCCCTCAGCCGACGCTACTTCGCGCGACTGCTCGAGGAGTCGGCGTGAGGGTCGCCGTCTTCGGAGCCACCGGGACGATCGGTCGCGCGCTCGTGCCGGTACTGGCGGATCGGCACGAGGTCGTCGCCGTCTCCAGGCGCCGGCGGGAGAGTGACGAACCGAACGTCCAGTGGGTCGCCGCGGACGTCACCGCCGGCGAGGGTGTGGCCGCGGCCCTCGAGGATGTCGACGTCGCGTACTACCTCGTGCACTCGCTCGGCTCGCGTGACTTCGAAGAGGACGACCGCCGAGCAGCTGACACGGTCGCACGGGAGGCTGAGGCGGCGGGAGTGAGGCAGATCGTGTACCTCGGTGGGCTCGGAGACGACTCGCCCGACCTCTCGCCGCATCTACGGAGCCGCCGCGAGACAGGCGAGCGGCTCGCCGCCGGCAGCGTTCCCACGACGACGCTGCGTGCCGCGATGGTGGTGGGGCCGGGCAGCGCCGCCTTCCTGACAATCGTCGCGCTCGTCGACCGGCTCCCGGCGATGGTTACTCCGCGCTGGGTGAAGACGGAGACCCAGCCGGTCGCTCTCGCAGACGTCGTGCGCTTCCTGGCCGAGGTCTGTGGGAACGAGGAAACCTTCGATGAGGCGTACGACGTGGGCGGCGCGGATGTGATGACCTACCGCGAGATGATGGAGCGGATCGCCGCAATCCGCGGAAGGCATCCGCTAATCGTCGAAGTCCCGTTCCTCTCGCCCCGGCTCTCGTCCCTCTGGCTAAAGCTAGTAACGCCCGTGAACGCATCCGTGGCGAGGCCGCTCGTCGAGGGCCTCAGGAACCGAACCGTCGCCGAGGAGCACCGGATCCGCGAACTGGCTCCCGGCGAGCTCATGAGTTTCGACGAGGCCGCGCGAGAGGCGCTCGCTGCCGAGGAAGACTAGGCGCGGAGAACAGCGCGCCGAGGCCCGGCAAGGAAGCCCGCCTCGACGAGGAGTGACATGACCTCGGTCTCGCTGACCCGCTCGCCATCGAAGCGCTCGACAGCGAGCCGTTTCCGCCCCGTCCGCCGCACATGCGCGACGAGCGCCTCGAACGCGATCCGCAACCACTCGGGCTCGGGGTCGCGGAGCGGCACGAGCGAGCGTCCGCCGCGCTCGACGTAGAGCGCCGGCTCACCACCGATCGTGATGACGTGCGCTCCGGCCACGCGGGCAGCTCGAGCCCCGGCCCGCTTCGGCCATGGGATGGCGGCGCCGTAGGGCTGTGCGGGATCGGCGGCGGCAAGCACGAGAGTCGCTTCCTCGGCCGCAGGCTCGCGAAGCCGCTCGACGGCGCCCGGAAGAGCGAACTGCGCCCCGCCCAAGCCCTCGACGAAGTACCCGCGACGGCAGACGCCCAGTGTCTCGAGCTTCCGTAACTCGCCGTAGACGGCCCCATAACCGCCTGGAATGCCTTCGGCGCGAACACTGTCTCGCGTCACGATGCCCTGCCGCTCGAGCAAGAGCTCGGCAAGCGCCCGGGCGTCCGATTCTCCATCGAAGAGGGAGCCGGTCGACGACCAGCGACCCTGTGTCGCCGTGATCGCGTTGGCCCGCCGGCGGGAAAAGCGCCGCGGCCTCCGCTCGGGCTTCGGGGTCGCGAACCGTCGCTCGGCTCGAAGTGGCTGCCAGGCGTCGTTCGTCACCTCACCGGCCCAGACGAGATCCCAGAGCGCCGGCAGCGCCGTCTCGGCCTCGAGCCCGGTCTCACGCAGCAGGTCGAACCAGAAGAGCGCGCGCCCCGCCAGTGTGGCACGAATCCCGTCGTGGGCATCACCCTCGGGCGGAGCGAGCGCTGCCGGCCTACCAAGGGCGGGAGCGTCCTCGCGGAAGTAGAGCGCCACACGCTCGAGCCCGGCGCCGACCCAGACGACCTCGCCGGATGCGCAGAGCTGGTCGAGCTGAGCGGGCTGGTACCCCGGGCTACGCCGCGGCAGCACATCGCTCTCCCAAAGGGCAACGGGGAGCGACAGACCCTGAAGCGGGACGAGCGCCTCACGGAGCGTGGCCCGCCGGTCGACGCCTTGCCACGCCGGCAAGAAACGCCCGAGCGCAGCCTGGCCGGTCGGCTCCACCTCCTTGCGGAGCGCAGCCAGGCTCGCCCTCCGGAGCCGTCGCAGCACGTCCGGGTCGCACCACTCGCGCTCCTTTCCGCCGGGCCTGAGCTCCCCGCGGACGAGCCGCCCATCGCGCTCGAGAGCACCGAGCTCATCCTCGACACGCTCGCGCCGGAGTCCGAATCGCTCGGCCACCTGTGCGGTCGTGAACGGCCCGCGACCGCGGGAGTACCGGACGAGGATCGAGGCGAGCGGAGACTCGCCTCCTTCCAGGAACGTGTCCGGCAGCCCGGAGGGCGGCATCGCACCGAGCGCGTCCCGATACCTGCCCGCGTCCTCGGCCGCAATCAGTCGCTCGGCTCCGGAGACCCGGACGCGAACGGCTCGGCGCTCGGCCTCGAGCGGCGCGGCGAGCGCCTCGTCGAACTCACCCGGGGCGAGATCCCCACGCCGCAGGAGAAAGTCGTGGAGCGCATCCACGCTCTTTGGCTCGCCGCGGAGCTCGGCCTCGACCTGCTCGAGCGCGCCGGGGTCGATGAGGTCACGGAGCTCCTCCTGGCCGAGCAGCTCCTTCAGGAGATCGCGGTCGAGCGCGAGCGCCTGCGCCCGTCGCTCGGCGAGCGGCGTGTCGTCCTCGTACATGTACGTCGCGACGTAGTCGAAAAGGAGGGACGACGCGTAGGGCGATGCGGTCGGTGTCTCGACGGACACGAGATCGATACGTCGCTGCTGGAGCCCGGCGAGGAGCTCGCGGAGGGCCGGCAGGTCGAAGACGTCCTGGAGCACCTCGCGGACGGTCTCGAGGATGACCGGAAAATCCGGGTAGCGGCGCGCGACCTGGAGCAGCGCCTGAGCTTTCAGGCGTTGCTGCCAGAGAGGCGTTCGCTCGCCGGGCCGCCGCCGCGGGATCAGGAGCGCGCGCGCCGCGTTCTCACGGAAACGCGCCCCGAAAAGTGCGGTGCCCGCCAGCTCCGCGAGGACGAGTTCGTCCAGCTCGCTGGGATCGACGACGAGATCCTCCACAGTGGGCGGGGCGTCCGCGTCGGGTAGGTGCAGCGCGACCCCGTCATCCGACCAGATCGAGTTCACCTCGAGGCCGAGCGAGCCGCGGAGGCGGGCGGCTAGCGCGAGCGACCAGGGCGCGTGAACCCGGCCGCCGAAGGGGGTCAGGATGCAGAGCCGCCAGTCGCCGATCTCGTCGCGGAAGCGCTCGACGACGACCGAGCGATCGGAAGGCAGGACACCGGTCGCAGCCTCCTGATCGCGAAGGAAGGTGAGCAGGTTCTCCGCCGCGCGCTCGTCGAGCGAGTGCTCGGCCACGAGTCGGGTCTTGGCGCCGTCGTCGTCGAGCGCGACGAGCTCGCGCGCGGCCCGGCCGATCTCGCGCCCGAGCTCGTAGGGGCGGCCGATCCCCTCGCCCTTCCAGAAGGGAACTGCGCCGGGAATCCCGGGAGCCGGTGAGACGAGCACGCGGTCGCGGGTGATGTCCTCGATTCGCCAGGTCGAGGCGCCGAGGAGGAACGTCTGGCCCACACGCGCCTCGTACACCATCTCCTCGTCCAGCTCGCCGACCCGGCCGCCGCCTCCGACGAGATAGACGCCGAAGAGACCACGGTCGGGGATCGTCCCCGCGTTGGTGACAGCGAGCCTACGGGCGCCTTCCCGGCCACGGACGAGCCCGGCCACGCGATCCCAGACGATGCGCGGCCGGAGCTCGGCGAACTCCTCGGAGGGATAGCGCCCCGCGAGCATGTCGAGCACGTTCTCGAGCTGCTGGCGCGAGAGGTCTCGGAAAGGGTACGCCCGCCGGAGGAGCTCGTGGAGCTCGTCGACCGAGATCTCCTCCTGCGAGGCGATCGCGACCACCTGCTGGGCGACGACGTCCAGCGGGTTCCGCGGAATGCGGGTCTCCTCGATGGCGCCCTCGTGCATGCGCCGCGCGACCACTGCGGACTCGAGGAGGTCGGCTCGGAACTTCGGGAAGATGCGGCCCTTCGACGCCTCGCCGAGGCTGTGGCCGGAGCGTCCGACGCGCTGGAGTCCGGTGGCGACCGACTTCGGGGACTCGACCTGAATGACGAGGTCGACCGCGCCCATGTCGATCCCGAGCTCGAGCGACGAGGTGGCGACGAGAGCGGGGATCTCGCCGCGCTTCAGGAGCTCCTCGACCTCCACACGCTGCTCGCGGGCGAGCGAGCCGTGGTGTGCGCGGGCGATCTCGCGCTCGGCGATCTCGTTCAGCCGAAGCGCGAGGCGTTCGGCGAGCCTCCGGTTGTTGACGAAGACGATCGTCGAGCGGTGCGCCTCGACGAGCTCGAGGATCTTTGGGTAGATCGACGGCCAAATCGAGTTGCCCTCGACCGGTTCGCGCATGTCCTCGAGCGGGACGACGACCTCGAGGTCGAGCTCCTTGCGGCTGCCGGCGTCGACGAGCTCGATCGGGTGTCCGCCCGAGACGAAGCGCCCGATCTCGTCAAGCGGACGCTGCGTGGCGGAGAGCGCGACGCGCTGAAGGGGCTCGGAGGTCAGCCGTTCGAGCCGCTCGACGGAGATCGCGAGATGCGCGCCGCGCTTGGTGCCGGCGACGGCGTGTACCTCGTCGAGGATCAGGAAGCGGACTCCGCCGAGGATCTCGCGGGCGCGCGAGGTCAGCATGAGGAAGAGCGACTCGGGCGTCGTGATGAGGATGTCCGGCGGTCGGCGGAGCATCGCGGCCCGCTCCTTGGGGCTCGTGTCACCCGTGCGGACGGCAACCGAGAGGTCGGAGCCGATGCCGGCCAGCGGCCCGCGCAGGTTTCGCTCGACGTCGTAGTTGAGGGCCTTGAGCGGGCTGACGTAGAGCACCTGCGTGCCCTCCCCCGGACGCGCCTGATCCAGTGCCCAGAGGAAGGCGGCAAGCGTCTTACCGGAGCCGGTCGGCGCCTGGATGAGCGTGTGCGAGCCGGATGCGATCGCCGGCCAGCCGTGTTCCTGAGCCGGCGTCGGCGCGTCGAAGGTCTGCTCGAACCAGGTGCGAACAGCGGGCGAGAAAGGCGCGAGCGAGCTCATGTGTCCAGCCTATCGAGGCGGTGTCTCGCCGATTCGCGCGGCTTCAGCGCGGACATGCCCTTTGGATTGGCGCGTGTCTTAAGGCGCGCCCAGCCTCCTCCCCGCGGCGAGCCTACGCGAGAAAAACGCGCCGGTGTGTGACGTTCGTGCCGGAGGTGCGTCGAATGCGCAACGCTTCGTACGCGGGTCGCGACGTAGACTCAGGCCATGGCCACCGTCCGGCCCGACCGGCTTCACTTCACCGAGAACGACGAAGCGGACGAGCTGCTCGCGCGGGAGCCGTTGGCACTTCTCATCGGCTTCGTGCTCGACCAGCAGGTGCCAGTCCAGAAGGCATTCTCGTCGCCGCTCGAGCTCTCGCGCCGGATCGGCGGGCTCGACGCCGAGCGGATCGCCGGCATGGATCCGGCCGAGTTCGAGGCTGTTTTTCGAGAGCGGCCCGCGCTCCATCGGTTTCCCGGCGCGATGGCGGCGCGCGTGCAGGAGCTCTGCCGCACGCTCGTCGCCGACTTCGGCGGCGATCCCGAGCGGGTTTGGAGCGATGCTGAGACCGGCGCCGAGCTCAGGAGCCGGCTGCTCGCGCTGCCGGGGATCGGCGAGATGAAGGCGAAGGCGCTCACAGCCGTCCTCGCCAAGCGCTTCGGAATCGCGCCGCCCGGCTGGGAGGACGTCGTGCCGAGCCATCCGACGCTCGGCGACGTCGACTCGACCGAATCCCTGCTCGCCTACCAGACGCAGAAGCGAGCACACAAGGCCGCGCTCCGCGCGGCCCGCGACTGACCCCGCCTCTTCGCAGGCCCACGTGCTGGTGCTTCCTCCGGCGCGGTCGAGGTCACAACTCGACTACTCGAGCTGCTTCAGCGCCGCCCGTGCAGCCCAATAGCCACACATTCCGTGCACTCCGCCGCCCGGCGGGGTCGACGAGGAACAGAGGTAGAGCCCTTGCGCCCCGGTTCCGTACGGCGACAAACCGGGCGTCGGACGGAAGATGAGCTGGCTCAGGTCCTGGAGGCCGCCGTTCACGTCGCCGCCGACGAGGTTGGGATTGTCGGCCTCGAGCTCGGCTGGGCCGCGGGCAGACCGCGCCAGGACGACGCCCCGAAAGCCCGGCGCGAAGCGCTCGACCTGGCCCTCGATCGCCTCGGTTGCGTCCCCGTCCCAGCCCGGTGGAACGTGGCAGTACCCCCACGCGGTGTGCCGGCCTTCGGGCGCACGGGTCGGGTCGTGGAGCGTGTGCTGGGCCAGGATGACGAACGGCCGCTCGGCCGCCCGGCCCTCCCACGGGGCGCGTTCGGCCTCCGCGATCTCCGCAAGCGTCCCGCCGAGGTGCACGCCCGCAGCTCGGCCGCAAGCCGGATTCGCCCACGGGATCGGCGCCGAGAGCGCCCAGTCGAGCTTGAAGGCCCCTGGGCCGTAGCGAAAGCGCTCGAACCGGCGGCGCCGGCCGGCCGGAAGCCGATCGCCGGCGAGCGCGACGAGCTGCCTGGGCGTGACGTCGCAGAGGACAACCTTGGCCGGCGGGAGCTCGTCGAGTGTCGTCACCGGAGAGCCCGTCTCGATCTCGCCACCGAGTGACCGGAGATAGGAGGCGAGCGCGTCCGAAAGGCTCTGGGCGCCTCCGCGCGGGAACGGCCAGCCCACGGCGTGTGCGACCGCGAGCAGCACGAGCCCGAAGGAGGCCGACGCCGCCCGGTCGAGCGCAAGGAACGAGTGCGCGGCCGCGCCGGCGAGGAGCGCGCGCGCCCGCTCTCCCCGGAAGGCCACGCGACCGAGCACCTGCGCCGGCAGCAGCGCCGGTAGCCCAAAGCGCGCCAGCGCGAGCGGGTGCCGTGGAAGTCTGAGCAGCGAGCCGAGCAGGCTCGGCGCGAGCAGCTCCCAGCGTCGCGCCGTCGTTCCGACCACGCGCTCGTAGGCGAGGGCGTCCGCGCCGAGCCCGGCCGCCGTGGCACCGACCGACCGCTCGACCACGACGGCCTCGCCGCCGTCCAGCGGATGCGCCAGCTCGAGCGGCGCGAAGACCCACTCGAGCCCGTGCTCGGCGAGCGGCAGGTTGCGGAAGAAGGGCGAACCGGCCCCGAGCGGATGGATGGCGGAACAGCGGTCGTGGACGAATCCGGGCAGCGTCAGCTCCCCCGAGCGGGCACCGCCTCCGACCGTGTCGCTCGCCTCCCGGACGAGAACCCGGCGACCGGCCCGCGCCAGCTCGATCGCCGCGGCGAGCCCGTTCGGCCCTGCCCCGATGACAACCGCGTCGTACCGGCTAGAAGCTCTGACGGGATGATGCTTCGTCGTCGGGGTGCGCTGCGTGGTTCAGGGAAAGGACGCAGGGAGCGCTCATATCCAGAGGATATGGGTGCGACTGAGGACGCCGCCCTGGGCCGCGCAGCGCGGCCCGACGGCACAAGGCCTCATCTCGTTAGAGCTTCTTAAGCGCCGACTCCGGCGAAGGACGACGCGCGGCCCTCGCGCACCATCTCGCGCGCGATCACGAGCCTCTGGATCTCGTTCGTGCCCTCGTAGATCTGCGTGATCTTCGCGTCCCGCATCATGCGCTCGACCGGATACTCCTTGATGTAGCCGTACCCGCCGAGGATCTGCACAGCCTCCGTCGTGACCTCCATCGCGGCGTCCGAGCAGTAGAGCTTCGCCATGGCGGAAGCCTTGGTGAGCTCCGGCCCGTCGACGCCCTCGTCCACGAGCTGCCCGACGCGATAGAGGAGCCCGCGAGCGGCCTGGCACCGCGTCTCCATGTCGGCGAGCTTCCCTGCGATGAGCTGGTGCTCGGCGATCGGCTTGCCCATCGTCTCGCGGCTCGACGCGTAGTCGAGCGCGTAGTCGGTGGCGCCCTGGGCGATGCCGAGCGCCTGGGCGCCGATGCCGGGCCGCGAGCGGTCGAGGACGCGCATCGCGATCGCGAAGCCCTCACCCTCCTCGCCGACGAGGTTCTCAGCCGGTACCCGACAGTCGTCGAAGAAGACCTCGCCCGTCGTCGAGCCCTTGATCCCGAGCTTGGGCTCGATCCGCCCGACGGAGAAGCCCGGTGTATCGGCCTCGACGACGAAGCACGAGATGCCGGCGTGGCCGGCGTCGGGATCGGTCTTGGCGAACACGGTGTATAGGCCCGCGACGCCGGCGTTTGTGATGAATCGCTTGCCGCCGTTGAGGACGTAGGCATCGCCGTCCTGGCGCGCCTCGGTGCGCATCGCCGCCGCGTCGGAGCCCGAGCCGGCCTCCGTGAGGGCATAGGCCCCGAGCCACTCGCCGCTGGCCAGTCGCGGCAGCCAGCGCTCTCTCTGCTCGTCAGTCCCGGCGAGCTTGAGTGCGAGCGCCCCGAGCTCCTGGACGGCGAGGATCAGCCCGGTCGTTGCACAGACCTTCGAGACCTCCTCGATCGCGACGAGGAGCATGAGCATGCCGGTGCCCGTACCGCCGTGGCGCTCCTCGAACGGAAGGCCGAGAAGCTCGTGCTCGCGGAAGAGCTCGACCATGTCCCACGGGAACTCCGCGGAGGCGTCGATCTCAGCCGCCCGAGGAGCAATCCGCTCGCGCGTCAGAGCGCGCACGAGATCGCGAATCTCGCGCTGCTCGTCCGAGAGCGGGTCTGCCCCCACACGCCCAGTGTACGGACGTTTGCCCTGCGTTCAGGCGGGAATGCGGGCCAGAGACCACGGAGGAGGCGCGCATGCCGAAGACCACGAAGAGCGACCTGCCGGGCACGTTGAAGCGCTCGCCCGCGAAGGCGCAACGAACGTACGCAAAGACGCTCGACAGCGCCCATGAGCAGTACGGCGGCAACGAGGAGCGGGCACACCGTGCCGCCTTCGCGGCCGTAAAGCACTCCCACGAGAAGGTCGGCGACCACTGGGAGGAGAAGGACGAGAAGGGCCCGTCCGACCCGCAAGCCAAGAAGAGCGGGCGCGACGCCCGTGACTATCCGGCACCGACCGCAGGCGGCGTCGATGTCGAGGGACACACGAGGGACGAGCTCTACGAGCGCGCCAAGCGGCTCGGCGTCGCGGGCCGTTCGAAGATGACCAAGCTCGAGCTCGGTCAGGCGATCGCCCGCAAGCAGGATTAGGCTGGGCTGCCCTGGTTAGGCTCTGTTCACGAAAGGGGCTGCATGCGTCGCTGCTCGGGCTGTGGCGGAGAGGTGGAGACGAGCTTTCGCTTCTGCCCTTGGTGTGCGGCCCCGCAACGACGGAAGCTCACAGACTTCTTCCGTCCTCATCCCGACCTCGGGGTCGAGCGTGACCGCGCGCTCCGGGTCTCGCGCTACCTCGCGCCGGATGCGTTGCGGCGCGTCCGCTTCAGCGTCTGGAGCGGCGATCCCGAGGCGCCTGGAGTCGATGCGGCGATGTCGCTCGACGAGGACGAGGCCGCGCGCCTCGCCCGCTTTCTGACGCTCGATGTGGAGGCCGAGGCCGAAGTGGCCTACGGCGATGACACCCAGCCCTCGATCTGCGGATAGCCGGCCTGCTCGTCGCCGGGGGCGAACTCGGCTGAGATCTCGCCGACCGCGGTCGGCTCCCGACCCTCGACCGGGAGGAAGAGCCACTCGTCGGCGCTCTCCCAGCCGACGAGGACGAAGCGCGCGTCAGGCGACCAGGCGAGCCCGGCGAGCCGGCCGGGGGTCCGCTGGAGGACCGCCGGCCGTTTGCCGCGGTAGAGCGCAACCTCGGAAGCCTCGGGACCGCGCAGGCTGACGGCCAGGATCCGCCCGCGGGGCGAGTACACGGCAGCGACGGCCCGGCCGCCCTCGAACGCGAGTGTCCCGATCCGCCGTCCGGCCGCCGAGAGGATCCGCGCGGCCCGCGGGCCGACCACCGCCAACCGCGTCCCGTCGGCAGACCACGCGAGCGCCGTCACGCGCCCGACCCGCTGTCGCCAGAGGACTCGTCCCGAGCTCACATCGGTGAGGCGAACGATGCCGCGCCGATCCACGTGGGCGAGCTGGTTCTCGTGAGCGGCCCGCCAGGCAGGAGAAACCGAGGCCACACCCTGGGCCAGGAGCCGGTCGTCCGTGCCGTCGCCGTCGACGACGCGGAGCGTCGGGCCCGAGCGATACGCGACGCGAGTCCCCGTAACTGGCATCCAGCGCGCGTCCGCGACCTCGGGCCGGGTCAGGCTCCAGCGGACATCGCCCGTGTCGGGCTCGACCGCGACGACGTGGCGCTCGTCCGTGGCGACCACGAAGCGGCCGGCCGGCGACCAGGACGCTGCCCTGTAGTCGCCGAGCCGGCGCTTCGAGCCGTCCTCGCGGACGACCCAGACCCCGCCCCCAGCCGTGACGAGAAGCCTGCCGGGAGCCGGCAGCGATTCGAGCCCGGGTCGTACGTCGTCGCTCCTGAAGACGTCGCGGACGGCGTCGACGACAGCCGGGCCGGCCGGTGTCGCGGCCAGGCCGACGCCGACCGCGACGAGTGCGGCGGCGAGTGCCGCGGGCCAGGCGGGCCGCCAACGCCGGCCAACGGGCTCCCGAGCCGTGTAGGCCGCGTGGACGACGGCCCAGGCGCGCCGTTCGGCGTCGAGCTCGCCGGGCGGAGACACCGACTGGATGCTGCGGCGCAGACGCTCGTCGTTCACGGAGCCTCCTCCGCCCCGAGGAGCGCGCCGAGCGCGTCGAGGCCCCGCCGCATTCGTGAGTTGACGGTGCCGCGCGGGACGTCGAGGAGCGAGGCGATCTCCCCCGGCGTGTAGTCGAGGAGATACCGCAGCACGATGACCGCCCTGTGGTCGGGCGCCAGCTCGCCGAGGGCTGCCACGATCTCGCCCGAGACCGGACGCCCTGCCGCCTCGGGTGCCGCGAGCGCCGCGAAGGCGCGCTCGTCGCCAAGCTCTCGGCGAATCGCCCGTGCACGTGCCCAGTCGATCGACCGGTTCACGACGATCCGGTGGAGCCAGGGCGCGAACGGCCTCCTGCCGTCGAAGCGCTCGAGCGCGCGAACCGCGGCCAGGAACGCCTCCTGGGCGATGTCCTCGGCCGCCGCGGCATCGTGGACTACGAGGTACGCGGCCCGATACGCGCGAGGCCAGTGCTGGCGGAAGAGAGCCTCGATGTCGTCCGCCGAGCCTTCCCGGGCTCGCCGCACCCGGGCGGACTCACCACGTGAGAGGCCCGCCATGGCGGCCCGACTATACGAGCCCGGCTCGGAAACGAGGGTGAGCTCCACCGGCACGGATACGTGCCTAGACGATGATGAGGTCCTCGCGCGCATGCGTGAGTGTCTCGACACCGTCAGCGCTGACCGCGTACGAGTTCTCGACGCCGACCGCGAACTCCCCTGGGAAGAGGAACTTGGGCTCGAGCGCGAAGACGACGCCCTCTTCCAGCGGGTCATCGAAACCCGGCGCGAGCACGGGCCGCTCGTCGATCTCGAGCCCGATCGCATGGCCGACGAAGCTAGAGCCGCCCATGAATCGCCCCGCGTAGGGGCCGGAGGCGAGCTCAACGGCGCGCTCGTAGAGGCGGCTCGGCGCGACACCGGGTCGCGTCTCAGCCGACACCGCGTGGAGGATGCGCTCCGCGAGCCGATACGGCTCCTCGACCTCGTCTGCGGGTGCCCCGAGCGTGAAGGTCCGGGTCTGATCGGCGAGGTAGCCCTCCCAGGCTCCCACGAGATCGACGACGACAGGTTCGCCCCTCCCGATCGGGCGGGCCGATGCCCCGCGGGCCACCGCGGCGTTCGGCCCCGGCCCCACGATCGGCGTGTCGGCGGCGCCCTCGACGGCCGCGCTCGGGCCGGCGACGACCGACGAGGTCGACATCTCCTGGTTGAAGCCGCGAAACCGGACGACCCCCTGGTGACCCGCGAGTCGTAACCGCCGGTCGATCTCGGCCGCGAGCTCGATCTCGGTCATCCCCTCGTGGAGCACACCGACGACCCACTCGGGCACGTCTGCGACCTGTGCCGCCGCGACCCGGATCTGCTCGAGCTCCCAGGCCGACTTCACTGAGCGCTGGCTCCGAAGAGGTGCCGAGCAGTCGGCGAGGTCGAACCCCTCGAGCCTGCGCCCGTACGCGAGGTACTGCGCGGCCGGAAGGACATCGAGCTCCAGGCCGAGCCTCCCGCGCTCGACCCCGGCCGACGCGAGCGCCGCAGGAAGCTCCCGCAGCGTGCCGAGGGGCTCGACACGCTCGAGCGGTGACTCCGAGCGGGCGCGCTCGAGGCTCCGCCGCACCAGGAGCGCCGGCGGGCCGTCTGCCGGCACCACGAGGTGCGCGCTCTGCGTGGTGCCCGCCAGGTAGTAGAGGTCGGTCTGCTCGACCACGAGCGCGGCATCGAGCTCGGCACCCGCGAGGCGCCTCTGAAAGGCTCCTAGCCGCGCCTCGATCTCCGACGCCGGGACCACGGGGCTTAGAGTCTCACGGATGATCCTCGAGAACGGGATCGTCAGGACGATGGACGCCAGCCTGCCCGCCGCGCGGGCGCTCGCGATCGCGGGCGACCGGATCGCGGGCGGCGTCGGAACCCACGAGATGGCCCTGCCGGGGCCCGAGCGCATCGACCTCCGCGGCCGCTGCGTCCTGCCCGGCTTCACGGACTCGCACGTCCACTTCCCGCAGTGGGCCCTCGCTCAGCGCCAGGTGCGGCTGGAAGGAACGCGATCCCTCGAGGAGGCCGTCTCCCGCGTCGCCGAGGCAGCTTCCGGCTGCGCGCAGGGGCGCTGGCTCCGTGGCACAGGGTGGCGGAGCGCTGAATGGGATCCGTCTGTCGAGCCGACGAAGGAGGCGCTGGACGCCGTCACCCAAACCACGCCGGTAGCGCTCATGGCGAAGGACGGGCACAGCCTCTGGCTGAACTCCGCGGCGCTCGCGCACGCGAACGGCGACCTCGCGGTTCCGGGAGGAGTCGTGGAGACGGACGAGGGCGGCGAGCCGACCGGCGTCCTTCGGGAAGAGTCGGCCTGGCGCTTCCGCGAGACGTACGTCGTCACGCCCGAGGCGGAGTGGCTGGATGCGATGCGGGCAGGGATCCGGATCGCGAACTCCCGCGGCGTGACGGCGATCCACGACAAGGACGGCTGGCTGGGTGCGCTCGGCTACTTCGGGCAGCTTCGCGACGAGGGAGCCCTCACTCTCCGGGTCTGGCAGTCGGTGCCACACGAGCGAGTGGACGAGCTCGCCGCGCTCCGCATCCGCTCGGGCTTCGGCGACGATCTCCTTCGGATCGGCTACCTCAAGGTCTTCATGGACGGGACGCTCGGGTCGCAGACCGCGGTGCTCGCTGACGGCTCCGGTGTTCGGATCACGAGCGGGGACGAGCTCGCAGACATAGTCCGGCGAGGTGCACAGGCTGGGCTACCCGTCGCAGTACATGCGATCGGCGACCTGGCGAACCGCGATGCGCTCGACGCGTTCGAGGAGACACGGGCCGAGTGGGAGCCGCTCGGGCTCCGTCACCGCATCGAGCACGCACAGCTCCTCGCTTGGGACGACGTTGAGCGCTTCGGCCGCCTCGGCATCACGGCGTCGGTGCAGTTCTCCCACGCGCCCTCCGACCGCGACGTCGCGGACCGGTTCTGGTCGGGCATGACGGATCGGGCGTACGCGTTCCGGTCACTGCTCGAAACGGGCGCGGTGCTCGTGAACGGCTCCGACGCGCCGATCGAGGAGCTCGATCCGCTGCTGGGGATCCGAGCTGGAGTGCTCCGCACGCTCGACGAGCGCCCCGCGTGGCACCCGGAGCAGGCAGTCGGAGTAGAGGAGGCCTTGGCGGCGACGACGTCGGCGCCCGCCTGGCTGGCCGGCGACGAGCATCGGCGCGGAAAGCTCCTCCCGGGCTACCTGGCCGATCTGGTCGTGCTCGACCGCGACCCCCTCGCCTGCGACCCCGAGGAGCTCGCCGAGGTTTGTGTCGAGGCGACGATGCTCGGCGGCCGCTGGGTGCACGGTGCCCCCCCGTTCGAGTAGGTAGCCAGCTAGCTAGGTGCTGACCGCGAGATCGGCGGCCTGCTCGAACGCGTCGAGCGCCTCGCGCTCCCGGCCGTTGGCACGCAGGAACTTGCCGAACGCCCGAAACGTCTCCGCCACGTGGCGACTGCCGCCCGCATCGGCAAGCGACGCAATCGCGGCACGGTAGGAGCGCTCGACCAGGTCGGGCGCGCCGAGCTGCTCGAAGACCTGAGCGAGGGCCCGGCCCGTGCGGCCACCGCCGACCGCCGTCCCGTCCTCGAGGAGTACGAGCGCCTCGAGCGCGAGCCTGTTGGCGACCTCAGGCTCTCCGAGCTGGAGCTGGAGGCGCGCCTGTTCCGCCCTTAGTGCACCGATGTCCTCCGCCGCCGCCTCGGAGCCCAGCAGACTCTCGGCGCGTTCGAGGTGACGGCGTGCCGGCGCGGCGCTCTCCTGGTCGAGGAGGATCGAGGCGGCGAGCTGGTGCGCCCGCGCGAGGTGGAACGTGTCCTCCGTGGCCTCGAGGAGGGCGATGGCGCGGCGAACGAAGTCCAGGGCCCGGGCCGGCAGGCCAGCGGCAGCGTGCGTCCGAGCGAGTGAGGAATAGAGCCGGACGAGTGTGTGCCGGTCCGCGATCCCGTCGGCCCGTGGAAGCGCTTCGGCGAGCACCCGGCGCGCGCCGTCGGCATCCCCGGCGTCGGCGAGCGCGGACGCGAGATGCGTGGAGAACCGGATGTCGTCGATCGGGTCGACCGGCGCGCTCGCGCGAAGCTCCGAGAGGCAGCGGGTGAAGAACGCAATCGCACGCGGCGTCTCGCCGAGAGCGGCGTAGGCTCCGCCGAGGAGCGCGAACGCGTCCGGGTTTCTACCGACCTCGAAACTCTCCGCTTCGACGGTGTCCTCGAGGATCTCGACCACCTCCTCGTGCCGGCCTTTGAGGTCGGCCGCCACGGCAAGAGCCACCCGCGCGCGCGTGGCGAGAGCGGCGTCTCCGTCCGCCTCGGCGTCGGCCAGCAACGCCCGCATGGTCTTCTGGGGCTCGGGACCGGCGGCGAACCGAAGCTGGAGCTCGGCGTCGCCGATCCGAAGCTCGCGATCCTGCGCCGGAGGCAGGTCCTGCCCGGTTTCCAGATACTCGGGCGTAACACTGAGCTGAAGTGCGATCGCCCGGAGAGCCTTGATCGAGGGCTGGCGCTGGCCGGCCTCGATCCGCGAAATGTACGTGTAGGACACGCCTGGGGCGGACACGTCGCGCTGCGACATCCCGCGCTGGCGGCGCAGGCGCTGGAGTCTTTGACCAATCGATTCCTCCACATCGGGGGCATCGGCACACCCGATTCCGGGATGGACACTCAAACGAGGCCCGGGCCTGGGGCTGGGCCGTTTGAGCCGTCCACTACAATCAGACCATGCGGACGATGCGCCCGGTACACGACAGCGAGTGCTCGGTGGCGTGTACAGCGGACATCATCGGCGCCAAGTGGACCGCCGTCCTCGTACACGATCTCTCGGAGGGGCCACGGCGCTTCTCAGAGCTGGAGCGCGCCTGTCCCGGGATCAGCCCGCGCACGCTCTCGGAGCGCCTGCGCGTCCTCGAGGAGGAGGGATTCCTGGCGCGTGAGAGCTACGCCGAGTCTCCTCCCAGGGTCGAGTACGAGCTGACGCCGAAGGGAAAGGCGCTCCTTCCGATCATCACGGAGATGCGCCGCTTCGGCCACGAATGGCTCGTCCCTGAGCACGACCACGGCCACGAGCACGCGGCCGAAGCTGCCGAGCCCGTCAGCGCCTAGCCTCAGCGGAGCGCGGCGAACTCCTTGAGGGTCTCGCGGGCGGCCTCCACGCCGAGCGGTAGATAGCGGGCGAGGAAGCGCTCGTTCGGCGAGTGCATGTTCGAGCCGGGCAGGCCGAAGCCCGTGAGGATCGTGGGGATGCCCTTGTCCGCGAGCGCGGGCACGATCGGAAGCGTGCCGCCCGTACGGAGGAGGAGCGGCCGGCGGCCCAGCGTTCGCTCGAAGGCGTCCTGGGCGAGCTTCACGGCGGGGGAGTCCGGGGGGATGAGGCCCGCCGGGCCCGACGACCAGAGCTCGACCTCCAGGTCGACGCCGTCGGGCGCGGCGTCGCGGAGCAGCCGCTCGAAGGCTTCCGCTACCTGCCCGACTTCCTGGCCGGGCGCGATCCTGATCGAGACGTTCGCCTCGGCCTCCACCGGAAGAACGGTCTTCTGGAGGTCGGGCTCGCCGCCCTTGATCCCGTTCACATCCACAGCCGGGCCCGCGAACGTGCGATCGTAGAAGCTCGCGGCGGCGTCTGCGTCGAGCGGTCGCGCGCCCTCGTCCGCGAGCACCGAGGCCCCGGTCGGAAGCTCATCCCACGACCTCTGCTCCTCCTCGGTCGCCGGCACCACGCCGACGCGAAGCTCGTCCGGCATGGCCACAACGGCCTCGAGCGTCTGCATGAGCGCATGGACGGCGTTCAACGCAGCGCCGCCAAAGACGCCAGAATGGAGATCGCGCTCGCCGCTTCGGAGCCGCACGTGGAAGTAGAGAAGACCGCGCGTGCCGAGCTCGAATGCGGGAACGTCGAGCTCGACGAACCCGCCGTCGAAGATCAGGCACGCCTCCGCGCCGCGTTCGTCCGCGGCCAGGAAGTCGACGATGGAATGCCCGCCGACCTCCTCCTCGCCGTCGAGGGCGACCCGCACGTTGACGGGCAGCTCACCCTCCTCGGCCAAGGTTCGAGCCGCCTTCAGTAGCAGGTAGGCGTTGCCCTTGTCGTCGAGAACGCCGCGCCCAAAGAGCCAATCCCCGCGGAGCTCGGGCTCGAAGGGCGGCGACTCCCAGAGGCCGAGCGGCGCCGGCGGCTGCACGTCGAAGTGCCCATAGAGAAGAACGGTCGGCGCCCCGCCGGCGTCCCGCGAGGCCCGAATCTCGCCTACCGCAAGCGGCTGAGTGTCGGTCTCGACGAGCTCGCATGTCCCACCCGCGCCGCGCACGAACTCGCAAACCCATTCCCCAGCCGCCCGAACGTCGTCCGAGTGAGCCGGATCAGCACTGATGCTGGGAATCCGAAGCCAAGTAAAAAGCTCGTCGAGCCAAGCGGGATCGATGCCATTCACAGGGCGCTGACTGTACTGCCACTCAGCACCCAGTGGGCCACGGCCAGTTCGGCGGGCTCGGCCCGCCGAACTCCCTAGGCAGTGTCACTCCCGTTCCGACGGAAATCGTCATGGGCCCGCAAGCGAGCCCGGATTTCCGTCGGCTACGCCGCGACGTCTCTCAGCCGCTGCGACTCCGCCATCGCCTGGAGCTTCTTCAGGCTCTGGTTCTCGATCTGTCGGACGCGCTCGCGCGTGACGTTGAAGGTCTTTCCGACCTCGTCGAGTGTTCGCGGGATCTCGCCGCCCAGTCCGTAGCGCAGCTCGAGCACTCGGCGCTCGCGGTGCGAGAGCCCGGCAAGGACACGGGAGAGGATGTCCTTGCGAAACGACTCCTCCGCGGACACGTCTGGCGCGGGGGCGTTCTCGTCGGCGAGGAAGTGTCCGAACTCGGACTCCTCCTCGTCGCCCACTGGCTTCTCCAGCGAGACCGGTGCCTGCGCGCTCCGCCGGATGTGCTCGACCTCGTCGACGGTGAGCTCGAGATCCAGCGCGATCTCGGCGAGGGTCGGGTCGCGCCCGAGCTCGGAGAGGAGCTTCCGCTCGGAGCGGCCGATCTTGTTGAGCTTCTCGACCACGTGAACAGGCATGCGAATCGTGCGCGCCTTGTCGGCGAGCGCCCGCGCCACGGCCTGGCGGATCCACCAGGTGGCGTAGGTCGAGAACTTGAAGCCCTTGCGGTAGTCGAACTTCTCAGCGGCCCGGACGAGCCCGATCGTTCCCTCCTGGATCAGGTCGAGGAACGGCAGGCCCTGGTTCCGGTAGTTCTTGGCGATCGAGACGACGAGCCGGAGATTCGACTCGATCATCCTCTGCTTGGCGGGATGGTCGCCTCGCTCGATGCGCTTGGCCAGCTCGACCTCCTGGGCCGCCGTCAAGAGCGGCACGCGACCGATGTCCTTCAGGAAGAGCTGGAGCGCGTCTGTCGAGACCTCCCGCGCGTCCGCTTCCGCCTCGGCCGGAGCCTCGTCCGGCGCCTCGTCGACCACGTCGACTCCGAGCTCCTCGAGCTCCCTGTAGAACCCATCGAGCTCATGCGTCTCGAGATCGAGCTCGTCGAGCGCGAGCGCGACCTCCTCGTGGGTCAGAAAACCCGCTTCCTGGCCCTGCTTGACAAGCGATCGAGCCTCGTCCTGCTCGAGCGACACGGTGGCTCCCCCCCGTCCGTCGACCCGTCCTGCTCCCACCTGGACCCCTCCCCCGACCGTAGGCGCACTTCCCCGGCGCGTCAACCGGCCGAATGTAACGAATTCGACCCGCGGCTCGGCGACTGTTGCACGCGCCACAGACGTTCCGCCATGAGCCGAAAGACCTATTTGCCCAGCTTGCGAGTCCTAGGAGGGTCTAGCGAAACAGCCGTTGTGCCGCCTGGCCGCGCTGCTCGCCCCGAGCCGGCGTCCTCAGTCACGCCCGTACCTCAAGGTACGAGCGCTCCCTGCGTCCTTGGCTCGAAACGAGCAGCACGACCAGACAACGAAGACCGTTTCGCTAGACCCTCCTAGAGGCTTGATGCGTAACGAGCCTCTAGCTTTCTGCGAGGGTGGCGAGGAGCCTCCGCGCTTCCCGTGCATAGATCGAATCGGGCTCGGCCCGGACCGCGAGCCTGAGCTGCCGCTCGGCCTCGTCGACGCCCCTGATCCAGAGGAGCAGCAGCCCGAGGTGGAACCTAACGACCGCGGCGCGCGGATGCTCGCGCGAGAGCGGCCCCAGGCGCGAGAACGACGCCGACGGATCCTCCTTGTCGAAGCGCCCAACGCCCGCGGCGACCTGGGCCTCGAGGTTCTCGGGCTCGATCCGCGCCGCCTGGTCGAAGACAGCCTGCGCCGAGACCGGCATTCCGAGGCGCTGGAGAGTGGAGCCGAGGAGGAGCTGGTCGTCCACCGGCCCCCCGACGGCTCGCCTCCGCAGAGCAGCAAGCTGGTCGAGCGGGTCGAGCTCACGCAGGCGCTCGGGGGCTTCCGCGGTCGGGATGAAGAAGGGGAGCCCCGGCGCGATATCGGGGTGGAGCAGCGAGTCGGCGCGAACGGCTGCAGGGGTGTCGGGATCGCGCTCGACGGCGAGCCGCCACTCGCCTCGGGCGGCTTCGGCGTCTCCCGACGCAGCGAGAGCAAGCCCGAGGTGGAGCAGCGTGACCGCGCTCTCGGGATTGTCGTTTGCAAGTGACCGCAGCTGCTCCGAGGTGCCTTCGGGCCAGCCCGCAAGGGCCGTGCCGATCGCAGCCTCGACGGAGCCGGGGTCGCCTGCGAGCACCCGCTCGAACCGAGCCGCCGCGTCGTCGAGACGTCCTGCGTCGTACGCGGCTTCGGCGGCCCGCAGCGCCTCGGCGGTCGGATCGCTCGCGTAGACGTCGAGCTGGAGCGGCGGCGGTCGAGAGGCGTCTGCTTCGCTCGGAGCGGCGCTGCCCTCGTCACCCTGAAGCAGCGCCCCGCCGATCGCGGCACCGGCTGCGGCGACCGCACACGCGGCCGCGACGGCCGTCACACGCGCTCGCCGGGACACGCGGCGAGCCTAGCCAGAGCCGTTCAGGCCGCTTGCACCTGCTCGCTATACTCCTTGAAGCAATGGCGTCCTATCGCGAGCTCCTCGAGCAGGTCAAGACCGAGATCGCGGAGATCGACGCGGGAGGCGCGCGCGGGCTGCTCGAGTTCGACTCGCCTGCCGTCGTCGACGTTCGCGAGCAGAACGAGTGGGACGAGGGTCACCTCCCCGGCGCCGTCCACGTGCCGCGCGGCTCGCTCGAATCACGGATCGAGACCGCCGTGCCAGACCGCTCTCGTCCCGTCCTCATCTACTGCGCCGCCGGGAACCGCTCCGCGTTCGCAGCGCGCGCGCTCGAGGAGCTCGGCTACGAGAACGTCCTCTCCCTGGTTGGCGGCTTTACCGACTGGAAGCGGAATGGCTTTCCGTTCGAGGTGCCGCGCGCGCTGGCCGAGGGGCAACGGCGCCGCTACAGCCGCCACCTCCTCATTCCCGAGGTCGGCGAGGAGGGACAGCAGAAGCTCCTCGACGCGAAGATCCTCCTGATCGGCGCCGGTGGCCTCGGCTCGCCCGCTGCGCTTTACCTCGCGGCAGCGGGTGTCGGGACACTCGGGATCGTGGACGACGACGTCGTCGACGACTCCAATCTCCAGCGCCAGATCGTCCACAACGAGGAGCGGCTCGGCGCCTCGAAGGCGGAGTCCGCGAAGCAGACGATCGAGGCCCTGAACCCCGACGTCTCCGTCAAGACGTTCCAGGAACGGCTCACGTCGGAGAACGTCGACCGTATCCTCGGCGAGGGCTGGGACGTGATCGTCGACGGCGCCGACAACTTTCCGACGCGCTACCTGCTGAACGACGCCTCCGTCTGGCACGACATCCCCGTCGTGCACGGCTCGATCTTCCGCTTCGAGGGCCAGACGACCGTCCTGAAGCCGCACACGGGCCCCTGCTATCGCTGCCTGTTCCCACAGCCGCCGCCGCCCGAGCTCGCGCCGAGCTGCGCCGAGGGCGGCGTGCTGGGTGTGCTTCCCGGGATCGTCGGCTCGCTCCAGGCAAGCGAAGCGCTGAAGCTCGTGCTCGGCATCGGAGAACCGCTGATCGGCCGCCTGCTCCTCTTTGACGCGCTCGAGACGACCTTCACCGAGGTCTCGCTTCGCCGCGACCCCGCCTGCCCCGTCTGCGGCGAGAGCCCGACGATCACCGAGTACGTCGACTACGTCGAGTTCTGCGCGCGGCCGCCGGCCCGGGTGGGCGCGTGACTCGCGTCCGCATCCCGCCGACGCTCCGAACCGAGGTTGGCGGCGCGCGTGAGGTCGACGCCTCTGGCGGCACCCTCCGGGATGTCCTCGTCGATCTGGCCGAGCGCTTCCCGGGGCTCGGCCGCCAAGTCCTCGAGGCCGAGGACGAGCTCGCCCCGTTCGTCAACGTCTACGTGGACTCCGAGGACGCACGCACCCTCCAGGGGCTCGACACGCCGGTGCGCGAAGGCTCGACCGTGATCCTCCTCCCCGCCATGGCAGGCGGCGAGCGTGTCCTGTCGCCCTCGATCCTCGGCACGATCGGCGCCACGCCTCTCGTCGAGCTAACGCACCTCTCGCCGAAGGAAGGCGTGCGGATCTACGCGAAGCTCGAGGGTCAGAACCCCACGGGCTCCATCAAGGATCGTGTGGCGCTCGCGATGATCGAGAAGGCCGAGAGCGCCGGCGAGCTCGAGCCCGGCCGAGCGCTCCTCGAGCCGACGAGCGGGAACACCGGGATCTCACTGGCTCTGGTCGCCAAGCTCAAGGGCTATCCCCTCACCTGCGTGATGCCGGCCAACGCGACGCCCGAGCGCGTCAAGCTGCTCGAGCTCTACGGCGCGAGTGTCGTCTTCTCGAGCGCTGACGAGGGCTCGAACGGCGCCGTCCGGCTCGCGCTCCGGATGGCAGAGCGAGATCCGCGCTGGTTCATGCCCTTCCAGTACGCGAACGACGCCAATCCGCGCGCCCACTATGAGGGCACGGGCGCCGAGCTGGTGGAGGCGCTGCCCCGGATCGACGCCTTCGTGGCCGGACTCGGCACCGGCGGCACGCTGATGGGAGCCGGCGAGCGCGTCAAGGAGGCGTTCCCGGACGCGATCGTCGCGGCCGCAGAGCCTCTGCAAGGCGATTTGGTCTATGGGCTTCGCTCGCTCGCCGACGGCTACGTCCCGCCGATCCTCGACGTGGAAAAGCTCGACCGGAAGGTGCTCGTCACCAACGAGGAGTCGGTTCGCGGTCTTCGCGCCCTCCTCGACGAGGAAGGGATCTTCGCGGGCGTCTCTTCCGGCGCCGTGATCCACGTCGCACGCCGCCTCGCGTCCGAGCTCGACGAGGGCACGGTCGTCGCCGTCCTCGCCGACGGCGGCTGGAAGTACCTCTCGGCCGACTTCTGGAACCAGGCCGACGAGGACGTCGAGGCCGCGATGGAGGATCGCCTCTGGTGGTGATCGGCCCGGAGGTGCGCTCGGCGCTCGCCGAGCACGCCGACGCCGAGGACCCGAACGAGTGCTGCGGCCTCATCGTCCTCCGCGACGGACTGGCCGAGCGCTACGTCCCCGGCCGAAACACTGCCGCGAGCCCCTACCGCTTCGAGCTCGAGGTCGATCCCGACACATGGTTCCTCGAGGACGACGGCTACGAGCTCGCCGTCTTCCACTCGCACCTCTCGAGCCCCCCGCGGCCCTCACGGACGGACATCGAGAACATCGGGCTCTGGGACGGCCGGCCCTACGTGATCCTGAACGCAAGAACGCGCGACCTCGCCGCGTGGCGGATTCGGGACGGCCGCGTCGAGATCCTGGAACTTTCGGACGCCTAGAGCCGTCAGAGCGGGCATGAAGACGTTCGCGCTCCTCCCCGTCGCCCTGCTCCTCGCCCTGGCCGGCTCGGCCTGCGGCGGCGACGAGGGCCCGCTCACGCCCGAGCAAGCTCGCGACGCCTCGGGCGAGGTCACTGTCGAAGGTGCCCTGATCGCGATTGAGGGTGAGCCCGTCCGAATCTGCTCGGCGATCCTCGAGTCGTATCCGCCGCAGTGCGGCGAGCCCTCGCTCGAGGTTCGCGAGCTCGACCTCGACTCGCTCGACCTCTCCTCGACGCGACCGGACGACGAGGTGACGCCCGCTCGGTGGAGCGATCAGCCGATCCGGGTGACCGGCACGGTCGAAGACGGCGTGCTCGTCGTCTCGGGCTACTAGGCGACTGCTCGGAAGCTCCCGCGCATGTGGGCGCGGTGCGGATCGCAGCGGTAGCGATAGCGGCCCTCGGCGAACGTGAGCCGCCACGTCCGCTCACCCACGAACCGGATCCCGGTCTTCTTGTTGATCCCCTGTCCCAGGAGATGGAAGTTGTGGATCGACGCGTTGTCGTCCACCTTGATCGTGTGCCTGCGGGCCTTGATCCGGGTCACGGCAGTACCGCTGCGGTTCTCGAGCGTGATCGTCATGCCAGGCCCGACGACCCCGAAGAACGTCCTCGCGGACGCCGCCTCGGCGACGCCGAGGGCGAGCACCGCTGCGAGGGCTGCGACGAGCGTGAGCTTGGTGGTCATCGGCTGCCTCCTCAGAGCGTCGGACTACCCGTGTGATACGA
Organism: uncultured Actinomycetes bacterium; assembly: GCA_963733135.1. Lineage (GTDB taxonomy): Bacteria > Actinomycetota > Thermoleophilia > Gaiellales > Gaiellaceae > CAVTBX01. Next base: position 408,843 of record CAVTBX010000008.1, read on the forward strand.
CTCCCCGCCGTGCCCGGATTGACCGACTCCGACTACCCCGAGGGCTGGAACGAGGTGCGCGGCGCCCTCCAGCGCGGCTTTCGGCTCTCGGACTTCCGCGAGGCCGTCGCGTTCGTGAACCGCCTGGCCGAGCTGGCAGAGGCCGAGAACCACCATCCGGACATCACGATCAGCTGGAACGCCGTAACGGTGCGCTGGTGGACACACACGAAGCGCGCCATCACCGAACGGGACGTCGAGCTGGCGCGGCGCACGAACGAGCTCGCGTCGTGATGTAGGGGCAACGCACGCGTCGCCCGCACGCTCACCCAGGCGAGGCATGCCTCGCACCTACAGGGTTCGAACCGGCCTGACGAAAGCACGCAGTATGCGCCGCACCCTCGTTCTCTCCGTCGCCCTGGTCGCCACCCTGACCGCGGCGGCCGGCGTCCAGAGCTACCCGATCCCGGCAGCGCCCTCCTGCACGGTCTTTCCCGAGACGAACGTCTGGAACAAGCGCATCGACCACCTCCGCGTAGCCGAGAACTCTCGAAGGATCGTCCGCTCGATCGGCCGAAACGGCTCCCTGCATCCCGACTTCGGCTCCGGCAGGTGGGACGGAGGCCCGATCGGGATTCCGATCACCGTCGTCGGCTCCTCGGCCCCGAAGTCGCGTGTCCGCTTCCGCTACGCGGGTGAGAGCGACCGAGACCCGTACCCGATCCCGCGCGACGTTCGAATCGAGGGCGGTCGCCGATCCGACGGTGACCGCCACGCGATCATCGTCGACCGTTCTGCGTGCAAGCTCTACGAGCTCTTCGCCCTCTATCCGCGAGACGGAAAGCCGCGATGGCGGGCGGGCTCCGGCGCGATCTGGGATCTCCGCTCGAACAAGCTACGCCCGCGGGGCTGGACGTCCGCCGATGCTGCCGGGCTCCCGATCCTGCCCGGCCTCGTCCGCTGGTCGGAGGTCAAGCGGGGCGAGATCGACCATGCGCTTCGGTTCACAGTCGAGCGAACGCGCCGGGCCTTCGTCTATCCCGCACGACATTTCGCCTCCGACCTGAGGAGCCGTGCCCTGCCGCCCATGGGCCTTCGCCTGCGTCTCCGGGCCGACTTCCCGGTGCAGCGCTTCCCACGGCAGGCCAGGGTCGTCCTCGTCGCCCTGAAGCGCTACGGGATGATCGTGGCCGACAACGGCTCGAGTTGGTACGTCCAGGGCGAGCCGAACGCGAACTGGGACAACGACGCCCTCCATGAGCTCCACCGCGTGAAGGGCTCGGACTTCCGCGTCGTGGACACGAGCGGACTCCGGAACGGCTAGCCGCGGCGGCGAGGCATGCCTCGCCCCTACGTGTAGGGGCCGGTCAGGCCGGCCCGCGTTAGTCTCCGACCTCACGCCGGATCCACTCGGCTAGGAACGGCTCCGCGATCGCCACCGCCCCGTCGGAACGGCGGGCGACGAGCTCACGCCGGGACAGCGCGCGCAACGCCTTCTGGACGTTCGTGGCGGCCGGTAGTCGATGCCGCCGGCGGTAGTCCGCGCTGAACGGCCGGCCCGGCTCGGCTGCGAGGGCCGCGAGGACAAGCCGTTGGCCTGCCGACGCGCCGTCCCAGACCAGCCCGAAGTGGGCGTGTTCCGAGTTCAGCACCGCCTCGAGCGCGGCAGCGAGCTCAGCCTCTCCGGCCGACTGGTCGGCGGGCGTCCGCTCCCAGAGGAAGTAGCAGAGCTCCTGCGTGGCGTAGGGATGCCCTCCCGTGAAGGCGAGGACGGCGGCGATCGTGGGAGCGGCGATGTCTTTCTCCGAGGCGTGAAAACGGTCGTCGATGAACGGCGCAAACAGGTCGGGTGGGATCACGGAGAGCTCCACCCGCCTGGCGCTCCGCCAGAAGGGCTCGTTCTCGTCGTTGAAGATCGCCTCCAGCATGTGGCGCTTGCTTCCGAGGTAGACGTGCGCGACTTGAGGCTGGCGCTGGAAGACCGACCGCATGAGACGGGGCAGATTCGGATCGATGCTGACGACCTCCTGGAACTCGTCCAGGACGAGCGCCACGCGCCGCTTGCGGTCGGCGCCGATCTCGCCAGGCAGCTCGAGGAGGCGCTCGAGCGTCCCGTCGACGTCTTCGGGCGCGTAGCCGGCGTCGAACCCGAAGCCGAGTGCGCCTGTGGCGGGGTCGACGGTGATCTTCGGGGTCACCCGTAGTCCGCGGAAGACCTCGAGGGCGGCCTCGCGCGCGCGGTAGAGGACGGACGCGATGTCGTCGTGGATCGTCCGCGCCAGCTTCTCGGCGAGCTTCTCCTTCGTGGGCGCGGTCATGACGTCCACGTGCGCGACGAGCACGCCTTCGGACACGAGCTGCAGGCGGGCCCGCTCCACGAGCGAAGACTTGCCGAACCGGCGGGGCGCGAAGATCACCACGTCCTGGCCGTTCAGGACGTCGGTGCGAAGCTCGGCAAGCTCCGCCTCACGATCCGCGAACGTTTCGCCCAGAGCGAGCGCACCGAAGTGGAATGGGTTCGCGATCGGTTTCATATACCGCGCGGTATTATACCGCACAGGCTAGCCCAGGTAGTCCTCCCAGTCTCTGAGCGGCACGCCGTCCCACACGGTGTCGCTCGGCGTCTTCGCCGCGAGGTGGCACATTGCCGTATCCGGGGTCGCGCCGTGCCAGTGCCAGATTCCGGCCGGCACCACGACCACATCCCCTGCGCGCATCGGCCGGCGTCCTGACTCGTCCGCGACGACGCCCTCGCCCTCGACGACAACCAACGTCTGCTCGACGGGATGGACGTGCGGCAGCGTTCGAGCACCTGCCGCGAAGAAGACCGCGACGAGCTCGACACCGTCCTCAGGCGGGTCGAGGTTCAGATCCTGCATCCGCACGTCGCCGTCGAAGTGCCCTCCGACGGGCTCGGCCAGCTCTCGATCCCAGGCGACGATCCTCACTCGCCCACCGCAGCCGGCTCTTCCTCCGGCTCGGGCGGGGGTAGGAACTCGACCTCGAGGCGCTCGATGCGGGGGCCCTCGGTGTCGAGCACCTTGAAGCGAAGCCCGTTCTCCTCTACCTCATCGCCCTCCTCGGCGGCCCGGCCGAGCCGACCGAAGACGAGGCCGCCGATCGTCTGGTAGTGCTCGTCCTGCGGGAGCGCTTGGGCGAACTGCTCGTTGAAGTCGTCGATCGGGAACGTGCCGTGGATCCGGATCCGGTCGTCGTCCACCCGCTCCACGGACTCGTCGGGGAGGTCGTACTCGTCCTCGATCTCGCCGACGATCTCCTCGAGGAGGTCCTCGAGCGTCACGATCCCCTCGAAGGCGCCGTACTCGTCGACGACGATCGCCATGTGCTGGTTCGTCCGCCGGAACTCCGCGAGGAGCGCGGCGAGATCCTTCGTCTCCGGGACGTAGCTCACTGGACGGATCAGCGAGGGAACGTCGACGTTCTCGATCCCTCGCGCGTAGAGGGCCGAGAAGAGATCGCGCACGTGCAGGATCCCCACGATGTCGTCGAGCGAGTCGCGGTAGACGGGTAGCGCGTGTAGGGCGAGTCGATGAGCGACTCGAGACATTCTTGAGGCGGCAGGTCGACCGAGAGGGCCACCACCTGTGGCCGCGGCACCATCACCTCGTGGGCTTCCTTGTCGGCGAAGTCGAAGACCTTGTAGAGCATCTCCTCCTCGCCGGCCTCGATGATGCCTCCCTCCCCGGCCGCGCCGACGATGTTCCGGATCTCCTCCTCCGAGTGCCTGACGAGGCCTGCCGGCGCGGGCTCGACGCCGAAGAGCCGGGCAACCGCAGAGGCAGAGCGGTCGAGCACCACGACGAGTGGGTGGGTGACGATCCCGAAGAGCCGGAGCGGGCGGGAGAGCACGACCGCGACCGTCTCCCAGCGCTGAAGCGTGATCGCCTTCGAGACGAGCTCGCCGAGTACGACGCTGAGGTAGGTCAGGACGAGGAACGCGATCGCAAACGCGACGCCGCGGGGCAGGAAGCCGAGGAAGTGCGAGACCAGCGGCTCGCCCAGGGCGCCGAGCATGATCCCGATGACGGTGATCCCGACCTGGGCCGCGGAGATGTACCGCACGGGCTCGTCCATGAGCCGGAGCGCGACGAGCGCGCCCTTGCTTCCTTGCGCGGCACGATGCTCGAGGGGCGGGCGGCGCGCGGTCACGATCGCGTACTCGGCCGCAACGAAGAGCGCGTTCCCCAGCACGAGCAGGAGAACGGCGGCGATCAGGAGGAACTCGCTCACGCCCGGCTGCTCCGGGCGCGGGTACTAGGCGGGATCTCGTCCACTGAGGTGGGCCGGAGGATATCGCACGGTCGAGACCGTTCTGCCCCCCGCCACGGTCTCCACACACCGCAGGTCGGCGTCGAGAACGGCAAGATCCGCTCTGAGGCCGGGTGCGAGGCGTCCCCGATCGGTGAGCCCGAGGAGGCGGGCCGGAACCAGGCTCGCCATCGTGACGGCCTCGCGAAGCCCGAATCGTCGCATGCGTGCTACGAGCGCAGCCCCGGCTCGGTCACCGCCGAGCAGGCGCCCTTCCGCGTCGTGACCAGGGCTCGCGACGATGTCGCTCGTGAGCGCGATCCGATTGGGACCGGCCACGCGCACCGTCAGCTCCTCCGTCCGCGGATGCAGGTGCCGCCCGTCGGCGATCAGCCCGAGAGTGACCCGCTCGTCGAGCAGAAGCTCCGGAATCGGGCCCGTCGAGCGAGCTCGAAACGGCGACATTGCGTTCCATAGATGAGTGGCGAACCGCGCCCCGGCGTCGATCGCCGAGCGCGCCGTTGCAATGTTCGCATGCGTATGACCGACTGCAGCAACCACGCCGCGCTCGGCCACGAGACTGATCGCCTCCATCGCTCCCGGCAGCTCCGGTGAGAGTGTGACCAGGCGAACGCAACCAGTGTCGAGCCAGGTCCCGAGCAGCTCGACGTCGACGGGCAGGAGCTCGTCCTGCGGGATCGCGCCCGCCGCATCCGGGTTCAGGAACGGCCCCTCGAGGTGGACGCCGACACAACGCTCGTCGGGCGCGTCGATCGGCTCCCGCGCAGTCGCGAGGTACGACGTGACGCCCTGCTCGGCGACGGCATCGGGCACGTAGACGTGCAGGTCGACGAAGCCTGGGGCGATGACGAGATCGGTCTCGGGCTCGTCCGCGGGCTCCACCGCGGCGATGGTCTCCCCCTCGACGACGACCGCTCCCGGCCGGACTCCGTCCAAAGGATCGACGAGGACGCCCGCGAATCTCATTGCGGCCCAACTGTAAAGTTCCGCACCCTCTAGACCGACTACGATCCCGGAGCCGCAACGTGCCGAACGAGATCACCTGCCTGATCGCCGACGATCACGAAGTCGTGCGCGAAGGCCTGCGCCTCTCGCTCTCGCGCTCACCGCACGTGCGGGTCGTCGGGGAGGCCGCGGACGGCGAGAGCGCGATCGCGATCGCCGAACGGCGCCGGCCCAACGTCGTGATCATGGACGTCCGCATGCCCGGGATGGACGGGCTCGAGGCGACGAAGATCCTCACGGAGAAGCTGCCCTCCACGAACGTCCTCATCTTCACCGCCTACGGCGAGCGAAGCCTGCTCGGCCGCGGCCTCGAGTCGGGAGCGAAGGGCTACATCCTGAAGGAGGCCCCGCACCAGACGCTCGTCCGCGCGATCGAGAAGGTCGCAAACGGCGAGGGGTACGTCGACCCGGCGCTGATGCCGGACTTCCTGACGCGCGAGCGCGAGGAGATGCTGACGCAGCGTGAGCGCGAGATCCTCCAGCTGCTCGCACACGGCATGTCGAACGCGGACGTGGCCGCCAAGCTCTTCATCAGCCAGGAGACCGTGAAGAGCCACGTCCGCCATATCCTCGCCAAGCTCGAGGCGGATACTCGAACCCATGCTGTCGCGATCGCTCTCCGCGAAGCGATCATCGACTAGTCCGCTCGTACCGCTGCTCGTCGCGGCCGCAGTGGCTGCGGCGCTCCTCGGCGCGGTCGGACTGGCGATCGGAAGTACCGCGGTTATCGGCGCAGGGCTGTTCGCCGGGCTCGTCCTGGCCGGGTCGCTCGCATTCGTCCTGATCGTCAGCGAGCGGCGGCGACACGTCGTGGCAGAGGACGAGCTGGCCGCGCAGGCGACCTTCCTCGAGAAGCTACTCGAGTCGATCGCCGAGGTTTCCGGAACCATCGACGCACAGGAGATCCTCGAGCGGGTGCGCACGGAGGCGAAGCGTCTCTTCGAAGCCGATCGCGTGAGCTTCGAGGAAGGCGCCGCGCTCGACTCGCCCCGGCTTCGGCACGGCGGCATGGACGTGGCTCTCGCCGCGCGCGGAGCGCCGCTCGGCGTCCTCTCGATCGAACGCGGCGAACCGTTCGGGCGCGGCGACCTCGTCCAGGCGACCGTCCTCGCGGACTTCGCCTCGCGCGCCTTCGAGAACGCACGGCTCGTGGCCCAGGCGCAGGAGCGGGAAGCGGAACGGGAACGGCTTACCGACCAGCTCGTGCTGGCGGAGCAGGACGAGCGCCGGCGGCTCTCGGTCTGGCTCCACGACGGGCCGCTCTCGACGATGTCCGGCGTCGCGCTCATGCACGATGCGGCGCTCGCCGCCATCGAGGACGGCCGCTACGACGACGCGGCAAAGGTCGTGGCGACCGCGCTCGAACGGGAACGCGAGACCATCCGAACGCTCCGCGACCTCTCCTTCGCGCTCGAGCCGCTCGTCCTTCGCGACCAGGGGTTCGCAGCGGCCGTCCAGGCGATCGGCGACCAGGTCGGCCGCGGGAACCGGATCGCTGTGACGATCGACGCCGCCGCCGGAGAGCGGCTCGCCGAGAAGGCTCAGGTCGAGCTCTACCAGGTCATCCGCGAGGCCGTGAACCAGGCGGTGCGGCGGCGCCCACAGACACTCGAGCTGACGATGAAGGAGCTCGACGACGGGAGCTTCGAGCTCTCGATCGCCGACGACGGAGTCGAGGAGCGCCGCCGAGCGTCGATCGAGGCGATCGAGGAGCGGGCCCGCGTCCTGAACGCGCGTTTCTCGGTCGAGCAGGGCGACGAGGGCGGCACGCGGCTGCACGTCCTGCTCCCCGCCTACGTGGCGGCGACGAGCTAGAGTCCGCGCCCGGTGGCCGAGGGTACGCACCTCCTCTTCGTCTCGAAGCCGACGGGCTATGAGCTCGCCGAGCGTGAGGGTGAGCCGCCGACGGCGGGCTCGGCTGTCGAGCTCGACGGCGACGGCGGCCGGTTTACGGTGGCGAAGGTCGCGGCGTCTCCCCTTCCGGGCGACGACCGCCGCTGCGCGTACCTCGTCCCGGCCTGACCGGGCGGCCTACGCGGCCAGCGCGGAGTCGGCCGCGCGCAGGCCGAGTACGAGAGCCGCCGCGAGCCCGCTTGCATACCCGCCGAGGGCGATGCCGCCGACATCCGTGCCGGCAGCCCAGACACCGTCCGCGACCCGCGCGGACTCGTCGACCCGGAGCCCGCCCAAGGTTGTCGTGATACCCGCGACCACATCGACCTCGGTCGTGCCGTTGACCCGCCGAATCGGCCCGCCCGCCTCTCGTGCGCGCTCGATCATCTGGCTCAACGGTGAGGTCTCGCACGCGCTCGCCGAGCGCGGAGTCCGGCACGACGTAGACCGCACGCGCCGCCGGCTGCTGCGCCGTCCATTGGACGACGTCGATCTCCGACCAAGTGCGCGGCTCGTAGGGCTCCCCGGCAGCGTTCCGGACGGTCGCGAAGCGCGCGTAAAGCTGCGCCATGCCCACGAACCGGCTCGGCTCGATGCGGGCCGGAGGTGCGGGCAGGTTGCGGCCGTAGAACTCGCCCAGCCCGTCGGTCAGCGACCCGCCGGCAGCCAGGCCAAGCCGCAGGCCGTCGCCGGTGCTCCAGGGGTTCGCCCGCAGGACGAGATGCTCCGCCTCAGGGGTGACGTGGTCGCGGACAAGCCCTCGGTCACCCTGAAAGCCTCCCGTGGCGAGCACGACGGGCACATCAGGAGAGAGCAATACCAACGGCTCTCCAAGCCGCACCTCTCCGGCCCGTGCGGCCAGCACCCGGGTCAGCCCCTCCGGATCGAACCGCACACCCGTCGTGAGCTCGTTTCCCGTCTCTCGCGTAATCGCAGGAGCGCCGAGCGCCTCGAGCCACCGAAGCGCCTCGTCGAGCCCGTCGTGGACGAGCCGCTGTAGAGCAGGCTCGCCGGCCGGACACTCGGCCCGAAACCGCTCCCACTCCCGGTAGCGCCAGATGACGCCGCTCGAGAGCCGCATCGACCCGCCGGGACGGTCGCCCTTCTCGTGGACGATCACCGACGCCCCGAGCTCTCGGGCGCGCGCGGCAGCGACGAGCCCGGCCAGGCCGGCGCCCGCGACGATCAGATCGGGCACGGCCTCGCTGCCCCGAGCTCAGACGAGAGAGAAGCTCGGCTTGTGCTCGACGTACTCGACCTTCACGCGGTCGGGACCCCAGAGGAAGACCGCGTACGTGTTCGGTGCGTCGACGACGTCCGCGACCTCGATCCCCAGCTCGTTCGCGGCCGCGATGTGCTCCTCGGCCGAGTCGACGAGGACCGCGAGGTGGTTCAGGAGCGGCCGCTCAGGCTCCTCCGGCTCGCCGCGGTGGAACTCCACATAGGCTCCGCCGACCTCCACGCGAGGTGCCTTCGACAGCCCCGGCGAGCTCGGGGCGAATCCGAGCCGCTCGTAGGCCGCTGCCGTCTCGTCAGGCGACGCGGAATAGAGCGCGACGTGATCGAGGTCGTAGTCGAGATCCGTCTCGGCCTGGACGATCCCGACCCGAAGGCCCTCGGAGATGTCCACATAGAGCCCGTCCGGGCATTCCTCCGCCTTCGAGGCGAGCTCGTCGGAGACGGACTCGAGGTCGTCCACGCGGAGCGCGACGTGCTTCAGAGCTCCCCGCTCGCGCGGGCCCTCCGCGTCGAAGAACGTGAGCTTGCCCCGGCGAGCGTCGGCGCCTACGAGCGTGAACTTGTCGGTCCGGTCGATGACGTGCATGCCGAGGTACCGGGTCGCGAAGTCGGAGATCCGATCGCGATCCGACACCCACAGGGCAACGTGGTCCAGCGTCTTCGGGTTCATGATCATTCCCTACCCAGGCTTGGAACGACCCATTCGTGGGGATCATTCCTTTGTGGCGACGTTGGCCCGGGTTCTCGTTCTCGCAGCTCGGCAGCCGGCGTTCTCGGCGTTGCTGGAAGATGCTGGATACGCCGTCGACCTCCGCACGCGTCCGCTCGACAACTCGAGGCGCGTGGACGCAGACCTGGCCGTGGTCTTCCGGGGAAGGCTGATCGGGCGCGCTCAAGCCGCGGCCCTCGCAGATCAGGGCGTCCCCGTGATCGAGGTCATGAACGTCGAGCCGCCGAGCGCCTCGACGGCTGAATGGATCCGGGTGTCGAACCGGATCACCAAACCCGACCTCGTCCAGGTCGTGCACGCGCTCGCAGACCGAGCGACATCGGGCCACTCCGTGGCCGTCTAGCCGCTAGCCGGTAACGATCCCGTAAACACGCGCCCGCCGTACCCGCTTGGTGCGGCTAGCCCCCTGTCGATCGACGACGGGCGCTGCTGGAATGGCTTGACGACCGCCTCGTTAAGACGAGGAGCACGCCAGACCGAGGAGGAGCCGCATGACGGAAGCCGAGACGAACTACGAAGACCCCAGGCGCTGGAAGGCACTCGCTCTCCTGAGCATCGCCTACCTCATGGTCGTTCTCGATATCTCGATCGTGAACGTCGCCCTTCCGTCCATCCAGTCGGAGCTCGGGTTCTCGCCCGAGAACCTTCAGTGGGTCGTCAGCGGCTACGCGCTCACATTCGGCGGCTTCCTGCTCCTCGGCGGACGGCTCGGGGATCTCCTCGGTCGCCGCCGGCTCTTCATGGTCGGGCTCGCGCTCTTCGCGCTCACGTCGCTCCTCGCCGGCCTTTCGGTCAACTCGGGGATGTTGATCGCGATGCGGCTCCTCCAGGGCGCCGCGGGCGCGATCCTTTCGCCGTCCGTCTTCTCCATTACGTCCGTGACCTTCCGGGAGGGCGCGGAGCGGAACAAGGCGCTCGGCATCCTCGGCGGGATCGCGGGCGCCGGCGCTGCGATCGGAGTGCTCCTGGGCGGCATCCTCACGGACACCGTCGGCTGGGAGTGGATCTTCTTCGTCAACGTGCCGATCGCCGCCGTGACGCTCTTCTTCGTGCCGCGGTTCGTGCAGGAGAGCCGTGCCGCCGGCCTGGCCCGGCACTTCGACGCCCAGGGAGCCGTCACGGTGACGGCGAGCCTCATGCTCCTCGTCTTCGGGCTCACTCAGTCCACCAATTACGGCTGGGGCTCCTGGCAGACGATCGGGGCGCTCGTCGGCGCGGCGGTGCTGATGGCGGCCTTCCTGACGATCGAGACGAGGTCCCGCTCGCCGCTCGTACCGCTCGGGTTCTTCAAGAAGCGGACTCCGACCGGAGCGAACATCATCGGCTTCGGCCTCGGCACGGCGATCTTCGGCATGTTCTTCCTGCTCTCGCTCTACATGCAGCAGGTGCTCGGGTACTCGCCGCTGCGGACAGGCTTCGCGTACCTGACCGTGGCCCTGCTGGCGGTGGTCGCAGCCGGTGCCTCGCAGGCCCTTGTGACCAAGCTCGGAGTCCGGCCCGTGCTGGCGACCGGCCTCGCGCTGCTGACCGCCGGGCTCGTCTACTTCACGCAGGTGTCGGTGGGCGGCTCCTACGTCAGCGACCTCCTGCCGGGCTTCATCCTGATCGGAGTCGGCATGGGCTTCTCCTTCGTCCCGATCTCGATCGCGGCCCTGGCCGGGATCGAGGGCAGGGAGGCCGGGCTCGCGTCGGGCCTCATCAACACCTCGCAGCAGATCGGCGGCGCCCTCGGGCTCGCGATCCTCGTGACGGTGTCGACGACCCGCACGGAGGGCCTCCTGGAGGACGGCGCCGCGGCACCGCAGGCCCTCACGGAGGGCTTCGGCATCGCCTTCTGGGTCGGAGCCGGTTTCGCCCTCGTCTCCCTGCTTGCGACGTTCCTCGTCCTGCGGAGCCAGGATCTGGCGGTGGTGCCGGGAGAGTCGGCGCCGTCCCCCGCCGCCTAGAGGAGGAAGGCTCAGCCCGCCCTCGGCGCTCAGCCACCGGGGGCGGGCTCGTGCCGCAGTAGGGTTCCCGCCATGTTCGCGAGCATGTCTACCTTCAGCGCCGAGGGCATCGACATGGCCGGCGCCGCACGCATCGTCGGGGAGTCGATGGAGGGCTGGCTTCGGGGCTTCGACGGCTATGCGGGGCTCCTCATCCTCACGAACGACGATCAGGGTCTCGCCCGCGTGATGACGTTCTGGGAGAGCCAAGACGCGATGGAAGCGAGCGCCCCCGGCCGGGAGAGCGTGCGCGACTCGATGGCAGATCGCCTCGGCGTGACGCTCGACGCCGTGGAGACCTACGAGGTCAGCCGCCGGGCCGATCTCGCGCTCGGCTAAGCGAAGAGGGTCAGGTCGGGCTCGCGCTCGCCGCGCAGGAGCTCGAGGTCGATCTCGACGCAGCGGATCCCGCGGGCCTCGGCCAGCGTGAGCGCCTGCGGGCGAAAGCGCTGCGCGGCGAGGATCCCGCGACAGTCCGCCCGCGCGGAGTCGAGCTGGATTCGTTCCAGGTAACGGGAGAGCTGCTCGACCGCATCGATTCCGGCGACGCGCTTCACCTCGACGGCCACCCACCCGGATTCGTCGTCCCGGCACATGAGATCGACGGGGCCGAGGTCGGTCGGCCACTCGCGGCGCACGAGCCGAAGCTCCTCCCCGAGGACGGCCGGCCGCACGGCAAGCTCCTCCTGGAGCTCACGCTCGACCCCGTCCTTCTCGAGCGCCACCGCCTCCCCCATCTCGTGCGAGACGTCCGAGAGCACCTCGACGAGCCGGATCTCGAGCCGGTCCTCCGTCTTCCCGGCCCGCTTGCGGACGACGAGCGTGTCGCCGTCCTCCTCGAGCACCGTGGGAGGGGTCATCCAGTTCAGAGGCTTGTACCCACCGGCGTCGGCGTGCACGAGCACGGAGCCGTCGTCCTTCAGGATGAGAAGGCGGGTGGACTCGGGCAGATAGGCGGCGAGCCGGCCCGAGTAGCGAACCTCGCAGCGGGCGACGATGAGGCGCACGGGGCGCCCACGCTATCGGCCCTTTCGGACGTGTCCAGACGGGCCATGTCCGGCGGCTGCCCCAGAACCAGGGCTAAGACCGCCAGCGCCTAAGAGACATCTCCGCGCTGGAAGCAGCGCTAGTACTCGTGCGACTCCGTGACGTCGACGACTCGCACCCGTGCGTCTTGGAGCCCGAGCTCGTCCTCCATGCGGTCCCAGAGCGCCAGGAGCGAGGAGCGGAACGCCTCGGCTTCGTCGACGGTGTCGAACTCGAGATCGACCGCGACGTAGTTCGGATCGTCGGTCGGCCTCATAACGCGATAGCCACGTACCCCGCTCCCCTCTCGGTCGATCGGATCGGAATCGAACGCGCGCTTCCACGTGTCGAAATCACGAACACCGTGTTCGACCTGCACGATCGCCATGGAACCTCCTCGGGTAGTGACGGTGACGAGGAGAGCCTACGACGCAGGCTGGCGCTCGGCCGTCTCGTCCTCGGCCGGGTCCGCGTCCGGGTGCGTGTCGAGCCACGTGGCGAGCTTCTCGTGCGCGGACGAATCGGGTGCGAGGACGCCAAGAGCTTCTGCCCACGATGCGCGCGCGGCCTGGCGGTCGCCAAGCCGGGCGTGGACGGTGCCGAGATTGACGAGGATCTGACCCTCGATCTGACGGTCGCCGATTCGCGCGAAGACCTCACGTGCTTCCGAGAGCGAGGCGATCGCCGGCTCGAGCACCGGATGGAGCGCCTGCACGAGGCCGAGCCCGTTCAGTGTCAGGCCGACCAGACGCTCGTCGTCGATCTCACGGGCGATCTCGACGGCCCGCGTGGCGCAGATCTGCGCCTCGGCGAGCTCCCCGCCTCGCCGATAGGCGCTCGCGAGGTTCGAGAGACGAGCGATCTCAAGGCGCCGGTCGGAACCGGCTGCCGCCCGAAGCTCGTCCTGGTAGCGCTCGACCGGAGGCGTGGCGGGACGGCTCCGGCCGCTTCTCGCAGAGGCCCACGCGCTCCAGCTCCTGCCGGCTTCGACGAAATGAGAGCCCGCGGTCGCTCCTGCGGTCGAAACGGCTTCTCGGGCAACGCGCCGGATCGGCTCAGTCCGGTCCGTGACAACCCGCCGAATCGGCTCAGTCCGGCTCGTGACGGCCCGCCGGATCGGTTTTGCCCGGCTCGTGACTCTCTCGGCTAGTGGAAGCGCCATGGTCGACTCGCTTCGACCCCGCGCGGACGCCTCCTCCTATCTCTCTTCGAGAATGCGCTTGAGCTGCGCCAGGTCCTTCTGGTTCGCACGCCGCATCGCCCTGGCCATCATCGGCGCGGCGACCTTGGCGAAGCCAGACGGCTCACCGCGGTTCCGGAGTGTCATTCGCGTCCGGCCCTCGCCGGCGTCCTCCCACATGTACGTCGTCTCCATCGGGAACGGCCCGTCCGCGGTGCTCATGACGAGCCGCTCGTCCTGCATGAGCTCACGGATCGCGTACGTGTACGCCAGCCGCCTGCCGAGGAAGCGTGCGACGAAGGCGATCCGCGATCCGAGAGCAAGCGGCGGCTCGGTCTCCCACTTGACCCGCTCGATGTTCTCGTACCAGGCCGTTGCGTTCTCCGGATCCCTCGCGTACGCGGCCACCTCGGCTCGTGGCCGGTCGATCTCGACCTCGGTCACCACGTCGACGGGCATCGGCGGGTCAGGCCGTTGGCTCGGACGGCCCGGCCAGTGCAGGGTCTCCACCGAACTCGGCCGCCTCACCTGCAGGGGCGCCGCGCGCCTGGAGGAGCAGCGCACCGATGACGACCGAGACGAAGACGAACGCAGCGCCCACCAGGAAGGCTGCGTGATAGCCGCTGTTCAGCGCCTCGAGTGAGGTTGGATCCGCGAAGCCGTCCGTCCGGGCCGTGGCGATCGCCGCGAGCGCGGCGAGCCCGAGCGCGCCGCCCATCATGAACGACGTGTTGACGATCCCCGAGGCCAGCCCAGCCTCGCTGGGTCCGACGCCGCTCATGGCCGCGAGGAGCAGCGGGTTGAAGGCGACGCCCGCTCCAAGCCCGATCAGGAGCGATGCGGGGAGAACGTCGACGAGGAAGCTCCCGTCCACGGGTGTCCGGGCGAAGAGGAGCACGCCGACGCCCATCACCGCCAGGCCGCCGACGAGCGGAGGCTTGATCCCGAACCGCATAACGAGCCGATCGGAGAGGAGCAACGAGGCCGCGCCCCACAGCACCGTCGACGGCGCGTACGCGAGCCCGACCTCGAGCGGGCTGTAGCCCAGGATCTGCTGTAGGTAGAGCGCCGAGAAGAAGAACTGCGCGAACATGCCGCCGGCCATCAGGATCCCGACCACGTTCGCGGTCGAGAGATCGCGACTCCGAAAAACACCTAGCGGGACAAGCGGCGAGGCGACCCGAGCCTCGAGCACGACGAAGGCTGTGAACAAGGCGACCGCACCGGCGAGGAGCCCGAGCGTCTGCCCCGTCATCCAGCCGACCTCGTTGCCGTTCACGATCGCGTAGACGGCCAGCATCAGCGCGGCTGTCACGAGAATCGCGCCGCCGAGGTCGAGCCGGCCCTTGACGCGCTCGGCGCTGTCCGCCGGCAGCAGGCGGAGGCCGAGCGCGAAGACCGCGACGCCGACCGGCAGGTTCACCAGGAAGATCCAGTTCCAGTCCAGGAGGTCGGTCAGGACCCCGCCCAGAAGCACCCCCGCCGTGCCGCCACCCGAGAGCACGAACCCGAAGAACCCCATCGCCTTGGCCCGCTCGGCAGGCTCCGTGAAGAGCATCATGATCAGCGAGAGCGCGACAGCAGACACGACGGCGCCTCCCAGCCCCTGAACCGCGCGCGCTGCGATCAGCATCCCTTGTGACGTGGCCAGGCCACACGCGAGCGAGGCGAATGTGAAGACCGTGATCCCGATCAGGAAGAGGCGCCGGTGCCCGAACAGGTCTCCGAGCCGCCCGCCGAGGAGCAGGAACCCGCCGAAGGTCAGGAGGTACGCGTTCACGACCCACGCGAGCGACGCCTGCGAGAACCCGAGATCGTCCCGAATCGTCGGGAGCGCGACGTTCACGATCGTCGCGTCGAGGACGATCATCAGATCGCCCAGGCAGAGCACATAGAGGGCGAGCCAGCGGGTTCGGCGGTCGGTGGTCAAAGGTGTCCTTTCGTCGGGGTCGTCTCGGCTCTCACCAGGTCAGACGAGAGCGTGGCCCCGAACTCATCGGCTGAGTCCAGGAGATCAGGCGGCGAGGTCCGAGGGTGGCCCGTGCTTCGCGACCGCGCGATCGTAGTTCAATCGCAGGAGGTCGATTGCATCGCGGACGTCCTCCTCGCCGTGGAGGAGTCGTGAGCCGTAGCCCGGCTTCCCCGGGAACACCGGGTGGTAGTCGATCCGGCCGGCGTCGTGGAGCTCGTGCCAGGTCGCGCGTGGAAAGCCGAGGTGGAGCGAGCGGTCGCCGTGCAGGTGGCCGAGCTCCCGCCGGCCGAGCTTGATGCTGAGCTCACCGCGAGTTCCTGTCTCAGTCGTGACCCCCGGCCAGGAGGTGGCTGCGCTCACGATTCGTTGGCCTGCGTTCTCGCTCTGTGCCATGCCGTCCTTTCGTGTGTTTGCTCAAGGCTACAAGCTCAACTAAACTTGAAGTCAAGGAATGAACGAGCTCCTGACCATCGGCGAGGTGGCTCGGCGCAGCGGTGTCGCCGCATCCGCCCTTCGCTTCTACGAGGAGCGCGGCCTCATCTGCTCGGAGCGAGCCGGATCGGGTCATCGCCGCTTCCCCCGCCCTGCTCTCCGGCGCATCGCGTTCATCGTCTTCGCGCAGAAGGTGGGGCTCACGCTCGAGGAGATCGGCGTCGAGCTTGCCAAGCTGCCGCCGGACCGAGCGCCTAGCCGGGAGGATTGGGCCCGCCTCTCGAGCTCGTGGACTTCGCGGATCGACGAGCGGATCGCCGAGCTGGAACGGCTGAAGGACGGCCTGACGGAGTGCATCGGGTGCGGTTGCCTGTCGCTCGACCGGTGCGCGCTCGCAAACCCAGGTGACCGAGCAGCGTCACGCGGCCCGGGCCCGCGTTACTGGCTCGGCGACCGCCGGCCGCTACCCTCGCCGGAAGGTCGCGCCTAGCGCCTGGCTCGATGAGTTATCGCCCTGAAACCGGTCTATTTCCTGAATGGCCGGCCTGGCGCCGCACACGGTTACGTTCGCGGTCCGAGGTCCGATCGACCCGGCCGATCTTCCCGGGCTCTGCGAGCGCGTGTGCGCCCTCCTCGCCCGTGCCGACGCCGAGCTGGCGGTCTGCGACGTCCATGGCGTCCCGTCTGACGCTGTAACCGTCGACGCTCTCGCGCGACTCCAGCTCGCCGCGATGCGTCAGGGCTGCAAGGTCAGGCTGCGCGGCGCCTCAGACGAGCTCAGCGAGCTCGTCGCGTTCATGGGCCTGGAGAACGTCTTCGTCGACTGACCGGCCGCCGACCTACTCGCCGTATACGAGAGGCAGACCGAAGAGCGGGAACACCCGCTCGACGTCGAGGAAGAACGTGAGCTCCGCGATCCGGCCTCCCTCGATCTCGACGACCTGGAGCGCCCAGGGCTCGTATCCCTCGCCGTCGGGAACCGGTCGATACTGACCGAAGGCCGGCGCGCCGTTCGCGCTCGCGACTTCGACGACCCGCGAGCCGCGGCACTTATGGCCCGGCCCAGTCCAGAACGTGAGGATGTCCTCTCGGCCCCTGAGCCAGAGGTCGTACGGCGGCATCGACTGCGTCGCGTCCTCGTGGATGAGCGACGTGAGCGCGTCCATGTCGTAGCGCTCGAAGGCCTGGACGTAGCGGGCCAAGAGCTCAGCGTTGTCCCCGTCTATCTCCCGAGCGGTGTCGGCTGCGCTTACGTCACTCGCCGCGAGCGTCGCGCGGGCCCGCTGGAGTGCGCTGTTCACGGAAGCCACGCTCGTGTCGAGGAGCTCGGCCACCTCGCTCGCCTTCCAGCGGAGCACCTCGGAGAGGATCAGCACGGCCCGCTGGCGCGGCGGGAGATGCTGAAGCGCCGCGACGAACGCGAGCCGTACGGTCTCGCGTGCGACGGCGACCTCGGCGGGATCCCCGTCGCTAGTCACGTGTGCGTCCGGCAACGGCTCGATCCAGGTTGCCTCGGGCAGGACGTGGAGATTCGACTCGACCGGCTCCCGCGCGGGGCCGAGATCCATCGGCCGCGCGCGGCGCTCTCTGCCGCTGACCATGTCGAGGCAGACGTTCGTTGCGATCCGATAGAGCCAGGAGCGAAGCGCCGCGCGGCCCTCGAAGCGGTCGTATGCGCGCCAGGCGCGGATGAACGTCTCCTGCACGGCGTCCTCGGCCTCGAAGGGCGAGCCGAGCATCCGGTAGCAGTAGGCGATCAATTCGCCACGGTGTTGCTCCAGATGGCGATCGAGGTCGGCGGCGGCCGGCTTGTCCCTGAGCGTCTCGGGCACCGCCCGGGATGGTACGCGCTTCGGCGTCGGCCGCGAAGTCCGATGACTTTTCCGCTCGCGTACCGTCTACCGTTGCGAGAGCTACGGCGTACACAGGGAGGTCGAGAGGATGCCGCGCACACTGCTGCTGGTCGGGACCCGCAAGGGGCTTTTCGTGCTCGAGAGCGACGAGGAACGACGCGACTGGGAGGTGCGCGGCCCGTACTGCGAGGCGTGGCCGATCTACCACGCCGTGTTCGACGGAGAGTCGGACACCGTCTATGCGGCGGCCGCGAGCGAGTGGCACGGCGCCGGCGTCTGGCGAAGCAGCGACCTCGGCGAGAGCTGGGAGCTCTCGAGTGAAGGGCTCGAGCTCGGGGCCGAGGCCGAAGGCGACGGCGACGGCAACGGCAACGGCCTCAAGCTCTCGAAGCTCTCCGGCTTGACTGCCGCGCACGGGCGACTGCTCGCCGGCGGTGAGGCGGCCTCGATCTTCGAGAGCCGCGACGGCGGGGCTTCCTGGTCGCTCCTCTCGACGCTCGAGGGCGAGCCTGGGCGCGAGGACTGGAACGACCCGTCGAAGCAGCCGCCGGGCCACCTCGGCCTGCCGGCGATCCTCCCTCACCCTGACGATGAGTCGCGCTTCTGGGCGATCGTGCAGGGCTACGGCATCTTCGAGACGACCGACGACGGGGATTCCTGGGCGCCTCGCAACAAGGGCCTACGCGCGGACTGGCCGCTCGAGGATCCCGAGATCGGCTACTGCGTCCACAAGCTAGTCATGTCGCCGGCTGACCCCGAACGGCTCTACCAGCAGAACCACTGCGGGATGCACCGGAGCGACGACATGGGCCAGAGCTGGACGGAGATCACGGAGGGCCTGCCGACAGACTTCGGCTTCGCGGCCGCGGCGCATCCGCACGATCGCGAGGCGTTCTACGTGATTCCACTCGACCCCGGCCACGGGCGCTGTATGCCCGACGGGCACGCAGCCGTCTGGCGAACGCGTGACGCGGGTTCGTCCTGGCAGCAGCTCGACGAGGGCCTTCCGCACCAGGACGCCTACCTGGGAGTGCTGCGGGAAGGGCTTGCGATCGATAACTACGACCAGCCCGGTCTCTATTTCGGGACGAGCACCGGCCAGGTCTTCGCGAGCGCTGACGAGGGCGACAGCTGGGACGAGATCGCGAGCTACCTGCCGGGCATCAGGTCGGTCGAGGTCGCTGTCGTTTCATAGCCGTGGCCAAGCTTCACCTCCCCGGCACGTTGCCGCCGCTCTTCCCCGGCCTCGAGCGGCACCTCGAGGTCGACGCGGCCACCGTGGGCGAGGCGATCGCGCACCTGGACGAGCGCTGGCCCGGCATGCGAGACCGTCTCTGCGAGCCCGGGCCCAAGCTGCGTCCGCACATCCACGTCTATGTGGAGCGCGAGCGCGCCGATCTGGACACTGGGCTCGAAGCCGGTTCGCGGGTGGATGTGATCGCAGCGATCAGCGGCGGCTAACCGACCGCCCCGAGGTCACACGCCTTCTGGGGGAGGTCGACGCCCACCTTTTCGACGCCGGATCGAGACTCTGGTCGGCGACGCGAAGCGACTCGGAGAGCGCATCGGAAGCTGCCCGACACTCAGCGCGGCTGATCGAAGATCTCGCTCAGAAAGTGCGTGACGACCCACGTGGCCACCCGCGACGTCACCCCGGAGGGGTCGCGCGCGGGGTTCAACTCGACGACGTCGAAACCGATCACGCGCCCACGCCGCGCCACCTCGACCAAGATCGCGCGCAGCTGCCGGTAGCTGAGCCCGCCCGGCTCCGGGAGCGAGTGCCCGGGCGCGACCGAGGAGTCGAGCACATCGAGG
Source organism: uncultured Actinomycetes bacterium (assembly GCA_963733135.1). Lineage (GTDB taxonomy): Bacteria > Actinomycetota > Thermoleophilia > Gaiellales > Gaiellaceae > CAVTBX01. The sequence continues at coordinate 428,242 of CAVTBX010000008.1, forward strand.
TCGATCGAGACATACAGCGCCTTTCCCTCCGGGACGGTCTCACGCACCACCTCGCCCGCCTCGCGCTCGATCACGTCGAGGCTGCTAGCCAACCGTCCCCCCAGCTCACGCAGCGCGTCCACCTCCTCGCGGAGCACATTTCGAACCCCAAGCGCGGTGACCGACCCCACGAACGGCAGCTCCGCCAGCCGCCGCAGCTGGCTCGCCCCGGTGAGCCGCGCGCCACCCAGCTCGTCTAGATAATCGGTGTGCGCGTCTACGTGCACGACGTCGAACTCGCCCAGAGGCTCCATCCCTCGCCCGAGCGGGTAGCTGATCGAGTGATCGCCGCCGATCGCCACCAGCAGCGCTCCGCGCCGGGCGATCCGCCGCGCAGCGCCTGTGATGCGCTCGTAGTTGCCCTCCGTATCCGAGCCCTGGATAGCGACGTCGCCGACGTCCGCCATCGTCACCCCGACCAGGTAGTCGCGGTCGGCTTCCACGTCGTACCAACCCTCGGCGCCGGGGTCATCCCCGGCGCCGGCCGATCGCGGGTAAGAGAACTGATCGCCGCTCGCCTCGCGGGCCGTCGAAGGGCCGGCCCGCTGCCCGGTCGAGATCCCCGGTTCCGGCGTGCCCCCGTCGTAGGGGACGCCGAGGAAGGCCACCTGCGAATCGAGCATGTCGAGGTCGCTCAGGCTTGGTACCCCGAAGAACGTCCTCGGGGCGGCATCGATCAGCCGGACGGTGGTATCCACACGCGAAGTGTTGCGGAGCAAGGACGGCGTCGGCAGCGACAGCTGGGCTTGTTGACGGCGCATCCCTTCCACGTCGCTGTCCGCGAATGTGATGAGTGGCCGGGTCGACCAGAGGGCGTGGATTCGCTGATGAACCAGCCAGCGCCCGAGCACGACAGCCGCTAGCTGCTCTGCGGGCGGCTTGCTCGCGCTGGAGACCGCGGAATAGGCTCGAGCGAGTCGAAGATCGAGTGGTCACGGTCGAAGCAAAGAGGTGAATGGATGGGCGAGCACGTACAGGTGGATGAGCTCGAGATCTGGGTCGAGCAGGTTGGCGAGGGGCCGGATGTTCTCCTGATCGGGGGCCTGGGCGACACTGTCGAGTCATGGCAGTTCCAGCTCGACGGGCTCGCCGACCGATACCGCCTGACCGCATTCGACAATCGCGGGGCGGGGCGAACGGCCATGCCGGACGGTCCGGCCTCGGTGGGAGCGATGGCCGACGATGCGGCCGGCGTCCTGCGGGCGCTCGATATCTCCTCCGCCCACGTGGCCGGGTTCTCCGCGGGCAGTTTGATCGGGCAGGAACTCGCGCTCCGCCACCCCGCCCTCGTGTGCAGCCTCCTTCTCCAGGGCACTTGGGCAGAGCCCGACCATTACCTTCGCTCCTGGGCGCAGTGCGTGGGCCGTCTGGCGGAGTCGGCCTCGAGCGAGCGCGCGTTCCTCGAGGACTTCTTCCTGTGGATCTACACGGCTCGGGCGCACAGCGAGGGAGTCGTCGACCAGTTCATCGAGGAGGTGCTCGCTTTTCCGCACAAGCAGTCGACGGAAGACCTGCTGAAGTTCCTGGACGCGTTTTCTTCGCGCCAGACACGGCCGACCGAGCCGACCGCCTCCGGGAGATCTCCGCGCCGACGCTCGTCCTGGCCGGCGGTCGCGACCTGGTCGGTCGCCCGGAGCTAGGCCGCGCGGCCGCCGAACTCATCCCCAGCGCCCAGTTCGAACTCCAGGAGAACGAGGCCCACCAGCCCTTCCAAGAGATTCCAGACGAGTGGAACACCCGAGCCGACGCGTTCTGGCGGGAGGTAGAGGCCCGGGGCTGACCGCGGCCTACATGCGCCCGGCGCTCCCCCGTGCCCGCAGCGAGAAGCCGTTCCGGCCCTAGCACGATCTCCGGCACACGGCGCTCACGCACGATGCCGCGGCGGGCAACCCGCGGCCCTACGTGCCGCTCAAGGCCGCCCACTCGCAGGGCTCCATAACCGAGCGGTACATCCATGCCGCCCAGGTGCTCTGGCCCGGCGAGGCTGCGAAGAGCGAGGCACGGATGTTCGGCGTGCTCCCGGACGAGAGCGCCCGATCGGCCTCTCTCAGGAGTTGTACTGGCCGGCGGGCTCCGCCTTGACTGGCGGACCCTGGAGTTCCGGCCTCCTGGAAGATTGCCGGGACCTCGGGATCGGCGATGAACTTCTCGTAGTCCTCCACCTCCCAATCGAACGCCACCCACACCCTGCTGGCGTCTTCGGGATCGCGGAAGACCCGGGAGCCCTTGGACCCGTGCTCCTTCCTCTTCTCGGCCCCCTTGGTCGAGAAGGTCTGCAGGAACTGATCGAAGTCGGCGACCTTGGCACTGGACAGGATCATCTCTCCTCCTCTGCTCCGTCGGGTGAGCTCGCCTGCGTCGGTGTCACGACACTACGCCTACTCCGAGTGCGCGGGCAAGCTGGCGAAACTTCATCGCGGCCAAATCGGGCGGTTGCCCGGACAGCTGATTCGGCCGAGGCCAGTCGGTAGCAAAACCGGTAGCAACCAGCCGCCAGCCCTCGCGCCTAGAAACGAGAAAGCCCTGCGAGTGCAGGGCCTTCCAAGTAGCGGGGGCAGGATTTGAACCTGCGACCTCCGGGTTATGAGCCCGGCGAGCTACCTGACTGCTCCACCCCGCGTCGCGAGGCGGCAGTTTACCAAAGGCCGATCGTTACGATGCCGCGGTGCCCTGGTGGACGTGGGTCTCGCTCGGCGTGTTGCTTGCGGTCGGGCTCGGATCGGCTGCGGTGGCGGCCGTCCTGGCCCTTCGCACGTTTCGCGCGATTCGTGAGGTTCAGACCGGGCTTCTCGCGGCCGTGGAGCAACTCGCCGGCGACGCCGAATCGCTCGCCGCGAGGGCCGAGCACGCGGCGGCTCGGGCGGAAGAGGTCGAGCGCCGTTTCGCCGACGTCGAGCGCTCGGCCGAGCGACTCGGTGTGCTCAGGTGGGCGCTCGGCGACAGCCTGGACGCGCTCACGCGCCTCCGGCAGGCCGCACCACGAAAGTGACACGCGTCGCGGTCGTCGACCTCGGCACGAACTCGACGCGGCTGCTCATCGCGGACGTCGACGGCACTGACGTCCGTGAGCTCGAGCGAAGACTGACGGTCACGCGCCTTGGCGAGGGCGTCGACGCGCGCCGCCGGCTCCTCCCGACCGCGATCGCGCGCGTACGGAACACCCTGGTCGACTATCGCCGCGCCGCCGAGAAGCTCGGCGCCGAGCGCATGCTTGCGGTCGCGACCAGCGCAGTTCGCGACGCCGAGAACGGCGAGGCGTTCCTCGGCGAGATCGAGTGGAGCTACGGGTTCGAGACCCTGCTCCTGTCTGGGGAGGACGAGGCGCTGACGACGTTCCGGGGCGTCTCGAACGGGCGCGCGGTCGGAGAAGGCACGGTGATCGTCGATGTCGGCGGCGGCTCGACCGAGCTGATCTTCGGCGGCTCGGGCCGGATCGGGTTCACGACAAGCCTTGACCTCGGCTGTGTCAGGCTCACAGAGCGATTCCTGCACGGCGATCCGCCGACCGCCGAGGAGCTGGGGGCGTGCTCGCGACATGTGTCGCGAGAACCTCGCCGCCTGCCTTCCGGACGATCTGCGCCCGACCCACGCGATCGGAGTAGCCGGCACGGTGACAACACTGGCCACGCTCGACCTGGGGCTGGACGCCGAGGATCCCGAGCTCGTTCACGGCCATCGCCTCGCTCGAGGCTGGATCGAGGCCACGCTGCGCGAGCTCGCGGACTCCCGAGTCGACGAGATCCGACAGCGCGGTGGGATCCATCCCGATCGCGCGCCTGTGATCGTCGCCGGGGTCGTCGCGGTCTTGGAGACGCTCCACTACTTCGGCCTTGAAGAGCTCGAGGTCAGCGAGCACGACCTCATGCACGGCGCCGCGCTCCTCGCCGCCGACCTCCCGGCTCCGCTCGAGGGGGACGCGCCGCCGGGCGCCTACACCTGCTGCTGAGCGCCTGACTCCACGGCGGCGGACAAGTCGGGCTCCGACTCCGCGTCCTCCGCCAGGCGGCGGACGAGCGGGCCACGAGGCAGCACGCCGAGGAAGCGCCCGTCCTCGACCACGACGATGCGCTCGAGGTCGTGGTCGCTCATCAGGCGCAGCGCCTCGTCGACGGGAGCGTCCGGGCCGATCGAGCTGACGTCGCCGTCCGCGACGTCCGCCGCGGTGGCCGAGCCGAGGTCGACGCCGGCAGCCAGCGCGCCAACAATCGACTCCGGCGTGACGCAGCCGACCAGCCGATCACCTTCGACGACGAGGACGCTCTCGACGTTCGGGTGCGTGAGGAGCTCGGCGGCCTCGCGGACCCCGGCTTCGGCCTCGACGACTCTGGGATCGGCGACGATGGCCTCGCGGACGTTCACGGGTAGATCCCACGTGCGCCGAGCGCGCCGGCGACCTCGCGGATGCTCGTGACGAGCGCCGCTCGACGCAGGGAGAGCGACTCCTCGTCGGCCAGCGTCCAGACGCGGCTCAGCGCGTCCCGCATCAGATCGCCGAGGCGGGTCCGGATCTCCTCCCGGCCCCAGAAGAGACGCTGGATGTCCTGCACCCACTCGAAGTAGGAGACGGCGACGCCGCCGGCGTTCGTGAGGATGTCGGGCAGCACCGGGATGCCACGGTCGGCGAGGATGTCGTCGGCCTCGAGCGAGGTCGGGCCGTTGGCCCCCTCGGCGACGAGCCGAGCCGACAGGCGCCCGGCATTCGCGTCCGTGACCTGATTCTCAGTCGCCGCGAGGACGAGGACGTCGCAGGGAAGCTCGAGGAGCTCGGCGTTCGAGATTGCACTGGCCCGCGGATAGCCGGCGAGGTCGCCGTGCTCGGCGCGCCACCGGTCGACGTCCGCGAGGTCGAGCCCCTCCTGGCGATGGAACCCGCCGGCGATGTCCGAGACCGCGATGACGCGAGCCTGGCGCGCAGCCAGCTCGTGAGCCGCGACAGCGCCGACCTTGCCGTAGCCCTGAACCACGCAGGAGGTGCCCTCGAGCGTCCAGCCAAGACGCCGGATGGCCTCGTCGATGACGATGACGACGCCGATTCCGGTCGCCTCCGGTCGCAGCACCGAGCCTCCCACCGAGAGCGGCTTCCCGGTCACGATCTCCGGGACCGCGTGGCCGACCTGCATGGAGTACGTGTCCATCATCCAGGCCATCGTCTGCTCGTCGGTCGCCATGTCCGGGGCGGGGATGTCCCGTTGCGGCCCGATGATCGGCAGGAGCTCGGAGGTGAAGCGGCGGGTCAGTCGCTCCCGCTCGCCCGGCGAAAGATCGCGGGGCGTGCAGCGAACACCGCCCTTGGCGCCGCCGTACGGGAGTCGGAGGAGCGCGGTCTTCCAGGTCATCCACATCGCGAGGGCGGCGCATTCGCCGAGCGTCACGGCCGGGTCGTAGCGGATGCCACCCTTGGTGGGCCCGAGAACGCTCGAGTGCTGGACGCGATAGCCGGGGAAGACCGAGACGGTGCCGTCGTCACGGCGCACGGGAACCGACACCGACAGCGTCCGCTCGGGGAAACGGAGCACCTCGGCAACGCCGGCCGGGACGCCCGCGGGCTCGAGTGCGCCGTCGAGCTGGCCGAGCGCCGTTCGGAAGAGCGGGTCGTCGAGCTCCGGGGGCAAGGCCCCCGATGGGGCGGCGGTTTCGGCTGTCCCGGCCACCTCGCGAGTCTACTTTTCCCCGTCGAGCGGCTCGACGTCGAGAACGAGCTCGTTCCTGCCCACCACGCGCACGCGCTCGCCCGTGTCCGCGCCCACCTCACAGCGCGCTTGCCAGAGCTCGCCGGCGAGCCGCACCTGCCCGACAGGCCGGCAGGGCTGGGTCACGACGCCGCGGGCACCCAGGAGCGTCTCCGCGCCGACCTGAACTCGCCGACGACGGGAAAAGCGGATCCAGAACGCGGTCTCGGCCACCTCGAACAGGGCGGCCGCAATGACCAGCACGACGCCCCACGGGCTCGGGACGAAGAGGAAAGCAGCGACGAGAGCGGCGATCAGGAGCACGGCGTCCGAGCTCGGTGGCTCATCGCGCCAGTGCCGGGGGTGGGAGTCGAACCCACACTGGCTCTCGCCACGGGGATTTTCAAGTCCTCTGCGTCTACCGTTCCGCCACCCCGGCTCAGCCAGCCTACTGCTGGCCTGGTACGAGCGCCTCGACCGGGACGGGCTCAGGCCCGTCACCTCGGTGCAGGTCGAGGAAGCTCGAGAACGCTTCCTCGTCGAACCGCTCGCACGTCTGGAGATGCGTCCATGCGGTCAGGGCGATTCGGTTCTCCAGCTCCGGCTCTGCCTCGATCAGATCGGGCGAGAGCGGCGCAACGAGCAACCCGTTCGGATCCTCGCGATACCAGGCGAGGATCTCCGTGACGGTCGCCTCGGGAACCTCGGGCCCGTACTGGACGATCACGCCGCCGTGCTCCAGATTGTGGACGACCTTCTCCTCCGGAACGGGGTCGTCGTACGTGCCCCAGACCGCGGGCGCAAGCGGCTGCGGCTGGTGGGGACCGCTCGTTGCCGGCGTCGAGTTGTACTCGAAGTCCTCCTGAAGCTCCTGCACGTGGTTCCGACCCTGAGAGGAGAACTGCTCGCGCGTGCACCCAGCGGCGGCCAGGGCCTCCTGAGCGCCGTCTCCGCGGCCCACGAGGAACGAGCTCACGCCCGCGACAACGAGCAAGAGGAGCGCACCGCCCGCGATGAAGTACATGCGCCGGCGGCGGTCGTGACGTGGCGCAGCGGTGCGACGTTTCGGGGACTGCACCGGACGCGGCGGCGCCGGCGTCCGGCTCTTGGATTTCTTGGCCACTGGGGAAGCGGAACGCTAGCAAGCGACCTCAGAAGTCAGGCAATGGCACGGAGCTCCTCTGCGAAGAACTCCGCGACACCAGAAAGCTCGGAGACGACGGGACACGGTGGCAGGGCCGCGAGGAAGCGGCGGCCGTAGGCACGCGTGCGGATTCTCGGATCGAGGATCGCAACGACCCCGCGATCGTCGTGAGATCGGATCAGGCGGCCGAACCCTTGGCGAAGCTGGAGGACAGCCGTCGGGAGGGCGTAGTCCGCGAACCAGTCGCCTCCGTCGCGGGCGATCCGCTCGCATCGACCCTCCACCAGGGGGTCGCCGGGAGCCGCAAACGGAAGCTTGTCGATGATCACGAGCGAGAGCGATTCGCCGCCGACGTCGACGCCCTGCCAGAAGGTCGCCGTCGCAAAGAGGACGGACTCGACCTCATCGCGGAATCGTTCGAGCAGGCGCTCGCGCGGAGCGTCGCCCTGACAGAGGACCGGGTATGGGAGACGCGCGGCGACCCGCTCGACGAGAGCGTCGAGGCCCCGATATGACGTCGTCAGCACGAGCGCCCGCCCCCGCGAGATGCGGCAGAGCGCCTCGACCTCTTCGGCCAGACGGTCGTCGGCTCCAAGGGCGCGAGGCTCCGGGAGGTCGACGGGCGCATAGAGGAGCGACTGGGAGCGGTAGTCGTACGGCGAGGCGACCTCGATCTGCTGCACGCCCTCGAGACCAAGTCGACGGCGGACCAGCGTCGGCTCGAGGGTCGCTGAGACCAGGATTGCCGTGATCGGGCGTTCCCACAGCTCGTCGCGCAGGATCTCCGACACGTCAACGGGCGCCCACGCCAGAGCGCTCGGCTCCGCCCATGAGACCCGATCCGGGTCGTCAAGTGTCAGGCAGGCCTCGAGATCCTCAGCCACCACGAGAGCCCGGCGGGCAACGGCGTCCGCATCGTCGGAGATCCCGGCGAGCCCTCGCGAGAGATCACCAAGGGCTGCCGCGAGCGCCAGGATCGCGTCCAGGACGGGGGCGAGGGCGCCCGCAGTGAGGCGTACGCGCCCGGCAGGAGGTTCCAGCTCGCCGAGGACGAGCATCCCCAGCCGATCGATGTCGGCGAGCGCCCCGAGCGGCGCCGCCGCACTCTGCTCGCGGCAGGCACGCTCCGCATCGCGCGCGAGCAGACGCAGGCGGGCCAGCGAGACTCGACCTCCGAACCACGTTGCCGCCGCCTCCTCGAGCCGATGCGCTTCGTCGAAGACGACGGCGTCGTGCTCGGGAAGGATCCCCGCCCCGTCAGCGCGCCCACGCAGCGCCACGTCGGCGAGGTAGAGCGCGTGGTTCACGATCACGAGCTCTGCCTCACCCGCAGCCGCACGAGCCCGCTCCGAGAAGCACGTTCGCGCGTGCTCGCAGCGCCGCCCCAGACAGCGATCACCGCCCACGGAGACTTCTCCCCAGAGAGACGGGCTCGGCTCGAACTCGAGCTCGGCACGATCTCCGGTGGCTGTGGACGCAACCCAGTCCCGCATCCGCTCGTACTCCTGGGCGTCCTCGGCGGAGCGAAAGAGTGCCGGGCCTGCGCCCGCAAGAAGCTCGAGGCCGTGCAAGCTCTTGCGACAGAGGTAGTTCGCGCGACCCTTCAGGACACTGGAGCGGATCGGTCGTCCGAGCGCGGCGGCGGCCACCGGAACGTCCTTGGCAAGTAGCTGATTCTGGAGTGCCTTCGTGGCCGTGGACACGACGACCCGTTGGCCCGAGAGGAGCGCCGGCACGAGATACGCAAGGCTCTTGCCTGTGCCCGTGCCGGCCTCTGCGAGCAGGTGCTCGTCGCGAGCCAGGGCGGTCGCCACCGCCTCCGCCAGAACAGCCTGCTCCGCCCGGGGCTCGAAACCGGGCAACACCCCTGCGAGCGGGCCGGAATCTCCGAAGAAGGTCTCCACGTCCAGGTCAGCGTAAGGAGTCGTCCGGTCAGGATACGAACATCTGTTCGTCGTGTCCAGATGTCTCGAATCGCCATGGCCAGCGGAGGCGTCGCCGAAAAAGCCGCTCTTTGCGACGAGCCCTGTGGGGTGCGCTTGACGAGGAGCCTCCTTCTCTCCTATTGTCCCCGTGCCAGATCCGGTAGGCCTCACGGCTCGCCGGATTTGGCGTTTTTTATGGGCTTTCTGCGGGAACGGTGGCCCTGCAATCCAACTGGGAGGCTCCAATGGGCTGGCTCGACAAGGTGCTAGGACGAGGAAAGCGCACAGCAGGCGAGGCAATGGACTCACCGTCGATGCGCGAAGAAGGGCGACATCAGGAGGCAGCCGGCCGCGCGGAGGACACGGCGGATCGCCATGCCGACCTCGCCCAGGACGCGCGTGAGCGAGAAGCGCAGGAACGCGCAGAGGCCGACCGCCCCACGCCCTAGCTCGCTCCGCTCCTACCGGCTCCGTCCGGCCTGATCTCTAGCGTTTATCGGTCCATGGTTGGATCGAAGACAAGAGTGCTCGTATGACCGCGCTCGCCCTTGCACTAGGGCTTGCGCTCGGCGCGCTCGCGGCGTGGTTTGCGCTTCGCGGACGTGCGTGTGCGCTGGCAGAAGGGGTCGGCCGCCTCGAGGCGGACGCGCGCCTGAGGGCCGAGGAGCTGACCAGCGTCCGGGAGGCGCTGGCGCGTGCTCAGGCCTCCGTGGAGCACGAGCGCTCCTCGGCAACGGAGAAGCTGCGGCTCGTCGCGGAGGCGAAGGATGAGCTTGCAAACGCGTTCAAGGCGCTGTCGGCCGAGGCGCTGAAGACGAACAACACGTCGTTTCTCGAGCTCGCCCGAACGACCCTCGAGCGGTACCAGGTCCAGGCGAAAGACGACCTCGACCAGCGCCGGCTCGCCGTCGAGCACCTCGTCACGCCGATCAAGGAGTCCCTGGCGAAGGTGGACGGCCAAATCCAGCACCTCGAGCGAGCCCGCGCCGAGGCGTACGGATCTCTCGTGAGCCAGGTCAGGACGCTGGCGGAGTCCCAGGAGCGCCTTCGCGCCGAGACCGGAAACCTCGTGACCGCCCTTCGCGCGCCGGCCGTCCGGGGCCGCTGGGGCGAGATTCAGCTCCGCCGGGTCGTCGAGATGGCCGGGATGCTCTCTCACTGCGACTTCCTGGAGCAGGTGACCGCGAGCGTCGAAGACCGCCGCTTGCGGCCCGACCTCGTGGTCAAGCTCCCCGGGGGTAAGAACGTCGTCGTCGATGCCAAGGCGCCGCTCCAGGCCTACCTCGCAGCCGTGGAGGCTCCAGACGAGGAAACGCGCACCGCGCACCTCCGAGATCACGCTCGCCAGATACGCCAGCACATGGCGAAGCTGAGCACGAAGAGCTACTGGGAGCAGTTTCAGCCCGCGCCCGAATTCGTGGTCATGTTCATTCCGGGTGAGGCTTTCTACAGCGCGGCGCTCGAGCAGGATCCTGGTCTGATCGAGGAGGGTGTCAGCCAGCGCGTCCTTCCTGCGACTCCGACGACGCTCATCGGGCTGCTTCGCGCCGTGGCGTACGGCTGGCAGCAGGAAACCGTCGCCGAGAGCGCCCGTGCCGTGAGCGAGCTCGGGAAGGATCTCCACGGGAGGCTGGCTGTGCTGGGCGATCACGTAGCTCGCCTCGGGCAACATCTCGACCGCGCCGTCTCGACGTACAACCAGACCGTCGGGTCGCTCGAGCGGCGTGTGCTACCGGCTGCGCGCCGGTTCAGCGACCTCGGAGCGGATGCCGGGCGCGAGATCCCGATTCTGGAGCCGGTCGACAAGACGACGCAGGTCCCTCAGGCGCTCGAACTTACCGGCGGCTCAGCAGAGCACGAGGTCGCGCCGGAACGCGACGCCGCCTAGCGCGTTTCAGTAGCGGAGCATGGCGCCGATTCCCTCGAGGGGCTCCAGGTCCTGTGCCTGGCTGACCGCGTGGACGGTGCCGCCGCATCTGAGCGTTTGGTGCATGACGAGGTCGAGGCCGTGGTCTCGCTCTTCGAGCGCCGTGCCGTCGAGCGGACACTTGCCACCGGACACGGTCAGGCGACCACAAGCTGGGCAGCGCCAGACGGCCCTGTCCGCCCTGCTCGCGAGCAGAGTCGCGATTCGCCCGTCCGACGCTGCCTCGAGGGTGTCCTCCCAGCCGCCTGTTGCACGGCCCCCACGTCCGACTTCCCCGCGCCATTCGTCGAGCACGACCTGTTCCTGACTCACCCGCCAGTCCTCGAGAATCGGCAGCGCGAGCTCGAGCAGCTGGGCCGGCGACGCATGCGACTCTGCGCTCGTCTGGCCGATCACGGCGGCCTCGGCTTCGTGCGAGAGCAGCTCCGAGAGCTCGGCGCGAGTCTCGCCTAACCCGATGACGATCACCCGCAGGCCAGGCTCCTGGCGCACCATCGCATCGAGGCGTCCCGCGACCTCACGCAGGTGCTCGAGCGCAAGATTGTCGATGTGCCGCTGGTAGCGAGCCTGTGACAAGCCCCCCTGGTCGTGTCGGCGGGGCTGGTCCTCGGAGAGATCTTCCACCTCCTCGAGCGCTCCCGAGCGGAGCCTGAAGATCTGGCCGCGCTCTCGGCTTACCGCGACGATGAGGGCGCCTTCGCCACGCCCCACTAGTGGAACCAACGGAGCAACGTACAACCCGCTCGAGACCCTGGCTTCATCCTCGACGCGTTCGGTCAGCGGGAGGACGCGCCAGACGTTGTCGAGACCGGCCGCGAACACGACGAGGCCCCGTGCACCATCGCGCACGAACTCTTCTTCGTAGAACCGGCGGATTCGCTCGAGATCGGCGCGAAGGCCTTGCCGCTCACCGTGCGAGAGCTCGGCCGGGTTGGCGTCGTTCGTCCTCGCCGCCTCGTCGAGCAGTGAGCGAATGCGAGCGGCGACGTCGGCCTGTGTCGGAGCAGCACTCGAATCGAGATCAACGTAGAGGCTGACCGCGCAGCCGTGCTCAGCTCGAACTCAGCGAGCTTCCTCAGCTCGTCCCAGGTGACAGACCGTGCCATTTGACTACTTACCGATTCCGTGCCGCTGGACTAGAACCTACACCTGCGGAAACAACACCGTCACCGCCGTCGTTTAACCTGAGTAAAGGCTCCCCACCAAGCGGGAGTCGCATCTTTCTGAGGAGGGACGAAGTGGCCGCAGACGGACGTGCGCCAAGTGATCATTATCGGCGGTGGCCCCGCCGGTTACACGGCGGCGCTGTATACGGCCCGAGCCAACCTGAACCCGCTCGTGATCGAGGGATTCGCGTGGGGCGGCCAGCTCATGATCACGAGCGACGTCGAGAACTACCCGGGCTACCCCGACGGTGTGCTCGGGCCGCAGATGATGCAGGAGTTTCGTACACAAGCGGGGCGTTTCGGCACCGAGTACATCGCCGACGACGTTACTCGAGTGGACTTCTCGGAGCGCCCATACCGGGTCTGGGTGGGCGACACCGAGTATCGGGCCGAGACTGTCATCGTCGCGACGGGCGCGGTTGCGCGACAGCTTGGACTCGAGTCGGAGCGGAAGCTTCAGGGAGCCGGTGTCTCCTATTGCGCGGTCTGCGACGCGGCGTTCTTCAAGGATCGAGAGGTCGTCGTCGTCGGCGGTGGCGACTCGGCGATGGAGGAGGCCGTGTACCTGGCGAAGTTCGCCTCCAAAGTGACGCTCGTGCACCGGCGGGAGGTATTCAGGGCATCTCCGATCATGGTCGACCGGGCTCGGGCCAGCGACAAGATCGCGTTCATGCTGGACACGGTCGTCGAGGAGGTTCGCGACACGGACGCCGGTCGCGTCACCTCCGTCCTCGTCCGTAACGTCCAGACGGACGAGACAGCCGAGATTCCGGCTGACGGAATCTTCGTCGCGATCGGACACGACCCCTCGACCGAGCTCTTCCGGGGCCAGCTCGACATGGACGAAGCCGGTTACATCCTGACGGAGGGCAAGACGACGCGAACGAACGTCGAGGGCGTGTTCGCCGCCGGCGACGTACAGGATCACGTCTACCGCCAGGCCGTTACTGCAGCCGGCTCAGGCTGCCAAGCCGCGCTCGATGCAGAGCGCCATCTTGCGGCCCGAGACGGTGGGAACCAGCAGGTGGACGTGGCTGACGAGGCGCTCGCCACGCCGACGAACTGGTAACAGCAACAGCCGGCACCAACCCCGCCGTTCCGTTGACTTGGCCTGCGGAGCGCCAGCTACCATCGGCGCGTGCCGTACTTCATCTGCCCCAACTGCCGCCGGCGCTCGGTCGACCACGACGGGCGTGAAGGCCTAAGCGGCGGTCCGGTCGGCTGCCCTCACTGCGGGTTCGGCTTCCTGTTCGAGCTTCTCGACGACTACTACCCTGCGCCGGGGACGGGCTTCGTGGTCTGCGATTCGGAGCGTCGGGTTCTCGCCGTCGGTCAGGGTGTCTTCGAGCTCACGGGCTACCGCGAGCGGGATCTGCTCGGACGTGAAGTAATGGATGCCTTACACCTGAACGGAGCCGACGATCCGAATCCCGCGGCGCTCGTCGTCAATGGGGCGTCCGGCAGCTGGACGAGCGCTGCCCCTTCGGACCCGGTGGAGTCGTGAAGCACGTGCGTGCTGACTTCTTCCGAGCGTACGACGAGGACGGCGGCCGCTCTCGTCGCTCTCACGCTCTCAGGGACCCAAACGGCTCGGATCGTTCGGTGTTACCGGTCCGAGCTCGACCTCAGCGTGAGCATCGGCGAGCCGGGCCCTCGGTCCAGACCAGGAGCTCCCGAAGCGCCACGGGCGACGCGGGGTAGCTCGAGGAACGTCACGCTCGGCCCGACAACGACGCAGCGCTGAAGGCCTCCGAACTGCTCCAGGCGGTCGATCCGTGCTGGCCGAAACGTGCGCGGTCTCCCGTTCGATCCGGCCTGCCGATGCGATGGCGCGCTCCGCTGAGCCGAGCCTCGAGCGCCGCCACGCGTGCAGCGACGATGTCTGCGTAGGCGCAAGGTCCACGGTGCGCACTTGCTTGAGGGGTCGCCGCTCGGACGAACGAATGGGTGGCGCCGGAGCCAGGGTGTCAGCGGACTGTGCGATGGACACGGCTCGCGGCAAAACTCAGAGACGACGCAGTCGCTGGGCAGCGGGGGGCCCTGGCGAATACGGACACGTCGTCCGTGCCAGATCAGGAGGTGCGGAACCGAGCCCAGTCTTCGCGTCGAAGGAGCCGCTTCAGGTGACCTCGGTCTGGCTGGATCGTCGGTCGGGTGAACCGAGCCGCTGGAGACCGGCGCATGCGCTGTCCACCGCGACACTGCGTCAGCGCCTCGCTCCAGCGGCTGCGGCGTTTCGCCAGGGTGTTGCGGCCCACCCCTGGAAGACGGACGAGCTCCTGGATGGAGATCGGCACCTGACGGTCGAACTCCTCGAGCAGCATCGCCATGGCGCCGCGCAGGTTGCGACGCCTTCTGGCGAAAGGTCCCGGTCGGCCGGATGTCGGCCTCGAGCTCGGCGAGCGGCACAGCCCAGGTAGTCGTCGGGCCGCCGGTACTTCTGGAAGAGCGCGCGCGTGACGCGGTTGACGGTGACGTCGGTCGTCTGGGCGGAGAGCATGACGGACACGAGCAGCTCGAGGTCGTCCAGGAAACGGAGCGCGATGACCGCGTCCGGGATGCTCGCGCGCGAGGCGCTCGATCAGCAGGCCCGACGCGTGCTGCGCTTGGGCGCGCGACCCGCCTCGGCGAGCCTCGCGGACGTAGCTGCGGCGCGTCGCCCGGCACGAGGCGGATTGTGTCCGCGCATGGGCGCGAGCGCGTCAGCTCGCACCGCGGTTTCGTCCGCGCGCGTGAAACTGGCCGCACGGGTCGCCGACCCGCCCCCTGCTCACGCGCGAGCGTACCGCCGAGAATCCGCATCGTGTGTGTGACCAACGTGGCGACGGAAGTGCGACGACACACAGTCGGCCGAGCGAGCCGGCGCCGATCGCTCCCCGGGGGAGACCCAGACGCGCAGGCCCCGGAGACCTATGGCTCGGCTGCGGGCTACTACGGCTGCGGAGAGCAGGCGGGGGCCGGCGCAGACGACGTCCGAGCGCGGGGCAGCCGGGGCAGGCGAACTCGCTCCGGCGTCGGACGGAAAGTCGCCCGCCTGGATGCGGTCGATCGCCGCGGTCAGCTCGGCCTCGAGCGCCGGAACCTCCGTGTGCGCGAACGTCGCCGCGACCGGCTCGGCCGGTTGCTCGAGGAAGACGTACGTCACCTCGACCTCCTCCGCTCCGGCGCGAAATGCCGCCAGGGCATACACGAGGCGCTGGAGCCGGTACTCGGCCTCGACAACCTCGGCCGGCGTGTGCTCCTCGAGGCGGTTCGTCTTGTAGTCGACGACGAGGGCCCGGCCGTCGGCGAGCGCGAACACGTCGAGCCGGCCGTGGAGCAACACACCGTCGTGCTCGAACGCGAAGCTGAGCTCGGGCCGCACGCCCGGCGCCTCCCGCAGGCGCGTGGCCAGCGGCGATTCATGCCACGCGGCCACGAGCGACTCGATCCGCGTCAGGTCCTCCTCCTCCGCGGCCGGGTACCGGGCCAGCA
>CAVTBX010000009.1:0-200952 GCA_963733135.1 uncultured Actinomycetes bacterium
CCTGGTACAGCAGCAGGGCCGGGGCGAGCAGGGCGGCGGCGAGGACCAGCAGCCGCCGGCGGTTCACCGGACGCCCGGCTGGTGCGACCTCCGACAGCGAGCGCACCGATGGGACGCAGGGTGGTGGACCCCAGCACAGGTAGGAGGCCATCCAGCCCAGGTCGAGGAGCCGCCGGAGAAGGTCCCGACGGTGGTGAGGCCGGCGAAGACGATGTTCGGCCCCAGCTGCAGCAGCAGGGCCTGCGCCGAGCAGCTGGTAGCTGGCGCCGCTGGTCGCCGGCTGGCCGGAAGAGCCCCAGCACGGCCAGGAGGAGCATGTCGGCCAGCGGGTAGGCGATCGAGATCAGCCGCGAGGCCAGGGTCAGCGAGGCGTCGGAGGCGATCGGGCCGCATGAGGAAGGTCCACGACAGCAGGCCGAGGCTGGTGGCGACGATCAGCGCGTCCTGATCGAGCCCTGACCGGTCCCGCCGCCGGTCCGGCTGACGGATCAGGACGAACAGCGCCGCCAGCAGCGGGTAGCTGATCAGGTAGAGGACGTCGGCCGGGCACCGGCCGCTATTCGATCCCGAAATCTTCCACGTCACCGACCGAGCGGGGCGCGAGTTCGTCCTCCCGTTGACGCACGAGGAGACGATGACCCACCACGCGCGGGAGATCCGCTCCTACAGGGAGCTGCCGCAGATGTGGTATCACTTCGCGACCAAGGAGCGGGACGAGGCGCGAGCGCGCGGCGGCCTCCTGCGCCTTCGTGAGTTCATCATGAAGGACGCCTATTCGTTCGACCGCGACGAGGAGGGGCTCGACCGGAGCTTCCGGCTTCAGGCCGGCGCCTACGAGCGGATCTGGGAGCGCTGCGGGCTCGAGGTCTACGGCGTCGAGGCGGAGTCGGGGATGATGGGCGGCTCGGAGTCGTTCGACTATCTGGCGCCCTCCGGCTCGGGCGAGAACACGCTCGTCCGCTGCGAGAACGGGGACTACGCGGCCGACCTCGAGATCGCGCAAGGCATCCCGCGGGTGCCGGAGTTCCCGGACCGGCTGAACGCCCCTGAGGAGGTCGAGACCCCCGGCGCGACCACGATCGAGGCGCTGGCCGACTTCCTCGGCATCGACCCGGCCTCGACGTCCAAGGCGATGCCGGTGATCGTCGACGGCCGCGTGGTGCTCGGCCTCGTGCGCGGAGACGACCGGCTCGAGGAGGCCAAGCTGGCCGCGGTGCTCGGCGAGCAGTACCGGCCTGCGACGGAGGACGAGATCCGCGAGACCTTCGGCGCCGATCCCGGCTCGATCGGCCCGATCGGCTTCTCAGGCGAGATCCTGGCCGACGAGGCGCTCCGGGAGGGCCAGTTCGTGACGGGCGCGAACCGCACCGGCCGGCACCTCCGCGGCGTCGAGCACGGGCGCGACTTCGAGGCTCGCTTCGCCGACATCCGGCAGCCCCGTGAGGGCGACACGTGCCCCAGCTGCGGCGGCCGTCTGACCTTCCAGACGGCGATCGAGGTCGGGCACATCTTCAAGCTCGGCACCCACTACTCCGAGCCGCTCGGCGCCACGTTCCTCGACGAGAGCGGGGAGGAGCGGCCGATCGTCATGGGCTCGTACGGCATCGGCCCGGGCCGGATCCTGGCCGCGGCGGTCGAGCAGCACCACGACGAGCACGGGATCGCCTGGCCGCGCTCGCTGGCTCCCTACGACGTCCACCTCGTCCCCATCCAGGCGGCCGGGGAGGAGGCGCTCGCGGCAGCCGATCGGCTCGCGGAGAGCCTCGAGGGCTGGCGGCGTCCGCGTCCTTCTTGACGACCGTGACCGCCGCCCCGGGGAGAAGTTCGCCGACGCCGACCTGCTCGGCTGCCCGGTGCGCATCACGGTCGGAAAGAAGACGCTCGAGGACGGCAAGGTCGACGTCCTCGTCCGGTCGAGCCGGGCCGAGGAGCGGGTCGACGCCGACGACGCGCCTGAGCGGGTTCAGGCGCTCGTCTAGTGGCCAGGCGACCGCAGTTCAGCCGGGAGCCGTTCGGCGAGACCGTTCTGGCCCTCATGACCGAGACGGGCACGACCTACCGGAGTCTCGCCGAGCGGTCGGGCCTCTCGGCCGGCTACCTGCACCACGTGGCGCACGGAAACCGCCCGGTCCCGTCCAACGACGTGATCGGGGCGGTGGCGAAGGCGCTCGGAGTCGAGGCAGACCACTTCCGCGAGTACCGCGTCAGGTTCGTGACCGAGCGGCTCGACGCGAACGCCGCAGCTTGCGGACCGCATCTACCGGCGGCTGAGCGCTTAGTTCGCTCTTTGCGGAAACCTTCGAACGCGAGTCACCCGATCGGGTGACTCCTCGCCGGGCGAGAGCGCTAGAGTGGCACCCGGCGCGCGACGGAGAACGCGACGAGGGGGAGCCGCAGGGGCCGCGCGCCCCGGATTTATCCACATCTTCCACAGGAGTGGTGGACAGTTCGTGCCTGGACGAACGAAGGAGCCGAAGGACATGTCGACGACCGAGAAGCCGGTAGGAACGCCGCCTGGCGAGTTCGTGAACGAAGACCTCGCGCGCGATTGCGCCCGCTTCCTCGACGAGCTCAGGAAGCGTGCGGCGGGCGCAGAGGGATTTCGGCCCGAGAGCGAGAAGTAGACGCCGTCAAGGCCGCGTCCACCGCGAGGACTACCATGAACAGAGCCGATCTCCTGACCGAGAGAGCCCCGATGGAACCGACCGACGAGCCCAGGAGCGAGTCCGAGCCGAGCGAGCCGGAGCGTTTGACCGCGCCGCCCGGCGCGCCGCGCGACGCGGCCGGTGTCGAGCTGGACATCGGGCCTCGGGTCACCGCCGTCTTCACCGCGGCGGAGAAGGCGGCGCAGCACATCGTCGAGATGGCGCGCGAGGAGGCGGAGGACGTCCGCCGCCGGGCCGAGGCCGAGGCCGAGTCCCACGATCACGCAGCGCCGCTACCAGGCCGAGGAGGAGGCCGCCCGGCTCGTAGCCGAGGCGCGCGCGCAGGCCGACCAGATCCGGGCCGCGGCCGAGGAGACAGCCCGCCAGACCGAGGAGTCCGCGCGGCGCCGCGAGGTGCGGATCCGCGAGGAGACGCGGCTCCTCGAGGAGCGCGTCGAATGGGCGCGCGACGGTCTCCGCGAGGTCGCCGACCGGCTCAGGGAGGCGGAGGCGCTCGTGACGATTCGGTCCTCGGAGCCGTCGCGTGGTCGCTCGCCGCCGCCGCGCCACGCCGCGACGTCCCCCCGGCCGCCGCGATGAGCGGCTACGCCGAGCCCGCGGGCGTCGAGCCGGGCGACGAGCTCCTCGAGCCCGGCGACGAGCGGACGGACGACCCGAACCGCATCCCGCCTCCTTAGCAGCCCTCGGCGTTAGGACGAGCCGCTCTGCCTAGAGGCTTGATGTGAAATGGGGCGGAGCCGCGGATGCCGCCTCAGACACTGCGTCAGGGAGACGCCCCCACGGGGCGCCAATTTCACATCAAAGCCTCTAGGTGCCGTTGCGCCGCGACTCTGCGAGAAGCGCAGCTCCTTCGTTCAGGCTGCGAACCGCGTCGGCCAAGCTGCCTCGGCCGGTGATCTCCGGCGGAGCCGGGTGAAACTCGGACCGCCCGTGGACCGCGCGCCGTGGGGCAGGAGTCGCACGCGCGGCCATGTGCGCCGGGCGTAGGAGGATCGTCGCCTCGAGCCTCAGGAGCTTGATTCCCAAGAGTCTCGCCAGGACAGACGCCTCGACGAGCTTTCCGTCAGACGGACCTCCTTTCACGAGCTGATCAACGCGGTTTCTCACGACGCCTGAGCGCGGAGATCCCCGCGCTCGCGGCCGTGACGCCTGCGAGGCTGCCGACAGCGATCAAGACGGCCTTCAGCCCCCTACCCGGCGCGTGGTGTTTGCTCGTCCGGTCGAACAGGCTCATCTGCTCGCCTCACTCGTTGCGCGAGAGGTTCTCCGGATTGCGTTGACGAGCTGAACCTTGGTCATGTTCGTGCGTCCCTCGATACCGATGCTCGCGGCCAGCTCGACCAACTCCTGCTTGTTGTAGGAGCGCAGATCGCCGTTTGTCGGCTGCTTCTCGAGCCGGCCCGCGGTGTCCTGGGCAGTCGACTCCGAGCGCAATCGAATCTCCTCAGCGGCAGCGACGCGTGCCTCCGCGTCACTCGCCTGCTGCTCCGCTTCCTTGGCGAGCTGTTGTGCGTGACGCTGGGCCTCCTCGGAGGCGGCGCGAGCCGACTCCGCGGACTCATCGGCGAGTCGTTTGGCCTCGGCGAGCTTCTCCCTCGCGTCTTCGACCAGCTCCTCCGCCTTGTGTTGCGATGCCTCGGCATCGTGCTGCGCGCGCTCGGTCTCATCTTCGACCTCGGCATAGACCTCTCGCCGCTCTGCTTCGGCATCAGCCTCCGCCGCTTGGCGTTCACGCCGAACGGTTTCCTCGGCGTCCTTCTCAGCCTGCTTGATGCGCTGCTCAAGTTGCCGCCTCGTCTCGCGGTCGATCTCCTTCACGCGCACGCGACCGCGCTCGCTCACGTGGCGGGCATGCTCGGAGCGATCCTTTGCCTCCTGAGCGGCCTGAACTGCCCGCCCCTCGGCTTCCCGGGCGCGGTCGGCGGCGTCCTGTGCGCGCTTCATGCGAACCTGGACCGCGTCCCCGCCAAGCGGGGATGCGTCGACGGCTGCGCTCAACCGGCGCTTCCCTTCCCGAGCGGTGGCGGCAGCTGACTCGGCCGCTGTTCCTACACTGTCCGTTTCGAAGGCTTTCGAGAGCAGCCACCCAGCGTTCGATGGAAGTTCCCGCAAACCCGTGCGGGTTCGCTCAAGCAGCGACATCGTCCTCCCCTTCCTCGGTACGGCTAACGGCATCAAGAGTCTCGCCGCAAGGCGAAAAACTAAACACATCGGTGCTAGCGGATCCTCCACCCTAAGCTCTCACGTCAGTCGGCTAAGGTGTTCGAGCCACGGGGCGTGGCGCAGCCTGGTTAGCGCGCCAGTCTGGGGGACTGGAGGTCCCGAGTTCAAATCTCGGCGCCCCGATAGGACGGAAACCCCTGTATTCGCAGGGGTTTCGTCACTCCGGCTAGTCGGCGCCGACGGAGGCTCGGCACCGAAAAGTCAGCCGAAAGTCAGCGCGCAAGATCGAGCCGGGTTACCCGGGACTGGAAGTAGTTTCGCGTTGGGCGGATGAGCCTCCGAAGGCGGCTTCGGTCCGCAACCTCCCCGACGATAAGTCTCCGGGCTTCTTTGCGCTAGACGACGATCGAAACCAGATCCTGGATCACCGTTGCGAGCGGGCCCGAGCCGAGGGCCGGGTCGAGGCCGACGGCGAGTCACGAGGTACAGAAGCGTCATCGCTAGCACCGTCGCTACCGACGAGCTCACGAAGAGCGCGACGGAGGCCGCGACATCCCGGCAAACCGTATCCAGCCCTTGACGGGCGCTTGCCTGTTCTGCGCGTCGCTTGAAGCGGAGATGTCGGAGGGGTTGCGATATTCGATTGAGATCGTTTCTCTGGCGACGCCCTCACTGTCGGACGAGGCCGGAGGACGCGACGTCCGGGTGGTTAACCGACGCATCCGGGGTGCTGTGACTCTCAGCCCGTTGTCGCTGAGGGTGGCTCGATCCTCTCCCGCCCGTCCTTGTCCGCGATGAGAACGGGACAGGGCGCGTGGCCGATGAGCTCCGCGCTCACGCTCCCGAGCAGCGCCCGGGCGATAACGCCTCGCTTCCGCGAGCCGACGACGATCAGGTCGTAACCGCCCTTCTTGGCCTCGCCGAGGATCTCGTCGGCCGGGTCGCCGTGGGCGGTCGCCATCGTCGCTTCCACCCCGCGCTTCCGCAGGAACTCGTGCGCGCGGGCGACGTCGTCTGACGCGTGCGGACGCATGCTGACGTGGCCTCCCGACTTCGAGCCCCGCGCATCCGGCGGGACGACGCTCATCACCGTGACCTCTGCATCACCGCCCGAGGCAATCTCCGCCGCCTCCTCGAGTGCATGACTGCTGTGCTCGAAGCCGTCATATGCCAGCAACACCTTCATCGTTCCTTTCCCTTCCGTCGAGCATTACGTGGGTCAGAGCCAGGAGCCGTGACACCTCGTTCTCCCGCTTGAAAGCGAGTCTCAACCCATGCGTGAGTGTACGTCCGGTGTCCCGGCGTCGGCATCGGGGAGCCGCCTCAGTCGCTCTTCGTACTTTCTACGGTTGTCGAGGCGCTTATCCGTCATACCGTCGCGGCCGGCCATGGCGACCGTCAGTTCTGAAACCGAGCCGACGGCCCTCCTTGCCGGTGCGATGGGAGGGGCCGCGTGCGCCGGCCCCTCCCATCCTCAGGAGCTAGCCGCGCGCGACCGCCGGCGCCTCCGCCGTCGGCTGCTCGGGCTCCACCGGCAGTCCGGAGAGCACGACCTTGAGCGCCTGCGTCTTCGCGGCGTCGGCGAAGACGTCGTACGCCTCCATCGCCTCCTCGAGCCGGAACCGGTGCGTTGCGAACGGCGTCGGGTCGAGTCGGCCGCCTTCGATCAGCTGGAGCAGTCGCGGGGTCGTGAACGTGTCCACCAGCCCCGTCGTGATCAGCACGTTGCGGATCCAGAGCTTCTCCAGGTGCAGCGTGACCGAGCAGCCGTGGACGCCGACGTTGGCAACGCGGCCGCCGGCGCGGATCAGCTCGGTGCAGAGCTCGAACGTCTCCGGGACGCCCACAGCCTCGATCGCGGTGTCGACGCCGCGGCCGCCCGTGAGCTCCATGACGCGCGCGATCGCGTCCTCGGCGCCGTTGTTGATCACGACGTCAGCGCCGAAGTCGAGCGCGCGGGCGAGTCTCGCGTCGGCAAGGTCGATCGCGATGATCTTCGCCGGGGTGCGCAGACGCGCTGTCATGATCGTGGCGAGGCCGATCGGGCCCGCGCCGACGACCGCGATCGTGTCGCCAGGCTCCACCTTGCCGTTGAGGACGCCGACCTCGTACGCGGTCGGGAGGATGTCCGCGAGGAAGAGCACCTGCTCATCCGTCAGCTCCTCCGGGACTTTGTAGACGGAGGTCTCCGCGAACGGGACGCGGGCGAACTCGGCCTGGAGGCCATCGATCAGGTGACCGAAGATCCAGCCTCCGCCGCCGGTGCACTGGCCGTAATGACCTTCGCGACAGTAGCTGCAGCGGCCGCACGAGGTGATGCAGGAGACCAGCACTCGGTCGCCGACGGCGAGCGTCGTCACCGCCGCGCCGACCTCGGTGATCGTCCCGACCGCCTCGTGGCCGAGGATCGTCCCCGGCTTCACAGCGGGCACGTCGCCCTTGAGGATGTGCAGGTCGGTGCCGCAGATCGTGGAGGAGTCGACGCGGACGATCACGTCCGTCGGCACCTCGATCGTCGGATCCGGAACCTCGTCCCAGGCCCGTTTCCCGGGACCGTGATAAACGAGACCTTTCATCGCGAGCCTCCTTGTCTCCAGATGGCTTGCGGGGAGAGCCGCAGCATCGGCGCTGGTAAGGAACCGTGCTGCGGCTCTATCCGCAGGGGTTACTGCGTCGTGCTTGTCACGAGCTCGCGCTCGGGCGCCTCGACGGGCGTGCCCGTCGGGACGGCAAACACGGGGCAGACGCCTGCGTGCAGCAGGCCCTGCGTGACGCTGCCGAGGAGCAGGCCGGCGACGCGTCCGTAGCCGTGCGTGCCGACGACGATCAGATCTGCTCCGACCTCCTCGGCGATCTTCACGATCGTGTGCGCGGCGTTGCCGGCGGTGCAGCTGCGGACGATGAAGGTCGCGTCGAGCCCGCCGCTCCGCAGGTCTTCGACCTGTCGGCCGATCTGCTCGCGCAGCTCGCCCTCGTCGGCCAGGACGGGATACCCGCCGGCGCGGCCGACTACGATCTCGCGCGCGTGGGCGACGACGAGATTTGCCTTGTCGGGCTCCGCGAGGCCAAGCGCGTACGTAAGCGCCCCCGCCGCCGTCTCGGACCCGTCCGTTGCCCAGAGGACCGTCTTGAACATGAAGTACTCCTTTCGCTCGATTCGGCCCCAGCTTTGCGCTTGCCGGGCGGCGTCGGCATCGGGGGTAGACCGAGCTCGGATTGTGGGTTTCCCGCATACTGCGCGGCGCCCTCCCGCACGTGAAGCCGTGACTCCGAGCGAGGCCGCCTCCGTCCGCTCTCGAGGCGACGACGGCGATCGCCGCGGAGCTGTCGCTCGAGTGCGAACAGCTGGGTTCCGGAGGTCAAGACCTGAAGGACGAAACGCGGTTCGGCCTCGTCTACGAGTGCCATATCGGAGGCGCGACAGCGGGGGTCGGCTACCTGACCGACAACCTAGGCCCGAGCCCGTTCGGGGCCAGATGATCCGGCGGCTGCTCGCCCTGGCCGCGCTCGCGGGCGTCCTGGCCGGTGGCGTTTTGCGTCTGCTTGGGAGGTCGCCACGGCCTCGGTCGTCTGGGCGGCGTCGACGGCGTTGCTGTTGTCCCGTTGACCTAGTCTGCCGCGCGCACGCTTGGCGGCGTGGTGTCGGCGCTGGCGACGGGCAAGTACCTGGCCGGTGCCGGTCGTCGCGGTCATGCTCGCCGCGGGAAACGCGCTTGAGGAGTACGCGGCCGGGGACGAGCTTCTTCCCGGAGACTTCGTCGTCGTCCGGGCCGGCGAGGTGATTCCTGTCGACGGTGTCGCCATCGGCGAGGCTGTCGTCGACGAGGCTGCGCTGACGGGTGAGCCGCTCCCCGGTCTCCTACGCTACAGGCAGCAAGTTGCGAAGCGCGTCGGCGAGCGCCGGCGAGGCGTTCGACCTGCGCGCGACGGGGCTCGCCGCGGAGAGCGCCTACGCTGCGATCGTCCGCCTCGTCCGGGAGGCCGAGACGCAGCGCGCGCCGTTTGTCGACGCGCAGGCTAGCCCGCCAGAGGCCGGAGGCGCTCGAGGCGCACGAAGACGGGGTTTGTCGCAGCGGCCGCAATCGCCCCGGCGGAACGCGGTTGACGTGCGAGATAGGGTCGAGGCCAATGACGAACCTTTGACGATGCGAGCGTCGGCGTCGAAGTCAACTCCACGAAGACGCACGCGCACGTTTGCGCCCGGCATTCTGCGCCACCAGGTCTTGGCCTCCGAGTGGCCGACGAACACGATCAACCCGTCAGCGTCCTCGGCATAGGCGACCGGCACTGTGTACTCGCGGCCGCTTTTGCGGCCGCGGTAGCTGATCAGGATTAGGGATCCGCTCAGTGTGCGATGGAGCGGGGAGCGGAGCAACGCCGCAACGAACACATTGCCGAAACGACGCATCCGTCCGCTCATCGTCGTCGCCTGAGAAGCGGAACCAGGAAGGCGCACGAGATCACCGCGACGATCAGAGTCGATTGCCGGGAGAGAACTGCGAGCGCTGCCATGCTCTGAACATGCCATGCGAACCCGCCCTTCGCATCCGCGCGGGATCGCAGACCTCGGTGCGGTCATGTACCGAGCCTGAGAAGTCGCTCGCCTCCTGAACCCGCGCTGTCTTCGCCGCCGAGCCCGAGCCGACGTTCGTTCAACTCTCCGCGCTCGAGCCGGCCGACTGAAGCCTGCGGATAGTACGCAGACGCGATCGGCATCGGCCACGCGAGCCCGACAAGAGCAGGCTGCCCCTCGCTGTCGTCTGTTAGAGGACGATGGGGATGGCGACCGCGAAGTAGATCGCGATCGAGAGCAGGTCCTGGACGACTGTTGCGAGCGGACCGCTCCCGAACGCCGGGTCGCGGCCGAGTCGCTGGAGGAGGAAGGGTATGCCCATCGCGACCAGGGTCGCGACCGCGCAGCTTGCGAATAGAGCGAGGGACACGGCGGCCGCAACCGGGCCGCTCCCCCATGCGACCCACGCGAGAGGAAGGAAGGCCACACCGATCACGACTCCGATCAGGACGCCGGTGACGAGCTCACGGACGATGATCTGCGACGGTCGCACACCGACAGCCAGGCCGCGGATTACGATGGCCTCGGTCTGGGTGCCGACCGCGTCGGCCATGTAGACGACGCTCGGGACGAAGACGGCGAGGAGCACCTCCTCCTCGAGCTGGTTCTCGAACGCCCCCACGATCGCGGCGGCGACCGCCGCCCCCGCAAGGCCGACGAGCAACCACGGGATTCGGTGCCAGAAGCGCCGGCCCACGGGCTCTTCGGCCGCGCTGCGTGCCGACGCGGTGCTGCTGAGAAAGCCACCGAGGCGCGCGATGTCCTCGTCGTGCTCCTCGACGAGCACGGCGAGCATCCGCTCAGGTGGGATCAGACCGAGGAACGCGTCGCTCTCGTCGACGACGGCGAGGCTGACACCGCCACTGCGGACGAGGTGCAGGACCGCTCGCTCCTGGTCGACGCCCGCACGCACGATCGCCGGGTCCGTGTTCATCAGCTCGTCGAGCGTCGTCGCCTCGTCCGCCGCGAGGAGCGCCTCGATGGTGACGAGCCCGGAGAGCCCGTCGCCGTCGAGCACGGCGACGGCAGAGGCGGTCGTGAACGAGCGGCCGGCCAGCGCGCGTCGCACGTCGCCGGCCCGATCTGATGGGTTCGCGCGCGGTACGTCGCGCGCCACATGCTCCTCGGCCGTGTCGAGGACTTGCGGGGGAACGGGCGCCGGGCCGCTTTTCACTACCCGATCCTCGCGCGCCGTGCGGACAGCGCCCGCGGCCCGTGGAGCTGCTCGACGTCGAAGCCCCGCCGCTCGAGAGTTTGATGGTGAGTCGGTGCGCGGTCCGAACGGCTGACTCTCAGGTCTGCGGCCAACTACACGGCGTTGATCGTCGGCGGCCCCGATCTGGTTCGGCGTAGGCGGGTCAGGGTCCCGTCCGCGCATCTCGCGCGGACGACCGGCGGCCCCCAGCCGGCACCACGCCCGCGGGCTACGGGAACGGGCCGTCGGCTTGGCCCGTCGGCTGTTCGCTGGGTACGCTACGCGCTGCGCTGGGCGACCGGTGCAGTACACGTCCTGCGAGGGTCTGCGGCTTTCCCGCAGCGAGGTTGCGTGGCCGCCACGATGGGTGGACGCGGACGCACTCCTACTCTCCAAGGACAGTGAAGACCTACGCAGTCAAGTGGCGTGAACCAGACGGGCAGACCTTTATCGGGCGCCTGGCCCTTGGCGCTCGCACGCTACGCCTTGACGGGCGCCGGCGTGGGACGGAGGAGCCTCCCATCAACCGGCAGTTCGGCTATGAGCAGCTTCGGGGTCTGCGTAGCAGCAGCCGGGGCGCCGAAAGGCTCGATGGCCGACCGGCGCTCGTCGTCGAGCTCCCTGCCGGTGTCTACCTCGTCGCCGACGCCGGGATGGGCGCCCCCATCATTCAGGAGCTCGTCGATCGGCTCACTGAGCTTCGCGTCGTGCCGCTCAAAGAGGGTGCGATCGAGTCCACCGCAGCTCGCTGACTTCGATCAGCGCCTGGAATCGGCCGCCAGAACCGAGCTCGGTCTGGCCGCAGAGAACTTGCGGCTAACCCGCAGCCGGTCTGTGCCTGGCCCCCGATAGAGCGGCGGTGTGACGGCTCTAGGTTAGGGCCACAATCCGAACTGAGGGAGGCACGACAATGAGAAAGCTCTTCGAGCTCGGCGGCATCATCGCAGGACTGGTGCTCGTGATCTTCGGCGCCGTCGCGATCTACATGGGCGTCGATGGTCGCGCGACGGTCCGCGACAGCCTCAAGCAGGAGCAGATCGCCTTCGGCGCCGCCGACGACCCGGCCGTCGCCAAGTACGCGTCCCAGTGGGCCGAGGAGCCGGTCCAAACCGGTACCCAGGCCCGGGCGTTCGCCCAGGTCATCCACGAGCACGCGCTCGAGGGATCCGGCGGCCTGACCTACGCGCAGATGGGACGGTTCGTCTCCGCTGACGACCCGGCGAACCCGGCCGGTACCAGCGACGAGACCGCCGCATTGACGGACGAGCAGGGAAGCCCGGTCTCCAACACGGCCCGGAACACCTGGGTCACGGCGACCGCGCTCTCGACCGCGCTGAACATGAGCTACATGGCCGAGCAGATGGCGCTCTTCGGCATCGTCGTCGGAGTTGCGTTGCTCCTGAGCGGCATCGGGTTCATCGTCCTCGCGCTCGGCGCGCTTGGCCGCCACGAGTGGGCACCTTTCAAGAAGCGAGAGGCACTGCCCGAGCCAGCTGCCGTAGCCTAATCGCGCAACCTCGTGCTTCCAGTCGAGGGCGGCTCCGGCCGCCCTCGACGTTTCTACGAGGAGCAGCCATGGCCCACAGCATCGACTTCGATCTGGTCCGACGCCGCCTCGCCGCCGTCGAGGGCGGCTACGAGCATCTCAGCGTGCTCAGCATCTTTGCCCAGCCCGAGAGAAAGATCGCCTGAGCGATGAACGACCCGGGCGTCCTTGCCGTCTTCGCCGCCGCGCTGGCGACGGCGCTCGCGACCGGCCTCGGCGCCGGGCCCTTCCTCTTCGTCGCGCACCTCGCACGCTCGTGGGTCGGCGTCGCGAACGCGCTGGCGGCCGGGTTCATGATCGCCGCCAGCGCGCTGCTCTTCTACGAGGGCGCGCGCGAGAGCCTCCTGCGTATGGCTGGCGGCGCCCTGGTGGGCGTCCTCTTCGTCGCGTGGGCGTCGCGTCGGCTGGCGGGACGGAAGGACGTCCACTTCGAGGCGCTCGCCGGCGCCGATGCCCGCGGGCGCTCCTGCTCGTCGGCGTGATGACCGTGCACTCGTTCGCTGAGGGCATCGGCGTCGGCGTCGCTTTCGGCGCCGACGAGTCGCTCGGGCTCGTGACCGCGATCGCGATCGCGATCCACAACATTCCGGAGGGCCTGGCGATCAGCCTCGTCCTCGTTCCCCAGGGCGTGAGCGTCCTGCGCGCCGCCGGCTGGAGCGTCTTCTCGAGCCTGCCCCAGCCGCTCGTTGCCGTCCCCGCCTTCCTCTTCGTCGCCTTCTTCGACGGCCTCGCTACCTCTTGCGCTCGGCTTCGCCGGAGGCGCGATGCTCTGGATGGTGGCGGCCGAGGTCGTCCCCGACGCGCTTGCACACAAGCTCGCGAAGATCGGTCGCGATCGCGTTGACCGCGTCGACCGCAGCGATGCTGGCGTTCGAGGCCCTGCTGCTGACCTGACGGAGAATCGCGGGTTACCCGCAGCTCGAGCGCGGCCCGCCCCGGATGGAGGCTTCCGCGTGGCGCAGGAGACTGCTCTCGATGTACCGGATCGATCAACAAGTCGCCGCTTCGCCGAGTGAGGCGTGATGGCGACCCGGATTCTCATCGCCGGCGGGGGCGTCGCGGCGCTGGAGGCCGCACTGGCGCTCCGCGCCCTCGCCGAGGACCGCCTCGAGATCGAGCTTCTCGGACCGGAGCCGCACTTCTGGTACCGGCCGCTGTCGGTTGCAGAGCCGTTCGAGCTCGGGGAGGCGCACCGCTACGAGCTGGGCGCGCTCGCCTCCGCGGCCGGCGCGACCTTCACGCTCGGAACGCTTCAGGGCGTCGACGCCGGCCGCCACGAAGCAAGAACCTCAGTCGGCGTGATCCCGTACGACGTCCTGCTCGTCGCGATCGGCGCCGTCCCGAGTCCGGCTGTTCCGGGTGCGCTGACCTTCCGTGGCCCGGCCGACACGGAAAAGATCCGCGCCCTGCTCGAGGAGATCGTTGCTGGCGCGGTACGCCGAGTCGCCTTCGTCGTGCCCTGGGGCGCGGTCTGGTCGTTGCCGATCTACGAGCTCGCGCTGATGACGGCCGGCCATCTCCGCGCGCATCAGATCCAGGGAGTCGATCTCGTGCTCGTCACTCCCGAGGAGGAGCCGCTCCAGCTCTTCGGACATGCCGGCAGCGAGGCGGTCCGCGAGCTGCTCGACGAACGCGGGATCGAGATCGTGACGTCTGCGTATCCGACCGACTTCGTCGACGGCGAACTGCGGCTTGTGCCCGAAGGCCAGATCCAAGTCGACCGTGTCGTCGCGCTGCCGCGGCTACGCGGCCCGCGCCTCGACGGGATGCCACAGACGCGCGACGGCTTCATCCCGATCGACGCGCACGGGCGCGTCCGCGGCCTCGAGGATGTCTACGCCGCCGGCGACATCGCGAACTTCCCGGTCAAGCAGGGCGGCATCGCCACCCAGCTCGCCGACGCCGCCGCCGAGGCGATCGCCCAGGCCGCCGGCGCCGACCTACGGCCCGAGCCCTTCCGGCCCGTCCTGCGCGGCCTGCTTCTGACCGGAAGCCAACCGCGCTACCTTCGTCACGAGCTCACCGGGGTCGGACAGGTCGACACAGCGAGCCCAGATCCGCTCTGGTGGCCGCCGGCGAAGATCGTCGGCCGCTACCTCGCGCCCTTCCTGGCCAGTTCGCCGGCATCGAGAGCCCGCCTGAGCCCTCGGCGGCGCCGGGCATCGTCGAGATCGAGGTCGAGCTCGCGGCTGTCGAGCTTGACAAGCTCGCCGCGCCGCCGCTCGAGGCTGGCGAGGGCGAGGGCGACACGGTCGGCGAGGTGATGTCTGCCGACCCGCTCGTCGTCGCGCCCGAGGACACCCTCGGCGAGGTGGCCGAGAGGATGCGCGCCCGCGACACCGGCTCGGCGGCCGTCGCCGACTACGGGCGGCTGATCGGGATCCTGACCTCGCGCGACCTGCTGCGCGCCTTCGCCGCTCGCGTCCATCCGAGCGAGGCGCGCGTGCGCGAATGGATGACCGCCGAACCTGTCGCCGTGCCGACCTCGACCAGCGTCGAGGCGGCGGTGAGCTTGATGAACGAGCACGAGATCCACCACCTGCCCGTCGTGGACGGGGAGCGGCCGGTCGGGATGCTCGGCTACCGCCAGGCCGTTCGTCAGGCGCGCGGCCGCGGCATCGGCCTCGGCTTCTAAGCGGCGAGGTGCGTCTCCATTCAGCGCTCGACTGCGGGAAAACCCGTACTGAAGTCTGTGGCCATGTGCGGATCGATCTGCGGACTGCCCAGGGCGCTGAAACGCCGCCCGCGTTCTACCCTCGACTCACCACTGCTGAGTCGAAAGGAGATCAACCCGCCATGGCTCCATACCCCGCAACCACGCGCCGCCCTCGCGCCTCAGCGACGAGTTCGGGCGCCTTCTGGATGGTCGCGACGATGCTGCTCGGCTTCACCGTCGCCGTCGTCGGCTTCTTCGCGCTGATGATGTGGGCCGACGCGCGCGAGTCGCGCGACGCCGCCGCCCAGCCGGCCGCAGCCGACGCCGCCGCCAGCCGGCGGCCACGGCCGAGCCACCTCGACCGATCACAACACCGCTCTGCCGCTGAACAGCTTCGCCGGCGTCGTGCCGGAGAACGCGCAGGAGCTGGCCGCGGCGCACAAGCCCTACGACGCGACGCTGCCGCCCATCCCGGCCGGCGACCTCGTCAAGGTGCAGATGACGCTCAAGGACATGACCGTCGAGATCGCGCCGGGCGTCAAGTACACCACCTGGGCCTTCGACGGCCACGGTGCCCCCGGGCCGATCATTCACGTGCGGGAGGGCCAGACGGTCGAGATGACGCTCACGAACGGCGGCGTCGATCCCCCACTCGATCGACTTCCACGCCGCGCGGATCGCTCCCGACCGAGCATTCCGCGACGCGATCCCCGGCGAGTCGTTCACCTTCCGCTTCAAGGCCACCGACCCCGGTGTCTTCATGTACCACTGCGGCACCAAGCCGGTGCTCGCGCACATCGCCAACGGCATGTACGGCGCGATCATCGTCCAACCGAAGGAGGCCCTGCCGGAGGTCGACAACGAGTACGTGCTGGTCGGCAGCGAGTGGTACCTGAACAGTGACGGCATCAAGGAGCCGGCTTCGCTCGACATTGCCAAGGCCCACGCCAGGCTGTCCGACTGGGTGACGTTCAACGGCTACGCGAACCAGTACGTCACGCACCCGCTGACTGCGAAGCCGGGAGACACGACGCGCTTCTGGGTCGTCGCCGCCGGGCCGACCAACAACGTCAACTTCCACGTCGTCGGCGGCATGCTCGACCGCGCCTGGGTCAACGGTGGTCTGACGAACCCGCCGCAGACGAATGTGCAGACGGTGATCGTACCGGCCGGTGGCGGCGGCGTCTTCGACGTCAAGCTCGACGACGAGGGTCTCTACCCGTTCGTCAGCCATGCGTTCGCCGACGTCGATCTCGGCCAGGTCGGACTGCTCAAGGTCGGCAACCCCAAGGGGACGATGTCCCACTGAGAGCCCGAAACGCGGGAGCCGACCGGCGGGGCGGCTCCCGCGCCCTTCGCGGTCCAGGGACGGATCTGTGACCAGGGCATCAGAACAGCCAGGGGCGTTTCGCTCTTCTCGGCGTCGTCGGGGCCCTAGCGGCCCCTGGCGGGATATAGCTTCGACCTGATGGTTACGGGCGAACACGCCGACGTCATCCTTCGCGACGGCCGCACATTGCGACTTCGCCCGCCCTCGTGTGGTGACGCCGACGCGTTGCTTGCCTTCTTCTGCGGCCTCTCGGAGCGGAGCCTCTACCTGCGCTTCCACGGCCTGCCCGAGCTCGTCCCGCGGCTTGTCGAGTCGCTTGTAGAGCCGGATTGGCAGGAGCGCGGGGCGCTCCTGGGTGGGCATGTGGACGACGACGGCGAGCGGGTCGTTGCCGTTGCGAACTACGTTCGTCTCCGCGACCCCAAGCTCGCCGAGGCGGCCTTCGCCGTCGCCGACGAGCATCAGGGCCGCGGTATCGGCACGCGGCTGCTCGAGCAGCTCGCGGCACGCGCGGCCGAGGTCGGGATCGAGCGCTTCGTCGCCGAGGTGCTGCCCGACAACCGGGCCATGCTCGGCGTCTTCGAGTCGGCAGGCTTCGAGCTGACCCGCGAGCTCGAGGGCGGCGAGCTCGAGGTGCAGTTCCCGATCGCGGCGACGGAGAGCTACCGCGAGCACGTCGAGGCCCGCGACCATGAAGCGGCCGTCGCATCACTCAAGCCCTTTTTCCTGCCTCGGAGTGTCGCCGTCATCGGCGCCTCCAAGCGGCGCGGCTCGATCGGCGGTGAGTTGTTTCGCAACATCCTCGCCGGCGACTTCAGCGGCACGGCCTACCCGGTCAACCGCGACGGCGAGCCGGTTGCTGGCGTGCGCGCCTACCGCGCGATCGAGGAGATCCCCGATGCCGTCGATCTCGCCGTGATCACCCTGCCGGGCGCCATTGTTCTGGGAGCTGCAGAACAGGCCTTGCGCGAGGGCGTTCGGGCCCTGGTCGTCATCTCCGCAGGCTTCGCCGAGATCGGCAGCAAGGGGATCGAGCGGCAGGACCAGCTCCTCGCCCTGGTTCGCGCGCACGGGGCGCGGCTGATCGGGCCCAACTGCCTCGGCATCGCCGTCTCCGAGCCGAGCCTGAACGCGACCTTCGCGGCCCGCTCGGCTCCGGCCGGCAACATCGGCTTCTCGTCCCAGAGCGGCGCGCTCGGACTGGCTCTGCTCGAGGCGGCCGAATCACGCGGGCTCGGCCTGTCAGCGTTCGTGTCGATCGGCAACAAGGCCGACGTCTCAACCAATGACCTGCTCGAGTGGTGGGAAGAGGACGACACGACCGAAGTGGTGCTCATGTACGTCGAGTCGTTCGGCAATCCCCGCCGCTTCGGCCGCGTCGCCCGCCGCGTCGCCCGCACGAAGCCGATCCTCGCCCTCAAGAGCGGCACGACGGCGACCGGCCAGCGGGCGGCGAGCTCGCACACGGCTGCGCTGGCCGGCTCCGAGGCGGCGGTCAACGCGCTCTTCCACCAGGCCGGCGTGATCCGCGCGACCTCGCTCGAGGAACTCGTCGACGTGGCCGCACTCCTCTCGAACCAGCCCGCGCCGAACGGCCGCCGCGTCGCGGTGCTGACCAACGCCGGTGGACTAGGGATCCTTTGCGCCGACGCCTGCGAGGCTGCCGGCCTCACGCTGCCCGAGCTCAGCGACGAGACCCGCTCGGGACTCTCCGAGCTCCTGGCGGCGGAAGCGAGCGTCGGGAACCCGGTCGACATGCTCGGCGGCGCCACCGCGGAGACCTATGCGTCGGCACTCCCGTTCATCCTCGGGGACGCGCACGTCGACGCCCTTGTCGTGCTTTTCGTCCCGACCGTGACGGTAACCGCCGACGAGGTCGCAGAGGCAATCGAAAACGCGACCACAGCAGCCGCAAGCCAGAAGCCGGTTCTCGCTGTCGTGCTGAACGCGACCGGCATCCCGCTCGCACTTCGTCGCGAGAAGGCGCATGTCGCTGCCTTCCACTACCCGGAGTCGGCGGCCCGCGCGCTCGGACGCCTCGCCCAGCGAGCCGAGTGGCTACGCCAGCCGCACGGCATTGTCCCCGCCGTCGATGGCATCGACCGTGACGCCGCCGACCGCGTCGTCGAGCGCGCTCTTCGTGACGGCGACGATGTTTGGCTGACTCCGGCTGACACGCGCGAGCTCCTGCTCTCCTACGGTCTGCCGCTCGTACCCGAGCGCCTCGCTGGTGGCTCCGACGAAGCCGTCGCAGCGGCCGAGGAACTCGGCTTCCCCGTCGTTGTCAAGACTGCGCTTCCCGGCGCGCACAAGATCGAGCTCGATGGGATCGCGCTCGATCTCGCCGATGCCGACGCGGTGCGGGCCGCAGCTGGGCGGATCGGCGGGCCGCTGATCGTTCAGCCGATGATCCCGGGCGGGGCCGAGCTGCTCGCCGGCGTCGTCCAGGACGCGGTGTTCGGCCCTCTGGTCGCGTTTGGCCCAGGCGGCGTTTTCGCCGAGCTCATCGGCGAAGCGGCGTTCCGGATCGCACCGCTTACCGACCGCGACGCCGAGGAGCTTGTTTACGGCGGCAAGGCCGGGCGCCTCGTCCGCGGCTTCCGCGGCGCCCCCGCCGCCGACGGCGAAGCGCTGGCGGACCTGCTGTTGCGCCTGGCCCGCCTGGGCGAGGACATCCCCGCAGTCGCCGAGCTCGACTTGAACCCGGTGCTCGCGCTCTCGGACCGCTGCGTCGCCGTCGACGCCCGCGCCCGCGTCCAGCGGCGGGCGGTCACGACTCGAGCCAAACCTGGTAGCTGACCGCCCCGGCCACGGACGTCGACACCGAGAAGATCAGTCGCCGTCTACGTCGAGTAGGCCCTGCTCGAGCGCGTAGCGGACGAGTTCCGCGCGGGTGGTGATCCGCAGCTTCCGCATGATGTGGGCGCGGTGAGTCTCAGCTGTGCGCACCGAGATGTACACCTTGCTCGCGATCTCCTGGTTGGTGTGACCGAGAGCGAGGAGGCGCAGGATGTCGCGCTCGCGGTCGGAAAGCGGGTCTTGCTCGACGCGCTTGCGCGCCTCAGCTTCGGCGGCGAGCATCCGCGCGCCCAGTGTCGGATGCAGGTAACTGCCGCCGGAGGCGACGTCGCGGATGGCGGCGACGACGTCGGTGTCGACCGCCTCCTTCAGCACGTAGCCCGAAGCGCCAGCGTCGAATGCCTCGCGCACGTAGCGGGGATCGTCCTGCATCGAGAGGAGTAACACCTTCGTGTCGGGCGCGTCGTGAAGAACGTCGGGTATCGCCGCGATGCCGGTCTTTCCCGGCATGACGACGTCCATCAGGATCACGTCGGGTTTCGTGGCCCGCGTCTGGAAGACGGCGTTCCTAGCGTCCCCCGCTTCGCCGACGACCTCGATGTCGGGCTCCGACTCGAGCACCTTGCGCAGGCCGGCGCGGACGACAGCATGGTCGTCGACGATCAGAACGCGGATCATCTCGCTCTCGCTCATCGCAGCGGCACCTCGGCAACGATCGTTGTGCCTGCAGCGGCAGTTGACTCGATCTTCAGCTTGCCGCCGAGAAGTGCGAGTCGCTCACCCATCCCGAGCAGGCCGAGACCGTCCCCGCCGCCGTCGGGCGTGAAGCCGCGGCCGTTGTCCTCGATCACGGCTGTGATTCTGTGGGCGCTGCGAGTGAGGATGATGCTGACCGCGCTCGCCTGTGCGTGCTTGACGATGTTCGTCAGCGCCTCCTGAACGATTCGGTAGAGCGCAGTCTCGACGTCGGTCGGCAATCGGTCGCCGACGTGGGTCTCGAGGTCGACGCGCATTCCGGTCTGCTCGGAGAATGTGTCGCGAAGCCTCTCGAGTGCGGCGGCCAGACCGAAATCGTCGAGGGCCTTCGGCCGCAACTCGACCGCCAGGCGACGGACGTCGTGCAGTGTCTCGACGACCTGCTCGCGAACGGTGGCCAGGGCCTCCGTGCGCTCTTTGTCGCTCTTCGCCTCCTCGACCGCCTTCAAGCCGAGCAGCACCGAGGTCAGCTCTTGCCCCGTCTGGTCGTGCAGCTCGCGCGCCAGGCGGCGCCGCTCGAGCTCCTGCGCCGCCACAACCCGGCCCAGCGCCTCAACTTCCACACGCGCCGAAAGGTCGACCGCAACAGCCGCCCGCGGGGCGAACGTCTCGGCCAAGCGCAGATCGGCATCGGTGAAGCGGGGGTCGTCGCGCTCCTTGTCATGGGCGACGATGATGCCGATCGTCCGGGCGCCGGCGACGAGAGGAACATAGAGGCCGCTGCGGGCGCCCAGGCGTCCGGCCGCCTCCTGATCGACCTCGGGATCATCATCGAGCGAGTCGAGCCGCTCTGCCCGTCGCCGCTCGAGGACTCGGCCGCTCTTCGAGCCGAGGCGCTCGAGCTGCATCCCCACGAGCTCGGTGCCGCTGCTCCCGTCGGCCGCTTCGATCCGCAGCGTCCCATCGCCCGCAGGCAGTGCGATCGTGACCAGCCGCGCTCCGATCAGCGAGCGCAGGCGGCGGGCGATCAGCTCAAGCAAGCGCGCGAGCTCGATCTCGCTCGCGAGAGCTGTCCCGACCTCGTTCAGCGCTTCGAGCTGCTCCGACCAGGAAGTCGCCGCTTCGTACAGGCGCGCGTTCTCGATCCCCACCGCTGCCTGGCTAGCCAGAGTCTCGACGAGCTCCTGATCCTCGGCCGTAAAGGAACCGGATCGCTTTTCAGCCAGGTAGAGGTTCCCAAAGGCCTGCCGGCGGAGAACGATCGGTACACCTAGGAAGCCGCGCATCTGCGGATGATTGGGCGGGAAGCCGGCGGAGCGCGGGTCGTCGCTGATCGACTCCAACCGCAGCGAGCGCGCGTCGGTGATCAGGGCGCCGAGGATGCCGCGGCCACGCGGGAGGTCACCGATCTTGGCCACCGTCTCGGCATCGATGCCGGTGTGGACGAACCGCTCGAGTCCTGTTCCCGACTGGTTGATCACGCCGAGCGCGGCGTAACGGGCGCCGGTCAGCGCCGCTGCCGTCTCGGCCAGCTTCTTGAGGAGATCGTCGAGCGAAAGCTCTGAGCTCAGCGCGATGCCGGCAGCGACGAGTCCCCGCAGGCGGTCGGTCTCGGGCATGTTCTGAATTATCCGTCGCGGACGGCATCTCAGCGCCCAAGATCGCTCCCCGGCGATCAAGAGCAAGTCGTCCAAAAGTGAACCGATCACCCAGGAAGACTGGGTCTAACCTCGCGCGCGGCATGATCGATTGAAGCAGTAGCGAGGGAGGTAGACCTCGTCAGCAGTGCCGGATGAGGCGGGCAGCGGGCAGCGTGCGAGGGGCGATTAGGGCTCGCGTGCTGAGCGAAGCTGGCGCGGACGAGCCGACCAGGCCCTCGCGGAGACCCTGCACGAACAGGGAGGCGCTGGACGGCCGGGGAGGCGTCCGCGACGCGCCTAGGCCCGGATCAGGTCGTCCGGAGTCGTCCCCCGCGGGCGCGGCATGACCTGAGTGCTCGCTCCCTGCGAGACGAGTCCCTCCTTCGGTCGGGCACGATCAGAGGCAGCCGAGCGAGATCGCAGAAGCCGGGCGAAAAACGTCGCCCTTCGGTCGTACGGGAAGGTGGCGGCGGCCGTGGTTGGCCTCAAGGAAGGTGTCGCGGATTGCTTCGATGCCGTGGAGCTGCGCAGTGGACGTGTCGACACGCTGCTCGTACACGGGGTGCCTCGCGCAACCGCATGTGTCGCTGTTGATCTTCGGTTTCCCAAAGGCTCCGAGCTGCGAGATCGTCCGTCGCGTTTGGCGGGAGTTCACGGCCGGCAGAGACCGGGTCGGAACTCCCGCTGCGGTCTCCCTTCACGCGGACCGAGGCGCTAGCGACCTGCGTTCCGCCGAGGCGATGAAGCTCGTCGAGAAGCTCGGCCCGTCCGCCATCGCGGTCGAGCCGGAAGCAGGATTTGGCGGCCAAGCCCGATTTTCGATGACCTCCTGAGCGCGTTCCGGTCGGAACGCGGTAGCCGTTAGGCACGGCTGTGAGACGCCTGATCTACGACTTCGCACTCGCCGTGTCGCCGCGGCCGCGCTCCTCGAGTTCGTCCGCGCTCTCCCTGAGTTACGCGGACCGGCTAATGCGCGCCAGTCCGCGCGCCAGTCGGCCCCGGAAAGAGCGGACTCGAGCGGATCTAATCGGAGAACGCGCGGGCGTCGGTCGCGGGTCGCAAACCTCGACGGGAAGCGGAAACCCGCTTAGTTGCGGCAGGTGGCCCCGGGAGGAGTCGAACCTCCGCACGCGGATTCGAAGTCCGCTGCTCTATCCGCTGAGCTACGGGGCCCGCGGGCCAGTCTAGCCCTGTGTTGGGGAGCGCTAGCGGACTTTGAGCTCGATCTGAATCGGCTGGAACCCGGGCTTCGTCGCCAGAGCGTAGACCGTGCCCATGCGCCTCGCGCGCACGCGGAAAGTGGCGCTGCCGTCGCTCTTGGTGCGCTTCGTCGCCTTCCTCACGCCCGCGCCCCAGATCTTCACGGCGACCGATCGAACCGGGTCGGTGCTCGAGTAGAGCCGGGCCATGAACTTGATGTCGACCCGCTCGCCACGCTGGGGTGCTCCGAAGGCTGAGAGGCGCATGCCCTTCCGGAGGGTGATGCGCTTGGCCGGGCTGAACTGCCCCACGTTCCGGCCCTCGTCGACGGCAGCGACGCGCCAATAGAACCTTCCGCCGGCCAGGTAGCCGTACGTGGACATCGTCGGCGCATACGTAGTGTTGTCGGTCGTGATCGTTTCAACCGGGCGCTCGAAGTCGCTGGTCTTCGAGACCTCGATCCGGTACTCGCGCGCCTCGGCACGCGGCGACCACGCGAAGGAGAGCCCTGTCTTGCTCACAGACGCAATCGGGTTCGCCGGAGCGGGAATGGTTCGCGTGAAGTCGTGGGTCGTCGACCACGGGCCGTGCGTGACGGAGCCGTTCGCGGCCGGGAAGTTGGCCCGGATCCGTTGCCCGAAGACTCCGATTCCGTAGAACGTGGAATAGGTGAGAGCGGCCGAGCGCAGGTTCGTGAAGGTCTGATGCGTCCCGTCCGGCTTGTCTGCCTCGACGTCGTACGAGACCGCTCCCGTGATCGACGCCCATGTCAGGGTGGGAACCAGCGAGCCGGACGAGGGTAGGCCGGAGTCCCACGCGGGGCGCGCGAGGCGGCGGTGGAAGGACTCCGCCTCCGACCAGGTGAGCTTCGTGTTGTTGTCGTCGTAGGGTCGCACCCGCCAGTAGAGAACCTGGTCGGCTTCGTAGGTGCTCTCACTCGTATACCCGGTCGAGTTCGTCACCTTCTCGTCGATCGGATCGGCAAAGGTCGGCTCGTCGTCGACCTGGATCTCATAGACCCGAGCGCCGAGGACGGGCGTCCACCGGAACGCCGGCTGAGTTGCAACCGTCGTGTCCACGGGAGCAAGCAGGTCGGGCGGCGTCGTCTGCTTCAGGAAATCAGCGGGCTCGCCCTTTGACGGAACGTTAGCCGCGGCGTCGCCGTCGGCGTTCGGTGACGGCAGCACGACCCAGTAGTAGGAGGTCGTCTCGTCCGAGTACGTGCGCGTGGGCGCCGTCCCGCTCGATACCGAGCTCGCGCTCTTTCGCGGAGCGTAGGCGGGGACGCGTGTAAAGGCGTAGTCGACGATGTTCGTGAACGACGGCTCTCGCGCCACGATCACGTAGTAACTCGCGGCGCCGGCCATTGGATTCCAGGTGAAGAGCGGCATCTCGCCGACCGTCGAGCCGCGCAGCGGCGTCGCGTAGTCGTCCTCGCCGAGGTAGCCCGGATCGCACGAAGGAGAGCACGCGCCGCCCGTCGGGTACCCGGTCCACTCGAACGCGTAGCCCGCACCCGTGTCGAGATCGGTGAACGATCCGATCACGAGGTCGATCCCGGAGGTCGAGGTGTGGCTGCGATCCCGCGCCCAGACGCGCACGCAGTACTTGCCGCCGGCCGCGATCGCCTGGCCGCCGTCCGACGTCACCCCGCCGATCGAGAGCGGGGCGGGAATCGGCGCACCGTCCGGGCTCGGCCCGAGCGGCGTCCACGCCGTCGTGGCCGAGTGCGCGTAGTGCGTGTCGTTGAAGTTGCAGCTCGAGCCGACGTACGGCGCGACCGCCACGTCGTAGCTCGATGCGCCCGGTACCGGATTCCACCGGACGACCGGGACAGTCGTTTGAAATCCCGGGGTGCCGCCGTTCTCGTCCGAGTTCGCCATACGAAGGTTCGTGATGCTGGGAGCCCCGAGCTCGATCTCGTCGTCGAACGTCTTCACGAACGAGGCACCTTCGTTCCAGACGCCGGCGTTGCCGTCCGCGTCTTTGGCGCGGACGCGCCAGTAGTACGTGTTGTTCGGAAGCAGGCCGCGCGGGGTGAACGAGCTCCCGATCGTCTCTGTGTCGAGCACGACAGAGCCAGTGTCGAAATCCTCATCCGAGTTGACTTGCACCTGGTACTCCGACGCTCCTGGAACCAGATCCCAGAAGAACCGAGGATCGAAGAGCTCACCTGCCGAGGCGAGGTCGACAAGGCTAGGCGACATCGTCGTCGGCCATGCCCAGACGAACGAGGACTTGACCGAAGGCGTGCCGAGATTGCCGCGTGCGTCCTGTGGTGTCACTTCCCAGTAGTAGGTCTGGCCGGCCTCGAGGTCGGGCGACTGGAAGGTCGTGCTCGTGGCCGAGGTCAGCCGCGGGAACCCGGAGAGCGGCGATGCCAGCGAGGTGTGCTCCGAAACTATGACCGAGTACTTGTAGGCGCGGTCGACCGGCGACCACATGAGCCGGAACGGGTCTTCCGGATACTCGAGGGTGACCGCGTTGGCTGGATAGAGAGCGGTGGGCCGCGCGTCCCATCCCTTGCTGATGCTCCGCGGCGTCGACCAGGAGGATGCTGTGCCGCTCGCGTCGCTAGCCCGGACGCGCCACCAAAGCTGCCCGTCCGGTAGCGCGCGCCTGAGAGTCGCCCGGGTGTTTCGGGTGAAGAAGGTGCCGTCCTCGGCCAGGGACGCGAAGTTCGCGTCGGAGGCGATCTGGATCTGGTACTTGGCCGCTCCGGCGACGGGTGCCCAGCTAAAGGCCGGGAGGGCGGCGACGGTCGTGCCGTTCGCAGGTGCGGAGAGAGCTGGACGGGAGAGTGCCTTCGCCTGCGCTGCGAAGACGAGGAAGAAGCACACCGCGCCCAATGCGAGGACGGCGTTTCGGTTCTTGTTTCCGAATCCGTGCATCAACCCCTCCGACGTCTGCGTCACATCACCGCCGCAGCTCAATTCGGAGGGCGACGCCTGCCCTCGGGCCCACCGTGGTTCAGGCCGGTCGGTGTCGCATCCCCCGCTTTGGGGGTTCGGGCATCCCACGGGCGCCGCCGGGCCGCGCCGTATCCTGGAGGAGACGCGGGCGTGGCGGAACTGGAAGACGCGGCGGGTTTAGGTCCCGTTGGG
Source organism: uncultured Actinomycetes bacterium (assembly GCA_963733135.1). Classification (GTDB taxonomy): domain Bacteria; phylum Actinomycetota; class Thermoleophilia; order Gaiellales; family Gaiellaceae; genus CAVTBX01. Next base: position 25,569 of record CAVTBX010000009.1, read on the forward strand.
CGAAAGCCCTTGGAGGTTCGAGTCCTCTCGCCCGCATTTCCCGGCGCAAGTCCGGCCGCGCTTGCGCGCGGCCATGACGACTTGCGCCGGGTCGGGGAGGGCCCGGTTGCCTACGGGCGGCGACGGGCGAAGCCCGCCGCCGCGACCAAAGCCCTGCCCGGGGACCGGCTCTAGGATCGCGATGTGGCCCTGGATGAGTTTCCCCGTGTGCCGCTTCTCTTCGGATCCTCGCCGATTCACAGGCTCGAGCGGCTGACGGAGCACCTCGGCGGCGCCACGGTCTGGGCGAAGCGGGACGACGTCTCGAGCGGGCTTGCCTTCGGGGGCAACAAGACTCGGAAGCTCGAGTATCTCGCCGCGGACGCGCTCGCGAAGGGCTGCGACACGCTCGTATCGATCGGCGGTGTCCAGTCGAACCACACGCGGCAGGTCGCGGCGGTCGCGGCGCGGCTCGGTCTCGGCTGTGTGCTCGTCCAGGAGAGCTGGGTCGACTGGCCGGACGTGGCGTACGACCGGGTCGGGAACATCCAGCTCTCGCGGATCATGGGCGCCGATGTCCGGCTCGTCGAGGCCGGCTTTGGGATCGAGTTCAAGGAGAGCTGGGAGCGGGCGCTCGCTGATGTGCAGGCGGCCGGTGGCAAGCCCTATGCCATTCCCGCGGGCGCATCAGACCATGAGCTCGGCGGGCTCGGGTACGTTCGCTGGGCTGCGGAGGTCTCCGGGCAAGAGCGGGAGCTCGGCGTCCACTTCGACACGATCGTCGTCTGCTCCGTCACCGGGAGCACGCAGGCGGGGATGGTTGCCGGTTTCGCGGCGCTCGGCAGCGAGCGGCGCATACTCGGGATCGACGGCTCTGCGAAACCGGAGGAGACACGCGCTCAGGTGGCCCGGATCGCGCGGGCAACGGCGAAGCTGATCGGCATCGAGCGAGAGCTCGCCGACGACGAGATCGAGCTCGACGACCGCTACCACGCGGGTACGTACGGCATCCCGGACGCTGCGACGCTCGACGCGATCCGGCTCGCAGGCCGGTTCGAGGGGATGATCACCGATCCGGTCTACGAGGGAAAGTCGATGGCCGGACTCGTCGACCTCGTCGGTCGTGGGGAGATCGGTCGCGACTCGACAGTGCTTTACGCGCATCTCGGTGGCCAGCCGGCGCTGAGCGCGTACGCGGGCCTACGCCTCTAGATCGGGCGGACCCGCAGGAAGCGAGCCCGCCCTCGATCCGGCTAGCCGCAGCAGTCGCAGCCGTCGGTGCCGCAGTCGCAGCCGTCTTCGCAACAGCCGCTACCCGGCACGCAGCAGTCTCCGAGCGTCACAGCGTACCTCCTTCTGTATCGACGTTCATCAATATAGATGAACTTCGATATAGTTGCCGAGTAGCGAAATGGAGCTTCGGGTCCTCAACTGCTGCGCGCCGATCGGGCGCGAGACGCTGTCGGATGACGATGCGGCCGGGCTCGAGCGGCTCTTCCGCGTCCTCGCCGACCGGACGCGCGTGAAGATCGTGAACATGCTCGCCCACTCCGACGAGCCTCTGTGCGTCTGCACGCTCGTCCCGTCGCTCGACCTCGCCCAGCCGACGGTCTCCTACCACTTGAAGCAGCTCGCGGACGCAGGCCTCATCGAGCGCGAGCGGCGGGGGACCTTCGCCTTCTACCGGCTCGCCGACGGCGCGCTCGAGCAGCTCGCTGACGTACTCGCACCCGCGCCCGCCCTCGCGTGACTCGAGTCCTCTTCGTCTGCGTCGGGAACACCGGCCGTTCGCTGATGGCCGAGAGACTGCTTCGCAGGGCATCGACGGGTCGACATGACGCGAGGTCGGCTGGAAGCAATCCAGGTCGTGCGCCTGAACCCTCTGTCGTCGAGGTTCTCGCCGAGGAAGGGATCGACGCCTCCGGCCACATGCCGCGAAAGCTCGACGACGAGTTGGTGGACTGGGCCGACGTCGTGATCGCAGCGTGCGACGGCGCCTGCCCGGTTGTCCCCGCCAAACGCTACGAGAACTGGAACCTCCCCGATCCGCACGGCCGCTCGCTCGCCGAGGTGCGCTCGATCCGCGACGACATAGCGCGTCGTGTGGACGATCTGCTTACGACGCTCTGACGACGCCGCGGCGGCGGGCTTTGCCCGTCGCCGCTTGAGGACAATCGGCGGTCAGAGCGCCGACACGGATCGTCATGGCTCCGCAGCGCGGAGCCGGATCCGTGTCGGGTTGGCACAATGCGTCGATCGTGAAGACCACCGTCGAGGAGTTGCCCGAAAGCAAGGTTCGCCTGGAAGTCGAGGTTCCAGAGGCCGACGTCAAGCACGCACTCGAGCACGCGGCGACCGACCTCGCGGGCTCCGTGAAGATCCCCGGCTTCCGAAAGGGCAAGGTCCCGACACAGGTCGTGGTCGCGCGGATGGGGCGCGAGGCCGTCTGGAGCGAGGCCGTCCGGAGCCACATCGGCTCCTGGTTTTGGAACGCCGCCGCGACCTCGGGCATCACGCCTATCGCGGAGCCGGAGGTCGAGTACGAGGGCCTGCCGGAGGACGACGACACCTTCCGCTTCACCGCGACGGTCTCGGTGCTCCCGAAGCCCGAGGTGCCCGACTGGGCGGGCCTAGAAGTCCCATATGCGGAGGCGGAGGTCCCGGCCGAGCTCGTCGACCGGGAGCTCGAAGCGATCAGGCACACCGTGGCCGAGCTCGTGCCCGTGGACGGACGGCCCGTCCAGGAGGGCGACACGGTCATCGTCGATATCGTCGGCGAGAAGACCGGCACGCAGCGCGACTACGTGGCGGAGGTGGGGCAGGGCCGGCTCGTGGAGGAGCTCGAGGTCGCACTCGTCGGCATGTCCGCCAGTGAGTCGAGGATCGTCACGCTGCCCATCGCCGAGGACGAGACGACCGAGACGGAGCTGACCGTCAAGGAGGTCAAGGAGCGTGTCCTGCCGGAGCTCGACGACGAGCTCGCTCGGACGGCCAGCGAGTTCGACGACCTCGGCTCGCTGCGAAACGACCTCGAGGGACGTCTCCGTGAACAGCTCGAGGACGAGCTCGAGACCGCCTTCCGCGAGAACGCGATCGACGCGCTCGTCGCGACGACGACCGTCGGCCCGATCGACCCGATCGTCGAGCGGCGGACGGCCGAGCTCGTGAACGGGCTCGCGCGCTCGCTCGCAAGCCGCGGGCTCGAGCTCGGGACGTATCTCCAAGTAACAGGCCAGACGCAGGAGGACGTGATCGCGCGGCTCCGTGCCCAGGCTGAGCAGGCCGTGAAGCGCGAGCTCGTCCTCGACGCCGTCGCCGACAAGCTCGAGCTCGAGATCTCCGACGAGGAGGTCGACGCACTCGTGCGTGAGCAGGCCGAGGGCGGCGGCGAGGAGCCCGACGCGATGCTCCAGGCCGTGCATGAGCGTGGCATCTACGACGAGATCCGCGCGGACCTCCGCATGCGCCGCGCCCTCGATCAGGTCGTCGCAGGCGTGAAGCGCATTCCCGCCGATCTGGCGGCGGCGCGCGAGAAGCTTTGGACACCCGAGAAGGAAAGAGCCGGGTCGAGCACAACTCTGTGGACCCCAGGCAGCGAGGAGGCACCGACACGATGAGTCCCCTGATCCCCATGGTGGTCGAGCAGACGTCGCGAGGCGAGCGCGCCTTCGACATCTACTCGCGCCTCCTGAACGAGCGCATCATCTTCCTGGGCACCCCGGTGGACGACCAGATCGCGAACCTGATCGTCGCGCAGCTCATCCACCTCGAGTCCGAGGATCCGGACAAGGACATCTCGATCTACATCAACTCGCCCGGCGGCTCGGTCTACTCCGGCCTCGCCATCTACGACACCATGCAGTACATCAAGCCCGACGTGCAGACGATCTGCGTCGGGATCGCGATGTCGATGGGCGCGGTGCTCCTCGCGGGCGGATCGGAAGGGAAGCGCATGGCCCTGCCGAATGCCAAGATCCTCATCCACCAGGTCTCGAGCGGCTTCCAGGGGCAGGCGACGGACATCGAGATCCAGGCGCGCGAGGTGATCAACATCAAGCGCCGTCTGGAGGAGATCACCGCCTTCCACACGGGCCAGCCGCTCGACAAGGTCTCGAAGGACATGGAGCGCGACTACTTCATGACAGCAGAGGAAGGCAAGGAGTACGGGATCATCGACACCGTCGTCGCCCAGCGCGGCGCAGGTGTCGCGGCCGCAGCTGGGTAGTAATCCAGCCCGATCCGCGCTACATAAAGGAGAGACGTGGCCCGAGCGACCGACGGTAACGAGCAGCTTCTCTGCAGCTTCTGCGGCAAGAGCCAGCGCCAGGTGAAGAAGCTGATCGCTGGTCCCGGCGTCTACATCTGCGACGAGTGCATCGATCTCTGCAACGAGATCATCGACGAGGAGCTCACCACTCCTGCCCAGCTCGACCTCGACAACCTCCCGCGTCCGACGGAGATCTATGACGTCCTGAACGACTACGTCGTGGGGCAGGAGGAGGCCAAGCGCACCCTCGCCGTCGCCGTCTACAACCACTACAAGCGCGTCCAGATGGCCACGCAGGAGGGCGACGTCGAGCTCCAGAAGTCGAACATCCTCCTGCTCGGGCCGACCGGTTGCGGGAAGACGCTCCTCGCACAGACGCTCGCGCGGATCCTGAATGTCCCGTTCGCGATCGCCGACGCGACGGCGCTGACCGAGGCGGGCTACGTCGGCGAGGACGTCGAGAACATCCTCCTGAAGCTGATCCAGGCCGCGGACTTCGACGTGAAGAAGGCCGAGACCGGGATCATCTACATCGACGAGGTCGACAAGATCGCGCGTAAGGCGGACAACCCGTCGATCACGCGCGACGTGTCGGGCGAGGGCGTGCAGCAGGCGCTCCTGAAGATCCTCGAAGGCACGGTCGCGTCAGTGCCGCCCCAGGGCGGGCGCAAGCATCCGCACCAGGAGTTCCTCTCGATCGACACGACGAACGTGCTCTTCATCTGCGGCGGCGCCTTCGCAGGCCTCGAGAAGATCATCGGCAAGCGGATCGGCAAGAACTCGGTCGGCTTCGGCGCCGACGTGAAATCCAAGCGCTCGTTCGAGGGTGCCGAGCTCCTCTCGGACGTCATGCCGGAGGACTTGCTGTCCTACGGCCTCATCCCCGAGTTCATCGGGCGGCTGCCCGTCGTGTCGGCCGTGCACCAGCTCACGAAGGAGGATCTCGTCCAGATCCTCCTCGAGCCGAAGAACGCGCTCGTCAAGCAGTACCAGCGCTTCTTCGCCTACGACTCGATCGAGCTCATCTTCACCGAGGAGTCGCTCTGGGAGATCGCCGAGAAGGCCCTCGACCGGGAGACGGGCGCCCGCGGCCTCCGCTCGATCATCGAGCACGCGCTTCTCGACGTGATGTTCGAGCTTCCGTCGCGCAAGGACGTCAACAAGTGCGTGATCACGAAGGAGACGATCCAGCGGCACCTGAAGCCGACCCTCGTCACCGAGGGCGGCCGCGGCGACGAGCCCGAAGAGCCCGAAGAACTAGCCGAAGAATCCGCCTGAAATCCGGCTCCCGCATTCGCGGGAGCCATGACGATTTCAGGCGGGATGGGCACGCCGGCCGCTTCGAGCGATGCCGGGCTCAGCCCGGCATCGCGGCACCGTCTAGTGACATCCGCACCCCGAAGCTCATTGCGTGTGGGGAGCAGGAAGCTCATCCGACGGAAATCGTCATGGCCCGCGAAGCGGGCCGGATTTCCGTCGGCTATTACCAGTCGACGGTTACGAGCTCGACGGGTTTTTCGATGCCCTTGAGCTCGACCTGACGCGGTTCCGATGCGGACACTCCGTCGTCGCCTGCCGTTGCGACGCTGGCGATGATCTCACCGCCCTGGGCGACCGCGGCGATGCGGGCCGCCTCATGGACGCCGCGGCCGTGGAACGAACCTCCCTGAGCCTCGGCTTCGGCCGCGTGGACGCCGATCCGCACCATGGGCGCGAAGCCGTGCTCGCGGCGGTGCGATGCCAGGGTGCGCTGTATCGCGACGGCGCAGTCGAGCGCGCCGCGCGCCTCCTCGAACGCGACGAAGAAGCCGTCGCCGGCCTGGTCGACCTCCTCACCGCCGTAGGCGTCGAAGAGGGCGCGGAGGGTCTTGTCGTGCCAGCTGACGAGGTCGAGCCAGGCCTCGTCGCCGATCGCCTCGATGAGGTCGGTCGAGCGCACGATGTCGGTGAACATGAACGTCCTCGCGGTCCGGCTATTGCGAGCCAAACTACTGCCGAGCCGCGCGAGAGAGTCTTGCGCGGCTCGCCGGTCTCGGGTGGCGCCGAGCCGCTCGAACGCCTTCGCGGCGGCCTCGAGCTCGAGCGCTGCGTCGTCGTGGGCACCGAGCTTGGCGTACGCGCGGCCCAGCAGCGCCCGGGCCCGGCCCGCATCGTAGGGCGCGTCCACGCGCTGCCACAGCCGCACGGCGGCACGGGCGTGCTCGACGGCCGCCTCGGGATCGCCGCTCGCGAGCGCTAGCTCTGCGCGCGCCGCGCTCGTCCGCGCCCGGAGCGCGTCGCTCCCGTACCGCTCGGAGATCGACTCGAGCTCGTCGGTGGCCCGCCTCGCCGCCTCGACATCACCGCCCGCCACGCCGACCTCGACCCGCGCTGGCAGGAGCCGCGCGCGCTGTAGGTCGCGTGACTCCGTGTCGAGAGCTCGGACGATGCAGGCTTCGGCACCGTCGAGCTTGCCCTGCGCGAGGCGGAGGAGAGTGAGACCCGGCTGCGGGTCGCGCCCGAGCTCGTGCGCCTGCGTGAACGCCTCGCCGGCTCCGTCGAGGTCGCCCGCGCGGAGCCGGATCTCGCCGAGCTCGTAGAACGCCTCGGCCGCCACGCCGACGTTGAAGCCCGCGAGCTCGTCGAGAGCCCGCTGCGCCTCCTGCTCGGCCTCCTGCCATGAGCCGCGCATGGACATCACCGAAGCGCGGTAGACGCGGCACATCCCGGGGAACCCGGCGACCGCGTTCCGCTCGCACCAGCGCGACGCCGCCTCGGCCCAATCGCCCGCGCGCCGGAAGTCGGCGAGCTCCGTGCACGCCGTGATCGTGTTGCAGTAGACGACGCTCGTGTTGTAGGGGCTCAGCTCGCCCGCGACCGCGGGGATCGTCGCCTCCTCGATGAGCGCGAGGCCTTCCTCTACCTCGCCGGCGAGGACGAGGGCTCGGCCCTGGTCGTGCAGCGCGATCGCGAGCAGCTCTCGGTCGCCGTGCGCCGCCCCGAGCTCGTACGCCCGCCTGGCGTGCTCGAGTGCGGCGCCGAAGTCACCATCCGTGACGGACACGGAGCTCTGGAGCCGCTCGAGCCACCCGAGCTCGGCGGACTCCTCGGCTCCCAGCAGCCGCTCTGCGCGACGCATCCAGGCCGCGCCGATCGGCCGTGAGCCCTTGGCGAAGTAGTCCTTGGTGAGCGCCAGTGCGATCGTGGCGGCCTCGCGCGTGTCGCCGGCCGCCACGCGTGCGCTGTAGGCACGCTCGCGGAGGGCGATGCAGTCGTCGAGCCGCCCAGTCCACCAGGCTGCCTCGGCGAGCCGCTCCAGGTCGGCGGTTGCGAGCGACGAGTCAGCGTCGGCTGCTCGCAGGAGCTCGTAGGCCGCGCTCCAGTCGTGACGCTGGATTGCGTCGCGCCCTGCCGCGACGTTGTCCGAGACCAGCTGGCTCACGTCAGTGCCAGTCGACCGTGACGAGCTCGACCGGGAGCTCGATGCCCTTGAGCTGCTCGGTGCGGGGAGGGGAGACCGGGAAGGGTGAGCCGTTCAGGCTCTCGCGGCTGACGAGGATCTGACCTCCCTCGGCGAGGGCGCCGATCCGGGCGGCGACGTTCACCCCCTGGCCGGCGTAGTCGTCATCCGTGCGGTGGAAGGCTCCGCCCGTGTGGATGCCGATCCGGACGTCGGGCGCGATTCCCTCGCTCGCGTCGATCGACCGCTGGATCGCCACAGCGGCTCGGAGCGCGCAGGCGGCCGAGTCGAACGCCGCGAAGTAGCCGTCGCCCGTTTGCTTGATTACCTCGCCGCCCTCGGATTCGATGAGCTTCCGTAGTTCGCGGTCGTGCCAGGCCAGAACCTTCTGCCACCTAGTCTCGCCGAGGGCTTCCACGAGCTTCGTGGAGTCGACGATGTCCGTGAACATGAACGTCTTGTGTGCGTCCGCTTCGCCAAGGAGTTCCTGCGTGCGCTGAACGTGGAGGACGGCGCCCAGCCGCTCGAACGTGGTGCGTGCGGCCCGGATCTCGTCCCGGGCACTGTCTTCCTCCCCGAGCTTGCGAAGCGCGAGCCCGAGGAGCATCTGGGCCTCCGCCACCTCGAAGGGCGCGCCGACTGCCCTCCACGTCTCGATCGCTCGCTCGAGCGCGGTCGCCGCGCCTTCGAAGTCGTTCTCCGCGAGTCGGATCTGCCCCCAGGCGAGACACACGGTGGCGTCGAACGCCGGCGCACGCTCGGCGCCGAGCTTGAACTTGTCGACCAACGACTCGAGCTCTTCAGCCGCGGCGCGCGCAGTCTTGAAGTCGCCGCCGGTGAGGGCGATCTCGACCTGCGCCGGGAGGCGACTGATTCGGCCGATCTGTTCCTGAACTCCGGCCAGGGAGCGCTTGAGGGCCGCTGCGGCAGCCTCGGTCTTGCCTTGGGCGAGCCGCAGCAACGCAAGTCCCGGCTGCGGGTCGCGGCCCCACTCCTTGGTCTTGCCGTACGCTTCTTCGGCGGCCGCGAAGTCGCCTCGCCGACGGCGGATCTCGCCGATCTCGTAGAAACCGGCGGCCGTCGTCCAGGCGTCGTAGCCCTGGAGCTCCTCGCACGCCTGGAGCGCCTGCTGCTCGGCTTCCGGCCAGTTGCCGCGGAGCCGCTCGATGCTCGCATGGTGGACGCGGCAGGCGCCGGGGAACCCGGTGACGTCCTGGCGATCGCACCACCGATTCGCCGCCTCAGTCCACTCGGCGGCCCGCCTGTAGTCGCCGACGCCGTGGCACGACGTGATCGTGACGCAGTAGATCAAGCCTGCGGGAAACGGCTCGAGCTCGCCGCTGGATGCGGCTGCGGTCGCCTCGTCGAGGAGCGCGAGCCCCTCCATCGTCTCGCCCCTGAGGACGAGCGCGCGACCTTTGAAGACTCGCGCAATTGCGTCCAGGTTGCGGTCGGAGAACCGTCTGGCGACGTCGAGAGCCTGGTCCGTTTTCACGATCGAGGCTTCGAGCTCGCCGGTCATCATCAGGTTCGTCGCCTGCCCGAACGCGAGGTAGCCGTGCGCCGTCGATTCCTCCTCGCCCTCGAGCAATCGTTCCGCCTTCGTGAACCAGCCGCTCGACACCGAGAGCGCCGCCTTCCCGAAGTAGTCGAACGAGAGCCAGATCGCGACCATCGCCGCCCGCTGCTTCTCGCCCGCCGCGATGTACGCGGCGTGGGCGCGTTCGCGAAACTCGATCGCCTCGTCGAGCCTCCCCGTCCAGTACGCCGCGTCGGCCAGGTGCTCGAGATCCTCCGCCTCGAGTCGGGGCTCGGCCTCCTTGAGTTGCTCGTAGGCGTCTCGGTACGCGCGGCGTGCCGCCGCTGCCCGGCCCAGCTCGAGGGGGTCGTCGACTACCTGGCTCACAGAACTTCGTCAATTCTACGCTCGGTACGATCGCCGCATGGATGCTCGCTACCGCCCCGAGGGCGTCGAAGAGCGCTGGCAGAAGACTTGGGAGGTCGAGAGCCTCTATGCCGCCGAGCCGGACGAGTCGCGCGAGAGCTTCGTCGTCGCGCATCCGCCGCCGAACGTCACGGGCGAGCTGCACATGGGCCACGCACTCCAGCTGTCGCTGGCCGACGCCATGGTGCGCCTGAAGCGGATGCAGGGGTTCAACACGCTCTTCCAACCCGGCTACGACCACGCCGGCATCTCCACGCAGAACGCCGTCGAGAAGCACCTGGCCAAGGAGGGAACCACGCGGCAGGAGCTTGGCCGCGAGGCCTTCGAGGCGCGCGTCTGGGACTGGCTGCACCAGTACGGACGCACGATCATGACCCAGTTCCGGCGCCTGGGCGCCTCCATGGACTACCGGCGCGAGCGCTTCACGATGGACGACGACTACGTGCGCGCCGTCATGCGCTTTTTCGTCCACCTGTTCGAGAAGGGCTGGATTTACCGCGACAACCGGATCATCAACTGGTGCCCGTTCCACCAGACCTCGCTCTCCGACCTCGAGCTCGTCCACGTCGACGTCGACGGCGCGCTCACCCATATCCAGTACCCGCTTGCGGACGGAGACGGTGGGATCGTGATCGCGACGGCGCGCCCACCGACCCTCCTTGCCGACGTCGCGGTCGCGGTGCATCCGGACGACGAGCGGTATCGGGAGCTGGTCGGTCGCGAGGTTGTCGTGCCGTATGTGGAGCGTCGCGTGCCCGTGATCGCGGACGAGCGCGTCGAGCGCGACTTCGGCACCGGTGCGCTCAAGGTAACGCCCGGCCACGACCCGCTGGACTTCGCGATCGGACGCGACCACGGTCTCCCGGAGCCGATGGTGATCGGGCCGGACGGGCGGATGAACGAAGCTGCCGGGGACCTGGCGGGCCTCACGCAGGACGAGGCCGAGGAGCGGATCCTGGCCTGGCTCCGCGAGCGGGGGCAGCTCGAGGAGCGCGAGACCTACCAGCACTCTGTCGCTCTTTGCGAGCGTTGCGAGTCCCGGATCGAGCCGCTCATCTCGCTCCAGTGGTGGTGCCGGATGGACGAGCTCAAGGAGCCGGCGCTCGCGTCCCTCCGCGAAGGGCGCGTCCGCTACCACCCCGAGTCGCAGCACCGGTTCGCGGTCGACTCGCTCGAGACAGCGCCGGACTGGAACATCTCGCGCCAGCTTTGGTGGGGGCACCAGCTCCCGGTCTGGCACTGCCCCGACGGGCACGTGACGGTCGCGGAAACCGAACCGGGCGCGTGCGCGGAGTGCGGCTCAGAGGAGCTTGCGCCGTGACGAGGACGTGCTCGACACCTGGTTCTCCTCGGCGCTCTGGCCGTTCGCGACGCTCGGCTGGCCCGACGACACGCCCGACCTGCGCGCCTTCTACCCGGGCGACCTGAACACGACCGCCCGCGAGATCATCCGCCTCTGGGAGAACCGGATGATCTTCTCCGGCCTCGAGCTCGTCGGCGAGGCGCCTTTCCGCGACGTGATCATCCATTCGACGGTGCTCGCACCCGACGGGCGGCGGATGTCGAAGAGCCTCGGCACCGGCATCGACCCGCTCGACGTGATCGCAAAGCACGGGACGGACGCGACTCGCTACGGGCTCATGAAGATGACGTCGACGCAGGACGTGCGCTTCTCGTACGGAGCGGTCGAGGAGGGCTGGAAGCTCGCCAACAAGCTGTGGAACGTAAGTCGGCTGCTCCTGAGCGGAGGAGCCGAGGAGGTGGCAGCCCGACCCGCGTATGTGGAGGAGCGCTGGATTCTCGCTCGGATCGACCAGGTGAGGGCCGAGGTCGAGGAGGCGCTCGCCGGTTACCAGTTCTTCGTCGCTGCGAACGCGCTCTACCACCTCGTCTTCGACGACTTCTGTGACTGGTACGCCGAGGCGATCAAGCCCAGGCTCTACGACCGGGATGCGGACACCGTCGCGACAGCGCTCTTCGCGCTCGAGCGTGTGTTGACGCTCCTTCATCCTCTCATGCCGCACGTCACCGAGGAGATCTGGACACAGCTCCCAGCCAGAAGGGAGAGGCTGATCGTCTCGCCGTGGCCCGAGCCGGACTCGTCGTATGCGGACGCCCTCGGCGTGCTCGACCGGGTCCAGGACGCGGCCGCGATCTACCGTCGCAGCGGGGTCGTCGCGGCGCTCGACGGCGACGAGCAGCGGCTCTTCGACGCCGTCGCGCGGCCACGCGAATCCGGCGACGGTGCAGCCAACCGGGAGGCCGAGATCGCGAGGCTCCGGAAGGAGGTCGCGAGGTCCGAGGACATGCTCGGCAACGAGCGGTTCGTGACGAACGCGCCGACCGAGGTCGTCGAGAGCGAGCGAGAGAAGCTCGCCCGCTACCGCCGCGAGCTCGATGCCCTGGAGTAGCCACCGGAAATCCGGCTCCGCTGCGCGGAGCCATGACGATTTCCGCCGGATCAGGCTCCCCGGTCGCGGCGGACGGCGTCGGGCGAAGCCCGCCGCCGCGACGAGAAAGGGCGATGACAGCGGCCGAGGTGTATCTCGAATCGCTTTCGCCATGGCCCGCGGAGTTCGGGCTCGGGCGGATGCAGGAGCTCCTCGAGCGCCTCGGCCACCCGGAGCGCCGTTACCCCGCGATCCACGTCGTCGGCTCGAACGGAAAGTCGACGACGGCGCGGATGACCGAGGCGCTCCTCGCCGCGGAAGGCACTTCGGGTCGGCTCGTATCTCTCGCCGCACGTCGTCCTCTGGGCCGAGCGGATCCGGGTCGAGGGTCAAGGAGGCCGACCTCGAGCAGGCGGTCGCTCGGCGTGCGCGAGGCGGACGTCGAGGGAGCGACCCAGTTCGAGGTGCTCACGGCAGCCGCGCTCCTGGCATTCGCGGACGCGCGCGTGGACGTGGCAGTTGTCGAGGCGGGCCTCGGCGGGAGGCTCGACGCCACCAACGTCCTCGACGCGCCCGTCGTCGTCCTGACGAACGTCTCGCTGGAGCACACCGACGTGCTCGGCTCCACGCGCGAGGCGATCGCGCGCGAGAAGCTCGCAGTCGTGCGAGAAGGGGCGACCGTGGTGCTCGGCGAGTCCGAGTGGGAGCCTGCCGCGCGCCAGGCCGGCGCCGCTCGTGTGCTCAGGGCGCACGGCAACCGCGGGGTGGCCGTGGCGGCGGCGAGCGCGTTCCTCGGGCGTGCGGTCGATTCGGGCGCAGCTGACACCGTCTCGCTCCCGGGCCGGTTCGAGGTCGTCGGGACCGATCCGCTCGAGATCTGGGACGGGGCGCACAACCCCGCCGGCCTCCGGCACTTGCTCGAGCTCCTGCCGGAGCGCCGCTTCGTCGTCGTCGCGTCGATCCTCGCCGACAAGGACGTCGAGGAGATGCTCCGGCTCTTGGCGCGGCCGGCGAGCGGCTCGTCGCGACCCAGTCCGACAACGTGCGGGCGCTTCCGGCGAAGGAACTCGCGCGCCGCGCCGAACCGTATTTCCAGGATGTCGACGTCGTGCCCGATCCGGCTGCTGCGCTCGCGCTCGCGCGCTCGTCCGAGCGGCCCGAGGGAGTGCTCGTGACCGGGTCGCTCTACCTCCTGGTCTCGCTTCGCAACGTCCGACCGGCACACGTACCATGGGGCACGTTGGCGACCGGATAAGCGTCTACGTGCTCGCGATCGTCGTGCTCGCCGCGATCGTCGCGCTCGCGTTCGGCGCAGGTTGGTTGGTTGGAAAGGTGCTCTTGTGAGCAATTTGTGGGTCTTGGCGCAGACGACGACCGTCGAGGACGACGACCCGTTCGGGTCGTTCAAGGAGTTCTTCGACAGTGCCGCATGGACGCTCGTCTGGCGCGTCCTCCTCTTCGCCGTCGTCGTATTCTGGCTCGCATCGGCCTTCTGGGTCTACAAGGACGCGAAGCGCAGGATCGAGGACCCGATCTACCTGGCCACGGCCGTGGCGCTCGGCATCTTTCCTCCCTTCCTCGGGCCGCTCCTCTACATGCTCTTCCGCCCGCCCGAGTACCTCGAGGACGTGCGCGAGCGGGAGCTCGAGATCCAGGCCATGGAGGAGAACCTTGACAGCAGCGAGCGCTGCCCGGTGTGTCGCGCCGAGGTCGACGACTCGTTCCTCGCCTGCCCCGTCTGCACGACGAAGCTGAAGCAGGCGTGCCGCCGCTGCAAGGCGCCGCTCGAGCCGCTCTGGCAGATGTGCCCGTACTGCGAGACGCCGGTCGAGGCGCCACGCATGGTCGAGAACCTTCAGTAGAGAGTCCGTCCCGAGAAGAAGCCTTGAGCCGCCGGACCGTCCTGGGCCCAGGGCGCTCCAGCGGCGAAGCGTCTTCCCGGAACGGACTCACAGTAGCCCGTGGGCGGCCGCGCACGATCCTCTAGCCTTCGCCGGCCATGGCGGAGCGCACTCTCGTCCTCGTAAAGCCAGACGGCGTCGAACGTAAGCTCGCCGGGGAGATTCTGGCGCGCTTCGAGCGGCGCGGGCTCGAGCTCGTCGGCGCGAAGCTCGTCCAGGTCTCGCGCGACCTTGCGGAGCAGCACTATGCCGAGCACGTGGAGAAACCGTTCTTCGGCGAGCTTGTCCAGTTCATCACGTCGGCGCCGACGCTCGCGCTCGTTCTTGAGGGCGAGTCCGCGATCGGGGTCGTCCGGACGACGATGGGCACCACCAATCCCGTGGACTCGGCTCCGGGAACGATCCGCGGGGATCTTGCGCTCGCGATGCCGAACAACCTCGTACACGGCTCGGACTCGCCTGAGTCGGCCGAACGCGAGATCGGGCTCTGGTTCGGCTCCGATGAGCTCGTCTGACGGCCTGACCGATCACGCCAGGCTGAACCGCGAGTTCTGGGACTCGTACTCCGACGAGTACCAGTCCGAGCACAACGAGTTCATCACCCACGACGAGATCCGGTGGGGGATGTGGCAGCTCCCCGACAGCGAGCTCGGCGTGCTGGGCGATGTGTCCGGGCTGGACGTGCTCGAGCTCGGTTGCGGCGCAGCGCAGTTCGGGCTCGTGCTCGTCCGGCACGGGGCTCGGGTCGTCGGGCTGGATGCGTCGGAGCGGCAGCTGGTGCACGCACGGGAGAACGTTCTGGCCTCTGGGCTGGAGATGGAGCTCGTGCACGGCTCGGCGGAGGCGCTGGCGTTCGAGGACGGGTGCTTCGATCTCGTGGTCGCAGACCACGGCGCGAACCGCTTCGCGGATCCGTACCTCTGGGTGCCGGAATGTGCTCGTATCCTGCGGCCTGGCGGCCTGCTGGCATTCAGCGGCGGAACCGCGTTCGAGGCGATCTGCGTCGATCCGGAGTCGGACACCTGGGTGCCGAGGCTCGTGCGGGACTACTTCGGGCTACACCGGAGCGAGTGGCCGGACGGGACGGTGGACTTCGAGCTCGGCTACGGCGACTGGATCCGGCTCTTCCGGCGAAGCGGGCTCCAGGTCGAGGCGCTCGTCGAGGTTCAGCCGCCCGAGGGCGCTTCGTCGACGTACCGGAGCCCCGAGGAGACAGCGTGGGCGCGGCGCTGGCCCATGGAGCAGGTCTGGAAGGTGAGGCGACCGGCGTGAGCCTCTCCGAGCACGAGCAGCGGAATCGCGCGATGTGGAGCGATTACGCACCGGAATGGGTGGAGCCGGCCGAGCGAAACTGGGCGCAGGGCGCATTCACCTGGGGCGTCTGGGACGTGCCTGAGGCCGAGCTTCGAGTGTTGCCGGAGGTCGCGGGCAAGGACGTCGTCGAGCTCGGCTGTGGCACGGCGTACATATCGGCGTGGCTCGCGCGACTTGGGGCGCGGCCGATCGGCGTCGATCTCACTCCCGCGCAGCTCGCCACGGCGAGGGCGATGCAGGAGCGGCACGTGCTCAAGTTTCCGCTGGTCGAGGCGAGCGCCGAGGACGTGCCTTTGCCGGCGGCGTCGTTCGATCTCGCCGTGTCGGAATACGGCGCGTCCATCTGGGCCGATCCGTATCGCTGGATCCCCGAGGCCGCGCGGCTCCTACGGCCCGGTGGCGAGCTGGTGTTCCTCGTGAACGGGACGCTCTCGGTGCTCTGCTGGCCAGACGGCGACGCGCCGCCGACCGACGAGCTCAGGCGGCAGTACTTCGGCATGCATCGCACCGAGTGGCCGGATGACGGCTCGGTGGAGTTCCACCTCGGATACGGGGAGTGGATCCGGCTGCTCCGGGAGCATGGGTTCGATGTGCTGGATCTCGTCGAGATTCAGGCGCCCGAGGGTGCTGAGCCGTCGCGGTTTGCCGGGCTGCCCTCGCCGGATTGGGCCCGGCGCTGGCCGTCCGAGGAGATCTGGCGGGCCCGGAAGCGCGTGTGAGCGTTCCGCCGGCGGCTCCGCTCCTGCTTGCGTCGACGTCGCCGCAGCGGCGGGCGATCCTGGAGCAGCTGCGGATCCCGTTCGAGGTGGTGTCGCCGTCGTACGAGGAGCGCCCCGGCGGCGATCCCGTCGAGCAAGCGCTTGGAAAGGCGCGGTCGGTTGCCGGCGAGGCCGGCGGGCGCCCGGTGATCGGCGTCGACACGGTGGTGCGGTGCGAGGGTCGGGTGTTCGGCAAGCCGGCGAGCGCCGGTGAGGCGGAGTCGACGCTCGAGGCTCTCGGCGGGCGGGAGCACGAGGTCGCGTCGGGGCTGGCGCTCGTGACGTCAGGCTGGGAGGAGACAGGGGAAGAAGTGACCCGGGTCGTGTTCCGAGCGCTGACCGCGCGGGACCTGGCCGCGTATGTCGCCATCGGCGAGTGGGAGGGTCGCGCGGGGGGCTATGCGATCCAGGGCGCCGGCGCAGCGCTCGTCGAGCGCATCGAGGGCGACTACCTGAATGTCGTCGGCCTCCCGGCCGCGTTCCTGGTTCGTCTACTGGCCGAGCGCTTCCCCGGCGCTTACGGCTTCGGTTAAGCGCGGTTGCGCTGGTGCTCGTTCGCTCTGCGCCAGTTCACCGGTGCCTGGCACCGGGGGATGGCTCTTTCGGCCACCGAACCGAACCCGCTCCGGCGCGCTGGCGACGAAGTCGTGAAACGCACGCCGAGCCCGATGCCGGTCGCGGTCGAAGAGCTCCAAGAAGCGCGGCGTGTCGAGGAACGGTGGTGCAGCGCTCAGCCCGAGAATCGGTCGGTAGCTACTCCAGCGCCACTCAGCTGGCTCGGCGCACAGTCCGGCCCGGATCGGATTGAGAACGATGTAGCGGCCGAGCTCGAGGAGTTGCCAGTCGGTCTCCACGCGCACCGAGATAAAGCGCCGCTCGAAGAGGTGACCCGTGAACCCGTGTCGCAGGTTGAACTCGCGCGCGTAGCGTCCGTTCAGGTAGTGCATTGCCGCGGACAGTCCGTCGCGAGTTTCGAGCGCCAGGTGATAGTGGTTGCCCATCAGGCAGTACGCCGTGCAGTACACGCGGTATCGGCGGGTCGCCTCCTCCAGCAGTGAGAAGAAGCGGTTGCGATCGACGTCGTCGACGAAGATCGGGCAGCGACGGTTCCCCCGCGTGATCACGTGGAAGATTCCGCTCGGGAGAAGAGTCCGTGGTCGGCGAGGAATGGTTCGAAGCTACGTCAGCCGACTGTCTACCCGAGCCGCCGTGGCGCTCCCGTGATGCACTCGTGAGCGTTTCGGCACGAACGGTGCCAGGCACCTGGCCCTGGCCTCGGGTGACATGGCCGCGGTCGGACGGGCCAGATGCAGGGTTTTTCGCTCCTTGGACTACACTTGGGCGCTGGTCATGGGAGTTTGGGGCTACATGAGCGGGCTCGGGGGCCGCGAGATTGCGGTCGACCTCGGCACCGCGAACACGCTGGTCTACGTCCGGGGGCGCGGGATCGTGCTGTCCGAGCCGTCCGTCGTCGCGATCGACCAGCGCTCCGGCGAGGTGCACGCGGTCGGGATCGAGGCCAAGCGGATGCTCGGCCGCACGCCGGGCACGATCTCGGCCATCCGTCCCCTCAAGGACGGCGTCATCGCCGACTTCGACGTGACCGAGCAGATGCTCCGCCACTTCATCCAGAAAGTGCACCACAACCGCTTCGCGCACCCCCGGGTCGTCGTTTGCGTGCCCTCCGGGGTCACCGGCGTCGAGAAGCGCGCGGTGGAGGAAGCGACCCTCTCCGCCGGCGCACGCCAGGCATACCTGATCGAGGAGCCGATGGCTGCCGCGATCGGCGCGGGGCTCCCCGTCTCCGAGCCCACCGGGAACATGATCGTCGACATCGGCGGCGGCACCACCGAGGTCGCGGTCATCTCGCTCGGCGGCATCGTCGTCAGCCAGTCGATCCGGGTTGGCGGCGACGAGATGGACGAGGCGATCATGAGCCACATCAAGAAGGAGTACAAGCTCCTGATCGGCCAGCAGACCGCGGAGGAGCTGAAGCTCGAGATCGGCTCGGCCTGGGATCTCAAGGAAGAGGTTCGGGCCGAGGTCCGTGGTCGCGACATGCTGACCGGCCTCCCGAAGACGATCGTGATCACCTCCGAGGAGGTGCGGCGCGCCCTCGACGAGCCGGTCACGCAGATCATCGACGCGATCAAGTCGACGCTCGACAAGACCCCGCCTGAACTCGCCGCGGACATCATGGACCGTGGCATCGTCCTCGCCGGCGGCGGCGCGCTCCTTTCCGGGCTCGACATGCGCCTCCGCGAGGAGACCCTCATGCCTGTGCACCTGGCCGAGAGCCCCTTGACCTGCGTCGCAGTGGGCTCCGGGAAGAGCCTCGAGGAGTTCGAGGCGATCCACCGCTCCGCCAAGGCCCGCCAACGGAATGGAAAGCGCCGGTACTAGCGGCGAACCGGGTTCGCTGACCCTCCCGGTCGGCCGAGGTTCTCACTAGACTCTGACCCCCGTGCCTCGGCAACGCACAGCACGGCTCCCCGTCCTGAGCTCATCCCGTCCGCGCCCCGAAGGCACCCGCCCTCGGAGCGGTGGGCCCCTGCGTCCGCGCCTCGTGGCGCTCGCGCTCGTGCTGCTGTCCCTCGCCCTCATCACGGTCTACTTCCGCGAGTCGTCCGAGGGAGGCACGCTGCACGACGCACAGCGCATCGGCGTCAGCATCCTGACTCCCTTCGAGGTCGCCGGGGAGCGCGTCGCACGCCCGTTTCGCGACGCCTGGGGCTGGGCGTCAGACCTCGTCGACGCGAAGGAGGAGAACGCGCGTCTCCGCGAGGAGAACAAGCGCTACCGCGACGCCTATATCGGGAGCCAGACCGCCCAGGCCGAGCTCGAGCAGCTAAAGGATCAGTTCGCCTACATCGAGGGGCCGAGCTTCCCCACCGGCTACGACGCTGTGCCCACGGCGGTCATCGCCCGGCCCGCAAGCATCTTCGCCCAGCAGGTCACGATCGCCGCCGGCTCCTCAGACGGCGTCCGGACCGACGATCCGGTCGTGACCGACGTTGGGCTCGTTGGCCTCGTGACCGAGGTAGCTTCGAACGCAGCCCAGGTACAGCTCCTGACCGATCAGGACAGCCATGTCTCGGCGCGCGTGCTCGGCGGCAGTGCCTTCGGGATCGTGGAGCGCGGTCCAAGCGACGGCTCGACCCTCGTCCTGAACCGCGTCCCGAAGGACGAGGTGGTCGAGGAGGGCGACATCGTAATCACCTCGGGCTGGCGGGTCGGCGGGCTGACATCGCTCTACCCGCGCGGAATCGCGATCGGCAAGGTGAGCGGGGTCAGCCGACGGGACGTCGATCTCTACACGCGGATCCAGGTGACCCCGTTCGTCGACTTCGACGCGCTCGAGCACGTCATCGTGCTGACGGGCGGCGAGACTCGGGAGCAGTGACGGTCGGCGACGGTCTCAAAGCCGGCGGTGTGATGACGCTGGCGGTGCTGCTCCAGGTGATGTTCGTCTCCGAGATCGAGGTGGCGAGCGGCCATCCTGACCTCGTGCTCGTCACGCTCGTCGCCGTGGCGCTCGGGCGCGGCCCGCTGATCGGGGCGGTGGTCGGCTTCTGGGCCGGCTTCGCCCTCGACCTGGCGACCTTCGAGATCCTGGGCCTGAACGCCCTTCTCCTGACGCTCGCCGGATACGGGGCCGGCCGGGTCGGCCAGGTGATGAGCAAGACCTCACCTCATCCGCCACTCATCGCCGTCGCGCTCGCGACCGTCGGGGTGCTGCTCGGCTCGGCGTTCCTGCACTTCGTCCTCGGCTCGACGGCGTCCGTGTCGACGCTCTTCGGACGGGTGCTCCTCCCGACGCTCGCCCTGAATCTGCTGCTCGCGTGGCCGGTTCACCGCCTGATCCGTCGCGTGTTCCCGCTTCCGGCTCGGGAGCGCAGGGAGGTGAGCGTCGCTGTCTAGCGTCTCGCACCGCCCGCCCCGCGGAAACCTGCCCGAGTTCCTCCCGCCCGACCCCAGGGTGGAGGAGCCCTACCGCGTCAGCCCTCAGATGGCCCTGCGGATCGCGATCCTCGGCGTGCTCGCTGTCGTGCTCTTCTGCGCGCTCTTCTTCCGCCTGTGGGCGCTCCAGGTGATCTCCGGCGAGCGCTACCTCGAGGACGCCAAGAACAATCAGGTGCGGACGTTCCGTGTGCCCGCCCAGCGCGGGACGATCGTCGACCGAAACGGCAACGTGCTCGTGTCGAACCAGCCCGGCACCCAGGTTCGGCTCTGGCCGGCTGCCTTCACGGACATGTCGGAAGCGGAGGTCACCGCTCAGTTCCGTCGGCTCTCTGGGCTCCTCGGCCTCGAGATGCGCGAGCTGCGTCAGGCACTCGCGCGCGGCGAGGCTGACCCCCTGACCCCGGTCGTCCTGAAGACGTCGGTTCGAGACCACAAGGTCAACTACCTCCTCGAGCACCAGCGCGAGTTCCCGGGCGTCCAGATCACGCCGGTTCAGCTCCGGAACTACGACATCGGCGCCACCGCTGCCCAGCTGCTCGGCTACGTGGGCGAGATCGACGCGAAGCAGCTGGAGGAGCGGGAGGACGCCGGGTACGCCGGCGGCGACATCATCGGCCAGTCCGGGGTGGAGGCGAGCTACGACCGCTACCTGCGCGGCCGGCCGGGCGTGGGGCAGGTTCGCGTCGACGCCGTCGGCCGTGTCACTAGCCGCCAGGAGTTCAGCCAGCTTGCACAGCCTGGATACTCCGTGAAGCTCACCCTCGACGGCGAGCTCCAGCAGGCGGCCGAGTCCGCGATCCAGTACGGGATCCAGCTCGCCCACGCCAACGGCGACTACTACGCGGACGGCGGTGCGGTCGTGGCGATGGACCCGCGCGACGGCGCGATCCTCGCGCTCGCCTCGAGCCCCTCGTACGACCCGGAGATCTTCGTCCGCCGCTCTGAGAAGGAGCTGAAGCGTCTCGCGGACCCGAGCGCCAATCACCCGTCCCTGAACCGGCCGCTGGCCGGTCTCTATCCGCCCGGCTCGACGTTCAAGCCCGTGACGGCGCTCGCCGCCCTCGAAACCGGGCTCGTGACTCCCCACGAGGTGATCCAGTGCGACCCGAGCTTCGAGGTGGCCGGGCAGACGTTCGCGAACTGGGATCCCTTCTACAACCAGTCGATCACGCTCGTGCCGGCGATCGCGATGTCGTGCGACACGTACTTCTACCGCCTTGCCATGCGCTTCTACGAGGCCGAGGGCTCGCCGCTCCAGCGCTGGGCACGGCGCATGGGGCTCGGTGTGCCGACCGGGATCGACGTCGGGCCCGAGGCGAAGGGTCTCATCCCGACCCCGACGTGGAGGCGGGGGTACTTCGACCATCCGTGGGACAAGGTCTGGCGGCCGGGCGACTCCGTGCAGCTCTCGATCGGCCAGGGCGACGTGCTGACGACCCCGCTCCAGATGGCGCGCCTGTACGCGCTGATCGCGAACGGCGGGCAGCTCGTCGAGCCGCACTTCGTCTCGCAGATAGAAGAGCCGAGCCCGAACGAGCAGGCGCCCGTGGTCGTGCGGACGGTGCGCCCCAAGCCGCCGCGCGACGCGGGCCTCAATCCCGCCAACGTCCGGGTCGTCCAGGAGGGCCTCGTGGACGCAGCGCAGAACGGGAGCTACGGCACCTCCGCTGCCATCTTCGGCGGCTTTCCGGTCTCGATCGCCGGCAAGACCGGCACCGCCGAGAAGTGGCAGAAGATCCCGGGCTACCCGAATGGGAAGCTCCTCGACCAGGCCTGGTGGTGCGGGTATGGCCCGACGGGCGAGCCCGAGATCGTCGTGTGTGCGCTGATCGAAAACGGTGGTCACGGCGGTAGCGTCGCCGCGCCCGCCGCCATGCAGGTCTTCGCCCAGCACTTCGGCGTCGAGCCCACTCAGATCGGCGAGATCCACTCCGACTAGTTCAATGGCCACCAGAGTCCTCCAAGACCACGTCCGCCCACACGTCTCGTCGGAGATCACGACGGCGCTTCGCCACGTGGACTACCTGCTCCTCGCGGCCGCCGCGGCCCTTGTCGGCTACGGCCTCTGGGTTTTGCAGAGCGTCACGAGAGACGACGTGGCGGGCGACCCGAGCTACTTCGTCACGCGCCAGGGCGTGAACGTGGCGCTCGGCGTCGTCGCGTTCGTGGTGGTAGCGGCCGTCAGCCCCGACTTCTGGCGCCGGCACCGACGGACGCTCTACGGGATCCTCATCTTCCTCCTCGTCGTCGTCTTCGTCGCCGACGCGGTCCGCGGCTCGCAGCGGTGGATCGAGATCGGGTTCTTCCGCTTCCAGCCATCAGAGCTCGGGAAGATCCTCGTCGCGTTCTGTCTCGCCGGCTTCCTCGCGGACAATCACCGCGAGGTGGGGCGCCTCCCGATCGTCCTGAAGGCGGTCGCGCTCGTCGGCTTCCCGGCCTTTCTCGTCTTCATCGAGCCCGACTTCGGCACGGCGCTCATGTACCTCGCCATCCTGGTGGTCGGGCTCTTCGTCGCTGGCGCGACCTGGTCGCACATGGCCGCGTTGCTCGCGACCGCAAGCGTGAGCGCAGCCGCCCTGCTCTGGGTTCTGCCGGGCGCAGGGCTCGACATCCTGAAGCCCTACCAGGTGCAGCGCCTGACCGGGTTCCTGAACCCTGACCTGGATCCGAGCGGGACGACCTACAACATCACGCAATCGATCACGGCGGTGGGCTCGGGCGGGCTCGACGGCCGCGGCGTGGCGGGCGCGACCCAGACGAACCTCAACTACCTGCCCGAGCACGCGACGGACTTCATCTTCTCGTCGCTCGCCGAGCAGCGCGGGTTCTTCGGCGCCTCGATCCTGCTTCTGCTCTACGCGCTCGTCGTGTGGCGCGGGCTCAAGGTGGTCGCGATCGCGCCGGGCATCTTCGGAGCCGTCGTGGCCGCCTCGCTCGTCTTCTCGCTCGTCGTCCAGATCTTCGTGAACATCGGGATGACGATCGGGATCGCGCCGATCACCGGCATCCCGCTCCCGTTCGTCTCTTACGGTGGCAGCTCGATGATCGTCAGCCTGATGATGGTCGGGGCGCTCGAGGCGATCCATATCCGCGGTCGCCTGGCCGGCCGGTCGTAGGGAGGCTCGCTGGCCGCCCTCCCGGTCAAGCCGACCGCGATCTGGAGCGTCATCCGCGAGCTCCGCGTGGCCGCGGAGGATCTGCGTCCGCTGGTCGTGTCCGGCGAGGCTGAGGAGGCCGAGCGCCTCGGCGCGGCGCTCGGCGCGGGCGGCGAGGCCCGCTGGGTACGCGTCCTCGCCGGACGGGTGCCCTCGGACACCGAGATCGAGGGTGCGGCGCTCGTCCTCCACGTCGTTGCAGGCGCCCCGCCCGGCCCCGAAGACGAGGAAGTCTTTCGGCTGGCCGGCCGGAAGGACGTGCCGGTCGTCTGCGTCCTCCTCGGCGCGGGCCCCGAGGCGGTGACCGAGGTGCCGTACGTGCTCGCCACCGATGTGGTGGCGGTTCCGCCGGGTGAGCCGGCTCCGCTCGACCTCGTCGTTCGCCACGTGGCCGGTCAACTCGACGACAAGGCCTACGCGCTTGCGGGCAAGCTTCCGGCGCTCCGGCGCGAGGTCTCCGAGGACATCGTGGAGACGTTCGCGCGCCAGAACGGCATCCTCGGAGCCGCGGTCTTCATTCCGGGCGCCGACCTTCCCGTCATGACGCTGAACCAGATCCGGATGGTGCTTCGCCTAGCCGGCGCCTACGGGGAGGAGCTCGACCGGGAGCGTGCGGTCGAGATCCTGGGTGTCGTGGGCGCCGGGCTCGGCTTTCGCGCGCTCTCGCGCCAGCTCGTTGGTCTCGTGCCGGTCGCCGGCTGGGCCGTGAAGGGCGCGATCGGCTACTCGGGCACGAAGGCGCTCGGCGAGGCCGGGATCCGCTACTTCGAAGCGGGCGGGCTACGCGCCGCAGGGGAGTCCGTCCGGTCCCGGTCCTAGCCTTCCGGCCATGCCCCTGGAAGAGACCTGCGAGGCGCTCGAGATTCTCGCCATCGAAGAAGCAGACGCCTGGTTCGAATACCTCGAGGCGACACGCTGGCACGGTGCCTCGGGGCGCTACGACGAAGTCGAGCCCTGGGCATGGGCCCGACTCAACCAGCGGCTTCGGGCCGTGGGCCTCCGGCGCGACGAGCTCCGGCCGGCCGCTGCGTAGGCTGGTCGCTGGTACCCTTCGAGAAGAGGCGGACCGGGGCCGCGGCTCATCCCGAGCCGGCGGCGTAGGTACACCGCAGATCCCATGAGTTTTGTGGCAGACACGCACGAGACAGGCCTGCGCCTTGAGGGCGCAGCTCTCGGCGTGCGCCCGAAAGGAGAAACTACGTGCGTTGGTTCCGAAAGAGGAAGGATCAGGGACAGGATGCGCCCGTCGAGGCTGCTCCTGACCCCAGGCCGCCGGCTCCGCCGGCGGTCGAGGAGCGAAGCGGCGACCCCGCCGCTGCCGAAGCTCCCGTAAAGCGCCGGAGAAGGCGCGGCTCCCGCGGAGGGCGGGGGCGCAACAAGAAGCCGGCCGAGACGACCACGGCCGAGCAGGAGCAGCCGAGCGAGACTGAGAGCGCGACGTCGGCCCGGGCCGCGAAGCCCAAGCCGGCGAAGAAGGACTCCTCGCGGTCGAGGCAGCGCCCGAGGCGACGCGAGCCGAAGCGCATCGAGCTTCCCCCCGTCCACAAGGAGCTCTACGTCTCCGTCGAGGTCGGCGAGCAGCGTGTCGCCCTCCTCGAGGACGGCAAGGTGGCCGAGGTCTACCTCGAGCGTCGCGGCCGGCGGTCGATCGCGGGCAACGTCTACAAGGGCATCGTCGACAACGTGCTGCCCGGGATGGAGGCCTCGTTCGTCGACGTCGGGCTCGCCAAGAACGGGTTTCTCTACGTCGACGAGATCGTCGTGCCCGAGCTCGAGGGCAAGCAGCGCGGCCGGAAGATCCAGGATCTGATCCAGCGCGGCGAGCAGGTGCTCGTGCAGGCGGTCAAGGATCCGATGGGAACCAAGGGCGCCCGCCTGACCACGGAGGTCTCGCTCCCAGGGCGGTTCCTTGTCTACGTCCCGTACGGAGAGGGAATCGGCATCTCGCGCCGGCTCGATGACGCGGAACGCGAGCGGCTGAAGGGCATCTCCAAGGAGCTTCCGCTCCCGGAGGGCGGCATCATCGTGCGCACCGCTGCCGAAGGCGCGTCGGAGGAGGAGCTCAGAGGCGATCTGGCGTTCCTCCAGAAGCTCTGGGCCACGATCAAAGGCAGATCCGAGCGAACGAAGGCTCCAGCCCTCGTCTACCAGGAAGCCGAGCTGCCGCTTCGGGTCATCCGCGATCTCATGAATCGCGAGATCAAGCGGGTCGTCGTCGACCACGACCGGACGTACCGGCGCATCCTCAGCTACCTGAAGCGGACGTCACCGGAGCTCACCGAGCGCGTCGAGCTCTACGGCGCCAGGCAGCCGCTCATGGAGAAGGTCGGCGTCGAGGAAGCCGTCCGCTCGACCCTCAATCGACGGGTAGATCTCCCGTCGGGCGGCTACCTGATCTTCGACTACGCCGAGGCTTTCACAGTGATCGACGTGAACACGGGCCGCTTCGTGGGCTCGCGTGGCAAGACCTCCGGTGCGCGGCTCGAGGACACGATCACGAAGAACAACCTGGAGGCCGTCGAAGAGGTCGTCCGCCAGCTGCGGCTCCGCGACATCGGCGGGATCATCGTCATCGACTTCATCGACATGGCGAACCCCAAGAACCGCCAGTCGGTCGAGGACGCCTTCCGCCGTGAGCTCGAGCGCGACCGTACGAAGACCTACGTCGTCGAGATTTCGCCGCTCGGGCTCGTCGAGATGACGCGGCAGAATGTGACGGACGGGCCACGCGAGATCCTCACCGTCTCCTGCCCCACGTGCTCGGGCGACGGCATCATCGTCTCCCACGAGACGCTTGCGATCGACGCCGAGCGGCGGCTTCGCGCGCTGACGCGCGAGACGCGGCACCAGGCGTTTCGGGTCGAGCTCCACGCGCACGTCGCCTCGCTGCTCGCCGGGGCGGGAGGGGCGCGGGTCGGAGAGATCGAGGAGGAGACGGGGCGCCGCTTCTTCCTCGAGAGCCGTGAGGACGTCGCGACCGAGCACTTCGAGGTGCTGGAGCGCGGCCCGGTCTCGAAGATCGCGCCGACGTCGCTGCCGGTCGAGAAGGGCGAGGAGCTCGACGTCAAGCTGGCCGCGCGCCACGAGCACAGGCCCGCCGATGCCGTCGCGAAGCTGAACGGCTACGCCGTCAACGTCGCCGGCGCGGCCGACCGGCTCGGCAAGACCGTGAAGGTGCGCGTGCAGCGCGTCGGCTCGCAGAGCGCCTATGCCGTGCTCGTCGACGTGCCGGAGCTCGAGCCGCCGGTCGACCCCGAGACGGCGCTCGAGGCGGAGCACGCCGAGGACGGGGCTGCGCCGAAGAAGCGCTCGCGTTCGCGCGGCGGCCGCGGCCGGGGAGGCACCAAGCCCGTCGAGGAGGCGCCGAAGGATGAGACACCGGCGGACGAGCCCGTAGAGGAGGGACCAGACGAGCCCGTAGGGGTGGGACTTGTCCCGCCCGCGGACGCCGGCGACGCGGAGCCCGAGAAGCCGAAGCGCAAGCGCCGTAGAGGCTCACGCGGCGGCCGGGGCCGCAAGAAGAAGACCGCGACAACGACGTCCGACGGCGCCGTAGGGGCGGGAAGTGCCCCGCCCGAGGAGGTTGAGGAACCTGTCGCGGCGACGCCTGCGTCGCCTGCGTCTCCGGATGGAGCTCCTGATACGCCCGCCACGGTTGGAGACGCCGAGGAGGAGCCGAAGCCCCGCAAGAAGACCCGCCGGGGCTCGCGAGGCGGCCGAAACCGCCGCCGCAAGCGGCCCGCCGAGGCCGCGACGGAGGCGACCGAGGCCCCGGAGGAGGAGCCGATCACGTTCATTGCCGCCGAAAAGGACTCTGGCTAAACTATCCGCCGGATGCGGGCCGGATGGCCCGCTCCTTCCACGTTATGACCTACGCGATCATCTCACTCGGCGGCAAGCAGTACCGCGTGCGGGAAGGCGAGCACCTGCTCGTCGAGCGTCTGCCGTACGACGAGGGCAAGACGTTCCATCCGGACATCCTGCTGCTCGGAGGCGACGGCGACCCGAAGCTCGGCTCCGACGAGCTTCAAGGGCCAGCAGGTCACGGTGAAGATCGCGGAGCACGTGCTCGGCAAGAAGGTCATCGTCGGCAAACACAAGCGCCGCACGGGCTACCGGCGGCGAAACGGCCACCGGAGCCGCTTGACGCGGATCGAGATCGAGACGATCGGCAAGAAGGCGACTCGCTCCTCGACGGCGAAGAAGCCCGCGGCCGAGAAGGCGACGAGCGGCACGACCCGAACTCGCAAGACGGCGACGAAGAAGGACGACACCTAATGGCTCACAAGAAGGGGCTCGGCTCCTCGAAGAACGGCCGCGACTCCCAGTCCAAGCGACTCGGCGTCAAGATCTTCGACGGACAGACGGTGAAGGCCGGGATGATCGTCGTGCGCCAGCGCGGGACGCGGTTCCAGGCCGGCCCGGGCGCCGGGCTCGGCCGCGACCACACGATCTTCGCGAAGCGCGACGGCCGCGTCACGTTCTCGAACGGCGGCCAGCGCCGCCTCGTCTCGGTCGTCGAGTAGCGCCGGGCCGGGGACTCCCGGTTGTTCCACGACCGCGCGCGCATCCACGTGGCCGGAGGGCGCGGTGGGGACGGCTCGCTGAGCTTCCGCCGGGAGAAGTACGTCCCGAAGGGCGGGCCGGACGGCGGCGACGGCGGAAAGGGTGGCGACGTCGTGCTCGTCACCGACCCAGACCTCCGTGATCTCTCGGCGTTTCGCGGAGCGCCGCGCTTTAAGGGCGGGCGAGGCCAGCACGGTCGCGGGGCGCTGAAGAAGGGCGCCGAAGGCGAGGAGGTCGCGCTTGGAGTGCCAGTCGGAACTCAGATCCTCGATCCGGATGGGCGGGTTGTCGCCGATCTCGCCAGCCCGGACGCCCGAGCCGTCGTCGCCAGGGGAGGACTGGGCGGGGCCGGCAACAAACGTTTCGCCACGCCGACGAACCAGGCACCTCGTGTCGCCGAGGTCGGTCAGGCCGGGGAGGAGGCCGAGCTCGAGCTCCGGCTTAAGCTCCTCGCCGATGCTGCGCTGCTCGGCTTCCCGAACGCGGGCAAGTCCTCGCTGCTTCGCCGGATCTCGAACGCGAAGCCGAAGGTCGCCGACTACCCGTTCACGACGCTCGCTCCCGTCCTCGGCACGGTCGAAGCTCCGGATGGACGGCAGCTCACCGTCGCAGACGTACCGGGCCTCATCGAGGGCGCGCATCAGGGCGTCGGGCTCGGTGACGAGTTCCTCGCTCACCTCGAGCGCGCGCGGCTCTTCGTCCACGTGATCGACGTCTCCGAGGACGTCGAGGGTCGCTTCCGGGCCATCGACGCCGAGCTCGGTGCCTACGGGGCCGGTCTGGCCGAGCGGTCTCAGATCGTGGCTTTGAACAAGATCGATCTCCTACCGGAGGTGCCTGAGCTCGAGCTTGAGGATCCGCGCGTTCTTGCGGTCGTCCCGGTGTCCGCGGCGACTGGGGCCGGGATCGACCGGCTCGTCGGCGCCCTCTTCGAGCTCGTGTCTGACGCGCCGGAGCCTGCTCCGGCGGACGACGGCGAGCTCGCCGACTACCTCGTGTACCGACCACAGCCTGCCCGCCGCCGGCCCTACCGGATCCTGCGGGGCGAACGCGGTTTTCAGGTCTCCGGACCGGCTCTCGACCGGGTGCCCCGAGATGAGCTCGAGCGTGCTCTCCGAGCCGCAGGCGCCAAGCCGGGAGACGACGTCACCGTCGGCGACGAGGAGCTCACGTTCGAGTGAGCGTCGGGCTCCTCGGCGGCGCGTTCGATCCACCGCACAACGGCCACCTGGCGCTTGCACGCGCCGCCATCGACCATTTCGATCTCGAGCGGCTGATCGTCATCCCGACCGGGGAGCCGCCCCACAAGGCCGCGCATACGGACGGGGAGACCCGGTTTCGCCTCGCGGAGGCTGCCTTCGCCGGCCTCCCGCGAGTCGAGCTCTCGCAGCAAGAACTCAAGCAGCCTGGCCCGTCCTACACGGTCGCGACTGCCCGCTGGGCCGCACGGGAACTCGACGATCCGATCTTCCTCGTTGGCGCGGACGAGTTCTGCGACTTCCTCACCTGGCGCGAGCCGGACGCGATCCTGGAGGAGGTTCGCCTCGGCGTCGCGAGCAGACCTGGATTCCCGCGCGAGCGGCTCGAAATGGTGCTCCACGGATTGGAGCGGCGCGAGCGGGTCGAGCTGTTCGAGATCGCGGCGATGCCGGTCGAATCGCGCGACTTGCGTATCCGGGTTGGCAGAGGAGAGCCGATCGACGACTTCGTCCCCGCAGCTGTGGCCCGGCTCATCGCAGAGCTGGGGCTCTACCGGGATTGACAGCCGACCGGGCCGCCGAGCTACCCTGTGGCGGTCGCCTACGAGGAGCACAAGACCACCTGACGCCGATCGAGCAAGCCAGACGTATCGCAGACCTCGCCCAGGACAAGCTGGCGAGGGACGTCGTGATCCTCGACATGCGGCCCGCCTGCTCCTATACCGACTTCTTCGTGATCGCGACCGGCGGGAACCCCCGCCAGACGAAGGCGATCTACGAGGCCGTACGGGAGGGCCTGAAGCGCGAGGCCGGCATCGTGCCGACGCGGGTGGGCGGCGGCGACGGAGCCACGTGGATCCTCGCCGACTACCTCGACGTCGTCTTTCACGTCTTCACCCCCGAGGCACGGGACTACTACCGCCTCGAGGAGCTCTGGGGGGATGTCCCGTCCTTGCCGGCGGAAATCCGCCTCCGCTCCGCGGAGGCATGAGGATTTCCGCCGGATAGCGGCAGAGCCGAGGCCGTTCGCTGACCGGCGACGGGCAAGGCCCGCCGCTGCGGCACGGCTAGAGCGATGCAGGTCAGGAGCATGAGAGGGCAGGCGGTACACTTCACCGCTCGGGGCCATAGCTCAGTTGGGAGAGCGTCTGGCTGGCAGCCAGAAGGTCGCCGGTTCGAGCCCGGCTGGCTCCATCGCCGACACGAATCCGGCCCGCGCTGCGCGCGTGCCATGACGATTCGTGTCGGATGAGGACTTCCGGGCCCTGGTTAGGGAGGCCGCCGGGCACGGCCCGCCGGCCACGACGGTTAGTGCTCGGCCTCCTCGGCCTCGTCCGCTTCCGCCTTCGTCTTATGGACGGTGCCGGCTGGATGTTCTGGCGGGGCATAGATCGTCAGTAGGCACAGTGGGGCGTCTTCCGTGTTTACGAAGTTGTGGAGCGTGCCCGCCGGGACGAACACGATGTCGGCTGGGGCGACGGGGCTTTTCTTGCCGTCGAGAGATGGCTTCGCCGTTGCCCTTGACGAAATGGAGGATCTGGTCGCCCTCGTGGGTTTCTTCGCCGATCTCTTCGCCGGGCTGGATCGTCATCACGACGAGCTGGGCGTGCTCCCCGGTCACGATCGTTTGGCGGAAGAACTCGTTGTCACGCGCAAGGTTGCTCGCGCTTCTAACAGCGGTGGGGTCGCTCTCGGTCATGCCACTCCTCCGTCGCTCTCCGATGGCCGGTCAGTAGCCTCTCACGGGTGCGCGAGCTCGGGCCGCAGGAGATCGAGGAGTTCCTCCGCGACGAGGTCGTGGCTCGGGTCGCCTGCTCGGTCGCGCCGGGCACCTCTACGTCGTTCCGGTCATCTACGTCTACGAGGACGGGGCCGCGTACGTCCTGACGACCGAGGGGCGGAAGATCGAGATCATGCGGACGAACCCGGAGGTCTGCTTCGAGGCCGACCGCTACGACCGGGACACGGGAAGCTGGCGGAGCGTCATCGCCTGGGGTCGATACGAGGAGCTCGAGGGAGACGACGCGCAGGCTGCGCGCTCGCTCCTGGCACGGAGGTTCGAGGAGCGCACGGGGAGACGGCGCGAGGCGCCTCCAGGCTCGAGCGAACTCGAGTTCGTGGCCTTCCGGATCGTGCTCGGCGAGCGCTCGGGCCGCGAGGTCGTCCGTTAGAGAAGCTCGACGGCGTCGCCCACGCGCACACGGCCCGCCTTCTCGAAGCGGGCATAGACGCCGAAATCGATCGCCTCGCCGTCCCGGACGCCGCGGTAGCGCTTGATGAGCTTCAGCGTGTCGAGGTCGCGCTCGCCGGTGTCGGGGCTCCGGGTGGTCAGGGCGCAGCGCGGCACGGGATCACCCACCCGGATCACGGCCTCGCCGAGCTGGACGAGACGGCCGTCCCACTCGTCCTCCTCGTGCGGCCGAAACCCGCGCACGGTGAACAGCATCCTGAACCGTCGGCCGTCGACCTCGCGGCCCGCCTCCTCGGAAAGCCGGGCGATCGACTCCTCCGATACGAGCGTCAGGGGCTGGTCCTGGGCGATGCCAGGCTCCTCGGGGCGTGCGATTCTGACCGGGCTGCCCGCAAGGCCCGAGAGCGTCTCCGTCCACGAGCCTTCGACGATGCGTGCCGGAATCGTCCGCTCGGCCACGACCGGCGAGACCTCTTCGCCGAGCTCGAGCGCGCTGCCGCTAGCGATGGTTCCGTCCGGAAACAGAATCGAGAGCTGCTCAGTCTCCGCGTTATATGTCGCGGAGAGCGGGATCGGCCAGTAGGTCGCCGAGCTTCGGTGGCGGTTACCGTCCGCGTCGACCAGCACGAAGCGTCTGTTCTCGACCACGCCCGCCTCAGTGACCTCGACCTCCGTCGGGTGCGAGAGCCCGAAGCAGCGGACGGGCGTGACGGAGATGCGGCTGACTACGCAATCGCCATGCTCCACTACTCGCCTGATCGTAACGGGAGCTGCCGAGCAGGACTGAAGCGCGCGCCGAGCGGGTACAGGCCGCCCATGACTGACGAACACGAACCGACCAAAGAAGGCCGTCCGCCGAGCTTGGCCGAGGGCACAGACCCCGACGTCCCGCAGGATCCCGGGATCCCGGGCCAGAAGGCCGAGGAGGAGCAGGGAACGGAGTGGGAGCCTTCGAGCCCCGCGAGCGGATTCCCGGAGGACGCGGACGACGAGGGTCGGGCCGCGGAGGCGGACGGCTCGCTCGCCCCAGGCTCGATGCCTCCCGACGAAGAGCGCTAGCTCTCTCGTCCCTCCACGAGCCGCGCCAGGCGCCGGCCCTCATCCCTGAGGTACCAGCGCATGAGCGCGTGGAAGCCCGGAACCGGGAGGCCGAGCGGCCGTGGGCTCTCGAGGTCGAGCACGAACCGGAGTCCGGTCGCCGAGTCGCCGTCCGGCGTGAGCTCGCAGCGAAGGACGGTCGCGAGCGGTCCCTCGATGCTCCGCAGGGCGAACGTCCGCGGTGGGCTGAGCTCGGTCACCTCGAAGATCGTCGTGTAGCGCCGGCCGAGGAAGCGCACCGTCTCCGTGATGCGGGTGCCCACCGTGACCGGCTCAGCGTCAGCTCTGAATGCGACGACCGATGGGCGCCAGGTTGGATGGGTCGTCGGGTCGGCGAGCGTCGCGAAGACCGCCTCGGCCGGCGCCGCGATCCAGACCGTCTCCTCGCTTCGAGTCACCGGCGCGCGAAGAGGTAGTGGGAGACGAGCCACTCGGAGCCGTCCCGATAGCCCCAGAGCTCTGCGCACGCGAGGAAGAACGACCTCCAGGCGTTGTAGTGCGCAGACCCGAAGCGCTCGACGATCTCGTCCCGGTTCTCGGCCATCCGCTCAAGCCAGGCTTCGGCTGTACGCGAGTAGTGAACGCCGGAAACCGGCCACTGCTCGACGAGCTCGAGGTCGCGCTGGAACTCGGCTAGGAGGTCGGCCGACGGCATCGTGCCGGCTGTGAAGAACCGGCGTGCCATCCAGCCGGCCTCGTAGGGATACGCGAGCTCGCGGTGGCAGAAGAGGTGGACGAAGAGGAGGCCGTCGTCGGTCAAGTGGTCTGCCAGTCGCGCCAGGAGCGCCTCGTAGTTCCGCATGTGCTCGAACATCTCGACCGAGACGATGCGGTCGAATCGGCGACCGAGCCTGAGCTCGTTGACGTCGGTCGTCACGACCTCGACTGAAGCGGGCGCCCGAGCCTCGATCCACTCCCGCTGCGGCTGCGAGTTCGAGACGGCTGTGATCCGCGCGGCCGGAAAGCGCTCCGCGAGCCACAGCGTCAGCGATCCCCACCCGCACCCGAGGTCGAGGATCTCCATGCCGTCCTCGATGCGCGCCCGCTCGGCGGTCAGGGCGAGCATTGCCTCCTCGGCCCGGGCAAGGGTCCGCGTCCCGTTCTCCCAGAGGCAAGAGCTGTACTTCATCCGCGGACCGAGGACGAGCTCGAAGAACTCGGGCGGCACCTCGTAATGTTGCTCGTTGGGCTTTGCGGGCTGGGCCGCGACCGGCGAGCTCCGCAGCTCGTCCACGAAGGCTGCCTTCGCGCCCGGCCCCTTGCGCCGCTCGCGGCGAAGACGGGTGGCGAGGTTCGCCCGTATCGCCAGGCGGACGAGCGGGTCGGGGACGCCGGCCTCGACGATCCGCTCGGAAATCATGTCGCGCTCCGCGGGAACCACGGCACGAACGGGCTCGTCTCGCGCTGGTAGCGGCGGTAGTCGTCGCCGCGGCTGCGGAGGGACGACTCCTCGGCGGGCGGGATCCCGGTCACGAAGAGGATGAGGTAGAGCATGAGCGCCGGCGCCAGGAGTCCGATCCAGCCGTAGGGCGCGGCGAGCGCGACGATCGCGTACGCCACCCACGTGAGCCACTGGAAGAAGTAGTTCGGGTGCCGCGAGAAGCGCCACAGGCCTTCGCGCATCGTCTTGCCCTTGTTGGCGGGGTCGGCCTTGAACCGCGTGAGCTGCGCGTCCGCTACCGACTCGAGGCCGGCCGCAGCGACCCAGAGCCCGGCGCCGACCCATTCGATCGCCGTGATGCTGCCCGCTGTCGTTGAAGACCGCGAGGAGCACGGGTGCCGAGAGGACGAGAGCCACGAAGGCCTGCGCCTGGTAGAAGATCGCGAACGTCAGCTGCTCGCGACCCTTCTCGCGCCAGCGCCGGCGAAGCTCCTGGTAGCGGGTGTCCTCTTCTGCATCTCCGCCCGCACGGCCGAGGACGAGGTACGCGATCCGCAGGTTCTCGAGGCCGGCCATGCTCGCGATCAGGATCCTGTGCTCAAGCTCGCCGGGGCCGAGCGCCGCGTAGATCGCGGCCAGGACGACCAGGCTCACGGCCCAGCCAGCGTCCACGAGAGTGGCGCTGCCCAGTCCGGCGCTGATGGAGGTAGAGCGCGAAGAGGATGGCCGCGGCCGCCGCCCAGCCGATCAGGATGAGCGCCGCATAGCCGTGGAGGCTCATGCCGCGTACCAGGCGTGCTGGGGCTCACCGTAGGGCAGGCCGAGCTCGCGGATGATCTCTTCGACGCGCGCCGTCAGAGCGCGGGCAGCTGCCACCGTCGGGCGTTCGGGCGCGACCTCAATCGGGTGCCCGACGAGGACCCGGATCTTCGGCAGGCCGACCCGGAAGCGTCCGGGCCGAAGAGCGCGCTCGGTTCCGACCATGCGGACGGGCACGATCGGCACGCCCTTCGCGAGAGCGAGCCGAGCCGCCCCGCGCAGGTAGGGCCGACGGCGATAGGGCAGGCAGGTTCCCTGCGGGAAGATGCCGAGGAGCTCACCCGCGTCGAGGAGTCGCCCGGCGCGCCCGAGTGCATCCGCGTCGCCGATGCCCCGGTCGATCGGGAATGTCCCGAACGCGTCCATGATCCGCGCGAGCAGCGGGTTCTTCCAGAGCTCCGCCTTCGCCATGTAGCGGATCTTCCGTGTGGTGACCGTGCCGAGGACGAACGGGTCGACGAGCGACTCGTGGTTCGCCACGAGAATGCACGGCCCCGCCGCCGGGATTCGCTCGGCCCCGCTGAGCTCGATGCGGTAGAGGGCTTTCACGAACGGCCGGAAGCCGATCGCGTCTAGGACGTGGTAGAGGATCACGGCGCCGGCTGCTCGTTCGGCCGCGCGAACACGAGCTGAGCGTCACCGAGGATGCCGGTCCGGAACGCTGCCTCGCAGAACCCCAGATAGAAGTCCCACGTGCGCTCGAAGTGCCGGTCGTAGCCGAGCCCGCGCACCTCGTCGAGGCGGGAGAGGAAGCGCTGCCGCCAGCGACGCAGTGTCTCCGCGTAGCTCGCTCCGATGTCCTCACGCGCGCGGATGGCGAGGCCCGAGGCCGCCGCCGCCCCGTGGAGCGCCGAGAGCGACGGGATCAGGCAACCGGGGAACACGTAGCGCTCGATCCAGTCGGGCGCACTCCTGTAGCGGTCGTAGCGCTCGTCCGGAATGAGGATGGTCTGGACGCACGCCGTTCCACCGGGCTCGAGCAGTCGGTCGAGCGCCGCGAAGTACGTCGGGAGCTGCCGCTCGCCGATCGCCTCGATCATCTCGATCGAGGCCGCCTTCGTGTACGAGCCCCCATGCGTCCGGTAGTCCTCCTCCAGCACCGTGATCCTGGCCGAGAGGCCGGCCGTGGCGGCCCGCTCGCGCGCCAGCGCCGCCTGGGCCGGCGAGAGAGTCAGTCCCGTGACGTGCGCGCCGTACTCGCCGGCTGCGACGAGCGCGAAGCTGCCCCAGCCGCAGCCGATCTCGAGCACGCGGTCGTCCGGCCCGAGCCCGAGCTTGTCGCACACCATCCGCAGCTTGCGGAGCTGAGCGTCCTCGAGCGCCTCGCCGGGTCGCTCTAACACGGCGCACGAGTACGTCATCGTCTCGTCCAGGAAGAGCCGGAAGAGGTCGTTCCCGAGGTCGTAGTGGTACTGGATGTTCTTCCGTGCACCGAAGCGCGAGTTTCGGCGTGCGAGCCGCGGGCGGGCGGTCGAGAATCGAAGCCAACCGGGGTGCCGCGCCGCCGCAACCTCCGCGTTTCGGAGCAGGAGCTCGAGGAGGGCGACGAGATCGTCGGACTCCCACTCGCCGGCCTGGTACCCCTCGCCGAGGCCGAGCTTCGGGCGCGTCGCGAGCCGCCGGAAGAAGCGCGCCGAGCGGATCCGCATCGTCACCTCGGGCCCCGAGCCGAACCGGCGCGTCGAGCCGTCCGGGAGCTCGACGGCGAGCGTGCCTCCTTCGAGCTCGTGCAAGAGCCCGCCGAGCACCGAGGCGGCCGCACGGCCGAGAAACGCCCCGCGCGCGCCAGGCAGGCGCCGAAGAGTGGATTCGGCGGTGCTCACGCGCGCACCGATCCCTTTCCCGGCTCGAAGGGCGGCTTGTGGTGGAACGGAACGCGCTTCAGCCAGAGCCTGAGCGCCTGCCAGTGGATGAGCGCCGTGATCCGGGCCGGCATGAGCGGATAGCGGACGAGCGCGCGGGCCAGGCTCGCATTCGTGAGCTCCTCGCGCCGGCCCGTGAGGACGGCATGGAGCGGCATGCGTCCCTTCTGGTGCAGCTCGACGCGGGCCATGACGGTGGCGCCCGGCTCCGAGAACACGTAGCGGTACCGGCCCTCGACGCCGAAGAACGGCGAGACGTGGAGACGCTTGTCGTGCTCGTACGTGAGCGAGTCTCCGGGCAGTACTTCCGGCAGGCGCTCGCCGAACGTGTTGTTCAGCTCGGCCACCATGCACGCGAGCTCCCCGTCCGGGCGGTAGCACCAGTAGAAGCTGACCGGGTTGAAGACGTAGCCGAGGACCCGGAGCTGGGTCAGCACCTCGATCCGTGACTCGCTCGGGAGCTCGACGCCGTGCTCGCGGACGAAGCGAAGCACCTTCGCCTTGATCGGCAGCCCGTCGTCCTCGAAGTGGTCGGCATCGCGAAAGGCGACGACATTCGGCGCGTTCCAGGAGACTAGGCGCAGGCGACGCTCGAGCTCGGGCAGCTCGTCGAGGTCGACGAGCCAGTAGAGAACCGGGTACTTGAAGACGTTCCGCGCCGGCTCGCGGCGGGCGTGCATGAGCGTGCCTTCGTAGAGTGCGGACCTCACCAGTCCACCCCGAGCGCCGCCGCGACCCTGACCCCCGATGCGAGGCCGTCCTCGTGAAAGCCGTTGCCGTGGTGCGCGCCCGCGTAGTGCGTGCGGCGCTGCCCGGAGAGCTCGCGGAGAGCAGGCTGCGCGCGGATGCTCTCGAGCGTGTAGAGCGGATGCTCGTACGTCATCCGGGCGATCACGCGTCCGGGGTCGATCGCGTCGGGGCGGTTGAGCGTCACGCAGTACTCCTCGTCGGCCTCGAGCCGCTGGAGCCGGTTCAGGGAGTACGTGATCGTCGGCTTCCCGTTCGGCGCGTCGCAGTCGACGGAATGGAAGTTCCACGCCGAGCGGGCGGCATGTGAGCGCGGGAGGAGCGAGGAGTCCGTGTGGAGCACCGTCTCGTTCTCGGTGTAGCCGAAGGCTCCGAGGGCTGCGCGTTCCTCGTCGCTGGGATCGGCGAGGAGCCGGAGCGCCTGGTCGGCGTGGGTCGCGAGGACGACGTGGTCGTACCGCCGGGACTCGTCCTCATTGGTCAGGAGCGTGACGCCGTCGGGCCGGCGGACGAGTGAGCGTACGCCGAGCCCGATGTGGAGGCGAGGTCCGAGCCGCTCGGAGATCCGGTCGACGTACGTCCGGCTGCCTCCGACGACGGTCCGCCAGCGGAAGCGCCCGAAGCCGAGCATCCCGTGGTTGTCGAAGAAGCGGATCGCATGAGCGGCGGGAAACTCGAGGGCCCGTCCCGGGGCGGTCGACCAGAGCGCGGAGGTGAGCGGGACGATGAAGTGGTCTCGAAAGCGCTGCGAGTAGCCGCGCTCGCTCAGGTACCGGCCGAGCGTGTGTGACTCGTAGTCGGCTTCGTCGAGCGATCGCCGAGCTGTTCGCAACCAGCGGCCGATCTCCGCGACGAGCGCATGGAAGCGCGGCCGCACGAGATTCCGCCGCTGCGCGTACGGACGCCGGCCCGAGTACTCGAGCCCGCAGGCGCGACAGGCGACCGAGAAGGACATGTCCGATTCCTGTGTGGCCACGCCGAGCTCGGTGAAGAGCCGCCGGAGGAGCGGGTAGTTCGGGTCGTTGTGAACCAGGAAGCCGGTGTCGAGCGCCAGGCCTCGGTGCGAGACCGTGTGCGTGTGCCCGCCCGCGTAGTCGGCGCGCTCGAAAACGTCCACCTCGTGCGCACGCGAGAGCAGGTAGGCGGCTCCCAGGCCGGAGATTCCGGCGCCGATGACGGCGATTCGCATCAACCGTTGTTCGCCCGCCGCCGAATCCCGGTTGACGGGTAGCGTTGTTCAACCGCCATGAGTGGACAAACCTTAGACACGGATCTCGGAGTCGCAACGGTGAGGGAGCGAACGAGCGCCCTCAGCCAGGTCGTGACGCTCATCGCGGTCGTCGTGCCGCCCTTCGGGCTCCTCTCGGCGATGGGTCTCCTCTGGGGCGTCGCGTTCAACTGGCTCGACCTCACCCTTCTGATCGGGCTCTACGTCGTCTGCGCCTTCGGGACGACGATCGGGTTCCACCGCTACTTCACGCACAAGGGCTTCGAAACCAGTCCCGTGCTGAAGGCAGTCTTCGCGATCCTCGGCTGCATGACGATGCAAGGCCCGCTCACGCAGTGGGTCACGGATCACAGGAAGCACCATGCGCTGTCGGATCAGGACGGCGACCCGCACTCGCCGCACGTCGGCCACGGCGACGGGGCATTGGGGGCCGTAAAGGGCTTCGTCCACGCGCACGTCGGCTGGCTCTTCACGCTGAAGGGCCTCGAGCGGGGACGGGTGTACGGCAAGGATCTCTACGAGGACCGCCTCGTTCGGACGATCGACCGGCTCTACATCCTCTGGGTCGTCCTGACGCTCGGGATCCCGTTCCTGATCGGCTATCTCGTCTTCGACGGCAGCGTCTCGAAGGGGCTCGAGGCGATGGTGTGGGGCGGCCTGCTTCGGATCTTCCTGTACCAGCACGCCACCTTCTCGGTGAACTCGATCTGCCACATGTTCGGCCGCAAGCACTACCGCTCTCGCGACGAGGCACGGAACAACTGGCTCGTCGCCGTCCTCGTCTTCGGCGAGGGCTGGCACAACAACCACCACGCCTTTCCGAGCTCGGCGCGCCACGGCCTGCACCGCTGGCAGGTGGACGTGTCGTGGTGGGTGATCCGCGGCCTCGAGCGGCTCGGGCTGGTGTGGAACGTGAAGCGGCCGACCGAGACGCAGCTCGACCGGCGGCGAGTGGCCTCCCCGGAGGCCGGCGAGCCGGCCGTCGCGGAACGTAACCTAGGCCGCGGCCGCCTGCCGCGCACCGCCGGCTCGTTCGAGCTCGCGGGCGACGAGGTCGGCCCAGCGGGCCGCGCGGGGGAGCTGGAATCGGCTTTCCCCAGTGCGCACGCAGAGCGATCCCGTGGAGCGCCCCCGAGATGAGCGTGTACTCGCCGGCTACCCCTTGGGCTTGCGCCCGCTCGAGGCCCCGCCGCGAGTTGGTAGGCGACACGCCCGGGACCCCAGGCAGGTACCGGTCGAGGGCGCCGTGGAAGACCGTGAGGCGTTTCCCGTGAAGCCCTGACAGGTCGAGCCGATCGGGGATCCACGGCGCGAGCCCGATCACTTCCGACACGGATGCGTGGCGCGACGCACCGATGGCGACCGCCCCTCCCATCGAGAACCCGAGCAGGATGCAGCGCTCCGATCCCGCGCGCGCGACGGCCTCGACCGCGGCCAGCGTGTCCTCGACACACATCTCCATGCGGTTCCAGGACTTGACGCGGTAGCGCACCTCGGCGAACGCGACGTGGGGGAAGCGCGGCGCGAGATCGCCGACGAGCCACTCGAGGGACGCGCTCCATGTTCCCTCGACCGGCCGCGCCTGGCCGCCGTTCACGCAGACGACCGCGAGATCGGAGATTGCGTTCGTGACGCGCATCTCCGCGCCCGTCGCGAGCCGTTCGGGTGCGGGCGGGCTCAGGGCTAGGGGCCTGTCCGGAAAGTGATCCAGGGCGCCTGACAAGCGTCACGCGGCGCGAGGCCGCGTCCTCCGTCGCCCCGATATGCCTGCATATCGAGGCTCCCTGCGTCCTTGCCTCGCCCCACGTGCCGCGTGTCATCCACCGTGACCACTTCCCGGACAGGCCCCTAGTCCGCCGCGAAGAGCCCGTACAGGCCGAGGGCCGCGAATCCGAGCGCGCCGACGAGCACGCCGGTCTTCCGAGGTCCGAACATGACCGCGTCCGCGACGTCGTAGAACGCCCGCTGTGCGATCGCCGGCCGCGGGTCCGGGCTCGCGAGCAGCAGGAGCCCATTGCCGACGTCCCGGAAGCCGACCTCGCGTGCCGTCTCCTCGTCGGAGGCCATCATCTCCGCGAGCTTCGCCGGCCGGACGAGGCCGAGGACGCCGAAGGCGAGCGCGCCGCCGCCGAGGATCTTGGTGACCGTGTCTCGACTCACGTTGGGCAAGACCGTACCTACAGGGAGTTCGTCCGTAACGGCGTGACCGGTTCGGGCACCTGCGGAGAGCTCGGCGGGAGCTCGAAGAACCAGAAGTCCCGGCCCGTGACCGGCACCGCCACATTGTGGACGGGCACGTCGCCGATGGCGCCTGTGAAGGTGCCGCGATGGCCGTGGCCGTGGAGCACGAGGTCGGGCCGGTGCGCTGCGATCGGCTGGGCGAGGCGATCGGTGCCGAGGAACGCCCAGATGACCTCGGGCTCGCCGACGAGCGTCGTCGTCGTTGGGGCGTAGTGGAGGAGCACGACGCGACGGTCGCAGTCGCCGACCGCCCGGAGGCCCTCTTCGAGCGCCGCGACGTCCGCGCTCGTCTCTGCGTACACCTCACGGAGGAGCGGCTCTCCGAAGTCCGGAAGCTGCGAGTCGGGGAAGCCGCCTACGAAGCCCTTGGTTCCCACGATGCCGACGCTCGTACCGCGGACGTCGAAACGCTCCCAGCTCCGCTCGAGGACGATGATTCCTGCCTGGGCAAGCACGTCGACGAGCTCCGGCACGCGGTCGGCGTGCCAGTCGTGGTTTCCGAGCACGGCTACGACCGGGATCGAGAGGCCGCCCGCTGCCGCTGCGACGACCGCGGCCTGGTCGGGCTCGCCGAGCGTCGTCAGGTCGCCGGCGAGCAGAACGAGGTCGGCATCGCCCTCGAGCGCGGCGAAGGCTTCGGCGGCGCGGTCTGCGCGGTCTTCCGAGCAGTGGATGTCGCCGGCTGCGGCGATCCGGATCGGGGCAGCATTCCTCACGCTTCACCTCTTTCCAGGTTCCCGGCCGCTTCAACCGCATGAACCGCGTGCTCGGTGGGTATCGGATGACCCGCGTGCCCGAGTTCGACGACATGTGCGCGACTCTCAAGACGACTGCGGCGGCCCTGCGGGACGCCGGCGTGCCGTTCATGCTCGGAGGCGGGCTGGCCGCGTGGGCCCGAGGCGGGCCGGAGAGCGACCACGACCTCGACTACATGCTGCGGCCGGAGGAAGCGGAACGCGCGCTCGCAGTGCTCGTGGACGCCGGCCTTCGACCCGAGCGCACACCAGAGGACTGGCTCCTGAAGGCCTGGGACGGAGACGTCCTCGTCGACCTGATCTTCCGTCCGGCAAGCGGCCAGATCGGCACCGAGGAGCTCGAGAGAGCCGAGATCATCGAGGTGCTCGCCGTCGAGATGCCGGTCATGCCCCTCGAGGACGTGATCGTCACGAAGCTCCTCGCGATCGACGAGACCCAGCTCGACTTCAAGTCGGTGCTCGCTCTCTCCCGCGCGGTCCGTGAGCAGGTGGATTGGGACGCGGTGCGCGGCCGCACCGAGAGCTCGCCCTTCGCCCGTGCTTTCTTCACGCTCGTCGAGGAGCTCGCGATCGTTCCGGCCGGGTCGATCGGCTAGGATTCTCGGCGTGGAGACAGGGATCCTTACGACGTGCAGGAGGAGCTAGCGAGCGGCGTCACGCCGGTTGGATGCTCTTCCTTGGCCTCTCGAAAGAGAGGCTTTTTGCTTGAGATAGGCGAGTTGGGCGAGAGGTCTGAGTGATGGAGCGGTACGAGCCGGAGCAAATCGAGCGGAAGTGGCAGGAGGTCTGGGAGCGCGAGCGTGCGTTCGAGGTCCCGAACCCCGAGCCCTCGGCGAACGGCGACAGGAAGTCGTACGTCCTCGAGATGCTGCCCTACCCCTCAGGCGAGCTTCACATGGGGCACGTCCTGAACTACACCCTCGGAGACGTGGTGACGCACCTGCGCCGCCGGCGCGGCTACCAGGTGCTCCGGCCGATGGGCTACGACGCGTTCGGCCTCCCGGCGGAGAACGCCGCGATACGGGAGGGCGGTCATCCCCGCGCGATCACGGAGCGCAACATCGCGGCGATCCGGGAGCAGATGCGCCGCATGGGCTGGGCTATCGACTGGAGCCGCGAGGTGTCCACGTCCGACCCGCGCTATTACCGCTGGACGCAGTGGCTCTTCCTCCGCTTCCTCGAGCGTGACCTCGCCTACCGGAAGGAGGCGCCGGTCAAGTGGTGCCCGAACGACCAGACGGTCCTCGCCAACGAGCAGGTGATCGA
Organism: uncultured Actinomycetes bacterium; assembly: GCA_963733135.1. GTDB lineage: Bacteria > Actinomycetota > Thermoleophilia > Gaiellales > Gaiellaceae > CAVTBX01. The sequence goes on from CAVTBX010000009.1 coordinate 68,033, forward strand.
CGGCCACTGCGAACGGTGCGGCGCCGAGGTCGAGGCGCGGAACCTCGAGCAGTGGTTCTTCCGCATCACCGCCTACGCGGACGAGCTCCTCGACGAGATGGCGACCCTCGAGTCCTGGCCCGATCGGGTGTTGACGATGCAACGGAACTGGATCGGCCGCTCAGAGGGGGCCGAGATCGTCTTCCGGGTCGAAGGCACGGATATCGACCTGCCGGTGTTCACCACCCGGCCGGACACGCTCTTCGGTGCGACGTTCTTCGTCGTCGCTCCCGAGCATCCGCACGTCGACGAGCTGATCTCGGGCAGCGAGCACGAGGAGGAGGCGCGCGCCTATGTCCGGCGCGCAGCGGCTCGGAGTGCCGTCGAGCGGGCCGAGAAGGAGAAGGACGGCGTCTTGACGGGCCGTGCCGTCGTGAACCCCGCGACCGGCGAGCCGATCCCGATCCTGATCGCCGACTACGTCCTCATGGAGTACGGAACGGGCGCGATCATGGGCGTCCCGGCGCACGACGAGCGCGACTTCGAGTTCGCGGAGCGCTTCGGAATCCCGATCCGCCAGGTTGTCGCGCCGGCAGAGGGCGAGTTGCCCGAGGCGGGCGCCTACGTCGCGCACACGGAGAACGAGGTGCTCGTCGACTCGGGCGAGTTCACGGGCCTCCCGGCCCCGGACGGCAAGCGGAGGATCGTGGAGTGGCTCGAGGCAGAGGGTCGCGGACGGGCTCAGGTCGGCTATCGCCTCCGTGACTGGCTGCTCTCACGCCAGCGCTACTGGGGTTGCCCGATCCCGGTTGTCTATTGCGACGGGTGTGGGCTCGTGCCCGTGCCGGACGGCGATCTGCCCGTGCTCTTGCCGGAGGTGGAGGAGTACCTGCCTAAGGGCCGCTCGCCCCTCGCCGCGGCCGAGGACTGGGTGACGACGACGTGCCCCAAGTGCGGCGGGCCGGCGAGGCGCGAGACCGACACGATGGACACATTCGTCGACTCGTCCTGGTACTACCTGCGCTATACGGATCCGGAGAACGGCGAGGGCCCATTCAGCCGGGAGCTGGCCGACTACTGGCTCCCGGTGAACCAATACATCGGTGGGATCGAGCACGCGATCCTGCACCTCCTCTACGCCCGCTTCTTCACGAAGGTGCTGAACGAGCTCGGCTACCTGGGCTTTCGGGAGCCGTTTGCGCGGCTCTTCAACCAGGGGATGATCGGTCATCTCGGCGCGAAGATGTCGAAGTCCAAGGGGAACGTCATCGCCCCGAACGACTACGTCGATCGCTACGGCGCGGACGCGGTGCGTCTCTACATCCTCTTCATGGGGCCGGCCGACGAGGACATGGACTGGAAGGACGAGGGGATCGAGGGCACCTCGCGCTTCCTCGGTCGCCTATGGCGACTCAGCGTGGAGGTCGTCGAGAGCGGTGCGGTGGGTGAGCTCGGAGACGGGCCGCTCGTCCGCAAGACGCATGCGGCTATCGCGAAGGTGACGGACGACATCGACCGCCGCTTCCACTTCAATACGCCCATTGCCGCGGTCATGGAGCTCGTGAACGAGATCTACGCGGTCAAGGATGACGACACCCAAGCCGGCGCAGTCCGGTTCGCCACCGAGACGGCGGTGTCGCTCATCCAACCGTATGCGCCGCACATCACGGAGGAGCTCTGGGGCCGCTTCGGCCACCACCGGCTCTGGGAGGAACCCTGGCCGGAGGCGGACCCCGCGCTCCTCGAGCGCGAAACCTTCGATCTGGTCGTCCAGGTGAACGGCAAGGTGCGAGACAGAGTCGAGGTCGCGGTCGGCCTGGAGGACGACGAGCTCATCGCGGCGGCGAAGGATCTCCCGCGAGTGCAACAGCACCTCGGCGGCCGAGAGGTGCGCCGCGCGATCGTCGTCCCCGGCCGGCTCGTGAACTTCGTGGTGTGACAGTTTCGGCACAGCCCGTCACAGACTCGCGCGCTTTTCCGAAGTAGGCTCGACGTGGGGAGGAGGCCGGGCGCACCATCGCGCGCGCCCGCGCGTCTGACTTGATCCTGTGGCCGTCGATCCTGTGGCCCGGCCGGGGCGCCGATCGCCCAGGCGGCTTCGTCCGCCGTTAGCCCGCGCGAGCGGGCGTTGCCTCCGACAGAGCCTTCATGAAGCCCGCCACGAGCCCGGTCGGCGCGCCGGCATCACGGCGTCGAATGACGACGATCTGTCGCCGCGCAGGTGTCGCGTCCACGATCCGGACGGGCCGAAGCGTTCCGTCGGCAAGCTCGGCGACCACTGCGGACTGGGGGAGGAGCGCGACACCGAGGCCCTGCTGCACCATTTTCTTCGTCGCGTCGATGTTGTCGAGCTCCATCAGCGCCCTAGGCGTCACCCCGGCCTCACGGAGGAACGAGGAGGTGAGATCGTGGTAGCTCGACGCGCGGTCGAAGACGATCAGCTGCTCGTCTGCCAGGCGCTCGACGCGAATTCGGCCCCGCTTCGCAAAGGCATGCCGGCGATCCGCGACGAGAACGAGCTTCTCCTCGTACAGAGGCACGCTCTGGATGCCGGGATGACGGAGCGAGCGGACGATGCCGACCTCGACCTCGTCGGAGAGCACCATCCCGAGCACCTCTTCCGAGTGACCGGTTCGGACGGTCAGCCGGACGTTTGGATGTGCTTCCGCGAACTGTCGGAGCACCGCGGGCAAGACGTAGGTGCTCACCGCGGGCGCTGCTCCGAGCGAAAGTTGCCCCGCAGTCCCTCGTGCGAGCTCCGCGACCTGCCGCCGTCCCTCTTCGATCGCGTCGAGCGCACGCACTGCGTACGGGAGAAGCGTCTGCCCGGGATCGGTGAGCTTCATGCCGGTCGGAGTCCGGAGGAAGAGCGGCGCGCCGAGCTCTTCCTCGAGGCGCTGAATGCGAGCCGTCAGAGCGGGCTGTGTGATGAAAAGCTCACGCGCCGCCTCTCCCAGCTTCTGGCGGCGGGCGATCCTGACGAAGCCTTCGATCTGACCCAGGAGCACTCATAGATTCTATGGATCAGATGCATCGATGTAAACGATTTTACCTATGGCATACCCTGGACTAGCGTGAGAGGACGATGTCTCAGGCGACGCTCCTCGACACACGAACCCACGACCTTCTGGAGCCCCGCCTCGAGCCGACCGAATCTCTGCCCACCGCCCTGCTCGCGGAGTGCTCGTGTCCCGAGTGGTGTGAGCGGGATCACGATCGAGATTAGGCCGGCGCGGCTGTGGGGTCTCGCTCGCATCTGAACGGGCAGGTCGACGCGCTCGACCGCGGTTGGCGCTCGGAGCGCTGGGGCGGGATCGAGCGCTCGTACGCGGCAGCAGACGTCATCCAGCTCCGCGGTTCCGTGCTCGTCGAGCACACGCTCGCAAGACTCGGGGCCGAAAGACTGTGGTCGCTGCTTCGGAGCGACGAGTATGTCCGCGCGCTCGGCGCGCTCTCCGGAGGCCAGGCGGTTCAGATGGTGAAGGCAGGTCTCCAGGCCATCTACCTCTCCGGATGGCAGGTCGCTGCGGACGGGAACCTCGCGGGCGACGTTTACCCCGACCAGAGCCTCTACCCCGCGAACAGCGCTCCAGCGATGGTGCGGCGCCTCAACAACGCCCTTCGGCGTGCCGACGCGATCGAGTGGTCCGAGGGCAAGAGCGACACGTACTGGTTCGCGCCGATCGTCGCGGACGCCGAGGCCGGCTTCGGGGGCCCGCTAAACGCGTTCGAGCTCATGAAGGCGATGATCGAAGCGGGCGCGGCCGGAGTGCACTTCGAGGATCAGCTCGCCTCGGAGAAGAAGTGCGGCCACCTGGGCGGCAAGGTTCTTGTTCCGACCGGCCAGTTCATCCGCACGTTGAACGCGGCGCGGCTTGCCGCGGACGTCATGGGCGTGCCGACGGTCCTCGTCGCGCGGACGGACGCCCTGTCGGCCAAGCTCGTGACGAGCGACGTCGACGAGCGGGATCGTGAGTTCACGACCGGGGAGCGGACACCGGAGGGTTTCTTCCGGGTTCGCGATGGCCTCGAGCCCACCATCGCGCGCGGGCTTGCCTACGCACCCTTCGCCGACGTGCTCTGGTTCGAGACGTCGACACCCGACCTCGGTGAGGCGCGCGAGTTCGCGGCGGCGGTGCACGCTGAGTTCCCCGAGAAGCTCCTGGCCTACAACTGCTCGCCGTCGTTCAACTGGCGCCGCGCGCTCGACGATGACTCGATCGCGGCGTTCCAGGACGAGCTCGGGGCGCTCGGCTACCGGTTCCAGTTCATCACGCTGGCTGGTTTCCATGCGCTGAACGCGTCGATGTTCGAGCTCGCGCGTGCGTACGCCGAGGAAGGAATGCCCGCGTACGTTCGGCTTCAGGAGAGCGAGTTCGCCCTCGAGCCCGACGGGTACACGGCGACTCGGCATCAGCGCGAGGTAGGAGCGGGCTACTTCGATTCCGTGTCGGCCGCCGCCTCGGCCGGGGAGAGCTCGACGCTGGCGCTCAGCGGTTCGACCGAAGAAGCTCAGTTCGAGCCGGCGCGTTCGTCCGACTGAGTTCGTCCGGCTGAGCTCTGGCGGGGCGAGTGCCCCCGTGGGTGGTCTTGTTACACCTCGGTGACGCTCTCGGCACGGCGAGGCACACACACGCGCGTTTTCGGACTCGACCATGGAGGTCATGCGGATGCCGCAGATCTCTCGGGCGCGTGCGGTCGCCTACGCGCTCCTGCTCCTGGTCGCGCTCGTCTTTGGCGGCCGTTTCGCCCTCGGCCGTGAGGCGGCGGATGCGGGCAGCCGAGAAGCAATCACCGAGACTCTGCCGGCAACCTCAGGCTCGCTCGAGACCACCGGCCCGCCACCGCGTGTTCTGCTCGTCCACGTGGTCGGGGCGGTCAACGAGCCTGGCCTCTACCGTCTTCGGGAGGGCACCCGGGTAGCGGATGCGCTTCGGCGGGCGGGCGGTGCGAGGCCGAGTGCGGCGCTCGAGCTCGTGAACCTCGCCGCTCCGGTCGCCGACGGCCAGCAGATCCTCGTCCCGAAGCGGGGCGAGAGCCCATCAGGCTCAGGGGCAACCGGTTCGCCGGTGGCCCCCGGCGGGCCGGTGCAGAAGGTGCATCTGAACTCGGCCACGCTCGAGGAGCTCGACACGCTGCCCGGAGTCGGCCCGGTGACCGCTCAGGCGATCCTCGACTATCGAACGGAGCATGGCGCGTTCGCCACGGTCGAAGAGCTCGATGCCGTGTCGGGAATCGGCCCTGCAACGCTCGCACAGCTGACGCCGCTCGTGGATCTGTGACCGGCAAGCTTCGGATTCCGGCGCCGCATCTCCTCGTGGGAGCGCTCTGTGCAGGCTTCGCGGTCTCCCTCGTCGTCAGGCTCGACGCGGTGCTCCTTCCGCTTGCAGCAGTGGGGCTCGCTCTGCTCGGAGTCGCGTCGGAGCGAGCGCGGGCGGCGTGGCTCGCCCTCTCCTTTCTCCTGGTCGGACTTTGGTGGGGTGGGCTGCGGCTTGCCGCTCTGGACGAGAGCCGCCTCGACTCTGCGTTCGGACAGACTGCTTTGTCTGAGCTCGAGGTGACAGGCCCGGCTCGGGCGAGCTCCGTCGCTCTCCGCGTTCCCGTGCGCGTCCGGCGCTGGGACGGCGTCTCGATCGACGAGGTATCTCGGCTTCAGTTGCCGCTGGGCCGGGCGCCTCCGCAGGGTTCAGTCCTCGAGGTCGTGGCGTCGGCACAGGAGCCGCGGCCCGCAGACGACGACGAGACCTTCGACGAGCGCGAGTACCTCAAGCGTCAGGGCGTTCACGCGATCCTCCGGGGCGACTCGTTTCGGATCGTCGGAGAGCGCGGCGGGCTGGGCGGCTTCGCCGACCGACTGCGTGCAGCCGTCGCACGGACGATGGCGCCCGGTCTCACCGGGGAGAGGAAGGCGATCGTGGCCGGGATCGTCCTCGGCGAGGACGAGGGCCTCGACGCCGAGCTGCAGGACAGTTTCCGCGGATCGGGGCTCTATCACCTGTTGGCCGTGTCGGGGCAGAACGTCGCGTACGTGGTCGCCGGAGCCTTGCTCCTGGCGTGGCTGATCGGCCTACCGCGTTGGGCGGGCCACGTGCTGGCGCTCAGCTTCGTCGTGAGCTACGTGCTCGCTGTCGGCTGGCAGCCGTCCGTCGTGCGCGCCGGGGTCGCCGGCGCACTCGCGTCGCTCGCCTGGCTGGCGTCGCGGCCCGCCGACCGCTGGTACTTCCTGCTCGTCGGGGCGGCGATCCTCCTCGCCGTAAACCCCTATGGCTTGCTGGAGCCCGGGTTCCAGCTTTCCTTCGTCGCCGTCGCAGCCATATTCGTGGCGGTTCCGAGGCTCGAGCGCCGACTCGAGGGCTATCCACTTCCGAATCGGCTCGTCGGCGTCCTGGCTGTCTCGAGCGGGTGCGGCCTTGCGACGGCGCCGATCCTTTGGCTGCACTTCGGCACGATTCCTGTGTACTCGGTGCTCGCGAATGCGTTGGCAGAGCCCGTTGTCGCTCCACTCCTCGGCCTTGCGCTTGCGTGCTCGGCGCTCGCGACGGTACTTCCGATGGCTGCGCTGGCTCTCGCCTGGCTGAACGGCTGGCTCGCTGCATATCTCGCTTGGTGCGCTCGAACTGTCGCCGCCCTGCCCGGCGCGGAGGTGGGCTCTGGCCTTGCAGTCGGCGCCTTGGTCGTGGCCGGTGCGCTCGTGCTCGTTGTCGTACGGCTTCCACGCCGCCTTCGCCGCCGCGTCGTGCTTGTTGCCGGAGTGGCGGCGGTGTTCGCTGTCGGCGGTCGGCTCGCTTGGCCGCACGAGCCGCCTCCTCCGCCCGAAGGACTGCGAATCACCGTCCTCGACGTCGGCCAGGGCGACTCGATCCTCCTCCAAGTCAAAGAGGGTGCGATCCTCGTCGACCAGGGCGCACCGGAGGCTGGGGTTGCGGGGCAGCTCGATGACCTGGGCGTGGAGCACCTCGCGGCAGTGGTGCTCACGCATCCGCACCGGGATCACGTGGGGGGTGCGGCAGAGATCCTGGACGAGGTTGCGGTCGACACCCTGCTGACGCCGCTTCAGCCCACGGACAGTACGGACGAGCGAGGCGCGGTTGTCGAAGCGAGAGACGAGGGCGTAGACGTGGTTCCGGCTAGGGCGGGAGACGTCCACAGGCTCGGCGGGCTGAGGGTCTGGATCCTGTGGCCTGACGGTCCTGGCAGCGCAGCCGACGATCCGCATGCGCACGGCGTCGTGCTCGTCGCCTCGTACGGTGACTTCGACGCTCTTCTCACCGGGGACTCCGAGTCTGACGTTACGCTCGCTCGCCGCCCGCCGACGGTCGAGCTCTTAAAGGTGGCACACCACGGCTCGGAGGATCCTGGACTCGAGCAGCTGTTGGCGCTCGTTGAGCCGCGGGTGGCTGTGATCTCGGTCGGCGCCGGCAACGACTACGGGCATCCGACGCCAGAGACGCTGAGCGCGCTCAGGGCGGTGCCGGGACTCGATGTCATGCGAACCGACGAGGATGGCCGGATCGTCGTCGAGAGCGACGGCACGGGTTTCACGCTCCAAACAGACGGCTGAGTATGCTCGCGACAAGATGGCGTCTGAACCGCTTCAACCGATCTATCTCCTCAGCGGAACCGACCGACCGAAGATCCGGCGCGCGCTGTCCCGGCTGCGGGCGCGGGTCGGTGAGGACGCGCTGGAAGTCCTGCACGCCGCCGAGGCCTCGGGTGCGGACGCGGTCTCAGCGTGCAATGCGATGGGCCTGTTCGGCTCCGAGGGGAGCCGTCTCGTAGTCGTCGAGGCTGTGGAGCGCTGGAAGGCAGACGATGCCGCCGTGGTCGCCGAGTACGCGGGGTCTCCGGCGCCCGGCTCGATCCTGGCGCTCGTCGCGGAGGAAACGCTCAAGACGAAGGCCCTGGCCGAAGCGTGTCACAAGGCAGGCAGCGTCCTGACCTTCGATGTGCCGCGACCCAGGGACTTGCACTCGTGGGTCCGACAGCAATTCGAACGGGTCGGGACGCCCGTGGAGCCTGACGCGGCGCGTGCCCTCGTGGAGGTCGCAGGCGAGGACAGCTCGGTCCTGTCCGCGGAGATCGACAAGCTGTCGGCCTGGGCCGGCGGCAACCCCGTGACCGTCTCCGATGTCGAAGCCCTGGCAGTGCCGGCGCACGATGCCCCTGGCTGGGCCTTGACCGACGCCTGGGGGGCGCGAGATCTTCCGGCGCTCCTCGCCGCCTCTGAGGTGGAGCTCGAACGCGGCACGGATCCGTTTCTCATCGCGACGCGGCTCGCCTCCCAGGTCGCACTGGTGCGAGTGGCGCGGGCGCTGGCGGACGAGGGCCTGCCGACCAAGGAGATCGCGAAGCGCGTCCGGCGGCACGAGTTTCGAGTGAAGAAGGCACTCGGGCATGCCGAGAGCTACTCGGCCGAGGAGCTCGACGTGGCGACCGTGCGTCTCGCGGAGCTCGACGCGGCCTTGAAAGGCGCGAGCCGACTTGCCGGTGAGCTCGAGCTGAGCCGCGCGCTCGTCGAGCTTGCGGATACGCGCCGCGACGCCGTCGCCGCCGGGCGCTAGCCCGGAAGGCCGGCTCTAGTCCTCGCGGCCGGCGACCAAGCGGGCCGCCTGGGCCTTCTTGCGTGCCGCGCGGTTCGGGTGAATCGCTCCACGCGCGGCCGCCTTGTCCAGCCACTGGACAAGCGCAGCCTGGTCATCGGCTGCGCGGGCGGAGTCACCATCGGCGAGCGCGCTTTCGAGTCGGCGCTCAAGCGTCTTCGCGGTCGAGCGCCAGCGGAGATTCTCGAGGCGCTCGCGAGCGGCCCGCTTCACCCGACGTTCCTGTTGCTTGATGTTCGGCATAGCAGAAAAAGAGCCCGCGGAACGGGCTCGAAGATGGTACCAAAGTGTCTCGGCAACCCTCCGGCGACTCGCGTTCCGAGGGAAGCTGCAGCTTCAGAGTTACTCGCGTGCTTAAGGTGCTCCCGGCCTCCTCCCCGCGGCGATCGTAGTTCGGATTTCCGCGTGCATGGTGCGCGGATCGTGCTGAGTCGGTCACGTGTCAGTGCCGATCCGGACAGCCGCTCGCGCCGCTCCGGGAGACGCCTTGCCTACGATCCGGCGCAGTGCCCGACCGCCCCGAGCAGCCCGATCAGGAACATGCGGGGGCCGCCGACCTCGCCGGCCGCGCGGGGGACGCGCCTCCCCCCGTGTCGCGGGGGCGCGACGAGGAGCTAGCGGGTGTGAGTCGCCGCCTGGCCCGCTCGACGGCGATCTTCTCGCTGGCGACCGCACTCTCCCGGGTCATCGGGCTGTTCCGGGAGGTCGTCGTCCGGCGCTACTTCGGTGTCGAAGGCCAGATCAACGTCTTCACTGTGGCGTTCCAGGTGCCGAACCTCATCCGCGCGCTCGCGGCCGACACCGCGCTCTCGTCGGCCTTCGTTCCTGTCTTCAGCGGCCTACTCGAGCGCGGTGAGCGGGCCCGCGCTTGGCGGGTGGCTTCGACGATCTTCTGGCTCATGCTCCTCGGCCTCACCGGGCTGACTGCGCTCTTCATCCTGCTCGCGCCCTGGATCATGCGGCCCTTCGGCTACGAGGGTGAGGACGCGGACCTCGTCGTCGGGCTCTCGCGCGCGCTGTTCCCGATCGTCGTCCTGCTCGGCCTCTCCGGCGTGATCGTCGGGATCTTGAACAGCTACGAGCACTTCACCGTCCCAGCCCTGACGCCGGTCTTCTGGAACCTCGCCATCATCGTGGCGTTGGTCGTCGGCATCCCCCGGACCGACGACGTTTCGACGCAGCTCTACATCTACGTGGGCGGCATCCTCGCGGGAACCGTGATCCAGCTTCTCCTCCCGATTCCCTGGCTTCGCGGGCTGGACGGCGGCCTGCGGCTCGCGATCGACGTTCGCGACCCGGCTGTGAAGCAGGTGTTCGTCCTCATGCTCCCGGTCGCGCTCGGCATCGGGCTCATCAACTTCAATCTGCTCGTCGGAACGTTCTTCGCGGCGCGTCTAATCGACCCACAGCTCGCGCCTGCCTCGATCGACGCCGCATTCCGAATCTACATGCTGCCCCAGGGCATCTTCTCGGTTGCGGTGGCAACCGTCCTCTTCCCGCGCCTCTCGCGGCTGGTGGCGCGCGCCGACAACGAAGGGTTCCGCGAGACTGTCTCGCTCGGCATCCGCCAGATCGGCTTCATGCTGATTCCCGCAAGCGCCGTTCTCGCCGTGCTCGCGGAGCCGATTGTCCGCCTGCTGTACGAACGTGGCGAGTTTGAGCCCAACCAGACGCCGGTCGTGGCCGGGGCCCTCGCCGCCTTCACGATCGGGCTCACGTTCAACGGGATGATGCTGATGCTGAACCGGGCGTTTTTCAGCCTCCAGTCGCCCTGGATCCCCACCTGGGTCGCGCTCGGGAACCTCGCCCTGAACGCGGTGCTCGCAGCTGCCTTCTCGCCGCTCGGCGTCTGGGGGATCCCGCTCGCGACCTCGATCGTGAACGTAGCGGGGACGGCAGGGCTCGTCTGGATCTTCCGCCGGCGTGAGGGGCGGCTCGGCGGCCGCCGAATCGTCGACGCCTACGCCCGCACGCTCGCCGCTTCCGCCCTGGCGGCCGGCACAGCCTTCGGGATCTGGTTCGCCCTCGACGAGGCGCTCGGCCGGGAGCTCGGGTTCCAGGTCGTCAGCGTCACGCTCGGTCTCGCGGCGGCGACCGCGGTGTTCCTCGGGGCCGCGCGTATCCTGAAGATCCGGGAGCTCGACGCGCTCGCATCCCTCGTGCGCAGGCCCCGGCCCACCTAGAGATCGCCATGAGCCTCGACCGCATCCGCAACTTCTCGATCGTCGCGCACATCGACCACGGGAAATCGACCCTGGCCGACCGCATCCTCGAGGTCACGGACACCATCTCGAAGCGGGAAATGCGCGAGCAGGTTCTCGACACGATGGACCTCGAGCGGGAGCGGGGGATCACGATCAAGGCCCAGGCGGTCAGAGTCGTGTGGAAGGGACACACGCTCAACCTGATCGACACGCCGGGCCACGTGGACTTCACGTACGAGGTCTCCCGGGCGCTTCAGGCCTGCGAAGGAGCCCTCCTCGTCGTCGACGCCGCACAGGGGATCGAGGCGCAAACCCTCGCGAACGCCTACCTGGCCCTCGAGAACAACCTCGAGATCGTGCCCGTCGTCAACAAGATCGACCTACCACAGTCGGATCCGGACGGTGCGGCCGCCGAGGTCGCCGAGCTCGTCGGTGAGCAGGCAGACCGGGTGCTTCGCATCTCGGCCAAGACCGGCCAGGGAGTGGAAGCCGTGCTCGACGCCATTGTCGAGCGCATCCCGCCCCCGCAAGGCGCTCCTGAGGCCCCGCCGCGGGCGCTCGTGTTCGACTCCTCCTACGATCAGTACCGCGGCGTCGTCGCGTTCGTGCGCGCCGTCGACGGCGCCTTCCGGCCTCGCGAACGGATCCGCGCCATGGCCGCCGGGACGCGCTTCGAGGCCGAAGAGCTCGGCTTCTTCTCCCCGACGCGCGTCCCGACCGACACGCTCGAAGCGGGCCAGGTCGGGTACGTCGTCACAGGCCTCAAGGACGTGAGCCGTCTGCGGGTCGGCGACACCCTGACGAGCGAGGCGCGTCCGGCCTCTGAGCCGCTGCCCGGGTACAAGGACGTGAAGCCGACGGTGTTCTCGGGCCTCTTTCCGACCGACTCGGACGACTACCCGGATCTCCGTGACGCGCTCGAGAAGCTGCGCCTGAACGACGCCTCGCTCGTGTACGAGCCAGAAACCTCCCAGGCGCTCGGCTTCGGCTTCCGCTGTGGATTCCTCGGGCTTCTGCACATGGAGATCGTGCGCGAGCGGCTCGAGCGCGAGTTCGACCTCGATCTGCTCGTGACCGCCCCGAACGTCGCCTACCGCGTCGCCACGAAGGCCGGGGAGGAGCTCGAGGTGCACAACCCGGCCGACATGCCAGCGGAGGTTGAGGTGGTCGAAGAGCCTTACATCCGCGCCTCCACGATTGTTCCGAAGGAGCACGTCGGGACGGTGATGGAGCTGAACACCGAGCGGCGCGGCCGCTTCCACCACATGGAGTACCTGAGCGAGGAGCGCGTCCTGCTCGCCTACGACCTGCCCCTCGCCGAGGTCGTCTACGACTACTACGACCAGCTGAAGAGCCGAACGCGTGGGTACGCGAGCTTCGACTACGACATTCTCGGCTTCGAGGCGGGCGATCTCGTCCGGGTCGACGTGTTGCTCGCGGGCGACCCGGTCGACGCCCTCAGCCTCATCGTGCATCGCGGTGCGGCGCAGGCACGGGGAAGAGCCCTCGTCGACCGACTGCGCGAGGAGATTCCGCGACAGCTCTTCGACGTCCCGGTACAGGCCGCGATCGGCTCGCGGATCATCGCGCGCGAGACCGTGAAAGCGAAGCGGAAGGACGTGCTCGCCAAGTGCTACGGCGGTGACATCAGCCGGAAGCGGAAGCTGCTCGAGCGCCAGAAGAAGGGCAAGAGGCGCATGAAGCAGGTCGGGACAGTCGAGGTGCCGCAGGAGGCGTTCCTCGCCGTCCTGAACCTGGACGGGGAGCGGAAGTGAGCGGCGTCCGTCACCTCTACGTGCATCTGCCCTTCTGCGCGCACCGCTGCGGCTACTGCGACTTCGTGACCGTGGTCGGCCGCCCCGGGCAGCACGAGGCGTACGTGGATGCGCTCCTGGCCGAGCTGCGTGCCGAGGACGGGATCCTGGCCGAGCCGCTCGAGACGATCTTCCTGGGCGGCGGCACTCCCACCTTCACGGAGCCGCGTGCGCTCGAGCGGCTCCTGCGGGCTCTACCGGACGCTGCCGAGGTGACGGTCGAGGCCAATCCCGAAACGGTCACGTCCGATCTGGCCGAGCTTCTGTCACGGAATCGTGTCAACCGTGTGTCGCTCGGCGCACAATCGTTCAACGCCACCCTATTGGACGTGCTCGAGCGCCGTTCCGGCCCTGAGGACGTCCGCCGTGCTGTTCACCGTCTGAGAGGTGCTGGATTCGCGAACATCTCGCTGGATCTCATCTATGGGATCCCGGGCCAGAAGCCCTCCGACCTCGACCGGGACATCGAAGGAGCGCTGGAGCTCGAACCCGACCACATCTCCTACTACGAGCTCGAGGCAAAACCGGGAACGCGCTTCACGCACGCACACGGTGCGGAGCTCGAGCGTCAGGCGGAGGCGCTCGAGGTCTACCTCGAGCGCGTCGTCGAAACGCTTACCGGAGGGGGCTTCCGCTGGTACGAGACGGCGAACTTCTGCCGTCCGGGTCATGAGGCTCGCCACAACCTCGGGTACTGGCTCGGACGCGACTACCTCGGGGTGGGAATCGGGGCCGTATCGACGCTCGGCTCGGAGCGGCGACGGAACCGGCCAAAGCTCGCCGCCTACGTCGCGGCGTGCCTCGCGGGAGAGACGCCGTTGCGCGACCTCGAGCCGCTCGACGACGCGACGAGACTGCGCGAGCGGGTGATGCTCGGGCTCCGGCTCGATGCGCCCCTTCCGCTCGTCGACGTCGAAACGGCCCTCGACCCGGCAGGGCTCGAGCGGATGGCGCGGATCGGCCTGGTCGTCCGCGACGGGGGCGCGCTTCGACTGACACGCCGGGGGCGGTTCCTCGGTGGGGCCGTCACGGCCGAGCTCCTGAGAGAGTCCCTGCAAACACCTACAATTCAGTCGTGATGGCCGAGCAGCTCGCAGCCAGCCTCACCGCGCGTCAGGAGGAGATCCTGGCGCGGGTGGTCGAGGCATACGTCGCGACCGGGGCGCCGGTGGGCTCGAAGACCCTGGTCGAGCAGGGCGTCATCGACGTCTCGTCGTCGACGGTCAGGAACGACCTGGCGGTGCTCGAAGAGCTCGGGCTGCTCACCCATCCGCATACGTCGGCGGGGCGCGTGCCGACCGAGCAGGGCTATCGGTTCTACGCCGACCGGCTGCTCGAGCGGCTGACGCCGAGACCCGGTGAGCTTCCGCTCGACCTCTCTGACGCTCGGAGCCAGGTCGAAGCGGCGTTCCGGACGACCACCGAAGCGCTCTCGGAGGTGACGCACCTGCTCGCGCTCGTCTCGGCGCCGGCGCTCGAGACGACGACCGTCCGCCATGTGGAGGTACTCCTGCTCCAGCCCGAGCTGGTGATGGTCGTCGTGATCACGTCTACGGGCGGAGTCACGAAGCAGCTCGTCGCATTCACCGAACCGGTCGACCCGGGCCTCGCCGAATGGGTCGGGGAGTACCTGAACGATTGCGTCGCAGGCCGCCAGCTCGGAGTGCGCCTCATCAGAGCTCGCTTCGACGCGCCCGAGCTCGGCCCGCGCGAGCGAGCGTTCCTCGCTGCGATCCGGCCGGCGTTCGTGACCCTCGCGGAGTCCGACGAGCAGGCGCTCTTCGTCGGCGGGGCTGCGGGCCTACTGGATGAGTTCCGCGCCGACGACCTACGCGCGTACCGCCGGCTGCTCGAGGTGCTCGAGCAGCGCGCCGCCCTCCTCGGTCTCATGCGCGCGAACCTGCTCTCGAAGAGGCCGTTCGTGCGGGTCGGCGCCGAGCTCGAAGACCCGGAGCTCCTAACCGTCTCGCTGGTCGGGGCGCCCTACGGCCTCCAGCATCGGAACCTGGGCACCGTGAGCCTGCTCGGCCCCACGCGCATGGACTACGTCAAGGCGATCGACGCCGTGCGCTTTGCGGCTCATGAGCTCTCCCTGTTCGTCGAGGAGATGTACGAGGCGTAGGACGGCGCCGAAGGTCGCCACGGCCGGCGGCTGGGCGGGCCGAGCGCGCGAGTACTCTGAGACCGTGGCTGCCGTCAAGCGCGACTACTACGACATCCTTGGCGTCGGGCGCGGCGCGAGCGACACAGAGATCAAGAAGACATTCCGGCGTCTCGCACGCGAGCTGCACCCGGACGTTTCGGATGCCCCGGATGCGGAGGAGCGATTTCGCGAGGCCGCCGAGGCGTACGAGGTTCTCTCCAAGCACGAGACGCGGGAGCTCTATGACCGCTACGGGCACGAGGGGCTTCGCACCGGCGGCTACGTGCCGACCGACTTCGGCGGGCTTTCCGACCTCTTTGCAGCCTTTTTTGGCGACGACCTGTTCGGGCGTGCGGGCGGCTCGGGAGCGAGGGCGGCTCGCGGGGCAGACGTTCTCGCCGAGGTCGAGATCGAGCTCGTGGAGGCCGCGAGCGGGGTCAGCCGCACGATTCCGTTCCCCGTGGCGGTCACGTGCCCGACCTGCACCGGGTCGGGGGCCGAGCCGGGGACCCATCCGGAGACTTGTGAGCGCTGCGGGGGCGCGGGCCGGCTCCAATCGGTCTCGAGCTCGGTCTTCGGCCAGTTCGTCAGGACGTCGCCGTGTCCCGAGTGCGGCGGGGCTGGCCGGGTGGTGCGGACGCCGTGCCAGGAGTGTTCTGGGGTCGGAAGGATCACCGAGGAGCGGAGCCTCGACGTCGAGATCCCGGCGGGAATCCACGACGGTCAGCGCATCCGCCTTTCCGGGCGAGGCCACGCGGGAGCGCTCGGCGGCCGGGCCGGAGACGTCTACGTCCTCGTTCGGATCGCCCCAGACGCGCGCTTCGTCCGTGACGGCAACGACATCGTGTCGACGGTCGACCTGACCTTCACCCAGGCAGCTCTCGGGGCGACGCTCGTCCGTCCCGACGCTCGACGGAGACATCGAGGTCGGCTTCGACTCGGGGACACAGCCGGGTGAGATCCGCACGCTCCGCGGCAAGGGGATGCCCGTTCTCCAAGGCTTCGGTCGGGGGGATCACCGGATCCTCGTGAACGTGCTCGTCCCGCGCCATCTCTCCGACCAGCAACGCCGGCTCCTCGGGGACTTCTCGGACTCAGAGCACGAGCGGAACTACGGCGGCGACGAGGGGTTCCTCGACAAGATTCGCGCTGCGTTCCGCTGAGCGACGCCGACCTCCTCCGCAGGGTCTCGGTTCGGGTCGGCGCAGGCCGGGCCGAGGAGGCGCGCGCGATCATGCTCGAGCTCTTCCCGGACGGCTTCGAGGAGATGGAGACGAAGGGGGGAGTGGAGCTTGCCGCCTACACGGGGCCGGGCGGCGAGGAGCGCGTGTGGCAGGTGTTCGGGCCCGGCCGCGTCGACGAGGTTGATCCCGACTGGGGCGAGCGCTGGCGCTCGTTCCACCGCCCGGTTCGGGTTGGACGGCTGTGGATCGGCCCGCCCTGGGAGGAGCCCGATGGCGACGCCCTGGCGGTCGTCGTCGATCCGGGGCGGGCATTCGGGACGGGCGCGCACCCGACGACGCGCCTCTGCGCCGAGCATCTGCTCGCGGTCAAGCCGGGCAGCTTGGTCGACCTGGGGTGCGGCTCGGGCGTGCTGTCCGTCGCCGCCGCTCGGCTCGGCTTCGGCCCCGTTACGGCGCTCGACGCAGACCCCGCCGCAGTTGCGGCAGCGGAGGAGAACGCGTTGGCGAACGACGTCGAGATCGCGGTCGCGCAGGCGGACGTGACCAAGGATCCCTTGCCTGCCGCGGACGTTGCGGTCGCCAACATCGAGCTTGCCCTCTCGGAACTAGTCGCAGCCCGAGTCGACGCGGCCACCGTCATCACCTCGGGGTACCTGGCGTCGGATCGCCCGGCACCCGGCTCGCTCACGCACGCCGAGCGCCTCGAGCTGGACGGCTGGGCCGCCGATCGTTTCGAGCGCACGGCCTAGCCCGTCGAGCCTGTCGGCGCAGGTCGTCTAGCATCGCGCCATGGCGACCTTCAGCGTCGACTTCCTCGGCTGCAAGGTCTCGCACACGGATGCCCAGGAGCTGCGTGAGCGGCTGGTCGCGGACGGCCATGTCGAGGCGGCAGGCGACACGGACGTGGCCGTCCTGAACACGTGCTGCGTGACACACGAGGCCGTCCGTAAGTCCCGGCAGGCCGCGCGCCGAGCCTCTCGCCGGGCCGGCCGCGTCTACGTAACGGGCTGTGCGGCGAACCTCGAGCGCGCCTTCGACGGCTTGCCGGAGCATGTGCGCGTCGTGCCGCTCCCAAGTGAGCGCACCGCCGCCTTCGTGGCCGGCGACGTCGGCAGGCTCGGCTGCGTCGCGGCGGATGTAGGCCTCGACCGCGTGCGCGCGTTCGTGAAGATCCAGGACGGCTGTAGCTTCACGTGCTCGTACTGCGTGATCCCGCAGGTGCGCGGGGCCTCGAGGAGCCGCCCCGCAGACAAAGTCTCTGACCGAGATTCGCCGGCGGGTCGCGCAAGGCCATCGCGAGATCGTCCTCACGGGCGTCAACATCGGCTGCTACCGCGACCGTGACGCAGGCTACGACCTGCCGCGACTCCTGCGCGAGGCGGGCGAGACGCCGGGCCTCGCGCGACTTCGGCTCTCGTCGATCGAGGTGAACCACCTGAGTGAGCGCCTGATCGCGGCCATGCGCGAGACGCCGACGATCGCGAAGCATCTGCACGTGCCGCTCCAGTCCGGCGACGATGGCGTCCTGCGGGCGATGCGCCGTCGGTACGACGCGACCACATACCTCCGGCGCGTCGCCCGTACCGACGGCTTCAACCTGACGACCGACGTGATCGTCGGGTTCCCAGCCGAGGACGATGCCGCGTTCCGGCGAACGCTTACAACCGTGGCCGCAGCAGGCATCTCCAAGGTGCACGTCTTTCCGTACTCGCCCAGGCCCGGTACCGCGACGGCGCAGGCGGACTCCGTGCCTCCGCACGTCAAGAAGGAGCGAAGCGCGAGGCTGCGTGCCGCCTCAGACGCAGCTAGCCGGCGCCTCTGGCGCGCGCGGCTCGGCGAGGAGGACGTTGTGCTCGTCGACCGGCCCGGCCGCGGGTATGGCGACGACTACACGCCGTGGCTCGTCGACGCGCCTGTCGGACAACTCGTGCGCGTGCGGGCTCAGGACGTCTGCGAGGAGGGCATCGTCGGTGCCGTCTGACTGTCTCTTCTGCAAGCTCGCGCGAGAGGGCGACCATGTACGGAAGGCGGACGGCTTCGTCGCCGTCTGGGACATCGCTCCGAAAGCCCCGACGCACCTGCTGGTCATTCCTGAGCGGCATCTGGACGGATTCCGCGAGATCGGTGAGCTCGAACCGGACGAGGCGAGCGCGCTCCTCCGCTTCGTCGCCGACACCGCCCGGGAGGCCGGCCTCGACGACTACCGCGTGGTCGTCAACGTCGGGCCGGGCGCGGGCCAGACTGTCTTCCACTTGCACTGGCACATCCTGGGCGGCGCTCCTCTGGGAGGCATGGGATGAGCCTGATCGCCCAGCTCGAGAGTGACGTGAAGGAAGCAATGCGAGCCCGCGAGCAAGAGCGCGTGGACGCCCTGCGTCTCATTCTCGCCTCGCTGCGATCGGCCGAGAAGGAGATCCAGCGCCCCCTGTCGGACGAGGAGGAGCTCCAGGTGCTCCAGCGCGAGCGGAAGCGTCGGGTCGAGGCTGCCGATGCCTTCCGCGAGGGCGGCCGCGATGAGCAGGCTGCCAAGGAGGAGCGCGAGCTCGCCGTCATCGAAGCCTTCATGCCGGAGCCGATCTCCGAGGAGGAGCTCGAGCAGATCGTCGACGACGCGATCGCCGAAACAGGCGCGACGTCCATGCGCGACCTCGGTCGCGTCATGGCCGACGTGATGCCCCAAGTGTCAGGCCGAGCCGACGGCTCCGAGGTCAGCCGCCTCGTGCGCGAGAAGCTCGCCTAGAGGCTTGATGTGAAGTTGGCGCCCCCGCGGGCGTGTCTCAGACCAAGTCAGGGCGTGTCGGCGTCTGCGGCGCGGGCCGGTGGCCCCATGCTAGGGCGACGGGGCGTCCTGACGCCGTGTCTGAGGCGCCATCCGCGGCTCCGCCCCATTACACATCAAGCCTCTAGCGCCCGAAACCGGCGCGAGAAACAGCTCGACGTGCGCCAGGAAACAGGATCTTCACCCGGAGACGAACCGCCGGGCGCTTGTTAATCTCGCCTCGATGGCAAGCGGGAAGAGCAGCGACCGTGGTCTCAGCAAGCTTCGGAAACGCTCCTCTGACGGGAAGCCGCCAGCTTCCGTCGAAGCTCCACAGCAGGGCGACCACCTCACCGTCGCGGAGGGCTGGGATCGCTACGCCCGGCGAAAGGCACTAAAGGGCAAGCCGCGAGTCGGCAAGGCGTGGAATCGTCCTCGCAGGATGGGTCTGGACGTCGATCACGCCCGCGAGGTCGTCGGCTACCTGGACGAGAAGGTCTTCAAGCCGTTCCTCGGTACGTGTGACGTGATCGTCGAGATCGGCCCCGGAGCCGGTCGGTTCACCGATGTGCTCGTCCCGAAATGCCGGACGCTCCATGCGG
Source organism: uncultured Actinomycetes bacterium (assembly GCA_963733135.1). GTDB lineage: Bacteria > Actinomycetota > Thermoleophilia > Gaiellales > Gaiellaceae > CAVTBX01. The sequence goes on from CAVTBX010000009.1 coordinate 87,317, forward strand.
TCGATACATCGCCTGCAATGCTCGAGCAGCTGCGAGAACGGTTCGGCGAGAGAAACGGGGTCGTTTATCACCCCTCGGACGGTCGCGGGCTCGCCATGCTCGAGGACGAGTCCGCCGACGCCGTCTTTTCATACGGGGTTTTCGTGCATCTCCAGCACTGGGACATCTTCAATTACCTGACCGAGATCGAGCGCATCCTGAAGCCCGGCGGCAAGGCGCTTCTCCAGCACTCGAATACGTTCTCGGAGCTCGGCTGGAAGCGTTTTCGGCGTGAGGTTCGCGGTCAGCTCAATCGCCACAAGCGGCACAAGACGTTCATCCTGAACTCCCCGGAGATCATGGCCGAGCTGATCAGGCGGGCCGGGCTCGAGCCGGTCGACATGATCACGGACGTCGTCCGGCGGGATTGCATCGCGCTCATCCGCAAGCCGGCCTGACCCGAGCGGCTGCGACCCCGCCACGCGGCCTACACTTGGCCTGTGCAGGAAGTTCTCGATGTCTCGAATGAAGTTGCGGCCGAGCTCGCCACGGTCGACGACGCCATCCTCCGAGCCCTCCGCGACCGGCTGGGCTGCGGCGTTCTCCTGCGCGGCAATCGCCTGACCCTCGAGGGCGACGAGGGCAAGGTCGGCGAAGCCCGCGCCGTCATCGACGAGCTCGTGGACCTGGTCGAGGGCGGGCATGCGATCGGCGCCGGCACCGTGGACGCAGTCCTGGCTGCACTCGACGAGTCGCGAGATCTCCGCGACGTCTTCGAGGACGTCGTCTGGCGCCACCGCGGCAAGAAGATCGCGCCGAAGACCGTCAACCAGAAGCGCTACGTCGACGCGATCCGCGACCACACGATCACGATCGGGATCGGCCCGGCCGGGACGGGGAAGACCTACCTGGCGATCGCGCTCGCCGTCGCCGCGATGGCCGAGCGCCAGGTCAACCGGCTCATCCTCACGCGCCCGGCCGTCGAGGCAGGGGAGCGGCTCGGGTTCCTGCCCGGTGATCTGCTCGCGAAGGTCGACCCGTACCTGCGGCCGCTCTTCGACGCGCTCTACGACATGCTCGACGCCGACCGCGTCAACTCCTACATGGAGAAGGGCCGGATCGAGGTTGCGCCGCTCGCGTTCATGCGCGGCCGGACGCTCAACGACTCGTTCATCATCCTCGACGAGGCGCAGAACACCACACCGGAGCAGATGCAGATGTTCCTGACGCGTCTCGGGTTCGGCTCGAAGGTCGTGGTCACCGGAGACGTGACCCAGATCGACCTGCCGCGCGAGCAGGCGTCCGGCCTCGTGCGCGTCCGCGAGATCCTGCGCCACGTCGACGGCATCGAGTTCGTCGAGCTCGGAAACCAGGACGTCGTCCGCCACGTGCTCGTCCAGCGAATCGTCGAGGCCTACAAGAGCCACGCCGAGCAGCGAGGCGACGGCAACCAGCGGCGCAGCTAGTGCTCGATGGTCGCGATCGAGGTCGAGAACCGAAGCGGCGCCGAAGTGGAATCGGAGGCGGCCGTCGCCCTCTGCCGCGAGGCGCTCTCGGCCGAAGGGGTCGACGACGGTGACCTCGGGCTCGCCTTCGTGGGCCCGGACGAGATGCGCGCCCTGAAGCGCGAGCACCTGGGAATCGACGAGCCGACCGACGTGCTCTCGTTTCCGATCGACGGCCGCGAGGGGCTGCCCGCGGGTGTGCCCCGCCAGCTCGGCGACGTCGTGCTCTGCCCCGAGGTCGTCGGCAGCGAGTGGCGTCGCCCCCTTGTTCACGGGCTCTTGCACCTCCTCGGCTACGACCACGGCGATGAGATGAGCACCCGCGAAAGCGCGCTCGCTTAGAACCGTGGCGAAGCCGCGCCACTCGCTCATCCAGAGCTTCAACTACGCCTTCGAGGGCGTCATCCACGCGCTCAGGAGCGAGCGGAACATGCGGATCCACTTCGCGCTCGCCACCGGTGTCCTCGTGCTCGCGTTCGTCTACGGCGTCTCGAAGGCCGAGCTGATCGCCCTCTTGATCGCCATTGCCCTCGTTCTCATCACGGAGCTGGTCAACACGGCGATCGAAGCGACGATCGACCTCTCCACGCCGTCGTTCGACCCGCTGGCCAAGGTCGCCAAGGACATGGCCGCCGCCGCCGTGCTCGTGGCGGCCGTCACCGCGGTCGTCGTCGGGTACCTCGTCTTCGAGGACAAGGTCGGCGGCCCCTCGTACCGCCTCCTGACGACCATCCGGGAGGCGCCGCTTCGCGTCACCGTGATCGCGCTCGTCCTGACGATCTTCATCGTGATCGGGGTCAAGGCTCTCACCGGGCGCGGAACCCCCCTCAGGGGCGGGCTTCCGTCGGGCCACGCCGCCCTCGCGTTCGGAACCTGGATGGCGATCACCTTCATCACGCAGGAGTTCGAGTACCGCGTGCTCGTTTCGTCCCTCACGTTCGGGCTGGCGCTCCTCGTGGCACAGACGCGGGTCGAGTCGGGCATCCACTCCTCGGTCGAGGTCCTGACGGGGGCGGTGCTCGGTACGCTCGTCTCGATGATGCTCTTCCAGGTCCTCGGGTGACGGACGCGGAGCTCTTCGAGGCGGCGAAGGAGGCCTCCGGCCGCGCCTACGCTCCGTACTCGAAGTTCCATGTCGGCGCCGCCGTGCTCGCTCGCGACGGGGGCGTCATCACGGGCGTGAACGTCGAGAACGCCTCGTACCCGCTCGGGGTCTGCGCGGAGCGTGCGGCCCTCTCGCGGGCCGTGGCGGAGGGGATCCGGCCCGGGGAGGTCGAGGCGATCGCGATCACAGCCTCGCCGTGCGGCGGCTGCCGGCAGTGGCTCCTCGAGTTCGGCGCCGATCGCATCGTCTTCGAGAACGCCGGCGAGATGCACACGCTGACGCCTGCCGAGCTCCTGCCCGAGTCCTTCTCCTTGTGAGCTCGTGAGGTCCGGCTTCGTCGTGGTCGCCGGCCGGCCGAACGTCGGCAAGTCGACGCTCGTGAACGCGCTCTGCGGGACGAAGATCGCGATCGCCTCCGACAAGCCGCAGACGACCCGTCGGCGCATCACCGGGGTGGCGAACGGGCCCGACTGGCAACTTGCGCTCGTCGACCTGCCTGGGTTCCAGAGGCCACGCGATCCGCTCACTGAGCGGATGCAGCGGACGGTCGACGAGTCCTTCGAGGACGTCGACGGCGTCCTGTTCGTCCTCGCGGCCGACGAGGAGATCGGCGCAGGCGACCGGTTCATCGCCGCGCGCGTCTTCGGCGGCGGCGTGCCCGTCGTCGTCGCGCTCAACAAGATCGACCGGGCGGCGCAGGAGCGGGTCGTCGTCCAGATAGCGACGGCCGCCGGGCTGGGGGACTTCCATGAGCTCCACCCGGTGAGCGCGCGGACGGGCCGGGGTGTCGACGAGCTCCGCGCAACGCTCGTTGCCCTCCTCCCTGACGGTCCGGCCTACTTTCCCGAGGGGGAGGTCACCGATCTGCCGCTCGAGACGCGGCTCGCCGAGCTCGTGCGCGAGAAAGCTCTCGAGCTGACTCGCGAGGAGGTTCCCCACGCGATCACGGCCGAGGTCGACGAGGTCGAGAACGGCCGCGTCCGCATCCTCCTCTACGTCGAGACCGAGTCGCAGAAGGGAATCGTGGTGGGGAAGGCCGGCTCTATGATCCGGGAGATCGGCTCCCGGGCCCGCCCTGAGATCGAGCAATTGCTCGGCCGCACGGTGTTCCTCGAGCTGGTCGTCAAGGTGAGGCCCCGGTGGCGACGCGACGAGTCGCTGCTCGAGCGCCTGGGAATCTGAGCCAAGTAAGGGGACGCGACACGATGGAGACACGTACGCCGCTGGAGTTCGAGGAGCGCCTGGCGCGCTATCTCTACGAGCGTTCTGAGGAGGCGCGCGCAGTGCGCGTCGGGGAGAAGGAGACCAGCGAGCAGGCGGCGATCGTCGCGCGCTACGAGGATCTCTTCACCCGCGACCAGTACGCGAGGCTGCGGGACGCGGAAGAGGCGGCCGACGGCGACGAGCGCGAGCGGCTGTTCCGACTCCACGAGGCGTGCGGCGGCGGAGTCGTGGTTCGCGAGCTGGCCGAGGAAGCCGACCGGCTCGAGAACGACATCCTCGCCTGCCGCGTCTCGTTCGCCGGCGAGGAGCTGCCGCTTCGGACGGCGCAGGCGAAGCTGGCTGTTCTGGACGGTTACGAGGAGCGCGACGAGCTCGGCGCGCTCTCGGGCGACGCTTCGGCGACGTTCAACGACCGCAGGCTGGAGCTGGCACGGCGGGCCGAGAGGCTCGAGGCCGATCTGACGGGCGAGCCCGATCCCGTGCGCCGGAGCGAGGAGACGAAGGGCATCGACCTCCGCGCGCTTGCGACCGCGCTCGAGGACGCCGCCCGCCGGCAGGACGAGTCCTTCTGGGCCCTTCGCGAGCGCTGGACCGATCGCCTGCTCGGTAGCGAGCACGAAGACGAGCCGGGCTCGCACCACATCGCCTACATCCGCCGCATGTCGCCGCTTGCCGGGCTCTACACGAAGGAGCGCGCGGTTCCAGTCTGCCTGGAGACGCTCGAGCGGCTGGGTTTCGACCTCGCCGGCGAGTCACGAATCCGGCTCGACCTCGACGACCGGCCCCAGAAGAACCCGCGCGCCTGCGTGATCGCATCCGACCCGCCGAAGGTCGTCCACCTGATCACCCGTGCCCAAGGCGGGCTCCACGACTATCAGGCTCTTCTCCACGAGGCCGGCCATGCGCTCCATTACGCGGGCTGCGACCCGGAGCTCCCGTACACCTTCCGGCGGCTGGCCCGCGACCACGCGCTGACCGAGATCTACTCGTTCCTCGTCGAGTCGATCACGCGCGAGGCGGGCTGGCACGCCGCCTACTTCGATCTTCCGCTCGACGAGGCCGAGGAGCGGGCTGAAGGCGCACGGTTTCTCGAAGTGCTGCTCTTCCGTCGGTACGCCGCCAAGCTCGACTACGAGCTCGCGTTCTGGTCGGACTTCGAGAACGCGCCGGAGCACGCGACGCGCTACGCGGAGAATCTTCGCACGGCGATCCGGTTCCGCTACCGCCCGGACGGCTACCTCGCTGACATGGACGACGGCTTCTACTCCGCCGACTACCTGCGAGCCTGGATCCGTGCGGCACAGCTTCGCGCCCACCTGCGGGTCGAGGTCGGCGAGGACTGGTGGGAGCGCGCCGAGACAGGCGATCTGCTCCGCGATCTCTTCCGAGAGGGCACGCGCCCGTCGAGCGAGGAGATCGCGCGCCGGATCGGCTTCGACCCGCTCGACACCGCGCCGCTCCTCGACGAGCTCGTCGTGGCCGGCTAGGGCCAGCCCCTGAGACCGGTACCGCCTCCGGCGGTTCCTCCCTGCGAATCGCGCGAAAGGCGGCGCGATTCGCCCGGCCGCTTACGCGGCCTCCGGGGCTAGACTGAGGCGATGGCGCAAGCACCCGCGCTGCCGCAGGGATTCGAGCTTCCGCTCGTGCCGCGCTTGCCCCGTATCGGCTCCGTCGATCAAGTCGGAGCCGACGAGCGCGCGGCGACGCTTGCGAAACGCTCGATCAAGCGCGAGTCGAAGCTCTTTGCGCTCGAGCTCGCCGTGCGCATGTGCGACCTGACGACGCTCGAAGGGGCCGACACACCCGGCAAGGTCGCCGCGCTCTGCTCGAAGGCGCTCCGACCGGACCCGGTCGATCCCACGATTCCGCCCGTCGCCGCTGTCTGCGTCTACCCGAACCTCGTCCCGCATGCGGTTGAGAAGCTCGCCGGCTCGCCGGTCAAGGTGGCGTCGGTCGCGACCGCGTTCCCCTCCGGGCAATCGCCGACCGACATCAAGGTCGAAGACGCAGGCCGCGCGGTCGAACTCGGGGCCGACGAGATCGACATGGTGATCGATCGCGGCGCCTTCCTCTCCGGGAACTACGCCAAGGTCTACGACGAGGTGCGCCGCGTGAAAGAGGCGGTGGGTGACACGCACCTGAAGGTGATCCTCGAGACGGGCGAGCTCGGCACGTACGACAATGTCCGGCGGGCCAGCCTGCTCGCGATCGCGGGCGGCGCCGACTTCGTGAAGACCTCCACCGGCAAGATCCAGCCCGCGGCGACGCTTCCCGTCACGCTCGTGATGCTGGAGGCCGTCCGCGACGTATACGAAGAGACGGGCAAGCGGATCGGCGTCAAGCCCGCCGGCGGGATCCGGCACGCGAAGCAGGCCGTCCAGTACCTCGTGGTCGTCAACGAGACGCTCGGGCCCGAGTGGCTGACGCCGGATCTCTTCCGCTTCGGCGCGTCGTCGCTCCTGAACGACGTCCTGCTCCAGATCCGCAAGGAACGCACGGGCCGCTACGGAAGCCCGGACTACTTCACCATTGACTGAGCCCCTTGAGGTAGCCGTTCGGCCGGAGGAGAGTCGCTTCGTTCCTTCCCCTCCGAGGCGTTTTGAGTTCGACGAGCGCCTCGGTCCGAGCATGACCGTGGGCGATTTTCTTCGGTGGGGCTTCGGAGACCTACGAATGAACATTGTTCGGGGGGTGTTGGCGGAGTACCTCGTCGCCCGAGCCGTCGGAGACGAGCGTGAGTTCCGACATGCCTGGGCTGACTACGACGTTGAAGCACCAATTCCGGGACCCGCGTCGATAAAGATCGAAGTCAAGGCAGGCGCTTTCCTGCAGAGCTGGACACAACGGAATCTGTCGAAGATTGGCTTCTCCGGCTTATGGGGTTATCGCTGGAACGAGGATGCAGTCAAGTACGAATCCACTGTCGAGCTTCTCGCTGACGTTCTCGTCTTTGCCGTACAGACCAGTGAGACGCACGAGGCGTACGACCCGATCGACCTCAGCCTCTGGCAGTTCTACGTAATGCCAGCTCATCCGGTGCGAGCGCGGAACAAACCCAAGGATCGCCTCTCGCTGAACTGGGTCAAGGATCACGCCGGGGAGCCGCTCGCTTGGGAACAGCTCCGGGAAGCTGTCGAGAAGGCGTATGCGCGAGAGTGCGAGATGAGGTCGAGGTGACCGAGCTCGATCGCCGTACCGACCGCTCGCCGGTTCCCTCCGCCTTTGAGTACGCGACCGCACCGGAGTCGCGGGACATCGTGCGCCTCGAGGAGCGCTACGGACTCTTCATCGGCGGCGAGCTCGTCGACCCCAAGTCGGACGAGTTCCATCCGTCCGTGAGCCCGGCGTCCGAGGAAGAGCTCGCGTCTGTCGCCTACGCCGGCGCCGAGGACGTCGATCTGGCTGTCGGCGCTGCGCGAGGAGCGTTCGAGGACGGTTGGTCGTCCATCGAGCCGGCGGAACGCGCGAAGTACCTCTACCGAATCGCGCGGGTGCTCCAGGAGCGCTCGCGCGAGTTTGCCGTCCTCGAGTCGCTCGACGGCGGCAAGCCGATCCGCGAGTCACGTGACGTCGACGTGCCGCTCGCGGCCGCGCACTTCTTCTACTACGCGGGCTGGGCGGACAAGCTCGAGTATGCGTTTCCGAACCGGCAGCCTAAGCCGCTCGGCGTCGCGGCGCAGATCATCCCTTGGAACTTCCCGCTCCTCATGCTGGCCTGGAAGGTCGCGCCGGCTCTTGCAACGGGAAACACGGTCGTCCTGAAGCCGGCCGAGACGACGCCGCTGACCGCGCTCCTCTTCACGGACGTGCTGCGCCAGGCCGGGCTTCCACCCGGCGTGGTGAACGTGATCACGGGAGACGGCCGGGCCGGTGCGGAGCTCGTCAAGCACGAGGATGTCGACAAGGTCGCGTTCACGGGGTCGACGGAGGTCGGCAAGGAGATCCAGAAGGCGATCGCGGGCACCGGGAAGCGGCTCACGCTCGAGCTCGGCGGCAAGGCGGCGAACATCGTTTTCGACGATGCCCCGCTCGATCAGGCGGTCGAGGGGATCGTGAACGGGATCTACTTCAATCAGGGCCACGTCTGCTGTGCCGGCTCGCGGCTCTTCGTGCAGGAGTCGATCTACGAGGAGACGATCGCGAAGCTGAAGCGCCGGATGGCGACGCTCCGAGTGGGCGAACCGCTCGACAAGAACACCGACGTGGGTGCCATCAACTCCAAGGAGCAACTCGACCGGATCACCGCGCTCGTCGAGTCCGGGGAGGAGGAGGGTGCAGAGATCTACCAGCCGCCGTGCCGATTGCCCGAGAAGGGCTGGTGGTTCGCGCCGACCGTCTTCACGAACGTGGCCCAGAGCTACCGGATCGCGCAGGAGGAGATCTTCGGCCCGGTGCTCTCGGTGCTCACCTTTCGAACGCCGGACGAGGCTGTCGAGAAGGCCAACAACACCCCGTACGGCCTGTCGGCCGGGGTGTGGACGGAGAAGGGTTCGCGGATCCTGTCCATGGCGCAGCGCCTGCGCGCCGGGGTTGTGTGGGCGAACACGTACAACCGCTTCGACCCTGCGTCGCCGTTCGGCGGCTACAAGGAGTCGGGCTTCGGCCGTGAGGGCGGCCTCCACGGCCTTGAGCCGTACGTGAGGTTCGACGAGTGAGATCCTCGGTTCATCTGCGCCTGGGCGGATCCGCGGACGCGCTCTCGACGTCGCCAGCGCCCGTCTCCGTGTCATCGCCCACGGCCCCACCCTGGGTGGGGAGCCGGCCACCCTCCGCCCGGCTCCCAGCCTACGGCGGAGATCGTCACGAGTGGCGCGCAACACGCGCCGATTCCCGAAGAGACGTGCGCCGATCCTCCATGCGCTCGTCCCCGCTCGCGGGAACCGAGGACGAAAGCCAATGACCAGGCTCCCAGTCGCCAAGACGTACAAGCTCTACGTGGGCGGGTCGTTTCCGCGCTCAGAATCCGGGCGCACGTACGAGGCCGAAGGGGCGAACGTCGCCCGTGGATCCAGGAAGGATCTCCGCGATGCAGTGCGGGCCGCCCGTGGAGCCTTCCCGACGTGGGCCCGGCTAACGGCCTACAACCGCGGTCAGATCCTCTATCGCGTGGCCGAGATGATGGAGGGCCGGCGCGCGCAGTTCGCCGAGCTCGCGGGCGACGACGCAGAGGTCGACGAGGCGATCGACACCTGGGTCTGGTACGCCGGGTGGGCCGACAAGCTCGCCCAGGTGATCGGATCCTCGAACCCGGTCGCCGGCCCGTACTTCAATTTCACGATCCCCGAGCCCACAGGCGTCGTCGGGATCGTCGCGCCCGAGGAGCCGCCGCTCGCCGGCCTCGTTCGCAGGCTCGCACCCGCGCTGGTCGGCGGGAACGCCACGGTCGTGCTCGCCTCTGAGCGTCGTCCGCTGGCCGCCGTCACGCTGGCCGAAGTGCTGGCCACCTCCGACGTCCCGGGTGGAGCGATCAACATCATCACCGGGCAGAAGGCCGAGCTCGCACCCGTTCTCGCGTCGCACATGGACGTGAACGCAGTCGACCTCGCGGGAATCGACGGCGATCCGACCGAGCTCGAGCAGCTGGCCGCGGAGAACGTCAAGCGCGTCGTCAGAAACGGCGACGGCCAGTCCCCGTGGCACGCGGCCGCCTACCTCGAGCTGAAGACCGTCTGGCATCCGATCGGGGTCTGAGACTCCCGCCGTGGCTCGCTTTGCGCAGGCAATCTCCGAAGGCGACGGCATCTCGCTCGTGCCCTTCCTGGCCGGAGACGTCGAAACCCTGGCGCAGGCCGCCGACGAGAGCGGGGCAGAGGCGATCGCCGTCGAGTCCGTGTCTGACGTCGAGCGCGTACGCGTCGTATCTGGCCTTCCTGTCCTCCTGCGCCGCAGGATCTGGAACGAGGACGATCTGCGCGCAGCCGAGCAGGCCGGGGCGGACGCTGTCGTCATCGGTGTGGCGGACTTCGAGGAGGAGGACGAGCGTCTCGAAGCGCTGCACGCCGAGGCGCTTGCCCGCGAGCTCGACTGCGCGGTCGAGGTCGACGACGACGAGGAGCTCGCCGTCGCGCTCGAGCGAGTCGACCCCGACATCTTCGCGATCGCGAACGCGACCGACGGTGACGACCGGGCGTTCGAGCGAACGCTCGACGTCCTGCCGGACGTGCCGGCCGGGAAGCTCGTCGTTTCGGAGAGCCGGAGGATCGTCCGTGAGCAGGTGGTCGCCCTCGAGCGAGCCGGCGTCGACGCGATCCTCGTCGCCGAGCTTGCACAGAGCCCCGACTTCGCGGCGACGCTCACGGCGCTGATCGGCGGCGACGGTTAGTTCAGCCGAAGAAGGCCCGCGCCACCTCGTACCAGTGGGGCGGCACCGTCTTCAGCTCTGCCACCGCGTCGGCCAGCGGGACGGCCACGATCGAGTCCCCGTGCAACGCGGCCATCTGCCCGAACTCGCCCGCGTGAGCGAGGTCGGCCGCCTTCAGCCCGTAGCGGGTCGCGAGCACGCGATCGCGCGGCGTCGGCGTCCCGCCGCGCTGCACGTGGCCGAGCACCGTCACGCGCGTCTCATAGCCCGTCCGCTCCTCGATCTCCCGTCCGAGCGCCTCACCGACGCCGCCGAGTCGCACGTGCCCGAACTGGTCCGCCGGAGACGGTTCCTGCGCGACGGTGTGTCGCTCGCCCGAGGCGTAGGTCAGCTCGTACCCCTCGCTGACGACGACGATCGAGAAGTCCTTGCCCCGGTCGTGACGCCGGCGCAGGTCGTCGCACGCTTCCTCCACCGTGATCGGCTGCTCGGGGATGAGGATCACGTCCGCGCCGCCCGCGATGCCGCTCATGACCGCGATCCAGCCCGTGTGACGGCCCATCACCTCGACGACCATGACCCGGTTGTGGGACTCGGCCGTGGTATGCAGGCGATCGATCGCCTCCGTGGCGATCCAGACCGCCGTGTCGAACCCGAAGGTGTAGTCGGTGGCGGCGAGATCGTTGTCGATCGTCTTCGGAACGCCGACCACGGGAAAACTGCGCTCGGCGTAGAGCCTGGCCGCGACGCCGAGCGTGTCCTCGCCTCCGATGGCGACGACCGCGTCGAATGCCTGCGCCTCGAAGTTCGCAAGCAGACGGTCGAGATCGCCGTCGACCTTGAAGGGGTTCGTCCTGGACGTGCCGATGATCGTCCCGCCGCGCGGAAGGATCCCCGAGATCTCGCGCGGGCCGAGCGGCTCGAAGCGGCCCTCGACCAGCCCACGCCAGCCCGCCCTGATCGCGACCACCTCCCAGCCGCCGGCGAGGGAACGCCGCGTCACGGCGCGGATGACCGCGTTCAGGCCCGGGCAGTCACCGCCCCCCGTCAAGATGCCGATCCGCTGCGCCATGCCGTCTAACTTCCCGCTCTCAGTGTCGTCTGCGTGCTCAGGGGTGGTGTCTGCAGGACGGTGTCGTGGAAAGGCCTATGCCGAAGGCGGGAATCGAACCCGCACGGGGCGCTAGCCCCACTGGATTTTGAGTCCAGCGCGTCTGCCAGTTCCGCCACTTCGGCGTCCTGGCGGCCATCGTAACCCCAGCGCTTGAATGGAGGTGATCCGGACGCCATAATTCCCCGATTCACACGAGGGCTCGGTTCTGCGGACTCACGGGAGATGTCGGATGCGAGCTCAACGGGAAGGCGGCGCTTGCAGGCGAGCGTCCGAACGCAAGACTGAATGAGGAGGATCAGTTGAGGAGAAAGTCGATTTTGGCGCTGCTGGTGATGCTGATTGCCGCGCTCGCCCTCGTTGCCGCCGGATGCGGTGGCGACGATGACGAGGCCGGCAGCGGCGACACGGCACCCGCCGCCGATGGAGGTGACACGGGCGATGTCGAGGCTCTACCTGCCTCGTCATGTGCCCCGCTCGAATACGAAGGCGAGGGTACGCCGACCGCGCTGATCGTGTCCGACCTGCCGCGGCAGGGCGGCTCGCGCTTGCAGACCGATCAGATGACCGAGGCGATTCGGTTCATCCTGGAGCAGAACAACTGGCAGGCCGGGGACGTGAGCCTCGCCTACCAGGACTGTGACGACGCCACGGCTCAGGCCGCCAAGTGGGATCCGGGCAAGTGCAGTCAGAACGGCAACGCCTACGCCGAGAACGAGAAGGTCATCGGCATCATCGGCACGTTCAACTCGGGCTGCGCCCAGGTGATCATTCCGATCGCGAACCAGGCGCCCGGTGGGGCGATCCCGATGATCTCGCCCGCGAACACGCTCGTGAACCTGACCGCGAGCGGACCGGGCATCCCTGAGGACGAGCCCGACAAGTACTACCCGACGGGCACTCGCAACTACGCTCGCGTCGCACCCCCGGACAAGTTCCAGGGTGCTGCCGTGGCCGAGTTCGCGGTCGACCAGGGCATCGAGAGCGTCTACATCCTGAACGACCGCGAGTCGTACGGGCTCGGCGTCGCGACCAACTTCCGGAACGCGGCCGAGCACCTGGGGATCGAGGTCTCGGGCTTCGAGGCCTACGATCCGACCTCCTCGAGCTTCGAGGCGCTCTTCCGCGGCATCGGGCAGACCAATCCCGACGCGGTCTTCGTCGGCGGTCTGATCGACGAGAACGCCGGCCAGCTCATCGAGGACAAGGTGAAGGTCCTCGGGCCGAACAGCCGGCGACGTCAAGCTGCTGCTTCCCGACGGCTTCACGACGGACGCGATCTTCGACCCGGCCGAGGGTGGAACGCCCGACGCCAAGGACGCGTTCTTCAGCGTCGCCGGTGTGCCGATCGACGACTTCCAGGGTGCTGGGCAGGAGTTCGCCTCGGCGTTCCAGGAGGAGAAGCTCGGTGGGGATCCGGTCGACCCGTACTCGATCTATGCCGCCCAGGCGGCCCAGATCTTCATCGATTCGATCGCCGAGGCCGGCGCCGACCGGGCGGCGATCATCGAGGCGATCTTCGCCACGGAGATCACGGACGGGCTGATCGGCTCGTTCGAGATCGACGACAACGGTGACCCGGCCAGTGCCGAAGGTGCGGTCGTCGGCTTCACGATCTACAGCGGCACTGATGCCCTGGAGAGCGTGACGACGATCGAGCCGAAGGCGGAGAACGTCGAAGCCGCCGCAGGCGGCTAAGCGAGTCACGAGCCCGGAGGAGGTGCTTCGGCCCTCCTCCGGGCTCTCGTTTCCCCCGACGACAGGAGCTTCCGATCGCAGTCCAGGCCCGTAGAGAGCCACCCTCGCCGATCGCAGCGATCCTGAACCGGCCCCGGCCCGGGATCATCTCGAGTCTCGGCGCGATCTTCGTCCTCCTGATCGCGATCTGGCTCGTGGTCAACTTCGTGAAGAACCCGACGGAGTTCTTCAACATCTTTCTGATCGGCCTGACGAACGGAGCCGTGTATGCCCTCGTCGCCCTCGGCTACACGCTCGTCTACGGCATCCTCCAGCTCATCAACTTCGCCCACGGCGATGTGTTCGCGCTCTCGGGCCTCTTCGCCGGGACGATGATCATCTCGGTCTTCGGCCTGACGGCCGAATCGTCCGCGCTCGTGATCATCGGCGGCCTCGCAGTGTCCCTCTTCGCCTGCATTGCCCTGGCGGCGACGATCAACACGTCAATCGAGTTTCTGGCGTACCGACGGCTGCGTCACGCGCCCCGGCTCTCGGTCCTCATCACTGCCGTCGGCATGTCGTTCATCGTCCAGAACGTCGGGCTCGCCGTGTACGGCGTGAACTTTCGCAGCGTTCCAGACCTCATCCCGCAATCGGCTGCCTTCACCATCGGAGGGGTGAGCCTCGCCTGGAACAAGCTGGCGGTGATCCTCATAACCGTTCCGGTGCTGCTGGCCCTGACCTTGCTCGTGAGCCGCACGCGGCAAGGGAAGGCCATGCGCGCAACGTCGCAGGATCCCGAGGCCTCGGCGATGATGGGGATCAACGTCAACCGCACGATCTCCTTCACCTTCGCCCTGGCCGGCGGGCTCGCAGGAGCGGCCGGGCTTCTCTACATCTCGCAGTTCGCGACCCGCTACGACACCGGCTTCACCCTCGGGCTGATCGCGTTCACGGCGGCGGTCCTGGGCGGGATCGGCAATCTCGCGGGCGCCGTTTTGGGCGCCGTCCTGATCGGCCTCATCCAGGCGTTCAACGAAGGTCTTGAGTTCGCGACGCTCGGCGGCGACTGGACGCGCTCGATCGTGTTCGGAATCCTGATCGCGATCCTCGTCTTCCGACCCGAGGGGCTGCTCGGAGAGCGCACCCCGGAGGGCGGCTGATGGCGACCACGCGCCGCGAGCGCACTCAGGGAGGTGTCCGGACCCGACTCGCCGGCGCCCGCAAGTCCGCCCGGACGAGCGCCGTCGGCACGGCCTGGGGCCGGCTGCCCGCGGGGGTCCGCCGCTGGCTTCCGCCGCTCGTCGCGATCGCGATCCCGGCGACCTACCCGCTCTACGTCGACAGCCTCCCGACGAACGTCCCGGTGATCCTCGACTTCCCAAGTGTCCGCACCGCGGTAGTCATGTTCGTGTTCATGGTGATGGCCCTCGGCCTCAACATCGTGGTCGGCTACGCAGGGCTTCTGGACCTCGGCTACGTCGCGTTCTACGCGGTCGGCGCCTATACAGCGGGGTGGCTTGCGTCTGGTCACTTCAACCAGGTGAGCTTTCACCTCGGCTCCGTCGGGATAACCCAGGACGCGCGAGGCATCCACGTGTCGATCTGGCTCGCGCTCATCATCGCCGGTCTCGTCACGGCGTTCGTAGGGATCCTGATCGGCCTGCCGACCTTGCGTCTGCGGGGCGACTACCTCGCGATCGTCACGCTCGGATTCGGTGAAATCATCCCGCAGTTCGTGCGGAACGCCGATAGCCTCGGCGGCTTCAACCTCACGAACGGCTCGTTCGGCATCAACCCCATCGACTCACCCGGCTTCGGCCAGAGCCTGAACGACACCCTCGGCCTGCCGATCACCTTCCAGCAGTCATTCGAGCGGGACAACCTCTACTACTGGTCGATCTTCGCCATCTTCCTGATAACCGTCTTCTGCTGCGTTCGCCTGCGGGACTCGCGACTCGGCCGCGCCTGGATCGCGATCCGTGAGGACGAGTCGGCGGCGGCCGCGATGGGCGTCCCGCTCATGCGGACGAAGACTTGGGCCTATGCTCTCGGCGCGTTCTTCGGCGGCGTCTCCGGTGCCTTCTTCGCGAGCTTCAAGGGCGGCGCGTTCCCGAGCGAGTTCTTCTTCAACATCTCCGTGTTTCTGCTCTGCATGGTCGTGCTCGGCGGCATGGGCTCGATCTGGGGTGTCGCTCTGGCGGGTGCGGTTCTCGCCTGGCTGAATGTGGAGGGTCTCGCGAACATCGGCACGTGGCTGAACCGCGAGACGCCCGGTCGACTTCGAGGTGGCCAAGTACCAGTTCGGGATCTACGGCGTCCTCATCGTGGTGATCATGCTCTTCCGGCCCGAAGGGCTGATTCCCGAGCGACGTCGCAAGAGCGAGCTCATCGACACGACGGGTGACGAGACCGGCGCGTACGGAGCGTCGTCGTAGCCATGACGAGCAAGGATCTCCTCGTCGTCAGCGACGTCCGGAAGGAGTTCGGCGGCCTCGTGGCCGTGAACGACGTCTCGATGGGCGTCCCCGAAGGCGGGATCGTGAGCCTGATCGGGCCGAACGGCGCCGGTAAGACGACGTTCTTCAACATGCTCACGGGCACCTACAAGCCGACGGCCGGCTCGATCGTCTTCGACGGGCACGACGTGACGGGGCGTCCGCCGCACCGGATCACCGAGCTCGGTGTCGGCCGGACGTTCCAGAACATCCGGCTCTTCCAGCACATGACCTCGCTCGAGAACGTGCTCGTCGGGATGCACTCCCGGCTCTCCTCGCGTCTCGGAATCATCCGCTCGATCATCCGCACGCCGGGCCTGCGGAGGGAGGAGCGGACCGCGCATGAGCGAGGCCGCGAGCTGCTGCAGTTCGCCGGCCTCCAGGGCCGTGACGACGAGCTCGCCCGGAACCTCCCCTACGGAGACCAGCGGCGTCTCGAGGTAGCCCGCGCGCTCGCGACCGACCCGAAGCTGCTCCTGCTCGACGAGCCGACGGCCGGCATGAATCCGCAGGAGACGGTCGAGTTCAACCGGTTCGTCGAGAAGCTGCGCGAGGAGCAGAGCCTGACCGTGCTCCTGATCGAGCACGACATGAAGGTCGTCATGGGGATCTCCGACCGCGTGACGGTGCTCGACTACGGTGAGAAGATCGCGGAAGGAACTCCGCAGGAGATCCAGCGGAACGATCGCGTCATCGAGGCGTACCTCGGAAAGGCGGCCACGATCCTCGGCATGAGCACGGTCGAGACCCAGACCGAGAACGCGGCGCCCGAGCGCGAGCGCACCGACGGGCGCGAGGTCATCCTCTCCGTCGAGGACGTCCACACCTACTACGGGTCGATCCACGCGCTCAAGGGGATCACGCTCGAGGTTCGCGACCAGGAGGTCGTGACGCTGATCGGCGCGAACGGCGCCGGCAAGTCCACGACGCTCCGCTCGATCAACGGGCTCAACCATCCTCGTAAGGGCAAGATCCGCTTCCAGGGGAAGGACATCACCGAGGCGCCGGGCCACCAGATCGTGAAGATGGGGATCTCGCAGTCGCCGGAAGGGCGGCGCCTCTTCCCGCACATGAGCGTGCTCGAGAACCTCGAGATGGGCGCGTTCCAGCGGAACGACCGGCCAGGCATCCGCGAAGACCTCGACCGGGTCTACTCGCTCTTCCCGCGGCTCTCCGAGCGGAAGAGCCAGAAGGCCGGGACGCTCTCGGGCGGCGAGCAGCAGATGGTCGCGATGGGACGCGCGCTCATGGCCCGCCCGAAGCTCCTCATGCTCGACGAGCCGTCCATGGGTCTCGCCCCGATCTTCGTCGAGAAGATCTTCGAGATCGTGCAAGAGATCAACTCGCAGGGCACTCCGATTCTCCTCGTCGAGCAAAACGCGCTCATGGCGCTCGACGCGGCCGACCGCGGCTACGTGATGGAAACGGGCACGATCGCGCTCACGGACGACGCCAAGAAGCTCCGGTCGAACGAGCAGGTCCGCAAGACGTACCTCGGCGAGACGTAGTCGCCCTACTGAAACAGCAGGAGAAGCGCGTCGGTCGGCGCGTAGTCGTCCGTCAGCGTCGGTACGTCGCCGGTCGGGATCTCCTCGTCGTGGCGGTCGAGGATGGGCTTCCTGAGGTCGGGGGCGCCGGGAGCTTCCTCGCGGATCTCGTCCCATCGCGACGCAACGAACTCACGCTGTGGCGCGGCTGCCTCGGTCGCGACCAGGATGAGATTCCGGAACGTCTCGTCACCCCGGTCGCCGGGGAGGATCGCCGGGTGGACGAGCACGCTCGGGAAGGCCGATCGGTACGTCCTGTAGATCGACCGGAAGAGTCGTGAGCCGAGGCCCTCGATTGCGCCGATGGCGTTCGTGACGACCACGCCGCCCGGCTCGAGCCGACTCTGGGCGAGGTCGAGGAACTCCCGAGTTACGAGGTGGAACGGAATCGCGTCGGCGAAGAAGGCGTCGATCACGATCGCGTCCCAGCGATCCGGATTCTGGGCCAGGAACTGCCGCCCGTCCCCGACGCTCACCTCCAGGCGAGGGTCGCGCGGAAGCTCGAAGTACTTGTAGGCGACGTCGACGACCGTGGGGTCGATCTCGACGACATGCACGTTGACGTCGGGGAAGTCCCGCCACATGCGCTTCTCGGCGGAGCCGGCGCCGAGCCCGATGAAGAGGACGTTTCGAGCGTCTGGGTTGTAGGCGAGCGAGAGGTCGAAGAGGTCGGTGTAGCGATAGCGGGTGCGATAGGGCTCGTCGATGTACATCGCACTTTGGAAGGAGTTGTCGAAGCGCAGGTAGCGGGTGTCCTCGTCCTCGACGACCGCGAGCCTGTGGTACTGGGTCTCCTTCGCGTAGACGACCTCGAGGCTCCCGTTCGGGACGAGGCCGCGGGCATCTCGCGAATCGCCTCCCTCGGCCTCTGGGCCCGTGAGCCGGTAGAGGGGCGACCAGTTGCGTGCCGCTGCAGGCGAGAGCGTCCCGCCCGTATCCGGCGCGAGCAAGACGGTCGCGACGCACGCGACCGCGAGCCCGGCGACAGCGGTCGCCACTGGAAGCCGGCCGACTCTCTCCGAGAGCGCAACGGCCGCGGCGGCGAGGAAGAGCACCGCGGCGCCGAGCCCGAAGAGCTGATTCGTCCCGAGCTCGGGGACGAGGAAGAACGCGGTTCCGAGCGTCCCTGCAATCGAGCCCGCGGTCGATATAGCGAACAGCCGGCCTGCGGTGCGCCCCAGCGTTCCCAGCGAGCGTGCACGGAGCCGAATCGCGATCGGGCTCACGGCCGCGAGGACGACACTCGCCCCGCCGAAGAGAGCGACCGAGGCGAGAAGCGGGTTGAGTCGCGGGCCCGGGTCCCAGGCCACGACGGCCTCGAGAAGGGGCTCGTCGACGAGCGGGATCACAAGAACGGCGACCCCGCCCAGACCGAGCACTCCGACGAGGAGAAGCGGCGCCGGTGCCCGATCCGCCAATGTTCCTCCGGCCCAGTAGCCGATCGCGAGCCCGGCGAGCACGACGCCGATCAGCGAGCCCCAGACGAACAGCGAGTTGCCGAAGAAGGGCGCCAACACACGGCTGGCCGAGATCTCGACGCCGAGGAGTACGGCCCCCGACATGAAGACGGCCGCGTCGACGACTCCGACGCCGGACGGGCGTCTCGAGCGCCCCTTGTGGCGCTGACCGTCGCCGTCGGACCCCGAGGGGCCGCGCCCGTTGCCGGTGCGATCGAGGAGGCGCGGGCGCCTGATTTCGGAGGGGCGAAGGCTCATGAACGGGGAGTGGAACTCAGAGTATGAAGGGACTGGCACGGCCGGAAGCACAGGCTCGGAGGCCGCGTAGACTCGTCGGGATGCCGAAGACGCTGACGGGGGCCGAGCTTCAGGTCGACGATGCGCCGGCCCGTGACGCCGAGCTCTTTCTCGTCGACGGCAACAACCTGGCCTACCGCGCGTACTTCGCGCTGCCGGAGGAGCTCGCCACCTCGGAGGGCTTTCCGACGAACGCGCTGCTCGGCTTCACGAACATGCTCTTCAAGCTCCTCTCGGACTACCGGCCAAAGGGCGTCGCGGTCGCGTGGGACACGCGCCCGGTGCACCGCCACGAGCTCGCTCCCGACTACAAGGTCGACCGGAAGCCGATGCCGGACCTGCTGCGGGAGCAGTTCCCGCATTTCCGGCCGATCGTCGAGGCGTTCGGCTACCGGAACCTCGAGTTCGAGGGGTGGGAGGCCGACGACGTCATCGCCACGCTCGCGAGCCAGGCGGATGAGGCGGGCCTGAAGACCTGCGTGGTCTCGACCGACCGCGATGCGTTCCAGCTCGTCTCGGAGAACGTGGCTCTGATGATGACACCGCGGGGCGTCCAGGACGTCCACGTCTATACGCCGGAGCGGGTCGAGGCGCGGTATGGCATCCCGCCCGAGAAGGTGCCCGACTTCATCGGGCTGAAGGGCGACACGAGCGACAACATTCCCGGCGTCCCGGGAATCGGCGACAAGACCGCCGGCCAGCTCATCGCGCAGTACGGCTCCCTCGAGGAGGTGCTCGAGCACGTCGACGAGCTTTCGCCGGCGCGCGCGAAGAACATCCGGGAGCACGCCGAGCAGGCACGGAGCTCGAAGCAGCTTGCGACGATGCGTCGCGACCTCGAGCTCGATTGCGATCCGACCCAGCTGGTCTTGGTTCCGCCGGACCGGTCGATGCTCAAGGAGATGTTCCGGCGCTACGAGTTCCGGAACCTGCTCGGCCGGGTCGACGTGATCGATGAGGCGCTGCCGGCGCAGCCGCTCGAGCTCGAGGGCGTCGAGGTGCCGTGGCGGGAGGCCGACCTGCCACGACTCGAAGGGGAGGCCGGGATCGCGGTCGAGGACGGCCGGGTCGCGGTCGCGCGAGACGAGGTCGCGGTCGCACCGTGGAGCTCGGAGGCCGGCAGGGCGCTTCGGGACGCGAGGCTCGTCGCGCACGACGCCAAGCGGCTCGGCGTCGAGGTCGTCGACGACACCCTGCTCATGGCGTACCTGATCGAGCCCGGGCGGGCGACCTACCTTCTCGACGACCTTGCGGCCGAGTACGGGATCGAGCTCGTGCCCGAGCCTGCGACCGACGAGGAGACCGCCGCGCTCGTACGTCACGCCGCGGCCGCGCTCCGACTCGGCGGCCTGCTGCGCGAGCGGATCGCCGAGCGCGGCCTCGACCCGCTCTACCGCACGGTCGAGCTTCCGCTCACGGCCGTGCTGCGCTCGATGGAGGACGCGGGCGTCAAAGTGGACACGTACCGGATGGGTGAGATCACCGCGCGGCTCGCGGACCGGGTCGAGGAGCTCGAGGCGCGCGCCCACGAGCTTGCGGGGGAGGAGTTCCTGCTCGGCTCGACGCAGCAGGTGGCTCGCGTTCTCTTCGAGGAGCTCGGCCTCACGGCAGGGCGGAAGGGGAAGACCGGGTACTCGACCGACGCGCGCGTGCTACGGGCGATTCGCGGCGATCACGAGATCGTGCCGGTGATCGAGGAGTGGCGGGAGTACTCCAAGCTCCTGAACACGTATCTCGAGCCGCTCCCGACACTGATCGGAGAGGACGGCCGGTTGCATACGACGATCAACCAGGCTGTCGCGTCGACGGGCCGGCTGTCGACGACGAACCCGAACCTCCAGGCCATTCCGATCCGGACCGAGCTCGGCCGCGAGATCCGGAGCGCGTTCGTCGCAGAGCCTGGGTGTCGCCTGGTGTCGGCGGACTACTCGCAGGTCGAGCTTCGGATTCTCGCGCACGTCTCGGGCGAGCCGAAGCTCCGGGACGCGTTTGCGCGCGGTGAGGACATCCACGCCGCGACGGCGGCCGAGGTACTCGGCAAGGAGCCCGCCGAGCTGACGAAAGACGAGCGCTCGATCGCGAAGATGGTGAACTTCGGGATCATCTACGGCATCTCCGCCTTCGGCCTGTCGGAGAACCTGGAGATTCCGCGCGAGCAGGCCCAGGATTACATCGACACCTATCTCGCGCGCTTCCCGCTCGTTCAGGACTTCATTCAGCGGACGATCGAGCAAGCCGAGCGGGACGGGTATTCGCAGTCGCTCCTCGGGCGCCGGCGGCCTGCCCCGGAGCTCAAGGCGCGAAATCGTCAGACGCGCGGCTTCGGCGAGCGGCTGGCGGTGAACTTCGTCATGCAGGGAACCGCCGCGGACATCATCAAGCAGGCCATGGTCGCGATCCATGCTCGGCTCCGGGACGAGGGCCGAAGCGCCCGGCTCGTCCTCCAGGTGCACGACGAGCTGCTCGTCGAGGCGCCGGACGCGGAGGTGTCGGCCGTGCGCGGGATTCTGCGCGAGGAGATGTGCGCCGCCTACCCGCTCGACCCACCGCTCGCGGTGGACGTCGGCGTGGGTGAGGACTGGAACGAAGCCAAGTCCTGACTGACGTCGGCGCCGGCGGGTTGGAGCCGGCGGGCGCGTCGGCACGCATTCGTCACACGCCCGTGACCCACCTGCGCGCGTTTCTGCGTTACGCTCGGGCGTGAGCAGGGGGAGGGTCGGGACCCGTAATCAGACGCGTGAAATCAGTTAGGCGCCACAGGGCTCCAGCCGGGAGGTTCCCGCGCTACGAGCTCGCGGGAGCGTACGTTCCGCGCCCGGTGCGGACGATGCGGCCCTCGGCAATTGCCTCCGCGAGCGCGCCGTTGAAACGCCCCGGACCCCAGTGTCGAGCACCGACGACCCTGGCGAGCGTTCGCCGGTCAGTCGGCCCACTGGTCTCGACCGCGCCCGCGATCACGTCGACCTCATGGTCAAGCGTCGTCTCCGAGCTTTCGCGGCTGCGGAGCGACGTGCCGAGCATTCCCGGCGAGTAGAAACTGCCGGCGCCGCTCGGTCCCAGGCGGTAGCGCCGCCGGCCCGCCGCGCTCTGCGTGCGGCGCTCTGCGCGTTCGCGGTGCCGTCGCTCCCAGTCAGATTCCTGACGTGCCGGGGCGCCGTCGTCTGCGTCGTCCGGCTTTCGCTCTCCCCGCTCGCTGCGGCGTTGCTCCGCGTCCTCGCCGGTGGCCTCCAGATCGCCCTCCTCCGCCTCGGCGGCCGTCAGCGGCTGCGCGATGTCCTCGAGCGGCTTCTGCTCGGCTTGAACCGCGAGGAATGCGGCGACGATCCCACCGAAGGCCATGACCGCCGAGCCGATCAGGAAGGCGATCGTGACCTGGCCGGGGTCGCCCGACTCGATCATCTGTCCGAAGAGCAGCGGTCCCGTGATGCCACCCACCGCGGTGCCGATAGCGAAGAAGAACGCGATGGCGAGCGCCCGCGTTTCCATCGGGAAGATCTCGCTCGCGGTCAGGTACGCGGAGCTCGCTCCGGCGGACGCCAGGAAGAAGGTGGCGCACACGAATGCCATGAACGTCCACTCGGTGAGACTGCCCTGGTTGAAGAGGATCGCCATGACGACGCCGATCACAGCTGAGCCGAGGTACGTCGAGGTGATCATCACGCGGCGACCGACGGTGTCGAACAGGCGGCCGAGCAGGAGCGGCCCCAGGAAGTTCCCGGCCGCGAAGAGGATGAAGAAGACCGGGATCGTCCCGGCGGCGACTTTGAAGAAGTCTCCGAGGATTCCACCCAGATTGAAGGTGAACGCGTTGTAGATGAACGCCTGCCCGACGAAGAGAGAGAACGCGAGAACGGTGCGGCGGGGGTAGAGCTTCCAGGCTGTTGCGCCGATCGTTCGGAACGGGATCCGCTCGCGCTGGCGCACCTCGATCGACTCCTGGGGCTCGGGGAGCTTCTCGCCCGTCTCCGACTCCACGTCGCGCTCGATGCGCCTGACGATCTCCTCGGCCTCTTCCTCGCGACCGTGGATGAAGAGCCAGCGTGGGCTTTCCGGGACTGTCCGCCGGACGATGAGGATGGCAAGGCCGAGCACTGCGCCGAGTGCGAAGGCGACGCGCCAGCCGACGTCCTTCGCGAGGAACGATTCGTTCAGGAGCACGATCGCGGCTGCGGCGCCGGCCGCGGCCCCGAGCCAGTAGGAGCCGTTGATGATCAGGTCGACGCGGCCGCGCACCCGCGCCGGGATCAGCTCGTCGATCGCGGAGTTGATGGCCGCGTACTCGCCGCCGATGCCGGCACCGGTGAAGAACCGGGCGAGGTAGAAGTACCAAGGGGCGAACGCGAACGCGGTGGCGACGGTGGCCGCGATGTAGACGGCGAGGGTGATCAGGAAGAGCTTCTTCCGGCCGAACCGGTCTGTGAGCTGCCCGAAGAAGAGTGCGCCCGTGCACGCGCCCGCTACGTAGATCGCCGCGGCGATACCGATCTCGCCCGTGGTGAGCTCGATGCCGCTCCCCTTCTCGGTGAGCCGCGCGGCGAGCGCTCCGACGATTGTGACCTCGAGGCCGTCCAGGATCCAGACGGTCCCCAGCCCAACCACGATCAGCCAGTGGAACCTCGACCAGGGCAGCCGATCGAGTCGAGCAGGGATCTTGGTCTCGATCGTGGCGGTCGTCGCGCTCATCGCCGGCGAGGTACCCGCTTCGGGAACGTTCCGAAACCCAAATTGTGGAATCAGGACGCTGGTACGGTGGCCGCGTGCTCGGCTGCCGGATCTTCGGTCACCGGTACCGCTTCAGCGCCCGCGGGTCGGTGATGCTCTGGGAGTGCGCGCGAGGGTGCGGCGCCGGCGGCTCGAAGGAGTACGGCAGCTCCGCCGACGCCTCTCGATACGCGGCTGCCTTCGACCGCGAGGATTCGGCCGACCTCGGCAGGCGCGCGCCCTTCCTGGGGATGTTTCCGCTCCGCATCTGGCGCGCGCTTCGAAGGCGCTAGAGGCTCCATGTGAAAGCGGCGGAGCCGCGGCTGGCGCCTCAGACACGGCGTCAGGCCGTCCCCCACGGGACGCCAATTCACACGGAGCCTCTAGCCGTCCGGCGTCTTCCAGGCCAAGGCGGACGCCTCGAGCTCGAGCTCGACGGCAGGCGCCTCGCCGATGACCGTGTGCACCACCACGCGGTCACGCGCGGCGACAGCGAGCTGGTCGCCGCCGGGGAACCATGCGGCGGCACGGCCGGGGATGGTGAGCGGGGCGCGGCTGCCTCGGCACGGTTGGAGGTCGACCACGAAGACGGTCGGCGTCGGCGGGAATACCGACGAGAGGAGCGCAGCCTGGCAGAGCGTCGGGGCGAATCGAACCTCGAGCCCTCTTTGCGCGGGCGGGAGCCTGACGTCGCCCAACAACACCGGATCGCCCGTGTCGGCGTCGCCGAACACTTGCAGCCGACGGGCGGTTGCGACTCCGGCGGAGCCCTCGACGGAGAACGAAACCTCTCGAACCCTGCCTGGCGCGTGCAGGGTGGTCCGATTGCCGATCACAACCCGGCGACCGCGCACGTACACCGGCTCGTTCCGGTGCGTGTACGCGACAGGACAGCCCGAGAGCCGGCGCGGCTCCGTCGCGAGCTCGAGATCGAGCTCGAGTCCTCGGCCGGCCGGCTCGCACCAGGCTACGAGTGAGCCGTCGAGGCTCCAGGCAACAGACTGGATGCGGGCGCGAAAGCTCGCGAGTGGGGGTTCCGGCTGCTCCACGTCGACCACGCGATAGATGGTCACGCCCCGGAAGCGGGACGGGAGGCTCACGGCGGTGCGAGTCGACTCGAGCGGCGCAACGATCGCGCAGCTTGTCCTGAGCGACATGATTCGTTCTCGGGTGCCGTCCGTGAGGTCGAGCTCGCCGAGCGAGCAGGCCGAGTCCGTAAAGAGGAGCCTCCCGTCGAGCTTGCCTTCGCCAAAGCTCTCGAGCGTGGTGACCGGATCCGGCTCGGCGACCTCGGTGGAAGCGGCCTCCGTCGTCGCCGGAGCGGCCGAATCCGTGTCGCCGCGAAGTGCGTCGGCGGCCGCAAACCCGCCTACGAGCAGGACTGCGGCGACGATGAGAATGTCCCGGGCGCGCATGACTCCACGGCTATACTGACGCCCCGCGAATGGCAGAGCAGACGACGGAAGCAGACCCGAAACTCGAAGACGGCGTCTGGACGACGGGTCCGGACGGCGAGCTGATCCCCGATTACGACGCGACCTTTCCCACCATCGAGGAGGGCAAGGTCGTCCGCGGCACGGTCGTCCGGGTCGACAAGGACGAAGTGCTCATCGACATCGGCTACAAGTCCGAGGGCGTCATTCCCGTCTCCGAGCTCTCGATCCGCCGCTCGGTCGACCCGTCCTCCGAGGTTGCGCTCGGCGATGAGGTCGACGCGCTCGTCCTGACAAAGGAGGACACCGAAGGCCGGCTGATCCTCTCCAAGAAGCGCGCTCGCTTCGAGATGGCGTGGAAGCGGATCGAGGAAGCCGCCGAGAGCGGCGAGCCCGTCGATGGAA
The DNA here is from genome assembly GCA_963733135.1 of uncultured Actinomycetes bacterium. GTDB lineage: Bacteria > Actinomycetota > Thermoleophilia > Gaiellales > Gaiellaceae > CAVTBX01. Next base: position 112,557 of record CAVTBX010000009.1, read on the forward strand.
CCGTGATCGAGGTCGTCAAGGGCGGGCTCATCCTAGACCTCGGCGTGCGCGGATTCCTGCCCGCCTCGCTCGTGGACATCCGGCGTGTGCAAGACCTCGACGACTATCTCGGGAAGCCGCTTCGCAGCAAGGTCATCGAGCTGAACCGCAGCCGGAACAACGTCGTCCTGTCGCGCCGCGCGGTGCTCGAGGAAGAGCGTAAGGAGATGCGCCAGGAGATCCTCGATCGCCTCTCGCCCGGCGATGTAGTCGAGGGCACGATCTCGAACATCGTCGACTTCGGGGCCTTCGTCGACCTGGACGGCATCGACGGGCTCATCCACATCTCCGAGCTCTCCTGGAGTCATGTGAACCACCCGTCAGAGCTCCTCGAGATCGGCCAAGAGGTGAGCGTCAAGGTGCTCGACATCGACCGGGAGCGCCAGCGCATCTCGCTCGGCCTCAAGCAGACCCAGAGCGATCCCTGGCAGCAGGTCGTCGACACGCACGGTGAAGGCGACCTCATCGAAGGGCGGGTCACGAAGGTCGTCACCTTCGGCGCCTTCGTCGAGATCCTCCCTGGAGTTGAAGGTCTCGTCCATATCTCGGAGCTGGCGCAACACCACGTCGAGAGCCCGCGTGAGGTCGTCGGGCAGGGAGACGTCGTGCGCGCGAAGATCATCGAGATGGACGCCGAGCGGCGACGGCTGTCGCTGTCGTTGAAACGCGTCGAGGAGGGGGAGGACGTTCGCTCGGGTCTGGCGGCGACGTCTCTCGGCCTCTCAGAAGAGGTCTTTTCGACGGACGATGGGTCCCCCGACGCTGAGGCTGAGCTCCCAGAGATCCAAGAGGACGACGAGCCGGAAGCCGTCGAGGAAGACCCGGCGCCGGGCGAGGACGACACCGCCGAAGAGCCCGAGCCCGCCGCCGCTGTAGAGCCCGAGGCCGTCGTGGAGCCCGAAGCTGCTGAGTCCGAGCCCGAAGCCGACGAGTCCGAGGCCGTCGTGGAACCGGGCGACCCCGAAGCCCCTGAGCCCGAGCCCGAGGCCGCGGACGAGCGCTAGGAGGGTTTGTCTTCGTTGCCTGGGCGCACGCTTCCGCGTCCAGTTACCGCTTAAGGGTGCAGGGAGTGTTCGTACCCTGGATGCTGGACGCGGATGCGTACGACTGAGGCCGCAGCCTCGGGGCGAGCAGCGCGACCGGGCGGCATAACGAGTATTTCGCCGAACCCTCCTGGTCGTGGGCGACGGCCGGTGGCCGTTGCCGTTACAGGAGGAATCGGGGCCGGCAAGAGCGCCATGCTCCAGGCCTTCGAACGTCACGGGGCTGCCGTCGTCTCGAGCGACGAGATCGTGCACACCCTCCTCCGGGAGGACCCGGACGTTAAGCAGGCGGTCGTCGAGCAGCTGGGGGAGGGCGTGCTCAAGCGAAGCGGGAGGATCGATCGGGAGGCCGTCGCACGCATGGTCTTCGCCGACCGCGCCAAGCTCGACTGGCTCGAGCGGCTCTTGCATCCGCTCGTGGTCGCGTCGTATCTTCGGTGGCGCGAGCGACTCGCCCAGCTCCCCGACCCGCCGGCCGTCTGCGTGACCGAGGTGCCGCTCCTCTATGAGGTGGGCGGCGAGACGCGCTTCGACAAGGTCGTCGCCGTTACGGCCGCGCCGGGCGTCCGCATCGCACGGAGCATCCACGTAACACCTGGGCGGGAGGAGCGCCTAATCCCAGACGCCGAGAAACTCCGCCGTGCCGACTTCGCATTCGTCAACGACGGTACGCTCGACGAGCTCGATGCCTTCGTGTCCGGCGTGATGGAGAAGCTCTCCAAATGACACGCTTCCTTGTGCTCCTCGCCGCCCTCGCCGGTCTCGTGGGCGTGGTCATCTACGTCGAGAGCTCGAAGCCCGACTGGTACGCACGTATGCGCTATCCACTCGCCTACGAGGAGATCATCCGCGGCCACGCCCGAAACTATGAACTCGACCCCGCACTGATCGCGGCCGTGATCTACCGAGAGTCGAAGTTCGAGCCCGACGCCCGTTCGTCGTCCGGTGCGGTGGGCCTCATGCAGCTCCTCCCCGACACCGCTCGCGGCATTGCGATCAACACGGGCGGCTCGCAGTTCGTCGTCTCCGACCTCGAAGACCCGGAGATCAACGTTCGCTACGGCTCGTTCTATCTCCGCCGACTGATCCGGAAGTACGGCGAGCTACCGCTCGCGCTCGCCGCGTACAACGCGGGGCAGACGAACGTCGACGAGTGGAGGGCCGATGGGAGAGGCATCGCGTTCCCGGAGACACGCGAGTACGTCGACGCGGTGCTGGAGTCCCAGGAGGTGTACGCCAGCGCCTATGCGGACGAGCTCGGTCTGGGCTCCTGACCTAGATCGTGTGATTGGGCCAGGCAACGAAGGCCGCTTCACCAATCCCTCCTAGCGCCGGCGAACGGTTTCGCAGCGCCTCGCCGTGTCGCGGTCGTCCACGGTGGCGCGATCGACTCCGATCCCGCAGTCGAGGATGTCCTTTCGGCCGTCCACCGCCTCCAGACGATCGCGTCCCGCGTCCCCATAGATCAGGTCGGCGCCGAGTCCGCCGCTGATCCGGTCGTCGCCCGCGTCACCGTGCAACTTGTCGTTCCCGCGCGCGCCGTCGATCTCATCGCCACCGTCTTTGGCGCTGACGCGATCGGCACCGTCGCGCGCACAGATCAACTCATAGAAACGCGTGCCGCGGAGTCTGTCTGAGCGCGGCGTGCCGCCGATGAGGCACGGCGAGCGAGGCGTGTAGGCGGGTGGGTGCGGTCTGCACTTGTCGGCGACCTTCTTGCGGAACGACACGATCGCCCGCCGGGCCGACGGCTCCCGCTCCAGACTCTCGAGCTGATACGGATCGAGTGCTAGGTCGTACAACTCCTCCTGGCCCCCGACGTACTGGACGTACGTGTGGCGGTTGGTTCGGATGCCGCAGAACGTAGGGATAGGCGGCGAGACGTGCTCGAGCAGAATGTGGCGTCCCCAGGCGGGGCGGCGCCGCTTGAGGAGCGGAACCAGGCTCCGGCCCTGCGCATCTGGCGCCTGGACGCCAGCCACGTCGGCAAAGGTTGGGGCCAGATCGATATTCGCGGCGAGGTGTCCGTCCACGCGACGCCTGTTGGTAAGAGGGTCGTACCGCACGACGAGCGGCACCCGGATGCTCTCCTCGTAGGGGGCGGCCTTGCGGTGCCAGCGGTGCTCGCCCCACGCGTGGCCGTTGTCGGACGTAAAGACGATCATCGTGTTGGCGAGGCGTCCCGTGTCTTCGAGCGCCGCGACAATGGTGCCGACGGCTTCGTCGACGGCTTGAAGAGCCTCGAGCTGTGTCTGACGAAACCGATCGATCTTCGTCCCACGGTCTGGGGTGAGGGGGTCGAGCCTCTGGATCCAATCGGGCTTGTCGGATACGTCTTCCTCGTTGTAGCTCAGCGGTCGCCACGGGTCGAGGAGCGGTGGCCCGAAACGATCCACATGCCGCGGAGCAGGGGTGGCCTCGAGCCGATCGCCGAGGCGACCGTGAGGTGCGAAGGGCGAGAGGACAAGGAACAGCGGCGTGTCGGGACGGGTCGATCGCACGAAGGCATCTGCCTTCGCGGCGAGCACGTCAGTCGAATAGTCCGAGGCGCGCGTCCCGTACGCTTCGGTCGTTCCATTCACCGCCAGCGAGTAGTTGTAGTAGTTGGCCGAGCGCGTGAAGGACGCCCATTCGTCCCAGCCAGGCGGAATGTAGGGGCCTCTATAGCCGATCAGATACTTGCCGATGAGCCCCGTGCGGTACCCGTCGTCCTGGAGCCACGTCGCGATGGTCGAGGAATCATCGAAGCGCGGGAAGCCCGGATTCCGGTAGATCCGCGTGCGCTGCGAGTACTGGCCCGTGAGCGTGCTCGTCCGGCTCGGACAGCAACGTGCGTTCGAGACGACCGCGTTCGAGAACGTCACACCTTTGGCGATGAGCTCGTCGCTGACCGTCGGCATCGCCGACAGCGTGTCCCAGCGTTGATCGTCGGTGAGGACGAGAACAACGTTCGGCTTCGCAGCCGAGGCGTGCTCAGCCGCCGCGACGAACGCGACGGTGAGCAGCAGCAGCACGAGAACGGACCTGCAGACCCCCCGGGGCATCGCTCGACGATAGATCGCACTACGGCTGTCGGCAAGCCGGTACGGCGGACGTCGAGGGCTACGATGAGTCGCAGTGCCTGACCTACGCGTCTCGGGTGCCTACCGGCCGACCGGCGACCAGCCGTCGGCGATCGCGTCGATCGCCGAGGGGCTCCGCGCGGGGGAGAGGTTCACGACGCTCCTCGGCGCGACCGGCACGGGCAAGACCGCGACAATGGCCTGGACGATGGAAGCGCTCGGCCGGCCGGCTCTCGTGATCGCCCACAACAAGACGCTGGCCGCTCAGCTCTGTAACGAGTTCCGCGAGTTCTTCCCAGACAACGCGGTCGAGTACTTCGTCTCCTATTACGACTACTACCAACCCGAGGCATACGTGCCCCAGGCCGATCTCTACATCGAGAAGGACGCGTCGATCAACGACGACATCGATCGCCTGCGGCACGCGGCGACCTCGGCGCTGCTGGTGCGGCGAGACGTCGTCATCGTCGCCTCGGTGTCCTGCATCTACGGCCTCGGCTCGCCGAAGGAGTACGAGGACAAGACCGTGCTCCTCGGCGTCGGGCTCGAGATCGACCGCGACGTCATGCTCCGAAAGCTCGTCGACATCCAGTACGCACGCAATGACTCCTTCCTAGGCCGCGGCCGGTTCCGCGTGCGCGGTGACATCGTCGAGGTGCAGCCCGCCCACATGGAGTCGGCCTACCGCATCTCGTTCTTCGGCGACGACGTGGAATCGATCACGCACTTCGACCCGCTCTCCGGCGAGGTGCACTCGCGGCTCGAGCACCTGGCGATCTTCCCTGCTACCCAGTACGTCACCTCGCGCGACACGATCGAGCGCTCCGTGGGCGAGATCCGGCACGAGCTCGAGGAGCAGGTCAAGCTCTTCGAGTCGCAGGGAAAGCTGCTCGAGGCGCACCGGATCAGACAGCGAACCGAGTACGACCTCGAGATGCTCCAGGAGATGGGCTACTGCAACGGGATCGAGAACTACTCACGGATCCTGGACGGCCGGGCTGCGGGCACGGCGCCTCACACGCTCCTCGACTACTTTGCGCAGGATTTCGTGGTCTTCATCGACGAGTCGCACCAGACCGTGCCGCAGATCGGCGGCATGTACGAGGGCGACCGCTCGCGCAAGGAAACGCTGGTCGAGCACGGCTTCCGGCTGCCATCGGCGCTCGACAACCGGCCGCTTCGATTCGACGAGTTCCTCGACAAGACGGGCCAGATGATCTTCGTCTCAGCGACGCCCGCGCCCTTCGAGCTGCGGCATTCGGCACGAATCGCCGAGCAGATCATCCGCCCGACCGGCGTGGTCGACCCCGAGGTCGAGCTCCGGCCGACGCACCACCAGATCGACGATCTCCTGAACGAGATCCGCCGTCGTGAGGAGGCGGGGGAGAGGGTTCTCGTCACGACGCTGACGAAGAAGATGGCGGAAGACCTGACCGACTACCTGCTCGAATCGGGCGTGAAGACGCGGTATCTCCACTCCGAGATCGACACGCTCGAGCGCATCCAGATCATCCGCGAGCTCCGGCTCGGCGAGTACGACGTCCTCGTGGGCGTGAACCTCCTCAGGGAGGGACTCGACCTGCCGGAGGTGTCCCTCGTCGCGATCCTCGACGCCGACAAGGAAGGCTTCCTGCGCGGCCAGACCGCTCTGGTGCAGACGATCGGCCGGGCGGCTCGGAACGTGAACGGCCGCGTGATCATGTACGCGGACAAGCTCACGGAAGCGATCAAGGGTGCGATGGAGGAGACCCAGCGCCGCCGCGAGATCCAGCTCGCCTACAACGAGGAGCACGGGATCACGCCGGAATCGATCGTCAAGGGCGTGTCCGACATCGCGGAGTTCCTCTCGCTCGAGTCGCCGACGGTCCCGGGCCGGCGCCGGCGCCAGGGCCGGAAGGTCGAGGGCATGTCGCAGGACGAGCTCGAGAAGCTCGTCGTCACCCTCGAAGAGGAGATGTACGCGGCCGCCGAGGAGCTGCGTTTCGAGTACGCGGCCAAGCTCCGCGACGAGATCAAAGACCTGCGGCGGGAGCTTCAGGCGGGAGCGGAGACGCCCGTCTAGCCGCTGTGGGAGGCAAGCGGTGCGGCGCCCCGCGGAAATCTTCGGTCGGCGATCTGTTCCCACTGCCCGTCCGCCCAGGCGAAGGTGAGGACGCGGAGCGAGTCGTCCTCGGCCTCGTAGAGGTGGAGCCCGCGCGCCTCCCCGCGCCGTTTCGGCCGGGGCTGCCCGAGCCCGGGCGCCGTCACGACGACTGCGCCTCTCGTCGGCCCGGTCGCGACCTCGAACTCGCGTCGCTCGGCCACGACCGACTGGTGAACGTGCCCGGAGACGATCAATTCGGCGCCGGCGTCGACGAGGCCGCCGAGCACGCTCGATCGGTTGGCGATCGTGCGCTTCGCCGTCCGCCAAGGGGCGCCGAGCAGGTGGTGATGGAGAACTGAGATCCGGAGTGCCCCTCGGGGCGCCTCGGTGAAGCACCGGCGCGCTCGGTCGAGCTGGGAGGTCCGCAGCGCGCCGCCCTGCTGCTTCCACGGCCGTACCGAGTTCAACCCGCAGACGACGAGCTTCTCCGAGCGGTACGTGGGCTCGGTCTGCGCCCACACGCGCTCGAACTCGTCGAAGGTGCTCGTGAACCGCCAAGGGGGGAGTTTGGGGATGTCGTGGTTTCCGGGGACGACGAGAAGCGGCGCCGAGAGGGAGCGAAGAAGGGCTGCGGCACGGTCGTGCTCGGCGGTGTGATTGCGGTGCGTGAGGTCGCCGCTCACGATCACGAGCTCGGGCCTGAAAGACTCGACGAGGGCACGAAGCCCGTCCTCGACCTCGGGTTCTTCCTGCGTGCCCGCATGCAGATCCGACAGCTGCAGGACGCGGACAGGCGCCATCGGACTGGCAGACTATAGTGAGATCATGGTCGACGAACCTGCTGAGATCTTCGACGACATCTACGTCGGGCTTCGTGCCGGCGCCGCCGGGCGAAAGAAGAGGCGGGGCGAGCCGTTGTCCCCCGAGGATCACGAGGCTCTCGGTCGCTGGCAGCGCATGTCCGGCGTCCGAAAGGCTGTCGCGATCGGCGGCTTCGCGCTAGGGACGTTCGGGCTCGGATTCACCGTCGGCGGCCTCGTCTTCGGCCGCTGGCGCAAGGCCTGAACCAGGAGCCCAGCGTGCGCGGCGCTCACGGCGGTGCGGCGCAGGCGTAGGGCGCCTGAGGCGTCACGCCCCTAGCGGCTGACACGCATTCGGCACACCTCAGCGCAGCACACGTGCGCATTTCGACGATACGCTCGACGCGGGGGAACCGGTAATCCGGGGGTCCCCCAGGGTCATCGTGGCTGGCATTTTTTGACACGTCCGGAAGGGCGTGGTCGTCGACCCGGCCGACGGCGCTCGGACGCCGGTGACGTCGGCCGTCAGGAGGCGACTCCGCAGGAGCCGCCGCGGTTGAGCCGAATCGGAGCCTGTGCGCCGTTATCTGTCCCCGGGCGAGGAGGTACAGCTGAAGGCGCGCCCACACGGAATCGCGCTTGCCGCCCCGCTCACACGCGCGCTTTTCCTCGCTGGCGCCGGGGCTGCGCTCGTCCTCTTCGGCCCGCGCGTGTCGTGGCTTCTCGCTCCGGTCGGCGCAGGTCTCCTCGGCGCCGCTGCCGTCGTTGCGCTGGCCGCTGTGCTCCGGTGGGATCGAACGCTCCTCGTGCTGACGACCGAGAAGCTCTTCGTCGTACACGGTGTTCTTCGCCGGCGCGCCGCCGCAGTTCGGCTCTCTCGCGTCGGCGCCGTCGAGGTCGAGCAGAGCCTGCTCGGGCGCGTGCTCGGGTACGGAACGATCGTGGCCGGGAACCTCGAGATCCCGCACGTTGCGCGCCCCGGTGACGTCTGCCGGCTCGCCGACTGAGTAACAGGCGCGCTCCCGAGACCGCACTACATTCGGTATAGTTGCTTCCGACAGTCCACTAGAGAGGATTTCTGTAGCCCATGACCAGCTTCTTGCTGATTCCGCTCGAGGACACAGTGGTGTTCCCGGGCATGAGCGTCACGCTGACCGTGGAGACGGCAGGTGAAGAGCGCGTGCTGCTCGTGCCGCATCATGACAATGAGCACGGCTCCGTCGGCACCCTCGCGGAGGTGCTCGAGGAGGTGCGCCTTCCCGGCGGCGTGCGCGCCGTTGCGCTCAACGGCCTCCACCGCGCCGTCATTGGCGCCGCTTCGAGCGACCCGGCCGGCCTGCTTCGCGCCGAGGTGGAGGAGTGTCCGGATGAGACACCGGCCCCCACCATGACCCGTGAGCTCGAGACGCGCTATCGGGCTGTCGTAGAGGAGATTTTGGAGCTGCGCGGCGCCGACGAGCGGATCTCCGCCTTTATTCGCTCGATCACCGAGCCGGGCGCGCTCGCCGACACCGCCGGCTATTCCCCCGACCTCACCTTCGAGCAGAAGGTGCGCCTGCTCGAGACCGTCGACGTGGTTGAGCGGCTCCGACTGGCGACCGAGCTTCAGATCGACCGGCTCACCGAGCTTCAGGTGCGCCGGCGAATCCGTGAGGACGTGGAGTCAGGCGCTCAGCAGCAGCAGCGCGAGTACTTCCTCCGCAAGCAGATGGATTCGATTCGGAAGGAGCTCGGCGAGGACGACGCATCCGTCGCCGACGAGTACCGGCGAAAGATCGAGGAATCCGGCATGCCCGAAGCCGTCCGCGAGCAGGCTGAGAAGGAGCTGGCGCGTCTCGAGCGGATGGGGGACTCGACGGGCGAATCGTCCATGATCCGCACCTACCTCGACTGGCTGGTCGCGGTGCCCTGGTCGAAGCGCTCAGACGAGCGACTGGATCCTGTCAACGCGCGAGAGATCCTGGACGCAGACCACGCGGGGCTCGAGGACGTCAAGGATCGGATCGTCGAGTATCTCGCCGTCCGCAAGCTACGCCAGGAGCGCGGCATCGCCGAGGACAAGCGCTCCGGTGCGATCCTGACGCTGATCGGCCCGCCTGGAACGGGCAAGACGTCGATCGGCGAGTCCATTGCGCGGGCGCTCAATCGAGAGTTCGTTCGAATGTCGCTCGGAGGAATCCGCGACGAGGCCGAGATCAGGGGGCACCGCCGCACGTACATCGGCGCGCTTCCCGGGCGGCTCGTGCGCGCGCTTCGGGACGCGGGAACCATGAACCCGGTGATCATGCTCGACGAGGTCGACAAGGTAGGCGCCGACTGGCGCGGCGATCCTTCCGCGGCTCTTCTCGAGGTGCTCGACCCCGCCCAAAATCACTCGTTCCGCGATCACTACCTCGATGTCGAGCTCGACCTCTCACAGGTTGTGTTCATCGCGACGGCGAACCTCGCCGAGACGATTCCGGGGCCGCTGCTCGATCGAATGGAGGTCATCCGTTTCGACGGGTACACGGTCGACGAGAAGGTGGCGATCGCGCGCGGATACCTGTGGCCGCGGCAGCTCGAGAGGAATGGGCTTCGCAGCGAAGAGGCCGAGATTTCAGACGATGTGCTGCAGGCCGTGGTGGCGGAGTACACGCGGGAGGCGGGTGTCCGCCAGCTTGAGCGTGAGCTCGGGACGATTTTGCGGAAGACCGCGACGCGCATCGTCTCGGAAGCCGCCAAGACCCCCGTGGATGTGGATCTTGAGCTCGTCCGCGATGCGCTCGGACGGCAGAAGTTCTTCCAGGAGGCGGCCGAACGCACTGCAGTACCGGGAGTCGCGACGGGACTCGCGGTCACCGGCACGGGCGGCGACGTGCTCTTCGTGGAGGCCACGTCCATGGAAAAGGGCAACGAGGGGCTCATCCTCACCGGCCAGCTCGGCGATGTCATGAAGGAATCGGCTCGGATCGCGCTCTCGTACGCGCGGGCGCACCGAGGTGAGCTCGGGATACCCGAGGACGCGTTCGACGAGTGCTCGTTCCATGTCCACGTACCGGCAGGGGCGATCCCCAAGGACGGGCCGAGTGCAGGAATCACGATGGCGACTGCACTGGCGTCGCTTCTGTCCGACCGACCTGTGAAGCACACCGTCGGCATGACAGGCGAGATCACCCTCCAGGGACGCGTGCTTCCCATCGGCGGCCTGAAGCAGAAGGTGCTTGCCGCGCACGCGGCCGGGCTGACCGACGTGATCCTGCCGGAGCGGAACCGCGCCGACCTTGAGGATGTGCCCGAAGAGGTACGCCGGGAGATGGGGTTCCACCCTGTGATGACGTTGGGAGAAGTGCTCGAGCTCGCGCTCGAGCCGGAACATGCTCAGCGTCCGTTGGCGGCCTGAGGCGCATGGCCCGCTGCCGGAAGTGTGCGCCTGTGCCCGAGGAAGTCGCCCGGGCGGCCAATCTCCTCGAGCGGCGCTGGCTCTTGTCGATCCTCTGGGCGGCACACTCTGGGGCGGTGCGGTACAACGAATTTCTTCAGGCGCTCGGTCGCGTCCCGCCGCGGACGCTCGCTGCGCGGTTGGTCGACCTCGAGGAGGCAGGGGTGCTTGAGCGGACGGTGATCGCGTCGCGTCCGCCGACGGTCGAGTATCGGCTGACGCCAGAGGGCGAACGACTCAGCGTGATCGTCGAAGCCCTGCGGCGCGTCGCCTTGCCTGCCTGACCCAGGGGAAGCCGTCCTCGGGCGGTGCGCTGCCTCAAAGCGGCCTGCGCTCGGCGAGGCGAGAGCGAGGGTCTGACCCTCGCGGGGTGCCCCAAACGGACGTGGCGGTGTGGCAATTGGTGCACGAGAGCGTGGTTGAAGTGTCTCGAGCGCCCCAAGCCAGGTCGGTGCGGCTTAGCGTGAGGACGTGCCCCGGGTTCGCCGTTGCGACTTGCCGGACGGGATCTACCACGTCACTGCGCGCGGGGTAGACGGCTGCACGATCTTTCGCGACGACCTCGATCGTGTCGCCTTCCTGCGGATCCTCGCGACTATCGTCGCGCGGCACAGCTGGTACGTCCTCGCCTTCTGCCTGCTGGACAACCATTACCACCTCTTGCTGGACACAACTCGGGCTCGCCTATCAGCTGGCATCCAGTTTCTGAGCGGCGTCCACGCGCAACGGTTCAACCGCCGACACGGCCGCTCGGGACACCTCTTCGGCCGCCGATTCGATGCCCGCGTCGTCGACGGTGAGCCACGGCTCACCGCGACGCTCGAGTACATCCGCCAGAACCCCGTCCGGGCCGGGCTCGTGCCTGAGGCTGGCCTCTGGCCGTGGAGCGCCGTCCGGCAGCCGGCGGATCATTCGCTCGCGGCCCATCGTCGAGCGGGTCGCCTTGAGCGAGCGAAACAGAACAAACGTTCGTCCGACCCCAAAGCTACACTGCTCCAATATGGCCGCCGAAGAGCTGGTCGTCCACGGCGCCCGCGAGCACAACCTCAAGGACATCACCGTCCGTTTGCCGCGGAACGCGCTCATCTGCGTGACCGGACTCTCGGGGTCCGGCAAGTCGTCCCTTGCCTTCGACACGATCTACGCAGAAGGCCAGCGCCGCTACGTCGAGTCACTCTCCGCCTACGCGCGCCAGTTCCTCCAGATGATGGAGAAGCCCGATGTCGACTCAATCGACGGCCTCTCGCCCGCGATCTCGATCGACCAGAAGACCACGAGCCGAAACCCCCGCTCAACTGTCGGAACCGTCACCGAGATCTACGACTACCTGCGCCTCCTCTATGCGCGCGTCGGTCGTCCGCACTGCCCCATCTGCGGCCGTCCGATCGCGGGCCAGTCCGTCGAGGCCATCATCGACCAGGTTCTCCGCCTCCCGGAAGGCACGCGCTTCACCGTGAACGCACCGGTCGTCCGAGACCGAAAGGGCGAGTACCGAGACCTGCTCGAGCACCTCCGAAACGAGGGCTTTACGCGCGTGAAGGTGGACGGCGACCAGCGCATGCTGGACGAGGAGATCGAGCTCGACAAGAAGTTCAAGCACACGATCGAGGTCGTGGTCGACCGGCTGGTCATGAAGCCGGACCTCCGTCATCGACTCGCCGACTCCGTCGAGACCGCTTTGGCACTCTCCGAACGCCTCGTCACGATCGACGTCGTCGGCGGCGAGACGACGACCTTCTCCGAGCAGTTCGCCTGCCCGGAGCACGGCGTCGGGCTTCCGGAGCTTCAGCCTCGCATCTTCAGCTTCAACTCGCCCCACGGCGCCTGTCCGCGCTGCACCGGCCTCGGCTCGCAGCAGCGCATCGACCCCGACCTGCTCGTCCCCGACCCAAGCATCTCGATCGGCGAAGGCGCGCTCGTCCCATGGTCGATCGGTGCCTCGAACTACTACGAGGCCGTCATCCAGGCGATCGCCGACCGCTACGAGATCGACCTCGACACCCCCTGGGCCGACCTGCCCGAGGAGGATCGCAACCGCTTCCTCTACGGCACGGACGGCGACCGGATCTACGTCCAGTACCGGAACCGAATGGGTCGTCGCCGTCAGTACACGATGACCTTCGAGGGCATCGTCCCGAGCCTTGAGCGCCGCTACCGCGACACCGACTCCGCCACCCAGCGCGAGCGGATCGAGGAGTACATGACCTTTCGCGCCTGTCCCGAGTGCAAGGGCGCTCGCCTGAAGCCCGAGGTGCTCGCGGTCACGGTCGGCGAGAAGTCGATCCACGAGTTCACCCAGATGTCCGTGAGCCGCTCACTTGCCTTCCTCGATGAGCTCGATCTCACCGAGACGGAGACGCTGATCGGGGCGAGGATCGTCAAGGAAATCCGCGAGCGCCTCACGTTCCTCGACAACGTGGGGGTCGGCTACCTGGCGCTCGATCGCGCGTCTGCGACGCTTTCAGGCGGCGAGGCGCAGCGACTTCGGCTGGCGACGCAGATCGGCTCGCAGCTCGTGGGCGTCCTCTACATCCTCGACGAGCCGTCCATCGGTCTGCACCAGCGGGACAACGACAAGCTGATCACGACCCTCGAGCGGCTTCGCGACCTCGGCAACACCGTGCTCGTGGTCGAGCACGACGAGCAGATGATGCGCTCGGCCGACTGGCTGGTCGACATGGGGCCGGGCGCGGGGGAGCACGGTGGCCACGTGGTCGCGGAGGGGCCCGCCGCAGAGGTGGAGCGAGAGGCCGGCTCGCTCACGGGCCGGTTCCTGTCGCGCGAGCGAACCATCGCCGTGCCCGAGCGCCGCTCCGAGGACTCCGGGCGCTTCTGGGTGCGCGGCGCTTCGATGCACAACCTGAAGGGAATCGACGTCTCCTTCCCGGTGGGAAAGTTCATCACCGTCACCGGCGTGTCGGGATCCGGCAAGTCGACCCTCGTGAACGAGATCGTCTACAAGGCACTCGCCAACCGGCTCCAGCGCCTACGCGTGAAGCCGGGCGACCACATCGCCTGCGAAGGCATCGAGTGCTTCGACAAGGTCATCGACATCGACCAGTCGCCGATCGGCCGCACGCCGCGCTCGAACCCCGCGACCTACACGAAGGTCTTCGACCACATTCGAGACCTCTACTCGCAGACCCCGGACGCGAAGGTGCGCGGCTACAAGCCCGGCCGCTTCAGCTTCAACGTGCGCGGTGGACGCTGCGAGACGTGCAAGGGCGACGGGACGATCAAGATCGAGATGCACTTCCTGCCTGACGTCTACGTGCCCTGCGAGACGTGCAAGGGCAAGCGCTACAACCGCGAGACGCTCGAGGTGCGCTTCAAGGGCAAGTCGATTGCGGACGTGCTCGAGATGTCCATCGAGGAGGCCCTGACGTTCTTCGCCAAGATCCCCAAGATCCGCCGGCGTCTCCAAACGCTCCACGATGTCGGGCTCGACTACGTGAAGCTCGGCCAGCCGGCCACCACGCTCTCCGGCGGCGAGGCTCAGCGAGTCAAGCTCGCGTCCGAGCTCGCCAAGGTCGCCACCGGCCGGACGCTCTACATCCTCGACGAGCCGACCACCGGCCTGCACTTCGCAGACATCGAGAAGCTGCTCGAGGTGCTTCAGCGGCTCGTCGACGGTGGCAACACCGTGCTCGTGATCGAGCACAACCTGGACGTGATCAAGCAGGCCGACTGGATTGTCGATCTGGGGCCTGAGGGCGGCGAGGCCGGAGGAGAGGTGATCGCCGAAGGGACGCCGGAACAGGTCGCCGCGGTCGAGGAGAGCTATACCGGTCGGTTCCTCCGCGAGGCGCTGCCCGCCCGGACGGCCGCAGCCGCCTAGCCACTAGAGGTTGGGGTCGGCGGCGCCGGTCTCGTTGCGCGCCGTCGTCGACATGGCGTTACCGGCGCGGTCAGTGGCGGTGTTCACTGGCGTCCACTGGAGCGTCACGTTGGCGGCCACAGTGTTGACGGATCCGCTTGCGATCGTGCCGAGGGTCATCGTGAGCGTCGAGCCGCTCAAGACCATCGTCGCGTTGAAGCTCGCGTTTGCAGTGACCCAACCGTTATGGCCGAGATCGATCGTGCCGAGATTGACGTTCGTGGTAAGGCGGTCTCGAGGGTTGTTCTGATTGAAGTTGGCCGTGACCGCGGTGGAGGTGCCGTCCCAGTTCGCTTTGATGGTCGTCGGATCCATCGGCTCGCTGAAGGTGTAGATAACGGTGTCGCCCGTCTCCGGCCTGCCGCTCGTTCCGCCGCCCACATTCGTCGTCTGAATGTCGGTGGCGCTCGGCGCCGTGTTGTCGACCACGACGGAGAGGCCCGTCTGCGTCCTCGAGTTCGAGTCGTTGTCCGCCAGGGCAAGGCTGAAGGCATATGTGTTGGGCGCCAGCGTCCCGTTGGCGGTCAGCAGCCCCGAGCGCCAGTTATACGCTTGGCCACCGATCGTCCACGAACCGTTGGAGAGCGGCGTCGCGGTCACGCCCGTGTCGAAGGAGCTCGTGTTTCCGGTGACGGTTGCCGTCCCGCTGGCGGGGTTGCCGGAGTCTGTGACGTTTCCGTAGACGTGGTAGCTCGCGCCTTGGCGGATGTAGCCCGCGACACCACCGCCGTTCCGGATGACGACACCGGGGCTGGCGCTCGGCGCCGTCCAGTCAGGATCCGACGAGAAGCTCGAGTTCGGATTCGTCGTCGTCGAGGAGAATGCGGCGAAAGACACGCCGCCTACCGTCGTGAGGACAGTGAGGACGCACACACAAACAAGCGCAAAGCGACGGACGGTCATTGCGACCAGCCTGAGTCGAAAGGCGTCACTGGTTCCTCGCCTCCCACGTGAAGCTGGCCGTGCCGTTCAGGCCCTGTGCCGCTTCGACGTCCTGGAGCGTGACCGCGAAGCGGTACGAATGAGTTTCGGGATTCGTCCACGACTCGGGCGAGCCCGGCGTGGGGTCGACGACACCGCTCGCCCAGTTGGCCGGGAACGCGGACAGCGCTCCTGAGTAGATGACGCCGTTCCCCTGGCCGATGTAGTTGGTCGCGTCGGCCGTGAAGCTCGCGCAGGAGTCGAAGCTCGGGTTCGAGTCCGTTCCGCGCGTGACCGTCACGGTGAGGTACTGCGCGAGCCCGCCCGAAACCGTGCCGTAAAGCCGCACCTGCGCCGGCAACGAACCGTCGTACAGCACGCGAATACAGCCCGAGTCTGTGTTTCCCGGACTCGCATTCGACAGGGAGAGCAGCCCCATGCTGCCGCCGTCGTTGTCGGCCAGGTTGACAGTGCCGGAGCTGAAGACGTTGTTCCTGTTCTCCGTCGTGCTCGTGAAGGCGGAGTAGGTTGCGGATCCGGCGATCGCGCTGGCGACTCCGACGAGCATCACGGTCAAGAGGATCTTTCGACGGCGGGTCATGGTTGTGAGATCGACCTCATAGATCGAGCCCTTGAGCGCGGTCGGGGCCGAGGAACGACGCAGCTCACGGTCGCGCCTGCCAGACGAGCTCGAAGTTCGTCGACTTTCCCTGCGCTGCGTTCGCGGAGACGATCGCCACGCGGACGCGATACGTGTGCGACTCCCCGCTTTGCCAGGTCGCGGGGCCGTGCGCGCCGTCCGCGGCCTCGAGGGTCTCGGGGAAGCCGGCCAGGCGACCGCTGTAGAGGACGCCAGGGCCGGCGCCGGCATAGCTCTGAGCGTCCGGGTTGAACGCCGTGCAAGGCCCGCCCTGCGTCGCGAGGCTCGTTCCACGCGTCACCGTCATCCTGAGATAGCGATCGAGTCCCGTGCCCCAGCGCGGCGCGAAGAGGTGAACCTCGGCATCCCGCGGGCCGGTGTACTTCACGGTCACGCAACGCTCCATGACACGATCGGCGCCGAGGCTCGGGAACGAGAACAGCGCCTGCCCGCCGTCGTTCGACACGAGGACAGGGCGACGCGGGGGCTCAGGCTCGGGGGGCGGGTCGGGCGCCGGCGGAGGCGGGGGCGGCGGCGGCGGAGTCGGATCCGGGCCAGGGTCGTCCGGCACGTCGTCGGGATAGTCGTAGTCGTCGTCCGGCCGGATATCCGGGGAGGTTCCGGAGGGCCCGTTCGGCGCAGGTTCGGGATCGGGAGCCGGGGCCGTCAGAACGGGCTCGGCACCGTCAGGTGCCTCCGGCGTCTCGCGGGCTTCGGAGGCTGAGCCCTGGATCGAGGAGGGTGCGAGCGCCCCGCGCGCTCCGAGCGCCTCGCTGACACCGAATGCGACGAGCACGGAGACGAAGGCCAGGAGGCCCCACGGGCGCTGTTTGCGTCGGAAGCCCCTCTTGTTCTCGACCGGCCTGCTCTGCGTCTCGGGTTCGCTATGCACGGGCACGCCCCTCCGCGTCGGGGGCGATCACTGCGGGGGTCGACGTGAGGCGTGCGGCCCCGAGCGTGCTACCCGGTCGCCGCATTCTTCCGGCCTCGATCCTCGTGGCGCCAGAACCTGTGGATCTCCGACACCAGAAGAATGAGCGCCGGCAGAACGAGGAACACGAGCTTTCCGAAACGGCTACCGACCCGGTTGGTCACGTAGCCGAGCTTCGGCACGTGAACGGCGACCTTGCCGATCTGACCGTTGCCGGCCACCTGCCAGCGCTCGGCGCCCGTGTTCGCGTCCCCCCGCGTCACGAAGCGGACGACACCGTCGGCGACCTGGATGGAGCGCACCCGGTGCGTGATGATCTTCGTCGGCTCGTCGGGGCTTCGGAACGTCACCACGTCGCCGATGCGGGCGTCGGTCGGGCTGATCTTCTTGACGAGGATCACGTCCCCGGTCGAGATGGCCGGCTCCATGCTCCCCGAGAGCACGGTGAAGCTCTGGTAGCCGACGAGGCCGCTGAGCGAGACGACGGCCGCGATCCCGATCGCGACGCCGAACGCGGCCCAGCCGGCCAGCTGAAGGACGCGGCGCCGGCACAGGTTGACTCTCGGAGCCGTCGTGCGAGCCACATAGGCGCGCGCGTAGGCGTCGGCGAGCGGAGTGGTCGGGAAGGTGCTCACGAAGCTGTTCCTCCCCCTACGGGCTCGAGCTCGAGCGCCACCGAGACGCTTCGTCCTGCCCAGTCCTCCGAGTCTGCGCCTTCGGGTACCCACGCGAGCACCGAGAGAGCCAGGGACTCACCGGCGTCCAGCGCGAACGCCTGGGAGCCAGACTCGAGCCCTGCAAGCGGGCCGCCGTAGACCTGCCGCGCTCCGGCACGAACGTCTACTTCGAGAGTCCCGTTCAGCTCGGGCCTGTCAGTCACAGCCTTGACCCGTAGGTCGAGCGGCTCGGCTGTTGCGTTTCGGATCTCGACCGTTCGCCGGAGTCCGTCGCCAGGGGACGACGGGACGAGCTTCTGCGCCTCGCTGGTGATGCCGTCCGGGTTGATCGCGATCTGCGCCGAAGGCGACGTCACGATCTCGACGCGCGCCGGAGGAGCTGCCGAGCCCCCGTCGACCCGCCAGGTTGCGACGAGCGCCGCGGCGATCGCGAGGCCGGCGAGGAGCGCGACCCAGTCAGTCCGGATGTTGATGGCGGTCTGCATGGATAAACGTGATCTGATTCGACCGAGAGCGGAGACAATGCTCCGCTCTCGGCCAACTGGATCCCGTCTGATCTCACTAGTTGTTGCGTGCCTCCCAGGTGAACGTGTGCGCGCCCGAGGAGAGGGCCGAGGTGTGGGCGTTCGGGGTCGAGTCGTCATTCACGGTGATCGTGAAGCGGTAATCGACGCTGTCGTTCTGGTTCCAGGCCGCGGCGCTCGCCTTGCCGTCGACTCCGCCGGCGTAGTTCGTGGCGAACGCGCCGAGGTTTCCGTCATACGGCGTCGAGGACGAGGAGAAGCCGGTGCAGTTCATCGATGCGTCAGGCGAGGAGAGGCCGGAGCCGCGCTCCACCTTGAGATTGAAAGCCGAGCCGTTCGTGACACCGCTCGAGACGTACAGACGCACGCTCGAGGCGAGCGAGCCGGTGTAGGACACGCGGACGCACTTGACGAACGAGCTGCCGGGGCCCTGGTCGGTGCCGGAGTAGAGCGTCGTAGCGCCTGCGTGCTGTGAGATCGCGACCGTGCCGGCCGTGATCGTGTTGCCGCTGTTCGCAGTGGTCGCGGTGAACGCCGAGTAGGCGCCCCAGCCAGCGACGGTGCCGACGACTCCGATTGTGAGGAGGAGCGTGAGGGCCCTCCGGTGACGTGCCTGCATCATGTGTTCTCCTTGTGACCGCAGAGTTGTGAGATACGGGGATCCGTTACCCATTCTCGGTGCGATTCGGGGACGCGCCGATGACCCGTTTGGGGCATTGGGCTGCTCGTTCGGGGGTTTCCTATAGGCATTTCCGGGCGCGGTTCGTCAGGATCCTTCAACGTCTCCGCGAGCTAGGCTGGTTGGTGTGAGCGCCAGAGCTGAGCCCGCTCGCGAAGAGCGCCTCGACCGCGAGTGGTGGCTCCGGATTCCCGCCGTGCTCACGAGCCCGGTTGCGGTCTTCTCCTGGCTTCGAACGGAGTCGACGGACCAGGCGGCGGCGCGGCAGGAGCCGATCCTGGCGCTCGTGCTGCTGGCCGGGATGGCCGGGATCCTGTCGCTCGACGCGACCGGGACGCTGCTCGACTATCCAACCGACGGCACGCTGCCGCTCGATCCGCTCCTGCTTGCGGTGGTGATCTTCGTCCAGGGAGCGCTCTACGGCACGGCGGCGTACTGGCTCGGAGGTCTCGTGTTCTACCTGGGCCTGCGGGCCGCGGGGAGCGCAGGCTCGTATCGACGGGCGCGCCATTTGCTGGCGTACGCGGCGACGCCGCTCGTTCTCTCGCTGGTGCTCGTCTGGCCCCCGAAACTCGCACTTTTCGGCGGGGACGCGTTCCGTACGTGGGGGGCCGACGACGGCGTGGGAGGCCTGGTCTTTCGAGGTATCGAGCTCGGTTTCGTGGCCTGGGCAGCCGCGCTCGTCGTGATCGGCATCCGGACAGTCGAGCGTTGGAGCGTCTTCCGAGCCCTCGGCTCGCTCGTTCTCGGCGCCTTTGCCCTGGTCGCCCTCTCGCTGGTCGCCCTGATCCTGACGGCCGGCTAGATCCTTTGGTCGACCACGCCGGTCAGCCGGGCCGAACGGCGGCTCGGAAGCGGTCGAGCTCGTCCTCAGCAATCCTGTACGTGTGGCTCTCCTCCGGAAACGCGCCCGATCGTACGTCGGCGACGAAGCCCTCGAGCGCCTCGCCGATCTCGATTGCAAGCTCCGCATAGCGCTTGACGAAGCGCGGCGAGCGTCCCTCGTACAAGCCCAGCAGGTCGTGCCACACGAGCACCTGGCCGTCGGTGTCTCCGCCCGCGCCGATTCCAATCGTCGGAATCGCAAGCGCGCGCGTGATCTCCGCCGCCACCTCGGCCGGCACGGCTTCGAGGACGAGCGCCGATGCACCTGCCGTCTGGAGGGCGAGCGCGTCGTCGTAGAGCTCCCGGGCCTTGTCGGCGCTCCGACCCTGCGCCCGGAAGCCGCCGAGCTTCGTCGCGGACTGGGGCGTGAGGCCGATGTGGCCGAGGACCGGGATGCCCGCGCTCGTGATCGCGTGGACGCGTGCAAGGCTCGGCCCGGCCCCCTCGAGCTTCACGAGGTCGGCGCCGCCCTCCTTGACCATGCGGACGGCGTTCTCGACCGCGAGCTCGTCCGAGACCTGGAAGGAGCCGAAGGGCATGTCGCCCACGACGAGCGGGCGCTCGGCGCCTCGCGAGACCCACCGGGTCAGAAGCACCATCTCGTCCATCGTCGCCGGAACGGTCGCCTCGTACCCCATGACAACCATCGCGGCGGTGTCACCGACGAGGATGAGGTCGACCCCGGCCGCGTCGGCGAGCTTGCCGCTTGGGAAGTCGTAGGCCGTGACCATCACGATCCGTTCGCCGCGCCGCTTCAGCTCGGATAGCTCGGTCAGCGGCAGCTTGCCGGCGGTAGGTGGTCGACTACTCACTGTGCGCTCCTTCCAGCGGGACGTTGTCGATCAGACGCGTGCGTCTGGCCCGAACCGCAGCCGCGAGGATCGGCGGGCCTCCGTTGAACCTGGCGATCTCCACGTATTCGGGCTCGAGAAGAGGCTCGTCATCCAGCACGGTGTGTGCGGCAGCGATCGGATCCTCGCCGCGCCGGTACGCGAGCTTGCCGGCGGAGAGCGCGCGCGGAATCGCGGTCGCGGCACGGCGTTCATCCACGGCCAGGCGGGCGTTCCGCGAGCTGACGGCGAGCCCGTCGGAATCCCGGACGGTCGGGATGATCCGGATCTCGAGGCCGAGTGCGAGGTCGCGCACGAGCCGGTCTACGACGGCCGCCTGCTGAGCGTCCTTCTGGCCGAAGTAGGCGCGGTCGGGGCGCACGATCGCGAAGAGCTTCGTGCAGACCGTGGCAACGCCGCGGAAATGGCCCGGCCTGTGCTCCCCTTCGAGCTGGCGCGAGAGCTCTTCGACCTCGACCCAGGTCTGGAACCCCTCCGGGTACATCTCCTCGGCGGTCGGGAGGAACAGGAGGTCGACGCCGGCCGCCTCGGTGCGATCTGCGTCCGCCTCGGGATCGGGAGCATAGGCGGCGAGATCGGCGGGATCCTCGAACTGCGCGGGGTTGACGAAGATGCTCGCCACGACGGTGTCGCATTCACGTCGTGCGGCTGCGAAGAGGGCGTCGTGCCCCGTGTGGAGGGCGCCCATGGTCGGCACGAGCCCGACCGTTCCACGTCGAAGCGGCTCGAGTGCGGCGCGCAGGCCGGCGATCGTCCGAGCGCGCCTCATCGGGAGACCGCCTCGCTCGTCGCCTCGGAAAGAGCGCGGTACACCGGCTCGTACTCGGGCCGCGCCTCGCCGATCGCGTCCAGATGCCGTTCGACGGTCGCCCAGTCCCCCCGTACGTGCGGGCCCGTGGCGGCGAATCCGTTTTCCATCGTCCGCCGCATGAGCGGCTCGAGTGCCTCCGGTGGTGCGCCGGCCAGGCGCATGAGGTCTGAGGCGATCTCATGCAGGGTCGCGAGGAAGCCGGCGGCGACCGTGGCGCCTGCGTGGTAGAGCGGCCGCACGGAGTCGTCGAGCGGGAAAGGTTCGAGCCCAAGTGCCTCGGCCAGGCGGTTCGCCATCTTCATCGCTCTTGGGTTCTCGGCCGTCATCGCGGCCCACGCCCCGTCGAGCTGCTCCGGGCCGCGATCGAGCGTAAAGGTCTGGAGCGGGTGGAGGCTGAACCGGCGCCTGTGGGGAGCGAGGGCGTGGAGCGTGCACGCGCCGCTCGTGTGGGCGACCCACGGGCCTGGCGGAATAGCCGTAGCGACCTCGGCGATGGCACGGTCAGGCACGCAGAGGAGCACGAGCTCGGCGTCGCCGAGGTCGAGCTCGCGGCCTGTCAGGCGGGTCGGGAGGCTCTCGCCGAGCCGGGCGGCGATCGCCGTGCCGACGCGTCCTGCGCCGACTACGCATGCGGATCGGATGTCCATTCGGGCTCCAGTTCCCGTGGGATACCGGGCACTTCGAGTCTACCCGAGCGTCGAGAGCGTAGAACGCGTGCCGGGCACCTCGTCCACGGCGTGCAACGCGTCGGCCACGAGGGTCTGACCCCGACCAGCGGCCGTTTCGACCAGGCCGAGTGTCACGCCTGTGTCACTGAGATGCGCCGAAACCGTTCGACGCGGCGGCTTGTCAGGTGTCCTCCTGCTCGGGCTCGAAATCGAGAGCCAGCGAGTTGATGCAGTACCGCTGCCCAGTCGGATGTGGCCCGTCCGGAAAGACGTGCCCGAGGTGTGAGCCGCAGGAGTTGCACACCACTTCGGTTCGACGCATCAGCCAGGAGTTGTCCTCCTCGGTCTCGACCGCGTCGTCGCTCGCCGGCTCGAAGAAGCTCGGCCAGCCGGAGCCCGACTCGAACTTCGCGTCCGAGCGAAAGAGCTCGGCGCCGCAGGCGCCGCAGCGGAACCTTCCCTCCTCCTTGACGGCGTTCAGCTCGCCCGACCAGGGCCGCTCCGTGCCCTTCTCGCGGAGGATGTGGAACCGCTCGGGGTCGAGCTCTCGGCGCCACTCCTCGTCGCTCTTCGTGACCTTTTCGTTCGGCACGCCGTAAACCCTAGCCGTCGGGTTTGCCCCCGGCGCGACCGGGTATCGGCGCGCCATGCCGAACAAACGCGCGAACGTCAAGAACGAAAAGCAGTACGAGGCCCTGAAGGACAAAGGCATGTCGAAGGAGCGGGCGGCGAAGATCGCCAACTCCCCAGGCGCGTCCAGCCGGGGCGGCAAGAAATCCGGCTCCGGCGGTAGCTCGAAGCAGGGCGGTACGACGGCGCAGAAGAAGGCCGCAGGCCGCAAGGGCGGCAAGGCCGCAGCGCGCAAGAGCTAGTTGTCGACTGAATCCGGTGCCGTTTGCGGCACGTCCGAGTGCATGCCTACACTCCCTCGGCGATGCCGATCTATGAGTTCGTGTGCATGACGTGCGAGAGCCACTTCGAGGAGCTCTTGCGCGCCGACGCCGACGATCCGGGCTGCCCGGACTGCGGCTCCGAGAGGGTGGCTCGCCAGTTCTCGGTCTTCGCGGCTCACGGCACCGCCGAACAGCCCAGCTTCGGCGGCGGTGGAGGCTGTTGCGGCGGTTCGTGTGGCTGCGGTCACTGAGAGCGAACGGGACAGGCGCGGCGAGCTCGCCGCCTATGCCGGCCAGATAGCTGACTGCACCCGCTGCCGGCTCGCCGAGGGCCGTACGCAAGTCGTCTTCGGGGTCGGCAATCCTGGCGCCGACCTGATGTTCGTGGGCGAGGCCCCCGGATTCCACGAGGACAAGCAGGGATTTCCATTCGTGGGCCAGGCGGGCAAGCTCCTCGATCGCTTGCTCGGCGGCATCGGCCTGACCCGTGACGACGTCTACATCGCGAACGTCATCAAGTGCCGTCCCCCCGGTAACCGAGACCCTCAGCCCGATGAGATCGAGGCCTGCGAAGGGCATCTCTTTCGCCAGCTCGAGATTGTCGAGCCCAAGCTCGTTGCCACGCTCGGGAATTTCGCCACGAAGCTCCTCTCCGGAAAGCCGCACGGAATCACGCGCGTGCACGGGAGCCCGCAGGAGGCGTCTGTGGGCGGACGGTCTGTGACGCTGTATCCGATCTACCATCCGGCGGCCGCTCTCTACACGCCGGCGATGCTGCGGACGCTCGAGGAGGACTTTGCCCGGATTCCCGGGCTGATCGCGGAGGAAAGCCGTCCGCCGGCTCCGGTCATCCAGCTCCCGCCCCGACCCGCGCCTGAAGCCGCTACCGCGACGCCCCAGGAACAGCTCGGCCTCTTCTAGATCCGTCAACCGCTGCGGATCCCGAACGGCGAAGCCGGCGGGCCTCAGTCCGCGGGGAACCCCGAGGGTCTGACCCTCATGCCACGGCCCATCGGGCCGTGGGTCCTGTCGCGGAAGTGTGACGAAGGGCGCGCGAATCGCAAAAACTTCCCTGGGGCGCGCTCGTCGTCGGGCAGGATCGGCCTGCGAGCTGGGCATCCGCCCGAATCGGCTCGTCGGATTCGCACGTCCTCGGGACGGCACTAAGCTCCTCGCCATGATCGCGGTCGAGACGTCTTCCGCTCGGGAGACCGAGTGCGTAGCAGGACGGCTTGCCCTCCACCTTCGAGCCGGGGACGTCATCACGGTTGCGGGCGAGCTCGGTGCCGGCAAGACCACCTTCGTCCGCGGCGCCGCACGCGCACTGGGAGTCGACGGCCCGGTCACGAGCCCGACGTACACGATAGGACACCGCTACACGGCCGATCCGGACGTGTCCCACCTTGACCTGTACCGATTCGAGGCGGTTGCGGAGCGGGACTGGGCGGATCTCGAGGAGTACTTCGAGCATGCGGTCGCCTTCGTCGAGTGGCCCGAGCGCGGTGGCGGCTTTCTCCCAGAGGCGCGAGCCTCTGTGCGTTTGCGACATGTGGGCGCGGAGCATAGACTGATCGAGGTCGAAACCACCGAAAAACACCTGGAAATAGCGCTTTCTGAGCAGTGCTGACGTTGGCCTTCGACACCGCGACCGATGCGGCCACGACCGCGGTCGTGCGGGACGGCGAGGTGGTCGGCGAACGGCGCACCAAGCCCGCGACGATCCTTCAGGACATCGACGAGCTCCTCGACCGGGCCAGCGATACCCGCGTTGCCGTCGACAGAATCGTTGTTGGAACCGGCCCAGGCAGCTACACAGGGCTCCGCATGGGGCTCATCACGGCCCGCATGCTCTCGCTGACGCTGGATGCACCCGTCGCCGGGATCTCGACGCTCGACGCGCTCGGCGCGGGGGCGCCGGGCGCACTGCCGGTGATCGACGCACGCCGCCGCGAGATCTTCACCATGGTCGACGGCGAGCCGGCCGTCCTCGCTCCGGCCGACCTCCAACTCGACCCCGATACGACGGCGGTCGGCGACGGCGCCGTCCGGTACCGAGAAACCCTCGAGGGTCTCGGCGCGACCGTCCCACCCGACGACGATCCGCGCCACGTCCCCTGGGCCCGCCACCACGCCGCGCTCGCCGTCGAGTTCGGGCCGGCAGAGCGAGCCGAGCCGATCTACTTGCGCGTGCCGGACGCTGAGCGGGCGGTCGGCGGGTGACCCTGGACATCCGCCGGCTGATCCTCGCCGACCTCGACGACGTCGAGGGGATCGAACGCGAGGCGTACCCGACTCCGTGGTCTCGCTCCATGTTCGCGGGTGAGCTGGCGAAGCCGTCCTCGGCATCGCTCGGCGCGTACGACGTCGACGCGCCCGGCGGCCCGCTCGTCGGATACCTGATCATCTCCCGCTACGTCGACGCCTGGCACGTGATGAACATCGCCGTCACGGCTGCGTATCGCCGCCACGGTGTCGCCAAGCAGCTCCTCGAGGAGCTGTTCGTCCGCACCGAGAGCGACGCGCGTCGCGGCTACACGCTCGAGGTGCGGGTCTCCAATACCGCTGCAATCGCTCTCTACGAGAGCCTCGGCTTCCACTCGACCGGCGTGCGCCGGGGTTACTACACGGACAATCGCGAGGACGCGCTCATCATGTGGAAGGACCCTGTGCGTGCCGTGGCCCGCGGCCGATGATCCTCGGGCTCGAGACCTCGTGTGACGAGACAGCATGCGGGGTCGTCACACGCTGCGGAAACGTCCTCGCGAACGTCGTCGCCTCGCAGGCCGACCTGCACGCGCGCTACGGCGGCGTCGTCCCCGAGGTCGCGTCGCGCCGCCATCTCGAGCTCGTAGCGCCCGTCGTCGAGGAAGCTCTCGCGGAAGCGGCCACCCAGCTCGACGATCTCGAGGCCGTGGCCGTCACCCGCGGGCCGGGCCTGATCGGAGCCCTGCTCGTCGGCCTCTCGGCCGCGAAGGCGATGGCCTGGGCCAGGCGCCTTCCACTCGTCCCCGTCGACCATCTCCACGGCCACGTGGCCTCCCTCTACCTGGAGCCGGATCCAATCGATCCGCCTTTTCTCTGCCTGCTCGCGAGCGGGGGGCATACGCTGCTTCTCGACGTCCGAGACCGCTCCGGCTACGAGGCGGTCGGCACGACGCTCGACGACGCTGCCGGTGAAGCCTTCGACAAAGGCGCGCGCCTGCTCGGGCTCCCGTATCCGGGCGGCCCGGGACTCGACCGCCTCGCGCGCGCGGGAGACTCCGCGGCGTATCGCTTTCCCGTCGCGAGGGTGGCGGGACACGACTTCAGCTTCTCGGGCCTCAAGACCGCGCTCCTCTACGCCGTCCGCGATCTCGACCCGGTGGAGCTCGAGCGACGGCGCGCCGATCTCGCCGCGAGCTACCAGCGCGCCATCGTGCGCGCGCTCGTCGAGAAGGCGGAGGCCGCGGCCGAGGCTCTCGGCCACGACCGGATCGCCGTGGTCGGGGGAGTCGCCGCCAACTCAGAGCTTCGGCTCGGGCTCGCCGGCGCCGCACTCGCGCCGCTGCCGTTCTGTACCGATAACGGAGTCATGATCGCGTCTGCGGCGAGATATGCGCCGCCCATCCCGTACCCCGGCTATCTTGCGCTCGATGCCTACGCGTCCGCGGCCTAGGGGCCTGTCCAAGAAGTGGTCGCGGTGGATGGCGCGCGACACGTGCCGGGAGGCAAGGACGCAGGGAGTGTCAATATGCAGGCATATTGGCGCGACCGAGGACGCCGTCTCGGGGTGCGTGGCGCGTGCCAGGCGCCCTGATCCGCTTCTTGGGCAGGCCCCTGAGGGACGCACCCCTGACGTTCGCCGCCGACGGGTGCTCGCGCTCGGCGTCGTGGCCCTTGTGGCCGCGACCTTGCTCGCGGTCTCTCCCGTCCGCGGTGCACCCGGCTCTGCGCTCCAGAGCGCGATCTCCGCCTGGAAGAGCGCCTTCGGCGAGCGCCCGCAGGCGCCGCTCGGGCAGCGCGTGATCGTCGTCCTCAAAGCGCCGTCGCTCGCAGACCGCCTCGCGGCCGCGCGCACGGTTCCGACCGACGACGAGCATCGCCGCTGGGTCACGGACGCTCAGGCGTCACAGCGGATGCTCATCGCCCGCCTGGAACGGCGAGGCGTCCGGTTGAAGCCGCTTCGGAGCTTCACGCTGACCCTGAACGGGTTCTCGGCCGTCGTGGATTCGCGCATGCTTGCGGAGCTCGAGCGCACGGAGACGGTTGCGGGGGTCTACCCGGTGCGCACGGTTCAGCCTGCGTCCGTGGCCTCTGACACGCTCGCGCGGGCCGACTTCCGCGCCGGTGGCCATCGGCCCGAGGTCGCGCTCCCGGGCTTCGACGGGAGCGGTGTCACCGTCGCGCTTCTCGACAGCGGCGTCCAGGGTGCGCACCCGGCGCTCGGCGGCCGCGTCCTGCCCGGGATCGACGTGCTCGGCGGAAGGAAGACTGCATCGCCGCGCGCGAAGCCCGACGAGCCGGGCCGCCTCGAGACGCACGGCACCCGCATGGCGGGCCTCGTCGTCGGGGAGAGCGAGACGATCCAAGGCGTAGCGCCCGGGGCGAGGCTTCTCCCGATCCGGGTGCTCGGCTGGCAGCGCGCCGTCGGCGGGGAGTTCGCGGTCTTCGGGACGAGCGACGTCCTGCTCGCCGGCCTCGAGCGCGCCGTCGACCCAAACGGCGATGGTGATCCTGACGACGCAGCCGAGATCGCTCTGGCGCCGATCGTTGCGCCGTTCGCCGCGTTCGCCGACGGCCCGGAAGCTCGCGCGGTGAAGGGCGCCGCTCAGCTCGGCACGCTCGTCGTCGCCGCCGCCGGCAACGACGGCTGGACCGGCCGCGACGGATTCGGAAGCGTGGGCGCGCCCGGCGGGAGCCCCGACTCGCTGACGGTCGGCGCACTCGATGCGCGGCGGAAGGTCGCGACGATGTCTGTCGCTCTTCGCGCCGGCGACAGCCCGGTGTTCGACGGACGGCTCGACCTTGCCGGGGCAATCGCAGCGTCTGGCTCGCAGACTTTCCCCGTGGCTGCTCTCCTCGGGCCGTCGCTTGCAGCCCCGGACCGGCCGGTGAACGACGTCGCTGGCGGAACCGAGCTCGGCGACTTCTTCGACCGCGAAGGCCTCAGCACCGTCGCGGGACGCGCGGTTCTCCTGCCCGCGCAGAGCGACATCGCAGCCCAGGCGCGAAACACCGCTGCAGCCGGAGCCGCCGCGCTCTTGGTCTCCGGCGGGCTCGTTCCTGCCGGAGGCCTCGATCTCGACGAATCGATACCCATCCCGGTCGCGGCGCTCCCCGCACGTGCGGGGCGCACGGCCTTCCGTGCCCTTGCGGACGGTCAGGCCCTCACGGTCGAGCTCGGCTCGGCCGGCCCCGTCGCCAATCCGCGCTCGGGCGCCGTTGCGCCCTTCTCGTCCGGCGGGCTCGTCTTCGACGGGCACGTGAAGCCCGACCTCGTCGCGCCGGGGGTCGGTCTCGTCACCGCTGACGCCGGCTCGGGAGAGCGTGTGGCCACTGCCAGCGGCTCGAGCGCAGCTGCGGCGGTCGTCGCGGGGGCCGCCGCCCTCGTCGCCGAAGCGCGCCCTGGACTCTCACCAGGCCAGCTTCGGAGCATGCTCGTCGGCGCGGCGCAGCCGCTGAACGACGAGCCGGTCACGGCCGAGGGCGCCGGCGTCGTCGACCCGATCGCAGCGGCGGCCTCTGAGATCGCGGTCGAACCGACCTCGCTCGCCTTCGGCCGCGTGTCTGGCGACTCCTGGCGTGTCCTGCGCGGGGTCGTCGTTACGAACCTCTCGACGCGCCGCGTCGACGTGTCCTTCGGCCTCGCGCGCGATTCGGCGAAGCCTGAAGTGAGGTTCGGCGCCAACCCGGCGAGGCTCTCGCTCGAGCCCGGAGCGCGTGAGCTCGTCACGCTCCAGGCCTCAGCCGGGGAGACGGCCGAAGGAGCGGTCGGCGGCGTCTTCGTCGTCCAGCCTGCGGGCTCGCAGGCCGTCCGGGTGCCGTGGGCGGTCTCATTCCGCTCTGGGCGCCAAGCATCGCTGCTCACAGACGTCAAGCTCTCGAACGACTCCTTCGAGCCTTCGGGCGCCGCACCCGCCGTCGTCGCGTTTCAAGCCGGCCGCGCAGATACGGCCCCGGACGGCGACACGATCGAGCCCGTCGCGCTCCTCACGGCCGAGCTCCGGCGCGCCGACGGGCGGCGGCTCGGGACACTCATCCGGATGCGCGATCTTCTGCCTGGCCGCTACGCGTTCGGCCTCACCGGCCGCTCGGCGGCAGGAAAGAGGCTCGCGCCGGGCGAGTACGTGCTGCGTCTCCGTGCCAAGCCGGTGGCCGGGGACGTCGGTGCGGCGGCCTCGATTGTCGACGTGCCGTTCACGATCGCCGGCGAGGGGCAGGACTAGTGCCCCCAAGTCAGCATCACTGGACGGGGCATTAGGCATGGCGATCGTCGAGACGACGCCGTCTCACCTGAAGCAGGACCCGTGGGCCATGGCGCGCGAGCAAACGCGCCGGGCCGCCCGCCTCCTCGAGGTTGTCAACGAGAGCATGTTGAACGTCCTCCTCCACTGTAAGCGCGCCGTCGAGGTGGCCGTCCCAGTTCGTATGGACGACGGGTCGGTGGACGTCTACACCGGCTACCGCATCGTCCACAACGTGGCGCGTGGCCCCTCGAAGGGCGGCATCAGGTTCCACCCGGCAGTGACCCTCGACGAGACGAAGGCGCTCGCGATGTGGATGACCTGGAAGTGCGCGCTGATGGGCCTCCCGTTCGGCGGTGCGAAGGGAGCGGTCGTCGTCGACCCGAAGGCCCTGTCGCTCTCCGAGCTCGAGCGAATGACGCGTCGTTACACGACCGAGATCATCAACCTGATCGGGCCCGAGTCGGACATACCAGCGCCCGACGTCGGCACGAGCTCGCGCGAGATGGCCTGGATTTTCGACACCTACTCCATGAACAAGGGCTACTCCGTCCTCGGGGTCGTGACCGGCAAGCCTCTCGAGCTCGGAGGCTCGCTCGGCCGCCGGGATGCCACGGCTCGCGGTGCCGCCTACTGCATCCGGGAGGGACTCCGCAAGCGGGGCGAGACGATCGAGGGTTGCCGCGTCGTCGTCCAAGGCCTCGGAAACGTGGGACGGGCGCTGGCGCTCTTCCTGGCGGAGGAGGGGGCCGAGATCATCGCGGTCTCGGACTCGCAGGGCGGCATCGTGAACCCGTCCGGGCTCGATGTCCGGGCCGTCGTCGAGCACAAGCTCGAGCACGGTACGCTCTCGGGCTTCGCGGACGCGGACACGCTCACGAACGACGAGCTGCTCGTGCTCGACTGCGACGTGCTCGCGCCCTGCGCGCTCGAGCAGGTCATCACGGAAGACAATGCCGACCGCATTCGCGCCTCCGTGATCTGCGAGGGCGCCAACGGGCCGACGACGCTCGAGGCCGACCGGATCCTCGAGGAGCGCGGCGTCCTCGTGCTTCCGGACGTGCTCGCGAACGCGGGCGGAGTTGTCGTCTCGTACTTCGAGTGGGTGCAGGGCCTCCAGGAGTACTTCTGGAAGGAGTCCGAGGTGAACGCGAAGCTGAACGACATCGTCACGCGCGCGTTCTCGGAGACGTGGAGGATCCACGAGGACAAGGGCGTGGCGATGCGCGAGGCCGCGTACGCGTGCGCGGTCGGTCGGGTCGCTGAGGCGACGATCACACGTGGGCTCTACCCCTAGCCCTAACCTGCCGCGTGTCGAGCTCGTCCACGCGCCCGGCTGTCATCTCTGCGAGAGCGCACGACGGATCATCGAGACCGTCCGCTCCGA
The DNA here is from genome assembly GCA_963733135.1 of uncultured Actinomycetes bacterium. Classification (GTDB taxonomy): domain Bacteria; phylum Actinomycetota; class Thermoleophilia; order Gaiellales; family Gaiellaceae; genus CAVTBX01. The sequence goes on from CAVTBX010000009.1 coordinate 143,189, forward strand.
TGTTCCCTTCGAGCTCGTCGAGACCGACATCACCGGCGACGACGAGCTCGAGGCCCGCTACCGGGAGCGGCTCCCGGTCGTGATCGTGGACGGTGAGGAGGCGTTCACGTACTTCGTCCATCCCGATGGTCTGCGGCGCCGGCTGCGCCCCGCGGAGGCGGCGGAGCCGCCGGGCGAATCGCGCCGCTCTTCGCGTGATTCGTAAGGAGGGCGCGCGGCCAGCGCGCCCGTTCACCCGTGCCACAAACTCACCTGATTCCGTGGCCGTCGGCGGGCGTTTCCTCTCTCGTCGTGCGGGTTCGGGGGTGGGTATGCTGTGTCACAAGCGATGGCTACGGGGTCGTACACGGAGGAGAGCACCGATCGGAACGGCGACAGGCTGACGGTCGGTGTCGCCGCGCGACTCAGCCAGTACCTGCGTGTCCTGACGCAGGCTCGGAAGATGGGCAAGGAGCGGATCTCCTCACAGGAGATCTCGGAGTACACGAACATCAACGCGACGCAGATCCGCCGCGATCTCTCCGGTTTCGGCAAGTTCGGCAAGCGCGGTGTCGGCTACAACATCGATGCGCTCGCGGGTGAGGTACGGAAGATCCTCCGGACGCAGGGGCAGCACAACATCGCGCTGCTCGGCGCCGGACGGCTCGGCCAGGCCATCGCGAGCTCGCCGATCTTCGCCGACCACGGCTTCAACATCGCCGCCGCCTTCGATGTCGACCAGGAGAAGGTCGGCCGGCCGATCGGCAAGGGCGAGGTCCTCGACTACGCGGACCTGGCCGAGGTGATCCGGGAAAAGCAGATCATCGTCGCCGTCGTCGCCGTGCCGGGTGGAGAGGCCCAGCGCGTCGCGGACGATCTCGTCGCGGCCGGCGTCAAGATCATCTTCAACTACACCGAGGCGCTTCTCGACGTCCCATCAGATGTCACCGTCCATACGACGTCGCCGGCGGTCGAGCTCCTCTACGCGCTCTACTTCTACCTGACCTAAGACACGTTCGAAGGTCATTCGACGCGGACCGCAACCGAGCCGCGCGGGTAGTCGCGGAGCGCGCGCCTGAGAGCCGTTCTGCGATCGGTCGTGACGACGACGGCCGAACCCTCGACGCGGGCGTCGAAGCCCTCCAGCCGGAGCTCAGCGGCCAGCTCCTCCGGCTCCGCGGCCACCCGGAGCACCGTGTCCTTCGCCACGCTTTCCTGGGGCTCCGGTTCGGCGCCACCCTCGGCAGCTCCTGTGTCTCCGCCCGCGTCGTCGGCGGCTGACTCCTCGGCCACCGCCCCTTCGCCGGCATCGTCGCTCTCACCCCCGCCAGGGCTCCAGACGGCGACGGTGGCGATGCCGCCTGCGAGGGCGAGGGCGGCCGCGACCGGCGCAGCGAGCGCGAGCCACCGGCGCTCTCCGCGGGCGGCGGCTACCCGTTGAGGGCGATCGGCGAGCAGGCGCCCACGCGCTCCCGCGGGGACCGCGAGAACGTGCGCGGCCCTGAGTACATCCCTGCCGGTGCGCGCAGCAGCGACGTCGGCGGCGCATGTCGCGCACCCGGCGACGTGCCGGTCCACCTCCGACCGCTCGTCCGCGCCAAGCTCGTCCTCGACGTAGGCGAGCAGCGTCGGCTCGCTGGGGTGCTCCCCTGCCATCACTCGTTCGACCCTCCCTTCGCGGTCGATGTTCCCAGGGCTCGCCCGAGGTCGCGCCGGCCGCGGAAGATCCTGGACTTCACCGTCCCCTCCGCGGTGCCCAGGATGTCCGCGATCTCCGCGTAGGAACAGCCGAGGACGTCGTAGAGGACGACCGCCACGCGGTAGGGCTCCTCGACCCGCGAGAGAGCGTTCTGGAGGTCTCCGGAGAGCTCGCTCGTCTCGAACGCGTCGCGAGGGTCAGCGCGCTCGGCGACCAGGTCGGACGGCTCGGCCCGGCGTCGCGCTCGCAGGTCGAGCGCGCAGTTGACCGTGATCCGGTAGAGCCAGGTCGAGAACCGCGAGCCTTCTCGGAAGCGCGGCAACGAGCGCCAGGCCCGGATGAGCGCCTCCTGCACCGCATCCTCGGCCTCGCTCTGGGAGCCGAGCACGCGCGCCGCGAGATTGTAGAGACGACGTTCGTGGCGCTCGACGAGCCGCGCGAACGCATCCGTGTCCCCTCGCCGGGCGCGGCGTACGAGCAGTCCGTCAGGATCGTCCACGCGTGAAGATTCTCCTCTGGCACGGCTACCTCCTGGGCGGGACCGGCTCGAACGTCTACACGCGCATGCTTGCGCGCGAGTGGACGCGGGCCGGCCACGAGATCGTCGTCTTCTCCCAGGAGCCGCGTCCGGAGGAGTTCGACCTGGGCGAAGCGGCGGTCGTCCGGCCCGAGCTCCCCGGCCCGCTGCCGGTCTTCGTGCTCGACCGCTACGAGGATCTGGAGGCGCGGTACCTTCAAGACTTCTCCCGCGAGGAGCGCGACGACTATGTCGAGGCGAACGCCGCCGCCGTGCGGGAGCACCTGCCCGCCGATCTCCTGCTCGTGAACCACGTGCTGCTCGGCGGGCCGGTCGGGGCCGCGAGCGGCATACCGTTCTCGGTGAAGGCGCACGGCTCCGAGCTCGAGTACTCGATCCGCGGCAACACCGAGCTCGCCTCGTTGGCGCGTGACAACCTCGACCGGGCCGAAGCCGTCTACGCGGGCTCCGAGCACATTCGCCGCGTCCTCGAGGAGGTCGTCGGGCCAGGTGCCTATTCGGCCCGCGTCCAGGTCGTGCCGCCGGGCGTGGACGTCGACGCGCTCCGGCCCGAGCCCCGCGACGAGGCGCTCGCGGGCCTCCTAGAGGAAGCCCGCCGCGACCCGCCCAATCCCGGCCGGACACGCGAGCGGCTTCCCGATCCTGACAACGCCCAGCGTCTCGCCGAGTTCCTCGCAGGGGACGCACCGACGGTCGTCTACGTCGGGAAGCTGAGCTCGGAGAAGGGCGCCGATCTCCTCCTCGACGCGCTTCGTGATGTCGACGCGCGCGCTGTGCTCGTCGGGTTCGGGCCGTTGCGGGACGAGCTGGAGGCGCTGGCTGCCGGCCGGCCGGTGCTCTTCACGGGGCCGCTCGAGCACCGTCACCTCCGCCACCTCTGGGCGCTCGCCGATGTTTCCGTTACGCCATCGGTCTTCCCGGAGGCCTTCGGGATGGTCGCCGCCGAGGCCGCCGCCTGCGGCTCACCCCCGCTCGTAGCCCGTCACTCCGGTCTGGCCGAGATCGCGGCTGGGATCGAGGCGGAGTATCCGCCCGAGCGGCGCACACTCGTGAGCTTCGACCCTGAAGACGCCGGAGACCTCGCAGGGAAGCTCACGTCCCTCCTCGCGCTCCCGGCGGATGAGCGGGCTGCCCTTGGCGCCGCGGGCCGAAAGGCCGTCGTCCGGCACTGGAGCTGGAAGCGTGTGGCGGCTCTGCTACTTTCGCGCGATGGGTGAGGCCCAGCGGCTGTCGCCGGACGAGCAGATCCGATCGGCCTTTGAGGCCTTCGAGGCCGGCAAGGACTTCACCGTCGCCGTGGAGGAGGAGTTCGCAGTCCTCGATCCCGCGACCCATGGGCTCGTCAACCGCTTCGAGGAGCTCCAGGCCGCTGCGCAGGGCACCGAGCTCGAAGAGCACCTCGTCGGCGAGCTGATCGCTTCCGAGGTCGAGGTCAGGACGGGTCGCTGCGAGACCTTCACCGAGGCGGCAGGGGTCATGGCCGACCGACGCCGGGCGCTCATCGAGCTCGCGGACGGTCTGGGCATCGCTCTCTGCGCTGTCGGCACGCATCCGTGGAGCCCCTGGCAGAAGCAGCGGATCATCGACACGCCGCACTACCGCCGAAACGACGAGGTGCTCGGCTACGTCGTCTGGCGGAACAACACCTTCGGCCTTCACGTCCACGTCGGGATCCAAGGCGCCGACCGGGCCATCCGCGTCACCGACGCGCTCCGCGCCTTTCTGCCCGACCTGCTCGCCGTCTCCGCGAGCTCGCCGTTCGTCGAGGGCGTGCATACGCGGCTCGCCTCGGCCCGGACGGAGGTCTTCACCCGCATGTTCCCCCGCTGCGGGATCCCAGACGCCTTCGGGAGCTGGGGCGCATACGAGGAGTACGTGCGCTTCCTCTATGGGACCGGCTCCATCACCGAGCACACACAGCTCTGGTGGAGCGTGCGGCCTCACCTCGCCTTCCCGACCGTCGAGATCCGGATCTGCGACGGCCAGCCCGAGCTCGGCGAGTCACAGGCGCTCGCGGCCCTCATGTACGCGCTGACCGCTCGCATCGCACGCGCCCTCGACGACGGCGAGGGGCTGCCCGACCATCCGCACCGGCTCCTCGAGGAGAACCTCTGGCGGGCGACTCGCTTCGGTCTCTCCGGCGAGCTGATCCGGCTCGGAACGGATGTCGTCAGGCCCGCCCGCGAGGCGATCGGAGAGCTCATCGAGTGGGTGCGGCCGGTGGCCGAAGAGCTCGGCTGCGCCCAGCTCTTGCGCGTGCCCGACGAGAACCCGGCCGAGCGGCAGACGGCGCGCCACGAGGCGGGGGAGACGATGGAGGCGATCTACGCCCAGGAGGTGCTGGAGGCCGTGCGTGTCTGAGCGCTCGCCCGAGGAGCAGGAGCAGCTCGCCGACGAGCTCCTCGATGCGCTCCGCGACCTGAAGGTCGAGGACGTCCTCATCCAGACGCTCGTCACGATCTCGTCAATCGGCTACCGGCGGCTCGGGCTGACGGAGGACACGAAGGACGACCGCGACCTCGAGCAGGCTCGGCTCGCCATCGAGACGATGAACGCGATCACGCCTGTGCTCGAGCGTTTCGTTCCCGAGCAGCTGGTCCGGGACTTCCGGCAGTCCGTGGCGAATCTCCAGCTCGCCTACGCGCAAGCCGCGTCGGACGACGCTACCCCGCCCGCGGGCGAAGGGGGCTGACGGGTCGTTGTACGACGAGGGGCGGCTCTTCGAGCCGCCCCTCGCATTCCTGGAGCTAGATGCTCGGTCGCCCTAGCGGATCGAGTTGTCTCTCTCGCCGTAGTAGCCGCCGAGACGCTCCCGGTACTCGTCGTCTTCGCGATTGGTCGTCTCGTCGTACTCGGGCGCATTCTTGATCTCGTCCTTGCTCCGGTTGACGTAAACCGTCTCCGCCTCCGGATCGACGTTCTGGACGACGCCCGCGGGGAGCATGACTTTCTTCCCGAAGATCCACGGCCCGGTGTCGACGATCACGAAGCTGCCACCGGCCTCGTAGGTCGCTTCGTCGATCTTGCCGATGCCGCCGTCCGTCGCCTCGACGGAGTAGCCGGCGATGTCGATGTCTCCGATCGACTGGTCGCTTCGGAACGTCCAGACGTCGACGACCGCAACGTCGGCCCCGCCCGGCCCGCCGGTTCGTGTCTCTTCGGTTCTATGCGGCTCTTGTTCCCTCACGTGATTCTCCCTTCTCGTTCGAGCATGGATACTTGGACCCGTTCCCCGTTCGGCGTGTTCGAACCACGTCCGCGTCGGGGCATTTGGCGCGTCGAGGCGACACGAGTTTGTGATAGAACTGCCCGCCGTCGTTTCCCGCATGGCGTGAGGGATTAGGCCCCTCTCGCGGCGCCGGAGACGCGGACTTTGTGAAACCGAGCGAAGGCAGGGGTACGTGAGCGATTTCTTCCAGGACCACAGCGTTCTCTTCGCGCTCGTCTGCGCGGGCATCGGGATCGCCTGGGGGGTCTGGCTGACGGTGTGGCTGCTCCGTCTACCTGCCGGTTCGGAGCGCATGCAGACCATCGCGCGGGCCGTTCAGGCCGGCGCCGCCGCGTACCTGCGCCGGCAGTACATGACGATCGCGGTCGTCGCGTTCGTCCTCTTCATCGGTATCGGGCTCTGGAACGACCTCGGGTGGTGGATGGCCCTCGGATTCCTGATCGGCGCGGTGTTCTCCGCCGCGGCTGGGTTCATCGGCATGAACGTGGCCGTCCGGGCGAATGTCCGCACGGCGGAGGCGGCGAAGGGTGGTGTTCGCCCGGCGCTCAAGGTCGCGTTCGGATCTGGGTCCGTGACCGGGCTCCTCGTCGTCGGGCTTGGGCTCTTGGGAGTCGCCGGCTACTACGGCGTCCTCACCAGCTGGGTCGACCAGACGCCGGACGAGGCGACGACGAACCTGCTCGGGCTCGCCCTCGGCGGGTCGCTCATCTCCGTCTTCGCGCGGCTCGGCGGCGGCATCTTCACGAAGGCCGCCGATGTCGGCGCCGACCTGGTGGGGAAGATCGAGGTCGGCATTCCTGAGGATGATCCGCGGAACCCTGCCGTGATCGCGGACAACGTGGGCGACAACGTCGGGGACTGCGCCGGCATGGCAGCCGATCTCTTCGAGACGTACGCGGTCACCGCGGTCGCCGTCATGTTCCTCGGCGCCGTCAACTTCCCGTCGACCGGCGTCGTGGTCTACCCGCTCGCGATCGGCGGAGTCGCGATCATCGCCTCGGTCATCGGCACGTTCTTCGCGCGCGTCGGTCGAACGGGGTCGATCATCAACGCCCTCTACAAGGCGGTGCTCGCCGCAACCGTTCTCTCGGCGCTCGGGTTCATCCCGGTGACCATGGCGTTCGACACCGATCGCTTCTCGTTTGGCGATCTCTACGGTTGCGCGCTGATCGGCCTTGCGGTCACCTTCCTGCTGGTCGCGATCACCGAGTACTACACCGGGACGCGCTGGGGGCCCGTGAAGATGATCTCGCGCGCGTCGACGACGGGCCACGCGACCAACATCATCGAAGGCCTTGCGGTTGGCATGCAGGCGACGGCGCTGCCGGTTCTCGTCATCGCCGCCGGGATCTGCGGCGCGGCTGGGCTGGCCGGTCTGTACGGGATCGGCGTCGCGGTCATGGCGCAGCTCTCGATGACAGGGCTCATCGTCGCGCTGGACGCCTACGGCCCGGTGACGGACAACGCGGGCGGCATCGCCGAGATGGCCGACCTCGACGAGTCGGTGCGTGGGGTCACCGACCCGCTCGACGCGGTCGGGAACACGACGAAGGCCGTCACGAAGGGCTACGCCATCGGCTCGGCAGGCCTCGCGGCGCTCGTCCTCTTCGACGGCTTCACATCCGAACTCGCGCGCCAGGATCTGCCGACGGCCTTCGACCTTTCGGACTTCTGGGTCATCGCCGGGCTCTTCGTCGGGGGCCTGATGCCGTTCCTCTTCGCCTCGCTGGCGATGCAGGCCGTGGGCCGTGTGGGCGGCCAAGTGGTGCAGGAGGTGCGCCGTCAGTTCCGAGAGATCCCGGGGATCATGGAGGGCACGGCGGTGCCCGAGTACAGTCGTGCGATTGACATCGTGACCGGGTCTGCGATCCGGAGCATGATCCTCCCGGCCATGATTCCCGTGGCGTTCCCGATCGTGGTGGGGATCATCGAGCCGAAGATGCTCGGCGGCCTTCTGATCGGGACGATCGTGACCGGCATCTTCCTCGCGATCGCGATGACCTCGGGCGGCGGCGCCTGGGACAACGCGAAGAAGCTCATCGAGGACGGCGCGTATGGCGGCAAGGGCTCAGAGGCGCATGCGGCCGCGGTCACAGGGGACACTGTCGGCGATCCCTACAAGGACACCGCGGGGCCCGCGATCAACCCCATGATCAAGATCACGAACGTCGTCGCGATCTTGATCGTCCCCCTGATCACGTACATCCACTAGATCCTTCGTTTCCAGTTCGGACCGCGGCAGCAGGTCGCGCCCGAACAGCACCCGCGCGCCGGACTCTAGGCCGAAGCCGCCAGGCGAAGCCCGTACCGCGCGGATCCGCGACACTTCCGCGCGCCTTTCGTGACAAATTAGGTGGCCACGAGAGCCATGCCCCGAGGGTCAGACCCTCGCGATGCAGTCGCAGCGCTCGAGCCTGCGCCAGGCCCGCCGCCGGGCTACTGGAGCTGGACGAACTCCTCGACGCGCTTTGTCTCGCCGGCTATGACGAGGATGTCGCCTTCCTCGATGCGGGTCTCCGGGGTGGCGTAAGTGGCCGCCTTGTCGGCGCCCTTCACGGTCACGACGGTGAGCCCGTACCGGCGGCGCACCTCCGCATCGGCGAGCGTCTTCCCGACGAGCTCAGGAGGCGCCTTCGTCTCGAGCAGGACGAAGCCGGGGTCGAGCTCCATGTAGTCGATGACGTCCCGGCCGGCGAGGCTCCGCGCCACCCGCAACCCCATGTCGTGCTCCGGGAAGACGACGCGATGCGCGCCGACTCGGCCCAGGATCCTCCCGTGTGGCTCCGAGATCGCCTTCGCAACGATCCGCTCCACACCCAGGTCGACGAGCACCGACGTCGTGAGGATGCTGGCCTCGACCTCGGTGCCGATCGCGACGACGGCGACGCCGAAGTCGCCCGCCCCGAGCTGCCGCATCGCCTCGATGTCGGTCGAGTCCGCCTCGACGACGTGCGTCAGCTTCTGCGCGTAGGACTGCACGAGCTTCGCGTTGGCATCGACGCCCAGCACCTCGCGGCCGTGAGCGACGAGATCCTCGGCCAGCGCACCGCCGAAGCGACCGAGCCCGACCACGAGGAACTGCTCGCGCCTAGCCAATGATCGGCCGCTCCTCCGGGTGCCGGTAGAGCCGTTCTCGCTCCCTGAGGACGAGCGCCGCGCCGACGACGTGGGGGCCGACCCGGCCTAGGAACATGAGAACGATGAGCGCCATCTGTCCGGTCGCCGGGAGATCGGCTGTGATCCCCGTCGAGAGGCCGACTGTACCGAAGGCCGAGATGGCCTCGAAGAGGGTCGCCTGAAGGCCGAACGGGCTGACCGCCTCGAGGACGAGCGTGCAGATCGCAACCGCGGCGAGGGCAAGCGAGGCGATGGTGAAGGCTTGACGCTGCGCCACCGCCGGCACGCGACGGCCGAACGCGTTGACCGTCGTGTCGCCCCGCATCTCCGCATACACCATGAGGGCCAGCACGGCGACCGTCGTGACCTTGATCCCGCCACCCGTCGCAGCGCTTCCGGTCCCGAAGAACATGAGCAGGTCGGTGATGAGCAGCGTCTCCGGCGTGACCTCGCCGTAGTCGATCGTGTTGAAGCCTGCGGTGCGCGGCGTCACTGTCCCGAAGAACCCTGCGAGCAGCTTCGCGGGCGCGCTCAGGCCGCCGATCGTGTCGTCGTTCGACCACTCGAACCCCAGGAAAGCGCCGAACCCGCCGACGAGGAGGACTGCTGTGACGGCGAGCGTCAGCTTCGTGTGGAGCGACCAGCGCCTCGGCCCGCGCGGAAGCCGGCGAAGCTCGAGCCACACGGGAAACCCGAGCCCTCCGGCGATGATCGCACCCGAGATCGTGACGAGAATCCAGCCGTCGGTCGCGAACGAGATCAGGTTGTCCGAGTAGAGCGCGAAGCCGGCGTTATTGAACGCCGTGACCGAGTGGAAGATGCCGTGGTAGATCGCCCGACTCGCGGCATAGTCGTACGAGATCGCCAGGCGGAGGGCGATGACGACCGCCGCGACGAGCTCGAAGGCGGCGCTCAGGACGATGACGCCGAGGAGCACTCGCCGCAGGTCTCCGAGCTGGAGTGTCCCGCTTTCCGCCTGCGCGATCAGGCGAGACCGCAGCCCGAGGCGGCGCACGACGAGGAGGGCGAGGAGCGACGTCAGGGTCATGATCCCAAGGCCGCCGATCTGGACGAGGCCCATGATCACTGCCTCGCCGAAGAGCGAGTAGTACTCCGGTGTGTCGACGACGATGAGCCCGGTGACGCACACGGCCGAGGTCGACGTAAACAGGGCCGTCAGGAACGAGCCGGCCCCCGGCGCGGTTGTCGAGATCGGAAGCCACAGGAGCAGAGCTCCCGCGAGGACTGCGAGCGCGAACGCAAGCGCCACGAGCTGGGCCGGATGGAGCCTCGCACGGCGCATCAGGGGCCGGGGCCCTCGAGGAGTCCGAGCCGCCTGGCGAGCCAGCCCTTCGTGGTGGCCTGGAGGACGAGCGTGACGATCACGGCGAGCGCGACGACCGTGACGAGCTCGTCCTCGGCCGGAACCCCCTGCGCGATGAGGAGCCCGGCCAGCGAGGCAGGCACCACGCCCGTCTCACGCGTCCAGGCAACGAACGTGACCTCGCTGCGAGTCCAACCACCGCGGCGATCCGGAAGCAGGCAGGCGAGCACCGTCAGCGGCCGGGCGACGAAGAGCAGCACGGCGATCACCGCCAGTCCCGCAAGCGCGTGGTCGGCCATGGTCTCGAGCGGGAGGTTCGCGCCGAGCACGATGAAGACGAAGATGACGACCACATCGGTGGCGAGCCGTGCGAAGAAGTCGACCTCCCGTCGCGCGACCTCGAGGACCGGGATCCGGACGTGCTCGGAGTTCCCGACGATGAGGCCGGCGACGAACGCGCCCAGGTAGCCGCTCCCGCCGGCCGAGTCGATGGAGACGTAGCCACCCGCGACCGCGAGCCCGACGACGAGGGCCGGCGAGCCGCGCCAGATCCCAAACCGGCGGTCCGAGATGAGGAGCGCAAGGAGCAGCCCGAGCGCGACGCCGAGGACGACCGAGAGCGCGAGATCACCCGCGAACTCGCCGACGGAGGAGGCGATCGAACCCTCGCCCTCGAGGATGAACGCAGCCACCGTAACGGCCAGCACGGCGCCGGTCGGGTCGTTCAGCGCCGACTCCGCGATCACGGTCTGGACGACCTTCCGCCGGACGCGGAGTCGCTCGAAGAGGGGGATCAGGATCGCGGGGTCCGTGGGGGCCACGACGGCTCCGATCAGGAAGCCCTGCTCGAAGGGGATGTCGAAAGCGACCGCGGCTGCGAGCCCGACGACAAGCGCCGTGATCACCACGCCCGGGACAGCCAGCAGGCCCAGCCCGACGCCGACGCGCGAGAGAACGGTGAGCGAGAGCTCGAGCCCTCCGTAGAACAGGATCAGCGAGACGCCGAGCGAGAAGAGGAGCTGCGGCCCGAGCGCGTCCAGTGGAAGGTCGATCCAGCCGAGCACGTCGGGCCCGACGAGGATTCCGGCCGCCAGAAGGACGACCATGCGCGGTAGCCGGGCGAGATCCGCCGCCAGCCCGGCGACGAGCCCGGCGGCAAGCAGGATCGCGAGGATCTCGATGACGTCCTTCGCGTCCACGGCGCGGCATTCTCGCCTAGCCGTCTGACGCCTGACGCCAGGGCCGCCCTGCTAGACGGCGAGCGCTTGCGCCGAGCGCTCGAGCTCGGCGCAGACCTCCTGGGCCGTCTCGACGAACGCGGCAGCCGCCTGCGAGCGATAGCGGTCGCGGTGCCAGGCGATTCCGATCTCGCGCGGAGGCACACCCGGTACGAGCTCGAGCACCGCGACGCGGTCGTCGCTCGGCTCGACCGTGAGGAGCGGCACGAACGCGACGCCCATGCCCGCGGCGACGAGTCCCTGCACCGTGCCGTTGTCGTCCGAGCGGAACACGACGTTCGGATCCGCGCCCGCGACGCGCAGGTGGGACTCGACGTCGGCGACGCTTCGGCAGCTTCTGAAGCCGATCAGGCTCATGCCGGCGATGTCCCGCCGTGTCGCTGGCTTTCCCCGCCGCGCGAGCGGCGAGCCGGCGGGCACGAGCAGGACATACGGGTCCCGCATCAGCTCGGCGCACTCGAACGGCCCCTCGTCGATGGGGAGCATCACGAAAGCGAGGTCGAGCTCTCCGCGCTCGACCTCGGCGACGAGGGCGAAGTCGTTCGCGGACTCCCTGAGCGTCACCTCGACCTGCGGCCAGGCTGCTCCAAACCGGCGCAGGAGCTCGGGCAGGATGCGCGCGCCGACGCTCTGGTAGGCCCCGACGCGGAGCTTGCCCGCAGCGCCCTCGGAAAGCGCCGCAACGTCCGCCTGGGCGGCGTGGAGCCGGGCGAGGATGCCGTTCGCGTGCCGAAGGAGAAGCTCGCCCGCCTCCGTCAGGGACACGGGCCGCGGCCCGCCCGGGCGCTCCAGCAGCCGTGTGCCGACGACGCGCTCGAGCGTCGCGATCTGCTGCGAGACGGCCGACTGCGTGTAGCCCAGCGCTTTGGCCGCGCGCCCGAAGGTTCCCTCGGTAGCAACGGCCTGGAGCGCGGCCAGATGCCGCAGCTCGACGCCCAGCCATTGATCGTGTCGGCTAATAGAACTCACCGAGAACTCGACTTGAGCTTATCGAAAGCGATGCCGACAATTCAAGCAATGGGCTACGTGATCCTCCTCTTTCTACTCACGGTAGGCGTGCTGGCCGTCCGTTACGGCGCCGACTCGCGGATGGACGAGGTAGCGCGCCGGAGATACTCCGGCCGCACCTACCGCTAGACCCGCCCGACGCGGCCGTTCGCCGACATCTCCCGGGCGCCCGGCCGCGCCGGCCCACCTCAGGGTGCGGGCGGCGCACGCTTCGCGAAACGGGTGACCCACAACCCTGGCACGGCCTCGACGTCGCCCAGCTCGTCGAACCCCTCACGGCGATAGAGGCGCTTGGCCGGCTCGTTTGCCGCGCCGGTCTGCACGATCGCCCGCTCCATCGCTGGCTCGGAGGCGAGCGCGGCTCTCACGAGTGCCGTGCCGATTCCTCCCCGGAACCTAGCCGGATCGACGACGAGCCGGTGCAGGTCGAGCGTTCGCCCGTCGACGCGCCAGGAGATCGCGCCCGCGAGCTCCCCGTCCACGTAGGCGCCGAGGAAGGTCTCATCCGCTGCTTGGAGCTCGTCCAGCGTCTCCTGCAGCGGGGGGATTCCATCCGAGCCGATGAGGTCGGCCTCGACCCGGTAGGCGCACCGCTGGAGATCGAGAACGCCTTCGGCCGTGGCGCGATCCGCGAGGTCGAGCCGCCGGAGCTCCACGGTCCCCCTACGCCGAGCGGCGCCGTCTGACCTGCGGCCCCTGCTGGCCGAGGGCAGCGTACGCGAGGGCCTGAAGCGACTCGTTCAGGTTCACGAGCTCATGTGAGATCCGGGCCAGCGACTCGGCCGAGTCGAGCCGGCGGTTCAGGGCATGCACCTCGTCGCAGAGCCGGTCGAGACGCTCGAGGATCGCGTCGAGCTGGCGGTCGTCGAGGGGTTGGCGAGCCTCAGGCACGGACTGATCTTAGCCCTGGGCGCGGGCGAGCCTGAGCGCGACCGTCACACCGGCGAGGACGCCCGCCGCGTCGATCGCCCAGTCGAGCACCGACCCCTGCCGGCCGCTCACGAAGACCTGGTGCACCTCGTCCGTGGCGGCGTAGGCGAGTCCGGCGAGCACGGCCGCGGGAACGTCCCGGAGCGCCCGCAGGAGCAGTGCGCCGAGGATTGCGAACTCGGCGAAGTGCGCAAGCTTCCGGAGGACGAGATCCCAGGTGCCGAGGCCAGTGCCGAGCGCGGGAATGGACGAGAACGCGAAGATGAGCACCGCCCAGGCCACGACCGGGCCCCAACGCGACAAGGTCGTGGCGGCCATTGGACGGCCCAGCGTATCCAGTGTTACGGTGCCGCGAATCCATACAGGCGAGCGGTAAGGGAAGCCGGTGCGAAGCCGGCACGGTCCCGCCGCTGTGAGAGGAGAAGCTCGCCCGCCGACGTGCCACTGGCCTGAGGGCCGGGAAGGCGGCGGGGGAGGGCGCCTCGAGTCAGAAGACCTGCCGCCCGCCGCGAACCCGTTCCCCTCGAGGAAGGAGGAAACGTGTTGCGACGACTCTTCGTCGTCTCGATCGGTGGTCTCGTGGCCGCCCTCGCCGCGTCGTCGGCTCTAGGCGCGGTGAAGGTCCGCGTCGAGAGCGCCGGTGCCACGATCTGGGGCGCCACCGAACGCTACGTGACGCCCGTCGACGGCACCTTCAGCCCGCCGGACGGGCCGAACGTGACCGTGTCCGGCTCGACCCCGTTCGGTGCGCTCGAGCGCGCCAGCCGCAAGGGCGACTTCTACTACCGGGTGCAGAGCACCTCGTTCGGCCCCTACGTCGACCGGATCGGCCGGCACGCGGCCGGCGGCTCGAACGGCTGGGTCTTCAAGGTGAACCACGTCTCGGCGCCCGTGGGCGCCGACGTCTATGAGCTCGAGGACGGCGACACCGTGCTCTGGTACTGGGCGACGTTCGGGCCGTCGGGCGGCCCGAAGACGCTCGACCTTGCTCGCATCGGCGACGGCTGCGTCAGGGCCTTCGCCTACGACGACGCCGGCGATCGTTCGCGCCCGGAGGACGTGGTCTTTGTCCGGAACGGCCGCAGGCGGATCGAGTCCGAGTCAGGGCGCTATTGCCCTGCGGGCGACTGGGAGACGCTTCGCGCAACCAAGGAAGGCACTGTGCGCTCGGATCGGATCCGGAGCAAGGACTGAGCACACCGCGCGCATTGCGGGCGCTCCTCGCGCTTCTCACCGTTCTCGTCCTCGCCGGCTGCGGCGGGAGCGAGAGCGGCGGCGGAGCTGCGGGCGACGGCGGGGTTGCGCCCGACCGGGCCGCGACGCTGTGGGTGACGCGCGACTTTGGGTCAGAGGTCGTCCTCACCGCCGAGGTTCCGGCCGGAGATTCCGTCCTTCAGGCCCTCGATCGGCACGCGGACATCGAGACTCGGTACGGCGGCCGCTTCGTCCAGGCGGTCGACGGGATCGAAGGCAGCCTCCAGGATCAGCGCGATTGGTTCTTCTTCGTGAACGGAATCGAGCCGGGAATCGGCTCGGCCGACGTCGAGCTCCAACCCGGTGACGTCGCCTGGTGGGACTACCGCGACTGGTCTCGGCGGGAGGCGGCCTCCATCGTCGTCGGCGCGTTCCCCGAGCCGTTCCTGCACGGGTGGGAAGGCGAGCGCCGGCCGGCCGAGGTCGAGGCGCCCGCGGGATTCGAGCGTGAGGTCCGGGCGCTCAGCCGCACGCTCGGCGGACGAGACGGAAAGGGCGAGCCGAACGTCTTCCGCGTCGTCGTCGAACCGGGCGGCTCCGGGGCTCGTCTGACGGCTCGTCGCGGTGCAGGCGACGACTCCCCGGCGACGTTCACCCTCTCGGGCTCGGAAGAGGCGGTGCAGGCGGCCGCGGCCGCGCTTGCCGAAGACCCCAGCATCGTTCGCTACCGCTACACCGCGAACTTCGACGAGGACGGGCGGGTGGTCGAGTGAGGCTCTCTCCGCTCCCCGCCACGCTCGTCTTCGCGGCCGCGGGCGCAGCCGGCCTGCTCGCCGACCGGCTCGTGGCGCTCGTCGTCCTCGCCGCGGTTCTCCTGGGTGTCTGCCTGCGAGCGCCGGCGCAACGGCGCCTGCCGTACCTCTACGGCGCGCTCGGCACCGGGCTCGGAGTGTTCGTGATCTCGCCCCTCGTCGCGTCCGTGGGCTACGACGTCATCTGGGAGGGCGGGCCGACGATTCCGGTCCTCGGCCAGCTCGACGTCACGACCGAGGAGCTCCGTGAGGCGGCGCTGAACGGGCTTCGGCTCGCGACACTCGGGCTCGCGTTCTCTGCGTACGCGCTCCTCGTCGACCACGATCGACTCGTCGCAGCGGTGAGCTTCGCGCCGCGGTCGGCGCTGGCGGTCGCGCTCGCGACCCGGCTGGTTCCGTCGCTCGAGCGGGACGCGGCCGGGCTCGCGGAGGCGGTGCGGGGGAGAGGCGTCCCGCTTGACGGGCCGCGCGGGTACGCACGCCTCCTCTCCCCGCTCGTGGCGGGCTCGCTCGAGCGTGCGACGAACCTCGCCGAGTCAATGGAGGCGAGGGGCTTCGGCCACGGCCGGCGCTCACGGGCGCCCGATGCCCCGTGGTCGGGGCTCGACCGGGTCGCTGTGGCGGCCGCCGCGTGCGTGCTTGCGCTGGGGGCGCTATGGCTCTAGCGCGGGTCGATTCGCTCACGTTCTGCTACCCCGGCGCCGAAGCCCCGGCGCTCGAGGAGGTCTCGCTGGAGCTCGAGCCCGGAGAACTGGTGGCTCTGCTCGGCCCGTCGGGCTCGGGCAAGTCGACGCTCCTCCGCGCGCTCGCCGGGCTCGTGCCGCACTTTCACGGCGGCCGGTTCGAAGGACGCGTCGAGGTCGGCGGGTGCGACACGCGACACGCCAGGCCCGCCGAGCTCGCGGGATCCGTGGCGAGCGTCTTCCAGGATCCCGAGGATCAGGTCGTCATGGCCTTCGTCGCCAACGAGGTCGCGTTCGGGCTCGAGAATCTCGGTGTCGCACCGGCCGAGATCTGGCCGCGTGTCGATGAGGCGCTGGCAGCAGTTGATGCGCTCCACCTCCGAGACCGGAGGACGGCCGAGCTCTCGGGCGGGGAGCTCCAGCGCGTCTGCCTTGCCTCCGCTCTCGCGCTCAGGCCGCAGATCCTGCTTCTGGACGAGCCCACGTCACAGCTCGACCCGGCCGCCGCCGAAGGCTTCCTCGCATACGTCGAGCGCCTCGGCGCGACGGTCGTTCTCTCGGAGCAGCACATCGAGCGTGCCCTGAGGCTGGCTACGCGGGTGCTCTATGTCGAGCGCGGC
Source organism: uncultured Actinomycetes bacterium (assembly GCA_963733135.1). Taxonomy (GTDB): domain Bacteria; phylum Actinomycetota; class Thermoleophilia; order Gaiellales; family Gaiellaceae; genus CAVTBX01. The sequence continues at coordinate 159,560 of CAVTBX010000009.1, forward strand.
CGGCTTCTCCTCGACGCCCCGGTCGCCGAAGCCGAGGATTGGCTCCGCGTCCACAACCCGCGCTACGCACGCCCTCCTGACGACAGCCCGACCAGCGAGCCAAGTAACAGACTGTTGCAAGGCCAGGTCGCCGTCGAGCTGAATGGGGTGTCGTTCGCGCACCGGGCGGGGGTGCCCGTGCTCGACGGAGCCGATCTGATCGTCTGGCGAGGGGAGATCGTCGCGCTCGAGGGGCCGAACGGCTCGGGGAAGACGACGCTCGCGAAGCTCGCCGCCGGCCTCCTCGAGCCTCAGGCCGGCACGGTCACGCATGCCGGTCGCGCGGGATATCTCCTCCAGGATCCGGGCCGGTACCTGGTGCGTGAAACCGTGCTCGACGAGGTTGCGCTTGCCCTTGGCGGCGACACCGATCGCGCCGCGGTCGAGCTCGGCCGCTTCGGCCTCGCGCACCTCGCCGTCCGGCATCCGCGTGACCTCTCGAGCGGTGAGCGCGAGCGCCTCGGGGTCGCCGCGGTCGCCGTCGCCGAGCCCGACCTCCTCGTCCTCGACGAGCCGACCCGGGGACTGGATCCCGACCGGAAGGCCGTGCTCTCCGACTGGCTCGTTGCCTATGCCGGCTCGGGCCGGGGCGTCCTTGTCGCGACCCACGATCGTGGCCTGCCCGCCGATCGGCGGATCTCGCTCGCGGCCGAGCAGGAGCTCGTCGTTGCGTAGCGCGAGGACGGTCACGTTCGTCGCATCCGGAGGCGCGCTCGCAGCGGCGCTCTGGGCCGCGCTCGACCCGGCCCGCGGCAGCTTCTCCGTCCTCTTGGCAGGCATCGCCGTCCTCGTCGCCGGAGCCGCGTGGCTCGAAGGAGGCCCGAGCTCGGTCAAGGATCTGACCCTCGTCGCGACCCTTGGGGGCCTGGCGGCGGCCGGTCGCGTCCTCTTCGCCCCCGTTCCCGGCGTGCAGCCGGTGACCGTCATCGTCGCTGCCGCAGGCGTCGCCCTCGGGCCGCGTCGTGGCTTCGCCGTCGGCGCGCTCGCGGCGCTCGCTTCGAACTTCTTCCTCGGTCAGGGCCCGCATACCCCGTGGCAGATGCTCGCCTGGGGCGGCTGCGGGCTCACCGCCGGTCTCGCGCGGAATGCCCTCCGCGGCCGCGTCGCCTTCACCGCGTTCTGCGTGGTGCTCGGCTTCGCGTACGGAACGCTCATGGATCTCTGGCACTGGTACGGGTTCCTGCCCCACACGGGTGCGGCGCTCGCGGTGGTGCTGGGCGCAGGCTTCGCGTTCAACGCAGCGCATGCGATCGGCAATCTCGTGATCGCCCTCGCGGCCGGCCCCGAGCTCAGGCGGGCCCTCGAACGCTACCGCCATCGCCTCAAATCGGAGATCCTGTGGGCATGAAGGCGGCCGCGATCCTCGTGGGCTCGCTCGTTCTCGCCGGCGCGGCCTCCGCCGGGCCCGCCCTCGACGCGTCGCGGTACCTCGTCCAGAAGCGCACGAACAGCGGCGGGTTCCACGAGCCCGGTCGTTCTCCCACGCCCGGCCTGACCGCGTGGGCGATCCTCGGGCTTCGGGCGGCTGACCACTGCCCGACCCGCTCCGGGAGCTACCTGCGAGGCAAGCCGTATCCCAACGCGACCGATCTCGAGCTTCGCATCCTGGCGCTCGACGCGCTGCGGGACGGCTGTGCGTTCTCGGTCGATCTCTCGGGCCAGGTGCGCCAGCTCAAGAACCTCCGGCACGCGAGCGGCAAGATCGGGCCGACCGTCAACTCGACGATCTGGGGTGTCCTCGCCCTGCGCGCCACGGGCAGGCCTGCCGGCCCGAAGACGCTCCGGTGGCTCCGCGCTCGCCAGCGACCGAGCGGCGGCTGGCCGTGGAACGCAGGTGGTCAGGCTGACTCGAACGACACCGCGGCGGCCATCCAGGCGCTGGTCTCAGCCGGGGCTCGTCCACAGTCGCGGCGCATAGACCGCGCGGTCCGGTTCCTCCGGAGGCTCCAGAACGGAGACGGCGGCTTCGAGCTCAACTCAGGCCGAGGCTCCGACACGCAGTCGACCGCATGGGCGATCCAGGCGCTCGTCGCCGCCGACCGCACCGTGGGCGAGCGGCCGTTCCGCTATCTGCGGCGCCTGCAGCGCTCGAACGGCAGCTTCCGCTACAGCGCGCAGTACGTCACGACCCCGGTCTGGGTGACCTCTCAGGCGCTGGCGGCGCTTGCGCGGGAGCCGTTTCCGCTGAAGTAAGTAACCTCGGCCGGTGGCCGAGTCCGCGGTCATCCTCACCGTCGGCAGCGAGATCGTCTCGGGCGACGTCGAGAACACGAACGCGTCGTGGCTCGCCCGACGTCTCGCCGACCTCGGAGTCGAGGTGCGGCTCCTCGCGGCCGTCCGCGACGAGATCGACGTCATCGCCGCCTTCATCCGCGCCGAGCAGAACCTGGCCGCACACGTCTTCGTCACGGGTGGGCTCGGCGGCACGCCCGACGACATCACGCGCGAGGCTGTCGCGGCCGCGTTCGACGTGCCGTGCGAGGAGATCGGCTGGCTGGCCGAAGAGCTACGCGGGCGCTTCTCGCGGCGCGGGCTCGGGGACTACGCCGCGCGCTGGGCCTGCCTTCCCGCTGGAGCCGAGCCGCTCGAAAACCCACTCGGCGGGGCACCGGGCTTCGTGCTCGCGAACGTGGTCGTGCTGCCGGGCCTCCCGAGCGAGATGGAGGCGATGTTCGACGCGATCGCCGCCCGATTCGCGGGTGCGCCGATCGCCTGCTGGCGCCGCAGCTACCGGACGGGCGAAGGCCAGATCGTCGCGATCCTGGAGCAGGCGACCGCCCTCCACCCGACGGTGGGAGTCGGGAGCTATCCGCGCTTCCCCGCAACGGGCCCAGAAGTGGAGGTCGTCCTGAAGAGCCCCGATCCCGAGGCACTCACGGCCGCGGTCGAGTTCGTCGAGGGCGCGCTCGACGGCGTGAACGTCGTCCGTTAGAGGGCCAGTGCGAGAACGACGCCCCCTACGACGAGGAGCGCTCCGGCGAGGTGGTTCCACGCAAGCGTCTCGCCCAGGAACGGACCGGAGAGCAGCACGACGATCGCCGGATACGAGGCCGAGATCGCAATGACGACTGAGGTCGGCACGGAGCCCGAGCCGGCGTTCCGGACGCTCGTCACGAAGAAGACGTAGCCCGCGATCTGGAAGCCCACGAGGACGAGCAGAGTCGGCCACTTCCGCTCCACTGAGTCGGCCATCGACCCCATTCCGCCCGTGGCCGCGACCCAGGCGAGGACCAGCGTCAGCCCGAGCGCGTACTGGACTGCGAGGATCGTCGCCGGGCTGACGACGTCGGTGCCGCGCTTCAGGAGAATGCCGCCGATACCCCACGATCCCGCGGCGGCAATCGCAAGGAGGAGGGCCGTGACACGCACGCCGGGAGTCTAGGGAGCGTGCGGGAGCCGCTCGGTACCATCGGCGGGTGGCCGTCGCGTCGCCCGAGCAGTACCTCACGGAGCTGAATCCAGTCCAGCGGGAGGCCGTCCTGCACACCGAAGGCCCCGTGCTCGTCGTCGCCGGAGCGGGCTCCGGCAAGACGCGCGTCCTGACCTTCCGCATCGTCCATCTGCTCCGTGCGGCGGGCGCGAAGCCGAACGAGATTCTCGCGATCACGTTCACGAACAAAGCCGCAGGCGAGATGAAGCGGCGGCTCGAGGACATGGTCGGGGGCGTCGCGCGGACGATGTGGGTGATGACCTTCCACGCGGCGTGCGGCCGGATCCTCCGCCGCGAGATCCCGCGGCTCGGCTACCGCTCGAACTTCACGATCTACGACTCAGGCCGACCAGGTGCGCGTCGTCGAAGCAGTGCCTCGAGGAGCTCGAGCGCGACCCCAAGCGCTTCGTGCCGCGCGGCATCCACGTGCAGATCTCGAACGCCAAGAACCGGCTCGTCGGCCCGGAGGAGTACCGCGCACGCGTCTCGTCCTTCTACGACCAGACCGTCGCCGACGTGTACGACCTCTATCAGCGGCGCCTCCACGCCTCGAACGCGCTCGACTTCGACGACATGCTCCTCCTCACCGTCGAGGTGTTGCGGCGTTTCCCCGAGGCGCGCGAACGCTGGCAGAAGGCCTTCCGGTACGTACTCGTCGACGAGTACCAGGACACGAACCACGCGCAATACGTCCTCCTGAAGCTCCTCGCCGGAGAGCACCGGAACGTGTGCGCGGTGGGCGATCCGGATCAGTCGATCTACGCGTTCCGCGGCGCGGACATCCGGAACATCCTCGAGTTCGAGCGCGATTTCGGCGAGGTCACGACGATCCCGCTGGAGCAGAACTACCGCTCGACGAACGCGATCCTCGAGGCCGCCAACGCGGTCATCTCCAACAACCGCGAGCGCAAGCCCAAGAACCTCTGGTCCGAGCTCGGCGAGGGCGAGCCCGTGCGCGTCGTCGAGGTCGAGGACGAGCACGCGGAGGCTCGCTACGTGGCAGCGGAGATCGCGCAGCTCGTGGAAGGCGGGTTCGCGGCGTCCGAGGTCGCCGTGTTCTACCGGACGAACGCGCAGAGCCGCGTGCTCGAGGACGTGCTCGTCCGCCAAGAGGTGCCCTACCAGGTGATCGGCGGCCCGCGCTTCTACGAGCGGGCCGAGGTCAAGGACGCGGTCGCGTACCTCCAGGTCATCGACAACCCAGCCGATGCCGTGTCGCTCGGCCGGATCGCCAACCGGCCGCGGCGGGGGATCGGCGACACGTCGCTCGCACGCATCCAGTCCTTCGCGGACGCGCAGAACATCTCGCTCTGGGAGGCGCTCGGGCGTGCGGAGGAAGCGGGCTGCGCTGCGGCCGCGCTCAGGGCGGTCGGCAAGTTCCGGACGCTCATGGAGTCGCTCATGGCACAGGCCCAGGAGCTCTCGGTGTCGGAGCTCGTCGAGCGCGTGCTCGAGCAGTCGGGCTACGTCGAGGCGCTCGTGGCCGAGCGGACCGTCGAGGCTCAGGGCCGCGTCGAGAACCTCCAGGAGCTCGTCGGCGTCGCACGCGAGTACCAGGAGAGTGCCGACGACCCGACCCTCTCGGAGTTCCTCCAGGGCATCTCGCTCTTCTCGGATCAGGACGAGCTCGTCGACGAGGGCGGGCGCGTAACGCTCATGACGCTCCACAACGCGAAGGGGCTCGAGTACCGGGCCGTGTTCCTGATCGGCATGGAAGAGGGCGTCTTCCCGCACGCGCGCTCGCTCGAGGAGCAGGGCCTGGAGGAGGAGCGGCGGCTCTGCTACGTCGGCCTGACACGGGCGCAAGAGCGTCTGACGCTCACGCACGCCTCGTCGCGCTCGCTCTGGGGCTCGAAGAGCTACAACCTGCCGTCTCGGTTCCTCGATGAGCTGCCGGAGGAGCGAGTCGAGCGGGATCGCCTCCGGCCGACCTCGTGGTATTCCTACAACGCGCCGGCCCGCTCGCAAGCGCCGGAGCGCGACGTTCCGTCCCTCTCGACCGGCGATTCGGTGCGCCACTCGACGCTCGGCGAGGGCGTCGTGACGCGCATCGAGCGCGACGGAACGATCACGATTCGCTTCGCCGATGACGGCGCGGAACGGCGGCTCATGCTGGAGTACGCCCCGCTCGAGCGGATCGCGTAGCCGGCCGTTCAGCTGGCCGAATCCGCAGTGGCTTGGACGCTACCCTGCTCGGCTGTGGTTCGCCCAGCCGCCGTGGCGCTAGCCGCCGCGCTCCTCGTCCGTCACTCCTGCCGCCGCCCAGGTCGTCGACTCCGACGGCACCGGGCTCCGCGCCGCCGTCGAGGCCCGCGTGGCCGCCGCGAACACCTTTGCGCTCCCGCTGGACGGCCTGCTCGAGTCCAACTTCGGCTACCGGTGGGGCCGGCTGCACGCAGGCCTCGACATCGCCGTGCTCGGAACCAACCGCGTCCACGCCGCGCTCGGCGGCGTCGTGACGAAGGTCGGCTACCAGGCTCACTACGCGGGCTATGGAAACGTCGTGGTCGTCCGCCACGGCGACGGGCTCTCCACGTTGTACGCGCACCTGGCGAGCTACGGAGTGCGCGTCGGGCAGTCCGTGACACGCGGTGAGCTGGTCGGCCGAGCCGGGTGCACCGGCTCGTGCACGGGCACGCATCTGCATTTCGAGGCCCGCGTGAAGGGCAAGCCGGTCAACCCGATGCGCTTCTTGGGCGCCGCAGCACGTCCGCTACAATCGCCTCTCCAGGGCGGTTAGCTCAGTTGGGAGAGCACCAGCTCGACAAGCTGGGGGTCACTGGTTCGAGCCCAGTACCGCCCACCTTCTCCGATCCAAGTCCGGCTCACGCTTTTGCGTGAGCCATGACGACTCGGATCGGATTCTCGAGGCCCGCGGAAGTCATTGAGCCGCACCGGGCGGAGCCCGGAGCGGCAACGAGAACCTGGGGCTCTAGGTTGTCGCACGTTTGCGTGTGCTCGCCGGGCGGGTAGGAGAGCACGCATGGAAATGGCGAGGGAGGGGCGGACCTAGATGCGAGACGGGCAAGCGGTTCTTTCCGGTTCTGCACGCCGAGCTGAGTCTGACGCGAAGCGAGGCGGGGGCTGGTTCGCCGGCCTGGCGCGCGTCGGGATCGTCGCGAAGGGCGTCTCCTACGGGATCGTCGGGGTCCTCGCACTCATGCTGGCTCTTGGCGAGGGCGGCAAGACCACGAGTCGAGAGGGTGCGCTCGCGACGCTTGCGAAGGAGCCGTTCGGCAAAGTGCTCCTCGCCGTCCTGGCCCTCGGCTTCGCCGCGTACGCGCTTTGGCGGCTGATCCTCGTCTTCGCCTCCGACGTGGAGGACGACGAGAAGCTCAAGGGGTGGGGCGAGCGAGCCGCCAATATCGTGCGCGTCCTCATCTATGGCGGTCTCACGTTCGCGACGCTCAAGATCCTCTTCGGCTCGGGCAGCAGCCAGTCGGAGAACGAGAAAGCACAGGAGACGGCTTCGACGATTCTTTCCTGGCCCGCCGGGACCTGGCTCGTCGGCCTCGCGGGTCTGGTGATCATCGGGATCGGCTTGTGGAATGGCTATCAGGGGATCGCAACGAAGTTCGAGGACGAGTGGCGAACCGGCGAGATGCACGAGAAGGCCCGGACCTGGGGACGCCGCGTCGGGGTCGCGGGGCACGTGTCGCGGGCCGTCGTCTTCGCCCTGATCGGCATCTTCGTGATCAAAGCGGCAGTCGAGTACAAGCCCAGCGCGGCGATCGGCCTCGATGGAGCCCTCCACAAGGTCGCCACGGCTCCCTACGGCCCGGTTCTGCTTGGGATCACCGCCGTAGGACTCATCTGCTACGCCGTGTTTTGCTTCGTGGACGCCCGCTACCGCGACGTGTCCGCGAGCGGATCCGAGTAACACCGCACGCGACCGATCTCGTGGAAACTGCTCGGAAGGGGACTCGCCGAGCAGGTCGAATCTAACCGGCGGGCGGCGGTTGGGCCTCCCGCGCCGCAGTGGAGGCGCGCTTTCCCAGGACCCCCCAAAGCGCGTTTACCTCGGCCGCCGCCCTCTCCCTTCTGCCGGTCGGGACGTCTACCTCAGGTTGACGTCGACGCCGAAGAGCACCAGCGGCCAGATGAGGATCGCGATCACCGCTTCTCCGACCGCTCTCAGGGTGTCGAAGTCGTCGAAGTAGTCGTTCACCGCCGCGACCACGACTCCGACGATCAGATAGATGCCGCCCAACGAGATTCCGCGCACGGCGCACGGGTTCCCGCCGGTTTCCTGCGCCAAACGCTTGCCTCTCCTCATCGCCCGGGCGAGAATCGACGCACTCGTCACAAGGAGGAACCGTGATTCGCACCAAATCCGAGCTGCACGTCGCCGCCCCGCCCGAGGTCGTCTTCGACCGCCTCGTCGACCAGCGGAACGAGGTCCACTGGAACCCGATGACCGTCGAGATGACGAAGACGACCGACGGCGAGGTCGCCTCGGGCACCCGCTTTGAGGGAAAGATGAAGCGCGTCGGGCCGATGCACATGGTCGTCACCGACTACGACCGGCCGCGCGCGTTCAAGTCGAGCGGCGGCAGCCGAGGGGCCGACGTCGAGTACGCGGCGACGCTCGAGCCGGCCGACGGCGGTACTCGCATCCGCTCGCTCCTCGAGATCGAGCCGAAGGGGATGACGAAGCTCTTCGCGCCGATCATGGCCCGCCAGGTGCCGAAGCAGGAGGAAGAGTCGATGCAGTCCTTCAAGCGCTGGGTCGAGTCGAGCTCCTAGGAGGGTTTGGCGCAAGAGCCGTTGAGCCGCCAGGCCGCGTTGCTCGCTTCGAGGCCGCGTCCTCAGTCGCACCCGTACCTCTCGGTACGCGCGCTCCCTGCGTCCTTGCCTCGAAACGAGCAGCACAACCTGTTCGACGAAGACTCTTCCGCCAAACCCTCCTAGACGTAAGGAACCTCGGAGGGCTCCTCCGGTGTATGGGAGGAAAAGGAGGAGCCATGCGCACAGCTCTACTCGGATTCATCGTCGTCCTCGTGCTGGTCGTCGCAGCCCCCGCGAGCGCCGGTTGCTGGGCGACGGTCGGGGTCGCCCCACCGCCGGCGGGCATCGGCCCCGGCGACACCTGGACGGCCGAGCTCACTGTCCTCCAGCACGGGAAGAGCCCGCTGCCCGACGCGGCCGACGCACGCCCGACCGTGATCATCCAGAACGCGGACACCGGCGAGCGCCGCACCTTCAAGGGCAAGCCGACAGATCCGGCCGCCGGCGTCTACGTCGCCGAGGTCGTCTTCCCGGCCGGTGGCTCGTGGACGTACGCGGTCGACGACGGCTTCAACTCGTGGAACGGCGAACCGGCGCCCTGCTCGCAGACGCACACGTTCGCGGCGGTCGACGTCGGCGGCTCCGGCGGCTCGGCGGCAGCGGCCGGACCGCCGGCTGGGCCTGGCTCCGCCTCGAGCTCCGACTCGAGCTCGTTCCCGGCCTGGCCGGTGGGCGGCGGGATCGCCGGCGCGGTCGTTGCCGCACTTGCACTCGGACTCTTCCTGCGCCGGCGCGCGCCGCGGGCCCCGGCTTCGGTCTAGGGAGACGAGTGACGCGGAGGGCCGGCCCGGCGCCGGCCCTCCCGTGACCACGGGCTCGTCTGCACGATCACGGCCGCGACGACGACCACGCCGCCGATGAGCGTGGCGGTGCCCGGCTCCTCGGAGATCGCGAGCCAGACCCAGAGCGGGCCGAGCACGATCTCGATCAGCGTGATCAGCGCGACCTCGGCGGCGGGGATGAGCCGCGCGCCCAGAGTGAGGAAGGTCAAGCCGAGGCCCATCTGGCCCGCACCCAGCAGGACGAGGAGCCCGAGGTCGTCGCCGCCGATCTGGCTTGCGCTTGCGAACGGGACCGCGACGACGAAGACGATCAGCTGCGACAAGCAGGTGGCGGGCGCCATCGAGATCTCCCGGTGGCGGCGGGCGATCACGACCGCGACCGCGAAGGCGAGCGTCATGAGGAGCGCGATCGCCTGCCCGCGAAGGCCTTCGCTCGACGGCCCGCCGATCATCACCGCGACGCCGCCCAGCGCGATGATCATGGCGATCCATGTGCGGCGGCTGACCCGCTCGCCGAGCGCGACCCCGGCGAGGATCGCCGCCGCCACGGGGGCGAGCGCCTGGAGGAAGAGGACGTTCGCGACCGTCGTCTCGTTCAGCGCGACGATGAAGCGAGCCCGAGGCAATCGCCGTCATGAGCGCGAACACGAGACCGGCACGGCCGATCGAGCGGAACGCGCCGACCACTTCGCCGCGGCTCGAGATCGCCACGTAGACGAGGAGCGCAAGGAAAGCGAACACCGCGCGGCCGGCGACCTGCGTCGCCGTGTCCATCGAGAGCTCGCGCTGAAGGAGCCCGGCCGTCGACCAGGCGAGCGCCGCGAGGACGATGTACGTCTGCCCTCGCCGCCGCTCGCGCCCGAGCTCGTGCGCGTCGGCCGTCGTAACCGTCACCGCCGCTAGTGAATCAGCCGCGGGCGCACATCGCGGCGATCGTCTCTCAGAGCAGACGACTCAGTGCGGTTGCCGCACCGCTCGGATAGCGTCGCGGCCGAATGCCCAGGATCGCCGACGCGCACAACGACCTGCTCATGGAGCTCGCCTACCGAAAGGCAGAGTCCAACCCGTTTGCGACGCACTGGCTCCCGAAGCTCCAAGCCGGCGGGGTCGGGCTCCAGGTCTGCGCGCTCTATCCGACGTTCGACCTGACGCCCGAGGCGGCGCTTCGGACGACTCTCGAGCAGATAGCGTGCCTGGCATCGCGCCGCCCGGGAGAACTCCGAGGACGTGCTCCTCGTCCGCACGAAGCGCGACCTCGACGAGGTCGAGGCGGGCGACCGGATCGGGCTCGTCCTCTCCGTCGAGGGGGCCGAGCCGTTCGGGCTCGATCCGGGCATGGCCGAGGTCTACTGGGAGCTCGGCGTCAGGCTCGTCGGGCTGACGTGGAATCGCCGGAACGCATTCGCGGACGGCGCCGCCGAGACGCCGACAGGAGGCCTGAGCGCGCTCGGCTGCGAGCTCGTCGACCGGCTCGTGTCGCTCGGGATCGCCATCGACCTCGCGCATGCGTCCGAGCGGACGTTCGAGGAGGTGCTCTCCCGCGTCGTCGACACGCCCGTCCTCGTGAGCCACGCGGGGTGCCGCGCGCTCCTCGACACGCCGAGGAACGTGTCGGACGACAACCTGCGGGCGATTGCAGACCGCGGCGGCGTCCTCGGCCTCATGGCGCTCCCGCTCGTCATCGATCCCGACGAGCCGACGATCGACCGCCTCATCGACCATCTCGACCACGCTGTCTCCGTGATGGGCATCGAGGGCGTCGCCCTCGGCGGCGACTTCGTCCGCCAGCTCGCCCGCTCGGGAGCCGTCTACGGAGAGGTGACCCACGGGCTCCTCCCACCCGGTCAGACGCTCGACTCCGCTATCGACGAGCTCGAGGGCCCGGAGGACTACCCGAAGCTCGTCGCCGCGCTGGAGCGCCGCGGCTACGGGGGCGACGACCTCGAGCGGATCCTGTGGCGGAACCTCGTCCGCGTGATCCGCCGGGCGCTTCCCGTCTAGCCCTGATTGCGCTGCTCGTCCGGGTGGTGACGCCCGTGGTAGCTGATCAGCGTGCAGAGGAGCCCGACGAGCGCTACGCCGGGGCCGACTTCGAAGGCGAGGCGCGACTCGTCCGTCCGCTCGACCCCCGTCAGGAGGCCGCCGACTGCGATCCAGACGGCCGCGAAGATCGCCGGGAGGAGGAGCAGAATCACCGTCCAGTTGTGCCACGGTCGGGCACGTCGCTCCCAGAGCACGTAGTCGGCGGCGGCCAAGACGGCCACGACGACGGCCGGCCCGATGCCCGTGACGATCTCGCCGGACAGCACGGCCACGCAGGCCGCCCCGAAGAGGGCTCCAAGCGTCAAGTACTTCGGCACGGCGTCGCAGCGTAACCGGGGTTCAGAGAGCGTTCACCACTCCTCCACACATGTGTCCGGCGGCGTTAGAGTCCCGCGCGCCCGTGAAGCTGAGCCTCATCCCGCGCACCAGCGCCTTCTTCGACCTCTTCACCGAGGCGGGAGAGAACGCGCTGGCGGCTGCGCGCAAGGCGGAGACGCGCTTTCGCGAGTACCCGAGCTCGTCCGTGACGCAGGCGTCCGTGAAGGAGGTCGAGCACGCGGGCGACCGGATCACGCGGGACCTCATCCAGCTCCTGAACACGCAGTACGTGACGCCGTTCGACCGGGAGGACATTTTCGCGCTCGCCACGGCGCTCGACGATGTCGTCGACCACATCGACGAGGCCACGGACCTGCTCGAGATCTACGACGTGGAAGCGACGGCGAAGCCCGCGCTCGAGCAGTGCCGCATCCTCGTGGGCGCGGTCGAGGAGCTTGCCGCAGCGGTCGCCGACCTCAAGGGCCGGACCGGGGTGCAGGAGCGGCTCGTGAGGCTGAAGGAGCTCGAGGACGACGGCGACCGGGTCTCACGGGATGCGATCGCATCGCTCTTCCAGGACTCGAGGATCGACCCGCTCGTGGTCATCCGCTGGAAGGACATCTTCGAGGCGCTCGAAGACGCGATCGATGCGGCCGAGACGGCCGCGAACGTCGTCGGGAACATTCTCGTGAAGAACGCCTAAGCGCCGTGGAGCTCGACTTCCTGCTGATCGCCGTCGTCGTGATGGCGCTCTTCTTCGACTTCACGAACGGGTTCCATGACGCGGCGAACGCGATCGCGACTGCCGTGTCGACTCGGGCGCTCTCACCGCGGATCGCCGTCCTCATGTCCGCGGCTCTGAACTTTGCAGGCGCGTTCGTCTCCCTCGAGGTAGCTGCCACGGTCGCGAAGGACGTCGTCGTGCCGGAAGCCATCAGTCTCGACGTCGTTCTCGCCGGCCTCGTCGGCGCCATCACCTGGAACCTGATCACGTGGTACCTCGGCCTCCCGTCCAGCTCGAGCCATGCGCTGATCGGCGGGGTTGCAGGCTCGGCCGTCGCCGCGAACGGCCTCGACGTCGTCCAGTGGAGCGGCCTGAGAGAAAAGGTGCTGATCCCCTCGCTCGTCGCCCCGTTCCTCGGTGTCGTGACCGCCGCGCTCCTCATGCTCGCGATCCTCTGGATCATCCGCCGGCGCTCGCCCGGCCTCGTGAACCGTGTGTTTCGCCGTCTTCAGGTCATCTCGGCGGGGTTCGTCTCGTTCACCCACGGCACGAACGACGCGCAGAAGACGATGGGGATCATCGCGCTCGCGCTCATCGCATCCGGGAATCTGTCAGCCGAGGGTTTCGACCTGCCGCTATGGGTGATCGTGAGCGCTGCGGCGGCGATGGCCGCCGGAACCTACGCGGGCGGCTGGCGGATCATCCGGACCCTCGGCCAGCGGATCGCAAAGCTCGAGCCGCCGCAGGGGTTCGCCGCCGAGTCGGCGACCGCGGGGATTCTCTTTGCTACGGCGCACTACGGTTTTCCGGTTTCGACGACGCACACGATCTCCGGCTCCGTCCTCGGTGCCGGAGCGATCCCACGCTTCTCGGCCGTGCGCTGGGGCGTCGCCGGCAACATCGTCGTCGCCTGGATCATCACCGTGCCGAGCGCGGCACTTGTAGGAGCCGCCATGGAGGTCTTGACTCGCCTTCCGGGCGGCGCGCTCCTCGTCTTCCTCCTCGCCGCAGGGATCGCGGGCGCGGCCTTCTTCGCGCGAACGCTCCAGACGAGGCGGCTGGCGCCACAGCCGGGCTAGCGGCTTCGCCGCCTACTCCCCGATCGGCCTTCCGTTTGCCGACCCGTCCGGGTGGGACGCGTCGGTGAACTCGCGGAACTCGCCCGTGACGAGATAGGCGGTCTGCTCGCCGATGTCGACTGCGTGGTCGCCGATCCGCTCGAGACAGCGGGAGACGAGAATCATGCGGAGTCCCCACTCGCGGCGCTCTTCGTCGGTTCCGAGCGCCAGAACGTCGTGAACCAGCAGCCGGTTGGCCGTGTCGATCTCCTCGTCGAGATAGACGAGCTGCTCAGCGCGCTCGACATCCCGCTCACGGAACGACGCGACCGAGATCTTCAGCATCTCCTCCGCGCGGACGCCCATCGCCTCGAGCCCCTCGACGAGGCTCGCATCCCCTTCGAGGGCGCGCGCGAGCTTCACCAGCTTGGCGATCGTGACGCAGTAGTCGGCCGCGCGCTCGAGGTGCAGGTTGACGTGCAGCATTCCGAGGACGAGGCGGAGATCGGCCGCCACGGGGGTCTGGCGGGCCAAAAGCCGCTCGATGCCCTCCTGGATCCAGATGTAGCGGCGGTCGATCGTGTCGTCGAAGACGATGACCTCCTCGGCGAGCTCTCCGTCGCCGGACCGGAGCGCGCCGAGTGCGCCGCGCAGGGCGCGGACGACGAGCTCGCACTCGTCGGTGAGGCTCTCCTCCAGCTCCTCGAGCTCCTGATGGAACGTCGCCCTCATCCGAATCGCCCCGTCACGTAGTCCTCGGTTCGCTTGTCGGACGGGTTCGTGAAGATCTTCGTAGTCGCGTCGTACTCGACGAGGATTCCCGTCCGCTGACCTTCTTCCCCGAGCTCGACGCTGAAGAACGCCGTCATGTCGGCGACCCGCGCAGCCTGCTGCATGTTGTGGGTGACGACGACGATCGTGAACTCCTTCTTGAGCTCGTCCATCAGGTCCTCGATCCGCGTCGTCGCGATCGGGTCGAGCGCCGAGGCGGGCTCGTCCATCAGGATCACCTCCGGCTCGACCGCGATGCAGCGCGCGATGCAGAGGCGCTGCTGCTGGCCGCCCGAGAGGCTGAGGGCACCCTCCTTGAGCCGGTCGCCGACCTCGTCCCAGAGCGCCGCCCGGCGGAGCGCGTCCTCGACCCGGTCGTTGAGGTTCTCCGTCATGCCGAGGACGCGCGGGCCGAACGCAACGTTGTCGTAGATCGACTTCGGGAACGGGTTTGGCTTCTGGAAGACCATTCCGATCCGTTTCCGGACCTCGACGGCGTCCACGTCGCTGCCGTACAGGTCGACTCCGTGATAGTCGATCGTCCCGTCGACGACCGCGCCGGGAATGAGGTCGTTCATGCGGTTGAAGCAGCGGATGAATGTGCTCTTGCCGCAGCCCGACGGGCCGATGAAGGCTGTTACGTAGTTCCGGTAGACGTCGATGCTCACGTCCTTGATGGCGCGCTTGCCGTTGTACGCGACGGCCAAGTCGTCGACGTGGAAGACGACGTCGTTCGACCCGCGGCTCTCGGCGGCGGGACGGCTCTTGGCGAGTTGGCTGGGGTTCAGGGCCGGCACTTGGGCGGGAGTCTGGGTTTCAGTCATTGTCACCATTTCTGCTGGTAGTGGTTGCGAATCCAGATCGCGAAGGCGTTCATGGTGAGCAGGATGGCGAGGAGGACGATAATGCCTGCCGCCGCGAGTAGACGGAACTCATCCTGCGGCCTCGAGATCCACTGGAAGATCTGGATCGGAAGAGCGGTGAAGTCCCCGAGCAGCGTCGGGTTGAACGCGACGTACTGGAGTGCGCCGACGAGCAGGAGCGGAGCGGTCTCGCCGATCGCCCGTGAGAGGGCGAGGATCGAGCCGGTGGCTATGCCGGGAATCGCCGCTGGGAGCACTTGCCGCGAGACGACCTGCCACTGGGTCGCGCCGAGCGCGTAGCCGCCTTGGCGGATCGAGTCCGGGACTGCCCGGATGCGCCTCACGGCTCGCCACGATCAGGATCGGCAAGGCGAGCAGTGTCAGGATCATCGCACCGGCCAGCAGGACCCGTCCGAGCCCGAGCCCACGCACGAGAAAGGCGAGCCCGAGAATTCCGTAGACGATCGATGGCACCGCAGCGAGGTTCTGGATGTTGATCTCGAGCAGCCGGTTGTACCAGCGCTCCCGGTCCGCGTACTCCTCGAGGTAGACGGCGGTACCGACGCCGAGTGGGACAGCCATGATGAGCAGAGAGTCCCATGAGGTAGATCGTCCCGAGGATCGCCGGGCCGGGCGCCGGCGCGGTCGGGCAAAGTCGACGGAGGGTCGAAGAGCAAGACAAGGTCGAGGTATTGGAGGCCCTTGCGGAAGACGTCGATCAGGAGCGACCGCGAGAAGGACGAAGCCGACCGTGATCGAGACGAGCAGAAGTGCATGGAAGATCCCGCCGCGTACTCGTGCTCCTGTGTCGGTGCTGCGGAGGTCGAGGGGAGCGACGCTCACTCGTAGACCTCCCGCCACCTCCGCACGAGGCGGATGGCGATCATGTTCATGACGAGCGTGAAGGCGAAGAGCGTCAGGCCGACCGCGAAGATCGTCTTGTACTCGATCGAGCCGGTCGGAACGTCGCCGATCCCGGTCGCGCCGATGAACGCAGTCATCGTCTCCGCGGTCTCACGTGGATCGAACGTGAGCTTCGGGAGCGTGCCGGCAGCGATCAGGACGATCATCGTCTCGCCGATCGCCCGGCTGATCGCAAGCACGTAGCTCGCGATGATTCCCGAGAACGCGGCGGGCACCACGATGCGCGTCGACACGTGGAGCCGCGTCGAGCCGAGTGCATAGGCACCGGCCCGCAAGTCACCGGGCACGGCGGACATCGCGTCCTCGGAAATCGATGCGACTGTCGGGATCAGCATGACTCCCATCACGAGCCCGGCCGAGAGGACGTTGAAGATGCTGACGCCGGTTCCGAGGTCCTCGAGGAGCGGCGTGAAGAACGTGAGTGCGAAGAAGCCGTAGACCACCGTTGGGATCCCGGCCAGAATCTCGAGCGCCGGCTTCAGCCACCTGCGGACGCGCTCGCTCGCGTATTCGCTCAGGTAGATGGCCGCGCCAAGGCCGAACGGCATGCAGACGACGCACGCCCAGAACGTGACCGTGAGCGTCCCGACGACGAGCGGTAGGACGCCGAAGCTCTGCGGGGTGAAGAGCGGGGCCCAGTCGGTCCCCGTGATGTAGTCGATGAAGTTGACCTCGCGGAAGAAGTCGAGCGCGGGCTGAAGCAGCGCCGCGATGATCCCGATTGTGGTCGCGACGGAAACGGCCGCGCAGAGGCCGAGGAGGATCTTGATGAGATCCTCCCCGTACCTCCGGCGCTCCGCGCGCAGCCGGATGACCGGCTGCGGGCGGACGAGGGCGTCGCGGGTCGCCAAGGTCTAGGTCGCCCGCCGACTCGATCGCGGTCTCGAGGTTGTCCTGCTGCTCCTGAACCTGCTCGTCTGGCATCGAGATGAACCGTGCCTGCTCCGTAATGGTCGTCAGGTTCTCGAAGTAGAAGCGCAGGAACTCTTGCACTTCCGGCCGCGCGAGCGACTCGTTCTTCACGTAGACGAAGAGCGGCCGGGAGAGCGGGCGTGTATGAGCCGTCCTGCGCCGTCTCGGCGCTCGGCGCTACGCAACCCTCGCCGCCGTCGACCTCGAGGGCCTTGAGCGTGTCCTGGTTCTCTTCGTAGTACGAGAAGCCGAAGTACCCGAGCGCTCCTTCGTCACCCTGGACGGCGCGGACCGTGACGTTGTCGTCCTCCGTTGCCGCGTAGTCGGAGCGGCTCGCACCCTCCTCGCCGTTGATCACATCGGTGAAGTAGTCGAACGTGCCGGAGTCCGTACCGGCGCCGGCGAGGCTCATCGGTTGGTCGGGATAGTCGCCGCCGGGTACGTCCTGCCAGTTACTGACCTTGGACTTGGGCTCCCAGATCGCGTTCAACTGCTCCACCGTCAGGCAGGTCGGCCCAGTCGTTCTCAGGGTTCACGACGACGGTCAGCGCGTCGACGGCCACCTGAAACTCGGTGTACTCGATCGCGTTCTCCTCACAGCCGGGCACCTCGGTCGGCTCGTCGTCCTTGATGGGTCTCGAGGCGTTCGAGATGTCGGTCTCGCCGACGCAGAAGCGCTCGAAGCCGCCTCCTGTGCCGGACGTGCCGACCGTGATGTTGACGTTGGGCTGCTCCTCGCGGAAGAGCTCCGCAGCGGAGGTGGTCAGCGGCCCGACCGTGCTCGAACCGTCGGCCTGGATCTTGCCCGAGAGCTCCTCGGACGCGCCCGTCTCGGCCGTGGTGTCGTCGCCGCCCGCAGCCGAGCCGCTGTCTTCGTCGTCGCGGCCACAGCCCGCGGCAACACCGGCCAAGAGCAGCACGGCGAGCACGGGCAGGAGGAGCCGCAGATATCGGCGAAAGCTCACGTTTCTCCCTTCCTTTCGAGGCATTGAGACCGAGTGTTCCGGCCGCTAGGAGCAGCGTGGGCTGAAACTTCGTGAACGAATGGAGAACGAGTGGTGAAGCCCGTAGTCGAATCGCGCCGCTTGTTGCGCGATTCGACGTCTAGGAGCGGCGCGGAGCGCCGCGTTCACATAGCGCTGCGGCTCAGCGCGCCGCCGGAAAACGGCAGCGCACCGTCAGCCCGACTCCGCGCGCTCCTGACGCCTCGATCGTGCCGCCGGCCGACGTGACGATGTGCTTCACGATTGCGAGGCCGAGGCCGGTGCCCCGGCTGGAGCGCGCCCGGTCGGCTCTGTAGAAGCGTTCGAAGAGCCGCGGCAGGTCGTCGTCACCGACGCCGGCCCCGTCGTCGGCCGCGGTTAGCACGACCGCATCGGCCTCGCTCACCACGGAGAGCGTCAGCGTTGCGCCGGGGCCCGCGTAGCGGATCGAGTTGCCCGCCAGATTCGAGGCAATGACGCGGATCATGCGCGGCCGGAGGGGCAGCTCTGCCTCGTCGTCGCCCTCGATCTCGAGGTCGATCCCGGCCCGAGCGGCCCGCTCCTCGAGCCCGTCGCCGACATCGGCGAGGATCGGGAGGGCGAGCGTCGAGCCGAGGCCGACAACCTGCCGTCCCGTCTCGAGCTCCGACAGGAAAAGCACGTCGTCGATGAGCTCGCCGATCTGGCCGACTTCTGCCCGTGCCTGTTCGATCAGCTCCAGTGGGTCGACGTCCGGCAGCTCGGCGCTTTCGAGCAGGGCCAGAAGTCGGGCGAGGGGAGTTCGGAGCTCGTGCGAGACCGAGGCCGTGAAGCCGGCGCGAAGCTCTTCGTACGCCGCCAGGTCCCCCGTCGAGCGGAGGTAGAGGAGTCGCTCACGGCGGCCGGCGGCGTCGTACTCGATCGAGAACGCCTGTCCACCGTCGGCCGCGAGCACCTCCGCGGGGACCGGCTCGCCATCGACGAGCTGGTCGAAGACCTCCCGGGCCCGTCGGCTGGCCGCGATCAGACGATCGTCTTCGTCGAGGACGAGCACCAGCTCACGACTCTCCTCAACGACGTGGCGGCCTCGCTCGACCTCGCGGCGCAGGCTGGCGCGACCGCCGTCTCCCAACGCATCGGGAGGAGCAGCTGGAGGTGAGGCCCGCCGGCGAAAGAGTCTCATGCGGGATGTCTAGCACCCTCGTCCGAGGGTGGTGTTAACCGTGCGTTCGGACGATGTCTCTCGTGGTGAGGCGGGTAGTCGTACTCGGCGTGCTGGGTCTGATGGTGCTCGGGTGGGCGCAGCCTGCGACCGCTGCCGACTACACGAAGTACCTCGCCTCCCCGGTCGTCTGCCCGAACCAGCTCGACACCGGGCTCGCGAAGGCGGCGAAGATCAAGGCGATTCGCTGCCTCCTGAACGAGGCGCGGAAGGAGCGCGGTCTCAGGAGGGTCAGCTGGAACCGCAAGCTCGACCGGGCCGCCGCGCTGAAGCTTCGCGACAACGTTCGTTGCGACGAGTTCTCCCACACGGCGTGCGGCAAGCCGTTCATCTCGGTCTTCAACCGTTCGGGCTATGTGGCCAGCGCCACGGGGTCGTACAGCGTCGGCGAGAACTTGGCGTGGGGCCAGGGTGTCATGGGGACGCCGCGAAGCATCGTGCTCGCGTGGCTTCGCTCCAACGGCCATCGCCATAACCTCTTCTCCTCGGAGTGGCGCGAAGGTGGCGTCGCCTACCGCTTCGACGCGAAGTTCGAGGGGAACAGTGACGTGGCGCTCTGGGCGAACACCTTCGGGCGCCGCTAGCTCCCGCGTACACCACCCGTTCACAGGACCTTCACCACGACGGCACCCGCGGGCGGGCCGTCGGCCGTCATGATCCGGGCAGGTGGCGAAGGTTCTGATCATCGAGGACGACGACGTCATCGCCCAGGGCATGTCCCGGCACCTCTCGTCCGCGGGCTTCGACCCTCTCTGGGTCGCCAAGGGCGAGTCGGGCCTCGCCCGGCTCCGGTACGAGCGTCCTGATGTCGTCGTCCTAGATCTGATGCTCCCCGGGCTCGACGGCTGGCGTCTGATCGAGACGGCGCGCACGGAGGGGATCGGGACTCCGATCGTCGTCGTGAGCGCGCGCGGCACCGAGCACGATCGCGTCCACGCGCTCGAGATCGGGGCGGACGACTACCTCGTGAAGCCGTTCTCCATGAAGGAGCTGGTCGCGCGCGTCCGCGCCGCGGCGAGGCGAGGCGTCCGGGCTGAGGAGGAGCGCCGCGGCGAGCCGATCGAGGTCGAGGAGCTCCTCGTCGACCCCCTGAACGTCCAGGCGTACGTCGACGGGCGGAGCGCCGAGCTGACGCCGACCGAGTTCCGGCTCCTGTACGCGCTCGCCCTCGAGCGCGGCCGGGTCGTGAGCCGCGACGAGATCCTCCAGCGGGTGTGGGGGAGGCGCCAGACGCACCGCGACCGAACGGTGGACGTGTTCGTCCGCAAGCTCCGCGACAAGCTCCAGGCCGCGGGCGCCACCCACACGTTCATCCAGACCCGCTACGGCGTCGGCTACAAGTTCGAGCCAGAGGCCTTGTAGGGGCGAGGCATGCCTCGCCCGTATCGCGCCGCCTTCCGCGCGATTCGACGTCAGGAGCGGCGCGAAGCGCCGCGTTCACCCGTAGGGGCCGGACTTGTCCGGCCCGCGACGCCGGGGACAGCGGCGGGGAAGCCCCGCCCCCTACTAGGATCCACCTTCGGTGCCCACCGTCGATCGCCATATGTCCAAGAACCTCCTCACCGTCGGGGCCGACGAGCGGCTCGCAGACGCGGCGCGCAAGATGGCCGACCGCGGCGTGGGCGCGGTCGTCGTCCTCCAAGAGCGCCGGCTGGCCGGGATCCTCACCGAGCGGGACGTCCTGAAGGCCGTCGCCGCCGGCGTGACACAGGACGCGACCGTCGGCGAGCGGATGACCCGCCACCCGGAAACCGTAGAGAGCGACGAATCGACCGACCAGGCCGCCGCGCTCATGATCCACGGCGGCTTCCGGCACCTACCCGTCGTCGACGGCGGCGAGGTGAAGGGCATCCTCTCGATCCGCGACCTCATGAGAGTCGCGCTCGAGGATCGCGCCCCGCGCGGCGTCTGATCAGCGCGCCCTGCGAGCGGCTTCGGCCGACTGGCCGACGGCGACGACGTGACGACGACTAGCCGGGCGGTCTAGGCGCCGTCCATTGCGCGGTAGGCGGCACCGGAGCCGGCGGCGCTGCACAACCCGGTCACCGTCTGATCACAGAGCCGTGACCCACGGACGCGCTCGGCGTATCCACCATCCAGGAGAGGCGCCGACCGGGCGCGAGATCCAGCGGGAGGTCACGGAATGCAGGGACGGCACGCTGTGGTGGGAGCGCTTCTAGCGATTGGCGCGATCGCCGCGCTCGTCGGCGGGGCGGGCGCAAGCCGGGAACCCCAGATCCAGCTCGCTCCGGCGGGTGTCTACGAGACGGGGATCTACGACGAGGTGGCGGCGGAGATCGCGGCCTTCGACCCGAAGAGCGAACGCCTCTTCGTGACCAACAGCGCGGACGGGACGCTCGACGTGCTGGACGCGTCCGATCCCGAGACTCCCACGAGACTCTTCTCCATCGATCTTTCCGCGTTCGGCGGCGACCCGACCAGCGTCGCCGTTCACCGCGGGCTCGTCGCCGTCGCACTCGTGGCCGAGCCCGCAACCGATCCTGGCACGGTTGCGTTCTTCGACGTCGACGGCGATCCGCTTGGCTCGGTGACCGTGGGCTCACTCCCCGACATGGTCGTCTTCATCCCGAACGGCCGGCGGCTCCTCGTCGCGAACGAGGGCGAGCCGAGCGACGACTACGCGATCGACCCGGCCGGCACCGTGGCGGTCATCGACCTGCCGTGGCATCGCTCGTGGCTCTCGTCCTCCCACGTGGAGCTCGTCGGCTTCGAGGGGTTCG
Organism: uncultured Actinomycetes bacterium; assembly: GCA_963733135.1. Taxonomy (GTDB): domain Bacteria; phylum Actinomycetota; class Thermoleophilia; order Gaiellales; family Gaiellaceae; genus CAVTBX01. The sequence goes on from CAVTBX010000009.1 coordinate 181,137, forward strand.
AGGAGGACGAGCTCGATCCGAGCGTCCGGATCTTCGGGCCCGGCGCGAGCGTCGCGCAGGATCTCGAGCCCGAGTACATCGCCGTCTCGAAGGACGGGCGCAAGGCCTGGGTGACGCTCCAGGAGGGCAATGCGATCGCCGAACTCGACCTGAAGCGCGAGCGCTTCACCGAGATTTACGGCCTCGGCTTCAAGGATCACTCGCTCGCCGACAACGGGCTCGACGCGAGCGACCGCGACGGCCCGGCGGGCGGCAAGACGGTGAACATCCGGCCCTGGCCGGTGCTCGGCATGTACCAGCCGGACGCCCTGGCCGCTTTCAGGTCTCGTGGCCGGACGTACCTCGTCACCGCGAACGAGGGCGATGCCCGCGACTACTCGGCCCTTGCAGAAGAGGTGCGAGTCGGCGCGAGCTCGTACATCCTCGATCCGGCGACCTTCCCGGACGCCGCGACGCTGAAGGCGAGCGCCAACCTCGGGCGGCTAACGGTCACGAGCGCTACGGGGGACACCGACGGTGATGGCGACTACGACCGGATTCACTCGTTCGGAGGGCGCTCGTTCTCGATCTGGGAGAGCGACGGCGACCAGGTTTGGGACAGCGGCGAGCGGCTCGAGCGGCTGAACACGACGCTCGGCGAGTTCAACTCCGACAACGCGGAGAACGACTCGTGGGACACGCGAAGCGATAACAAGGGGCCGGAGCCCGAGGGGGTCACCGTCGGTGAGATCGGTGGACGCAGCTACGCCTTCGTCGGCCTGGAGAGGATCGGCGGCGTCGCCGTCTACGACGTGTCGAAGCCGCGTGACCCGCTCTTCGTCCAGTACCTGAACAGGCGCGACTTCTCAGGCGACGCCGAGGCCGGAACAGCCGGCGACCTTGGGCCGGAAGGCCTCCTGTTCATCCCGAAGCACGACAGTCCAGTGGGCTCTCCGCTCCTCGTCGTGACGAACGAGGTCAGCGGCTCCACGCGGATCTTCGACGATCACGAAGCCCTGACGCCAACAACGCCGCACAAGGCTGTGGAGGCCGCGGAAGCGGCCGGGCGAATCGCGCCGGGTGTTGGAGGCCGCAGGAGCGGCCGGGCGAATCGCGCCGGGTGTTGGAGGCCGCAGGAGCGGCCGGGCGAATCGCGCCGCTCTTCGCGCGATTCGTAAGGAGGAACGGCGGAGCCGTTCCGTTTACGCGCTTCTTCCGCAGACCTGCGGTGCCGTCCGCCCACCTCGAGAGCGTCACCGCTCGTTCACCACCCGGCACCCCACGGCCGTGCACCGAACTTCCATACTTCCGGTGCGCGTTGCGGGCCGCCCGGGGCCGCCCGGGACGCGTGGCGGGCGACTAACTCATCCCTCTCGCCCGTACTTTCTCCTCACAGCCAGGCGGTCCCGCCAAAGCCGGACCGCCTGGCGGTGTGGGGGGAGGGGCGAAGCCCCGGGCGAATCGCGCCGCTCTTTGCGCGATTCGTATGGAGGAACCGGCAGAGCCGGTTCCGTTTACGCGGTCGGCCGAGGCGCGTGGGGCTAGGGTGTTGGAGGCCCCCAGGGCCGGGCGAATCGCGCCGCTGTTCGCGCGATTCGTATGGAGGAACCCGCTACGCGGGTTCCGTTCACTTCGCGTCGGCGGGCCGACCCCGGAGCCCGCTACACCAATCGTTCACCAATCCGTTACCCATGTGGCCGTCGCCGGTGGGCAGGATCAGATCCCCGCATGGCGTCAGCCCGAACAGCGTCCAAAGCACCGGAGCAACTCCTGAATCGGGAGCTCTCGTGGCTCGACTTCAATGCACGGGTCCTCGATCTGGTCGCGGACCCGGAAGTGCCGCTCCTCGAACGCGTCAAGTTCTGTTCCATCTTCTCGGCCAACCTCGACGAGTTCTTCATGGTCCGGGTCGCCGGCCTCGTCGGTCAGGCCCTGACGGGCTTTCGCGTTCGCTCGTTCGACGGAAGGACGCCCGAGGGAGCGCTTGCAGAGATCAGGGAGCGCGTGCTCGATCTGACGGGGCGTCAGTCCCAGCTCTGGGCTCGAGAGCTCCGTCCGGCCCTCGCCGAGGAGAACATCGCCGTGAGCCGCCTGGTGGAGCTCGACGACGACGAGAAGGCCGAGCTCTCCGCTCGGTTCGAGCGGGAGGTCTACCCCGTACTCACCCCGCTCGCGGTCGGCCCCGGGCAGCCGTTCCCGTACATGTCCGGGCTGTCGTTGTCGCTCGGCGTCTTCGTCCGCGACCCAGAAGGCGGGGAGGAGCGCTTCGCGCGTGTGAAGGTTCCCGAGACGTTGCCGCGCTTTCTCGGGGTCGGCTCGCCTGGCGCGCTGGTGCCGCTCGAGGCCGCCATCGCGCATTCTCTCTCGCCGCTCTTTCCGCAGATGGAGATTGGCGAGTGCGCGGCGTTTCGTGTCACGCGCGACGCCGACTTCGAGGTTTCGGACGAGGCCGACGACCTGCTCGAGGCCGTCGAGCTCGAGCTGCGCCGCCGGCGCTTCGGCGACGTCGTGAGGCTCGAGGTCTCCGAGTCGATGTCCGACCGGATGCTCGCACGGCTGGTCGAAGGGCTCGGCGCGGCCGCCGAGCACGTCTATCGGATCCAGGGCCTGCTCGACCTCGCAGATCTGAGCCAGATCGCCGCGCTCGACCGCCCGGATCTCAAGGACGACGCCTGGGTGCCGAGAACGCCGGTCGCATTCGCCACGGTGGCGCGCGCCGGCGAGATCTTCGAGGCGATCAGGAAGCAGGACATCCTCGTTCACCATCCGTACGACTCCTTCGCCACGACGTTCGAGGCCTTCGTACGCGCAGCGGCCGTGGACGACGCCGTCACCGCCATGAAGACCACCGTCTACCGGACGAGCGGGGACTCACCGCTCGTTCCGGCACTCGTCGAGTGCGCGGAGGCCGGGAAGCAGAGCGTCTGCCTCGTCGAGCTCAAGGCCCGCTTCGACGAGCACAAGAACATCGAGTGGTCGCGAGCGCTCGAGCGTGCCGGCGTCCATGTGGTGTACGGGTTCCCGAGCCTGAAGATCCACGCGAAGATGACGCTCATCGTCCGGCAGGAAGAGGGCGTACTGCGCCGCTACGTCCATCTCGGTACGGGCAACTACCACGCGCTGACCGCGCGGATCTACGAAGACTTCGGCCTCTTCACGGCCGACGAGGACATCGCCGCCGACGTGGCCGACCTCTTCAACCACATCACTGGCTTCGGGCGGCCGCAGCGGTTCCGAAAGCTGCTCGTGGCGCCCTTCGGGCTCCGTGAGGGCTTGATCGCTGAGATCGAAGGCGTCGCCGCGGCGGCCAAGGCCGGGAAGACCGCGCGCATCCGGTTCAAGGTGAACGCGCTCACCGACCCGACGATCATCGGGGCGCTCTATGCGGCCGCCCAGGAGGGAGCCGAGATCGACATTGTCGCGAGGAGCATCTCCTCGCTCTGGCCGGGCCTCGAAGGCGTCAGCGAGAACGTGCGGGTGCGGAGCATCCTCGGCCGGTTCCTCGAGCACAGTCGCGTGTTCGCCTTTCAGACCGGCAAGCGCTCGGCGTACTACATAGGCAGCCCGGATCTGATGCCGAGGAACCTCGACCACCGCCTGGAGATCCTCGCGCCCGTCGAGAGCACGCTCATCCAGCAGCGTCTCTCGGGCGTCTTCGATGTGCTCCTCGACGACAACACGCAGGCGTGGGACTTGCGCCCCGATGGGACGTGGCGCCGAGCGCGTCCCAAGAAGGACGAGCCGCGCCGCGCAACGCACGAGGCGCTCATGCGCAAGGCTGTCCGCCGCAGCCGGCTCGCTACCCGATCCCTGGCTCGGTGACAGCCGACCAAAGCAGGAGAATCCGATCGCAATGAGGGTCGCCGTCGTGGACGTGGGGTCGAACACCGTGCGGCTGCTCGTCGCGACCCGTGGCGGCCGCGGGCTCGAACGAGTTCACGAGGAGAAGGCGGTGCTTCTGCTTGGGGAGGAAGTCGAGCGTCACGGTCGCATTCGCAACTCCAAGCTCGACGAGGTTTCAGAGTGTGTCGCGCGCTACGGACGCGTGGCGCGCGAGCAGGGCGCGGCGCGCACCGAGGTCATCGTCACGGCGCCCGGACGTCAGAGTGAGAACGCCGAGGAGCTGGTTCACCGGCTCGTCGTCGCTTCAGGAGCGGCGACGCGCGTGGTGTCAGCGGACGAGGAAGGGCGGCTCGCCTACCTCGGGGCCGTCGCGGGCGCCGAGGGAGAGCTTCCCGAGACTGTCGCTGTCTGTGACGTCGGCGGCGGCTCGACCGAGATCGTCGTGGGGACGGCCGCCGGAGGGCCCGCGTGGTCTCGCTCGATCGACCTCGGCTGCGTTCGCCTCACCGAGCGCTTCCTCCCCGACGACCCGCCCGGCAAGGCCGCCGTCGCGCGTGCTGTCGAGGAGACCCAGCGGCACTTCGAAGGAGTCGTTCCTCCGTTACCTCAGGCCGCTCTTGCTGCAGGCGGGACCGCCCGCGCGCTTCGCAAGGTGGTTGGTCCGTCGCTCGGCGCCGGGGAGCTTCGGGGCGCTGCCCGCAGAGCCGCGAAGCGCTCCTCCCAGGAGCTGTCGAAGGCTCATGGGATCGACCGAAGCCGGGCGCGCACGCTTGCGGCCGGAGCCGTGCTGCTTGCGTCCGTGCAGGCTCTTCTGTCCGTGCCGCTCGTCGTGTCGCGGTTCGGGCTCCGCGAAGGTGCGGTTCTCGACCTCTTGGCCGAGCAGCAGGCTGCGTAGACCGCCTCTCTACGCCGGCGGTGGGATCTCCTCGCCGAGCCTGAGCTCGCGGTCGAGCGCGAGCACGCGAGCGGCACCCTTCTTGAGGCCGAGCTGCGTCCCGAGCAGCTCCTCGACCACGTCTCCGTGCGTGCAGAGGGCCGGCGTCGAGCCGTTCAACTCCGTGAGGAGCGCGCGGACCTCCTCGGCCGTCGCGCCCTCGGCGAGCTCCTCACGTTCTTCGACGGCGAGCCCGAGCATCGTGGCCAGAGGTGCGAGCGTCTCGGTGCAGCGAACGTACGGGCTCGACACGAGCCGGTCGAGTCCGCGCGCAGTCAGGGGGCCGACGAGCCCGGCGGCCTGACGCCGCCCCCGTTCGTCGAGGGGTCGGAGCCGATCGTCCCCGATCCACGTCTCGCGCTCCCCGGCCCTTGCATGCCGGACGAGGACGAACTTCATGACCAGGCGGCCTTGCCTGCTTTCTCGAGCTGCCGCCATGCCCTGCCGAACCGCTCGCGCGCGGCCGCCTGGCGGGCGCGCTCGCGTTCGATCAGGCGCCCCGCTGCGAGAACTGACGCGCCTGAGCGCCCCGAGCTGATGGCTCGGATCCGGCCCTCGGCCACGACCGCATCCTGGTGGTCGCCGACCACGTCCTGGAAGCGCTTTGCGGCCTTCACGAAGCGCCCCGACCGCTTGCCGGCGACCGGCTCGGCGAGCTCGGCTGCGTAGCGCGCCTTCTTTCCCGTCTTCCTGACCTCGTGGAGCTCGTCGTCGGGCGAACTGTCGTCAACCCGCTTTGCCTGCTTGCGAAGCTTGCGGAACGCCTTGGCCGCGAGCGCCTCCGTCTCCATCTCGCCGAGGAGGCGCGGGGAACGTGCGGCGTCCTCGAGGTCATCGAGGAGCTCGAAGTAGGGATCGCTCCGAAGCGCAGCGAGCATGGCCGACCGAGCCTCTTGGCGCTCGCGCTCGAGTGCACGGACGAGACGCGTTGCCGCCCCGGCCTCCGGCTGCTCGAAGTCCTCGGCCTCCTCGCGGAGGCGCTCGGTCAGCACGTCGAGGTCGCGGACGGGCCCGAGCTCGCCGCCGAGCCACTTGAGGCGCGCCCGGAGGTCGTCGCGCCACTCGGGCTCGAGGGCGTCTTCCGCGGTCTTCAGATACGCGCGCAAGCGGCGGATCGCGACTCGCATGTCGTGCAGCTCCTCGGGGTCGGAGCCGAGTCTCGTTCCCGGGTCGTGCGCGAGGATCTCGCGGACCTGGGCGGCGAGCGCCGTCCGGAGCACCTCTGCCTCACCTGCGAGGGGCGGCGGGCTCTGCTCTGTCTGCCCGATCCCTCCGAGTACGCGGAACACTTTCGGCACGAACTCGCCGGTCCGCGCTCCGGCACGCCTCAGCCTCTTTGCGATCGGGCCGAGCGCATCGTCGTCGCCTTCGAGAAGCTCGACTTCCAGCTCGTTGAACCGGCCGACGACGCGCCGCGCATCGAGCACCGCCACGGCGTCGTGGACGACCTCTGCGCTCGAGCCGTTGCCGTTCGAGACGCGCACGCCTTTGCGCTGAGTCTTGAGCTTGGCGACACGTGCGAGGTCGTGGCCGCGCAGGAGCGCGGGAAGGAGGTCGGCAATGGTCGCAGGTGGCCGGGCGGGGCCGCCGGAGGCCTCGATCTCGCGCCGGGCCGTTCCCTCCGGGAGCTTGAGCTGCCAGAGACCGCGTCCGTTCTCCACGCGTCGGCGAAGGGTGATGCCCACGGACGCCAGGCGGTGCTCGGGAGTGTCGTAGTAGGTCGACGTGAAGACCCTGGGCTCGAGCGGTTCGCCGTGGAGATCCGGGAGCGCGAAGCCGGGGTCGACGTCGAACTTGAGCTCGTGTTCGCGCAGGTCTCGCACACCCTGACCCTAGCGCCGAAGCGGAGCTTGCCGCGACGGTTACAAGTCCTTCACCAGACGGTTACGAGAGGTCATGCGGGAGCGAGGCGAGCACCTCTCGATCTCGCTGGTATGAGACCTGCGCGCGGGCATCAGCAAGCACGAGCCAGCGCGTTTCGTCCACCTCTCGATGAGGTTCGAACGAGCCCGCGAGCGGCTTCATCGCCCAGTACCGAACGGTCTTCGGACGTCCCTTGGAGTCGCGGTAGGAGCTCGAGGCCAACTCGACGCCTGGATCGCACCTCAGGCCCGTCTCCTCCTCGACCTCGCGAAGGGCGCAGGCCAAGTCGGTCTCCTCCCGATTGCACTTGCCCTTCGGGAGCGACCAGTCGTCGTACTTGGGCCGGTGGACGAGGAGCACCTCCAGCTCTCCGTCGCCTGTTCGACGCCACACAACTCCGCCTGCCGCGCGGACGACCTCAGTCGGCGTTGGGGACGTCCTCCGCATCGCCGCCGTCATCCCGCTCTGGGTCCGGAACCGGGGATCCCTCCTCGGTTTCCTCCGGGTCTTGCTGCTCAGGGGCCTGAGTATTCTCCTCATCCATGAAGGTCATCCTTCCAGATGGCTCCGAGCTCGAGCTTCCCGACGGAGCGACGGGACTCGACGCCGCCCGCGCAATCGGCCCGAAGCTCGCTGAGCAGGCCGTGCTCGTGCGCACGAACGGCGCCGTCCGGGACCTGCGACTCCCGCTCGACGACGGGGTGGAGATCCAGATCCTGACCACGCGGGACAAGGACGATCCGGACGCGCTCTGGGTCCTCCGTCACTCGGCCGCACACCTACTGGCCGAGGCGGCGCGCAGGCTCTACCCGGGCACCAAGGTCGCGATCGGGCCGCCGATCGAGAGCGGCTTCTACTACGACTTCGAGTTCCCCGAGCCGGTCGGCGAGGAGGCGCTCGAGCGGCTCGAGGAGGAGATTCGGCGCGAGCTCGCCGAGGGCCGATCCTGGGAGCGCGAGCAAATCGGCCGCGACGAGGCCCGGGACCGCTTCGAGGCGGAGGAGGAGCCCTACAAAGTCGAGCTCGTCGACACGGCCGAGGGCGACATCAGCCTCTACACGCAGGGCGACTTCACGGATCTCTGCCGGGGCCCGCACCTCCAGGACTCCGGCCCGATCAAGGCCGTGAAGCTCCTGTCGCTCGCGGGCGCCTACTGGCGCGGCGATTCGTCGAACACCCAGCTCACGCGCGTCTACGGGACGGCCTTCTTCGACCCGAAGGATCTCGACGCGTACCTCGAGCGCCTGGAGCAGGCCAAGGCCCGCGACCACCGACGCCTCGGCCGCGAACTCGACCTCGTCCACTTCGACGAGCACTCGCCCGGCTCGCCGATCTGGCACCCCCGCGGCATGGCGATCTGGAACGCGCTCGAGGAGCTCCGCCAGCGCGAGAACGCGAAGCGCGGCTACCTCGAGGTCAAGACGCCGCTCCTCTACGACACCGAGCTCTGGGAAATCTCGGGCCACTGGGAGCAGTACCGCGACAACATGTTCCTGGTCGAGCAGCCGGAGAAGACCTACGGGCTGAAGCCGATGAACTGCCCCGGCCACATGCTCCTCTTCGGGAGCGCCGTTCGCAGCCACCGCGACCTCCCGATCCGCTACGCGGAGGCCTCGACGCTCCACCGCGACGAGCCGGGCGGGACGCTGCACGGGCTGCTCCGCGTGCGCCACATCACCCAGGACGACGCGCACATCTTCTGCACGCGCGAGCAGATCGAAGACGAGATCGTCTCGGCTCTCGACTACGCAGCGTTCCTCTACGACCTCTTCGGGATGGTGGCGCGCTTCGAGCTCTCGACGCGGCCCGAGAAGAAGCTCGGAACCGATGACGAGTGGGACTTCACCGAGGCGGCTCTACAGCGCGCGCTGGAGCGAAGGGAGATCGACTACGTCCTGAACGAGGGCGACGGAGCGTTCTACGGGCCGAAGGTCGACCTCCACATGACCGACGCGCTCGGACGCTCGTGGCAGATGGGGACGATCCAGCTCGACTCCCAGATGCCGCAGCGCTTCGGGCTCGCCTATGCGGGCGAGGACAACCGCGAGCACACGCCGTACGTCATCCACCGCGCGCTGCTCGGCTCGCTCGAGCGCTTCATCGGGATTCTCATCGAGCACTACGGCGGCGACTTCCCGGTTTGGCTGGCGCCCGAGCAGGTGCGCGTCCTTCCTGTTGCCGAAGCACACGCCACCGACGCGGAGTCGTTCGCGGACGAGCTTCGAGCGGCCGGTTACCGAGCCGAGGTGGCCGAGCCCGACGAGACCCTCGGCAAACGGATCCGGGCCGCGGAGATCGAGAAGATCCCGTTCGTCGTCGTCTGGGGCGACAAGGAGTCGCGTGACGCCGTGGCCGTTCGACGCCGGCACGGCGAGCAGAAGACTCTGAGCCTGGAGGGGTTACTCGCGGAGCTTGCCGCGGCTGGCGTCAGGCGCTAGACGGTCATCCGATGGGCGACGTCGTACTTCGACACCGACGCGCGCCGGCCGGGAGTGTCGCCGGCGGGCATCGCGTTCAGCGTCTCGTCGCCGATCCGGTAGTCGTCCTCCGTCTCGAAGAAGAGGATTACGAGGGACTTCTCCGCCTCAGGATCGTGGAGCACGACGATCTCCTTGGCCGGCAGTCCCTCCGGTTGCTCCCCATCACGCATCTCGCGCTTCATCTCCTCCATCCGGTCCTTGCCGACTCCTTCGAACGACACGACCCGTGCGAGCGCCATTCCAAGCCTCCTTGTCGATTCGCGTCAACCCTACGCGGTGCGGATTGGCGGCGCCGCGGCGGGACAGCAGTGACACGCGGGCGAGGCATGCCTCGCCCCTACGGTTGCGGCGGCGGTTGGGTCTGTAGGGGCCGGGCATGCCCGGCCCGCGACCTGCCAGGGCATTTCGCCGGTTGCTACAGTGACCGCCTGCAAGCAGGAGCTTCCGTTCCTCACCTCCAGGGCCCGCGCCCGCCGAGGTTCAACCGAGTCGATCGGGTTGACGGAGCTGCTGCGTGCAGCTCTTGTCGTTTTCAAGAAGGGAGTATGAGGCGAGCTTGGTGAAGAACTCTTGAGGCCGCGGCGAAGGCCCGACACACGTCCGCCCGTCCAGGATCAGACGAGGATCAACGACGCCATCCGCGTCCCGAACGTCCGGCTGATCGACGAGAAGGGGGAGCAGCTCGGGATCAAGACGCGGGACGAGGCGCTCGACTACGCGTTTTCGAGGAACCTCGACCTGGTGGAAGTGGCGAAGGAAGCCGATCCGCCCGTCTGCCGGGTCATGGACTACGGGAAGTACAAGTACGAGCAGGAGCAGAAGGCCAAGATCGCCCGTAGGCACCAGGTCTCGGTCAATGTCAAGGAGATCAAGCTCAGACCCAAGATCGGGATCCACGATTACGAGACCAAGAAGGGCCACGTCGTCCGGTTCCTGAACCAGCGGGCCAAGGTGAAGGTGACGATCATGTTCCGCGGCCGTGAGCAGAGCCACCCCGAGCGGGGACGCGACCTGCTCATGCGGCTCGCCGACGATGTGAAGGAGCTCGGGCAGATCGAGTCGCCGCCGCTCCAGGACGGCAGGAACATGGTGATGGTGCTGGCCCCGGCGAAGACCCAGCAACAGGTAGGAGCAGCACAAAGTGCCTAAGCAGAAAACGAACAGCTCGGCGAAGAAGCGCTTCAAGGTGACCGGTTCGGGCAAGATCCTGCGCCGCCACGCGATGAAGAGCCACAACCTCGAGAAGAAGAGCGCCAAGCGCAAGCGCGATTTCAGGAACGACCACCCCGTGTCACCGGCGGACGAACGCGAAGCCCGTCGCCTGCTCGGCCGCTAGGAGGAGAAGCAGATGCCCCGCGTCAAGCGATCGGTTGCCGGGCGCAAGAAGCGCCGCAAGGTTCTCGGCGAAGCCAAAGGCTTCGTCGGCCAGGGCCATGTCTCGTACCGCAAGGCCAAGGAGCAGCTCCTCCACGCAGACAACCACGCCTACCGTGACCGCCGCAACAAGAAGCGGACGTTCAGGCGCCTGTGGATCCTGCGGATCAACGCCGCCGCGCGGCAGGAAGGCCTCTCGTACAACCAGTTCATCTCCGGTTGCCGGAAGGCCGAGATCGAGCTCGACCGCAAGGTGCTCGCCGATCTCGCGGTGAACGACCCGGCCGCCTTCACGAACGTCGCGGCGCGGGCCAAGGCAGCGTTGGACGCCTGACGGTTCCGCAGCTCGAACCGATCGCGGAGGTCCTGCGCCGGCAGGCCGCGAACTTCGAGCAGGGTGATTCGCCGCTCTACGCACGTCTGACGCGCGAACACGCCGAGGAGATCGCCGAGCTCTGCGGCGACTGCCAGCCTCGCTGGGAAGCGCCGCTCCGGGTCTTTGCTGCCGTGCACTACCTCGCCCTCTCGGATCGTGTCCCGGATGCGTGGGAGTCGTTCACTGAGACCCTTCGGACGCATCGCGAGTGGGTCGAGCGGTTCGTCGCCGAGCAGCCTGTGCAGACGAACGAGGTGCAGCGTTGCTGGGCTCTCCTGCCGGCGTTCCTGAGCGTCGCGGCCGACGGCCGCCCGGTCGATCTTGTCGAGCTCGGCCCGAGTGCGGGGCTGAACCTTCTCTGGGATCGGTACGCCTATCGGTATAGCGAAGCGCGCTGGGGGCCTCGTGACGCGCCGCTCGAGCTTGCGGCCGAAGCGCTCGACGGCCCGCCGGCCGCGCTCTTCGAGACCGAAGTCGCCGTCCGCACGCGGCTAGGCATCGACCGCCACCCAGTGGACGTGACGAGCGAGGAGGGAGCTCTCCTCCTCCAGTCGTTCGTCTGGGCCGACCAAGTCGAGCGGCTCGAGCGGCTCCGGAGGGCGATCGAGATCGCACGGACCGCACCGCCGCAGCTCGTGCGGGGGGACTACGTGGAGGAACTGCCGCGGATGCTCGCTCGCCGTGACCTCTCGGCCCTGACGGTCGTCTTCCACTCGGTCTCGCTGGGATATCTGACACGAGACGGGCGTGATCGCGTCCGTGCGGCGATCGCAGCGGAGGGAGGGCGCGGCTCGCTGGCCCACGTCTCCTACGAGTTCGTCGAGGGCGAACCCGAGAGCTTCGAGGGCTTCGCGCTCGACGTGACGCTCTACCCGGACGGCGAGCCGATCAGGTTGGCGCTCCTGGACGGCCACGCCAATCGCCTTCGGTGGATCCGCTGATCACGTCCGCCACCAACCCGCGTCTGAAGCTCGTCCGGAAGCTCGCATCCCGGCGCGGCCGGGCCAAGCTCGGACTCTTCGCGTGCGAGGGAGAGGATCTCGTGGAGGCCGGCCTCGACGCCGGGCTCGAGCCGGTCGAGGCCCTCGTTGACGCCGAGCGTCCTGCGCTCGTCGAGCGCCTGGCAGCCCCAGAGCGGGTCGAGCCCAGGCTCATGGCGGAGCTCTCGACGCTCGGCCATCCGGCGCGGGTCGTCGCTGTGTTCCGCCGCGCTGACCTGCCTCGCGGCGCCGGTGGAACCGGTGTTGCCCTCTGGCGAGTCGGAGACCCGGGCAACGTCGGAACCCTTCTCCGCACCGCCGACGCGCTGGGCCCCGCCTTCGTCGCCCTGTCCGAGGGCTGCGCCGACCCGACGGCGCCCAAGGCCCTCCGGGCCTCCGCCGGAGCCGTCTTCCGTGTTCCGACCGCCGAGTTCGACGAAGCGCCGCGGCCCTGGCTCGCCCTCGTCTCCTCGGGAGGGACGCCGCTCCACGACGCTGACCTCGGCCACGGCACGTTCGTTCTCGGTGCCGAACGCGACGGGCTTCCCGAGGAGGTGCTGGCCCGCTGCGACGCGCGCGTAACGATCCCGCAGGAGCCTGCCGCGGAGTCTCTGAACGTCGCGATCGCCGGTGCGGTGGCCCTTTACGAGCGTCGGCGGCTGACGGCCGCCTAGGCAGGCCGCTCGGCGATCCAGACCGTGTCTTCGCCGCCGCCGTAGGGCCGGCGGTCGAACCACCCGTACTCGGCGACGACCCTCAGGCCCGCCTGAGACAGGAGCTCGCGCCAGCGCTCGGGCTCGAGCCAGGCGAGAGCCAGGGTCGTCTCCGTGGAGGGGCCGCGAACCACGAGCGTGAGCACTCGCTGCTCCCGATTCCAGTCGGCCCGCTCCCAGATGCCCGGCTCGCGCTCGAGCCAGCGGCCGTGCGTCTCCTCGATGTCCGCGTCTCCCGGGGCGAAGACGTCGAAGGCGAAGCGACCGCCGGGGACCAGTCGGTCGCGAACGGCGCGCAGAGCACACAGCCTCGCGTCGTCAGTCTCCAGGTGGAGGAAGGCGCGAAACGGCGAGGTGACGAGGCGCACCCGCTCGGTCACCGGCGGGTCGGCAAGGTCACCGAGCCGGAGGTCTACGAGGTGCGACACGCCCGCCGCCTCGGCTCGCTCTCGGCAGACCGCCAGCATTCCGGGCGAGGAGTCGACGCCGATCACCTCGACGCCCGCCTGCGCGACCGGTACCGCGACGCGGCCGGTTCCGACTCCGAGCTCGACGACCGGCCCGCCCGCTTTCCTCGCTTCCTCCACGTAGAAGCCGACGTCCTCGACGACAGTACGGCTCCACTCGTCGTAGAGCCCGGCGATCAGGTCGTACTCGCTCAGGACGAAGCGCGCTCGGCGGCAGCCCGGAGGTGGCCGAGGCCGTCTTCGAGGCTCGTCGCGAGCGTCTTGGCCATGCGCCCCCGCATGAGACGCACCGGAAAGCCGGCCCACGACTCCTCGGAGACGACATGCGTCCCACCCTCCTGCAGCTCGAGCCTGTGGACGTGGACGGCCGAGATGCCCATCGTCTTGCCCGTCCAGGCGATCTCGCGAGACGGGTCGACGTGCCGCAGGGTGGAGACGATCGTGCCCGGGCCGGCCTTCCAGCGGAATGTCGAGCCGGGCACGAGCTCTCCCTCGAAGCTCGCGCTCTTCACGTCCGGGTTCCAGTCGGGCCAGCGCTCGATGTCGGTCAAGACCGCCCAAACGGCATCGGGCGACGCGGCCACCTGGGTCTCGGCGCGCTCGACGACGGGTGCGGCTCGGTCGACCTCCATTACTCCGACCCTACTCCGCCGGCTTCCGCGCAATCCAGACGAACTCGGTCGCGTCGTCGTCGAACGGCAGGCGGTCGAAGGAGCGGTAGAGCGCCTCGGTCTCGAGCCCGGACACGTCCAGGAGCCCTTCCCATTCGGACTTCGTCACCCACCAGAGCGACACCGTTCGGGGCTCGTGGCCGACCCGCTCAGCGAAGGCGGTGACGTCGATCCGGTTGTCGCCGGGCGCGTGCTCGGTGTACTCCCAGATCGTCGAGGAGCCGGGATGCGGCTGCGCCATCCCGTCGTTTCGCGCGGCGATATGAGGATTGAAGACGAACGCGTTCCACGCGAAGCGGCCGCCCGGGCGCAAGGACGCGGCGACCCGCTCGAAGAGCTGACGCCGGTCGCGCCAGGCGGGGAGGTGGAGGAGCGCACGAAACGGGCAGTAGACGAGCGCCGCGGGCTCGTCCAGCTCGAGCTCCCGCATGTCGCCCTCCCGGAGCTCGACCTCGACGCCGGCCTCCGCGACACGGGCGCGGCCGAGTTCCAGCATGGCCGGCGAGGAGTCGATCCCGAGCACAGGGCGGCCGGTCTCGCGCGCGACCGGGATCGCAACCCGGCCGTTGCCGACGCCCAGCTCGACGATCGGCCCGTCGGCTTCGCGCGCGAGCTGGACGTAGAACTCGACGTCCTCGGTCATGGGCGCCGACCACTCGTCGTAGATCGCTGCGAAGGAGTCGTAGCCGGAGCCGGAGTCGGAGCCCACGGAAGGCCTAATCGGATGACGCTTCGCCGTCGGGAGGCGATGCGTGGTACCGGCCAAGGACGCAGGGAGCGCTCATATCCGGAGGATATGGGTGCGACTGAGGACGCCGGACGGGGCCGTGCAGCGCATTCCGACGGCTCAAGGCTTCATCCGATTTGGCCTTCCTCAAAAACCCGATGATACGCTCGCCCGATGGATACGGCCGGGCTAGAAACCGAGGCAGAAAGCGCGATCGCGGGCGCTTCGACGCTTGGCGAGCTCGACGACGCGCGTGTCCGCTACCTCGGGCGAAAGAGCGCGCTCAAGCTCGCCCTCCGTGAGGTCCGGGACCGCGAGACCGGCATGACGCTGAACGCCGTCCGTGAACGGCTCGAGGCGGCCGTGACCGAGCGTCAAACCACTCTCGAGCGAGTTGAGCTTGATCGAGCGGTCTCCGAGGAGCGAATCGACGTCACGTTGCCGGGCACCCGGCGCCGCCGCGGGCATCTTCACCTCGTAACCCAGGTGCGACGTGAGGTCGAGGACATCTTCCTCGGCATGGGCTATGAGGTTGTCGACGGCCGGGAGGTCGAGACCACGCACTACCTCTTCGACGCGCTGAACATGGGGCCGGCCCACCCGACGCGCTCGCCGCTGCACACGTTCTACGTGAACGACGAGCACGTGCTCCGCAGCGAGACGTCGCCCTCGCAGATCCACACCATGGAGGCCCAGCAGCCGCCGGTCTTCGTCGTCTCGCTCGGCCGGTGCTATCGCCGCGATACCGCGGATGCGACGCACTACCCGATCTTCCACCAGGTCGAGGGCCTGGCGGTCGACCGCGGCATTACGCTCGCGGACCTGAAGGGGACACTCCGGGCGCTCCTCCGAGCGCTCTTCGGCGCCGACCGCGAGGCGAAGTTCATCACGCACTTCTTTCCGTTCACCGAGCCGTCCGTCGAGGTGCTCGTCTCGTGCTTCCAGTGCGACGGCGCGGGGTGCTCGATGTGCCGCCAATCCGGCTGGATCGAGATCGGCGGCTCCGGGATGGTCGACCCGAACGTGCTCCGCTTCGTCGGCTACGACCCCGAGGAGGTCTCGGGCTTCGCCTTCGGCTGGGGGCTCGAACGGATGGCGATCCTCCGGCACGGCCTGCCTGACATCCGCGACCTCTGGGCGAACGACCTCCGCTTCGCACGCCAGTTTTGATGGCCACCCCCTCACCCGCATCCCGCACCACCGGATCGGCTGCAAACCGGCGCTTCGCCGCGTCCTCAGTCGCGCCCGTAGCCTCCGGCTACGACCGCTCCCTGCGTCCTTGCGCTGCTTGGTTTTCGCCGCCCGGCGGCACGGCCTGCGGTCGAGGGGGCGGCTGATGAAAGTTCCTGTTTCCTGGCTGCGCGAGTACGTGCGCGTCGACGCCTCGGTGGAGGAGATCGCGGTGCGGCTCACGGTCTCGACATGCGAGGTCGAGCGCGTCACGCGCCGCGGCGTCCCCGGCGAGGACGGCAACGTTAGCCGCTTCCGGGTCGGGCGCGTGCTCGAGGCGGCGAAGCATCCGAACGCCGATCGCCTCCAGCTCTGTCAGGTCGACGTGGGGGAGAGCGAGCCCTACCAGATCGTATGCGGCGCCTGGAACTTCGGCCCGGGCGCCAAGGTTGCCGTTGCGCTCCCGGGCGCCACGATCGCCGGCGGGCTCACCCTCGAGCGGCGTGAGCTCCGCGGCCAGATGTCCGAGGGGATGATCCTGGCCGAGGACGAGGTCGATCTCGGCGAGGATCACACCGGGATCATGGTGCTCGACCCCGAGCTGGAGCCCGGCACGCCGCTCGTGGACGTCCTGCCGATCTTCGAGGACGTTCTCGAGATCGAGACCACGCCGAACCGGCCCGACCTTTTGTCCGTCTACGGGCTCGCGCGCGAGGTGGCGGCGCTCTTCGACGGCGACCTCGCCGACTGGCCGGGTGTCGAGCCCGAGCGTGCCGGCGACGAGCAGCTCGACATCCGGATCGACGACCTCGAGGGCTGCCCGCGCTATGTGGGGCGTCTGTTCCGGGACGTCGCGATCGGGCCGTCCCCGCCGTGGCTTCGCGGGCGCCTCTATCTCTCCGGCATGCGGCCGATCTCGAACGTGGTCGACGTGACGAACTACGTGATGCACGCACTCGGGAGTCCGCTCCACGCGTTCGACTGGGACACGATCCGGGGCGGCATCGTGGTGCGTCGGGCCGCGGCGGGCGAGCGGGTGACGACGCTCGACGGGCAGGAGCGGAAGCTCGACGAGCGTGACCTCGTCATCGCCGATCACGAGCGCGCGGTCGCGCTCGCGGCGATCATGGGGGGCGCGGAGACGGAGATCTCCGAGGGCACGACGAACGTCCTCCTCGAGGCTGCGAACTTCGAGCCGTTCGGCGTCTACCGGACATCGGAGCGGCTCGTCCTGCGCACCGAGGGCTCGAACCGCTGGGAGAAGGGCGTCGACCCGCATCTCGCACCGCATGCGGCGCGGCTGGCGACGGAGTTGCTGGTGGAGCTCTCAGGCGCGCGGTGGGTCGGTGACCGCGATGAGCACGGCGAGCTGCCTGAAGGGCCGGTGGTCGAGCTCAGGCCGGAGCGCGTGAGCGAGCTCATCGGGCTCGACGTGCCGGGCGAGGAGCAACTGGGGATCCTGAGCCGGCTCGGGTTCGCGTCGGAGAACGGTAGGGTCACAGTGCCGACCTGGCGTGCCCGCGATGTGACGCGCCAGGTCGACCTGGTCGAGGAGGTCGCGCGCTTTCGGCTCGACGACGTGCCCTTCACGCTGCCGGAGCGGCGCGAGCTCCTCGGCAGGCCAGACGCGCTTCAGCAGCTCAGGCGTACGGTCGAGGACGTCCTCGTCGGCGCCGGGCTCGTCGAGGCCTACACGCCGAGCCTCGTCGCGGACGATCCGGATCCGGCCGCGCTTCGGCTCAGCCTCCCGATGACGAGCGAGCAGTCGGTGTTGCGGACGACGCTCCTCCCGAGCCTGCTCGAGGCCGCGGAGCGAAACCGCGAGGTTGGAAACGAGGACGTCGCGCTCTTCGAGATCGCGCGGGTCTACCTCCCGGCCGGCGAAGACGAGCTCCCGAACGAGCGCTGGCACGTCGGGGCGGTCGCCGAGGGTGGCTATCTGGACGCGAAGGGGGTCGTGGACACGCTCGTGGACGCCCTCGGGATCCAGGGCAGATTCGGTCGCACGGGCAGCTGCATCCGGGCAAGACGGCAGAGCTCGGAGCCGTGACGAGCGTTGCGGGGGAGGCGCGTGTCGCCGAGTCCGGGTGGGCGGCATGGTTGGGTGTGGTCGGCGAGGTTCATCCGGCGGTCGGGGTGGGCTGGTCGGCCTTCGAGCTCGACCTCGCGGCCCTAGCGGAGGCGATGCCGGACCACGTGCTCTACGAGGACGTCCTGGCCTGCCCGGCGGTGCGGCAGGACCTTGCGTTCCTCGTGGACGAGGACGTGTCGGCCGCCGAGCTCGAAGCGGCGATGCGGGAGGGCGGCCGGTGAGCAGCTCCGGGAGGTCAGCGTCTTCGACGAAGTCGAAGCGCAGCTCGGCGAGGGCGAGCGCTCGCTCGCCTTCCGGGTCGCGTTCCAGTCGTCCGAGCGGACGCTCCCGACGAGGACGCGCAAGCCCTGCACGTTCGCATCGTCGAGGAGCTTCCTCCGCCCGCTACGGCGCCGTCCTCAGGGCCTAAACAGCCGTGTCGGGTTCAGACCCCTGACATCGCTGGATGAGGCACGTCCGCTCTTGGGGCGTGGCGTTCGGCGGCCGGAGCCGAAGAAGCGGCGGAGCCGCGTCATGAAATCGTCCTCGGGCGTGAGCCGCTCGGAGGGCACCTCCTCGTGCTCCGGCAGCGCCTCGATCTGCTCCGCGGTCAGATCGAGCTCCACGCGGTCTGCCCAGATCCCACGCACGCGCTCCGACTCGACGAACCGGTCGGCGCCGAGAACGCCAAGTGAGACGGCGAGCCCGGTAAAGACGTCCGCCGTCGGATCACCGACCACCTGTCGACCTTCCCGACCGCCTCGCCTTCCGTAGAGAACACCTGCGCGTCCGCCTCGATCGCCTTCCAGGCGACCTGCGGCTCGCCGCCGCCCGACTCGGGGCCGCCCGCTCACCCTCCACGGAGCTCACAGCGACCTACCGCCGATCCGCCGACCGGGCCCTGGGTGGCGACCGGCCGAATCCTCCGCCGCGACGACCCGGAGAACGCTCGACCCGGCCCGTGATCCCCTCCCGGTCGAGCCGCTCGAAACATCGGCGCGTCATCCCGGCCGAGACGCCGTAGCCGAGCGTTCGCGCGGCCCGGAACCACAGGATCGTAGGACGCTCGTCGGGCCGCAAGGGATTCGCCGGCGCCATGAGCAGCGCAGCGCGCTCCAGGTAGTCCGACCAGTCCAGCACGACCTCCGCGTAGCAGTGCGACCAATCCGGTGGAAACGAGTCCTCGAGCGCCGCCCAGCTCGCCCGCGAGAGCTGAGGCTCACGGCGTCGACTCTCTGGCCGCCTCGGCGCCGGCGGCGCCGCGACGGGAGCCTGCTCGGGCTCGTCGCCATCACCGTCCAAAGCCACGACCCGCAGCCGCCCCCGAATCTCCTCGGCATCGATGCGGGCGAGCACGCGCTGAACCATTTCCGGCCGCGTCCCTAGCCGCGGCCATTGGTAGAATTCAGCGCGACCGGTTCCCGGTCCGGCCGGGAGCCGCCGGCCCGAGGATCAAGGCGGCCCGATCTGCCTCCTTCCGGCTCGTCCACGGTGGCTCGAGGCCGAAGCCGCCGCCACCCGCGTGGAAGGCCGTTAGGAAGCTTCCTCGGATCGTTCGGCAAGCGCCACGGACGCAATCCTGAGGTACTTGGTCGCGTGTCTCGCAGGTGGCAACGGTCGAGCAGAAGGGGCAGGCCCTCTCCAGGAACGGCTCGGACTTCCTACGGGAAATGCTCCTGATCCGCCGCTTCGAGGAGAAGGTCGAAGAGCGTTTCCGGGCCGGCGAGCTGCCCGGCTTCCTCCATGTCGCGATCAGCCAAGGCCGCACCATCGGCGTCTGCGGCGCGCTCGAGGAAGGTGACGTCATCGCGTCGACGCACCGCGCGCACGGCCACACGCTCGCCAAGGGAACACATCAACGAGCTCATGGCCGAGCTCTACGGCAAGTCAGGCTGCTGGCGCCGGCTACGGCGGCTCCATGCACCTCTACGACGTCGAGCACGGAAACCTCGGCGCGAACGCCGTCGTCGGAGGCGGACTGCCCGCGATCACCGGTGCGGGCCTCGCCTTCGAGATACACAGCGAGCCACGCGTCGCGGTCGCCTTTTTCGGCGACGGCGCCGACATCGGCACCTTCCACGAGGCACTCGGACTCGCCCAGCTCTGGCGCACGCAGTCGATCTTCGTCTGCGAGAACGACCCGCTACGCCGAGTCGACGCCGGCCGAG
>CAVTBX010000010.1:0-336251 GCA_963733135.1 uncultured Actinomycetes bacterium
GGCCGCGGCGAACGCGTGGGGCCCTCCCGCGAGACGCTCAAGGAAGCTGCCGAGGCGTGGCTCGGGGAACAAACGCAGCTTCGGCCCCGGACACGCGAGTGGTACGAGAACGCGCTCCGGCGGCATGTTATGCCGCGGCTCGGACACCGAAAGCTCGCCTCAATCAGCGAGGACGACGTCGTTCGCTTGATTCGCGAGATGGAGGCCGACGGTTACGCCGGCTGGACGATCCGCGGCGTCCTCACTCCGCTCGGGCGCGTGCTGGGAAACGCCGCCCGGCGCGGGGCAATTGCTGGCAATCCGATCCGTCGCCTCGAGCGCGGCGAGCGACCGCGGGTCGAGCGCTCCGAGATGCGCGTCCTCGACCGCCTCGAGATCGGAAGCCTGCTCGATGCTTCACCCGAGCTCTACCGGCCGATCCTCGCAACAGCGATCTTCACGGGCCTTCGCCAGGGCGAGCTCCTCGGTCTCACCTGGGCCGACGTCAACTTCGACGCCGAACAACTTCGCGTTCGAAAGCAGCTCGGCCGCGACGGACGCCGTGTCCCTCCAAAGACGGCGAGCGCGGTTCGAGATGTAGTCCTCATGCCGGCACTCGTGAGTCTCCTGCGCGAACACAAGCTGCGCTCGCCTTACAGCGTAGATTCCGCCTTCGTGTTCGCCTCGGCAACGGGCGCGCCGCTCCACTATCGAAATGTCACTCGTCGTGGCCTCGACGTGGCTGTGGAGCGAGCCGGGATTGGTAAGCCACGGCCGCGCTTCCATGATCTGCGCCACACGGCGGCGAGCCTCTTGGTCGCGGAAGGCCTGAACGTCGTCTTCGTCTCCCGACAACTCGGACACGCCTCTCCGGACGTCACACTTCGGATCTACGCCCACCTGTTCGATCGCGCCGAACACGCCCAACGGGCGCGGGACACCCTCCAGGCAAGGTTCGGCGACCTGCTCGCCGATCGGAGCGGTACCTAGCTTCGCCGAGCCCTCGTTTACGGAGTCGAAGGCGCTCTACTACCCGCGCGTGCGCGGGCGCGCTTGAAAGCTCGTGGGCTCCCCGTTCACGCCGTCACCCACAGACGGGCCCATCAAGGTGTTACCGTCCGTCGACCCGCGAGAGGAGCGAGCATGCGTGCATTCCTTGCGACCGTAGCGGTGGCTTTCATCGCCGTCCCGTCGGCCATGGCCTACCACGCGACCATCTTCCGGGACGACGTCGGTGACGCGAGCGAGTCGCCCGACCTTGAGCATCTGTGGCTCTCGAACGAGAACGACGGCACGTTCCAGTTCTCGCTCAGGATCGCCAACCGGACAGAATTCGTCCCCGGCGACGAATATCGCATCCACCTCGACACCGACCAGAACTTCCAGACCGGCAGCCCGGTCGGGAGCGAGTGGGTCATCTTCATCTACGTCGACCTGACCGGGGAGCATGTGAACCTGAACCGGTGGGAGGGGGGCCAATTCGAGATCGTCCCCGGCGTCCTGCCGGTCGATGGACCATTCTGGAGCACCGGCCCGAACGTCGTCTACGAGTTTGCCGACCTCGAACTTGACTACGGGTCGAGCTTCGACCTCTTCCTCATTACGCATCACTTCAACGCCCTGTTCTCGGACGCTATGCCCGACGAAGACGAGCCTCTGTCGTTCACGCTCACCCGCGCGCCGACGTGCGACCTGAACGGAACAACGGGAGACGAGGAACTGGTTGGCTCGTTCGAGCCCGACTGGATCTGCGGTTTCGAGGGTGAGGACACGATCCGCGGCCTTGAAGGGCGCGACCGGCTAAACGGGGGACCAGACGAAGACCTGGTGAACGGAGGCACGGGCGCGGATCGCATCAAGGGTGGGCCCGGCAATGACGCCTTGCGTGGCAAGGCGGGCGCCGATCGCATCAAAGGTGGCGGGGGCGAGGACCGGATCAAGGCCGGGCGCGGGGCCGACACTATCTTTGCCCGCGACGGCGAGGTGGATCGTGTTCGCTGCGGTAGGGGCGACGACCGTGTCGCCTCTGCGGATGACGACGACGTTCTGAGAGGCTGTTGAGAGGAGAAGCTGTACGTACGTTAGTAACGACGGCAGCCGCCGTCGCCTTCTTCGCCCTTGCCGGGATCGCCTCGGCTGGGGAGGCACAGAACTACACTGATGCGACCGGTGACTCGGGCCCCGCGCCCGACTACACCGGTCTTACGATCGACAACGATGATGAGGGCAACCTCGTCTTCGGTACTCACGTCTCGTTCGACAGCCGGACAAACTTCGAGGAGAACGACCTCTACATCATTCACATCGACGCCGACCGCAACCCGGAGACGGGCGGCCTCGACGGGGCTGAGTACGAGATCGTCGCGAACCTCGTCGGCGCCACTGGGCAAGTCGCAAGCGAGGCGCGAAGCTGGGACGGCACGAACTGGGTGCACCTGGAGACGCCACTCGATGTCGGCTACTCAACCGGACCGTTCTTCATCCTCGTGCTGGCCGACTTCGGACTTGATTACGGCGACACCTTCGACGCCGTCATCCGGGCGGGTCTCGGAATAAACCAGGACGTCGCACCCGACGCCAACTCCGACCCGCCCGCGCCGTGGTCGTTCACGATCACACGGACGCCCACCTGCGGCATTGAGGGGACAGCGGATGGGGAAGCCCTCATCGGCACGTTCGAGGCCGACTACATTTGTGGCTTCCGCGGCGATGACGATATCCGCGGTCTGGAGGGTCGGGACAGACTCGTCGGCGGCCCGGGCGAGGATCTCGTGATCGGTGGCCCCGGAAAAGACCGCATTAGCGGTGGCCCTGGTGAGGACGTGCTACGCGGCAACTCGGGCGCAGATCGCATCCTAGGAGGTAAGGGCGAAGATCGGATCAAGGCGGGACGCGGCGCCGACCGGATCTACGTCGAAGACGGCGAGGAGGACTCCGTGCGTTGCGGTCGCGGCAATGACGTCATCGTCCGCGCCGATTCATATGACCGCCTCATCGGCTGCTAAGCACTTACGTCGAGGGGGATCTCCTGAAGGGGGCGTCGAGACGTTCCAGGTCGGCCAGAACTACTCGGCCTCGGGCGGCGGCATCCCAAACCGCACCCGCGTCGCCAGACGGCGAGGGCGGAGCGCCACCGAGACGTCGACCGCGGTCCGTCCGGCGAAGGGCTTAGCGGAGAACGTCCTCGCAGCCGATTAGCTCGTCTCGCGTGTCGGCCTCTACGCCGTCGAACCCTGGCCCGCACCGAACAACGTCGGCTCCGCCGCCCTTGACGTTGACGGAATCGGGCCCAGAGCCGGCGCGGATGTTATCGCTGCCTCTGCCACCCTCGAGCACGTCCACGCCGGAACCACCGTTCAATCGATCCGCGCCGCGCCCACCGTAGATCAGGTCATCGCCGCCTCGGCCACGCAGCCGGTCGTCGCCGCCGAAGCCGCAGATCCAATCACCACGCTGACCGCTGGTCAGGCGATCGTCCTTTCCGGTGCCCTCCAGATCGCAGCGGCGGATTTGGAACGCCCACTTAAAGCCTGGGCCGGGGCCGGGCGCGAGATCGGGCTCGGCTGACACGCCGGGGAAAAAGGCGGACGCAGTGAGCCTGAAGTCGATTCGATCACCGAAGTCAAGTCCCCACTCCCGAAACGGGATCTCCACAAAGGGGCCGGCCCCCCAACCGAACTCGGCGGGCAGGTCGACCGGTGTGCCCATGCCGAGGTCACTGTCCCAGAAGAAGGCGTAGACGTCGAACTCCTCTTCAGGGCCAAAAGAATGGATTTGGAGCACCACCTCGTCGAAGGTGCTCGCGTCTCCATCAGTGTCGAACCAAAAGCTGTAACTGTCCTGCTGCTCGAAGTACGTCCGGTTCGCGACCTGGGCACCGACGATCAGGGTGCCGGGCGGGCGGCTAATCGCCCGCACGCGGGTGTAGTCCGGAGCCTCGTCCACATCGCCGAGCGGATCGTTGTAGACGCTCGTGTGATCCGCCGCAGCCGAGCCTGCGAAGCAGAGCACAATCGTGATCGCGGCCAGAAGCTTGGCAAAGAACCGCAGTGTCCTGCCTCCTCCGAAGGAGGCCGAACCTACCAGCTTGCGGCAATCGGTTCAATCGGCCCCAATCGGTTCAATCGGCCCATGACAGAGATCCGGCCTCCTCGGCCTCTGCGCCTTACCCTGCACCGGATGCGCTGCGAGGGAGTGCGGAGCCGCCGCGCGCGGCGCGCGCCGGCGTCCCGCCTGTGCGAGGATCCGAATCCGGGTGGAAGAAGAACAACTTGCAGCGTTGCGGCGTTGGGGGGAAGGGCTGCGGTTAGATAGCCGCGAAGAGGTTCGAGCCGCGGGCAAGGCAATCACTCTCCTTTGCGAAGAGGTGGCTCGGCTCGAGCTCGACCTGTGGCACGCAAGGATGAGGCCCGGCGCCGCGGACAACATTCACGATTTGGACAACGCGGCCTCAGCCGAGGGACGCATGCCCGACGAGACGTTTGATGGGGCGTTGCGGCGGCGACTTCGGGCCGAACGGGCTCGCGTGCGCCGCCGATCCGTGGCCGCTGACAGCGAATCTGCTGAACGCCTGCGCCGGCGCTATCGCGAGAGTGACGCCAGCGCGCCGTAGCGCTCTCGACACGCACCGACGTTGCGGCTCGCCTCGCTGTGATGCTCCCGGAACGAGTGCGTCGAGTCTGATTCGCCGGTTTCCGGGGCTCTTTCTGCGACGCTTGCAGCAGGACGCGGCCGAGTGCGGTAATGGGTCAGTTCGAGGCTGACCCAGTCTCGTGTTCGCGATGATGAGCGCCCTTCTGACGGCGTGGGAGCAACGGCGGTAGCTCCTCGTGAAACAAAGCTGAGGGTGTCTCGGGCGGCTGGGACATCGACGGCCACGCGAAACCGAACGCGGACATCGCCGCCACGCGAGCGGCGGCCGACGCAGACTGACAGCGCGCGGCTACGCTCGACTCATGGCGGCTCCTGCCAGCCCCACGCTGTCGGCTTCCCAGTTAGCCACGCTTGCCGGTCTAGGCGAAGAGCGGACGGCCGGCGTCGGCGACGTGCTGTACCGGCTCGGAGATGCGACATATCCGTTCATCGCCATCCATGATGGCGAGGTGGCGATCCTCGATGCGGCTGGAAGCGAGATCGTCCGGCACGGCGCCTCCGGCTTTCTGGGGGAGCTGAACCTCCTCTCGGGCCAGACCGTCTTCCTGACCGCGGTCGTGACGAAGCCGCTCCGCTACATCGCAGTCGACCGCGACGAGCTGCGCGCGCTTCTCTTCGACGATGGACCGCTCAGCGACCTCGTCCTCTCGACCTTCATCGCCCGCCGGGAGGCACTCCAGCGCGTCCAAGGGATCGGCCTTGAGATCGTCGGGCCTCGTTCGTCCGAGGCGACGATGCAGATGCTCGACTTCGCCCGCGCCAACCGACTCCCCTTTACATGGCACGAGGCCGCACCCCCGGACGGAACGCAGCCGCCGCTCGTGCGACTCCCAGGCGGCGCCGAGCTGCAGCACGCCTCGCGAGGTGAGGTGCTGCGCGCGCTCGGGATCGGGCGCGAGCTGGCGCCGCGTGAGGAGGTCGACCTGCTCGTGGTCGGCGGCGGCCCCGCCGGACTCGCCGCCGCCGTCTACGGCTCCTCCGAGGGGCTCGATACCCTCATCGTCGAGAGCAGCGCGCTCGGCGGCCAGGCCGGATCGTCGCGCCGAATCGAGAACTACCTCGGCTTCCCAGCCGGCATCAGCGGAACCGAGCTGACCAGCCGCGCTGTCAGCCAGGCGCGTAAATTCGGCGCACGACCCGCGACTCCTTACCGCGCGATCTCGCTCGAAGCCGGCGAGGGACGACACCTCATACGACTTGAAGAAGAGCACGAGATCGCAGCACGCGCCGTCGTGCTCGCGACCGGCGCCGACTACCGGCGGCTTCCGCTCGAGGGCCTGGCCGACTACGAGGGTCTAAGCGTCTTCTACGCAGCCGGTCCGCCCGAGGCGCAGCTGTGCGGCGCCTCCCGCGTCGCCGTCGTCGGCGGCGGCAACTCCGCCGGACAGGCCGCCGTCTGGCTCGCTCGCGGCGGCGCCCTCGTCACGCTGCTCCACCGCCGCGCCGACCTGTACGAAACCATGTCCGAGTATCTGATCCGCGACCTCGGGCGCTACGGCGTCGCCGTCCGCGACCGCAGCGAGATCGGTGCCCTCCACGGAACGGAGGGCCAGCTCGAAGGGATCACGCTCAAGAGCGGAGAGCGCCTCCCATTCGCCTTCCTCTTCTTCTTCCTCGGCGCCCAACCGTGCACGGAATGGCTCGACGACTCGCTCGAACGCGCTGCCGACGGGTTCATCCTCACCGGCGACACAGCCGGCGCCGACAGTCCGCTCGAGACAAGCGTGCCGGGCATCTTCGCCGCCGGCGACGTCCGCTCCGGGTCTACCAAACGCTGCGCAGCCGCCGTGGGCGAAGGATCGATGGCCGTGCAGTTCGTCCACGAGCACCTCACAGCTCCGGCAGCTCGAGTGGGATGAGCGAGCTCGACCCACCTCGACGAGGTCGCGCTGGCCCCGTCCGTCGACGCCTGTAACGACGGCAAGTGGCTTGCACCATGGATCTGCCCCAGCGCCCCAGCGCCCCGGCGTTGGCGATCCCCGGTTGTCGTCGCTCAGTGGCCGTCCAGCGCATGCGCGAACGAGTGCCCGCCCGCTGCCTGATACGCGGCGCGCTCGACACGAGGGGGCTCCTTCGGCGCTCGGTCGAGTGACTGAGGCGATCGCGGGGTCTAGGCTAGGACGAGGCGAGCATCGAGCGCGACTCGGCGCGGGCCTGGCGCCACCAGACGAGCTCGTACGTGTGCAACGCCAGCCAGACGGAGGTGACGAGCGCCAGCGCGGCGAGAGCCGGGACAATCTTCGCGAGCGGGAGCAGGAGTATGAGCACGAGCGCGGCCACGAAGCGTCCGCGGCTCAGCCTCAACCGCCGTTCGACCCGCGTCCGGATAGCCGAGTACGTGAGCAGGTAAAGCGCGCTTCCGCCGCAGAGCGCGAAGGCCGCGACGGAGTCGAGTTCCTCGCCGACCTGCCCGACGATCGTCTTCATCGCGAACGCGAAGAGCACGATGCCGACGATCAGCGGGAAATGCCCGTACGCGTACACGTCGCGGGCGAGCGCCACGCGTTCCGCGCCTTCGAGGTTGCGGAGCATCTGTTCGCCTCGGATCGCGAAAAAGTCGAAGTAGGCGAGCCAGAACGAGGTGGCGACGAGGAGCCCGAGGATCGCCGCCGCGACTTCGCCCGCGCCGATGCCGATTCCCGTCGCGCCGATCCCTATCGAGA
Organism: uncultured Actinomycetes bacterium; assembly: GCA_963733135.1. GTDB lineage: Bacteria > Actinomycetota > Thermoleophilia > Gaiellales > Gaiellaceae > CAVTBX01. The sequence goes on from CAVTBX010000010.1 coordinate 7,296, forward strand.
TGAACGCCTCGCCGAGCGCGATGATCAGCACGAGGCCGTAGCGCTCAGCGATGTGCGACGGGTGCAGTTGCCACCCCCTCGCTCCTATGAGCAGGGCGCCGACGTAGATGACCGCGAGCGCGGCGAGCCAGAGCCAGATGCGTGCGCCGTCGGTGAAGCCCGCGACCAGGATAAGGGTCGCGCCGAGCAGCGTCCACGGCGCCAGGCGGAGCACCGCACCGAGCAGGTCGCGGTTCCCGCGCCCGGCGAGGGCGAACAGTGCGATGTGCATCGCAATCACAACGAGAAAGGCCGCGCCGAAGAGCACACCGTCATCGTCGAAGACGCCCGGCACCACGAGCGCCGCGACGAACATCGCCATCAGCGCGACGAGCAGCGCCGCACCGACGACGCCCTCCTCGGGGTCGACGGTGTTCATCAGCCAGGCGTAGGCCGTCCACGCCCACCAAAGCGCGGCCAGCACTAGCACCCCGCGGCCGATCCCCGCGAACGTCGGCTTGTCGGAAAGCAGCGTCGCGACCTGCGTGAACGCGAACACGAACACGAGGTCGAAGAAGAGTTCCCGCGGCGTGACGCGGTGCTCATGGTCGACTGCCGTCGCGGCCATCACTCGCGACCTTATCCCCGCGCTTCCTGGCATCCAATGTCGTGCTCGTCGATGTCCCACTTGGGGACGAGAGTGGCTTCGAGCTCGCGCGGTGCCCACGGCGTAGCGTGTGCGCCATGTCCGTCATCATGAGTCGCGCATGAGCAAGCCGCGCATCTTCCTCGGGTCGTCGGGCAAGCAGGCCAAACTGCTCAAGGCGATCACGCGCGGGCTCGAGGACGTCGCCGACGTCGAGCCCTGGACGACCACGTTCAACCCGGGGCGGTCCACCCTCGACCGGCTCGTCGAGCTCTCCCAGGAGGTCGATTTCGCCGCGTTCGTGTTCGCCCAGGACGACTGGACGACGACGGATGCGTCCCAGTCCGGCCAGGCGTCGCCGCGCGACAACGTGGTGTTCGAGGCCGGGCTGTTCGGCGGCGCGCTCGGCATCCGGCGCACGTTCATCCTCCACGCGCAACGGTTCGAAGCTGCCGAGCGACCTGCTCGGGCTGACCTCCGTCCGCTACGACCCGGCCACCAGCCCGGCGGAGGTTCGCGCGATCAACCAGAAGCTCCGCAAGGCGATCGAGACCGAGGGTCGCCGCGGCCCGGTCGAGGGGCTGTGGTGGCAGCTCTCGCTTACTGCGCGGAGCGAGGGCGAACCGTCGGCGGTGAGCCTCCTGCGCATCTCGCGGGACCGCGACGGTGGCCTGAACGTGACCGGCCGGGCCTGGCAGGAGGACGGCACCCTGTCGGCCCGCTACTGGAGCGAGGCTGCGAAGGAGCGCAGGGATCCGGCCGGCATCTTCTACTTCTGGAAGGGCGAGCGCCCTCGGCACCCGAATGCCCCGCAGCTCGAGGGCACCGGCGAGATCACGGTGGAAACCGCCGACCGCGCCACCGGGTACTGGACGACACGGTCGGATCGCGACCCCGGGCTGAATGCCCGAACCGCCGGCGTCTACCTTCGAGCCGACCCCTCAGACCTCCAGGTGCTGGAGGGCGGGAGCGAGGAGGAGCGGGCCCAGCTCATCGCGCAGCGCCTCCGGGAGTGGAAGTCGGCCGCGAACGCATTCTGAGCACCGACCGCCGTAGCGTGAACGATCGGGTCAGCCGCGATCGCCCGTCGCGAGATCGATCATCTAGACGTGCTGTCGGGCGACGCTACCTGCGCTCTCCCTCTGAGGGCTCGGAGATCGCCTCGACGAGCTCACCGGTCTTCGTCTCGTTCTCCGTAAGAGTGAGGGCGATGTCGGCCTGGGCAACGATGCCGACGAGCCTGCCGTTCTCGACAACGGGCAGCCGCCGAACTTGGTGGCGGGCCATCAGCTGGAGCGCCTCTTCGAGGTCCTTGTCCGGCTCGACACTGATGAGGTCCCGGGAGTAAACGTCGCCGACCGACGTCGTCTTGGGGTCGGCGGCCTCGGCGACCACTCTCGTCGTGATGTCTCGGTCGGTGATCATGCCGACGAGCTTTTCGTCGTCGGTTATCGGGAGCGAGCCGATGTGCTCCTCCCGCATCAGTCGCGCGGCCTCGACCACCGACGCCGATGCGCCGATCGAGCGGGGATCCTCGGTCATCGCGTCGCGAACGCTCTTCGCCATCGTGCCTCCTCTCGCTTCATGCGCGATCTTAGCCCCTATGTTCGCCTCACCCAGACCGGCAATTTGTACCGATCTGGTTAACAGCATTGACTGGGCGGGGGGCGCTCTGAGAGGGTCAGCGCTGGATCGTTCGCCGCGTCGCCGTAGTGCGACGGCTCTGACGATGTTCGCCGCGTCGCCGTTATGCGACGGCTCTGACGATTTTCGCCGCGTCGCCGTAATGCGACGGCCCTCGACGATTGAGGGGTCGCCCCAACACGGAGACGGAGGTGGACATGGCAGTCAAGGAGGTCGGGCAAACGAACCCCGGCGCCCCGCACAGCATCACCGACACCGACATGGAGCTGCTCGGCACCGACCTGCTCGCGTTCCTCAGTTCCTCGACGGGCGCTCCTGAGCTCGTCGGTACCGCGACACGAAAGGACGACGCATGAGCACCGACGCCACCACCCCCGACACGATCGTCCTCATCCACGGCTTCTGGGTGACTCCGCGAAGCTGGGAGGACTGGAAGGCCCGCTACGAGAGTCGCGGCTACCGCGTCCTCACCCCCGCCTATCCCGGCTTCGAGGTGGAGGTCGAGGCGCTGAACGCGAACCCGACGCCGATCGAGGAGCTCACGGTCCCGGCGGTCATCGAGCATCTGGAGTCCGTCATCAACGAGCTCGACCCGGCGCCGATCCTGATGGGTCACTCGGCGGGCGGCGTCTTCACGCAGCTCCTGATGGACCGCGGCCACGGCGCGGCCGGCGTCGCGATCAACTCGGCTCCCACCGAGGGGGTCAAGCGCGTGCCGCTGTCGCAGATCAGGTCGACGTTCCCGGTTCTCAAGAACCCCGCCAACCGGCACAAGGCTGTCGGGTTCACCTTCGAGCAGTGGCGCTACGTGTTCACCAACACGTTCAGCGAGGAGGAGGCGCGGAGGCTGTACGAGCGCTACCACATTCCCGCCTCGGGCCGGGTCTTTTGGGGCAGCGCGCTCGCGAACATCCATCCGGGGCCCGACGACACGCACGTGGACTACAAGAACCCCAACCGGGCGCCGCTGCTCTTCATCTCTGGCGGCGAGGATCACCTCATGCCCCCGTCGATCCAGCGCTCGAACGCCAAGCACTACAAGGCGGAAGGCACGATCACCGAGGTCACGGAGTACGAGGGCCGCTCGCACCTCATGCCCGCGCAGGAGGGATGGGAAGAGATCGCGGACTACGCGCTGACGTGGGCGACCGACCAAGCGGTCGCGTGGGCTAGGAGCCGGTCGGTGCCAAGCACGGCCTAACTGGAATTCGGATCACTCACATCGGCGGGCCGACCGCGCTTCTCCAAGTCGACGGCTGGTCCTGGCTCACCGACCCGACGTTCGACGACCCCGGCCGAAGGATGCCTTCGGCTGGGGAACGTCTTCGCGGAAGACGGCCGGCCCCGCGATCGCCGCGGCTGACCTTCCGCCGATCGATGCCGTCCTGCTGACGCACGACCAGCACGGGAACAACCGAGAAACAGCTGATTACTGCGATTTTGCAAGCCCTCTGTTGACTCGAACCGACCCCCTCCTTACCCTGGTGCGACTCAGGCAACTGGTTGCACTCACGGCAACGGGTTTCACTTGTCGGAGCCGTTCTTGGGTCCGTTCCCATTTGCACCGGTCTTCTCAGGTCGGTCACTGACTGCGGACCGCCCTCGGTTCGTGCTAGCTGCAATGCGCCGGCTCGAGATCCCTGCGACGCTGAGTAGGTGACCGTCCGCTGTTTGATCGTCGACGACAATCGACGCTTCCTGGAGGCGGCTCAAACGCTCCTCGAGCGAGAAGGACTCACGATTTCGGGAGTGGCAACGACGAGTGCGGAGGCGCTGCGACAAGCTGCGACTCGTCGGCCGGATGTCGTGCTCGTCGATGTCGCACTCGGGGACGAAAGTGGCTTCGAGCTCGCGCAGCGCCTCGTTACCGATCACGCCAATAGAGCGGTGATCTTGATCTCCACTCGCTCCGAGGACGACCTCACTGACGCGATCGCGCGGATCCCGGCGGCGGGGTTTCTTGCGAAGTCGGAGCTATCGGCGGAAGCGATCCACAGGCTTCTCGACGGGAGCTAACGCGCGTCGAGGTAGGTGACCACGGCGAGCACGCGGCGGTGATCGTCCTCTGTCTCGGGCAGGCGCAGCTTCATGAGGATGCTGTGCACGTGCTTCTCTACGGTCCCGTCGGTCACCCAGAGCTGGCGTGCGATTCCGGCGTTTGAGCGGCCTTCGGCCATGAGCGCGAGCACCTCGCGTTCGCGTGGGGAGAGGTCCTCGAGCGGGTCGTTGACGCGCCGGGCGGCGACGAGTTCCTGGACGAGCGCGGGGTCGACGACCGATGCGCCTTTGACGATTCTTTCGAGCGTTGCGAGGAAGTCGTCCACGTCCGTCACGCGGCTCTTCAGGAGGTAGCCGATGCGCTCCCCGCTGCCAACAAGGTCCATTGCATGCTCTACCTCGACGTGTGCGGAGAGAACGAGGATCGCCGTCGCCGGGAGCTCCTCGCGAATCACCCGTGCTGCCTCGAGTCCTTCCGTTGTGTGGCTCGGCGGCATCCGGATGTCGACGATTACCAGCTCGGGCTGGTGTTCGCGGACGAGGTCGATCAGCTCGGACGCGTCCCCGCACTGGCCCACGACCTGGAAGGCGGAACGCTCGAGCAGGCCCGCGAGACCCTCCCGGAGGAGGACGTCGTCGTCGGCCACGATCACGCGCATCGCGCGAGCGGTCATAGAGGCGATTATGGGTTACCGTGACCCGATGGGCACGTCGCCGAGTCGGGCCGGCGCCCCTCGACGCTCGATCAGGTCATGGCGCATCCGAACGTGAGGGATCGCGCCGAGCCCGTGCGGCTCGCCGAGGAGCAGGCGGCGCTACGCCGAGTAGCAACACTGGTTGCACGGGGCACCTCCCCCGCCGAAGTGTTCGAGGCGGTGGCTGCCGAGGTTGCGAGGGTACTTGCGTCCGACTTCGCGCTGGTTGGCCGCTACGAGACTGATGCGACGCTGACCCACGTCGCATCGCATCCCATCGAGCTGCTGGCTCAAATAGGCCCTCGGACGGTCCTCGATGGCGATGACCTGGCCTCGGTCGTCCAGCGCAGCGCCCAGCCAACCCGCATCGACTACGACGACGCTCCAGGTCGAGTCGCGGCGCTAGCCCGCGAGCTCGGCGTGCGGTGCGCCGTCGGAGCGCCGATCCTGGTCGATGACCGGATATGGGGAGTGATGGCCGTCGGGTGGGCGCTGCCCGAGAAAGCCACGCTCGAAGCAGCGGAGCGCACCGCTGAGTTCACCGAGCTTGTTGCCACCGCACTCGCCAACACGGAGAGCCGAAACGAGATCACGCGCCTCGCGGAGGAACAGGCGGCACTTCGGCGGGTAGCGACGCTGGTGGCCCGAGGCGCGCCCCCAGCGGAGATATTCGACGCAGTCACCGCGGAGGTCGGCCGCGCGCTCCCCGCAGATAACGCAATTCTCAGTCGCTACGAACTCGATGGGACATTCACCATGGTCGGCGGCTGGGGTAGAGAGGACGGGTCGTTCCCATGGGGCACTGGCGAGCGACCCGAGGGTGCCCCGCTCGAGAGGGGCACCGTGATGTCGCTCGTCTTCGAGACGGGCCGACCCGGCCGGATCGACAGCTATGAGGGAGCTACCGGACCGGTCGCCGCCCTCGCTCGCGAGCGCGGCTGCGTGCGCGCTCGGTGGGGGCGCCGGTCATCGTCGAGGGGCGCCTCTGGGGGGTGATCGCGGTCGGGAGGAACAACAATCAGTCCTTGCCTCTCGACACGGAGGAGCGGCTTACGGAGTTCACCGAGCTTGTGGCAACGGCGATCGCGAACGCCGAGAGCCGGGCCGAGCTTGCAGCCTCGCGTGCGCGCATCGTCGCCACCGCGGACGCGACGCGGCGGCGCATCGAGCGCGATCTGCATGACGGCGCCCAACAGCAGCTCGTCTCCCTTGCGCTCGAGCTGCGCGCCGCGCAAGCGGCGCTTCCGTCCGAGCTCACCGATCAGCGCAGCGAACTGTCGCGCGTCGTCGAGGGACTAACGGCCGTGCTAGAGGAGCTTCGCGAGATCTCGCACGGTATCCACCCGGCGATCCTGTCCGAGGGCGGTCTACCGCCGTCGCTGAAGACGCTCGCGCGCCGCTCGCCAATCCCGGTCCTGCTCGACGTCCGTGTCGAAGGTCGGCTGCCGGAGAACGTCGAGGTGGCTGCCTACTACGTCGTCGCGGAGATGCTCACGAACGCCGCGAAGCACGCGCACGCATCGACCGTCCACGTCGACGTGGCGGAAGCCGAGGGGATGCTGCGGGTCGCGGTCCAAGACGACGGCGTCGGCGGCGCAGATCCGGCACGAGGCTCGGGACTCGTCGGGCTGCGTGATCGCGTCGAGGCTCTTGGCGGGGCGGTCGCGGTCGACAGCCCGAAGGGCGAGGGAACCGCGATCGAGGTCACACTTCCGCTGAGTGAGGCGCTGACGGATAGACGGAAGCATCTTCGCTGAAGGCCGACGCGACCGGCCGGCTCTTCCGGCTAGCCCGAATCGGAGACTGCGGCCAGCGCCGATGACATCGCGTCGCGGCGGGGCGACGCTACCTGTCTGGCAACCAGGAGACAGGAGCGCAATCAGCGGTCGCAGCCAGCCCGAATTGAAAGGAGGACGAGATCACGAATCAGTCATCGCACTCGCACTCGCGCTCGCACGCACAGGGACAGCCAGACGACCGGCTCCCCGGTCAAAACCAGAAAAGCAAACATCCTCATAAAAGGAGCTCTTCATGAGCAAGTCGGATACTCCCACTATCGTCCTCGTCCACGGCGGTTTCGTCGACGGCTCCGGCTGGCAGGGCGTTTACGACCACCTGAAGAAGGACGGCTACAACGTCAGCGTCGTCCAGAATCCGACGCTCTCGCTCGCCGACGACGTGGCCGTGACCAAGCGGGCAATCGACGCAGCGAGCGGGCCCGTCATCCTCGTCGGCCATTCCTACGGCGGGGTTGTCGTCACGGAGGCGGGCACGCATCCGAAGGTTGCTGCGCTCGGCTACATCTCAGCTTTCGCGCCCGACGAGGGCGAGTCGGTGAACACCCTCATCGCCGATCCCCCGCCCGGCGCGCCCGTGCCGCCGATTCTCGCGCCGCAGGACGGGTTCCTCTTCCTCGACCGCGAGAAGTTCCATGCGTCGTTCGCAGGGGATCTGAGCGCCGAGCAGGCCGCGTTCATGGCCGACTCGCAGGTCCCGTGGGGCGTGGACGCCCTTGGCGGCACGGTCAGCGAGCCCGCCTGGCGGAGCAAGCCGAGCTGGTACCTCGTCGCGACCGAAGACGGGATGATCCCGCCTCCAGCCCAGCGTGCGATGGCAGCGCGGGCGGGTTCGACCGTGACCGAGGTCGCGGGTAGCCATTCGATCTATGTCTCGCGGCCCGCAGCCGTCGCCGAACTCATTGAGACGGCGGTCAACGCGACGACTCCCGTTCTCATCAGCGCCTAGCAGCCAACTGGAGGACGGATGGTCAGGCGGCTCGTGCTCCGCGTTTCCACCAAGACCGGAGCACGAGTCGCAGCGTGTGCACCAGGAAGCATCAGAGGCGCGCGTGCACCCAGTGCAGCTGGTGGCCGAAGACATGGAGTCTCCGTGGTGTGCTTGGGAAGCGGTGAGAACGACACGAATCGATTACGTTTCGGTCACGAGAGGAGAGGAGCATGAGTTTCGTTTCGCGAGGCTTCCGCGGCCGACGGCGTGACTTGGGCGTTGATGCGAGTCGCGTGCCACCCGGCCAGTACCTGACCGAAGATTTCCCCGTGCTCTCGGCGGGTCCGACGCCGCGCACGCCCCTCGAGTCGTGGACGTTCGCGGTCGTCTCCGGCGAACAGCAGGAGACGTGGACGTGGGAGGAGTTCCGTGCGCTTCCGACTGAGACAATGACGGTCGACATCCACTGCGTCACACGCTGGTCGAAGCTCGATACGACCTGGGAAGGTGTCTCGGTGGACGCGCTGGTGGCCGACGTTGCACACGACGCTTCCTACGTGCTCGCGTTTTGCGACGGCGGCTATACGACGAACCTCCCGCTCGAGGACGTGACGGACGGAAAGGCGTGGGTCGCCTTCGCCTACGATGACGAGCCACTTGAGTCCGAGCACGGCGGTCCCGCCCGCCTGCTCGTCCCCCACCTCTACTTTTGGAAGAGCGCCAAGTGGGTGCGCGGCTTGGAACTCCGCGACGAGGACGAACCGGGCTTCTGGGAGACGTACGGCTACCACATGTACGGTGATCCATGGCTGGAACAGCGCTTCGCGGGCGACTGACCTGGCAGGTCGCCACGGTCGCGGATGTGGTCGAGGAGACCGCTCGCGTAAAGACAATCGTGCTCGACGTACCCGACTGGCAGGGGCACCTGGCCGGGCAGCACCTCGATATTCGCCTGACCGCCGAGGATGGCTACCGCGCAGAACGCGAGTACTCCATCGCCTCGGCTCCTGGGGAGCCCGTCGCCATCACGGTAGAACGCTTGGACGACGGCGAGGTCTCCCCGTATCTGACCGAGGAGTTGCGCGTCGGCGACGAGATCGAGCTGCGCGGGCCTGTCGGCGGATACTTCGTCTGGGAGCCCGGGGAGGGTGGCCCGCTCCTCCTCGTCGCGGGCGGCTCGGGGATCGTGCCACTCAGAGCCATTCTGAGGCATCGCGACCGCAGAGGAAGTAACACGCCGGTGCGACTTCTCTATTCCTCTCGCGCTGTCGAGGACGTGATCTACCGCGCCGAGCTCGAGGAGCCCAGAGACGGCATCGAGGTCGTCTACACGCTGACTCGGGCGCAACCAAAGGGCTGGATTGGATACTCGCGTCGCGTAGACACCGAGCTCCTTGGTGAGATCGCGTGGCCGGCGAACCGTGATTCATGTGCCTTCGTCTGCGGCCCGACTAGCTTCGTCGAGGCTGTGGCGAACGGACTTGTTGAACTTGGCTACCCACCCGAACGCGTGAAGACTGAGCGCTTCGGCGCGACAGGACGGACGTGATGGAAGCGCTCGACGGAAACGCAATCGCCGGTCTGCTAATGCAGGTGTTCGGCACCGAGATGACCATTGCGGCGGGGGCCTGCGCGCACTGCGCCGCCACGGGGCTGCTCGCTGAGCAGATGGTCTACAACCGGGCACCGGGCATCGTCGTCCGCTGCCGCAGCTGCACGAGCGCGCTGATGGTTCTCGTAGAAGCGCGTGGAATGTACTGCGTCGACCTGCGTGGCTTCGCGGCACTCGAGGCGTACCGCTAGGAGATGGAAGACAAGCGAGTCAAGACCTTCCATGTGCAGGCGAGATGGAGGAGCGAACCGCTCAGCTCCACGAGACGGGTAGTACAGAAAGCGCTGCGATACGCGAAAGGTGGAATGAAGATGCGCAGGCCAGGCTTCGGGCCGAACGGGCCCGCGAACGCCGCCGATCCGTGGCAGCTAACAGCGCATCTGCGGAGCGCCTGCGCCGCCGCTACCGCGAGAGTGACGCCAGCGCGCCGTAGCGCTCGGCACCGCAACCGATGCGTTTCGCCTCGCTGCGCGGCCGCGGCTGCGGCTGCGGTCATGCTCCCGTATTCGACCGAGGAAGTGCGATTGACGCCGGAGGTCCGATCTGGAAAGTTCCGCGCATGACACGCTATGAGCTCCTTCTTTTCCTGCACGTCGCCGCTGCGATCATCTGGCTAGGGGCAGCGTTCACTCTCGACCTGCTTGTCTACCGAGGCGAGCGGAGCCGGGACCGCGGCGCCCAGCTGGCGATCTACATGCACATGGAGTGGCTCGCGACGCGCCTCTTCATCCCGTCGTCCTTCGCCGTGCTTGTCTTCGGCATCGTCCTCGTGGCCGACAGTCCCTGGTCGTTCAGCCAGCTCTGGATCGTCTTCGGCCTGATCGGCTACCTCGTGTCATTCGGGATGGGAATCGGCTACTTCAAGCCGGAGGGCGAGCGGATCGGCGCGATTGTCGAGGCGAAGGGCCCGGACGCGCCGGAGCTCAACGCGCGCATCCGCCGCATGAACGCGTTCGGGCGGTTCGAACTCCTGGTTCTCTTCCTGGTCGTGGGCGCGATGGTCGCGAAGCCGACGGGCAGCGACGGCTGGACGCTCGCGATCGGCGCGGCCGTCCTCATCGCAGGGCTCGTGCTGACGCTCCGGACGGCCGCGCGTGGCGCGACCGACGCGCCGCCGGTCGCTCCGCAGCATCTCGGGTAGCCATTTCGCTCGGCTCCTAGAGGGTGACGCGCCGCTCGCCGCGGCGCCACCTCAACGCGGGAGCGGCGGGCAGAATCCGTGCGCCAATCCTGCGCCAAGCCACGCCTCGCAGGGCGCCCGCATGGGCAAATCGGTTTTTCTCGCGGCGGGCTAGCGGCGTGTCCAGTTTGCTCTGTGTTCACGGAGGTGTACCCCGTCGTTACGCCCGCAACTCCTGGGCTTCGGGCGATCGATGTCGGGGCGAAGAGCTCGGCAAGGCAGCCGCATCGCCCAGCCAAAACGCGAGCCGCGGCGCTGCAATCGAAACGCTCATGGTTTGACCGCCAGCAGATCGCTAGCTAGGGCGGTGCCGTTCGCGCTCGCGGCGACCTTTTCCGATTTGTCTCCTCCTATGCAGAGGAGAGTTGAAGGGGTTCTGATCGAGGATGGAGTCGAGCGCGCAGGCGAAGATCGTCGGGTTGGAGGTAACGCCGATGACAGCGTGCAGGCGCTGGCCAACATGCTCCGCGACGTGCTTCAAACAGTGCTAATTGCGCTGACCACGCGCCGTCTCGGGACAGGACCTCAGACGCGGCGCATCTCCACCACGAAGACCGACTGCGAAGCAGTCGGTCTGACCGCCGCCGTTCTTACCATCTGCCGGTATGCCCAACGGAGCTCGTCATAGAGAAGAAGTACTGAACGTCGAGCTAGCGCATCTTGGGACACAGAGAGAACGGCCCGATCCCGTCCCGCTCCTGCTCATGGGGGGCTGGGTTCAGCCTGTGAGCAGGGTGCGGCATGCCTGATGGCCGTGTTGCCCTGGTCACTGGGGCGAGCCGCGGCATCGGCCGTGCGACCGCGGCTCTGCTGGCCGGACGGGGCGCCCGCGTCATGGCCACGGCGCGGTCGGAGCCCGACCTGACGAGCCTCGCCGAGGAGGCCGGCGTCGAGTACGTCGCCGCCTCCGTCGCACGGCCTGAGGACTGCAGGCACGTCGTCGAGGAGACGGAGCGGCGGCTCGGGCCGATCGACATCCTGGTGAACAACGCCGGCATCGAGTTCGCGGAGGGCCCCGTCTGGGAGCTGACGCGCGAGGTCTGGTTGCACACGCTCGCGACGAACGTCGAGGGGCCGCTCGAGCTGACCAGGCTGACGGTCGCCGGCATGGTCGAGCGCGGCTACGGCAGGATCGTGATGGTCAGCTCGACGGCCGGCTCGGTCGGCGCTGCCGAGAAGTCCGCTTACTGCGCCTCAAAGCACGCGCTCAACGGCCTCACGCGCTGCATCGCTCAGGACGCGGGCGCGTACGGGGTCACGTGCAACGCCGTCTGCCCGGGCTTCGTGCAGACGGCCATGTACGACGCCTGGATCGGGCGCATGGAGAGGAAGGGCCTCGACGCGGCCTCTGCCCATTCGCAGGCGGTTTCCGCGTACCCCGCCGGGCGACTGCTCACTCCGGACGAGATCGCCGCAACGATCGGCTTCCTGGCGAGCGGCGAGGCGAGCGGTATCAATGGCGAGACGGTCACCGTCGCGCTCGGCGGGCTCTGGTGACAAGCACCCACGAGGCTAGAAGCGGAGTGCCCTCGCTTTCCCGGCGGCTCGTGCAGATCTGCACGCGAACCACAAGACGCTGGCAGGCGCGTAGAATCCTGCCCCAACGGAAGCGGGCGGGCGGAGGCGCCCGCTTTTCGTGCCAAGATGCTTGGGCCGGGAGCTTCAGCCATCGCCCCGGGTTGACGCCGTGAGCGTAACCGACAAGGTGTCTCTCGCGAGACAACGCCGAGGCCGTCGAACGTCGCAGCGACTCGTACGATGATCGCCCGCTCGAGGTTGAGGATTGCGAGGACTGACCGTGGGCCGGGAGGCCCATCGCTTTCGGGATCCGAGGGCGGCTTTCCGATGTGCGCCAGGTCTGCTCTGTGAGCCTTGCGGGCGATGCGGCGTAGCGTCTCCAGGGGTAAGGCTCGCCCAAGCTGGTCTCGAGCGATCCGGGTTTCGGCTCGCTCTAGGTACTCTCGCTGTTCGGATCGGGGTAGAGACGGGTTCGGCACGGGCGGACCTCGTAGAAAGGCGTCGTGCGCTGGTCGGCAGGTTCTCATCGCGTGCGCAATGCATCGACGTGCTTAGCACGCCGTGCAGCGACGATGGGAGTTGCGACCGCGCCCAAAAAAATCATGAATCCGCCGACAAATGTCTTTGAGCTGAGCGTTGTACCAAGCACCACGGCACTGAGGACCACGGCGGTTACGACCTCGAGGCAACTGACCAGGGCGGCCGCCACACTGCCAACCTTGCCGATCGCGCTCATGATCAACACATGTGCAACCAGGAACATGCCGGCCAGACCGGCCAGGTAGACGAGCCCCGTCTGTCCAACTCCGGTGCCGATCCCCAGAACGGCTAGAGGGCAAAGAAGCAGGACGCTTGAAAAGCCACCGACAAACCCAAGCGTGGTAACGACGTCCAGTTTCCGCAAGATGTGCTGGGCCAAGAGAAGGTAAACCGCATACGACATTGCGTTCGCCAGCGAAAGCACAGCGCCAAGGGTGTCCAGTTCGTCGTCGGGCAACCCGATCGTGATCGCGACCCCTGCCAGTACGACCGCGACTCCGACACCCGTCAGAACATCACGCTGACTCCACCCAAGCAATAGAGACCCGACCACAACCAGAGCCGGGTAGCTGTAGACGAGCAAACTGACGAACGCGGGCGACATCCGCTCGATTGCGACGAAGTACGAAACCGCACCAAAAAGCGACAGGGCGGTCATCGACAGCAGCGGTACCAGGGAATTTCGAATACGAGCCCGGCGAGACCCGTCCAGGAATACGAGCACCAGCGGAGCGAGACCGAGGCAGCGAAAGGCGACCGAATCGAGCGCCCTTCCGCCGTCTCGATCTGCCAGAGCAGCGAGGACGCCGATCAGGCCGAAGCCGACGGAGGCCAGGGCAACCTGTGACAACCCGGTTGCGGTCGGGAGGCGGAGCATCGCGCCCCGGACCTGTTCGCCAACACCAGCAGAAGCGTCCTTCATCAGATCGCGCGCGGGCTCGTCCCCGGCCTATGCCGTCTCTGACACAGGGAGCGGGCCTGGCTGCGAGCTATGAGCCCGGTTACTGGCTAACCCAACCGTGCATGAGAAGCAGCGGCACGTCGCTCTCTGCCTCGCCCTCGCGCTTGCGGAGGAAGGCGAAATCGCAGCCCTCTGGTGCCTGCAATACGTGCTCCAAGAAGAGCGCTCCGTAGCCTCGAAGGTACTGCGGCGCCGGGGGGCGAAAGTCGGCCGCCCGCCGCTCGAGCTCGGCCTGGGGCAAGTCGAGGTCGAGACGACCCTCGTCGGCGTCGAGGGCGATGGGGTCGCCGTCCTGGACGAGCGCGATCGGTCCACCGACCGCCGATTCGGGGGCGACGTGACAGACGAGCGTGCCGAATGACGTACCGCTGATCCGCGAGTCCGAGATGCGGACGATGTCGTCTACGCCCTCGCGCAGCAGCTTCGTTGGCACCGGGATGGTTCCGAACTCGGGGAAGCCTGGAGCGCCGCATGGTCCGCCGTTCTTCAGGACGAGCACGCTCTCGGCGGTAACCGGGAGGTCGGGATCGTCTATGCGCTCGGCCAGGTCGTAGATGTCCTCGAAGGCGAGCGCGGGGCCGCGGTGGCGGAGGAGCCGGGGGAGGCAGCGCTGCGCTTTACGACGGCGCCCTCGGGAGCGAGTGACCCGCGCACGACGACATGGGCGCCCTGCCCGTGCAGCGGGTTCTCGAGCGGCCTGATGACGTCCGCGTCCTGGGAGAGGGCGCTGCGGACGTTGTCGCCGAGCGTTCGCCCGTTCACGGTCCTGGCCTCGGTGTGCAGGTGCCCGAGGAGCTCTCGTCCAACCGCTGGGACGCCACCGGCGTTGAAGAAGTCCTCCATCAGGTAGGCGCCTGTTGGTTCGATATTCGCGAGCACTGGGGTCGTCTTCGAGATGCGGTTGAAGTCGTCCAGGCGGAGGTCGACCCCGACGCGGCCGGCAATCGCGATCAGATGGACGAGCGCGTTCGTCGAGCCGGCGATCGCTTCGAGGACCGTGATCGCGTTCTCGAACGCGTCGCGCGTGAGGATCTCACTTGGGCGGGGGCCGTCAGCCTGTGCCATCTCGACGGCCCGCCGCCCACTCCGCTCGGCGAGGACTGAGCGGCGTGAGTCGACGGCCGGGATGGCGGCCGCCCCCGGCAGCGTGAGACCGAGCGCCTCGCAGACCGACGCCATCGTGGACGCGGTGCCCATATCCATGCAGTGCCCGTGGCTTCGGTTCGTGGCCGCCTCGGCGTCGAGGTATTCCTCCTCCGTCAGCTCGCCCAGACGGGCGAGGTCTGCGAAGCGCCAGTAGCCCGTGCCCGAGCCGACGCGCTGGCCGCGCCAGAAACCTGGCAGAGCGGGCCCGCCTGTGACGAGGATGGCGGGGACGTCGGCGCTCGCCGCACCCATGACGATCGCCGGAACCGTCTTGTCGCAGCCCGCGAGAAGCACGACCGCGTCGAGCGGGTTGGAGCGAATCGCCTCCTCGACGTCCATCGACGCGAGGTTCCGATACATCATCGCCGCAGGCTTCTGGAGCGCGTCGCCCGGGGTCATGACAGGGAACTCGAGCGGAAGGCCGCCCGCTTGGAGCACCCCTCGCTTGACGGACTCGGCGAGCCCTCGGAGGTGGACGTTGCAGCCGACGAGCTCACTCCACATGTTGCAGATGCCTACTACGGGGCGTGAGCGGAGCGCCTCGTCGGAGAACCCGTTCTGGCGGATCCAGGCGCGGTGACAGAAGCCGTGCAGGTCGAAGCCCTCGAACCACAGCTTGCTGCGCAGGTCGCCGTTGCGTTGGAGGCGGCGATCGCTGCTCATGTCATTCCGTCCCCGTCTGCGGCGAGAGCCCTTGGAGCGTTACGAGCGGCTGCTGCCACCCCTCGCCCACGAGGTCGATCCAGCACGACGTGAGGTGCTCGCGCATCGCCTCGACGGCTTTGACGGGCGACCGGGCCTCGAGTGCGGCGAGGATCTTCGCGTGCTCGGCGAGCGTCGCCTTGCGGACTGCGCGGTCGTGCGACGTCAAGAGGCGAAGGCGGCGGTCGAGCGCGGCAATGTTGGACATGAGCTCGAGCAGCAAGACGTTGCCGGCGGCACGGTGCACGACGCGGTGGAACGAGATGTCCGCGTCCACGAATCGCTCCACGGTTCCGAGCGCGTCCCGCATGACCTCGAGCGCCTCTTGGAGAGCGGTGACGTCGTCCTCCGTCACGTTCCGTGCAGCCGACTCGACCGCTCCGGTCTCGAGCAGGAACCGCACCTGGAAGAGATCAACCAGTGCTGACCTGTTCGCTTCGAGGACGAACGCGAGAGGACCCGCGAGGACGTCCGCGCTCAGGTCGGTGACGTACGTCCCGCTACCCGGGCGCGAAGTCAGTACACCCATCGCAACGAGCGCGCGGACGGCCTCCCGAAGCGCCGGTCGCGAGATCCCGAACTGCTGCGCGAGCGCTCGCTCAGAGGGTAGGCGCTTGCCGGGCTCGAGCACGCCGTTCGCGACAAGCGACTTGATCTGGTCGATGCCGCCATCGACAAGCGACCGACGCTCCAAGGCGGCAAACGGCGACTCCCTCGTCGGGGTGCTCACGGGCGCAACCCTACATGTGGTCTTACCACTTGTCAGCCTGGCCTCGACCTGCTAAAGCTTGCGCGGCGCTATTCGAGGAGGAGCTCCCTGTGTCTGATCGCCCGACTGATCCGTTCTCGCACTCCCGCCTCACGCGACGCGAGTTCATGCGTGGCGCGCTGGTAGCCGGCGGCGCACTCTCCGTCCCGTCGCTCCTTGCGGCCTGCGGTGGCGGGGGTGATGCGACGTCCGAGACAAGCGGCGCGACCGGAACCACGGGCTCGCGTGGCGGACGACTGAGGGCGGGGGTTGTCGGTGGCGGCAATGCCGAGACCCTGGACGCGCACGGCGCGGTCAGCAAGTCGGACATCGCGCGCGTGAAGAACCTGTACGACCGACTCACTGACACGTCGCCAGATGGGTCGACCACGATGATGCTCGCTGAGTCGTTCGAGCCGAGTCAAACAGGCGATGTCTGGACTGTTCGGCTCAAGGAGGGCGTCGTCTTCCACAACGGCCAGGATCTGACGGCCGACGACGTGATCTTCAGTTTCCAGCGGATCCTCGATCCCCGCCAGGAGCTCCAGGGCTCGGCGGATATCGGGATGATGGATCCAAAACGGATGAAGAAGATCGACGCGCGCACGGTCGAATTCACCCTGCTTGCGCCCTATGCCGACCTTCCAACCGCGGCCTCCCAGCGCGCGGTCTCGATCATCCCCGCGGGCACGGAAGACTTTACGAACCCGGTCGGTACGGGCGCATTCAAGTACGAGAGCTTCGACGTCGGCCAGCGCAGCGTCTTCGTCCGTAACGAGAATTACTGGCAGGAAGGCAAGCCGTATCTCGATGAGCTCGAGATCGTCTCGACCAACGATCCGCAGGCGCGCGTGAATGGGCTACTCGCTGGGCAGTTCGACGCAATCGAGTTCGTCGAGCTGGCGCAAGCTGCGTCGCTCGCAGAGAACTCTGAAGTGAAGCTGCTCGAAACGGAGACCGGCCACTGGGTGCCTATCACGATCCCGGTGACGCAGAAGCCGTTCGACGATCCGCGTGTTCGTGAAGCGCTCCGTCTCATCCCTGACCGCCAGGCGATCATCGACCAGGCGCTCCAGGGGTACGGGTTCATCGGCAATGACCTCTTCAGCCCCTTCGACCCCATGTACGCCGACGACATCCCGCAGCGAGACCAGGACCTCGAGCGCGCCCAGACGCTCCTCAAGGAGGCCGGGCAGGAAGGACTGACCTTCGATCTCCACTCCAGTACGGCCGCCGGAGGAATGCTCGAGTCGGCGCTCGTTTACGCCGAGCAGGCAAAGGGTGCGGGCGTGACGGTGAACGTGAAGAAAGGACCCGCGGACAGCTATTACAACGACTTCTACCTCAAGGGCCTGGTCGCCCAAAGCGACTGGAACGTCCGGCCGCTCGGCGTGCAAATCGCCCAGAGCAATCTGTCGAACTCGCCCTACAACGAGACGGAGTGGCGGCGGCGTGACTTCGACCGCCTCGCCCTGGAGGCAAGCGCGACCCTCGACGAGAACCGGCGCGGCGAGCTCTACCGCGAAGTCCAGCAGATTCTCTGGGATGAGGGCGGCTACATCATCTGGGGCTTCGCCAACTTCCTCGACGCACACCGCGCCAACGTCTCCGGGATCGAGCCGCACGTCTTCAGCCCCCTCGGCTATTACGGCTTCGAGAACGCCTCGATCACCTAACCCGACAACGGAGCGTCGCCTGCCGACCGAGGACTCGTGATCAGGGTAATCGCTCGCCGGGTCGCGCTTGGCGCACTGATCCTCTGGATCGTCTCCGTTGTTGTCTTCGCCGGAACGGAGCTCCTCTCGGGCGATACCGCGACGGCGATCCTCGGACAGACCGCGACGCCGGGGGCCCTCGCCGCTATTCGCGAGGAGCTCAACCTCGACGAGCCTGCACCGACGCGCTACGCGATCTGGCTCGCTGACCTAGCGCGCGGCGACCTCGGAGACTCGCTTGCGAGTCAACGGCCCGTCACGGAGCTGATCGGCGAGCGTCTCCGAAACTCTTTCATCCTCACAGGTCTGACCGCGGCGATCTTGATTCCGCTCTCGCTCCTGCTCGGAACGCTTGCGGCTGCGAGACGGCACGGCCTCCTGGACAACACCATCTCGACGACGACGCTGGCACTCATCTCGCTGCCGGAGTTCGTGATCGGAATGATCCTCGTTCTCCTCTTCGCCGTCCTCTGGCCGCTCTTGCCTGCGGTTTCCCTCCTCAGCCCGACCGACGCTCTCACTGAGCAAGCTCGTGCACTCGTTCTGCCTGTTGCGGCTCTATTGGCGGCCTCGATGGCGCACACGGTCCGCATGGTGCGCGTCAGCGTGGTCGAGGCGCTCGAGAGCGACTACGTCAGGATGGCGCGTCTGAAGGGTGTCCCCGAAACGCGGGTGCTTTTTGTCCATGCGCTTCGAAACGCACTCGTGCCGAGCATCCAGGTCTTCGCGCTCGTGATCGGCTGGCTCGTCGGCGGAATCGTGGTGATCGAGGCCGTGTTCCAGTACCCGGGGATCGGCCAGGGCCTCGTGAACGCCGTCTCCGCCCGCGACCTCCCCGTCGTGCAGGCGATCGCGCTCGTGATCGCCGCGGTCTACGTCGGGGTAAACCTCCTGGCCGACGTGCTGACGATCCTGCTCACCCCTCGTCTTCGCACGGCCGCGTGAGCGTCGGTGCCGATGTAACGCACCTCGTCCGCGCCCCGACGCGGGCGAGAACCGTGCGCCGCGCGCTCCACTTCCGGTCGACGCAAATCGGTCTGGTGCTCTTCACCGCCGTCGTCGGGCTCGCGCTCCTCGGCCCGTACTTCGCCCCCTACTCCACGACGTCGATCGAGGGCGTTCCGTATCTCTCTCCCAGCGCCGAGCACTGGCTCGGAATCGACAATCTCGGCCGGGATGCGTTCTCCCGCTTTCTCGCCGGAGGACGCACGATCATCGGTCTCTCGCTAGCCGCGACCCTCATCGGCCTGGCAGGCGGAATCGTGATGGGGCTCGCGGCCGGCTACTCGCGCAACTGGCTCGACGAGATCCTCATGCGCGCTGGCGACGTCGTCATGGCCTTTCCCGCGATCATCCTCGTACTGATCCTCGTCGCCGGCGGCGGCTCGAGCTTGACGCTCCTCGTCATGGCCGTGGCCGTGACGCATGCGCCGCGGATCGCTCGGGTCGTCAGGGGCGCGACGCTCGAGGTCGTCGTCCGAGAATACGTCGAGGCGGCCGAGGCGCGCGGCGAGCGGACGCGGACAATCCTTCGCCGCGAGGTACTGCCGAACATCTGGCCGCCCATCCTCGTCGATTTCGGCATCAGGCTCACCGCGTCGATCATCCTCATCGCCTCCATCGGCTTCCTTGGATTCGGGATGCAGCCGCCCGCTGCGGACTGGGGGCTCATGATCAACGAGAACCGTGGCGCGCTCACCATCCAGCCCTGGCCGATCGTCGCGCCCATCGCGGCGATCGCCGTTCTGACGATCTCTGTCAACCTGATTGGCGACGGGGTGGCGCGCGTCCTCGGGCGTTCGCTCGACCGGCGCGACCTCGCCACGTGACCCAGGCTTCCCCGCGTGTCCGGACACGCGACCTGCGCGTGGAGCTCCTCGACGGAACGCCTGTGGTTCAGGAGATCGCATTCGAGGTCGCGCCGGGAAAGGTCCTGGCGCTTGTCGGTGAGTCGGGCTGCGGAAAGACCTCGGTCGCCCTCGCGATGCTCGGGTACGCGCGGCCCGGGACCCGGCTGGCGGCGGGTTCGGTAGAGATAACCGGGATAGACCTGCTCACCCTGTCCCCGCGCGAGTGCCGCCGAGTGCGAGGCCGGCTCGTCGCGTACGTGCCCCAGGATCCCGCCACGTCGCTCAACCCGGCCTATCCCGTCGGTAAGCAGGTCGGCGAGGTTCTCAGGGTCCACCGGTGGCCGCGTGAAGACCGCGCGAAGAGGGTGGCCGAGCTCTTCGACCTCGTCGGTCTGCCCGCCACGGGCGCGTTTCTCTCGAGATATCCGCACCAGCTGAGCGGCGGACAGCAGCAGCGCGTCCTGATCGCGTCCGCCCTAGCCCTCGACCCCGAGCTGCTCGTCCTCGACGAGCCGACGACAGGGCTCGACGTCACCACCCAGAAGCGCGTCCTCGGCGTCGTCGACGAAGTCCGCGCCCGGACCGGCGTCGCCCTCCTGTATGTGACACACGACCTGTCCGTCGTCGCGAACCTGGCAGACGACGTCGCTGTCATGTACGGCGGACGCATCGTGGAAACGGCCCCGCGAACCGAGACGTTCGGTCGGCCCGTGCATCCGTACACGATCAAGCTGATCCAGTCGATCCCGCGTGTCGAGGAGCGAATGCAACTGCGCGGTATCCCGGGCGCCGCGGTCGCGCCCGGCGAGCGGCCGAAGGGATGTCCTTTCGTCCCCCGCTGCCCGCGGGCTACGCCCGTGTGCTCTGCAGAGATGCCTGCAGTAGCGCTTGTGAGCGCAGGGCACACAGTGCGCTGTCACCACTGGGCCGAGAGTATTCCCGAGCCGTCGCTGGTGGATCCCGCCGTGTCGCCCCCGGTCAAGTCGGATTCCCTGCTCAGAGCAAAGAGCCTCGTGGCCGTGTACCGAGGCCGAGGTACCGAACCGGTGCGCGCCCTTGACGGCGTCGACCTGGACGTCGGAGAACGCGAGTGCGTGGCCGTCGTCGGCGAGAGCGGTAGCGGGAAGTCCACCCTCGCTCGCTGCCTCGTAGGTCTTCAGGCCTTCGAGAGTGGCACGCTCTGGTTCGGGGATCAGGAGCTCGCCCCACGCGCCCGTGCCCGACCGGTGGACGCGCGGCGCGCGATCCAGATTGTGTTCCAAAACCCGGACGCTTCGCTCAATCCACGCCAGCGAGTCGTCGACATCGTCTCACGGCCGGTTATTCAGTTCTCCTCCGCCTCGCGACGCGAGGCGGCAGCGCGGGCGAATGAACTCCTCGAGCTCGTTCGCCTATCACCTGCGCTCGGGGAGCGCTTCCCGGCTGAGCTTTCAGGGGGCGAGAAGCAGCGCGTAGCAATTGCCCGCGCGCTCGCCGCCGAGCCGAGCCTCGTCGTGTGCGACGAGATCACCTCGGCGCTCGACGTCTCGGTGCAGGCGGCGATCATCGACCTCCTGATGGAGCTTCGCGTCCGGACGGGTACGTCGCTCGTCTTCATCTCGCACGACCTCGCCATCGTCCGGTCGATCGCCGACCGAGTCGTAGTCCTCCATGACGGGCGGGTGACGGAGGCCGGGCTCGCGGAATCGGTCTTCGAGGCGCCGGAAGCCGAGTACACGCGCGCGCTCCTGGAGGCCGTCCCGTCCCTGGCCGGAGCGGCGCGGTGAGCGGCCCGGGGGTCTGGGTCGGCCCCGAGCGCCCCGGCGGGCTCGTCGAGGCGGTACGCCGCGGCGGCGGAAGGGTCGTTGGGCCCGAGGAGGCGGATGCGATCGTCTGGTCAAGCCGGGACCACTCGACCGTCCGAGGCGTCGAGTTTCTGCGCGAGCTCCTGACCCCGCGTATCCGCTGGGTCCAGCTCGACGCGGCGGGGATCGAGCGGTGGGTCGACGCGGATTTGCTCGACGACGAGCGGATCTGGACAAGGGCGTCCGAGGCCTTTGCGGCGGCGGTCGCAGAGCATGCGCTCGCGTTCGTCCTCGCAGCGGCGAGACGCCTCCCGGAGAGTGCGCGCCTGGCGACCTGGTCGGAGCTCGGCGGCGTGCGGGTAGCCGGCCGGACGGTTGGGATCGTCGGCGCAGGCTCGATCGGCCGCGAGCTGCTCGCCCGGCTCAAACCGCTGGCGGTGCGCACATTCGCGCTTACGCGCTCCGGGCGACGCGTGGAGGGAGCGGACGAGTCCCTACCCGCTACGGAGCTCGACCGACTTCTCGAGGCGAGCGATTACGTGCTTCTGTGCGCTCCTCTCACCGCCCAAACCGTGGGAATGATCGGCCGCCGCGAGCTCGACCGCATCGGCCCTACAGGTTGGATCCTCAACGTCGCACGTGGCGGGCTCGTCCGCACCGACGAGCTCGTGCAGGCGCTCGCCGAAGGCGCGCTCGGCGGAGCCTGCCTCGACGTCACCGACCCGGAGCCGCTCCCGGACGGGCACCCGCTCTGGTCGTTCGACAACGTCCTGATCACACCGCACGTTGCAAACACCTGGGCGATGCTCGACGAGTCGTACGCCGAGTTCGTGGCCGAGAACGTCGCGCGCTTCGCAACCGGGGAGCCCCTCCTTTCCGTCGTCGAGCCGGAGCACGGCTACTGATGACGGCCGGCCCCCGGACAGTGGAGCCCGGCCGAGCCCAGGAGTACGCCGCCCGGATTCTTGCCGCCGCCGGCGCCAGCGAGGGTTCGGCCCGCCGCGTGGCCGAGTCGCTCGTCTCGGCGAACCTAGCCGGCCACGACTCGCATGGCGTGCAACTCGTCCCCTATTACGTCGACCTGATGGCAAGCGGACGCATCGACGCGGACGCGCGCCCTGAGTCCGTCCTGGATCTGGGCGCTCTCGTGGTCATCGACGGCCGCCTCGGCTTCGGCCAGGTCGTAGGCATGGACGCTGTGCGCCTCGCGGTCGAACGCGCGCGCGAGCACGGCATCGGCTGCGTGGTCGGGCGGAACGCGAATCACCTCGGCCGCCTGGGCGAATACACGACGAGAATGGCGGATGACGGTTTTGCCGCCGTCTTGCTTGTGAACTTTCAGGGCGGCGACCAGCACCTTGCGCCGTGGGGCGGCCTCGACCCCCGCCTGACCAACAATCCGATTTCGCTCGCCGCCCCGGCGGCCGCGGACGCTGCCGTGGTCGACATGGCGCTGAGCGTCGTCGCCGAGTCGAAGGTATGGCTGGCCCGTTCGCGCGGCGAGCGCTTGCCCCAGGGCTGGGTCGTCGACCGGAACGGCCAGCCAACCACGGACCCTGACGCGCTCGCAAACGGAGGCGTACTGACACCGGTCGGCGGGGAGACGGCCGGCCACAAGGCGTACGCGCTTGTCGCTCTCGTGGACGTGCTTGCCGGGCTCCTGAGCGGCGGAGGGGCATGCCGGGAAGGGTCGCCACCCTTCTCGAACGCGTTCGTCCTCGTCGCCTTCGACGTCGGCCGCATTACCGACCGCGTCGCATACGACGAGGGAGTCGAGTCGCTGCGGCGCTGGGTGAAGAGCTCGCGCAAGCGTCCAGGCGTCCAGGAGATCCTCTTCCCGGGCGAGCACGAGGCACGCACAGCCCGCAGCCGTCGCACCGAAGGAATTCAGATCGAAAAGGCCACGCTCCAGGCGCTCGCCGAGCTGGCTCGAGACCACGGAGTGGAGGCGCTCTAAATGACCGACATGCTCGCCGACCTTGGCACTGCGTACACCGCCGTCGTAGCAGACGCCCTGGACCGGCTGGGGCTTCGCAACCAAACGCTCGACCCCGCCCTGCGCCCCCTCCGGGCCGACATGGTGCTGGCGGCGCGGGCGCTCCCGGTCGTCGTCGACACGTCGAGCAGGGTCCCGGACGATCCGTATGAAGGCGAGATGAGCGCTCTCGAGGCGCTCGAGCCAGGGTTCGCGCCGGTCATCGTCGTCGACGCCGATACACGCGCCGCGGCGTGGGGCGAGCTCTTCTCGTGTGCCGCAATGGGACGTGGATCGCCGGGCGCGATCGTGGACGGCTACATCCGCGACGCCCGCCAGATCGCCGACCTCGCTTTCCCCGTCTTCTGCCGTGGCTTCTCGCCCCTCGACACGCTCGCGCGGGCCGAGGTCCGTGAGTTCGGGACAGAGGCTACCTGCGGAGGCGTCACCGTCCGGTACGGGGACTACATCATCGCTGACGAGGACGGGATCGTCGTCGTCCCCGACGCCGCGATCGAGGACGTCCTCGCGGCCGTCCGCGAGAAGACCCGCCTCGAGACAAACGCAAAGAGCGATCTACTTTCGGGCGCCGGAGTTCGGGACATCTGGGAGCAATATGGCGTCTTTTAGCGGGACACGTTCAAATTAGGTCTCGCTTAGTCAAACGACGCAGTGTGAGCGCCTAGCCCGCTCCCCCTTCGATACAACCTGGCGACTAGCGGCCGCTGACGACGTATCCGGCCTAAGAATTCAGGGGAGTTCAGCCGACCTCAAACTGAACGACACGTCCACGCCGCGATCGCGAGGCGGTGTGAAAGGTCCGCTGACGGTTGGCGCGCTCTCGCAACGGCGAGACTGCGGTGGTGTCGCTCAACCTGGTTCCGTCTCTCGCCGCTGCAGCGGAGGGCTTCTCGTTCGGCGACGCCTACCCACTCGCGCTCCTCTTCCTGGGCGTCGCGCTCTTCGCGGCGATCGGCGCGCTGTCGCATCAGGAGGAACGCGCGTTCTCGGCGAGCCTCATCTACCTCGGCCTCGGACTCGTGGCCGCAGCGCTCCTCTCCATCAGCGGCATCCGCTGGGTAGAGCCGATCGAGAACGCCTCGCTCTTCGAACACGCGACCGAATTCGCCGTGATCGTCGCGCTCTTCGCGACAGGGCTTCGCCTCGACCGCGAGCTGAAGCCGCGGGCCTGGGGCGCCGTGGGTCGGCTCCTCGGGATTGTCATGCTGATCACGATCGGAGTCGTCGCGCTCTTCGGCTGGGGCGTCATGGGCCTCTCAATCGGGGCCGCCGTCATCCTCGGCGCGGCGCTCGCGCCCACAGACCCGGTACTCGCGGGGGACATCGGCGTCGGACCTCCGGGCGAGGAGGAAGAGCGCGAGCCGAACTTCTCGATCACGGCGGAGGCGGGGTTCAACGACGGGCTCGCGTTCCCGTTCGTCCTCCTCGGCTTCTTCCTCGTGACGGGCGACGGCACGAAGTGGGTATGGGAGTGGCTTGCCGCCGACCTCCTGTACGCGGTCGCCGCCGGCCTCGCCATCGGTGCCGTCGCCGGCTACGGACTCGCGCGGATCCTCGTCCCGCTCCGCGAGCGCGACCTCCTGATCAGGGGTCTCGACGGCTGGATCGGCGTCGCGGCCGTGCTCGTCGTGTACGGCGCGACGGAGCTCGCGGGCGCATATGGCTTCCTCGCGGCTTTCGCGGCGGGGCTCGCATTTCGCCGCTACGAGCGTGACCACGAGGTGAACCAGGAGGTGCACGCCGGCACGGAGGTCGTGGAGAAGTTCTGCGAGCTTGCGGTGATCCTCCTCCTCGGGAGCGTCGTCGCGCTGGAGGGCTTAGCAGCGCCGGGGCCGTCCGGGTGGCTGCTCGTCCCGGTGCTCCTCCTCGTCGTCCGGCCGGCGGCGGTTCTCGTCGCCTTCCTCCGGTCGCCGCTCACTCTGCGCGAGCGCGCCTTCCTCGCCTGGTTCGGCGTCCGCGGCGTCGGCTCTATTTACTACGTCAGCGCTGCGCTGGCGGCCGGCATCCTCTCCGGCGGCGAGAGCGAGACGCTCTTCTGGACGGTCGCCGCCGTCGTCCTCGTCTCGATTGTCGCGCACGGCGTCACGGGGGCACCGGTGACGCGCCGGCTTCTGGTAGAGGAGCTCCCAGCCGTCGCCGCCGAGCGCCCCGCGGGTCGCTGACAGGAACGCTACGCGCACGAGCGAACCTACGACGTCGTCCATCTAGCGCCGCCTGAGAGAATGACCAGGCGAGAAGCGCTCGACGGCGAGCAAGAAGGAGCGGCGGCCGAGTAAAAGTGCCCGGGGTTGAGGGGCGCTTTCCCGCGTCTCCGCCCTTTGCGCCTCAAGGATCGTCCGCTCACCTTGACGCGTCTACTCATAAAGCTTGTGGTTGAACGCTAGAGCGGCGCCGTTCAGTTCTGCTTGTGGGAACAGCGTTCGTGACCTCAGAGGGGTCTTCGTACGCCGGTTCCGCCGTTGCTCCATGCCCGCGACTCGCTTCGGCGTCCGCCGCCGCTCTTGAGGTTCACCATGTGGCCTTTGCCGATGCCCTCGAGCTCACGCTGATCTATCTTGGACTCGAGCCGGCGAAGTACGAGAGAGCGGCCCTCCGTTTCCATGCGCGGCTTGCCGGGATGCCCAACTTGGACTAAACCCTGCAGCAGCCGCGCTAGGTCTCCTCTGCAGCTCTTCGAGGCTGGCGGGCTTCGGAGGCCGCCCACGCCCCTCGGAAATCTCATCTGCACCAGCCGCACGTTTGTCCCGGTGTGGGAAGTCCTCGGGCGCTGGCTCGCGAGACACTGCTAGTGGCGCTCGCGCTTCGCGCGGCGGAGCGCGTCCAGCCGGCGCCGGTCCTGCTTCGTCGGCCGGCCGCCGAGATCCGCTCCGAGAGGACGGGCGAGCCGCCGCTCGAGGGCGCGTTGCTCCCGCGCGGCGACCGATTCGGGCGTCTCGTCGTACAGGCCCGCGGCGACCTCGGCCGAGCCCCGCCTCTCGGCGAGGCCGGCAACCACGACCGTCCACTGCGTGAGACCGCGGCGGATCTCGAGCGTGTCTGCGACGCGCACCTCCCTTGCGGGCTTCACGCGTGTCCCGTTCAGCTGCACGCGACCTCCGAGCACCGCCTCCGTGGCTGCGCTCCGGGTCTTGAAGAACCGCGCCGCCCAGAGCCACTTGTCGATCCGTACGTGGTCCATCCGGCCGCATGATCGCAGTCAGCGGGGCTGCGACTCGAGCTCCCGCAGCGCCTCGACCGCCTCGTCGACCGACCAGCAGATGCGTCCGCAGGCCTCGATCGCCCCGGCGACGAAGAGGTTCATCCCGTCGCCGGCCGCGTTTCCCCTCCGTCGCTCGAGGCGCAGGTCCGTGACGAGGCCGACGATGCCGCGGTACCGCCTCTCGTCGCGTTCGACGAGCTCGGCGAACATCCCGATCTCGCAGGCCGTGCCGTCGTCGATGCTCGGCCCGTCGAGCCAGGCGAGCAGCACGTTCGCGGAGCGCACGCCCTCGGCGTCGACGCGGTACACCTCGGCGGGCGTGAGCTCCGTCAGCTCGCCGAACTGCTCGTGCGGCACGAAGCACTCGAACCCCTCGCCGCGAAGCCTCGCTGCAAGTCCGTCGAGCCACGCCCGCTCGGCCTCGGAGAAGAGAGCGCCCGCGACGTAGATCCGCACGTCAGGCCGGCTCGGAACCGGAAGGGATCGTCAGGCGTCGCCGGAGCACGAGCGCAAGCATGCCCCAAGAGTCGCCCGGGCCGGGTGAGGAGCTAAGGGCTTGATGAGCTGCGAAGAGTGCGGTGTCGAAGTCGACCCCGCTCAAATCGCCGACTAACGGCGACTAACGGCGATCCTCAGGGCCTGTTTCACACGCGGGAGGCCCCTGGTTCGATCCCAGGTGCGCCCATTATCGAAAGCTCCTGCAAGAGGGCCTCTTACCGCTCGCCGCCACGCGAGCGGCGGCCGACGCAGACTGACAGCGCGCGGCTACGCTCGGCTCATGGCAGCTCCTGCCAGCCCCACGCTGTCGGCTTCCCAGTTAGCCACGCTTGCCGGTCTAGGCGAGGAGCGGACGGCCGGCGTCGGCGACGTGCTGTACCGGCTCGGAGATGCGACCTATCCGTTCATCGCCATCCATGACGGCGAGGTGGCGATCCTCGATGCGGCTGGAAACGAGATCGTCCGGCACGGCGCCTCCGGGTTTCTGGGGGAGCTGAACCTCCTCTCGGGCCAGACCGTCTTCCTGACCGCGGTCGTGACGAAGCCGCTCCGCTACATCGCGGTCGACCGCGACGAGCTGCGCGCGCTTCTCTTCGACGATGGACCGCTCAGCGACCTCGTCCTCTCGACCTTCATCGCCCGCCGGGAGGCACTCCAGCGCGTCCAAGGGATCGGCCTCGAGATCGTCGGGCCTCGTTCGTCCGAGGCGACGATGCAGATGCTCGACTTCGCCCGCGCCAACCGACTCCCCTTCACCTGGCACGAGGCCGCACCGCCGGACGGGACGGAGCCGCCGCTCGTGCGACTCCCAGGCGGCGCCGAGCTGCAGCACGCCACGCGAGGTGAGGTGCTGCGCGCGCTCGGGATCGGACGCGAGCTGGCGCCGCGCGAGGAGGTCGACCTGCTCGTCGTCGGCGGCGGCCCCGCCGGACTCGCCGCCGCCGTCTACGGCTCCTCCGAGGGGCTCGACACCCTGATCGTCGAGAGCAGCGCGCTCGGCGGCCAGGCCGGATCGTCGCGCCGGATCGAGAACTACCTCGGCTTCCCAGCCGGCATCAGCGGAACCGAGCTGACCAGCCGCGCGGTCAGCCAGGCGCGTAAGTTCGGCGCACGACCCGCGACGCCCTACCGCGCGATCTCGCTCGAACCTGGCGAGGGACGACACCTCGTACGACTCGAAGAAGAGCACGAGATCGCAGCACGCGCCGTCGTGCTCGCGACCGGCGCCGACTACCGGCGGCTCCCGCTCGAGGGCCTGGCCGACTACGAGGGTCTAAGCGTCTTCTACGCAGCCGGTCCGCCCGAGGCGCAGCTGTGCGGCGCCTCGCGCGTCGCCGTCGTCGGCGGCGGCAACTCCGCCGGACAGGCCGCCGTCTGGCTCGCTCGCGGCGGCGCCCTCGTCACGCTGCTCCACCGCCGCGCCGACCTGCACGAAACCATGTCCGAGTATCTGATCCGCGACCTCGAGCGCTACGGCGTCGCCGTCCGCGACCGCAGCGAGATCGGCGCCCTCCACGGAACGGAGGGCCAGCTCGAAGGAGATCACGCTCAAGAGCGGCGAGCGCCTCCCGTTCGCCTTCCTCTTCTTCTTCCTCGGCGCACAACCATGCACGGAATGGCTCGACGACGCGGTCGCCCGCGCTGCCGACGGCTTCATCCTCACCGGCGACGCAGCGGGCGCCGACAATCCGCTCGAGACAAGCGTGCCGGGCATCTTCGCCGCCGGCGACGTCCGCTCCGGCTCCACCAAACGCTGCGCAGCCGCAGTGGGCGAAGGATCGATGGCCGTGCAGCTCGTCCACGAGCACCTCGCAGCTCCGGCGGCCGCTTCGCGATAGGCCTGCACCTGCACGCCCAGCCGATTGCATCACCAAGAACGCCAGCTGCCTCTGCGGCCGCAATTTCATCCAACCACGGTGATTGTCATGGATCCTCCTTCTCGGTGGCCCGAAAGTCACATCGTCTTGATGAGTCCGCCGTCGATGACGTAGTTCGCGCCCGTGACGTTCGCAGTGCGCGGCGAGGCAAGCAGCGCCACGAGCGTCGCCACCTCCTCCGGCTTGCTGAAGCGGCCGGAGGGGATTCCCGCGATCGCCTGCTCGCGCACCGCCGCCGGGTCGACGCCGGTGGCACGGCCGACCGTCGCCGCGACGCCTTCTTGCCCAAGCCAGAGGTCGGTCTCGACCTGACCGGGCGAGACGCTGTTGATGCGGATGCCCTTCGGGCCGAGTTCCTGCGAGAGCGCTTTCGCGACGTTCAGCAGACGCCGCCTTCGCCGCGCCGTAGTCGATCACCAGCCCGTCGGGCTGGAAGAAGGCGTTGACGGAGACGACGTTCACGATCGCTCCCTCTCCCCGCGGGAGCATCGCCGCGACTGCCGCGCGCGTCGCCCGCAGGGCAGCGAAGAAGTTGAGTTGCAGCGAGGCCTCGAAGTCGGCGTCGCTCGTCTCGCAGGAATCCGTCCAAGCGCAGCCGCACCCCGCCGACGTTGTTGACGAGCACATCGACACGTCCGTGCCGCTCGACCGCGTCGCCGACGAGCTTCTCGGGCCCGCCGGGCCTCGCCAGGTCGACCTCCAAGGCGGTGACGCGCTCGAGCCCATCGAGCGTGTCGACCGTGCGCGCGCCTGCGACGACCTCGGCTCCCTCGGCGGCGAGGGCTCGCGCCACCGCCAGCCCGATTCCCTTACTCGCGCCCGTGACGACGGCGACCTTTCCGCTGAGCTCGAGGTCCATCAGCGGCTCCCGCGCCGCGGCACCCGCCTACGCGGAAGCGCCGCCCGTCGGTACCGGCACCGCCTCGAGCACCCCGTCGAGCCAGCTGTCGATCGAGGCGGCCACCTCCTCCCAGCCGTCGGCAGCCATGACCAGGTGCGGCCGGCCCTCGAACTCGACGTACTCGGTCTTCGCCGGCGAGCGCTCGTACTTCTCGTACTGCTTCCGGGAGAGCGAGGCCGGGACGGTGTTGTCCTTGCCCGCCCCGACGATGAGGAGCGGCGCGCGCTCGCCGTTCTTGAAGTGAACCTCGGTCGGCGGGTTGAGGTGGAAGTTCGCGAGGCCCGCCTCGTAGAAGATGCGGCCCGTCTCCGGCACGGCGTAGCGCTCGTACGCCGCCGCCGCCTCCTCGGGAGAGAACGTGTTCACGAACCCGTACGTGAACTCCTCGAGCGTCAGCGTCACGATGCCGTTGCGCTTGGATGGATGCGCGAGGGCAGGAGCAGCTGCCTTGAGCGACGAGAACGGCAGCACCAGGATGCCCTTCGGCGGAGCCGGGCTGATCGCCACGCCGGCGCGCCCGAGACCGCGATCGAGCAAGAGCTCGACGATCAGGCCGCCGAAGGAGTGGCCGATCAGGACCGGCGGCTCGTCGAGCGCGCGAATCTGCTCCTC
This sequence comes from uncultured Actinomycetes bacterium, assembly GCA_963733135.1. Classification (GTDB taxonomy): domain Bacteria; phylum Actinomycetota; class Thermoleophilia; order Gaiellales; family Gaiellaceae; genus CAVTBX01. The sequence continues at coordinate 37,824 of CAVTBX010000010.1, forward strand.
GTAGTGGTCGACGATCTCCGTGATGCCGAGGCCCTTGAGCTCCTCGGCCTCCTCTCGCAGCTCCTCCACGTCCCCTTCCTTGCGCGGCCACTCGGGAGCGGAGACGGCGAAGCCGCGCTTCCCGAAGTAGTCGGCGAAGTTCTCCCAGCTCCGGGCGGAGAGCCAGGCGCCGTGGATCAGCATCAGCGGGATCGGCCCGTTACCGGTGTGACTCGTCTCCATGGGATGCCTCCTCTTCGTTGACGCAGAGGACGCTACGGCCGATGAGTGCAAAAGAGAAAGTCCGATCGGCGCACCGACCTAGACCCGCTGCGACTCAATCGCCCGGCAGCTCTGTTCGCGCAGGCCGGTGCGTCAGCCACCCTTCCGCATCGCGCGAGACGCCCGGCGGTCTCAACCAAGACCTCCGCGCCCTCGGTTGGCGGCAACCACGACGCGAAATCGACCGGGAAGCTCAACGGGGGATCGAACGGCACGGCCACGACGCCGGCAATCGCTTCCTCCACCCACTCGCCGACGAAGACGGAGACGACGTCGCCGTCCGCGACCGGCAGCATGCGCCGATCCCACGGCGCGCTAAGAGTCTCCCGAGTCCGTTCCAGCTCAGAGCCTGCAGCTCTGACCACCGCCCGCAGCCACGCGTTGAACGCTCGCCCCACCGGCTCGCGTGGCAGCAGCACGCATTCCTCGGCGAAGGCACCAACGGGAATCGCGTCCGCGCTCGCGTAGCCGTGCGACGCCGGGAGCGCGGCCAGGAGCGGCTCGTCCCTCAGCGTGTCGATGCGAACGCCGTGTCGACGCGCGGCCGCCGGCGTCTCCATCACAGCCGCCGCCACAAGCTCACGGGCCGCGACCCGCCGCAACAACTCGGGCGTCACGTCCTCGTCGAGCCGAACCTCTACCTCCGGACGCTGCGCCGCCATTTCCTCGGCGATCCGCGTCACCAACGAGCGGTTGAACGGCCCGTGGCCGATAGTCAGAACGCCGCGATCCGGCTCCGCCGCGTGACGCGCGTCGTCGACGGCAGCGTCGACCTCAGTGAGCGCCCGCCTCGCATGCTCGAGGAGAGCCGATCCCGCCGCCGTCAGCTCGACGCGCCGCGTGGTGCCGGACGAACAGCACGAGCCCGAGCTCGCGCTCCAGCTCGCGGATCGCGCGCGAGAGCGGCGACTGCGACATGTGCAGACGCTCGGCCGCGCGTCCGAAATGCAACTCCTCGGCAACCGCGACGAAATACCGCAGCTGCCGCAGCTCAATCGGAACATCCACTGCCGCGGATACTGAACCCGCCACCTTCCCAGCGCCAGCGCTCGCCCGACGGCCGACGCATCGCGGCCGCCCCGTGTCACGGGCGTCCACGCGCGGGCACTTGCGGGCACTGCGATGAGGCCACCGCGATCCAGCGCCCGGCTCGAACTACCTGCAAATCAGGCTGAATCGCCCAGGCGGGAGGATCACTTCACCAACTGTGAACCGGTCAGCGGATGTACCCGTTTCGTACCCGAAAGGTCCGCTCCGAGCGTTGCCAGCCCGGAAGAAAGACCTGCAAAGAGAACTAAAGCCGACGCCCGGACTCGGACCGGGGAGTTGGATGTCCTCGGCGTCTCGGGCATGGGCCATCCAGGGCACAGTCTCTCCGGACACGGCTTGATCTTGCGGCCGTAAGATCCGACCTCCGGCCGCTGAGGAGTCATACACATGCGCGTCATCGCGATCGATTGGTCAGGCGCGGAGCGGGGACAGCGGAACGCCGTCTGGCTAGCGGAGGCCGTCGAGGGCAGCCTCATCAGACTCGAGAACGGGCGAACGCGGGAGGAGATCGCGGCTCACTTGATCGCCGAAGCCACGATCCCGCGCTCGGGCTTCTCGTCCCAGCTCGCCCGCGGCACGACTTACAAGACCTTTGTCGGCAGCCAGCGTCGCAGCCGTACGGCCCGAAGGTTCGCGATCTACGCGGCGGTTTATCGCGCCCTCGAGCCGCCTGGCTGATCAGCGCGCAAGCGGCGGCTCCACGAGGTACGCACCGGGATACGCACGCGGCGAGCCGTGGCGATCTCGGCGACGCGTCCGACTCACCATTTCAAGCGGTTTCCGCTTGAACAGACCGAGGACGATGGGCGCACCTGGGATCGAACCAGGGACCTCCCGCGTGTGAAGCGGGCGCTCTCCCGCTGAGCTATGCGCCCCGCGCCCGGAACATAGCAGCGTCGCTGGTACCATTCTGGGGCCGGCCGCGCTAGGTGGGGAGCTAGCGGTTCCCTGAACCCGCAATCCGCTCCAGCGGGGCTGAAGTCCCTCCCGAGGAGGTGGCTTCGAGGTAGGGCCAAGGCACGCGAGTGTTGACGGTCAGGTCCCGCGCACTGAGAACCTGCGAACCGCGTCAGGTCCGGGAGGAAGCAGCGCTAAGCGGAGCTTCTCAGGTGCCGCGGGCAAGCCTGGCCCGAGCGAGCTTCCGCGGCACCGCCTCGAAAGCGCCCTCGAAGGCGGGTGCGCGGCCGGCATTTCCAGCCTGTTCGGCACGACGCCCGAGGGGCACTAGGATGAACGGGTGAGCGGCGCGCTCTACCGCAAGTACCGGCCCCAGACCTTCGCCGAGGTGGTCGGCCAGGAAGCGGTCGTCCGGACTCTCGAGAACGCGATCGACCGCGGACAGGTGCGCCAGGCCTACCTGTTCGCCGGGCCGCGCGGGACGGGGAAGACCTCGCTCGCGCGCATTCTCGCCAAGGCCATGAACTGCGTCGAAGGCCCGACGAAGATTCCGGACGGCACCTGCAACTCCTGTCGGACGATTGCGGCGGGCACCTCACTCGACGTGGTCGAGATGGACGCTGCGAGCCAGCGCGGGATCGACGACATCAGGGAGATTCGCGAGCACGTGATCCTCCAACCGGTCGAGGGCCGCTACAAGGTCTACATCCTCGACGAGGCGCACCAGCTCACGGATGCGGCGTTCAACGCGCTTCTGAAGCTGATCGAGGAGCCCCCTCCCCACCTCGTCTTCGTCTTCTGCACGACCGACCTCGGGAAGATGCTCCCGACCGTCCGGTCTCGCTGCCAGACGTTCATGTTCTCCCGGCCGAGGCTGCCCGAGCTGACGCGACTGCTCCGGCACATCTCGGACGGCGAGAAAATCGACGCGCCCGACGCGGCGCTCGCCCTCGTGGCGAGGAGCGCGCGCGGAAGCTTCCGCGACGCCGTCTCGACTCTCGACCAGCTCTCGTCCGCGACAGAGGGGCAGGTGACGGTGCAGGCCGTGCTTCAGCTGCTCGGCGCTGTCGAGGAGGAAGCGCTCTTTCGGATCTGCGATCTCGTCGTCGATCGCGACACGGCCGGGCTCCTCCACTTCGTCGAGGAGCTCGCCGACCAGGGTCAGGATCTCGCTCGCCTCGTCACGGATCTGCTCGAGCACCTACGCCACCTGCTCCTCGTCCAGCACATGGGCGAGGTTCCGGACTCGCTGCCCGTCACCGACGAGACGCGCGACCGGCTTCGGTCACAGGCGAACCAGCTCGGCGAGGCCGAGGTGCTGAGGCTCGTCGACCTACTGGCCGTGGCCGTTGAGGACGTGCGCCAGGGCGGCGACCCCAGGCTCCCGCTCGAGCTTGCGCTCGTAAAGGTGACGCGACCCGGAGCAGACCTCTCTCAGCAATCGCTCTCTTTCCGGATCGAACAGCTCGAGTCGCGTGGCCGGAATGGGCACAGCGCACCCGCAGCCGACCCGCCGCCAGCGTCCTCAGCTGCTCCGACGACCCAGGCTCGGGACGAGCCGTCAGCGACAGAGGCGCCGTCTATCGATCTCGAGCAGCTTCAGCACCTCTGGAAGCAGGCCGTGATCCCGGCCGTCTCCGAGCGCTCGATCCCCACTGCGTCGGTGCTGGGCGAGGCGCGTCCGGTCGAGCTCGCCGGCGAGCGGCTCGTGCTCGAGTTCCCGCCGGCGGCCTCGTTTCACCGAAACCTCGCCGAGGAGCCGAAGAACGCGACGCTGCTCGCCGAGGTGCTCCACGAGATCACCGGCCACCGGCTCCAGCTCGCGTTCGCAGTCGGCGAGGCGCCGCCCGAAGACGGCGAGGAGGCCGAATCTACGGAGCCCCAATCCGAGGAAGAGTTCGTATCGCTCTTCAAGAACACCTTCGACGCCCGGGAGGTCGACGAAACGTAGTGCTCCTTCCGGCAATACTTGTCCGCCCCTGGCCCGCGATCACGCGGCGCCGGGAACCACCCTCGCCCTTGCTAAGGCAGCCAGCCTTGGCCGCGGACGAGTGCGGCCCCTGGCTTGGTGCTCGCGACCCAGAAGCTGGACAGCACTACCGGAAGGAGCACGCATGAAAATGGACATGAACAAGCTCATGCAGCAGGCCCAGCAGATGCAGGAGCAGATGGCGCGCGCGCAGGAGGAGCTGGCCAAGGAGACGGTCGAGGCATCGGTCGGAGGCGGTGTCGTGACCGTCGTCGCGACCGGCGGAGGCGAGATCGTCTCGATCAAGATCAAGCCCGAGGCGATCGACCCGGACGACCCCGAAGGGCTGGAGGATCTCGTCCTCGCGGGCGTGAACGAGGCGCTTCGGAACGCGCAGGAGCTCATGCAGTCGAAGCTTGGCGGCGCCATGGGTGGCCTCGGCGGGCTCGGCTTGCCGGGGATGTAACGCCGCTGTATGCGCGCGCGGTGAACGGAACCGGCTCGCGCCGGTTCCTCACTGCGAATCAGGCATAGAGCGGCCTGATTCGCTCGGCCGCTGCCGCGGCCTCCGGCGGCGCGATTCGCCCGGCGGCCTCCGGCCGCCTCCGGCGGCACAATGGCCCGGTGTTCGGCCCACTTGTCGACGAGCTCGTTGCTCAGCTCTCGCGCCTGCCCGGCGTCGGAAACCGCACCGCGCAGCGGCTTGCTTTCCACCTCCTGCGCGTCCCGAAGGAGGAGGCGGCGGCGCTCGCCAACTCGATCCTCGAGGTGAAGGAGCGCATTGGCTTCTGCCGCGAGTGCGGAAACCTCACCGAGGAAGAGCTCTGCATCATCTGCCGCGACGCCCGGCGCGACCGATCCGTGATCTGCGTCGTCGAGCAGCCGGCCGATCTCGTTTCCATGGAGCGAACCGCCGCCTACCGGGGTGTCTACCACGTCCTCGGCGGCTCCCTCTCTCCTCTCGACGGCGTCGAGCCGGAGCACTTGCGCATCGACGAGCTGCTCCGGCGAGTCGAGCGAAACGGCGTTCAGGAAGTCGTGCTCGCCACGAATCCGAACATGACGGGCGAGGCCACGGCCTCATACGTCGCCGACCGGTTGCGGGACCGAACGCGCGTCACACGCCTCGCGAGCGGGCTCCCTGTTGGAGGAGACCTCGAGTACGCGGACGAGGTCACCCTCGGACGTGCCCTGGCGGGACGTCGTGAGATGTGAAAAAAGTCGCTACGAGCGGGTTTTTTCCCACGACGTCCTTGCACGACAGACCGACCCAGGCTAGATTGCCCTTGCTGAACCGGGGGACCTTCGGGTCCGCCGGTTCAGCGTTTTAAACGGCCGTTTCGCCGGGATCTCAGAGCTCGCGCCGCACCCCGGCTTACACTGACTCGCATTGACTGAGACGGCATTCGAGGCGCCTGCACGAATCGAGCCCGCCGAGCCGAAGGCGCGCCTCGGCACGGTCGTCATGAAGTTCGGCGGCACCTCCGTCGCCGACCCGGAGAAGATCCGCGGCTGCGCGCAGCGGCTTGTCGAGGCCCGCGAGCGGGGACAGCGCGTCGTCGGCGTCATCTCGGCGATGGGTCACCACACGGACGAGCTCTTCGAGCTCGCGCGCGCCGTCTCGCCGCACCCGAACCCGCGGGAGCTCGACATGCTGGTGTCGGTCGGCGAGCGGATCTCGTGCGCGCTGGTCGCCATGGCGATCTCCGATCTCGGCCGAAGCGCGGTTTCGCTCACCGGCTCCCAGGCCGGGATCGTGACGGACACGGTGCACGGCAAGGCGAAGATCGTCGAGATCCGGGCCCGGCGGATCCACGAGGCGCTCGACGACGGGCGGATCGTGCTCGTCGCGGGCTTTCAAGGGGTGTCGACCGAGTTCGACGTGACCACGCTCGGCCGGGGCGGCTCCGACACGACTGCGGTCGCGCTCGCCGGTGCGCTGGGCGCCGACGCGTGTGAGATCTACACCGACGTCGACGGCGTCTTCACAGCCGACCCGCGTGTCGTTCCGAGCGCGCAGAAGCTGCACGCGGTCAGCTTCGAGGAGATGCTCGAGATGGCGGCCTCGGGCGCGAAGGTGCTTCAGCTACGCTCGGTCGAGTTCGCCCGAAACCACGGCGTCAAGCTCCACGTCCGCTCGACCTTCACCGGCGAGCCGGGGACGTGGGTCGCAGAGGAGGACGAGCGGATGCTCGAGAAGGCGATGATCTCGGGGGTGACCCATACGCTCGAGGAGGCGGTGTACCGCGTCGAGGATGCCGACCTCGCAGAGCTCTTCTCGGTTCTCGCGGAGGCGTCCGTCAACGTCGACACGATCATCCAGACAGCCGACGAGGTGGTGTTCTCGGCGGCGCTCGAGGATCGAACGACGACCGCGGCCGCGCTCGACCGGCTCGGCGTGAGCTGGTCTGAGAGCGACGATGTCGGCAAGGTCAGCGTCGTCGGCGCAGGCATGAAGAGCCACCCGGGAATCGCGGCGCGGACGTTCGCGACCGTCCGGGACCTCGGCGTCAAGCCTCGCTTTGTCGCGACCTCACCCATCAAGATCGCGTTCTACGTCCCGCACGGAGACGTCGAGCGCACGGTCGTCGCGCTACATGACGCCTTCGATCTCTCGTCGGCAGACGCCGAGCGCCAACATGCGTGAACGGCCGCGGATCGCCGTCGTCGGCGCCACCGGCGCGGTCGGCACGGTCACGCTGTCGCTCCTCGCCGAGCGTGACCTCGGCGACGTGAGAGCGTTCGCCTCCTCACGCTCGGCAGGCAGCCAGGTCAGGTTCGGACGAAACGAGCTCGTGGTCGAAGAAGCCTCTCCGGAGAGGCTCGCCGCGGGCGACATCGACCTCGCCTTCTTCTCGGTCGGCACCGCCACTAGCCGAGAGCTCGTCCCGCACGCGGCCGAAGCAGGCGCGACGTGTATCGACAAGTCGGACGCCTACCGCCTGACGGACGGGGTTCCGCTCGTGGTCGCAGGCGTGAACGACGACGCGCTCGACGGCAGCCCGATCGTCGCGAACCCGAACTGCTCCGCAATCCAGCTCACGTGCGTGCTTGCCCCGCTGCACGCGGCGGCGGGCCTGGCCCGCGTTCGCCTGGCGACGTACCAATCGGTGTCCGGCGCCGGAGACGCTGCCATCCAACGGCTCCGGGAGACCGCCGGCCGCCGAGGCCGATCTCGGCATGGACTGGGAGCTCGACGGCGAGGAGTTCACCGAGGAGTGGAAGCTGCGGGCAGAGACGCAGAAGATCCTCGGCCTGCCCGACCTGCCGCTCCAGGCCCAGTGCGTGCGCACGCCCGTGCTCGTGGGCCACGCGCAGGCGGTCTGGGTCGAGACCGAGCAACCGCTGTCGCCGGAGGAGGCGCACGACGCGCTCGCGGACGCACCCGGCTTGGCGTTCGAGGACCTGGCCACGCCTGGGGCTGCCGCAGGCCGGGACGAGGTTCTCGTCGGCCGTGTGCGCCGCGACCCGACGATCGAGAACGGCCTGGCGCTCTGGATCGTGAACGACAACCTCCGGAAGGGCGCGGCGCTGAACGCGGTGCAGATCGCAGACTCCCTGCTCTCCCGAGAGCGTCTGGCGGCCTAGCTGTCCTAGCTCTGCCGCTGGGGCACCGGCTCCGGAACGAACGCCTCCTTGACCTTGCGAAGCACAGCGGCACGCCTCCCCTCGAGAACGGGCTGAAGGCCGCCGAGCTCGAGCCGGCCGAGCGCCACCCGGCCCTCCCAGCGCACCGGGAAGAACCCGAAGTCGGCGAGGAAGTCGGTCGGGAAGATCGTGCGGTGGACGAGGAAGCGTTCGTACGGCGTCTCGCCTTCGCGCGTAGCGATAGCCGAAGGTCTCGATCGCCTTCACGCCGCGGTCGCGCGCCTCACCGATCGCCGTCAGGAAGAGGCTCTGCATCACCCATGGGGTCTGGAGGTCGACGAGGTAGGCGCAAGTGATGAGGACCGCGTCCGGCGACGGCGGCCCGGCCGGGAGCTCCTGAGCACGCGGAAAGTACTCCGCCGGCCCCCACTGCATCGAGCCGAGCAGCCGATCGTCGTCGCCGTAGTAGAGCGTCCCCCAGGACCCCATTCGTCTTCGACCCGCTCGGCCCATTTGTCCTTCTGCACGGCTCGCTGGCCTCGCGACTGCCAGAAGACGCAGCCCACGCATGGCGGGGGCGCGTGCGCCACGGAAACCTGGCCGAGCGGATGGAGCCGGGACGCCATTCCGTCATTCTCTCCCGCGCAGCGTCAGGAGCGTCACCTCGGGGCGCGACAGGAGCCGGAATGGGACGAAGCTCGTTCCGAGGCCGCGGGATACGTGGATCGTGCCGACCGAGCGTCTCGTGGAGCCCTTCCCAGTAGGCGGCCCGTAGGTGCTCGAGCCGGAGCTTGCCACCCGGGAACGGCAGGCAGATCTGGCCGCCGTGCAGGTGGCCCGCGAGGACGAGGTGGAAGTCGCCCGGCCGAAGCCGCGGCAGCACGTCGGGGAAGTGGCAGAGCAGGATCCTCAGGTCGGCGCTCCGGATCGGCGAGCCGCCCGGGATCGCGCCGAGTCTGGAAGGACTCCGGTGAGATCCCGACGATCTGCACGCGTGCGCCCCCCACGTCGACCGTGTGCGCCGAGTCCGAGAGGAGCTCCGCGCCGGCCTCGGTCACCGTGGCCGGGTCGACCGGCTCGCTGAACGGGTCGCGCGTCTCGGCGATGTCGTGGTTGCCGAGCACCGTGAACGTCCCGTACCGGGGCCGAAGCGACCCGAGCGTCTCGCGAAGCGCATCCGCCCCGCGCCGCCGGCTGAGGAGGTCGCCGGTCACGACGGCGAGGTCGTACCGATGCTCGTTCGCCCAGTCGTCGCCTTCCGCACAGCTCGCGCGTTCAGCGAGAGCGTGCCGAGGTGGAAGTCCGAGAGGTGGAGGATCCGCAAGCCCTCGAGCTCGGCGGGCAGGCCGTCGAGCGGCACGTCGAGCTCGACGAACTCGACCCACTGCGACTCGAAGATCGACCAGCCCGCCAGCGCGGCACCCGCGGCGATCGTGCCGGCGCCGATCCGCCCTCCGATCGCGCGCAAGTTTTCGAGCCGCGGCGGCATCACATAGAACGGAGGGGCATCTCCCGGCCCGGCTCCAACGGCTCCGGAGCCGGGCCGAGTCTCTTTACGGGGCCTCGAGCTTCTCGAGGACCGGCGCCACCGAGACGACGTGCCGGCGGAAGCGGAGCTCTGACTTCTCGAGCCCTGCCGCGACGCCGATCAGCTGCGAGAGGTGCAGGATCGGCAATCCGTATCGCTTGCCGGTCGCGGCCTCGAGCTTCTGCTGCCACGCATCGAGTGAGAGGTGGCAGAGCGGACACGGCGTCACCATGACGTCGGCGCCGGCTTCGAGCGACTGCTCGATCGGCTGGATGAGCTCGCCGAGCGCCGTCTCTTCGCGCGCCTGGATGATCGGAAAGCCGCAGCACTTGATCTTGGCCGGGTAGTCGATCGCCTCGCCGCCGCACGCTTCGATGATCGCCTCGAGCGACCAGGGCCGATCGGGATCCTCGAAGCCCATGAGCTTCGAGGGACGCAGGATCTGGCAGCCGTAGAAGGGCGCCACCTTGAGCCCCTTGAGGCCCTTGTGCGCGACCTCCTTGAGCTGCTCGTAGCCGTCGCCCTGGGCGATGAGCCAGAGGAAGTGCTTGACCTCGACGCCGCCCGTGTACGGCGGTGCGCCGACTCGCTCGAGGTTTTCGCTCACACGCGCGAGGAGCGCCTCGTCGTTCTGGAGCATGAAGTTCGCCTGGCGGAGGTTCAGCGTGCAGACGTTGCAGATCGTCATGAGCGTGTCCGAGCCGGTGGCCTCGGCGTAGGCGAGGATCCGCGCGTTCAGGTGGAGGTAGTAGTCGGGCTCGGCCTCGTGAATGTCACCTGCACCGCAGCATGTGACCGCGTCGAGCTCCTCGAGCTCGATGCCCGAGCTTCGGCGCGAGCGCCTGCGTCGACGTGTCGAGCTCCTTCGCCGAGAGCGAGGCGAGGCAGCCCTTGTAGTAGGCGACCTTCATGGCTGATCCCCGATCCCGCGGCGCACTGGCTCCTCGCCCGGCGTGATCTCGGGCGCGTCGCGTCGAGCGCCGCCGGCGTCCGTGTGCTCTATCCGCGCGAGCGCACGCTCGCCCTGGACGTGGCCGAGGGCGCCGTCCCGTCCCTGCGTGGATATGAGCTCGCGGAGGGCACGCGCCTCGCCGACGTCCTTCGCCACGTGCGGCGGAATGGGTGGCGGAACCTTGCCCCGCTTGGCCAGCGACGATCGCGAACTTCGTCTGCTTGATCGCCTCGACGACGCCCTGGGTCTTCGGCACGAGCTCGGTCTCGCGGAGCCAGCCGGTCGTCTCGGCCGAGCGGACGAACCACTTCGCGTGCTTGGCGCCCAGGTCGCGGTCGATGCCCTCCTTGATCGACTCGGCCCCGAGCTTCGCGATCGCGTCGCGAGGGTCGACGCCCTTCGGGCAGCGCTCGTTGCAGAAGTAGCAGCGGGTGCAGTCCCAGATCCCGTGCTCGGAGTTGTAGAGCTCGAGCCGCTCGACCTTCTTCCGGTCGCGCGGGTCGCCGACGAACCGGAACCCCTTGGCGAGCGCCGCCGGCCCGAGGAACTCCGGGTCGGCCTCCATCGAGTTGCACTCGGAGACGCAGCAGCCGCACATGATGCAGAGCGCCTCCTTGTGGATCGGGTTCATGGCCTCCTGCGAGTGGCGGTACTCGCCCTCGGGATACACCTCGAAGCCCGGCTCGAGCCAGGGCTTCATGGCTTTCACCTTCGACCAGAACGGCGTCATGTCGACCGCCAGGTCCTTGACGATCGGCATGTTCCCCATCGCGGAGATCACGGGCACGTGGCCCGCGTCGACGATCGGCTTCATGCGCTCGCGGCAGGCAAGGATGGCGCGCGCCGTCCATCCGCATCCCGCAGGAGCCGCAGATCATCATCCGGCAGCTCTTGCGGTAGGCGAGCGTCCCGTCGACGCGGTCCTTGACGATGTCGAGGACGTCGAGCAGGCACGCCCACTCGGGCGCCTCGACCTCGTAGTCCTTGAGCGCGCGGTCGCCCGTCTCGGGATCGAACCGCCAGATCTTGAGCCCGACCGTCATCGTCGGGCCCCACTCGGTCTGCGACGTCGTCGTCGCTGTCGCCATTCAGCCTCTCTTCGGGGTGGAGGTCAGTACTTCCGCTCCTGCGGCTCCCACTTGGTGACGCGAACCGGCTCCCAGTCGAGCTCGGGCCCCGCGCCGTTCCAGGAGACCATCGTGTGCTTCATGTAGTTCTCGTCGTCGCGGTCCGGGTAGTCGTGCGGTCGAGCATGCGCGCCGCGGCTTTCCTTCCGGGCTAGACCGGCCTCGATCATGCAGGCGGCGAGCTCGAGCAGGTAGCCGAGCTCGAGCACCTGCGTGAGGTCGTTGTTGAAGACCGTGCCCTTGTCGTCGACGACGACGTGCTCGTAGCGCTCGCGGAGCCCGGCGATGATCTCGCCCTGGGTCTGCATCTGGCCCTGGCGACGGAAGACGCCGAAGTTCTCGTGCATCGTCTTCGCCATCTCGTCCCGGATCGCGTGCGGACGCTCCCCGGTCTCGCGGTCGAGGAGCTCCTTGACCTCGCGCTCGGCGTCCGAGACCGCGCTCTCCGGCACGGTCACCGTCGTGTGCGAGAGCGCCCAGTCGGCGGCCGCCTTGCCCGGTCCGCTTCCCGAACGTGATCGTCTCCATGAGCGCGTTCCCGCCGAGGCGGTTCGCGCCGTGCACGGAGACGCAGGCGACCTCGCCCGCAGCGTAGAGGCCCTCCAGGGAGGTCTCGCCCCAGACGTCGGTGTCGACGCCGCCCATGTGGTAGTGCGAGCCAGGGCGGACGGGGATCGGGTCGTGAATCGGGTCGACGCCCGCGAAGACCATCGAGAGCTCGCGCGTCCCGTGCAGCCGCTCGAGGATCTTCTCCGCGCCGAGGTGGCGCAGGTCGAGGAGGACGTTCCCGTCGACGCCGCGGCCCTCGTCGATCTCGGTCTGCTCGGCGCGGGAGATGACGTCGCGCGAGGCGAGCTCCATCGCGTTCGGCGCGTAGTCCTTCAGGAACCGCTCGCCCTCCGAGTTCAGGAGATACGCGCCCTCGCCGCGGCAGCCCTCGGTGATGAGGACGCCCGTCGGCGAGAGCGTCGTCGGGTGGAACTGCATCATCTCCATGTCCTTCAGAGCCACCCCGACGCGGAGGGCCATGGCCATGCCGTCTCCGGTGCAGGCGTACGCATTCGTGGTGCCCTGGTAGAGCCGGCCGGCGCCGCCCGTCGCGAGGATCACCGTCTTCGCGCCGATCGTCTTGACGCCGCCGTTCAGGATGTCCCAGCAGATGACGCCCTGGCAGCGGTCGTCCTCGACGACGAGCTTCCAGGCGAAGTACTCCTCGTAGACGCGCAGGTCGCGCTTCATGACCTGCTCGTAGAGGACGTGGACGAGGACGTGGCCGGTGATGTCGGCCGCGTAGGCGGTGCGCGGCGCGCCCGCGGCGCCGAAGGGGCGCTGCGCGATCCGCCCGTCCTCCGTGCGCGAGAAGATCGCCCCCCAGTGCTCGAGCTGGTAGACGTCGTCGGGCGCTTCCTCGCAGAGGATCTCGATCGCGTCCTGGTCGCCGAGGTAGTCGGAGCCCTTGACCGTGTCGAAGGCGTGCTCCTCGGCGCTGTCCTCGGAGGCGTTCCCGAGCGCCGCGTTGATCCCGCCCTCGGCCGCCCCGGAGTGGCTGCGAACCGGATGGATCTTCGAGATGAGCGCGACGTCGGCTCCCAGGTCGTGAGCCTCGATAGCGGCGCGCATACCGGCACAGCCGGCGCCCACCACCAGCACGTCGTGCTTGGCCTCCACCGGGGGCCACGCTATCGGATGGAGCACGCGCGAGGCCTGGTGTGGGAACGCACGAGCGGCTTGGGAGAACGTCGTCGGTCGAGACCCGACGGAAAACCAGGAAGCCATTCTCGCCGAGCCGCGCGCACCGGGAATCTGCCTAGTCTCGGGTCTAGTAACAGGCAGCACGCAGGTTTACTCTTGTTGGGTGCTCCTCGGCCGCGCGCGAGAGCTCAAGACCATCGACGAGATGCTCGCGAAAGCTGGCGAGGGTAGAAGCACCACCCTGGTCGTCGCCGGCGAAGCCGGGATCGGGAAGACCGCACTGTTGGAGGAAGCCGTGAGACGGGCCGATGGCTTGACAGTCATTCGCACCGTCGGCGTGGAGTCGGAGTCCGAGCTCGCCTTCTCCGGGATCTCGGGCCTGCTACGCCCGTTGCTTCATCTCCTGCCACAGATTCCAGAGCCCCAGCATGCTGCGCTCTCTTCGGTCCTCGCCCTGGGCCCGCCCGTCCCGATCGACCAGTTCACTGCCTACGCCGGCGTCCTCAGCCTCCTTGCGACAGCGGCGGAAGAGCGGCCGCTGCTTTGCGCGGTCGACGATGTTCACTGGATCGACGCAGCATCCCAGCAGGCACTGGTGTTCGCCTCACGCCGCCTCGGCGCCGAGGGGGTAGCGCTTCTCGTCGCTCGGCGCGACGGCGAGCCCACCTCGTTCGCACAGGGAGGCTTCCCGGAACTGGCTCTTCACGGCCTTCCGGTCGACTCTGCCCGCGAGCTCGTCAGCGCCCGCCGACCGGACGTAGGCGTCGACGCGGCCACGCTCGAGCGCCTGGTTGACGCGAGCGCCGGGAACCCGCTCGCGCTCGTCGAAGCGACGGACATCCTCACGGACGCGCAGTTGGCCGGCCGCGAGGGGCTGGAAGAGCCCATCGCCTTCGGCGCCGGCGTGGAGCGAGCGTTTGCGGCTCGCTTCGACTCGCTCGACGACGACGCAAGGCGAGCAGTGCTCATCGCCGCTGCCGGGGACATTTTGGATTCGGCGACGCTGGTCACGGCGATCGGTGAACCGCCCGCGAGCGATGCCCTGGTACGTGCGGAGCAGGCGGGGTTGATGTCCTTGTCAGAAGGCCTCGTACGCTTCCGGCATCCGCTCGTGCGATCGGCCGTGTATCAGACCGCGGGTCCCGAAGCACGGCGCGATGCGCACGCTTCGCTCGCCTCAGCACTCCCCGACGACCCCCTGCGCCAAGCGTGGCACCTCGCCATGGCGACCACGGGCCCGGACGAGACTGTGGCTGCTCGGCTGGAGGCCGTCGCTGACGAGGCCCGTGCCCGCGGGGGCTACCTTGCCGCGGCCCGGGCGCTCGAACGCGCGGCGAGGCTGAGCGAGGACTCGTCCGACCGCGGGAGGCGCCTGCTCGCATCAGCGTCGGACTCGATCCTCGCCGGCCGCGTCGAACGGGCCTTCGCAATACTCGACGAGACAGCGGAGCTGCCTCTCGACGCCGCCGCGCGCATCCAGGTGTCCCACCTGCGGGCTCGGGCCGAGCTCTTCGGCGGAGACCCGATGACATCGCATCAGATCCTGGTGGAGCTTGCCGAAGACATCGAGAAAGAGCAGCCCGACCAGGCAGCGATGCTGCTGGCTGAAGCTTGCCTCCCCTGCCTCGCGACCGCGCAGGGACGGCTCGGGCTGAAGACCGCGGAGCGCGCCTACGCGCTGGCTGCGAACGCCGCGCCGGAGACGAGGGTTACCGCGGCGTTGATCCTCATGCAGGCGCTCTTCGTAACCGGAGAGATTCGGCGGTCGGAGCTGCTCCTGGATGAGTACCTCCCGGTGATCGAGGCGGCGGATCCCTTCGAGGCCGTCCAGTTCATTCAGGGACCGACACTCAATCTCATCTACCTCGAGCGGTTCGACGAAGCCCGTCGTCTCGTGAGCCGCGTGCTTTCTGCGGCTCGGTCGTCGGGCGCACTCTCGATGATCGTCGTCCCACTCGGCTGCGTGGCAGAGCTCGAGTATCGGATCGGTAACTGGACGGCCG
The DNA here is from genome assembly GCA_963733135.1 of uncultured Actinomycetes bacterium. Classification (GTDB taxonomy): domain Bacteria; phylum Actinomycetota; class Thermoleophilia; order Gaiellales; family Gaiellaceae; genus CAVTBX01. The sequence continues at coordinate 52,891 of CAVTBX010000010.1, forward strand.
CGCTGGCAGCAAGCACCGAGGCCACGCGGATCGGCACGGAGACGATGAGCGTCAATCTTCCGTATTTCCTCGCAGTCCTGGCCCGCCTCGAGGCGGCGCGAGGCCATGAGGCCGAGGCGAGGGAGCTGACCGCCAAAGCACGCGCATTGGCCGGCGAGAAGCTCTCGGACGCCATCTTCGCGTACTCCGGCCTGGCGCTGGGCTTGCTCGGGATGGGCCTCGCGCGGTACGACGACGTCGTCGTCGAACTCGAGCCTGTTGCGCAGTTCACGAAGCGCAACGAAGTGGACAACCCCGCCATGCTCCTTTGGCACGCCGATCTCATCGAAGCCTACGTACGGCTCGGGCGGACGACGGATGCCGAGAGGATCCTCGAGCGCCTCGAGGCGGCGGCGGTCGAGACCGGGCGCACGCCGCAGGCCGCCGCGCTCCGATGCCGGGGGATCTTGGCATCGAAGGACGAGTTCGAGGCACATTTCCTCGAGGCAATCAGAGTCCACCAGGAGACCAACGTGCCGTTCGAACTGGCGCGCACCGAGCTCTCGTTCGGCGAACGGTTGAGGCGGGCGGGCCGGCGGGCCGACGCGCGCCTGCCTCTGCGGTCGGCCCTCGCGACGTTCGAGCGCCTCGGAGCGGCCCCATGGGCCGAGCACGCCCGCGGCGAGCTGCGCTCGACCGGAGAAGCGGCGCAGAAGCGCGTCGAGGCCCCGACCGAGTCTCTGACTGCCCACGAGCTCCAGGTGGCGCTCGCGGTCGCCGAAGGGGCCACGAACAAGGAGGTTGCCGCTCGCCTCTTCGTGAGCCCGAAGACGATCGACTTCCACCTCAGAAACATCTACCGGAAGCTCGACATCCGTTCGAGAACCGAGCTCGCACGCTTGATTCCGGCGGCTGTGTCTGATTGATCGAACCGAGCCCTTCCAAACCGCTAGGACATCAGGACTAGGCGAATTCCCGGCGCGAGCCGCCTGCCTAGGTGATTGGGTCGAACGACGGCTAGTACCCACCCTGACCAGGTAAGGGGGCACCCCATGCGCCGATCGACGAGTCGCCGAGTTCGAAGCTTTCGAATCCCACTCCTCATGGCTGTGCTGCTCGTCGGGGCGGGTCTTCCGGCAGTGGCCAAGGCTCAGCCCTCCTGCTTCGGTCAGCCGGCGACGAAGGTTGGCACCCCGAAGAGCGACTATCTCGCTGGGACACCGGGTCGCGACGTGATCGTGGGCCTCGGTGGTAACGACAGCCTGGACGGCTTCGACGGAGATGACCTCCTCTGCGGAGGCAAGGGACGAGACTTCATCTCGGGAGAGAGAGGCCGCGACAGGCTGGCTGGTCAACTCGGCCGAGATTCCCTAAGTGGAGGAAGCGGTCGAGATCGGATCGAGGGAGGTGAGAACGGGGATCAAATCTCAGGCGGCTTGGGACGGGACGCGCTGTTCGGCGGAGCGGATGCCGATCGGATCTTCGGAGAGGACGGGAACGATCGCTTGCACGGGAACGAAGGTGACGACTTTCTCCGCGGCGATGCTGAGAACTTCGCGAACAAGCCCGCTCCACGCGGCAACGATGTCCTCGACGGGGGCCCGGGCGAAGACAGAGCGTTCTTCTGGGCGCACCCGCGCGCGACGAACGGCATCCGAGTGAACCTGCCAGGCGGGATCGCGACCGGCGACGGCCGCGATCGTCTGGTCGACGTAGAAGCCGCTGTCGCGGACAGCGTGCACGCAGACCGCATGCGCGGAGATGCGAATGCGAACGTGTTCTCCGCCGGCCGCGGAGCAGACGAGCTCATCGGTTCCGGAGGCAACGATCGCTTCATCGCCGACAAGGGATCCGATCTGTACCGCGGCGGCAATGGGAGCGACACGATCGACTTCCGCAACGCGTTCGTAGACAGGGTGGTCGTCAACCTCGGCAGCGGGTCGGCGCGCGGGCTCGGAATCGACTCTCTGGTGGATGTGGAGAACGCATCGGGTGGGCCTGGCGACGACATCCTGTCCGGAAGCAACGAATCCAACCGGCTCCACGGGCGCTGGGGCCAGGACACGCTCCGCGGCGGTGGAGGGGACGATCGGCTGCTCGGCGGACTGAACGACCTCGGCCGGCCTGACAGAGTGGATCGCATCTCGGGTGGGCCCGGCGACGACATCATCGACGGGGGCGCTCCCGGGGATATCGATCGCCAAGGCGATCCTGTCGACGGCCGTGATGAGGTCGACTTCTCACCCGCGTCGCAGGCTGTCACGGTCGATCTCACCGCGCGAACGGCCGCGGGGGAAGGGAATGACGTTCTCGTCCGAGTGGAGGACGTCATCGGCTCGGGCTTCGACGACGTGATCAACGGCAGCTCGGGGCCGAACGAGATCAACGCCGGGGTGGGCAACGACACGGTCGATGCCCGGGACGGTGACGACGAGGTCGAAGGAGGCCCTGGGGATGACGATTTCGAGGGTGGCGCCGGTACCGACATTCTCGAGTTCAACTACTCCGCGGCGCCGGTCGACGTCGATCTCGCTGCCGGCGTCGCAACGGGACAGGGTTCCGATGTCGTAGGCGGCTTTGAGAACCTACGCGGGACGATCTTCGACGACGTCCTCGCCGGCGATGCGGCCGCGAACACGATCCTCGGCAATCTCGGAAACGATGTGGTCGACGGAGGTGACGGCGACGACATCCTGACCGGTCAGCGCGGGAACGATGAGGTGCACGGCGCCGGCGGCAACGACGACGTCCGAGGTTCCTTGGGCGGTGACGTGGTGGACGGCGGAGACGGTGACGATCAGCTCAGAGGCGGCCTCGGTCCCGATGATCACATGGGCGGCGCCGGCAACGATCTCATGGTCGACGAGGGGGGCGACGACGCGTTCACCGGGGATGCGGGCGTGGATGAGGTCAGCTTCGCGCTCCTGTCCTCCTCCATCTCGGTCGATCTTCCCGGAGGGACCGTCACGAGCGGCAGCTCGAATGAGACGATCGCATCCGTGGAGAATGTGGTTGCTACGGAGTTCTCCGACGAGGTGCTGGGCGACTCCGCCGACAACACGATCGTCGGACTACGCGGGCTCGACCGTCTACTGGGTGGCGACGGAAACGACCTCATCCGGGGAGGTGGCGGCCAGGACGCGATGAACGGTGGCGACGGGATCGACACGGTCTCGTACGAAGACAGCCAGCGCCCGGTCACGGTCGACCTCCAGGGCGGTTTCGGAGAGGGGTTCGGCTCCGACACCCTGGGAGCATTCGAGAACATCGTCGGCTCGAATTTCAGCGACTACCTTCGCGGTGACGGCGCGGCGAACGTCGTGGCGGGGCTCGGCTCCGACGACATCTTAGAAGGCCGCGGGGGTGACGACACGTTGGACGGGGGCGAGGGTGCGGACGCGGGCGACGGAGGAGACGGCGCCGATAGCTGTGTGGCAATCGAGCTCGAAACCTCCTGCGAGGCCTGAGGCCGGCGGCACCTGTCTTGCCAGTCGCTTGCGCGCGTCGTGCCGCGCAGGCGACTGGCGGACTAGGCGCGCGGGCCGGCTTCGTGGATCCAGTCCGGGATGCCCTCGAACGTCTCGAAGTTCTCCCGGAAGAGGCGGGCGAGGTCGGCCGCCTTCTCGTCGTACGCCTCTGGGTTGGCCCACGTCGAGCGCGGGTCGAGGAGCTTGTCGTCGACGCCCGGCACGGAGGTCGGCACCTCGAAGCCGAACACGGGATCCACGCGGTACTCGACGTCGTCGAGCTCGCCTTCCAGGGCAGCCGAGAGCAGGGCGCGCGTGGCGCCGATCGGCATTCGCTCTCCCTCTCCGAACGGGCCGCCCGTCCAGCCGGTGTTCACGAGCCAGACGCGCGAGCCGTGCTCGTCGAGCTTCGTACCGAGCATGCGCGCGTAGACGATCGGCGGCTGCGGCAGGAACGGCGCGCCGAAGCAGGCCGAAAAGGTCGGCTGCGGCTCCGTGACACCGATCTCGGTGCCGGCGAGCTTGGCCGTGAAGCCGGAGAGGAAGTAGAAGAGCGCCTGGTTCCGCGAGAGGCGCGCAATCGGCGGCAGGATCCCGAAGGCGTCCGCGGTGAGGAAGACGATCGAGCTCGGATGACCGGCGCGCTTCTCGGGCAGCGCGTTCGGGATCTGCTCCAGCCTGTAGGCGGCGCGCGTGTTCTCGGTCTTAGCGTCGTCGTCAAGGTCGACGCGCCCCTCCTCGTCGAGGACGACGTTCTCGAGGACGGTGCCCCAGGTGCGCGTGGTGCGATAGATGTCGGGCTCAGCCTCTTCGGAGAGTCGGATCACCTTCGCGTAACAGCCACCCTCGATGTTGAAGATGCCGTTCGTACCCCAACCGTGCTCGTCGTCGCCGATCAGGCGCCGCTCGGGATCCGCCGAAAGCGTTGTCTTTCCGGTTCCGGAGAGCCCGAAGAAGATCGCGACGTCGCCCCTGTCCGAGACGTTCGCGGAGCAGTGCATCGGGAGAACGCCCTCGAGCGGCAGGCGATCGTTCATGAGCGAGAAGATCGACTTCTTGATCTCGCCCGCGTAGTAGGTGCCGCCGATCAGCACCTCGCTCCGGGTCGGATGGAGGACGACGAACGTCTCGCAGCGCGTCCCGTCCTCGTCAGCATCGGCTTCGACCTCGGGTGCATGCAGGACGAGCGCATCGGGCTCGAAGCCGGCGAGCTCGTCCTCGTCGGGCTCGATGAACATCGTCTTCGCGAAGAGCGCGTGGTACGGGCGGTCGGTGACGACCCGCACGTTGATCCGCTGCTCGGGATCGGCACCGGCGAAGGCGTCGACGACGTAGATCGCCTCGGCGCCGTCGAGATGCGCGACCAGCTTGGCCCGCAGGCCGTCGAAGTCCGTCTCGTCGATCGGCTGGTTGATCTCGCCCCAGCCGATGCGCGCCTCGCACTCCTTGTCGCGGACGACGAACTTGTCCTTGGGCGAGCGACCGGTGTGCTTGCCGGTGTCGACCGCAAGGGGGCCGCCCTCTGCGAGCTTGCCGTCCCCGCGCTCGAGCGCGTGCGTATAGAGGAGCGCGGTCGTCGGATTCCGGTAGACGCGGCCCCCGGGCGAGAGCCCGTGACCCTCGAGGCCGGTTGGGGTGATCGTGATCGCCATGCAGAGTTCGTACCGTTCGCCCAGAGCGGGTAAACGCTCGTCGAATCCTACGCGCGATCTGCGGGTCCGGGTTCGGATCGTAGACTCGGCCGCCGTGAGCAGAGACATCGTCTTGGAGCGAACACAAGTCCTGCCGCGGGCTCCCGAGGAGGTCTTCGCGTTCTTCGCCGACGCCTGGAACCTCGAGGCGATCACGCCCGGCTGGCTTCGTTTCCGCATCGTCGAGGCGCCCGAGCGGCTGGAGCGCGGCTCGGTCATTCGCTATCGCCTCCGGCTCTTCGGCGTTCCGATCCGCTGGCAAACCGAGATCGTCGATTGGCGCGAGCCCCGCACCTTCACCGACCTCCAGCTTCAGGGGCCTTACCCGCTCTGGATCCACACGCACCGGTTCACGCCCGTGCCCGGCGGGACGGAGGTCTACGACGCGGTGCGCTACCGCGTGCCGGGCGGGATTCTGGCTCCCGTCGTCGAGCTGATCGTCGCGCGATGGCTCAACGGGATCTTCGATTACCGGGGTGAACGACTCGCTGTGCTGATGGGCTCGGCGGGCCGGACAAGTCCGGCCCCTACACCGTAGGGGCCGGCATTCACGCCGCCCGCGGTTCAATGCAACCGTCGCGGCGGCGCCTCGGTTTCGAACGACGCCTCGGGGGCGTAGACGAGCCTGGGCTCATCCCTGACGTCGAAGCCGAGCGCGAGCAGGAGATCCACACGCGACGGCTGGACGACCTCCGCGCTCTGCCATTCCGCCGGGCCGCGCCGGACCCGAAACGCGCGCAGGCCCCGCTCCTCGAAGATCCCGAGCTCGTGACGGCCGAGAAGCCCCGGCGTCGCCTCGGCCACGCCAAGCCTGTAGCGGAGGCGAAGGCCGAGGCCCGGAGCGCTTGCCTCTCCCGCGCGAACCCGGAGCGAAGCCAGCCTGTACGGCGCACCGAGGAAGAACCCCGGCAGCCCGCCGGCCGTCACGAGCGAGCGCAGGAAGAAGACCGCCGGCTCGCCTGCGTACTCGGTGTAGACCCGCACGTTCAGCTGCGAGAACGGCAGGACAGGCGCACGTCCGACTCGCCCGCCGACGCAACGAAACGTGGCGACGGTCACGAGGGATTCCCCGTCGATCTCGACGGGAGAAATCGGTGCAGGAAGGGTCTTCGCGACCGCATCGGGCTCCACGGGCCAGCTAGCGAGGAGCAGATGGCGCAGGTCGAGGTGGAGCCGCACGCCGAGGACTCTGCCAAGGAGGACGCCTCTGAGGCCGGAAGAAAGCACCCGGATGGACATCGATGTCGCTCTCGACCGCTTTCTCTCGAGCGCCGCTCACTCGGACGCGACCCGGCGCGCGTACCGTGCCGATCTCGAGGAGCTGGCGACGTGGCTCGCCGACAACGGGCTCGGGCTCGAGGACGTGGACGCCCGCGCGTTCTCCCGCTACGCGGCCTGGCTCGCGCGTGACCGGCCCGGGCGCGAGCCCCGGAAGCTCTCGCAGAAGACGATCGGCCGCAAGCTCGCCGCGACGCGCTCGTTCCTCCGCTCGGCCCTTGGCCCAGACCGTGTTCCCGAGCTCTCCCTCGCAGGTCGCCGGAGCCGCCGGCTCCCGAATGCTCCGAAGCAGGACGAGACCGACGCTCTCCTGACGGGCTTCGAGGGCGCCGAGCCGCTGCCGCTTCGGAACCGGGCGCTCTTCGAGCTCGTGTACTCCGCGGGCCTCCGCGCTCAGGAGGCCGCCGACCTCGAGCTCGCCGACGTGGACTTCGAGCAGGAGCTCGTCCTCGTCCGCGGGAAAGGCGGGAAGGAGCGCGCAGTCCCACTCGGCGAGGAGGCCGCCTTTCGCCTTCGCCGCTACCTGCACCACGGCCGGCCGGAGCTCGTCCGCGGAGCGGAGAACCGCGTCTTCGTCTCCGCACGCGGCAAGCCGCTCGACACGTCGACGCTCCGACGCCTCCTCCCGAACCCACACAGGCTCCGGCATGCCTTCGCCACGCACCTCCTGGAGGGCGGGGCCGACCTCCGCACGATCCAGGAGCTTCTCGGCCATTCGTCACTCTCGACGACCCAGGTCTACAGCCACGTCGACGGCGCGCGACTCAGGAAAGTCTATGACCTCGCCCACCCCCGTTCTTGAGCCCGACGCGCAGGTTGAGGCGTTCCTCGCCGTCCTCGCGGCCCGGCGCTCGCCCCGCACCGTCGATGCGTACAGGCGCGACCTGGCCGACCTGGCCGGGTTCGCCGGCAAGTCGCCCGCGGACGTAGGTGCCGATGAGGTTCGCGCGTGGCTCGCCGACCTGCGAGGCCGCGGCCAGGCCCCTTCGACGATCTCACGCCGGGCGGCCGCTGCGCGCACGTTCTTCCGGCACCTGATGCTCCTGGGTATCCGGTCCGACAACCCGGCGGCCGACGTCGACCTGCCGCGCCGCCGCCGCAAACTCCCGCGGACGCTCTCGCCGAGGGAAGTCGAGCGGCTGATCGAGGCCGCGGACGGTACGGCGCCACGCGCGCGACGCGACCGGGCGCTCGTAGAGCTCCTCTACGGCGCCGGGCTCCGGGTGAGCGAGGCGGTGGGCCTCGAATGCGCCGGCGTCGACCTCGACAACGCGCTCGTTCGCTGCGTCGGAAAGGGCGACAAGGAGCGGATCGTGCCGCTCGGCGCACATGCGGTGAAGGCGGTAAGGCTCTACCTGGCCCACGGCCGGCCGTACCTCGATCGCCGTCATCGCCCCGAGCTCTTCCTGAACGCCCGAGGCGGAGCGCTGACCCGCGCCGGCGCCTTCCTCGTCCTCAAGCGCCTGGCAGGCAAGGCAGGGCTCGACCCCGCCCGCGTGCACCCACATCTCCTGCGGCATTCGTTCGCCACGCACCTCTTGGACGGCGGAGCCGACCTTCGCTCGGTGCAGGAGATGCTCGGCCACGCAGACCTCGGAACCACCGAGCTCTACACCCACGTCTCGGAACGCCGCAGACGCGACATCTACTTCTCGGCGCACCCGCACGCCCGCCGAGATTAGGGCGCTATGGAACTCGCGCCGTCGGCCCGTTCGGCGCGGTACGGTCTGCCCCTGTGCGCGTTAGCTAGAGAGCCGGGCGGCGTCAGACGGGCCGAGGCGGAGGACGCTCCGGCTATCGCCGACTTCATGAACCTTCATGCTCGGAAGCACGGCTCGTCCGCTGCCGCATCGCTTGCCGAGGTCCGCCACTGGCTCGCGCTCGACACCTACGTCTTCTGGATCGTCGAGGACGACGGCAGAGTGGTCGCCTACTGCGACCTGGACGAGCGGCCCGGTCGGGAGCGGTATTGGCTGGATCTCAGAGCCCTCGATCCAGAGGGGGCCTCCTCTTTGCTCTCGGCTGCCGAGTCGTGGACCCGACCCCGCGCTGCCCGAAGGGCCTTGATCCACACCTCGATTCCGAGCTCCGACGGGATCACGTCGGGAGTCCTCGGGGCCGCGGGGCACCGCCCGATCCGCTTCGAGCTCGAGATGCGCGTCGAGCTCGACGAGGAGCCGCCCGAGCCCGCCTGGCCGGAGGGCATTGACGTGCGCACGTTCCGGGTTGGAGAGGACGACGGGCCGGTATGGGAGGCCGACATGGACTCGTTCGCCGACCACTGGGAGTTCACGCCGGATCCGTTCGACAACTGGCGCAAGGAGGTTCTCGGCCACCCAGATTTCGACTCCTCGCTCTTCTTCCTCCCCGTGGAGGGAGACACGATCGCAGGGCTCGCGTACTGCATGATTCGCGACCTCGGCGAGCCAGTCGGCTGGGTGGAGATCCTCGGAGTCAGGCGCCCGTGGCGTCGGCGCGGCTTGGGGCTCGCCCTCCTCCACCACTCCTTCCGAGAGCTCCGGGCACGCGGCGCCTCCTGGGCCGGCCTCGAGGTCGACGGCGAGAGCCTGACCGGCGCCGTCAGGCTGTATGAGCGCGCCGGGATGAGGGCGGTTCGGCAGGTGTCGATCTACGAGAAGGAGCTCGCCTAGTCAGGCTTCGGCAAGCCAGCGGGCGACTTCGATGTGGGTGCCTTGATACGCGTCATCGAAGGACCAGGCGACGGTCTGTGCAATCGACCAGAGTCGCGCTCGCTCGCGGTCGAGACCCAGCTCGCCGGACAATCGATCGAGCCGCCCGAGCACGTCGGCGCGCGAATGGCCGAGCTCGCGGCCGCGGACGAGCGGCGCGAGCGAGAACTCGCGCTCGCCGACGAGCGGCTTGGGATCGATGACGAGCCAGGGCTCACGCTCGGCTCGCAGGACGTTGCCTGCGTGGAGATCCTGGTTGACGAGCACGAGCTCGCCCTGGCTTGGAGGCAGGTCGCGCAGCGCCTCGAGCACGAGCTCGAGCAAGCGCCGCTCGAAGGGCCGGCCGAAATGCTCCCAGCGGCCTGGCAGGTCGGACGCCCACCAACTGGCCTCGTCGGCGAGCGGCCGGAATGGTTCTCCTGCCCGAATCCAGAGCCTGGGCAGCAGGACGGTGACCACGTCGAGCGCCTCGTCCGCTGAAAGGTCGTCGAGCGGGGTTCCGGGACGGCAGCGCTCGACCAGCAGGGCCCCGCGCTCCCGATCGGCCGCGAGGAGCCGCACGGCGCCACTCCCTCCCCACCGCTCGAGCGCGTCCGCCTCGTACTCGCTCTCACGATGCGGGTCGGCGACCTTCAGCACGGCTTCGGTGCTGTCGAGGAGTGTCGCCGCGACGACGAGCGAGCCCGTTCCACCCGTAAGGGGCTCGCCCAGGCTCAGCGACCACTCCGCAGCGAGCTCGCGGAGCACCTCGGCGTGCTCCGGCCGCGGACGCGCCACCATCGGCTCGCTAGCGGCTCGCGGCCTTGCGCTTCAGGGACTGAAGCACCGACGCCGCCGCGCGGCTGCGCTCAGCGTCCTCCTCGTCCTCTGCCAGGTGGCCGAGCAGCGTGAGCGTGTCCTGCGCCGGCGAGCCGTTCTTCAGGCAGAGGACGGCGAGCCGCCGAACGGAGCCGTTGGGATCGGAGTTCGCAAGCGTGTGCAGGAGCGGCCGCACGGCGTTCGCCGTTCCCGGATGTCCGCGCGACATGAGCTCGAGCGACAGGAGCGCCGCTCCGCGCGCGGCCGGGCTCTCGTCCTCGAGCCCACGGCGGAGGAGCTCCTTCTTCTGAGCGAAGTTCAGCCGGCCGATCGCCTGGTAGCCGAGCGCCCGAACCCGGAAGTCCGGGTCGCGAACCGCCGCCTCGACGTCCTCGTCGACATCCCGGCGAAGCTCGGCGAGCGCCCGCTCGTCGCTGATTCCGGCGGCGCGAGACACGGCCGCTGCGAGCACCGCCGACACTAGTGCCCCTTCAGCCGACCGAGGCGATCGAACGCTGCCGCGGCCCGACGTACTTCGCCGCCGGCCGGAAGAGGCGTCCCGTTCGCTTCTGCTCGAGGATGTGGGCCGACCAGCCGCCAACGCGGGAGCATGCGAACATGGCCGGGGCCAGGGGTGGCGGAATCTCGGCGATGTCGAGGACGACAGCCGAGTAGAACTCGACGTTCGTCGCGAGCACCCGGTCGGGATAGCGCTCCTGAAGCGCGGCCAGGGCCGCCTTCTCGAGCTGCTCGGCGACCTCGACGTGCGGGGAGCCGAGCTCTTGCGCGACCCGCTTCAGGATCCTGGAACGGGGATCCTCAGCGCGGTACACGCGGTGACCGAAGCCCATGATGCGCCTGCCCTCTTCGAGCGCGTCCGCGACCCACGCCTCCGCGTCGCCGCGCTCGGCGACCTCCTCGAGCATCGGCTTCACGTAGGCAGGCGCCCCGCCGTGCAGCGGGCCGGAGAGCCCACCTACGGCCGAGGAGAGCGCAGCGCCGCAGTCGGCTCCCGTCGAGGTGACGACGCGCGCCGTGAACGTCGAGGCGTTCAGCCCGTGCTCGGCCGTGCAGATCCAGTAGGTGTCGATCGCCTTGACGTGCCGTGGGTCAGCCTCGCCGCGCCAGCGAATCAGGAACTTCTCGGCCGCGGTCTCGCCACGCTCGACCTCGTCGTCGTCGACGGTGTCTGACCGCCCGTCTGCGACACGCGCCGACCGAGCGACGATCGACATCATCTGGGCTGAGAGCCTCCCGAGATCCTCCCGGGCCTGCTCGTCCGAGATCTCGTTGACCTTGCCGAGTCCCCAATGGCCGGCCATGCGCGCGGTCTCGGCCTGGAGATCGGCCGGCGCGTTGCCCGTCAGCGCGACCGGCTCCCAGGGCTCGGGGTCCGGCATCTTCGACCCGATGTCGTCGTCGACGAGAAGGCCCCAGACGTTCTCGTACGGATAGTGGCCAACGAGCTCCTCTATATCGACCCCGCGGTACCGAAGCGAGCCGCCGTCGCGGTCGGGCTCGGCAATCTCGGTCTCGACCGCGACGACACCCTCGAGACCCGGCTTGAACTCAGTCATTCGTCCCTCGCATGACCCGGGCACGGTACCTCAGCGGTCTACCCGGACGGGCCGCATACAATCGGCCCCCGGCATGGCTCACAGGGTGACGCTCATACCGGGAGACGGAACCGGCCCGGAGATCGCCGAGGCGACTCGCCGCGTCGTGGAGGCGAGCGGCGCCGAGATCGAATGGGACGTCCAGGACGCGGGCGCGGACGTCATGGACCGCCACGGGGGCAACCCGCTTCCGGACCACGTTCTCGACTCGATCCGACGGAACGGCGTCGCCATCAAGGGGCCGATCACGACTCCGGTCGGCACCGGGTTTCGCTCCGTCAACGTCGCGCTCCGAAAAGAGCTCGACCTCTATGGCCAGGTGCGTCCGTGCAAGAGCTACCCCGGCGTCCGCTCGCGCTATGACGACGTCAACCTGATCGTGATCCGCGAGAACACGGAGGATCTGTACGCGGGCATCGAGTACGAGGAAGGCGCGGAAGAGACGCGCGAGCTCGTGGGCTGGCTCGAGGAGCGCGGCGCGCGGCTTCGGCCGGACTCGGGAATCTCCGTGAAGCCGATCTCGGTGAGCGGGACGAGGCGAATCGTGGAGTTTGCCTTCGACTACGCCCGCAGGAACGGCCGCTCAAAGGTCACGGCCGTCCACAAGGCGAACATCATGAAGTTCACGGACGGCCTCTATCTCCGCGTGGCGCGCGAGGTCGCCGCCGAGAACGACGACATCGAGTTCGAGGATCGCATCGTCGACAACCTCTCGATGCAGCTCGTCCAGCGGCCCGAGGAGTACGACGTCCTCGTGTGCCCGAACCTGTACGGCGACATAGTCTCAGACCTTTGCGCGGGGCTGATCGGCGGGCTCGGGCTCGCGCCCGGCGGCAACTTCGGGACGAAGGCGGCGGTCTTCGAGCCCACGCACGGCTCGGCGCCCAAGTACACGGGCCAAAACCGGGTCAACCCGATGGCGATGATGCTCTCGGGCGTGATGATGCTCCGCCACCTGGAGGAGCACGACGCGGCCGACCGGCTCGAGTCCGCGATCGCTTCAGTGATCGCGGAGGGCAGGAACGTGACGTACGACATGAAGGAGCGGCGGGACGATCCGACCGCGGTCGGGACGAGCGAGGTCGCCGACGCGATCATCGAGACCATGGGGGTGCGGGTGTGAGCGAGCACGATCTCGAGCGAGGCCGTCACGAGTTCCGGCGAGCTCGCAGTCGCCTGAAGGTGACGGTCGTCGGTGCCGGGAACGTCGGCGCGACCGCTGCACAGGAGATCGCCCGCCGGGACTATGCGGATGTCGTTCTCGTCGACATCAAGGAGAATCTGCCGCAGGGCAAGGCGCTCGACATGAACCAGGCCGCCGCCGTGCTCGGCTACGAGCCGACCATCGTCGGGTCGAACGGCTACGCCGAGACGGCGGATTCCGACGTCATCGTCGTCACCGCGGGCGTGCCGCGGACAGGCGACATGAGCCGCGACGATCTCGTGACGACGAACGAGGGCATCGTCTCCGCGGTGACCCGCGAGGCCATCGAGCAGTCGCCGGACGCGATCCTGATCGTCGTCTCGAACCCGCTCGACGCCATGTGCCACGTCGCCAAGAGCGTCTCCGGCTGGCCGAAGGAGCGCGTCTTCGGCATGGCCGGGATTCTCGACACCGCGCGCTTCTCGGCGTTCATCGCGTGGGAGACCGGCACCTCCGTGAAGGACGTGACCGCGATGGTGCTCGGCGGACACGGAGATCAGATGGTTCCCGTCGTCTCTGCGACCACGGTCGGCGGCGTTCCGCTCCGTCAGCTCGTCGCCGACGATCGCATCGAGGCGATGGTCGAACGCACGCGCAAGGGCGGCGGCGAGATCGTGAAGCTGCTCGGCACCTCCGCCTGGTACGCGCCCGGGGCGGCTGCGGCGCAGATGGTCGACGCTGTTTGCCTGGACGAGAAGCGCGTCCTCCCGTGCACGGCCTATCTCGAGGGCGAGTACGGCATCGACGGGCTCTACATGGGCGTGCCGGTCAAGCTCGGGGCGGCGGGCATCGAGGAGATCGTCTCACTCGAGCTCACGGACGAGGAGCAGGCCGAGCTCGACGCATCCGCCGACGCAGTCCGCGACGTCGTCGGCGTCCTCTCGTCGTAGCGCTCTTCCCTATCCGATCCGAGCGCCTCGATCTCGTCTCGATCTCGCCTGAGCTCGCCGACGCGTTCCTGGCCGATCGCCCAGCGGCCGAGCGGCTCCTCCGCGCCTCGATGCCCGCGGGCTGGCCGGACGAGCACGACGCCGGCTTCCTCCGGCTCCGCGCCGACCAGATGCGCCGGACGCCCAAGTGGCAGCCCTGGCTCGTCCGAGCCCTCGTCGTTCGCGCTGAGTCGAGAATGATCGGACACGCCGGCTTTCACGGCCCACCCGGCGTGAACGGGCCGGCGAAACCGGATGCGGTTGAGCTCGGCTACACCGTCTTCCCCGAGTTCCGGGGCCACGGTTACGCAACCGAGGCCGCTCGAGCACTCCTCGACTGGGCGCGGGAGGCCCACGACATCAGGCACTTCGTCGCCTCTGTGGCCCCCGGAAACGAGCCGTCCCTCGCAATCGTTCGCAAGCTCGGCTTCGTCCAGACAGGCGAGCAGTGGGACAAGGAGGACGGGCTCGAGCTCGTCTTCGAGCTCGACGGCTGAACGGCGCTGAGGGCGGAAGGGCGTGGCTACGATCGCCGCATGACGAGGATCCGAGGTCGACATCTCCTGCTCCTTGTCGTCCTGCTCTTGGTCGCGATCGCCGGGGCTCTCTACGTCATCCCGTCGAATCACTACGTGTACCTACCCGATCGCGCCCGGGCTGCCGATCCGCTCGTCAAGGTTCCCGGCGACGAGAACGCCGAGAGCGAGAACGGCATCTACATGGTGGACGTGATCGTGCGCAGGGCGAGCATCCTCGAACGCCTCGTCCCGGCGCTCTTCGAGGGGGCGACTCTCGTTCCCGAATCCAGCCTGAACCCACTCGGCGTCAGCGACCAGGCACGCCGGGAGTCGAGCCTCCAGGACATGACGGTCTCTCAGCAGGTCGCAGCCGCAGTCGCCCTCGAGGAGCTGGGGTACGACGTCCAGATTGACGAGGTTGGCGTGCTCGTCAGCCAGGTGCAGCCCGGCTCCCCCGCCTCGGGCGAGCTCGAGATCGGCGACGTCATCGTCCGAGCTGGAGAAGAGCGGATCGCGAGCCCGCGGGAGCTCGCGCGGTTCATGCGCGCGAACGTGGAAGCCGGAGACTCCGTCGACCTGACGGTCCGCCGCGACAATGGCCTCGAGCAGCTCGAGGTGGGAACGCGGCCGGGCCCGGGACGGCCGGCCGGTGTTCGGGATCATCGTCGAGCCGGAGGCCAACATCGAGCTTCCGGTCGATATCTCGATCGACGCGGGCAACATCGGAGGGCCCTCGGCCGGCCTCGCCTTCGCCCTGGACATCGTCGACGAGCTCGGGTCGGACATCGACGACGGCCGGAAGATCGTCGTTACAGGCGCCCTTGGGCTGGACGGCGCCGTGGCGCCGATCGGGGGCATCAAGCAGAAGACCATCGGCGCGCGCGAAGCGGGGGCCGACGTCTTCGTCGTCCCCGAGCAGAACGCCGCGGAGGCGCGCCGGTACGCCGATGGGCTCTCGATCGTCTCGGTTCAGACCTTCGACGAAGCGTTGGCTGCGCTGGAAACGAGCGCGTAGCCCAGACTGACGACGCTTGTTGCCGGGACTGAAACTCCCCGCAAAGTGCGTGTTTTCCAATCAGACGACCGCCCGAGGTGAGAGACGGCGGGACTACACTGCCCGCTTCGTCAGGATGAGCCGACCCCCGCTGACCTGCGACGATTGCTTCTTCCGACGCGCCGATCTGTGCGCGCTTCCGGGGAACACGCCGTGCCCGACCTTCCGTCCGGTCAAGGCCGGAAAGGCGGCGCCGCCACGTCAGGCCACGCTCGTCGCCAGGCCCGCTGTTCGGCGCGTGTACGCGGCGTAGCTAGGCGGCGACTGCGGCCGACTCGCGCACGAGGGCGCCCAGCCGGGCGACGCCCTCGCCGATCTCCACCGGGGACGGATAGCTGTACGCGAGCCGAGCCGACTCGCGGCCCTCACCGTCGAGGAAGAAGTCGGCGCCCTTGACGAAGGCGACGTCGGCTTCGGCGGCCCGATCGAAGAGCCAGTCGGTCTCGACACCGGTCGGCAGGTCGAGCCAGAGGAAATAGCCCCCTTCGGGCCGGCTCCACGCCGCCCCTTCGGGAAGCTCAGACTCGAGGGCACTCAGCATCGCGTCGCGCCGCTCGCGCAGGCCGGACCGAACTCGTTCGAGCGCCTGCTCGTAGCTCGGTGAGCGCACGAACTCGTCGAGCGCGCCCTGGACGAACACCGACGGCGAGATGTAGGTCTCGGTCGCGACGGCCTCGATGGGCTTCACGAGCTCCTCGGGAAGAACCGCATATCCGACCCGGATGCCGGGCGCGACGACCTTGGAGAAGGACGACGAGTAGATGACGTTCCGGCCACCGGTCAGCTCGTAGAGGGTCGGAAGCTCCTCGCCCTCGAAGCGGACGCCGCCGTAGGGATCGTCCTCGTAGACCAGGAGCTCGCGCTCGCGAACGAGCTCGGCAAGCGTCTCGCGACTCGCGCGCGAGAGGGTTCGGCCGCTCGGGTTCTGGAAGGTCGGAATGGTGTAGAGAACATCGGCCGGCGCCCGGTCGAGCGCCGCACGGAGCGCGCCGACGTCGAGCCCGTCGTCCCGCATCGGGAGCGCCTCGATCTCCACGCCGAGCTTGCGAAGCGTTAGGAGCGTCCGGTCGTAGCTCGGGGCTTCGACGAGCGCGCGCCCCCCGCCGGCGAGCAGATGCCGCATGACGAAATGGAAGCCCTGAAGGGATCCGTTGGTGACGACGATCTGAGCCGGGTCGGCGCCGTGCCGCTCCGCGATCCATTCCCTCAGCCGCGAGTATCCGCCGGGTGGCCCGTAGTTCAGGATCGTGCGCCCGTCGCGTTCGACTGCCGCGCGTGCGGCCTCCCCGAAGACGTCGACGGGCAGCAGATCAGGCGAAGGAACGCCGCGCGCGAAAGAGATCGTCGCCACGCGGCGAGTCTATCGGCCTCGCCTGCGGTTCTTGGACCGCCTAGCCAGGAACGCCGGCCGTCTCGGCGGCGAGCCGGGCAACCTCGGTCGGGTTCGCGCCGACCTGCACCCCGTGGGCCTCGAGAGCTACCTTCTTCGCCTCGGCGGTGCCGGCCGAGCCGGAGATGATCGCGCCTGCGTGACCCATCGCCTTTCCGGGCGGAGCGGTGAAGCCGGCGATGTAGGCGACGACCGGCGTCGACATCTCGGACTCGATGAATGCAGCCGCCTTCTCCTCCTCGTCTCCGCCGATCTCGCCGACCATGACGACGAGCTCGGTCTCCGGGTCGGCCTCGAATCGCGCCAGGATGTCCACGAACGAGGATCCGACGACGGGGTCGCCGCCAATCCCGACGATCGTCGACTGCCCGACGCCGAGCTGGGTCAGCTCGTGACCGATCTGGTAGGTGAGCGTCCCGGATCTCGAAACGAGCCCGACCGATCCCTCGCTGAAGATCTCCGCGGGGATGATCCCGACGTTGGCCTTACCCGGAGAGAGGACGCCCGGGCAGTTCGGGCCGATCAGCGTCACGCCGAGTGGGCGCACGTGGTTGTAGACGCGCAACATGTCGTGCGCGGGAATCCCCTCCGTGATGCAGATCACGGTCGTGACGCCCGCGTCGACGGCCTCGAACATCGCGTCGGCGGCAAACCGGGCCGGAACGAAGACCATGGACGTGTCGGCTTCGGTCTCCGCAACAGCGGCGTGGACGGTGTCGAAGACCGGGATGCCTTTGACGTCCTGGCCGCCTTTCCCCGGCGTGACGCCCGCCACGACGTTCGTCCCGTGGTCGCGGTTTCGCAGCGTGTGGAAGGAGCCCTCGCGACCCGTGATTCCCTGGACGACGAGGCGCGTCTCGCCGTCGACGATCACTGCCATCAGGGCTTCACCGCCTTGAGGGCGATGCGGTCGAGCCGAACCCAGCCGTCGTCGATCCGGTCCGCCAGGAGCTCACGGACGCTCGCGGCGTCGGGCTCCGGCGTTTCCACTCGCTCGAACCAGGGCTCGAGCTCGATCGGCTTGTCGAAGAGCTGCACGGCCTCGATGCGGAGACCGGCGCCCTCGAGGAGGCAACGCCACTCCGCCTCGCTCAGGTTCCGGACATGGGATGGATCACGCAGGCGCTCGGCCTCCTCGGCGTCCTCACTCAGGTAGAGGTTGTCGACAACGAGTACACGGTCGCGCGCGACCCGGGCAAGCTCGCGCACTGCTGCGGTGACGTCCTCGAAGTGGTGCGCCGCCACGCGGGTGGCGACGACATCGAAGCTTCCGTCCGCAAAGGGCAGGTGCTCGGCCGGGCAGACGACGTCGGGCCGCATTCCGGGCGAGCGGTCGGACGTCACGACCTCGAGCCCGGCCTCGCGGAGCCGGCGGGCGACGTGGCCTCCGCCCGTCGCGACGTCGAGCGCCGTGCGGGCTCCCGCTTCGACCGCCCAGGTGACGATCAGGTCGAGGTCGGGACCCTCCCGGTGCGCCTCGCTCTCGCGGTAGAGGTCAGCGCGCGCGTCCCAGACGTCCTGCGTCATCGACTGCCCCTGTGGACGAGTCGGTCACGATTCCGTCACGGGTCGTGACACACACGCGCGCTTTTCGGCGATACGCTCGGGCGTGAGCAGGGGGGAGGGTCGGGACCCGAGCTACCCGCGCGCGATTAAGCAGCGGCGCTCACGCAGCCACCTCCACCGCGCGCTCGGCCGCCGACAGCATCGTTGCCTCCACATGGAGGTTGCCAGGCGCGGCCTCGGTCAGCAGGCGCCTCCCCTCCTCCGCGTTCGTGCCGTCCAGGCGAACCACGATCGGGCAGCTCGATCTCCATGCGCTCGAGGGCGGTGAGGATCCCGCGCGCAACCTCATCGCAGCGCGTGATGCCGCCGAAGACGTTGAAGAGGATTGCCTGCACCTGGCCGTCGCTCATGATGACCTCGAGCGCGTCGACGACTCCCTCGGCGTCGCCGCCTCCGCCCAGGTCGCAGAAGTTCGCCGGGCGACCGCCCACCTGCGCGATCACGTCGAGCGTGGACATCACGAGCCCGGCCCCGTTCCCGAGGATGCCGATCTCGCCGTCCAGCTTCACGTAGGTGACGCCCTTCTCCCGCGCGAGCGCCTCCTGTGGGTCGCCCGCCGACGGATCTCGAAGCTCGGCTATCTCGGGGTGGCGAAAAAGCGCGTTGTCGTCCACGGTGAACTTCGAGTCGAGCGCCTTCACCTCGCCCTCCGGCGTGACGATCAGCGGGTTGACCTCGCAGAGCATCGCGTCGTACTCGACGAATGCGCGATAGAGCTTGTCCACGATCGCAAGCACCTGCTTCTGCTCGGACGGGTCGGTGATCCCGGCGCCGAACACGAGCCGGCGGCCCTGAAACGGCTCGACGCCGACGAGCGGGTCGACGTGCAAGCTCGAGAGCGCCTCGGGACTCTCCTCCGCCACCTGCTCGATTTCGACCCCACCCTGCGTGGTCAGCATGAAGAGCGGCTTCTTCGCGCTGCGGTCGAAGGTGATCGAGAGGTAGTACTCCTTGTCGATCTCGGACGCCCGCTCGACCCACAGCTTCTCCACGACGTGGCCGCGAATGTCGAGCCCGAGGATCTCCTCCGCTCGCGCCTGCGCCTCCTCGGGGTCGGCCGCGAGCTTGATCCCCCCTGCCTTTCCTCGGCCTCCCGTCAGCACCTGAGCCTTGACGACGACCGGGCCGCCGAGCTCCTCCGCGGCAGCCCGGGCCTCCTCCGGCGACTCGGCGATCCGGCCCTCCGATACCGGGATCCCGGCCTTCGCGAAGAGCTGCTTGCCCTGGTACTCGTAGAGGTCCACGGCGGCGCACTCTAACCAGGGTTCGGCGCATCCCGTGACGGGGTAGGGTGCCGCCACAGAGACGTGATCCGAAGGAGGCAAGATGACGAGCTTGCACGACGAGGAGATCCAGACGGGTCGAGCCGACACGCTCGGGCAGGGCGGCGAAACGGCCGCGGACGCAGATCTCGACGATGCCGACACCGACGGGACGGACGACTCCGACTCGAACGACTCCGACAGCGGCGACTCGAGCGACGACGCGGATGCGGTCGATCCCAGCACAGGGCCGGCAGACAGCGCCGGCTAGCACGTCCGCGCTCGACCGGATCGTCGAGCCGAAGACCGGCGAGGAGTTCCTCGCCGAGCATTGGGAGCAGCAGCCGCTCGTCGTCCCGCGAGGTGAGGTCGGTCGCTTCGACGATCTCCTCTCCGTCGCAGACGTCGAGCGGCTCGTCTGCTCCTCGGCCATTCGCTATCCCGCTTTCCGCCTCGTCCGGGAGGGAGAGCAGATCCCGCTCTCGGCCTACACGGCCGACATCCCGTGGAGCCCGCGCGCGTTCACGGGGAGCGCCGACGTTCAGCGCGTGGTCGACGAGTTCGAGCGCGGCGCGACCATCGTGCTGCAAGGGCTCCACCACCACTGGCCGCCGCTGGCGGAGTTCTGCCGAGGCCTCGAGGCCGCGCTCGGCCATCCGGTTCAGGCGAACTCGTACTACACGCCGCGCGGCTCACAGGGTCTCGCGGTTCACCACGACACTCACGACGTCTTCGTGCTCCAGGTCGCTGGCGAGAAGCGCTGGCTCGTCTACGAGCCCGTCTTCGAGCTGCCGCTGCGCGACCAGAAGTACAAGCGGGAGCGCGACGGCGAGCCCGGCGAGCCCATTCACGACCTCGTCCTCGGGCCGGGCGACGTCCTCTACCTCCCGCGCGGCTGGCTCCATCAAGCCCTCACGTCGGAGAGCGACTCGCTCCACATCACGGTCGGAATCAACGTCTACACCTGGATCGACGCGGTTCGGGCAGCGGTGGAGGCCTGTGCCGACGACGTCGAGTTCAGACGAGGAGTCGACGGGGACGGCGAGCCGAGCTCAGATCTCCTCGCACGCCTTGCCGAGCGGCTCGAGCCCGACGACGTGCTCGCCCGAAAGCGCGACGCTTCGTCAGGACCCGGCGACCGGTGCTCGGCGGTCAGATCCGGCAGATTCGTGCTCTCGACGACCTGAGCCCGGACACGCCGCTGGAGCGGCGACCCACGGTCATCGCCGACCTCGAGGAGAGCGACGAAGGCGTGACGCTCGCGTTCGAAGGCAAGCGGGTTTTGTTCCCGCCTCAGGCCACCGATGCTGTCGTGTCGTGCTTCGACGCCGAAGGCGAGTTCACGGCGGCCGACCTGGCTGGAGACCTCGACGAGCCGAGCCGGCTCGTGCTCGTCCGGAGGCTCGTTCGCGAAGGCTTCCTCCGGCTTAGCGAGCCGCCGTCCGGCGACGAGCGCGCGCGACGTAGCGCGGCGGACGAACTGCCTTAACGGCGTCGCACGTGAGAAACGTGGGCTCACCGAGCTCCGTCGCGACATCGACCTCGTACTGGGTTCCGGCTGCCGCGAAGCGGATTGTCCAGCCCTCCTCAGTCCGTGTGCTGCCGACGAGGCGAAGGTCGTCGATCCCGATCAGCCCTGTGCCCTCCCGAACCTCGCGCTCCGCAGCCTGCTCGGGAAACGTGTAGGTACACCTGCCCCGATACCGCTCCAGCGAGATGCGCCCAGCGAGAAGCTCGTCAAGGAGCGACCAGACGTCCGCACGATCGACGCGCCCGAAGTAGAGCCCGGTCGGCAGGCAGACGAGATTGCCGGCGAACCGGTCGCCGCCGACGTGCGTCGACTGCCAGACCCAGTCGCGCTCCGCCTGCTCGCAGAGCTCGTCGTACAGCGGCCGGCCGAACTTCGCGCAACAGCGATCGCGCTTCCCGTGCGTGCAGACGACGAGCAGCGGGTGGTCGATCGGCACACCGGCCGATTCCGCTCCCGCAAGACAAGCCTCGAGGTTCAGGTCGAGCAGATCGTCGTGGCGCTCGAACTCGAGACCGTAGAACCGCTCACTCGACTCGGACGTCGAGCCGAAAAAGAGCGCATAGCGCGGGCTGTCCCGACGATCAGGCCGGCGGATGAACAGAAGTCGAGAGCGGGGCAGCCGAGAGAGCTGGGCGCGAAGGTGGGCCTTGAGCTCGTCGGACAGGATGCTGCCGGCGAGCAGGTCGCGATTCCAGAGGCCGCGGTACTCGACCAGAATCCAGTTGTCGACCCGGCTGGCGGTGGCGGCGAGCGGCTCGGCGTTGGCAAGGGAGAGCTCTGCGCAGAGCTCCCTACGACGCTCCATCAGCCTCCGAGCCGAGGATCATCAGCTGAGCGTACCCATGAGGCTGACGTCAGCCCGTCGCGTCCCTGTCCTCCTCGCCCACCTGGGCAACGACGCAGATCACCTGACCGGTTGCCACGGACGCACCGGGCTCGACCGAGAGCTCGGCCACCCGCCCGTCGCGATGTGCAGTGATTTCGTTCTCCATCTTCATCGCCTCGACCACGCACACGACCTGCCCCGCCCGAACCTCCTCACCGTCTGCGACCTCGACCGCGAGGACGGTGCCCTGCATCGGGCTGACGACTGCGTCACGGGCCGCTAGATGGTGGGCGCTTCCCGCTCCGGTACGGTCTCTGCGCCGTCGGGCCAGTTCGCGGTGGGGCGGCTCGGGGGTGACGACGGAAACCTCGAAGCGTCGCCCCTCCACCTCCACGGCCACCGCACGCGACGTCGCCGGCGCACCGTTCAGCGCCGCCGGAACACGGTCGCCCGCGCTCTGTTCTGCCGCCCGGGCCGCCAGCTCCTCCGATTCGACCAGCCCATGACAGGTCTCTCCGGCGATGAAGCATGGCTCGGTGAGGAGCGCCCGATGAAAGCCGAGGAGCGTCGTCACGCCGCCGATCGCGTACTCGTCGAGCGCGCGCAGCATGCGCCGCCGGGCGTGCTCCCGGTCGGTTCCGTGCACGACGAGCTTCGCCACCATCGGGTCGTAGAGCGGTGAGATCTCGTCACCTTCGGCGACGCCCGAGTCGACGCGGACGCCCGGCCCGCCCGGCTCCCGGTAGAGCATGATCCGACCGGGCGCCGGCAGGAACCCGTTGCCGGGATCCTCGGCGTTGATCCTGCACTCGAGCGCGTGGCCTACGAAGCGAACGTCCTCCTGCGCGAAGCCGAGCGGCTCGCCGGCGGCGATCAGGATCTGCTCGCGGACGAGGTCGAGGCCGGTGACGAGCTCGGTGACGGTGTGCTCGACCTGGATTCGCGTGTTCATCTCGAGGAAGAAGTAGTCGCCGCTGCGATCGAGCAGCCCCTCGATCGTCCCGGCGCTCTGGTACCCGACGGCGCGGGCCGCCTCGACCGCTACGGCGCCGATCCGCTCGCGCAGCTCGGGCCCGACTGCGGGGGAGGGCGTCTCTTCGACGAGCTTCTGGTGGCGGCGCTGGATGGTGCAATCGCGCTCGCCGAGATGGACGACGTTGCCGTGGGCATCCGCGAGCACCTGCACCTCGACGTGCCGCGGGTCTTCGAGGAACTTCTCCACGTACACGGTCGAGTCGGAGAAGTACGCCTCCCCCTCGCGCCGCGCGGTGGCGAGAGCCCGCTCAGCCTCCTCGGGCCCACGGACGATCTTGAGCCCCTTGCCGCCGCCGCCCGCCGACGCCTTGACCGCAAGCGGCCACCCGTACTCGTCTCCGAGCCGTAACAGCTCATCGGCGCTTTCGACCGGCGCCGTCGTGCCCGGGATCACCGGCACCTTCGCCTTCGCCATCGCCCGCCGCGCCTCGACCTTCGAGCCCATGATCTCGATCGCCTCCGGCGGGGGGCCGACCCACACGATCCCGGCGTCCGCGCAGGCTCGGGCCAGCGCAGGGTTCTCAGCGAGGAATCCGTAGCCGGGATGAAGTGCCTCGGCTCCGGCCCGAACCGCGGTCTCGACGATCCGCTCGACGTTCAGGTAGCTCTCGGCCGGCGCGCCCGGCCCGATCAGGAAGGCTTCATCGGCGCTCCTGACGTGCAGCGCGTCTCGGTCGGCCTCGGAGTACACGGCCACGCAGCCGATCCCGAGCTCCCGGAGGGTGCGGAAGATGCGCACGGCGATCTCGCCGCGATTGGCGACCAGGATCTTCGAGAACGGGGACAGCCGGTGGCGACACGCGGCCGTATTCTGTCTCCGCGTGGGCTTTGCAGACCAGCTGACCATCGGCCGGGCGATCGCGGTACCGGCCGTGGTCCTCCTTTTCACCTGGGATTTCCCGAACCACGACTACTGGGCGACGGCCGTGTTCGGAGTCGCGATGCTGACCGACTACGTCGACGGTTGGTGGGCGCGCCGCATCGGGAAGACGTCGAATCTGGGCCGGCTGCTTGACCCCGTCGCAGACAAGATCCTCGTGCTGGCGACGCTGATCGTCCTCGTCGACCCGGTGTTCCCGGGGTGGATGGTGGCCGCCATCGTCGCTCGTGAGTTTCTGGTCTCCGGGCTTCGGCTCGCCGCCCTCGAGCGGGGAATCGTCGTGAGCGCTCGAGACCTCGCGAAGGTGAAGACGGCCGCGCAGGCCTTCGCGGTCGGGCTCGGTGGGCTGGCGGCGGGCGGCGCGATCAGCGACGACGTCGCCTGGTGGGCGCTCTTGGTCGCGCTCGTCTTGACCTGGGCGTCTGGCCTCGACTACGCGCGCATCGCCCCCGGCCTGCTTCGCGGCCGCCAGCCCGCCTAGTAGTAGTGGCCGAACCCTTCGTCCTGGCGATCGACCAGGGAACCACCGGCACGACGTGCCTCGTGCTCGACCGGCAGCTCCGGACGCGGGGCCGCGGCTACGCCGAGCTCCCGCAGTACTTCCCGCAGCCCGGCTGGGTGGAGCAGGAGCCCGACGAGATCTGGGCTTCGGTGCTGGCATCCGCCGGAGGTCGCGCTCTCGTCGGCGGGGCTCGAGGCCGACGAGCTGGCGGCGATCGGGATCACGAACCAGCGCGAGACGACGATCCTGTGGGATCGTGAGACGGGCCGGCCGCTCCATCGGGCGATCGTCTGGCAGGACCGGCGAACGGCCGAGCGCTGCCGCGAGCTTCCTGCCGAGCTCCTTCGCGAGCGGACAGGGCTTCTCCCGGACCCGTACTTCTCGGCCACGAAGCTCGAGTGGCTGCTGGCCGAGACCGAGTCGCCGGAAGGCGCCGCCTTCGGAACGGTCGACTCATGGCTCGTCTGGAAGCTGACGGGCGGCGAGAAGCACGTGATCGAGGTGAGCAACGCCTCGAGGACGCTCCTCGCCGACCTGGACGCGGGGGACTGGGACGACGAGCTGCTCGACCTCTTCGGAGTACCGCGAATCGTCCTTCCGGAGATCGTCGACTCGAGCGGAATCGTCGGTGAGGCGGAGCTCCTCGGCGCGCGGATTCCCGTCGCCGGGATCGCCGGAGACCAGCAAGCCGCGCTCTTCGGTCAGGCCTGCTTCGAGCTCGGCGACGCGAAGGCGACCCTCGGCACCGGCTGCTTCGTGCTTGCGAACACCGGCACGGACACAGGGCCGGCGCCGCACGGAGTCGTGAAGACGATCGCGTGGCGGCTCCCCGGCGAGGGGCTCGTCTACGCGCTCGAGGGATCGATCTTCGTTGCCGGGGCGGCGCTCGGCTGGCTTCGCGACGGCCTCGGGCTCCTCGAGGAGGCGAGCGAGAGCGAAGCCCTGGCGCACGAGGCCGGTGAGAACCTCGGTGTCTACTTCGTGCCCGCGCTCACGGGCCTCGGCTCTCCGCATTGGGACCCGGCCGCCCGCGGCCTCGTGACCGGCCTGACCCGCGGAACCCGGCGCGAGCATCTCGTCCGCGCCGCGCTCGAGGCGGTCGCCTACCAGACGTGCGACGTTCTCGACGCGATGAGTCTCGACATCGAGACGCTGCGTGTCGACGGCGGCCAGACGGCGAACCGCTTCCTGCTCCAGTTCCTTGCAGACATCGTCCGCCTGCCGGTCGAGGTGCCGGAGGAGCGCGAGACGACGGCGCTCGGCGCCGCGGCGCTGGCCGGGCTCGGAGTCGGCGTCTGGGCGGGACCCGACGAGGTCGCCTCACTCAGACGGGTGGCCTCCCGCTACGAGCCGCGGATGTCGGAGTCGGAGGCGGCAAGGCTACGAGCCGGGTGGCGCGACGCGGTCGCCCGGGCGCTCACCTAGCCTCGGGTGCTCCCCTTCGGCCGGCTCGCGGCTGAGACTCTCCTCGAGCCCCAAGCGCCACCAGGCCCCGCGCGGATCAGGCTCCGCCGGCAGCTCCTGCGCGAGCGCGGCCAGGATCGCCTGGCGCTCCTCCTCGGTCGGTTCCGGCCGGATCTCGGCGTCCACGCGGCAAGCGTACGCAAGCGAACCGGCGAGGGTCTGACCCCGGGACGTGGCCGTCGAGGCCGTGACCTTCGTGACGACGGTATGCCGAAGCTGTGACGAGTCTGCACAACAGGAGCGCGGCCCGGCGACTAAAGGCTCTCAGGCCGGTCGCCGATGGAGACCTGAGGATGCGTCGCGCTGCCTTCACGTTTGCGCTGCTCGCGATCGTCGTGCTGCCGGCGAGCGCGCAGGGTGCCTCCTGGGCGAAGCCGCAGATCCGCGCCGTCGTCGCAAGCGGGCTCATGGGCCCGAGCGTTGCGAAGTTCAGGCCGAACGCGCCTCTCACGAGACGGGCGCTCGGCAAGATCCTGGCCGGGATCACGCACGAGGCGCAGGTCGTAGAGGACCCTGACCGTGCGGTGACGATGACCGAGCTGAACCGCGCACTCGTCAAGGCTCTCGGGCTCGCCCCCGCTGCCCGCCACGTCCGCTCCGAGCTCCGAGCGGCCGAGCTGCGACCGCCCGACCGAGCCGGCTTCGAGGTCGTCGCGCGCCTCCTCCGCCTTCGCTACAACCACCCGACCGGGACGGACGAGCGAGAGCTTCGACCCGCCGACGACGCCACGCGCGCCGAAACCGCATACTCGGTCGCACAGGTGCTCGACCTCGACTCCTGGGAGCTCGAGTACGCCAACAGCACGGCCGCGCGGGATCAACCTGCCGAGCCTGACGGGCTGGACGAAGAGGGTGCTCCGGCGTGCGGTCGACTTCATCGGCTTCCCCTACGTCTGGGGCGGAATGTCGGAGAGCACGCAGACGCTCTTCGGCGTGACGTCGCGCGGGGGCTTCGACTGCTCCGGTTTCGTCTGGCGCGTCTACAAGACCGAGCCCTACGCCGACGCGCCGCGCCTCGGCACGACGATCCACGGGCGCACGACCTACGACATGAGCGGTGAGATCCCGCGCTCGAAGCGCGTTCGAGCGGGCCAACCTCGCCCCCGCGGACATCATCTTCTTCGGCGACCGCGGGCCACGGTCCCGCCCGAGCCAGGTAGGCCACGCCGGGATCTCCATGGGAGGCGGCTGGTTCATCCACTCATCCGGGCAGGGCACCACGATGATGCCCTTGACGGGCTGGTACTCAGACTCCTTCGCCTGGGGCCGGCGACCGCTTCGGGAAGCCGGCCTCGGCTAGCTGGAGCCTCATACGAGGCCACGAGCGCCCTTCGGGTTAATCCCCCGTAGGAGTGATGACGGCCAATCGACCCGCGCGGATACTTCGGCCCTAGCGGCCGTCCTACGAACAGGGGAGTAGACATGCTTCATTGGAGGGTTACATCACTGGTCATCACGGGCCTCGTCGTCCTCGGCGCCTTTCTCGGCGAGCTCGACGGCTTCATCTGGAGCTAGCCCGGTAGTCGGTTCTCCGTTCGCGCCATGACGAGCGCAACGGCAGCAGTAGCGGCCCGGCCGGAGGGAAATCAGACCCTCCGGCTTGTGCCACTTGTAGCCCCGGTCGCCGCCGGCGGTATCGCCGTTCTCGCGGCTGCCCTCCTGGGTTTGGCGACGTCGAACCCGACGCTCGGGACGCTTGCGGGGATCCTCGCCCTGGCGGTGGCATCGGTCGTCGTCGAGGCCTACCCAGTTCCGGTCGAAGGCGTCCCCTCGGGGGCCGTCTCTCTCGGCGCCGTCTTCATCGTCGGTGCCGCGGTCGTGTACGGATGGGAAGCGGCGGTTCTCGTGGGCTTCGCGACGCGGCTCCTGATCGACGTCCTCGAGCGCCGCCCACCGATCCGGTTTCTCTACAACGCGGGGGTCTACTCGCTCGGGTCCGCCGGAGCCGGCCTCGCGGCGGAGGCGGTCGGAGTCTCGGACAGCGTCACGGCGCTCGTCCTCGCAGTGACGCTCGGCGGCGCCGCGTTCTACGCGACCAACGTCGTCTTGATCGCGCTCGTGATCTCGCTTTGGGCGCGCGAGCCGCTCGTCCCGCTCCTCAAGAGCTCGGTCTACTGGACGATCATCCCGTTTTCGATCATGGCCTCGGTCAGCCTCATGCTGGCCGTGCTCTGGGAGCGATCCCCGCTACTGTCCGCGGCGCTGATCGGCCCGCTCGTCGCCATCGCCCTCTACCAGCGCTCCGTACACGAGTCGCTCAAGGCCATGCGGCTGGCACTGACCGATCCCCTCACGGGTCTCGGCAACCACCGGCATTTCCACGAGCGGCTCCAGCGCGGGCTCGACGAGGCCGAGGCCTCCGAGGATCAGCTGACCGTTTGCCTCATCGACATCGACAACTTCAAGGGCATCAACGACCGCTTCGGCCATCCTGTCGGCGACCGCGTACTCGCGCAGGTGGCGGCCAAGCTGCGCCAGGGCGGCGAGGCTTTCCGGCTCGGCGGAGACGAGTTCGCGCTCTTGCTCCCCGGCAAGACCGACCGCGACGCCCTGACGATCGCCGAGACTGTGCTCGAGCGCGTTGCCGGAGCGGAGTACGAGCACGGCAATCCCGTGTCCGTCTCGGCCGGCATTGCGACGTACCCGCGGCACTCTCGCGAGCGAAGCGGGCTCGTGCGAGTCGCAGACAACGCGCTCTACTGGTCGAAGGAGCACGGACGAGGCCGGGCCCACGTCTTCCGGCCCGAGGTCGAGGAGCTGGCCGAGCTTCGCTGGCTCGTCGAGGGCCGCGACCGGGCCGCGTGCCTGCGAGCCGCTGCAAGTCTCGCCCATGCTGTCGACGTCCGCGATGCGTACACGGGCAGCCACTCGTACGTGGTCGGCGAGCTCGCTGCCCGCGTGGCGACGCACATGAAGCTCGAGGCGGAACAGGTCGAGCTCCTACGCCTGGCCGGGAGCCTCCACGACCTCGGCAAGCTCGCGATCCCGGAGGAGATCCTCCGAAAGCCGGGCCCGCTGACCGAAGCCGAGCGCCTCGTGCTCGAACGGCATCCGCAGATCGGCTACCGGATGCTCGACTCGCTCGGCGTCGACCCAGTCGCGGACTGGGTGCTTCACCACCACGAGCGGTGGGACGGCACCGGGTATCCGGATCAGCTCGCGCAGAGACAGCATTCCGCTCGGCGCGCGCATCCTGTTCGTGGCCGATGCCTACGACGCCATGACGACCGATCGCGTGTACCGGGGCCGTCTCTCACACGAGCGTGCCATCGCCGAGCTCGAACGCTGCGCGGGCACGCAGTTCGACCCCGATGTCGTCGAGGCCTTCAAGGTCGAGTTCGCTTCAGCGGAAGAACCAGAGTCGGCGTTCGCCGAGACGGGCTAGTCGCATACGCTGGAGCGATGCGACCGCTCGCTTCGGGGCTCGTTCTGCTTGTTGTCGCCGCGGTCGTCCTTGCGGCGGGCGTCGACGCGATCCGGAAGGCATTCGCGCCCGAGCCGGCGCAGGCCGATGCACGCCCGCGGCCGATCGACGGACTGACGCTCCTCGCGGGCCGACTGCTCTGGATCGACGAGCGGTGCCGCCTTCACACCACGTCGATCACGTCACTCCAGGAACTCGAGAGCCCACGGCACGTGAGCTGTGACGCGCGTCTCGAGCCGTCGGGAGACCTTGCCCGCGGTCGCGCCCTGAGTCGGCCGGCGCGCAGCCCGTCGGGACGGCTCGTCGCCGACGTTGCCCGGCGCCAGGTCGTGATCACGAAGGACGGTCGCCTCCTTCGGATCCCGCTCGCCGGCGTTCGCGCGCTCGCCTGGTCGCCCGACGAGCGCTGGCTCGCGGCCGCCGGCCAAGCGCGTGTCTACCTCGTGCGTGTGCTCGACAGAGACCTGCGGATCCGCTCGTGCCGCTGGCCGCGACGCAGCTCGCCTGGGTCGGCGGCTAGAGAACTCCGTCAGAGCGGGATGTTGCCGTGCTTACGAGCCGGCCTGGGCTCCCGCTTCGAGAGAGCGACCTGGAGCGCGTCACAGAGCACCGCCCTCGTGCGCCGCGGCTCGATGACGTCGTCGACGTAGCCACGCTCGGCCGCCGTGTACGGGTTCGCGAACTGCTCGCGGTAGTCGGCGATCAGCTCGGAACGGCGCGCCTCGGCGTCGTCTGACTCCTCGAGCTCCTTCCGGAAGATGATGTTGACGGCTCCCTCCGGGCCCATGACCGCGACCTCGGCGCTGGGCCAGGCGAAGTTGAAGTCGGCTCGGATGTGCTTCGAGCTCATGACGTCGTACGCCCCGCCATAGGCCTTGCGCGTGATAACCGCGATCTTCGGCACGGTGGCCTCGCAGTAGGCGTACAGGAGCTTGGCACCGTGCCTGATGATTCCCCCCCACTCCTGCGCGGTTCCCGGGAGAAAGCCGGGCACGTCCACGAACGTGACGAGCGGGACGTTGAAGGCGTCACAGGTGCGGACGAACCGGGCCGCCTTCACGGACGAGTCGATGTCGAGAGTCCCGGCGAGCGCGCGCGGGTTGTTAGCGACGACTCCGACCGGGTGGCCGGCGAGGCGGGCGAAGCCGCACACCATGTTCTCGGCCCAGTGCTCGTGGATCTCGAGAAACTCGCCGTCGTCGACCACCCGGAGCACGACGTCCCGCATGTCGTAAGGCTTGTTCGGGTTGTCGGGGACGAGTGTGTCGAGCTCGGCATCCTCACGATCGACGGGGTCAGTCGGCGCGAAGTAGGGCGGGGGCTCGACGTTCGACTGCGGTAGGAACGACAGGAGGTAGCGGGCGTCCTCGAGGCACGCCTCCTCGTCGTCGGCGCTCAGGTGCGCGACCCCTGACTTGGAGGCGTGCGTGGCCGCCCCACCGAGCTCCTCGAACGTGACCTCCTCGCCGGTGACCGTCTTCACGACCTCGGGGCCGGTAATGAACATGTACGACGACTCCTTGACCATGAGGACGAAATCGGTCATGGCCGGCGAGTAGACTGCGCCGCCCGCCGTCGGCCCCATGACGAGGCTGATCTGCGGTACGACGCCCGAGGCCTGGACGTTGCGCCAGAAGATCTCCGCGTAGCCGCCGAGGGAGACAACGCCTTCCTGGATCCGCGCGCCGCCCGAGTCGTTGAGGCCGATCACCGGGCAGCCGTACTTGAGCGCGAGATCCATGACCTTGCAGATCTTCTCGGCGAAGGCCTCGGAAAGCGTGCCTCCGAAGACGGTGAAGTCCTGCGAGAAGACGAAGACTTTGCGGCCGAGGATCGTCCCGTAGCCGGTGACGACGGCGTCGCCCCACGGGCGGCGTTCCATCATCCCGAAGTGCGGATTGCGGTGGCGGACGAAACGATCGAGCTCGACGAAGCTGCCCGGGTCGAGGAGCTTCTCGAGCCGCTCGCGGGCGAGCAGCTTGCCGCGCTCCCGCTGGCGGGCGACTGCGCGCTCGCCGCCGGCGTTCAGCGCCTCGTCACGAAGCCTTCCGAGTTCGGCGAGCTTCTTCGCGCGGCCGTCGCCGGCCGTCTGCCCCTCGCGCGGCTCCTCGGTGGTCGCCATCGCGCAGACCTTAGCGCCGCGCGTGTTTCGGCACATTTTCGTGACCCACATGCGCGTGTTTTCGCGTTAGGATCGGCCCTGGGATAGGAGGGTCGGGTCGGGACCCGAACTACCCGCGCGCGAGAAACTCAGCAACCTCTCCCAGACTCTTGGCAGCGAAACGCGGAGGGCCGGATCGCTCCGGCCCTCCGCGCTCGTCCTGGGTCTGCGTGCTCTACGAGCCGCCCGGTTGGAGCACGCCGTTCACCTTGAGGGCGTACGGCGCGTACTGAAGTACCTGCTCTGACCAGTCGTCATACATGACGATCGCCGCAACCACGTCGGCTCTGCGATCGATGAGCTTGTTCAGCTTGCCGTGGTTCCGGTTGCCCTTGTTCGAGTAGGTCCTGTTGAAGTTGCGGTTCAGGCGCATCTTCTCGACCGACACGCGCTTCCCGTCGTTCGTGTATCCGACGAGCTGCACGGTGAACCCGGCGACCTCGATCGGGTTCACCTCGGTCACGGACTGCCAGCCTTCGAGCGACGAGCCGTCCGAGATGACCGTTCCGTTCACGGCGATGTTGTCGACCCACCAGCCTGGCAGGGTCACGCCGCCGTCCGTGATGTACCTGAATGAGAGCAGAACGGTCTGACCTGCGTAGGCCGACAGGTCGAACGACTCGGTCTTCCAACCGCCCGAATCTCCGGTGAATCCAGGGAGATTCTCGTGCACTGTCGGCACTGTGCCGGGGTCAGCGCTGTCATCCGTGTCGGCGTTCGCAAGGCTCGTCCAGGTCTCTCCGCCGTCGGTCGAGATCTGCACGAACCCATAGTCCCAGTCGAGCTCCGTTTCCCACTTCGTGTCGAACGTGAGCGTCGCGGAACCTGCCGGAACTGCGATCTCGCGAACGATCGCCCGGTCGAAGTTATCGCCTGCCTCCGAGTAGAGGGCGGGATCAGATCCCCGATCGGGCGGGGCGGAGTCGACCACCCACTCAACCGGGAGCGACGGAAGCACAGAGGCCCCGTCGAACGAGATCGAGCGGAGCTGGTCCGCCTCCAGGTAGTTGCCCGAGCCGTTTCGGACGCGAACGTAGTCCGAGCCGTTCGGAGGCGCGCCGGGGGTGTCGTACGTCTCAGGCGTGTCCCAATTGATGATCCCATTCATCGTCGGGATCTGGTAGCGGCCTTTGCCCACTCCTGGGACCTTTCCACCGGCATCGAGCGCGTGGTCGACGGCGACCGCGGCAGCCCAGCGATGGAGGAGCTGCCGAGCATTGACGTTGATACGGAACCTGTCGAGCGCCTCGTCCACGGCGGCGAGACCGTTCTCGTCGCCGTTGTGGAGGAAGCTCATGAAGCGGTGTCCGTACCTCCCTTCGAGGTACTCCATGAAGGAGTACGCCGCCCCGTAGTCGCACAGAATCTCCGCCGGCTGGTCACCGTCCTGATCCCCCCACAGGGTGAGCGAGTTCTCCGGCCCACCGTCCCGGGGATTCGGATTCACGTCCGTCTGCACACCGAGCCAGCCGAGGAAGCACTGGATGTGCGAGTCGTAGCCGAGCTCCGTGATCGGCACGGACGGGTCGACATAACCGGTAACCGTCTGCGCCCAATCGGCCAGGCCCTCGTTGATCCAGCTGAACTCGTCGGCGTCGGCGTAGTACTCGAGCAGGTGTTGGTACTCGTGCGCGAATGTCCCTTCGTAGAGGAACGGCCGAGCCGGTGCGCTCTCGCAGAGATCGGTCGAAGGCTCGTGCGGCGGGTTGGCCCTCGTCCTGTGGATCCAGTCGAACGCGTCGATGGACATGATGTTCCGGTCCGCGAGCTCGTTGAAGAACGACCAGAAGAACCCGGCGATGTACGGCAGGTTCCCCGAGTTGTCAGTGTCGTAGTAGTTCTCGTCGCGGACGTTGTCGATGAACGTGACGATCTTCTCGCCGTCACCCGGGAAGAGAAGCCCTGCGGCCTCTTCGTTCGTGAGCCCGAGCGCAGCCGCAAGCGGCTCGTTGACCATCGTCCCATCGCGATCCGGAGGCACGCTGAAGACCTCAGACTCGATCGGGTACATGTTCGAATCGAATTCATCGATTAGGTATTCGACGTCCGCATCGCTGATCACGACTCGGTCATCGTTCCGGCAATCCCCCGCCGGGAACAGCAGGTCGTTCGCGACCCAGACCTCAATGTTGTCGCCGATGCCGCGCAGCGTGAATGTCTTCTCGTAGACGAAGTCCGTGTCGTCGAGCGCGAACCACGTGCGCTCCGTCCCGACCGGAGGCGTCGCCTCCGCAGCCGCCTGGCGGTTCAACCGTGCCGTGGCCGCCTTGCCACTAGCGCGAACCTTGTTCGCGCCGCGTAGCGGCAGCGGCTTCCCTCCGTTGTAGTCAGCGCCGACGTCCTGAACAGGCACGCCGTGCTTCTGCTTCGCCTTTGCTGCCGTGGAGGCAGAGAGCGGCAGGAGTGCGGCAAGCATGATCAGGCCAAGAGCGAGACAGAGCTTCTTCGTCAAGGCCCCTCCCAAGAACGATGGACAGCGAGCGCCGGGATGCTACTTGAGGTCGCGGATGCGCCCAGAGAGCATTTACAAATCGCTCATCCCACGGGCGTGAACGCCGTCAGCTGGGCGCCCGCTGGGCGTCGTAGAGGCCGAATTCCTCACGCAGAGCCTCGCAGATCTCGCCGACCGTGCAGCGTGCGCCCAGAGCCTCCCGCATCGGGTAGAGCAGGTTCTCTGAGCCGCGCGCGGCCTCCCGGACGCGTGCAAGCGTGGCCGAAGCGCCCCTGGCATCGCGATCGGCCCGCACTCTCTGCGTCCGCTCGATCTGCCGCCGCTCGGACTCGGGATCGAGGCGGTGCAGCTCGATCTCCTCCTCTTCGCCCTCCGCGTAGCGGTTGACGCCGACGACGACGCGCTCGCCGGCTGCGACCCGCCGCTCGTGCTCGAAGGCGGCTTCCTCGATCTCATGCTGGACGAAGCCACTCTCGATCGCGGCCACCGCACCGCCAAGGTCGTCGATCTTGGCGATCAGGTTCCGAGCCTGCTCCTCGAGCTCGCCGGTCAGCGCCTCGATGAAGTACGCCCCGCCGAGCGGATCGGCGGTGTCGGTTCCGCCGGTTTCCGAGGCGAGGATCTGCTGCGTGCGGAGGGCGATCCGTGCAGCACGCTCGCTCGGTAGCGCGAGGGCCTCGTCGAAGCCGTTCGTGTGAACGGACTGCGCGCCGCCGCAAACCGCGGAGAGCGCCTGCACGGCGACCCGGACGATGTTGTTCTCCGGTTGCTGGGCGGTGAGCGTCGAGCCGCCCGTCTGTGCGTGGAAGCGCAGCGCCTGGGCGCGAGGGTTCGCCGCGCCAAAACGGTCACGCATGATCTCGGCCCAGAGCCGGCGCGCCGCACGGAACTTCGCCACCTCCTGGAAGAAATGGTTGTGCGCGTTGAAGAAGAAGGAGAGACGGTTGCCGAACTCGTCCGGCGAGAGGCCCGCTTCGACGGCGGCCGAGCAGTAGGCGATCCCGTTCGCGAGCGTGAACGCAAGCTCCTGGACGGCCGTCGAGCCTGCCTCACGGATGTGGTAGCCGGAGATCGAGATCGTGTTCCACCGCGGGATGCGCTCGTGGCAATACGCGAAGAGGTCGGTCGTGACCCGCATCGAGGGCCGCGGTGGGAAGATGTAGTTCCCGCGGGCGATGTACTCCTTGAGGATGTCGTTCTGAACCGTGCCGCGCAGCGCCTCGCCCTCGACTCCCTGCTTTTCGGCCACGAGCTCGTAGAGCAAGAGGAGCAGCGCGGCGGGTGCGTTGATCGTCATCGAGGTCGAGACCTCCCCGAGCGGAATCCGCTCGAAGAGCACCTCCATGTCGGCGATCGAGTCGATCGCGACACCTGTTCGCCCTACCTCGCCGGCCGCTCGCGGGTCGTCCGAGTCGTAGCCGAGCTGGGTCGGTAGGTCGAAAGCGACCGAGAGCCCGGTCTGGCCTCTGTCGAGGAGATATCGGAAGCGGGCGTTCGTCTCCTCGGCGGACGCGAACCCGGCGTACTGGCGGATCGTCCACGGCTTGCCGCGGTACATGTCCGCGTACGGCCCGCGCGTGAAGGGGAACGTCCCCGGCGGCTCGAGCTCGAGGCCGGAGACATCGGCGTCCGTGTAGACCGGCTCGATCTCGATTCCCGAGTCCGTTTCGCGGCGTTCCTCGGGCGCGGCCATGGCGGGATGGTATGCGGGCAGCACCGGCGGCCCGAAGCGAGCCTCCCCAGACCTCGATGCCGCGTACTACCCTCAGGACGTGCGGGTTCAGGTGCGCACTTCGCTCGTCGTTGCGACACTCGCGGCGGCCGCACTCGTGCTTCCTGCAAGCGCGGACGGCGCCGCCAGGGAGTTCCGCGTTCCGGCTCCCGAGGCTAACGAGATCGTCTTCGTTGCGATCCGCGGGCGGGCAGTGCTTCCCGGACCGCCGAGGATCGAGCTGAAGACGCCTGACCGTGCAGCAGGCGCCGCGGTCGCTTCGTCGCTCTGGCGCGAGCGGCCGGCTCGCAATCGGTTCGAAGGCTTGATCGTCCTCGTCGATCGGCCCGGCTCGTTCACGCCCAGCGGCCGGCCGCTCTTCGCCCTGAGCAGAGCGATCGGCCAGCCCCGAGTCGCCCGGGTCGCGGTTCTGATGAGCCTGCTCTTGCCGACCGCGCAGCCGGTACGGGAGGCGGCAGCTCGCGGAGCCTGCACGAACGGCCTGAAGTCGATCGGCGTCGCCGCGCACCAGTATCACGACGAAGGGCGGCACTGGGTCAGCCCGCGGGCATTCAGTCGTCATGCTTGCGCCGCGTACTTCGACGAGACCATCCCTGGCGGGCCCACCTTCTGGGGCTACCACCGCCAGACGTTCTGCGGCCTCCGTGTCCGGAAGCTACGCGCCCGCGAGGGCCGCATCAGTGGAACCTGCAACTACCCGCTCGGCTCGATCGTCGTTCGCGTTCCCGGCAGCCGGGACGTGACCCGCTGCGGTCGCTTTACCGGCAGCACCGGCTGCCTCGTCGATCGCAACACGGCGGAATCGTCCTGGCCCGGATCGGCGCCGTGGCCAGCGTACGACTCCTTCGCGGGGAAGGTGCGGGTCGACGGCCCCCTGAACGACTTCAGGAACTGGGTCGTCGAGCCGTTCGACCCCGACGAGCTGAGCCTCCGTTTCCCAACCGACCCCACGAAGGGGAACCGGATCTTCGACTAGAGCTTGCGTACGCTTGACGCGTGCGGATCACGGTGCGGCTGTTTGCGGGCCTTCGGGAGCGGGCGGGAACCGGGTCTCTCGACGTCGAGCTTCCCGAGGCCGCGCGGGCCGGGGACGTGTGGCCGGCGCTCGACCTCGGCGAGCACCCCGGCGGGCTCGCGGTCGCGGTCAACCGCCGCTACGTCGACGAGACTGAGCCCCTCGCCGACGGAGACGAGGTCGCGCTCATCCCGCCGGTCTCGGGCGGCGCGATCCGCCTCGTGGGCGAGCCGCTGGACGTGGGAGCAGTGCTCGCGGAGGTCGCTGACGACGAGGCCGGCGCGGTCGCGTCGTTCGTCGGCACCGTCCGCCGTCAGTCGCGCGGGCGTCGAGTCCTGTACCTGGAGTACGAGGCGTACGAGGGCATGGCGGAAGAGGTCATGGCCGAGCTCGCACGGCGCCTGACCGACGAGCACGGCCTCTCCGCGGTCTCGATCGCCCACCGCGTCGGCCGCGTGGAGATCGGCGATCCCAGCGTGGCGATCGCGGTCTCGGCCCCGCACCGAGCGGCGGCGCTCGATGCCTGCCGCGAGGCCATCGACACCCTCAAGGACACCGTGCCGCTCTGGAAGAAGGAGGTCTACGAGGGCGGCGAGGAGTGGATCGGCCGCGGATCCTGATTCGGCGCGCCCCTTTCGCGATCCCTACCGAAGGCCAGGTCGACTATGAGCTCGACAGCCGCGTGTTCAGAAAGCCCCTCAACGGCGACGAGCGAGCGCCAGGTCGTGAACTGGAGAGCGTGTCCGACCGCGGCGCGCGTCCGTTCGTCGCAGGCGCGTGCAACCTCGTCGCGTAGCTTCTGCCGGCCTGCCTCGCGCCTTGCCGCAAGCTCCGGGACGGCGAATGCGTCGCGGTGGAATAAGACCAGATGGTCTTCGACCGTTGCGTACCAGCCGTAGAGCAGAAGAAGCACCTCGCGTAGGCGTACAGATGGCTCCGCGGCTGCGAGCGCCGGCCCGAAGTGCGGCATCGGATGTTGCTCGGCCCAGTGGGCCGAGCACGCGTTGAAGAGGGAGGCGGTGTCGGGGAAGTGTGCATAGACGGTGTGCCTCTGCACCCCCGCCCGGTGTGCGATCGCACTGATCGACGTCGCCGCCGGGCCCAGCGTGGTGTGAAGCGCCACGGCAGCTTCGACAACGCGCTGACGCGTCTCGGACATGCGCTCGGCCCGCTTTCGGAGCTCATACTTTCTCGCCATTTGACTACACAGGATTGTACTCCTAATATGCGCCGCACACTGCTGTCCTCTGAAAGGAGCAACGTGTTTACGCAGCGCATCGACGAGCTGGAGCTCTTCTCGGAGGGCGGGGTCAGCTTCGCGTTTCCGATCACCGGGCAGGCCTCGTCGGGGGCCGTCTACTTCGAGCTCGAGCCTGGCTCGGTCCTCGAATCCCACACAGACAGCGCGGAGGAGCTCCTCTACCTCGTCGAGGGAAGCGTCGAGGCGACGGTAGGCGACGAGGTCGCGGCCCTCGAACAAGGCGGTCTTGCTGTCGTCCCTGCGAACGTTCCGCACGGAGTACGCAACACAGGCGACAGGGTCGCCCGCATCATCGGCTTCTTCGCCGCGGGAACGATCCTCTCGATCTTCGCCGAGCCACCCTTCCCCGGCGGGCCGCTTCGCTTCCTGAACGGCGAGCCGCTGATCCCTGCCGAACTGCCGGCCGCACAGCCCGTTTGAGCCGGGCCTGAGAACGCTGACGGCCCCGGAGGCCGTAGGCTTCGCTGCGGTGACTGCGGCAAGCGGCGGTTGGACGAGCAATCTGATGACGGCGAGCGCGCTTCGGCCGGGCGAGCGCGTCTTAGTCGTCGTCGACGAGCCGCTCGCCGAGCAAGGCTCCGAGCTCGCGGCGGCTGTCACGGACGCTGACGCGAGCGTCGAGCTCAGGCTCTGGGCCGGAGAGCGCCCGTTCCGCCGAGTCCCGCCCGACATCGAGGAGGCCGCGCAGGCCGCCGACGTCCTCTATTCGCTCCAGCAGGCGCCGCGCGGCGACGAGGCGTCGATCCGAGGCGCGATGAACGAGACCGTCCTCGGCCACGGCGGCCGAGGACTGTTCCTGGGTCTCGTCGATGCCGAGCTTCTCGCCGGCGAGCTGTCCAGGCCGGCACCCGACCTCACGGAGGCCGCCGAGCGGCTCCTCGCCCAGGTACGCGACGCCGATCACATCAGGATCCGCGCTCCGGCCGGAACCGATCTCTCGCTTCGGGTGTCCGGCAGGCCGTGGATCACGGACGCGAAGCCGCTCGGGCCCGGCGACTACGGCAACTATCCCGGCGGCGAGATCTTCTGCTCCCCGCTCGAGGACTCGGCCGAGGGAACGCTCGTCGCCGACCTGACCGTGCCGTACACCGTCGACGGGCTCGTCGACGAGCCGGTCACGCTTCGGTTCGAGGCGGGGCGCGTCAGCACTATCCAGGGCGGCGAGGCGGCCCGGATGCTGCAGGAGCTGGTCGACGGGGCAGACGACGGCGCGCGCGTCATCGCCGAGCTCGGCATCGGGCTGAACCCGACCGTGCGGCCTCGCGGCCACGTCATGCTCGACGAGAAGGCCGCTGGCACGGCCCATGTCGCGATCGGCAACAACACCGGTTCCTACGGCGGGATCAACCAGTCGACGATCCACGTCGACTGCATCCTCTCCGCGCCGGTGGTCGAAGCGGACGGCCGCACGGTCAAGCTTCCCTGAGCGGCTCGCGCGGCGGCGCCTCCTGACGGGAGGGCAGGGCTACGATGCTGCCGTGGACGACCAGCGGATCCTTTCGAGCGAGGACGGCGCCGACCGAGAGCGCGTGGCCCGGATCGCCGACGAGTTCTCGCGAGGGTTCGACGCCGTCTCCGACCTTCCGCGCCCGGCGGTCTCGATCTTCGGCTCCGCGCGAGTGCGCGAGGACCATCCCGCGTACGCGGACGCGCGGGAGACCGCGTGCAAGTTCGCCCGCGCCGGCTTCACCGTCATCACGGGTGGCGGCCCGGGGATCATGGAGGCGGCGAACCGCGGGGCGCAGGAGGGCGACGGCGTCTCCGTCGGGTTCAACATCGAGCTCCCGCACGAGCAGTTCGCGAACCGCTACCTCGACGTCTCACTGACCTTCCGGCATTTCTACGTCCGCAAGACGATGTTCGTGAAGCCGGCCGAGGGCTTCGTCATCTTCCCCGGCGGCTTCGGCACGCTCGACGAGCTCTTCGAGGCCCTGACCCTCATCCAGACGGGCAAGGTCTCGAACTTCCCCGTCGTTCTCTTCGGCTCGGACTACTGGGCCGGCCTCGTGGACTGGGTCCGCGACCCGCTCCTGACCGAGGGGATGGTCTCGCCGGAGGACGTCGAGCTTCTCCACGTGACCGACGACCCTGACGACGCGGTCGAGATCATCGTCGCCTGCTGGGAGCGCCGCTGCGCCGAGGCGCCGGCCGAGCCCGTCAAGGCCGACGCGCAGTAGACCGCGTACGCGCTAGCCGCGGCCGGTGGTGCGGTCGACGAGCTTCCACGCGGCCGGCAGGAGCGCGCCCGCGAGGTAGAGCTTGACGAGGTCGCCGACGACGAACGGGTAGAGCCCCTGCTCGAGCGCAGGCTCGAGGCCGAGATCGGCGACGGCGGCGAGCCAGGGCACGCCGATGAGGTAGATGACGACGTTGCCGGTGAGCATCGCGGCGATGGACGAGGAAAGCCGGCGATCCCAGCGCCGCTCGGCGAGCAGCCCGGTCAGCGCGGCGGCGAGCACGAAGCCGATCAGGTAGCCGCCGGTCGCGCCCGAGACCACATCCCAACCGCTGCCGCCCTCGTGGTAGACCGGGACGCCCACGAGCCCGAGGATGAGGTAGAGCGAGAGGCTCGCAGCCCCGCGCACGGCCCCGAGGGCGCCGCCGACGAGGACGACGGCGAACGTCTGACCAGTGATCGGCACGGGCGTGAAGGGGAGGGCGATGACGATCTGCGCCGCCAGCGCCACGAGCGCCGCACCGAGGCCGACGAGCGCGATGTCCGCCGCCAGTCCCGAGCGGGGGAAGGATGGCCAGACGGAGGGTCGCCGCGTCGCTACGCACGGCGGAACTCTACGCTCTACGTCGAGGCGGGAAGCGTGAAGTAGGGACCGGGCGGCGTACGGCCGGGCCCGTACACCGCCGTCGGGTTCTGCGGCGTGTAGCGCGTGAAGAAGTCGTCCTCGCGGAGGATCTTGCCGTCCTCGCGGACGACGCGATGCACGTTCACGTCGAAGCCGGGCCCTCCGCCTGCCACCGTTCGGACGGAGTTCGGCGGCGCGGATGGGTCGACGGCGTACTGGAGCGCCGGTGACGTGTAGTTCGTGGGCGCGCTCGTCGATGCGGTCACCTTCCGGCCCTGCGGTGTTCCGTAGAAGGAGACGGTCAGAGTCACGGAGTCTCCGGATGCCTTGATGAGGATGGCTTTGTCGAGGTCGTTCCGGAAGACGAGGTTCGGCCCGCCCCAAGAGACCGTGGCGTCTCGCCCGGTCGGGTAGTGGCTGATGTAGAAGGAGTGGTTGTGCCGCTCCTTGATCGGGAGGCCCGTCTCGAACGCGGCATTGAAGATCGTCGTCGCAACCTGGCAGACGCCGCCGCCGATGGAGGGGACGAGCAGGCCGCCGAGGATCATCTGGCCCTCGAGGAAACCGCGCTCGGTCGTCCGGGGGCCGATCGTCCCGTTGAAGGAGAACGTCTCGCCCGGCTCGAGGATCGTGCCGTCCAGATACTCGCCCATGAGGAGAACGTTGTGAATCCGGTTCGAGGACGAGACCCCCATGTCGGTCGTGAAGGTCGCGAGCTGGCGCCTGATGCCGAGCGCACGCGCATCGCGGGTCGAGAACTCGGCCTCGAGGCTCGTGAGCGTGACCGCAGCCACTCGGCCTCCTAGGCCCTTACCTGATGTCAACGCGGCGCTGCGCACGTACTCGGCCGCCTTGCCGGCGTCGAGCGTCGTGCCCGACTTGGCCCGGACGACGTGAACCCGCTTGCCGTCGACTCGGAAGCCCGCGTCGACTGGCTCGCGCGTGCGCCCGTCGACCATCGGCCCGATGGCGCGGCCCATCGCGTCGCGCGCGAGCACCGCGCGGAGGCCGCCGTCAGCCGGGCGGAAGCGGACCAGGCCGGCGAGCGCCCTTGGCCCGAGGACGCCGATGCGCTCCGTTTCGAGCTTGACTCGCACGGGCGCTGAGGCGATCAGCTCGGCCTGCGACGCTGCCCGGGCAGCTTCGGTGGTCGAAAACTCGGGCTCGGCCGTCGTCACCGTCGCGGTGAGGGAACCGGCACCCGCCAGCACGGCGCGGCGGAAGTTCTCGGTGAATGCGGCCTGGTCGACGACCGTGCCGGTTCGGGCCGGCGTCACGACGGCCTCGCGGCCGCTCATCGTGACGCGCGCCGAGACGGTCGGCCGGGTCAGGCGGTCGATGTCGCGGGCAAGTTCGGCCTGTCCGCCGGGCCGGACTACGAGCACCGGCTCCACATCTGTGTCGGCTGCGAAGGGCACGACCGTGGCTACGAACCGAGACGAGAGGGACTCGCGCCCGGCGTCAAAGGCGGCCTGCTCGGTTGCCGCGACGTCGACGCGGAAGAGATCGGAGGGCGTCGTCCGAAACGTGCGCCCGTCCACGTCGACCACGACGGGCCGGGCGAGGCTCGCCTCGAGCGCCGATGCGATGCGGGCCCGGGCTTCTGCCCGGCTGAGACCGCCGACCTCCACACCGGCCACCGAGACGCCCGGCATGACTGCGTCCCGGAGGGTGTAGGCGCGAACCAGGGCGAAGGTTCCAAGGGCGAGCAGCACGAGCCCGAGAGCGACCGCTGCGAGCACCAGGCCTCGGCCACGGCTCTTGGCCCTGCGCAGGGTCCCGGCGACGAGCTCGACCATGTCCAAAGCGTACCCCGCGATCCGGCGCTCTATCATTTTCGGCATGGCCCGAAACCCGCTCCGGGAGTTACCTTCCGTCGATCGACTGCTTGCCGACGAGCGGGTCGCGGCGCTGGCGGCCGAACACGGGCGGACGCTCGTGGTCGCCGCAGTAAGGGAGGCTCTCGCCCGCGCCCGTGAAGAGCTGCGCGCGGGCTTCGACTCAGGCGATGTCGCCGAGCGGGTCGCCGCCGAGCTCCGGGCGCTCGAACACCCGCGGCTCCGCCGGGTCCTGAACGCCACGGGAGTCATCGTCCACACGAACCTCGGGCGCGCCCCGCTCGCCGAACCGGCGATCGCCCGGGCGATCGAAGCGGCGCGTGGCTACTCCAACCTCGAGTACGACCTCGCGGAGGGCTCGCGCGGCTCCCGCCAGGATCACGTCGCCCCGCTGCTCCGCGAGCTGACCGGTGCCGAGGCCGCCCTCGTCGTGAACAACAACGCGGGCGCCGTGCTCTTGGCGCTCGCAGCCCTCGCCGAAGGGCGCGAGGTGGTCGTCTCGCGCGGCGAGCTCATCGAGATCGGAGACGGGTTCCGGATCCCCGACGTGCTCGCGCGCTCGGGCGCGACGCTGGTCGAGGTAGGGACGACGAACCGGACGCGCGTCGCGGACTACGAGCACGCCCTCGGCGAGCGAACCGCCGCGATCCTGCGCGTCCATCAATCGAACTTCCGCATGGTCGGGTTCACCGAGCAGCCGCCGCTCCGCGAGCTAACCGCCCTGGCACATCGCCACGACCTCCCCCTCGTCGACGACCTAGGCTCGGGCGCCCTGGAGCCAAATAGCAGACTGTTGCAAGGTCGAACCTGGCCCGACGAACCGACAGCCCGCGAGAGCCTGGCCGCCGGTGCCGACCTCGTCTGTTTCTCGGGCGACAAGCTCCTGGGCGGGCCTCAGGCCGGCATCGTGGTCGGCCGCGCCGACCTCGTGGAGCGTCTTCGCCGTCATCCGCTCCAGCGCGCGCTCCGGCCTGACAAGCTGACACTCGCGGCTCTCGAGGGAACGCTGTCGCTCTACCGCGCGGGCCGCACCGGCGAGATCCCGGTGCTCCGCATGACCGCCGAGCCGGCCGAAGACGTACGTGCGCGGGCCGCACAACTCGCCTCCCTGACCGGCGGCGAGGTGGAGCAGACCGTCGCCCGCATCGGGGGCGGGGCGCTTCCGCTCGCCGAGCTCGAGAGCTGGGCGTGCGTCCTCGAGCTCGACCTCGCGGAGCGTCTGCGTGCAGGCGACCCACCGGTGATCGGCATCGTCCGCGACGGCCGCCTCCTCCTCGACTGCCGCACCCTCACGGACGACGAAGTCGAAACCGCTGCGGAGGTCATTATCGCCTCCCGAACATGAGCACACTCCCACCGGAGGCGCGACTCTGGGAGCTCATGCGCGGCGCGCTGGCTACGCGTGCCCTCGCGATCGTCGCTGATCTCGGCGTGGCGGACGCGCTCTCCTCGGGCCCTCGGCCGGCTGACGAGATCGCCGCCGACCTCGGCGCAGACCCGGACACCCTTCATCGGCTACTGCGTGCGCTGGCTTCGGAGGGCGTCTTCGAAGAGGAGAAGCCCGGCGTCTTCTGCAACAACGCCAGCTCCGAGCGCCTGAAAGATCAGGCTATTGCGTCATTCGCCCACCTTCACGGAGGCGTCTGGCATCGAGTCGCGGGCGAGCTCGACCACACGGGCGAGTCGCCGTTTCGACGTGTCCACGGAACCGACTTCTGGTCGTGGCTCGACGCCAATCCAGAGGAGCGAGCCGTCTTCGACTGCGCGATGGTCGAGGGCGTCGACCGGAGAGTTCAGCGGCTGCTAGAAGTCTTCTGGCGAGGAGACGAGACCGTGGTCGATGTCGGGGGCGGCAACGGTTCCCTTCTCGAGTCGCTGCTCGATCACATGCCCGCTCTACACGGAGTCGTGTTCGATTTGCCGGGAGCGACGCGCCAGGTGCCGACGGACGACGGTCGGGTCAGCTTCGAGAGCGGAGACTTCTTCCGCTCGGTGCCGGCGGGCGACGTGTACGTCTTGTCCACGGTGCTCCACGACTGGGACGATGCACACGCCGCCGAGATCTTGACGACGCTTCGCAGGTGTGCGCCGACCGGCGCGAGAGTGCTGATCCTCGAGGCGGTCGTCCCGCTCGGCAACGAGCCCCACAGCGCCAAGTGGCTCGATCTGCTGCTCTTCGCGATCGCCGGCGGCCGCGAGCGAGATGAGTCGCAGTGGCGAGCTCTGCTTGCCGACGCAGGATTCGAGGTCGTCGCGATCTCAGATGGACTCATCGAGGCCCGATGCCTCTCACGGTAGGCACCGCCGGGCACATCGACCACGGCAAGACCTGGCTCGTCCGGGCACTGACCGGGAAGGACACTGATCGCCTGCCGGAAGAGCAGGAGCGCGGCATCTCGATCGATCTCGGCTACGCACCGCTCGACCTACCGGACGGCACCAGGCTTTCGCTTGTCGACGTGCCCGGCCACGAGCGGTTCGTGCGGAACATGGTCGCGGGCGCGACCGGCATCGACCTCTTCCTGCTCGTGATCGACGCGGGGGAAGGGGCACGGCCGCAGACGCACGAGCACCTGGCGATTCTT
The DNA here is from genome assembly GCA_963733135.1 of uncultured Actinomycetes bacterium. Lineage (GTDB taxonomy): Bacteria > Actinomycetota > Thermoleophilia > Gaiellales > Gaiellaceae > CAVTBX01. The sequence goes on from CAVTBX010000010.1 coordinate 97,840, forward strand.
AGGTTGCTCGGGATCGAGCGCGGTGTCGTGGCTCTCACGAAGGCCGACTCGGTGGACGCCGAGACGCTCGAGCTCGCCGCCGAGGAAGCACGCGAGCTCGTCCCGGGAGCCCCGGTGGTGGCCACGAGCGCCCGAACGGGTGCCGGTCTCGAGGAGCTTCGGGCCGCGCTCGCCACAGAGGCCGGCGCCACCGCCGACCGGCCGACGCGTGCGGGTGCGACACGGCTCTTCGTCGACAGGGTCTTCACGCTGCGCGGCATCGGAACCGTCGCGACCGGGACACTCTGGGCCGGCTCGGTCGGCGAAGGTGACGTCCTCGCAATCGAGCCTGGCGGGCAGGAGGTCCGCGTGCGCTCCGTCCAGGTGCACGATCGACCGGTGGCGCGGGCCGAGGCCGGGCAGCGGGTCGCAGTGTCCCTCCCGGGCGTCGAACGGAGCTCGCTCGGCCGCGGCGCCGCGCTCGTCGAGCCTCACGCGTACGGCATGAGCTACAGGCTGGACATCGCGCTCGAGGAGCTCGAGCCGATTCCCGACGGCACACGACTCCACGTCCATCACGGGACCGCCGAGCACTACGCACGCCTCGTCAGGCGCGACGACAGGTACGCGCAGCTCCGCCTGACGAGTCCTGTCGTCGCCGCCCGCGGCGACCACGTCGTGCTGCGGGAGGGAACGACGCTCGGCGGAGGCGTCGTCCTCGACCCGGCGCCGCCCCGCCGCACGACCGCCGAGCGCAGCGCCCAGATCGAGCGCGGCGAGATCGCGGCCACCGTCCACGAGCCGGTGCGTGCCGCCGACCTCCAGCGATTCCTCCCCGGTGACCTCGAGGGTGTCGAGCGGGCCGGCGCCTGGGTCTTCTCGCGCGCCTGGCTCGACGACCTCGAAGCGGGACTGCGAGCACAGATCGCCGAGGCCGACCCACTCGATCCAGGCGTTCCACCGCCCACCGAGCCCTGGGCGGCCGAGGTCGTTCCACTCCTCGATCTGGAGCGTCGTCGAGCGAAGCTCTACCTCCCCGGCGCCACGGCGAGCCTCGGCGACCGGGAGGCCGCCGCCGAGGAGCTCGCCCGCGAGCTGACCGAGGCGGGCTTCGTCCCCGTCAAGGTCGAGGATCGGGCGTTGGCGATGTTTCTCGAACGCGAGGGCCGGCTCGTCCGGTTAGGCGACGGCTACGCGATCGACCGGGAGGCTTTCGAGCGAGCCCGCGAGCTGCTCGTCGAGGAGTGCGAGCAGTCGGGCCGGATCGCTCTCGCCCGCTTCCGCGACCTCCTAGGCACCGGCCGCAAGCAGGCCCAGCTCCTGCTCGAGCGCTTCGACGCGGACGGCCTGACCCGGCGAATCGGCGACGAACGAATTCTCAGGCGGCGCTCGGCGCAGACCTGATCCGCACGTCGAACCGGCACGCTGGATCGCCGCGGTGCATGCACTCGGTCTCGGTGAGCTCGACCTTCTCGCCGTAGTGGCGGGCGGTTCCCTCGGTCAGGCCGATCAGGAGGTGGCAGAGGCGGCGCGGCGAGCTGTACTCGATCTCGACACCGTCCGACCCGGCCTCGCGCACAGCGAGCTGGGGCGGCCGCGCGCTCGGCATGGTCGCCCGCACGAGCTCGTGGATGTAGGTCTCGACGCCGAGCAGGAACGCCCGCGTCCCTCCCGCCATGTCGAACTGCGCCGGATAGAGCCGCGCGAACGTCTGCTCGGCCGTGAACGCACCGATGTCCTGCAAGAGCTCCGATACGTGCCGGCCCGTTCGTTCGGATGCCCGCACGACGAGGTCCATGAGCTGCTCGTCGGGGTAGGACTCGGAGAGGAGATAGCTAGGCTCGTCCCGGAGCAGTTCAGCCGCGACTTCCGGCTCGAGCTGCGCGTTCACGTAGTCGACCACGCTCGCGAAGATGACCCCGTGCACGGCGCGGCACTCTAGCGATGCCGGCAATGCAGAGAGGGTGCGGGGCCGGAACTCGCCGCACTGAGCCCCGGCCCCGACTTGTCTCCGGAAGCGGTGAGCCTCCGCCGCATCGAGGCCCACCCCCGGAAGCCGCAACCGCAGTATCCGCCCGGGAAGCCACTTGACTCTATGCCCCTCCCGGGGTTCATCGGCCTACTTCACTTTCACTGGATCGAGGGATCGGAGCACCCGAATGGGGGCCGATAAATGAAACCAGGCTAGGGGGATCTGGGGATCCAAAGAGCCGGAAGCGAAGGTTCGTGGGGGGCCGCAGCCCACGCACCTCGCGAAGAGAGGCGGTCTGAGTCGCGACCGCCTCTCTTTCGTTTAACCACCGGTGTCGAGACCCCGCGTCGGGTCGAGCCGGGCCCTCGGGCACGCGGCCCACAGTCCCCGGCCGGCTCGGCGGGCCGCTTCGGCCGCTTCGAGCAGCTCGTCCGCGTAGCGACCGCGCTCGCCGCCGACGAACCAGGGCGCGGCGGCGCCACGTCGGACCAGCGCGAGGTTCACGTTGCGCCCGTCGCGGATGACGTAGCGAAGCAGCCGACGGAAGCGGTCGACGTCGTCGAGCGTTGGGTCGGCTTCCAGCGAGATCGACGCCCCGGCGGGCGCGAGCTCGTCGAGCGCGTCCGTCGCCTCCTCGGCGTAGCACTCGCCCTCCCGCCCTTCGGGCGCGTCGATCTGGACGAGCCGTACGCGGCGCCCGTCCTCGAGGAGAAGTGTGTCGCCGTCGGCAACCCGCGCGACTGTGGCCTCGGTGGTCGGCGCTTCCTCGCCACCGCAGCCGGTGAGAGCCAGGAGGACGACTGCCGAGGTGAGAGCTGGAACCCGCACGCCCGCGGTAGTCTGGCCCACGGAGCGGCCCGGGCCCGGTGGCCCAGCCGGTCTTCAAAACCGGTAAGGCGGCGCAACCCGTCGCTGGGTAGGTTCGACTCCTGCGCCGCTCCGTTAGCGAGATTGCGCCTAGAGCATCGTCTCGGTGCGCGAGTCCTGGTGCGCGAGCGCAGAGACAGGCTCTATGCCGCAGCAGCCGTGAGGAGGACCACGAGCGCGGCGACGACGAAGACGGGCACGAGGAGCACCGAGACGAGCGTCGCGATGAGGAACGGCACGCTTAGGAGCGGAAGCAGCGGCGCGTGGGGAGCGAGCACGTCACGGGCCGAGCGTACGAGCGTCGCCAGCCGCCACGTGCTCCCCGGCAGGCGCCGCCAGGCCGGCCGTCGGCGCACCTGTGCGTCGCGCGCGATCGCGCGGAGCTCTGCGACGTGCTCGCGCGTCGTGCCCGGGTAGCTGCGCAGCTTGTCCGGCAGCTCGACCACCTCGCCGAGCACGAACGAGAACGCGAGCAGGACGGCCGGCGGGACGGCGAGCAGGACGCAGAGGACGACGAAACCGGCCCAGTCCTCCCCGTGGCCCGGGGTCCAGCGGACGAGGACGACGAGCGCGATCGCGACCGCCGCCCCGAGCCCGACGAGCCCGAGCGTGCGCACCCGCCGACCGACCGCGGCCGCCAGCGGCACGATCCGGCCGAGGATGCTGACTGCGTCCCGCCTCATCCGCGGCGCTTCGCACCTCGCGCGGGCGCTCGCGACCGCCTCGCAGAGCCGCCTCTGAACGTCGAGCTCGGCTTCCACCGGGGCGACGACGAGCTCGTGGCCGACTTCCTCGACCCGGGCTCGAAGCGAGCGGGCGGCCGCGCGGGCCCGCCGTCGCGCACCTCACGCCGTTCACGAGGCGCGCGAGGAATGCGAGCGCGATCCCCGCGAGCGCGCCGCCGGCGAGCAGCCAGGTCGGGATCGGGATGCCGTACGCCTCCGGAAGCGGTACGACCTCGTCCACGCGGAGGTAGCCGAGCACCGCGAGGACGAGCAGCCAGAGGCCGCCTACGAGGACGCGAGCGCGAGCGCTCTTCTGGATGAAGGACGCGACGCTCCACCAGCGCGGGCGCGAGACATGGAGATCGGCGCCGGACGACGGCCCGGTCGAGGCGGTCCGCGACCTCTGAGTCGCGTGCGATGGCAGCGTCGCGAACGAGCCTGGGCCACGGCTCCGGAAGGCCCTCGGCCGCGCGGTCGGCGAGCCGGCGCGCTGCGGTCGCCATTTGGGCGGTCTGGACGTCGGTCGGCGGCGGGAGCGACGTGCGCACCTCCGGACTGAGGCGTTTCGGGAAGGCGCAGGCGCCGTAGACGGGTCGGGGCGCAGGCGGCGCACCCATCGGACGAACGGCCAGCCGGTCGCGAGAGCGCCGCGGCGCCGATGCGCGGCCTCGACCGCCCGGAGGACGGCTGGGACTCCGGCCGCGTCTTCGAGCGCGGCGGTGAGGCGGCGACGATCGTCGCGCCGGATCCCGGACGCGCGCTCCCTCGCCGCAGGCGCCCCCGAGCGCCTCCGCGGCGTCGTCCACGTCCGCCGCGAGCCGCGCGACCGCGGCGTCGCGCGCCCGGACGCGCTCTGCGAGCAGCCGCCGCAGCTCGTCCAGGCCCTCGCCGGTCTCGGCGGAGACGACCAGGAGCGGCGCGCCGCGGACGCCGTCCTCGTCCAGGAGTCGCCCGACATCGGCGCGCCAGGCGTCCACGTCCCGGGGGGAGAGGAGATCGGCCTGGTTCAGGACGACCGCCATCGCCTCCCCGTGCGAGGCGAGTGGGCGCAGGTAGCGGTCGTGGAGCGCCGCATCGGCGTACTTCTGCGGCTCGACCACCCAGGCGACGAGGTCAGCGAGCCCGACGATGCGGTCGACCTCGAGCCGGTGCGCCGCTCTCGACCGAGTCGAAGTCGGGGAGATCGATAAGGACGAGGCCGTCGAGGCCGTCCGCCGCGAGCCGGTGGCGGCGCGGGATCTCGAGCCAGTCGAGCAGCGGATCGGCGCCGTCCCCCCAGACGGCTGCCTGCCCCGCGGCCGTCGTCGGCCGGCGGCGGCCGACAGCCGCCAGCGCCTCCCCGGCGAGTGCGTTGAACAGCCGCGACTTCCCGGCACCGGTCGGGCCGGCGAGCGCAACGACGGTGGACTCGAGTCCGAGCCCCAGCCGTTCTCCGGCCTGCGCGACGACCGCGCGGGCCCGCTCGACGGCGTCGTCGTCGAGCCGTCCCTCCGCGAGGCCGGCAGCCTCGCCCAGGGCGGCGAGACGCTGGTCGAGATTGCCCTTCATGCAGCCCGGCGGATTGCGTCAACCGCCCCGTGGAGCCGGGCAAAGCTCTCCGCCTCGGGCGCGGCCTCATCGAGGAGCACATCGAAGCGCGCAGCCTCCTCACGCAGGAGCCGCTCGACCCGCGCGAAGAGGTCCTCGCGGGCCTGCGCGGCGAGCGTGCGCACCGCCTGATCCCCGAAGATCGCCTCGAGCACCTTCTGGCTCAACGCCGACGTGCCGCCCGCGACGACGACTTCAGCGCCGGTCAGGCCGCCTGTATGCGCGAAGACGGCGAGCATGACGGTCAGACCCGCCCCGTTCACGCCAAGCGACGCGAGCCGCGCGGTCGAGCGCTTCGAGGCGCCCTGCTCCCGGACGAGATCGAGGACGACGCCCTGCCAGACCCGCACCTCGTCCTCTGTCGCGGCCTCGAGCCTCGTGGATGCGCGGTCGAGACCCGTCGTCCCGTCGAGGAGGGCACGCCCGGCGACGCGCTCGCGCCAGGCCCGCGCCGTTCGCTCGGCGGCTCGCTCGGCGGCGGCGCGGACGACCCCCTCGACGCGGTTCTCGACCGCCTCGCGCAGCTCGTCGTCGGCGGCCGGTTTAGCGCTGACGAGGCTCCTGAGCCGGTCGCGCGCCCAGCCGATCCGCGACTCCAAGGTCCGCATCACGTCTCCGGTGCCGACCACCTCGTGCCAACGCGCGAGCACCTCCCCGCGCAGGAGCGAGCCGCTCCGCAGCGCCGCCTCGACCTCCCGTCCCGGCCGCGACGTACGCGGCGTCCGCCTCCGCGCGAAGCTCGGCCGCGGCCGAGAGCTGCTCCACCGCGCGCTGCCTCGACGGCGGCCGCACGAGCGGGGAGGCTCGCAAGCGCACCGCGCAGCGTCCGGCGCACGAGCGCCGCCCGCGCTTGCGCGTCGGCAGCCAGGTCGTCGAGCCACGCGCGTGCCGGGGCGAGCGCGGGCGCGGGAAGGAGGCCCTCCGCAAGAGGCGTCTCGGGCACGACGAGCACGTCCGCCTCGGGAAGGCCCTCGTCCTGGAGCATCTGTCGCAAGTGCGCCGGAACCTCCCGGCCGGCGTCCTCCGGCACCCGGTTGAGAACGAGAGAGAGAGCCGTCCCGCGGTCTCGCGCGGCACGGAGGTATTCCCAGGGCACCGCGTCGGCGTATCGGGTGGCGGTCGTGACGAAGAGCCATCCGTCGGCCGCGGCGAGGAGCTGGCCTGCAAGCGCGCGGTTCTCGGCGAGGAGAGAGTCGATATCGGGCGAGTCGAGGAGGGCAAGCCCTTGCGGAAGCGACTCCGTCGGCGCGAGCTGCAGCGTTCCCGGCTGAGCCTCGCCGCCGCTCTGCCGCGGCAGGGCAAGGAGAACCCGCGCGCCTTCGAACCACTCGAGATCGTCCGGGTGGAAGGCGAGCACCGGCGCGCGTGTCGTCGGGCGCAGGACGCCCGCGGGGCTTACGACCGCCCCGATGAGGCTGTTCAACAGCGTCGACTTCCCGGCTCCCGTGGAGCCGCCGACAACGATGAGCGCCGGCGCGTCCATCTGCCGGAGCCGCGGGAGAAGATAGTCGTCCACCTGCGCGACGAGATCGTCCCTGGTGCGCCGTGCCTCTTCGGCCCCCGGCACCGCGAGCTCGAGACGGACGGCGTCGAGGTCGTCGCGCAGGCGGGCGAGCGCCGCCGGGAGGTCTGCTTGCATGTCAGGGAGCTACCCGAGACGGGCCGTTCGTAGCCCTGGAGCCTTTCGGTGGCTGGCGCGCACGAGTGTGATCCGAGCCGTCACACTTCGGGGGTGCCTAAGACGCTGTTCGACCGGATCTGGGAGCGCCACGTCGTCGCGGAGCCGGACGGCGAGCCGGCGCTGCTCTGGATCGACCTCCACCTCGTCCACGAGGTGACCTCGCCGCAGGCGTTCGAGGGGCTCCGGCTCGCCGGACGGCGGGTGCGCCGGCCCGATCTCACGCTCGCGACCATGGATCACAACGTGCCGACCGGCGCCGGGCCGGCCGACCCGCTCTCGCAGACCCAGCTCGAGGCGCTCGAGCGGAACTGCGCCGAGTTCGGCGTGCCGCTCTACGCCACCGGGAGCGGGCGCGAGGGGATCGTCCACGTGATCGGGCCGGAGCTCGGGCTCACGCGGCCCGGGCTTGACGATCGTCTGCGGCGACTCCCACACCTCGACGCACGGCGCGTTCGGCGCGCTCGCCTTCGGAATCGGCACCTCGGAGGTCGAGCACGTGCTCGCCACGCAGACGCTCCCGCAGACGAAGCCGCGCTCGCATGCGCCTCACGTTCGTCGGCGAGCTGCCGGCCGGCCTGACCGCAAAGGACATGATCCTCGGCGCGATCGGCAGGACCGGCGTATCGGCAGGCGCGGGTCACGTCGTCGAGTACGCGGGAGAGGCCGTGCGCGGCCTCTCGATGGAGGGTCGGATGACGATCTGCAACATGTCCATCGAATGGGGCGCGCGTGCCGGAGTGATCGCGCCCGACGAGACGACGTTCGCCTGGCTCGAGGGCCGACCGGCCTCGCCTCGCGGAGCGGACTGGGAGCGCGCGCTCGACGATTGGCGCGGCCTCGCGACCGAGGAGGACGCCATGTTCGACGTCGAGCTCGAGTTCGATCTCTCGGCCCTCGCCCCTCAGGTCACCTGGGGAACGCACCCGGGCATGGTCGTGCCGGTCGACGGCGAGGTGCCCGACCCGGCCGGCTTCGACGATCCCGCCGAGCGCGAGGCCGCCGAGCGCGCGCTCGCCTACATGGCGCTCGAGCCCGGGACGCCGATCCGCGAGATCGCGGTCGACCGGGTCTTCATCGGCTCCTGCACCAACGCTCGGATCGAGGATCTGCGGGCCGCGGCGGAGATCGTGGCCGGACGACGGGTGGCCGAGGGAGTGCGCGCCATGGTCGTACCCGGGTCAGCGACAGTGAAGCGGCAGGCAGAGGACGAGGGACTCGACCGTGTGTTCGAGAAGGCGGGCTTCGAGTGGCGGCGCGCGGGCTGCTCGATGTGCCTCGGGATGAACCCCGACGTGCTGGCGCCCGGCGAGCGGTGCGCCTCGACGTCCAACCGGAACTTCGAGGGCCGGCAGGGCCGCGGTGGGCGCACGCACCTCGTGTCGCCGGCGGTGGCCGCAGCGACCGCGATCGAGGGCCGATTCGTGGACGTCCGCGATCTGGCGGCAGTGTCGTGAAGGCCTTTCGCCGCGTGACGTCGCGCGCGGCCGTGCTCGATCGCGCAGACGTCGACACGGATCAGATCGTCCCGAAGCAGTTCCTGAAGCGGATCGAGCGGACGGGCTTCGCCGAGTTCCTGTTCTGGGACTGGCGCAAGGAGCCCGACTTCGAGCTGAACCGGCCGGAGGCCCAGGGTGCGCGGATCCTCCTGACCGGGCGGAACTTCGGCTGCGGCTCGTCCCGCGAGCACGCGCCCTGGGGACTCCAGGAGTACGGGTTCGATGTCATCGTCGCGCCGTCGTTCGCGGACATCTTCGAGTCGAACTGCGTAAAGATCGGGCTCGTGCCCGTGCGGCTTCCGGAGGATGAGGTGCGGGAGTTGATGACTGCTGCCAAGGGAGGCAGGGAGCTCACCGTCGACCTGGAAGCCCAGGAGATCACCGACCCGTCCGGCCGGGCGGTGCCATTCGAGTTCGACGCGTTCGCGCGCCACTCGATTCTGAACGGCCTCGACGAGATCGGGCGCACGCTGGAGCGCGAGCCCGAGATCGCCGCCTACGAACGGGCGCACCCGTCGGCGTTCGCCACGACGTCGCTGCCGTAGCCCGAGCCCGGGGTCGTCAGTTCCCGACGCCGAGCGCGGCGAGGACGATCCACGCGACGAGTAGCACGAACGCCAGGACGAAGAGGAGGCCGGTGCGCGGACTCGCCTGATTGGCGATCTCCCGCAGCCGATCGCCGAGACCCGGCACTAGAGAGCCTCCAGAACCGCGTCGCCGAACTCCGAGGTGGTCGCTCTCCCGCCGAGGTCGAGGGTCGGCCGCTTGCGCAGCGCTTCCTCCACGGCAGACTCGAGCCGAGCCGCCTCGTCCTCGCGGCCCAGTCCGTGACGAAGGAGGAGTGCGACCGTACGGAGCATCGCGGCCGGATTGGCGACGCCCCGCCCAGCGATGTCCGGCGCCGAGCCGTGCACGGGCTCGAAGAGGCCTGGCCCGCCGTCGCCGAGCGACGCCGAGGGGGCGAGCCCGAGCCCGCCGGTCACCGCCGCTGCAAGGTCGCTCAGGATGTCCCCGAAGGTGTTCTCCATCACCATGCACGTCGAACTGCTCGGGCCGCGTCGCAAGCTGCATCGCCGCATTGTCCACGAGCATGTGCTCGCGCTCGACGTCCTCATAGCCTGCGCCGACCTCGTCGACGACCCGCCGCCACATCCGCGACGTCTCCATGACGTTCGCCTTGTCGACCGAGGTGAGCCGCCCGCGCCGCCCCCGCGCCAGCTCGAACGCGCGTCGCGCGATCCGCTCGACCTGGCTCGGGTGGTACTCGCACGTGTCGAAGACCGTGCCGTCCTCGCGGACGCCGCGCGCCCCGTAGTAGAGGCCGCCGACGAGCTCGCGGACGATCAGGAGATCGACCTCGCCGCTGCCGCGCAGGCCGCAGGTTCGCGTAGACGTCGAGCTCGGCGCGGAGCCGAAGCATCCCCTGCTCTGGACGCACGTCGGCCGCGTCGAACTCGGGATCGCCGATCGGCGCCTTCAGCACGGCGTCCGCCGCGCGACAGGCGGCCAGCGTCTCCTTCGGGCAGCGGGTCGCCGGTCGCTCGGATCGCGGCGCCGCCGAAGAGCCGATCCTCCAGCTCGACATCAGGAGCCAGCGCCGCGAGAGCCCGCTTTGCCTCCGCCATGACCTCGGGCCCGATGCCGTCGCCGGCGAGGCAGACGACGGTGGTCATCGGCCTCGACCCGGTCGCACGCGGGCGAGTATACGAGCGGGCTCTTGGAAAGTCTCAGCCGAGCCTGAAGACGGCGACGTACCCGACGGAGCCGCCCGGCGCACCGCGCGCCGAGTACGCGAGTAGCGAGACGACGCCGGCCCGCTCGACCCGCCAGCTCATGGTTCGGTCTGGCTCGAGCCGGACCCCGTGTCCGGCGGCCAACGCTGAGGACCACGCGCCGCGGCCGAGAAGCCGAGGTGGAAGCGACGACCTCCCCCGTCCGAACGACGATCGTCGGAAGCCTCCGCGTCGAGCAAGACAGCATGCTTGACGCAACGCGACCCCCAGCAGTAGCCCGCGTAGGCGAGCCAGAACGAGCCGCCGCTCCGTCTCGACCCAGGCCGGGGAGGCGCGTTCCGGCCGCCGACCAACGGAGGCAGCGCGGCCGGTGCTCGGCTGGGGCGGCGCGGCCACGGACGGCGCTCTCCTCGACCGACGCGCCGCCGCCCACGGAGACGCCGAGCAGGAGGGCAATCGAGCAGCGTGAGCACGCCGAGCATGGATCTTGGACCTCAGTCGCGGCTCGCGAAGTTCCCGCGGCCGCGTGACGGCGCCTTCGCTCGCCGAGGACACGAGCGCCGCGTACTTGGCGAAGACGCCGGTCGTGTAGCGCGGCTCGGGCGGCTTCCAGTCGGCGAGCCTGGCCGCGAGCTCGTCCTCGGAGAGCTCGACGCGAAGCTCGCGCGCCTCGACGTCGACGACGACCGTGTCTCCGTCTCGGAGCGCCGCGAGCGGCCCGCCGTGGGCTGCCTCCGGCGCCACGTGGCCGACCATGAGCCCGTGCGTCGCGCCCGAGAAGCGCCCGTCGGTGACGAGCGCGACCTCGTCGCCGAGCCCCTCCCCCACGAGCGCCGCCGTGACGTGGAGCATCTCGCGCATCCCCGGCCCTCCCGCCGGGCCCTCGTAGCGGATCACCACCACGTCTCCGGCCTGGATCGACCGCTGCTTGACGGCCGCGAAGCACTCCTCCTCCGAGTCGAAGACGCGCGCCGGCCCGCGGTGGAGCAGCCGCTCGTGCCCCGCGAGCTTCACGACCGAGCCCTCGGGCGCCAGGTTTCCGCGCAGGATCGCGAGCCCGCCGGTCGGCTTGATCGGCGTCTCGATCGGCACCACGACCTCCTGTCCCGGCGTCTCGGCGACCGCGGTCGCGACCTCGCCGAGCGTCCGTCCGTCCACGGTCGGCGCGTCGGCGTGGACGAGGCCCTGCTTCAGGAGCTCGCGCGCCACGAGCGCGACGCCGCCGGCGGCGTGCATGTCGGTGGCCACGAACCGCCCGCCCGGCTTCAGGCTCGCGACGATCGGCGTGCGCTCCGCGATCCGGTCGAAGTCCTCGAGCTCGAGCTCGATCCCCAGCTCGTACGCGATCGCGAGCAGGTGGAGGACGCCGTTCGTCGACCCGCCCGTCGCCGCGATCGACGCCGCTGCGTTCTCGAGCGCCTCGCGCGTGATCAGCTGCGACGGCCGTACGTCGTCCCGGAGAAGCCGCATCGCAAGCCGCCCGGCCTCTTCGGCCGCGGCCGGCTTGGCCGGGTCAAGCGCCGGGATGCCGTTCGCGCCGGGAGGCGAGATGCCGAGGAACTCAAGCGCCGTCGACATCGTGTTCGCCGTGAACTGGCCTCCGCAGGCGCCCGCGCCCGGGCATGCGACACCCTCGAGCTCGTGCACGTCCTCGCCGCTCATCCGCCCGACTGCGTGGGCGCCGACCGCCTCGAAGACGTCCTGGATCGTCACGTCCTTGCCACGGAAGCGGCCGGGCGCGATCGAGCCGTTGTAGAGCACGAGCCCGGGCAGGTCGAGCCGCGCGAGCGCCATCACGGCGGCGGGAATCGTCTTGTCGCACCCGACGAGGCAAACAAGTCCGTCGAGAAGGTGCCCACGCGCGACGAGCTCGATCGAGTCCGCGATCACCTCGCGCGAGACCAGCGAGGCGCGCATCCCCTCCGTGCCCATCGAGACCCCGTCCGAGATGGACACGGTGTTGAACTCGACCGGCGTCCCGCCCGCCTCGCGGATGCCGCGCTTCACGTCTTGCGCGAGCTCGCGCTGGTTCCAGTTGCACGGCATCGTCTCGATCCACGTCGTAGCGACGCCGACGAGCGGCCGCGCGAGATCGTCGTCCGTGAAACCGATCCCCTTCAGCATCGCGCGCGCGGGCGCTCGGTCCGGCCCGTCGGTGAGGGCTGCGCTCTTCCGCTTGGCCGGATCGGACGGGCGATCGTAGGGCGAGCTCATAGGCGCCGCGCTCCCCGCGGCGACACCGAGAGCGGGAGGACGTCGGCGTCCGGGAAGCGCTCTCGGAGCACGGCTGCGACCTCCTCCTCCGAGCCACGCTCGGCCCAGACGACGACCGCCGGCCCCGCCCCCGAGAGCGTGGCGCCGATCGCGCCCACGGGAAGGTCGTCGCGAAGCTCGCCGAGGAGCGGCGCGTGAATCGTCCGGTGCTGCTCGTGGAGGCAGTCTCCTTCGAGGGCGGCGGCGAGCAGCTCGGCCGAGCCCCCGGCGAGCGCCGCGCCGAGGAGCGTCGCCGCGCCGACCGACGCCGTCGCGTCGGCGTGCGAGACGGACTCGGGGAGGCTCGTGCGCGCATCGACCGTGGCGTAGGTCTCCTCGGGCACGACCGCGACGGGCACGGCCGGGAGGTCGTCGCCGAGCCTGGCGATGCGCTCGCCGAGCGTCAGGCAGACACCGCCTGCGAGCGCCGCCGCAAGGTTGTCGCAGTGGCCTTCGAGCTTCGACCCGATCACGAGGAGCTCCTCCGGGTCGGGCTCGCGCCCTTCGGCCAGCGTTGCGGCGACGAGCCCGAGCGCGATCACGGAGGCGCTCGACCCGAGCCCGCGCTCGCGTGGAATCCGCGTCGTCCAGTCGAACGTCCAGCCGTCGGGGTCCGCGAGCCGCGCGAACGCGCGGACGCCCAGGTGTCCCAGATCCGCAGGCCCGTCGCCGCCCTCCGTGACCGCGACCTCGTTCCAGAGATCGAGGGCCACGGCGACGCAATCGAACCCCGGCCCGAGGTTCGCGGTCGAGGCCGGGGCGCCGACACGGATGCTCACGCGACCGCCTCGGCGATCGCGTCGGGCTCCGGCTCGACCTCGACCGGCTCGGGAGCCAGCCGCTCGACCGCATCCGGATCCTTGAGCCCGTGACCGGTGACGATGCAGACCACGGTTCCGCCGGCCTCGACGGCGCCTCGTGCAAGGGCTGCCAGTCCTGCGCCTGAAGCCGGCTCGCAGAAGACACCTTCGAGCCGCGCGAGGTCGCGCCAGGCCTCTACGACCTCGTCGTCCGTCACGGTGACGATCGCTCCGCCCGAGCCGTCGATCGCGCGCTCGGCGTTCGTGCGGTGCGCAGGCTCGGCGATCCGGATCGCGCTCGCAAGGGTCAGCCGACGTTCGGCCGCCTGGCCGGCGAGCAGCCGCGGCATCTCATGGCTCAGCTCGGCGAATCCTTGCGCGTACGCGCAGACGTTGCCGCCGCCGCCATACGGAAGCGCGACGGCGTCCGGCACGCGGCCGAGCTCCTCGGCGATCTCGAACGCGGCAGTCTTCTGGCCCTCGAGCCGATCGGGGTTCAGCGAGTTGACGAGCACGTGGGTTCCCCGGCCGGCAAGCTCGCGCGCAGCGGCGAGCGCCTCGTCGAAGCTGCCGCGGACGTCGAGCACGCGCGCGCCGAGAGCCCGCGCCTGCGCCAGCTTCCCGGCCGCGACGGCACCTGCCGGCTGAAGGATGGCGGCGCGAAGCCCCGCCCGGGCCGCATAGGCCGCGGCCGATGCGGCCGTGTTCCCGGTGGAGGCGCACACGACGGCCTCGGCGCCTTCCTCGAGCGCCTTCGAGACGGCTACGGTCATGCCTCTGTCCTTGAAGGAGCCGGTCGGGTTGGCGCCCTCGCACTTGAGCCAGAGGTCGAGCCCGAGCCGCTCCGAGAGCCGCTCCGCGCGGACGAGCGGGGTCGAGCCTTCACCCAGGGAGACGACCGGCGTCGCGTGGGTAACGGGCAGGCGGTCGCGGTAGCGATCGATGAGAGGCTCGGCCACCGGAGAGACCCTAACGAGCGTTCTGGCAGGGAGAGCGCCGCAAGTAACAGACTGTTACTAGGTCGGGGGCGCGCGCTCGGCCGCGACGACGGCGACGGCCTCGATCTCTACGAGTTGCCCGGTGTAGCCGAGGTACGAGACGCCGAGGAGGGTGCTCGCCGCGCCGTCGAACGGCGAGGTGCGGACGACCTCCCAGACAGCATGGAGGTCTTCGCGCCCCTCGGCCGCGACGTAGATCACGGTCTTGACGACGTCCGCCGGGGTTGCGCCGGCGGCGGCGAGCTGCGCCTCGAGGTTCGCGAGCACCTGGCGCGTCTGCGCCTCGAGGTCGCCCTCGCCGACGAGGCTGCCGCCCGCGTCCATCGGAACCGCGCCCGCGGTATGTACGAGCGAGCCTGCCTTCACGGCGTGGGCATAGCCCGGCGGGGCGAGAAGCCCCTCGGCGGTGATGCGCTCCGGCGGCATGCCGGAAACCCTAGAGCTAGGTCAGGCGATCGGAGATGACGCGAAGGGCCGCGGGCCTGGCCCGGACGGCGCCGAGAGCGGAGATGTCGTCGAGCGCTGCCTCCACCTCCCCCGCCGCCGCGGCGTGGGTGACGACGTCGAGGGCCGCCCCAGTCCTCGAGCAAGTGTTGCGTGAGCGTCGCAATCGAGACACCGCGCCCTGCCAGACCCTCGGCCACCAGCGCGAGCACGCCCGGCCGGTCGTCGACCTCCACGCGCACGTAGTACGGCGAGCGCAGCTCGCCCGGGTCGAGGAACGGCAACTCGCGCCAGCAGGCGTCGTTCTGGAGGAAGCCCGTGCCGGTCGTCCCGATGACGCTCACCATGTCAGCTACGACCGCCGACGCCGTCTCGATCCCGCCGGCGCCCGGGCCCTCGAGCGTGATCTCCCGGATCGCGTCGCCCTCGAGAACGACGCCGTTGAAGGCACCCTCGACGGCTGCCAAAGGGTGGTGGCGATCAACGAAGGACGGCTCGACCCGCACGTCGACCGCACCGTCGACGAGCGCGGCGGAACCGACGAGCCTCACGACCATTTCGTTGGCATGGGCCGCCTCGACGTGCTCGGGCCGAACGGACTCGATGCCCCGAAAGCCCACGTCCGTGAGGCGAACGCGGGAGCCGAACGCCACCGTGGCCAGGATGGCCATCTTCGCGGCTGCGTCCGCGCCGGAGACGTCCTCGGTGGGGTCGGCCTCCGCAAAGCCGAGCCGTTGGGCCTCCGCAAGCGCGGCCTCGTACTCGGCGCCCTCCTCCATCTCGGTGAGGATGAAGTTCGTCGTCCCGTTCACGATCCCGAGGATCCGGTGGACGTTCGTGACGACGAGCGACTCCCGGAGCACCTTGACGACCGGGATCGCCGCGCAGACCGACGCCTCGAAGCGGAGCTGGACGCCCGCCTCGGAAGCGGTCGCGAAGAGCTCCGCGCCGCGCTGCGCGATCAGCTGCTTGTTGGCGGAGACAACCGGCTTGCCCGCCCGAAGCAGCGAGACGACATGGTCGCCGGTCGGCTCGACGCCGCCCATGACCTCGGCCACGACCGCGATCGACTCGTCCTCGAGCACGTCCTCGAACCGGGTGGTCAGGACTCCGTCGTCCGGGGCGAACGCCGCGCTCCTTGCCCGGGTCGCGGACGAGCGCCCGCACCACACGGAGGCGGTGCCCGGTCGCCCGCTCGATGTCGTCGGCGCTCTCCTGGAGAAGCCGGTTGACGGCCGCGCCGACGGTGCCGTAACCAAGGAGCGCTACGGGGACGTCAACGGCGGACACTCGGCTCCGGTTCGGCGCCGAGGAGGCCTTCCCGGCCGGCCAGGTCTCGGAGCTCCTCGCCGACCTGCTCCACCGGGTGCTCGGCCGCCTGCGCGCCGGAGCTCCTCGAAGCGCGGCCGGCCGGCCTCCTCGTCCGCGAAGAGCTCGCGTGCGAAGACGCCGCTTCGGACGTCCTCGAGGATCTTCCTGAACGTCTCGCGCACGTGGTCGTCGACGACGACCGGCCCGCGCGTCAGGTCGCCGTACTCGGCCACGTCGGACACGACGTTCCGCATGTGCGTGAAGCCGCCCTCGTAGATCAGGTCGACGATCAGCTTCAGCTCGTTGACGCACTCGTAGTACGCGATCTCCGGCTGGTAGCCGGCGTCGACGAGCGTCTCGTAGCCGGCCTGCATGAGGGCTGAGACACCCCCGCAGAGCACGGCCTGCTCACCGAAGAGGTCGGACTCGGTCTCCTCGGCGAAGGTGGTCTCGAGGAGGCCGACGCGGGCACAGCCGATGCCGACGCCGTAGGCGAGCGCCAGGTCGAGCGCGCGGCCGCTCGCGTCGCGCCATACGGCAACGAGCCCGGGCGTGCCGGCGCCGACCTCGAAGAGCTCCCGGACTCGCCGGCCCGGCGCCTTGGGGGCGACCATGATCACGTCGTGGCCCTCGGCGGGCTCGATGCGGCCGAAGTGGACGTTCAAGCCGTGGGCGAACAGGACAGCCGCCCCGGGCTCGAGGTTCGGCGCGATGTCGCGGTCGTAGACCTCGCCCTGAACGTGGTCGGGGACGAGGAACGCGACGATCTGCGCGCCGCGCACGGCTTCGGGGATCGTGCGCACGGTCAGCCCGGCCTCCTCGGCCCTGGCCCACGAGTCGCCGCCCTCGCGGAGGCCGACCTCGACCTCGACGCCGGAGTCGTGCAGGTTCCTCGCGTGGGCGTGGCCCTGCGCGCCGTAGCCGATGACCGCCACCTTGCCGTCGAGCAGGTCGAGAGTTGCCTTCGCGGTGAATCGTCGCCATGGGATTCCTCCTAGGTGAGCACGCGTTGCTTGCGGGGACTGGTGCGGCCGCGGGCGCGCGGCAGCGCTATGCGGCCGGTGCGAACGAGCTCCTTCACGCCGTAGGGCCGGACGAGCTCCTCGAAGGAGTCGAGCGACTCGGGCGGGCCGACGAGCTCGAACACCATCGTCTCGGGGCCGAGGTCGGCGACCTTCGCGCCGAACGTCTCGGCGACCGCGAGGAGCTCCGGTCGCCGCTCGGGGCTGACCGAAACCTTGACGAGCGCGAGCTCCCGCTCCACGGCCTCGCCGGGCTCGAGCTCGCTGACGCGGAGCACGTTCACGAGCTTGTGCATCTGCTTCTCGATCTGCTCCAGCGAGTGCTGCTCGCAGGCCACGCGGAGCGTGATCCGGGAGACGTCGGGCCGCTCGGTCGGGCCGACCGCGAGGCTCTCGATGTTGAAGCCGCGCCGCGCGAACATCGTCGAGACGCGCGCGAGCGCCCCGGGCTTGTTCTCGAGGAGGACGGAGAGCGTGTGGGTCACGCCTCGACCGCTTCCGGGTCGGTGTACTCGAGGACGTCCACGGAGGCGGCGCCCGCGGGAACCATCGGGAAGCACTTCTCCTCCGGGTCGCAGCGCGCGTCGACGACCGCGGTGCGGCCGCAGGTGAGCGCCTGCTCGAGCGTCGACTCGAGGTCGTCCTCGTCGTCGACCGTGAAGCCGGCGGCGCCGTAGGCCTCCGCGAGCATGGCGTAGTCGGGAACGGAGTGCGTGAGGTGCGTCTGCGCGAACCGCTCGGCGTAGAACATCTCCTGCCACTGGCGCACCATGCCGAGCCAGCCGTTGTTCACGATCACGGTCACGATCGGCAGGCCCTCGAGGACCGCGGTCGCGATCTCCTGGCACGTCATCTGGAAGCACCCGTCGCCGTCGACGCAGACGACGGTCGCGTCGGGCCGGGCCGCCTTCGCTCCCACCGCGGCGGGAACGCCGTAGCCCATCGTGCCGAGCCCGCCCGAGGTGATGAACGTCCGCGGCCGGTCGCAGACGAGGTACTGCATGGCCCACATCTGGTGCTGGCCGACGCCCGTCGTCCAGACGACGTCGTCGCGACCGGCGGTCAGGTCGCGAAGCGTCTCGAGCACCGCCTGCGGCTTCAGGTAGTCGCCCGAGGCCGAGTAGCGGAGGGGAAACGCCTCCCGCCAGGCGTCGAGCTGCGCCCGCCAGACGACCGGGCCGGCGGTGGCGCCGTTCTGCGAGCGCAGGCGCCCCACTTCGCGGGCGAGCTGTGCGAGCGCGGGCCTGAGCGGCCCGACGACCGGGACGTCCGCGTGCCGGAGCTTGCCGATCTCGGCGGCGTCGACGTCCAGGTGGATGACCCGCGCGCCGGGCGCGAAGGCCGAGAGCTTGCCGGTCACCCGGTCGTCGAACCGCGACCCGACGGCGACCATGAGGTCGCACTTGTTGAGCGCCCAGTTGGCCCACTTCGAGCCGTGCATCCCGGGCGGCCCGTAGGAGAGCTCGTGCGACTCCGGGAACGCGCCCTTGGCCATGAGCGTCGTGACGACCGGCAGGCCGCCGGCCTCGGCGAGGGCACGCAGCTCCTCCGAGGCTTCCGCGTTCACGACCCCGCCGCCCACGTAGAGGACGGGCCGCTCGGCCTCGGCGATCGCCTTCGCCGCCTCGCCGAGCTGGCGCGCGTTGACCTTGCGCGGCGGCCTCCAGCCGGGCAGGTCGACCTCGTCGGGGTAGCGGAAGTCGAGCTCGGCCTCCTGGACGTCCTTCGCCACGTCGACGAGAACGGGGCCGGAGCGGCCGGTGCGCGCGACGTGGAAGGCCGCCTTCAGGACGTGCGGGAGCTCCTCGACGTCCTGGACGAGCCAGGAGTGCTTGACGATCGGGAGAGTGATTCCGGTCGCGTCCGTCTCCTGGAACGCATCCGTCCCGATCAGGTTCGTCCGCACCTGGCCCGTGATGCAGACGAGCGGCGTCGAGTCCATCCAGGCGTCGGCGATCGGCGTCACGAGGTTCGTGGCGCCCGGGCCCGAGGTCGCCATCGCGACTCCGACCCGGCCCGAGGCGCGCGCGTAGCCCTCGGCCATGTGGCCGGCGCCCTGCTCGTGCCGGGCGAGGACGTGGCGGACGGTCGTCCCGCGTGCGAACGCGTCGTAGGTCGGGAGGATCGCCCCGCCGGGGATCCCGAAGACGGTGTCGACGCCCTCGGCTTCGAGTGAGCGGAGGATCGCGTCCGAGCCGAGCATCTCTCACGCGGCGTAGGCCTCCCTCGAGAACTCGAAGGTGGGCACGCGGAGCGGCAGCTCGGCGAGGAGCGCGTCCATGAACTCCCGCGTCGTCGAGCCGACGCCAGTCGCGACCATGTCGGGAGTCCGCCGGGCGCTCTCCACGGTGCCGCCGAGCGCCGCCGCGAGCGTCGAGGCGCCGGTGCGCTCGCCGAGGCCCTCCGAGAGCATGACCGCGGCCGCGAGGAGCATGGAGCACGGGTTCGCGACGCCCTCGCCGGCCACCTCGCCGGCCGAGGAGCCCGCCGGCGCGAAGACGCCGGGGCCCTCACCGACGAGGCCGGTGGCGGCCAAGCGCTCGTGCTCGGTTCCCGAGCCGACGAGGTCCGCGAAGGCCTCGCCCGAGCCCGGAGCCCGTGAGGACGACGTCGAAGCCCTCGGGCTCGAATGCGAGCCGCCGCACCGCCGCGGCGACCTCGACCCGGTCGACCAGCACGCCGTCGAAACCGGCCTCGACCTCGGAGACGAGCCGTGCGAACCGCTCGTCGGGCGAGACGACCGTGAGCCGCGCCGAGCGGGCAAGCGCGGTCTCGAAGGCCCGCTGAACGGCCCAGCGCGATGTCTCCTCGGCGACCGGAGAGACGACGCGAACGGACGCCTTGCCGTTCACGCGCACCTCGGTGACGCGGGCCTGGATCTCGAGCTCGGCGACGACGCCCGCGAGGGCAGGCTCGCCCGCCGAGGCGACGAGCACCGCGTCGGCGGTCAGGTACGCCGCCCGAGTCTGGGCCGGGAGCAGGTGCCCCGACCTAGAAAGCGCCTCGCCGCCGAACGGCACGTGCCGCTCCTCGACGGTGAATCCGTGATGGCGGGAGACCGCGGCAATCGCCCGGCTCGCCTCCGCCATGACTTCGGGCCCGACGCCGTCACCGGCGAGGCAGGCCACTCGGTACGCGCGCTTGCGCGTCATGCCGCCACCTCCTTCGTCTCGAAGACCTCTTCGACCGACACGGGCTTGCCGGTGTCGGCCAACCGCTTGAAGCGGGCGAATGCGTCGTTCAGCTCGTCGCCCTCGAGCTCGTAGCCCAGGTCCTTGCACGCGAGCGCGAACGCGTGCCGCCCCGAGTGCTTGCCGAGCGGGAGCGTCATGCGGAGCCCGAGCTCGGCCGGATCCATGATCTGGTACGTGGCCGTGTCCTTCAGCATCCCGTCCTGGTGGATGCCGGCCTCGTGTGCGAACGCGTTCGCGCCCACGATCGCCTTGTTCCGCTGCACTGCGTAGCCGGTGCAGCGCGACACGAGCCGGGAAACCGCGCCGATCTGGCTCCGGTCGATCCCGGTCTCGACGTCGAAGAACGAGCGGCGCACGTCGAGCGCCATCGCGACCTCCTCGAGCGCGGCGTTACCTGCCCGCTCGCCCAGCCCGTTCACGGTGCACTCGACCTGGGTCGCGCCGGCCTGGACGCCCGCGAGGGAGTTCGCGACGGCCAGCCCGAGATCGTCGTGGCAGTGCACCGAGAGGCAGACGTCGCGGAGCTCGGGGCAGAGGTGCTGAACCTCGAGGAGGAACGCCGCATGCTCCTCCGGCATGCAGTAACCGACGGTGTCCGGGAGGTTGATCGTCGTCGCGCCGGCTTCGATGACCTCGCGGCAGACCGTGGCGACGAAGCGCGGGTCGCTGCGGGTCGCGTCCTCGCACGAGAACTCGACCTCGTCGCGCGAGCGCGGACGCGTAGCCGACGGCCCAGCGCGCCTGTTCCAGCACCTCGGCCGGCTCGAGCCGAAGCTTCTTCTCCATGTGGATCGGGCTGGTCGCGATGAAGACGTGGAGGCGCGACCTGCGTGCGCCGGCGAGGGCCTCGGCCGAGGCGTCGACGTCCTCCTTCCTCGTGCGGCAGAGCGAAGCGACCGCCGGTCGCTCGACGGCGTCGGCGACGGCCTTCACGCCCTCGAAGTCGCCGGGCGACGAGACGGCGAAGCCCGCCTCGATCACGTCGACACCGAGGCGCTCGAGCTGCGTCGCGATCTCCGCCTTCTGGTCGGGCGCAAGCGCGATGCCCGGCGACTGCTCGCCGTCTCGCAACGTCGTATCGAAGATCGTGATCCTGCGGGTTGACACGTCTCGGCTCCTCCTCATCGGGCGTCCCGCTAGTGCCGGGACGCACTACTCCCTACATCGGTCGGCGTCTGCGCTTCGTTAGCGCGTGATCACGTACTCCCCCTAGAGGGGGAGAATCGTGATGAGGAGGATGAGGAGGAGGCACGCCGCGACGCCGGATCGGCCGGCGCGCGTGCTGTTGGCGTACGACGTCCTCATCGGAGTCCACGCAGTGTGCAGAGGATTCGGCAGGTTTGTCAACCCCGATGCGAGTAGTGAGCCTCTCGGCCGTGACCGCCCCTATCATCGAGCCCGGTCTCGCCCACGCATGTTCACCGCCGACGTCCAGCCGCCGCCACCGCCTCCGCTCGTCTGCATCGACCCGGGCCACGCACGTCGGCCGAACCTCGAGACCGAGCCGATCGGCCCCGGATCTTCCACGCGAAAGGTTAAGGACGGCGGGGGCGCCCCCGGTGAGGCACCAGTCGTCCTTTCGATCTCGAAGAAGACGCGGACGGTTCTGCGGGAGCGCGGCTTTCGGGTGGCGATGACGCGTACGACACCCGATTTCACCCTGCGGCAGGGCGGCAACATCGCCCGGGCGCGCTTCTGCAACCGCCGGGAAGCGGCACTCATGCTCCGCGTACACGCGGACGGGTCGACAGATTGGCGTGTCCACGGCGTCTCGACCCTCTACCCGTGGAATCGGCGCGGCTGGACCGCAGACGTCTACAGACCCAGTCTCCGCGCGGCCGGAATCGTCCAGCGCCGCGTCGTGCGAGCCACGGGCGCACCGAACCGCGGCCTCGTGAGGCGAAGCGACCTGACCGGGTTCAACTGGGCGAACGTCCCGGTCGTGCTCGTCGAGACGGGCTTCATGACGAGCCCGTCCGAGAGCAGGAAGCTCCGGCGGGACGGCTACCAGCGGCGAATCGCCCGGGCGCTCGCCGGAGCGGCCGTGCGATTCATCTCCAGGGGCTGATACGCACCCGGCCACCTGGCCGGGTGCTGACTAGAAATCGCGCATGGAGCGGCACGATTTCCCCGGCCGGCTTACGCCGGCCTCCAACACCGTCGGCCATGGAACCCGGAGCGTTCCCTTCAACGCCCAGCGGCGATTTCTATGGAGCAACTGGGCGAAGCCCGGTTGCGTTCACCCGCGAGCGGGTTCCACAAGCGGCTTCCGCCCGGGCCTTCGGAACCATCCGCTACGTGGGCTCGCCCTCGGAGCGCTTCATCTCCTCGGCGGCGGCTCGCGCCTCGTCGTGGACGCGTCGGCGCATGGCCTCGAACTCGTCGGCGGGCGGAGCGGGATCGTCCTCGACCGTGGTCTCCGCCCCGCGCTCCACGGCGGCGACTGCCTCTTCCTCCGCGGCCGCTTGACGGGCATCCGCGAGCTTCTGGCGGAGGTCGTCGGCGCGCGGGTCGGGAACCGAGGGCGCGGGCGCGCTCGGCACGGCTCGCCTCCGACGGAGGAACGCCGCGGCGGCGAGCGCACCGGCAGCGGCGCCGGCGAGGAGTGCGGAAAGTCGTTGCACGCCCGTCACTCTTCCACGACAAACCGTCGGCGGGCAAGCAACCGGCCATCGCTATACTCGATCGACTTCCTGCCCCGCCCGGCGTTGCACCGTTCCCGAGCGACGCAAGTCGGCAGGGCCGCTAGACCGAGGGAAGGAGGTTCGGGGACACATGAACGCCTATGAGGTCATGCTGATGCTCGAACCCGAGTTGGCCGAGGAACGCCAGAACGAGATCCTCGCGCGCCTGCGCGAACTGATCGAGAAAGGCGGCGGCGCCTGGGTCGGCCACGAGCCGTGGGGCAAGCGGCGGCTGGCGTACGAGATCGAGAAAAAGGACGAGGCCGTCTACCACCTCGTCCACTTCGACGCCGAGCCGGCCGCGCTCGACGAGGCCACGCGGGTGCTCCGGATCACGGACGGCGTCATGCGGCACTTGGCCGTCCGGCGGCCGGTGGTTCGCCGCCGCAACGAGGAGCCCGCCGTCCCGGCCGGGTAGTACCGTACAGGAACGTATGTTCGATCAGAGGAGTTGAGATGGCTGGCGACATCAACCGCGTAACGCTCGTAGGACGCCTGACGCGCGACCCTGAGCTTCGACACCTGCCGTCGGGGAGCCCCGTGCTTCAGATGGGGCTCGCGGTCAACGGGCGGCAGAAGGACGACGGCGGCAACTGGATCGACAAGCCGAACTTCTTCGACGTGAAAGTCTTCGGAAACCAGGCCGAGATGCTGGCGCAGCACCTCTCGAAGGGGCGCAGGGTCGGAATCGACGGGCGGCTCGACTGGTCGTCCTGGGAGGCGCAGGACGGCTCGAAGCGCTCCAAGGTCGAAGTTGTCGCGTTCACGGTGCAGTTTCTCGACAGCCGCGGTGAGGGCGGGGAGCAGCGCGAGTACGTCCCAGCGGGCGACGTCGCGGCCGACCGCTCCGACTTCGGCCCGTCGAGCACCGACGACGACATCCCCTTCTAGAACGAGGAGCGACGGAGAGCGATGGCACAGCAGACGAAGCCGCGCAGACGTCCGCCCGGCGGGGGAGGCCCCATCCGGCGCAAGAGCTGCTACTTCTGCAAGGACAAGGTCGATCAGGTCGACTACAAGAACATCAATCAGCTCCGCCGCTACATCTCGGAGAAGGGCAAGATCCGGTCGCGCCGGATCACGGGCGCATGCCGGCGCCACCAGGAGCAGGTCGCGGTCGCGGTAAAGCGCGCCCGCGAGATGGCGCTCCTGCCGTACGTCGAGAGCCGCTGATGGACGTCATCCTCCTTCGCGACGTCGACAAGGTCGGCCTCCGCGGCGAGGTCGTGAACGTCGCGCGCGGATTCATGCGGAACTACCTGGAGCCGCGGCGCCTCGCCGAGGCCGCGACGCCCGCGAAGGTCGCCGAGCTCGAGAAGCGCGAGGCGGTTCGTGCCCGCCACGAGGCGGGCACGTTCGAGCAGGCGCAAAAGATCGCGGAGACGCTCTCGCAGGCCGAGCTGCGCTTCGACGTCAATGCCGGCCCGCAGGGCACCCTCTTCGGCTCCGTGACGCCCACGGACATCGCCGACGAGCTCTGGACGACGAAGAAGATCCGGGTCGATCGGCGCAAGATCGAGCTCAGCGAGCCGATCAAGCGAATCGGCCGATACTCGATCCCGATCGAGGTCTTCCAGGACGTAACCGCCGAGGTGCGGACGCTCGTCGTCCCCGAGGGCGGCCAGCTGCCCCCCGAAGAGGAGCTCGCGGCCATGGAGGCCGCAGCCCGCGCCGAGGAAGGCACTGAAACCGACGAGGAGATCGCGCACCTCGAAGGCGACGAGGAGTGGAGCGACGAGCTGCTGACGGCCGAGGAGGAGGCCGACCTCGAGGAGGCGACCCCGGCGGCAAATGCGGACGCAGACGCGGCCGGGGTGGAAGAGCCCGCTTCCGACGAGGCGGACATCGGCGAGTCACCGCCGCGCGAAGACCGCTAGGAGGGTTTGGCGGAAAAGTCTTCGTTGTCGGGCTGTGTGCTGCTCGTTTCGAGGCAAGGACGCAGGGAGCGTTCGTACCGTGGGGTACGGGCGGGACTGAGGACGCCGCCTCGGGGCGTGCAGCGCAGCCCGGCGGCTCAACGGTTTTTCCGCCAAACCCTCCTAGAGGCTCCAGGCGCCTTCCACCACCCGTCCACAGGCATGTGGGCGCCCGCAAGAAATTGCCGCTCCGAGCGGAGGAATTGTCCAGCGCCCGCACCGCCTTACGTGGACAGCGGTAACGCGAGCTGGGGATTCCGTCCGCTCGACCTGCGAACATAGGTTCTTCTTTACCTGCACAAGAGCCTATTCTCGGAGCCGCGGTTGTGGACGGACACCATTTGCATACCTCTTCTACGGTCATGGCCGGCTTGGCCACGACCCTGCACGAAACCGCTCCTGTCCCTCCGCAGAACCTCGACGCGGAGGAGTCTGTCCTCGGCGCGATGATGCTGACGCCCGGCGCGATCGCCGCGGTCAGCGAGGTACTCGAAGCCGAGGGCCGGGAGTTCTACCGGGAGAGCCACGCCAAGATCTACCGGGCGGCGCTCGCCCTCTACGCCAAGGGGGAGCCGGTCGATGCGATCACCCTCGTCGACGAGCTCGACGAGCGCAGCGAGCTCGAAATGGCTGGCGGCAAAGCCCGAATCCACGAGCTGGCCGCCCTCGTGCCCGCGAGCGCGAACGCAGGCCACTATGCGCTGATCGTCCGCGAGGCCTCGACCCTGCGGGGCCTCATCCGCGCTGGCGGCGAGATCTCCCGGCTCGGCTGGGAACGCCCCGGCGACGCGACGGAGCTCGTCGACCAGGCCGAGCAGATCGTCTTCGACCTCTCCCAGCAACGGGCGAGCGCGGAGTTCAGCCACATCGAGCAGCTGCTCAAGGAGAGCTTCGAGCGGATCACGGCGCTCTACGAGTCGGGCGCAGACATCACCGGCATTCCCTCTGGCTTCCGCGACCTCGACCGCATTACGTCGGGGTTTCAGCCTGGGAACCTGATCATCCTCGCGGCTCGCCCCTCGATGGGGAAGTCGGCGCTCGGCCTCTGCATGTGCGCGAACCTCGCTGTCCGCCACGGTACGCCCGTCGCGCTCTTCACGCTCGAGATGTCGAAGTCCGAGGTGACGCAACGCCTCATGTGCAGCGAGGCCAAGGTCGAGTCGCAGCGCCTACGGACAGGCAAGCTCGCGGCCGATGACTGGCCGCGCCTGACCGCCGCCTGCGACAAGCTCGCCAAGGCGCCGGTCTACGTCGACGACACGGGCTCGCTCACGATGATGGAGATCCGCTCGAAAGCGCGGCGCCTGAAGTCGAAGGTGCCCGAGCTCGGACTGATCCTGATCGACTACATGCAGCTCATGACCTCCGGCTCGACGGCGGAGAACCGCGTGCAGGAGGTCTCGCAGATCTCACGCTCGCTGAAGGTGCTCGCGCGCGACCTCGACGTGCCCATCGTGGCCATGTCCCAGCTCTCGCGCGCCGTCGAGCAGCGTCACGACAAGCGACCGATCCTCTCCGACCTCCGCGAGTCCGGCTCGATCGAGCAGGACGCCGACATCGTTTGCTTCATCTACCGCGACGAGTACTACAACCAGGAGGAATCCGACCAGCAAGGCCTCGCCGAGGTGATCGTGGCAAAGCACCGAAACGGGCCGACCGACACGGTCAAGCTCTCGTTCCTCAGGCGATACGCGAAGTTCGCCGACCTGGCTGCCGCCTAGAGGCTGGGCCCGGCCACGTCGAGCGGGCTGCCTCCGACGGGCCGACGCTCTAAGCTCCGGCCGATGCCTGCGACCGTGATCGTGGGCGCCCAGTGGGGCGATGAGGGGAAGGGCAAGATCGTCGACCTCCTCGCACAGCACTCGGACGTCGTCTGCCGCTACCAGGGCGGGCCGAACGCCGGCCACACGATCGTCGTCGACGGCGAGACCTTCAAGATTCGCCAGATCCCCTCCGGTGTCGTGACAGGAAGGACGAACGTGATCGGAGCCGGCTGCGTCGTCGACCCGGAGGTCTTCCTGGCGGAGGTCGACGAGCTCGAGGCGCGCGGATGCACGACCGACGACGTCCATCTCTCCGGCGAGGCGCACCTGATCATGCCGTGGCACGTCGCGATCGACGGAGCCAGCGAGCGGCGGCTCGGCAGGCTCCAAATCGGAACGACCCGGCGCGGGATCGGCCCCTGCTACGCGGACAAGGCGATGCGGCTCGGCATCCGCGTCCAAGATCTCCTCGACCCGAAGATCCTCCGGCAGAAGATCGAAGTGGCGCTCGCCGAGAAGAACCTCTGGCTCGAGCGCGTCTACGGCGTGGACCCGCTCGACCTCGAGGAGCTAGCCGAGCGCCTGGAGGGCTACGCGCAGCGGATCCGACCGTATATCGCAGACACGTCCCTCCTTGTCGATCGCGCGCTCCGGGAGGGCAAGGCCGTGCTCCTCGAGGGCGCCCAGGGGACCCTCCTCGACCTCGACCATGGCACCTATCCGTTCGTGACGTCCTCGAACACCGTCGCGGCGAACGCGGCGACGGGCGTCGGGGTTGGGCCGAACCGCATCGACCGCGTGCTGGGCGTCGCGAAGGCGTACGTGACACGCGTCGGCGAAGGCCCCTTCCCGACGGAGATCGAGGGTCCCGACCAAGGGCGCGTCCGTGAGCTCGGCGGCGAGTTCGGAACCGTGACCGGCCGCGAGCGACGGTGCGGCTGGCTCGACCTCGTCGGTCTCAGGTACGCCGTTCGCGTAAACGGCATCACGTCGCTGGCCCTCACCAAGCTCGATGTGCTTTCGGCCTTCGACGAGCTGCCGGTCTGCGTCCGCTACAGGCTCGGGGACGGTGCGGAGACCGAGGAACTTCCGGCGCACCAGAGCGACTTCCACCACGCGAGGCCGGTGTACGAGACGCTTGCCGGCTGGGCCGAGCCGCTCGACGACGTCGAGGCCCTCGACGAGCTGCCCGACGCAGCCCGGCGCTATGTCGGGTTCGTGGAGGAGGCGATCGGCGTCGAGGTGACCATGGTCGGCGTCGGCGCCGAGCGGGAGCGCGTTCTGGCCCCTGGTGGCCTAGCGGCCGCCGTCGCCTGAGAGCCGGGTCAGGTCGGCCGGCTCGTTCACGTTCGCGAGCAAGACCGGATCGGCCTCGACCACTGCGGTCTCGAGCTCGCCGAGCGCGTCACCGAGCCTGAGGTCACCGCGCGCGAGGCGCGCTTCGAGCTCCGGGAGAGCACGCTTCCGAAACGCCGCCGGCAGAGGGCCGGTCTGGGTGACCGCCGCGTCAAGGCACGCGTCCGCGAGTCTCTGGAGGGTTGCCGCATCGACGAGCGGCACGTCGACGGGCAGACAGACCGCGGTTCCGGCCGAGCTGACTCGCAGGCCGGCAACGATGCCCGCCAGCGGCGCACGCACCTCCGACCCGTCGTCAGTCACCTCGAAGGGGAGGTCGAGCTCGCCGGTCTTCCCGACAGCGAGCCGCTCGTCGAAGGCCTCCCCCAGAATCCGCCAAGCACGCTCGGCCAAGGTCTCGGAGCCGAGCCGGGCCAGCGCCTTGGGTGAGCCGAACCTCGTGCTCAGCCCGCCGACGAGGAGGACGCCCGCTACGTCGCGACGCGCCACGCGTGCGAGTACACGTTCACGCGGCCGTCTCGGACGAACCCGCAAAGCGTGATTCCGCGATCGCGGGCCAGGTCGACGGCGAGCGACGACGGCGCGCCGACCGCGACGACGAGCGGACAGCCGGCCACGGCCGCCTTCTGGATGAGCTCGAACGAAAGCCGCCCGCTGACGCACAGAACGTTGCGCGCAAGCGGCAAGAGCAGCTCGCCGTGCGCCCAGCCGACGACCTTGTCCATCGCGTTGTGCCGGCCCACGTCCTCGCGGAGGCAGCGCAGCTCGCCGCGCGCGTCGAAGAGCCCGGTGGCATGTAGGCCGCCGGTCGCCGTGAACGCCGGCTGGGCTGCCCGCAGCCGATCGGGCAGGCCGGAGACGAGCTGGGCCGAGACGGTTAGATCGCTCTCCACAGTGGGCGCCTCGACCGCGACCGCCTCGAGCGCACCCTTGCCGCAGACACCACACGACGACGAGGTGTAGAAGTTCCGGCGCAGGCGTCCGAGATCGTCCTCGGAGACTGCCGCCTCGACGGTGTTGGCCGCCAGGTTGTCGGGAAGCGCGGCCGCGGTGGGATGGAAGCCCTCCGAGAGCAGAAACCCGAGGGCCAGCTCCTCGTCGTGGCCGGGAGTCCGCATTGTGACCGCTACGGGCTCGCCGTTGATCCGAATCTCGAGCGGCTCCTCGACGGCCACCTCGTCGGGCTCCTCGACGCCGGCAGGGAGGCGCAGGACGTCGACCTGCCCGGCAGCGTACGGTGGCGGGGAGGCGCTCGTCATCCTCAAAGCCTAGTCCTGTCCGGCCATGTCACCCCGGGGGCCGGCCTCCGCCGCCCACCGCTTCGAGCGTACCGCCGTAGACCGCGCGTGTGTCACGCACTGTGCCGACTCTCTAACCGCTCACGCACAGAAGTCGCACGCAACGCCGACGAGCGCCTGCGCGCAACGCTCCGCGGACTCGAGGTCGACCCACTCGACGTCGGCGTGGGCACCCTCTCCGGCAGGCCCGAACACGACGGTCGGGATGCCAGCCGCTTGCAAGAGCGCCGCGTCCGTCCAAAAAGGCACGCCTACGACCTCGTCGCTGCCGGCGTGGCGTTTCACAAGCTCGACGATGCTCTCTGCCTCCGGCACTTCGAACGGTTCCCGAACGAGAGGTACGCGCACGTCCACGGCAAGGTCCGGGATGCGCTCGGCGGCTCGGACGACCACCTCTTCCAGCTCGGCGCGGGCCTGGTCGGCCTTTTCCCCTGGAATCGTCCGGCGCTCGCCCCGCACGAGGCAGCTCGCCGGATACGTCGAGAACTCGGCGCCGCCTTCGATCGTCCCGGCGTGGAGCGACCCCGTCCCGACCAGCGGATGGGGCGAGCCGGCCCGAAGAGTGCGGTCGAGCTCGATGAGCTCCGCGAGCACGGCCCCCATGTGCGCGATCGCATCGACTCCGAGATCCGGCCGCGAGCCGTGCGCTGCGCGCCCGGTCGTCTCGAGCTCCCAGGCGGCGAACCCGCGGTGGGCGACGGCCACGCCGAGCTCCGTCGGCTCCGCGACGATCGCGGCGTCTGCACGGCGGGCGGCGGCGATCGCCGCGGTGCCGACCGACGCGAACTCCTCATCGGCCACGGCCGTCACGACTACGTCCCCACTGAGACCGGTTGCCGCGGCTTCCCGGGCCGCGACGAGGATGGCGGCGAGAGACGCCTTCATGTCGTAGGCGCCCCGCCCGTACAGCCGCCCCTCCTCGAGACGCGGCTCGAGCGGAGCCTCCATCCCACCCAGGCCGACCGTGTCGAGGTGGGCGTTCAGCATGAGCGCCTTGCCGCCGCCCGAGCCGCGCGCGGTTCCGATCACGTTCGGGCGCCCCGGGGCGGCTTCCTCTACCTCGACCGCAAAGCCCGCGTCCACCATCCACCCGGCGACGAAGCGCGCGAGCTCCCCCTCCCCAGCCGCGCCCGGCACGAGATCAGGGCTCTGCGAGTCGATCTCAACGAGGCTCGCCGTGAGGTCCGTCAGCTCTGCCCGCATCGCCCTAACCCTAGAATCGAACCGTGGACGTGCTCAAGCTGACGGCGCTCCTCGAGGGTCTTCCGACCGAGCGCACGCGCCTGCTCGACAACCTGGGCCGGGTTCGACGCGAGGTCGGGCCGATCACGCCCGAGCTGTCCGACGCCGTCGCCGACCACATGAACATCCGCCGCGGCGAGGTGCACGAGGTCGTGTCGTTCTACTCCTTCCTCGCTGTACCGACGGACGCGGTGCGCGTATGCGTCGGCCCCGTCTGCCACTGCGCCGGCGCCCGCGATCTGCTCGCCCGGGAGCAGGAGCAGAGCAGCGGCATGCCCGTCCTCGCCGTCGAG
Source organism: uncultured Actinomycetes bacterium (assembly GCA_963733135.1). Classification (GTDB taxonomy): domain Bacteria; phylum Actinomycetota; class Thermoleophilia; order Gaiellales; family Gaiellaceae; genus CAVTBX01. The sequence goes on from CAVTBX010000010.1 coordinate 128,454, forward strand.
TGCCTGGGCCACTGCGAGCTTGCACCCGTCCTCATGCGCGGCGACCGCGTCGAGCCGGAGGCCCGGCACAGGACGAACGACGGCCCGTCACTCGGGCTCGCCACGCGTGACGAGACGCTGGCCGACTACGAGGCTCGCGACGGCTACACCTCCGTGCGCGCGCTCCCCGACCAGGGCCCGATCGTCGAGGAGCTGAAGGCGTCGGGGCTCGCCGGGCTAGGCGGCGCCGGCTTCCCGACCGGGGTCAAGTGGGAGGCGGTAGCGGCCGAGCCGGGCCCGCGTTACGTCGTCGTGAATGCCGACGAGGGCGAGCCGGGGACGATCAAAGATCGCTACGTGATGGAGCTTCGGCCGCACCTCATGCTCGAGGGGATGCTGATCGCGATGCGGTTCGCCGAAGCGAACGAAGGCTACATCTACCTCCGCGAGGAGTACGCGACCGCCCGTACGCGTCTTCTCGACGCGCTCGACGAACTGCGCGGCGCGGGCCTCCTTGACGGGCTCGAGGTCACGCTCGTGGTTGGCGCCGGCGCCTACATCTGCGGCGAGGAGACCGCGATGCTTGAGTCGATGGAGGGGCGTCGCGGCATGCCCCGCCTGAAGCCCCCCTTCCCGAGCCAGGTCGGCTACCTCGGCCGACCGACCCTTATCAACAACGTCGAGACCTTGGCCCACATCCCGGCGATCCTGCGGCTCGGCGGGGAGGCGTGGGCGGCGCTCGGCGCGCGCGGTGCAAAGGGCGTCCGACTCTGGTCGATTTCGGGCGCAGTCGCCGAACCGGGTTGCTACGAGGCGCCGAACGGCTCGACCCTCCGCGAGCTGATCGACCAGCACGCCGGCGGCGCACTCGAGGAGATCGGCGCGGTCGTCCCTGGCGGCGCCGCGAGCGGCATCCTCCCGCCGAACGCGCTCGACGTGCCGCTCACGCGCGACGACCTGCGCGACTGGGGCGCCGGCGTCGGCTCCGCGGGCGTTCAGGTCTTCCCGGCGAGCTACTCGCCGCTCACGCTGCTGGCCGAGACGATGCGCTTCTTCGCGGAGGAGTCGTGCCAGAAATGCACACCCTGCCGGATCGGCAACCGCGGCATGCACCACCTCCTCGAGGAGCTCGAGCGCGGCCGGGCCGCCATGCCCCGGTGGCAGGTCGAGGAGTGGCTCGACGCCATGGTCTCGACATCGATCTGCGGCCTCGGCCAGGGCGCGCCGTTCCCGATGCGAAACGCCTTCCGTCACTGGCCCGACCTCTTCGCGGCCCTGGGCGACCAGGAGGCCTCGGTAGCATGAGCCGTCCCGTGGCGACCGTCGTCTCCTTCACGCTCGACGGCCAAGAGGTCACCGCACCCGAGGGCGAGCTGCTCGTCCATGCGGCGGCGCGATACGGGGTCTTCATTCCGACGCTCTGCCACGACGACAAGCTCGACCCCTACGGGGGCTGCCGCATGTGCGTGGTCGGCGTCGAGGGCTCGCCCCGCCCGCTCCCGGCCTGCGCCACCCGCGTCACCGAGGGCCTCGTCGTCTCGACGAACTCGAACGTGCCTCAGTTCCAGCGGACGCTGACGGAGATGCTGCTCGCCGAGCACCTGAACCCCGATCCGGGCGGCCGGCCGAACGAGCTCGTCGATCTCGCGGGCGACCTAGACGTCGAGGCCCCGTTCATCCTCCCCGACGCGAAGCGCGAGCCCTACGACGACCGGAACAAGCTCATGGGCTACGACCCGGACGCGTGCATCCTCTGTGCCCGCTGCGTCCGCTATACGCAGGAGGTCATGCAGTGCTCCGCGCTCTCGCTCGAAGGGCGTGGGCCGCACGCGCGCATCGTTCCGACGCACGGCTACTCGTGGCTCGACACCGAGTGCGAGCTCTGCGGTGGCTGCCTCTCGGTCTGCCCCACCGGCGCCATCTACGAGGAGTTCGAGGAGGGCACGGATCGGCCCGAGCGCGCACTCGACAAGGTCAAGACCACCTGCACGTTCTGCGGCGTGGGCTGCCAGATCGACCTGAATGTCGACCGGGAGACGCAGCGCGTTGTCAAGGTGACCTCGGAGCCTCACTACGTCTCGAACGAGGGCAACCTCTGCGTCAAGGGCCGCTTCTCCTTCAACTTCATCCACCACCCGGACCGGCTCACCGAGCCGCTCGTCCGCGGCGAGGACGGCGAGCTCCACCCGGCGACCTGGGAGCATGCGCTCGAGGTGGCCGCCGCCGGGCTGAACCGGGTCAAGGAGGAGCACGGCGCGCAAACGATCGGGATCCTCGCGTCGGCGCGGCTGACGATGGAGGAGAACTACGCGATCCAGAAGCTCGGCAGGACGGCGATCGGGACGAACTCGATCCATTCCTGCGAAGCCACCTGACACGCTCCGACCCTCTACGGCCTGGTCAGGTCGTTAGGCAGAGGCGCCACCACCAACTCGATCCCCGAGATCGAGCACGCCAGGTTCCTCCTCGTCATCGGGTCGAACACGACCGAGGCGCATCCCGTGCTCGCGCTTCGGATGAAGAAGGCGGTGCGGAAAGGCGCCACGCTCGTCGTCGCGGACCCGCGCAAGATCTGGCTGACGAAGATCGCGAAGCGCCATCTCCAGCTTCGGCCCGGCTCGGACGTGTGGCTCCTGAACGCGCTCATGCACGTCATCCTCGAGGAGGGGCTCGAGGACGAGGACTACATTCGGGAGCACACGGAGGACTTCGACGCCGTCCGCGAGGTCGTGGCCCGGTACACACCCGAGGACGCTGAGCGGATGACGGGCGTGCCGGCCGAGGCGATCCGGGCGACGGCGCGCGAGTACGCGGGCGAGCGGCACGCGGCGATCTTCTACACGCTGGGCATCACCGAGCACGCGTGCGCGATCGACAACATCTGGTCCCTCTCGAACCTCGTCCTCATGACCGGGCATCTGGGGTACGAGTCCACGGGCCTGAACGCGCTCAGGGGCCAGAACAACGTCCAGGGGCTGAACGACGCCGGGGCCAACCCCGCTTACCTCCCGGGCTACCAGCCGGTGAGCGACCCGGAGATCCGGCAGAAGTTCTTTGAGGCATGGGGCGTCGACGTACCGGAGACGCCCGGCTACCGCCTGGATCAGATGATCTCCGGCCTCCACGACGAGCGGATCCGAGCCTTCTACCTGATCGGGGAGAACCCGGCTCACACGGAGCCGAACGTGCACCACGTCGAGGAGGGCTTCGAGCGGCTCGAGTTCCTCGTCTCGCAGGACATCTTCCTCTCGGACACGGCCCGCAAGCACGCGGACGTCGTCCTGCCGGCCTCGAGCTTCGCAGAGAAGGACGGAACGTTCACAAACACCGAGCGGCGCGTGAACCGCGTGCGAGCGGCGGTGCCATGTCCGGGTGACGCCCGCGGCGACCTCGACATCGTCATCGACCTGGCGAAGGCGCTCGGCGCGGACTGGCCCGACTACGCGTCGGCCGAGGACGTCTGGAACGAGTTCGCCGACCTGACGCCGCTCTGGTCCGGCATCCGCTACGACCGGATCGAGGAGGTGGGACTTCAGTGGCCTTGCCTGGACGAGAACGACCCCGGCGCGACGTATCTCCACGCGCCGAGCCCGGCGCGGCCGAACGGCAAGGGCAAGTTCTATCCCGTCGAGTACCAGCCGCCGATCGAGGAGCCCGACTCGGAGTACCCGTTCGTCCTCTCCACGGGCCGGACGCTCTACCACTACAACTCGGCGACCATGACGATGCGCGAGGACGGGATCACGGACAAACAGGAGGACCCGTTCGTCGAGATGAGCCCGGAGGACGCGTCGAACCTCGGCGTCTCGGAGGGCGACTGGGTGCGGCTCGTGTCCCGCCGCGGCGAGATCCGTGCGCGGGTCGCGATCGGCGACCGCGTCTATCCCGGTCTCGTCTGGATGGCGCTCCACTTCGCCGAGTCGCGCGTCAACATCCTGACGAACGACGTCGGTGACCCGCTGATCGGGATCCCCGAGTACAAGGTCTGTGCGATCCGCATCGAGGCTGAGCGGCGAGCAGTGCCTGCCGCGGCCCGCTGACGGGCGAGGCCTCCGTCGCGGCCTCTGGCCTGGTTGAGACACACTCGACACACCTTCGCGCGACACACGCGCGTGTTTTCGAATTAGGCTCGTAGCCGGGTAAGGCGGGAGGGGTCGGGTCCCGGAATCACGCGCGCGAAAACAACAATGCGCACTCCGCGGGCTACGATCCCCGCATGGCGGCCCCTTCCGCCCAGGCTCGGGACGACGGCACGCTGCTCGCGATCGTGCGCACCGTGGGCTCGTCGCTCGAGCTCGACGAGGTGCTCGACGCGGTCGTTCGCCTCCTCACCGACGCGAGCGGCGTGCACGCCTGCTTCGTCTACCTCATCGACCACGATGACGAGCGGCTCGTCCTGAAGGCTGCGTCGGACCCGTACGGGCATCTCGTCGACCGCATCGTCCTCGAGCGCGGCGAGGGCCTCGCATGGTGGGCGATCGAGCACGCGGAGCCCGCTTTCATCCCAGACAACGCCCTCCAGGATCCCCGGAACAAGCACGTGCCCGAGCTCGAGGAGGAGCGATTCCAGTCGCTCGTTTCCGTCCCGGTCACCGCCCGCGACGGCACGCCGATCGGCACGATCACGTTGCATACGGTTGCTCCGCGTGAGTTCACGGAGCCCGAGGTCGACGTGCTCGTGTCGAGCGCCCTACTTGTTGCCGGCGCGATCGAGAACGCGAGGCTCTTTGAGGAGACCCGCCGCCGCGTGGGTGAGCTCGAGTCCCTGATCGAGCTCGGCGAGACCGTTGCGGCCGCCGAGAGTCTCGACGACCTCCTGCCCGCGGCTGCGGAACGCACGCGGGAGCTGCTCGGAGCGAGCGCCTGCCACCTCTACCTCCTGGAACCGGCGACCGAGGAACTTCACCTGCGCACGAGCGCACCGGCCGCCGCCACGGCCCGCGCGTCGATCGGCCTCTCCGAGCTCGGCCCGGAGCTCGCCCGCCGCGGGCGCAAGTCGACGGTCACGGTTCCGCTCGTCGCCGGAGATGAGCTGCTCGGCCTCTTGGTCGCCGACGGGACGTCCGAGCTCGACCTCGGCCGGGCCGCCGCGACGCAGACCGCCGTGGCTCTCAAGAAGGTGGAGCTGATCGAGCGCCTGACGGAGAAGAACCGGATCAAGGACTTCTTCGAGGAGCTCGCCGCCGGTCTCGCACCGCCCGGAATCGACGGACGAGCCGCCCGGCTCGGCATCGACCTCGACCGCCCGCACCTCGTGCTCGCCGCCGCGCCAGCGGACGACGCTCTCGAAGCCGCGGTGAAACGAGCCGTCCCGCGTGCTGTTTTCGACCGCCGTGACGACTCCCTCCGCGCGCTTCTCCCTCTCCCCCGGGAAGAGCAGACCCTCGTCGAGGAGCTCCGATCGGCCGTGACGGCTATCGAAACCCCTCCGGCGGTTGGAGTCTCGAACTCGTGCGCAGGCGCCGAGTCGTTCGCGGCCGGGTTCGAGGAGGCGCGACACGCCGTAATCGGCGCCGGGGTGATCGGCACCGGCGATGGTCTTCTCACGTACGACGAGCTCGGGCCGTACAAGTACCTCCTGCGGATGTCGCTCGACGACGCCGTCAGGGACAGTCACCGCGACGCCGTCGCCCGCCTTGCCGCCTATGACGCCCAGCGCTCGACCTCCCTTCTCCGGACGCTCGAGGAGTTCCTTCGCCGCCGCGGCAACATCAGCGCAACCGCGGAGGCGCTGTATGTCCACCCGAACACCCTGCGGCAACGGCTCCGGCGGATCATGGAGCTCTCAGGCCTCGATCTTCGCCGGGACGACTGGCTGATGGTCGAGATCGCGGTCAAGCTCGTGCGGCTCGGCCAGGCACTGGGGTCCGCCGAACCGGACACACCTGCGCCTCCTCGCCTGTAGGCGCACGCCATCGCCAGGCGGGAGGCCCGCTAGTAGGGTCCGGCGACTTCACCCGAGGAGGTTGAGCATGGCGGCCAAGAATGGCGCCCCGACGGTCGAGGACATCCGTCGCGAGCAGAAGGAACGCGGGATCGAGTTCTACTTCGCGCAGTTCGTCGACATGTACGCCCGCCCGAGCGCCAAGCTCGTCCCGGCCGCGTACCTCGACGACCTCGTGAGCGACGGAGCGGGGTTCGCGGGCTTCGCGGCCGGCGAGCTCGGCCAGGTCCCGAGCGACCCGGACATCGCGGCCATGCCCGACCTTCGGAGCTTCACACCGGTTCCCTGGGAACCCACGCTCGCCCGCTTCGCCTGCGACGTCCACGTCGAAGGCGAAGAATGGCCCTACGACCCCCGAACCATCCTCCGCCGCCAGCTCGACAAGGCTCGCGAGAAGGGATTCGAGTTCATGATGGGGCTCGAGCTCGAATACTTCCTTCTCCGCCAGAGCGAGAACGGCGTCAACGGGATCGAGGTGGCCGACTCCCTCGACACCCTCGAGAAGCCGTGTTACGACCTTCGCGGCCTGACGCGAAACTACGACTTCCTGGCCACCGTCTCGCGCTACGTGAACGAGCTCGGCTGGGGCAACTACGCGAACGACCACGAAGACGCTAACGGCCAGTTCGAGCAGAACTTCACCTACGACGACGCGCTCACGAGCTGCGACCGCGCGATCTTCTTCCGCTACATGGTGCATACCCTGGCCCAGCAGCGTGGGCTCCTCGCGACCTTCATGCCGAAGCCGTTTAGCCACCTGACCGGCAATGGCTGTCACTTCCACATGTCGCTCTGGGACGGCGACACGAACACGTTCCTCGACGAGGACGACCCGCGCGGGCTCGGCCTGTCCGAAACCGCGTACCACTTCATCGGCGGGCTCAAGAAGCACGCGAAGGCGTACATCGCAGTGACCGCGCCGACGGTGAACTCCTACAAACGACTCCGCGTGGGCGCGCCGACGAGCGGCGCCACCTGGTCGCCGGTCTACGTGACCTACGGCTACAACAACCGGAGCCAGATGCTCCGAGTCCCCGGCCCCGGTCGGGTCGAGGATCGCACGATCGACGGGGCCTGCAATCCGTACCTGGCAGCAGCGGTCGTCCTCGCCGCAGGCCTGGACGGGATCGATTCGAAGCTCGATCCCGGCGACCCGAACCCCGGAAACCTCTACGAGAGCCCGCCCGAGGAGCTCGAACGCATGGGCGTCGAGTTGCTACCGGCGAACCTGCTCGACGCCACCCGGGAGCTCGAGCGCGACGACGTCATCCGCGAAGCGCTCGGGCGTGGCCGGGACGAGGACTACGTCGACTACTTCATCCGCGTGAAGCGGGACGAGTGGACGAGCTACCACGAGCAGGTCACTCCCTGGGAAATCAACGAGTACTTGACTCGCTTCTAGCCGTGGTCGGTGTCACATTGCTACATACGCCCAAGAGCAAGATCGGCAGAATCTCTACGGTTCAGCCCACCGTTCGCATGTACCTTTAGGACATATGTGCGGGATCGTCGGGCTCTTCGCCAAGTCGGCTGAGATCGAGGAGTCGCTCGGCCGCCACCTCGGGTCGATGCTCGTGCAGATGGACGACCGCGGGCCCGACAGCGCCGGCGTCGCCGTCTACCGCGACCCTGCTCCCTCCGGGTCGAGCAAGGTGACGCTCCACTCTGCCGACGCCCTTCAGGACTGGGACGCGCTCGCGGACGAGCTCCGCGGCGCTTTCGGGAGCGCGTCGGACCCCGCGGTGCGCGCCACGCACGCCGTCTTCACGGTCGAGGCCGATCCCGGCGACGCCGAGGAGTGGGTTCGCGAGCGACATCCTGAGCTTCGCGTCATGAGTGCCGGGCGAACGATCGAGATCTACAAGGAGACCGGCCGCCCTCGTGCCTTCGCCGAGCGGTTCGCTCTCGATGATCTCCGCGGCACGCACGCTCTCGGCCACACGCGCATGGCGACCGAGAGCCGCGTGACGACCGCGGGCTCCCACCCGTTCTCGACCGGCGAGGACGTCTGCCTCGTCCACAACGGCTCGCTCTCCAACCACAACCGGCTGCGCGAGACGCTCCGCCGCGAGGGGATCGACTTCTGGACGGAGAACGACACGGAGGTCGCGGCGGGCTACGTCGCTTGGCGGCTTCGCGAGGGCGCCTCGCTCGAGGAGGCGCTCGAGGGCTGCCTCGAGGATCTCGACGGCTTCTACACGTTCCTCGTCGGCACCGAGGACGGGTTCGCAGTCCTCCGCGACCCGATCGCCTGTAAGCCCGCCGTTCTGGCCGAGACCGACGACTGGGTGGCGATGGGCTCCGAATGGCGCGCGATCGCCGTGCTTCCAGGGGCCGCCGACGCGACGATGTGGGAGCCCGTCCCAGGCGTCGTCTACGCTTGGGAACGCGCCCGGGTGTGAGCGTGGCCACAGACACTGCCGTCGAGGTCGTCGACCTCGCCGCCACACCGCTTCGCGAGCTCAACCGGCGCCTGCACGAGGTCGGCCGCGACGGTGCCTCCCCACACCGCTGGCGTGTGACGAACCCGAACGGAGCTCATGCGATCGCAGCCGGCCTGGACGCTGACGTCGAGGTCGAGATCGAAGGGCACGCCGGCTACTACTGCGCCGGTATGAACAAACGCGCGACGGTGCACGTCCACGGAAACGCGGGCACCGGGCTCGCCGAGAACATGCTGTCCGGCTCGGTCATCGTGGACGGGAGCGCCAGCCAGTCCGCCGGCGCAACTGGCCGCGGCGGCCTTCTCTTCGTCCACGGCGACGCGGCCGCACGCTGCGGGATCTCGATGAAGGGCATCGACATCGTCGTGCGCGGCTCCGTCGGCCACATGTCGGCGTTCATGGCCCAAACAGGGCGGCTCGTCGTGTGCGGCGACGCAGGCGATGCGCTCGGGGATTCGATCTACGAGGCGCGCCTCTACGTGCGCGGCAAGGTCGCAGGCCTCGGCGCCGACTGCGTCGAGAAGGAGCTCCGCGACGAGCATCGCAGCGAGCTGAGCGCACTGCTCGAGCAGGCGGGGATCGACGACGTCGACCCGAGGGACTTCCGCCGCTTCGGCTCTGCTCGACAGCTCTACACCTTCAACGTCGACAACGCGTACTGATGACTGCGAACGCGAACTGGGGCCTCCGGGAGTCCTACCTCTTCGACCGCCCGGTGATCGCCGAGATTCAGCGGGCGGCACGCGAGGGCATCTACGACATCCGCGGCTTCGGCGCCAAGCGGCACGTCCCCCATTTCGACGACCTGCTCCTCCTCGGCGCCAGCGTCTCGCGCTACCCGCTCGAGGGCTACCGCGAGCGCTGCGACACGGACGTGGTCGTCGGCGCCCGCTTCGCCTCGAAGCCGCTCCACCTGAAGATCCCGATCACGATCGCGGGCATGAGCTTCGGGGCACTGTCCGCGCCGGCCAAGGAGGCGCTCGGCCGTGGCGCGAGCGAGGTCGGCACCTCGACGACGACCGGGGACGGCGGCATGACGCCCGAGGAGCGAGAGCACTCGGAACTCCTCGTCTACCAGCTCCTCCCGTCGCGCTACGGCATGAATCCGGACGACCTCCGCAAGGCCGACGCGGTCGAGATCGTCGTCGGCCAAGGGGCGAAGCCGGGTGGCGGCGGCATGCTCCTCGGTCACAAGATCTCGGACCGCGTCGCCGAGATGCGAAGCCTCCCGAAGGGCATCGACCAGCGAAGCGCGAGCCGCCATCCCGACTGGACGGGACCGGATGACCTCGAGATCAAGATCGGGGAGCTTCGGGAGATCACCGACTGGGAGAAGCCGATCCTCGTGAAGGTCGGCGCGACGCGCACGTACTACGACGTTCAGCTCGCCGTAAAGGCCGGCGCGGACGCGATCGTCGTCGACGGCATGCAGGGCGGCACTGCCGCCACCCAGGATGTCTTCATCGAGCACGTCGGGATTCCGACGCTGCCGGCGGTACGGCTCGCGGTCGAGGCACTCCAGGAGCTCGACATGCATCGAACGGTGCAGCTCATCGTCTCGGGCGGGATCCGCACCGGCGCGGACGTCGCGAAGGCCCTCGCCCTCGGTGCAGACGCCGTCTCGATCGGAACGGCGGCGCTGATCGCGATGGGCGACAACGCGCCCGAGCTCCAGGAGGAGTACGAGAAGATCGGCAGCGCGGCGGGCTTCTACGACGACTGGCAGGCCGGTCTCGATCCGGCCGGCATCTCGACCCAGGACGACGAGCTCGCCGCGCGCTTCGATGCCGAGCTCGGCGGCCGGAGGATCGCGAACTACCTGCGTGTCCTCACGCTCGAGACGCAGACGCTCGCGCGCGCCTGCGGGAAGTCGCACGTCAGAAATCTCGAGCCCGAGGATCTGGTCGCGCTCACGATCGAGGCGGCCGCCATGGCAGGCGTGCCGCTCGCGGGAACGGACTGGGTTCCCGGGCGGGACCGGCCGGAGTGACGTCGCGCTCAACCCCGGCGCGTCCGTTAGACTTCTTGAAACGGGCAACGCCATTGCCGCAGTGGAAATAGCCAGCTAGATGTCCTTCCTCCTCCCCTGTCCCAACTGCGGTCCTCGTGACGTCAACGAGTTCCACTATCAGGGCGAGGTCACGCGGCGGCCTAAAGAGCCCGAGTCCTTTCGCGAGCTGACGAGCTACCTGTACTTCCGAAAGAACGTCGCCGGCGTGCAGCGCGAGTGGTGGTACCACCGCTTCGGCTGCGAGACCTGGTTTCTCGCCGAGCGCGACACGCGGACAAACGAGGTGCTCCTGACCGAGCTCCCAGAGCCCCAAACGAGCGAAGGGGCTCCCGGCATGACCGGCGGCGCCCAGGCCCCTGCTCCTTCCGTTCCCGAGCCGCCGACCACGTAGTAATCGCTGCGATGCGCCTCGACCCCCGACCCCACGAGCGGATAGACCGCGAGAGCAAGGTCGTCTTCTTCTACGACGACCGACCGGTCGAGGCCTTCGAGGGCGACACGATCGGCTCGGCCCTCTTCGCCGACGGCCGGCGCATCTTCTCGAGGAGCTTCAAGTACCACCGTCCGCGGGGGCTCGTGTGCTGCTCCGGCCACTGCCCCAACTGCATGATGCACGTGGACGGCGTTCCGAACGTGCGCGTCTGCGCCGAGCCGGTGCGAAGCGGCATGAGAGTCGAGCCGCAGAACGTGCGCGGCTCCCTCGAGCACGATCTGCTCTCCGCCACGGACAAGTTCGGAGGCCCCTTCACGCCGGTCGGCTTCTACTACCGGACGATGATCCATCCGCGGCGGGCGTGGCCGCTCTACGAGAAGTTCCTCCGCAACGTTGCCGGCCTCGGCAAGGTCGACAAGCATGCCGATCGGGAGCGCCGCCATGACGTCGAGCATCGCCGCGCCGAGACGCTCGTGATCGGAGGCGGCCGCGCCGGCCTGGCCACGGCGCACGAGGCTGCCGGGCGAGGCGAAGACGTCGTGCTCGTCGACGAAGGCCCCGACCACCTCCGCCGTCGCGGCGACGAGCCGTTCGAGATTCTCGCTCCAGCTCGTGCGATCGGCATCTTCGAGGGGGGCTTGGTGCCGGTCGATGCCGGTCGGATTCTGTACCGCTTTCGCACGGAGCGAATCGTCGTCGCCACGGGCGCGCTCGAGCAGCCGCTCGTCTTCCCCGGCAACGATCTCGTCGGCATCATGCTCCCCGGCGGCGTCCGAAGGCTTATCGACCTCTGGTCCCTCCGCCCCGGCGAGCGCGCCGTAGTCATCGGAGCGGACGATCGGTCGCTGTCGGTCGCCGACGACCTCGAGAAGGCAGGCACCGAGATCGCCGAGGTCGTCGACCTGCGCGAGAGCCGCGTGCGCCAGATCTCGGCACGCGGCAAGAAGGGGATCCTGAGCGCCGTCGAGCTCGATGGACGCCCGGTCGACTGCGATCTCCTCGTCGCCACCGGCGGCCGGCAGCCCGCGTACTCCCTCCTCTCCCAGGCCGGCGCGCGGGTCGAGTACGACCCCGGCCGCGGCATCTTCGTCCCCACCGACCTGCCGGAGAACGTCGAAGCCGTCGGATCGGTTACCGGCGAGATCGGCGCGGCCGCCGTTCCCGCGGCGACCTACAACGGCGCCGGCTCGAGCGGCAAGTGCTTCGTCTGCATCTGCGAGGACGTGACCGACAAGGACATGAAGCGGGCGCTCCGCGAGGGCTTCGACTCGATCGAGCTCGCGAAGCGCTATACGACCGTCACGATGGGGCCTTGCCAGGGCAAGCTCTGCCACCTGCCCGCGATCCGCCTCTACGCGCGGGAGAACGAAACGGACGAGGCGACGATCGGGACGACCACCGCGCGGCCGCCCTGGGCTCCGGTCGAGCTCGGCGTCCTCGCCGGCCGCCCCCACGAGCCGGGCAAGCGAACGTCGATCCACCACCGGCACAAGGATCTCGGCGCCAAGGTGATGTGGACAGGGGCCTGGCGCCGACCCCACTCCTACGGCGATCCACAGGAGGAGGCCCTGGCCGTACACCGCTCGCTCGGCGTCATCGACGTCTCGACGCTCGGCAAGCTGCTCGTACGCGGGCCTGACGCAGCCGAGTTCCTGGAGCGGATCTACCCGAACCGGTTCGGGGACATGAAGGAGGGCCGCATCCGCTACGCGGTCCTCGGTACCGACGCGGGGCGGATCATGGACGACGGGACAGTCGCTCGACTCTCCGACGACGAGTACTACGTCACGACCACGTCGACGGGCGCCGAGGGCGTCATCGAGTGGCTCGAGTGGTGGAACGCCGTTTGGCACCTCGACGTCGAGATCGTGAACCTGACCGGTGCAATCGCCGCGGTGAACGTCGCCGGCCCGAACGCGCGGAAGCTCATGGAGCGCCTCACCGACCTCGACGTCTCGAACGAAGGCTTCAAGTACCTCGACGCCAAGTCGTCTCACGTGGCCGGCGTGCCCGCGCTGTCGCTCAGGATCGGCTTCGTGGGCGAGCTCGGCTACGAGATCCACTTCGCAAGCCCGTACGGGGAGCACGTCTGGGACGCCATCCTCGAGGCCGGCGCCGAGTGGGACGTGAAGCCGTTCGGCCTCGAGCCGCAGCGGATCCTGCGCCTGGAGAAGATGCACATCCTGATCGGCCAGGACACCGACTCCGAGTCGAACGCGCTCGAGGCGTCGATGCCCTGGATCGTCAAGTGGGACAAGGGCGACTTCGTGGGCAGATGGTCGCTCGAGCGGGTTGAAGAGCGCGGTTTTCGCTCGCAGCTCGTCGGCTTCGAGATGGCGAACGGCGTCGTCCCGCTCGAAGGCGGGCAGATCGTGCAGGACGACACGTCGATCGGCCGGGTGACGAGCTCCCGCTGGAGCGCACAGCTCGGCAAGGCGATCGGCATGGGCTGGGTGCCGCCGGAGCTGGCGGTCGATGGCGCCGCGATCGAGATCAAGGTAAACGGCGACGTCGAGAGCGCACGCGTCCGCCTGCGGCCCTTCTTCGACCCGGACGGAGATCATCTGCGATCGTGAACGTGCTGGACTTCATATCGCTGGAGCACGCGCGCGCCGACGAGCGTTTCCGGCCGGTCGCCAAGTCCCCGATGCAGCGGCGACTCGCCAACGCCGGCGCCCGCTTCGAAGAGCGCGACGGCTACCTCGTCGCGACCGAGGTTCCCGGCGAAGACGAGCTCAGCATTCGGATCCGAGACGTCACCCACCACTACCGGGTCGAGGAGGCCGAGGGCGACGCCGAGCTCGAGTTCGGAGACGGGGCCCACGGCGTGCGCCCGCCCACGGGTCACGGGCGCACGATCGTGGCCCGGTACCGCCACGGCGCCGGGTCAGTCGGCGACGAGGTCATCGATGTGAGCGCCGCCTGGGCGGCGCTGGAGATCGAGGGCGCTGGGGCCGACCGTGTCCTGCGCCGCCTGACGGAGCTCGACCTGGAGGAGCTACCGGTCGTCGGCCAGCTCGCCCACGTCCGCACGCTCGTCGCTCGGCCGGACGAGGATCGCTACCTCATCGTCTTCCCGCAGGAGTACGGCCACTACCTGTGGGAAGTCGTCGTCGACGCAGCGAAGCCGCTCGGAGGAGGGCCGGCAGCGTGAAGGAGATCTTTCTCGAGCGCCGCATGTGGCGACGCCGAAGCGGGCTCAAGCGCCACTACGACGTCGTCGTGATCGGCGGCGGCACGCACGGGCTCGCGACCGCGTACTACCTCGCAAAGACGCACGGGATCACGAACGTCGCGGTACTCGACAAGAGCTATATCGGCTCGGGCGCGGCCGGACGGAACACGACCATCATCCGCGCGAACTACCGAACACCGGAGGGCGCGAAGTTCTACAAGGAAAGCCTCCGGCTCTACGAGGGACTGTCCGCCGAGCTCGACTTCAACATGCTCTTCTCGCAGCAGGGCCACCTGACCCTGGCCCACTCGGACCGCGGGATCATCACCGCGACCGAGCGCGCCGAGGTGAACCAGCTCCTCGACATCGACAGCCGGGTCATCTACCCGGACGAGATCGCGGAGCTCTGCCCAGAGATGGATCTCTCCGACCGGCCGACGTGGCCCGTCCAGGCGGCGCTCTACCACCCGCCGGGCGGGATCATCCGCCACGACGCCGTCGTCTGGGGCTACGCGCGCGGGGCCGACCGGCACGGCGTCGAGATCCACCCCTACACCGAGGTCACGGGCCTCCGGCGCGAGGGAGACCGGATCACGGACGTCGAGACGACGCGCGGGCTCGTCTCCTGCGACCAGGTCGTCTGCGCGACCGCCGGCTGGTCGACGCTCATCGCGGACATGGCCGAGGTGCCGCTCCCGATCACCACGCACATCCTGCAGGCCTTCGTAACCGAGCCGGTCAAGCCGTTCCTCGACGTGGTCGTCGTCTCGTCGCAGATGCACGTCTACGTCTCGCAGACCGACCGCGGCGAGTTCCTGATCGGCGCCGAGATCGAGCCGTACACGACCTACAAGGGGATCGGCACCTTCCCGTTCCTCGAGTACTCGGCCCGGCACGTGCTGGAGCTCTTCCCCCAGCTCGAGCGGGTCAAGATCCTGCGGGCCTGGACGGGTCTCTGCGACCTCTCGCCCGACTACAGCCCGATCCTCGGCAAGACCGAGGTCGACAACTTCCACATCTCGACCGGCTGGGGAACGTACGGCTTCAAGGCCGCCCCGATCGTCGGGACGACGCTCGCCGAGCTCGTGGCGACCAGCGAGGTGCCCGAGCTCATCCAGCCGTTCGAGCTCGAGCGCTTCTACACCGACACGATGGTCTCCGAGCTGGCCGCCGCGGCCGTCTCGCATTGACGTTCGGCGCGGCGCGGGCGGGCCAAGGCCCGCCCCTACGAGTTCCCGTGATATGTAGGGGCCGGACTTGTCCGGCCCGCGGACAGGAGGAAACCCAATGGCCACGCAGATGAAGTCGTCGCTCGAGATCGCCCAGGAGGCGGAGCTCCGGCCGATCACGGAGATCGCCGAGGCCATGGGCCTCTCCGAGGACGAGTACGACCCGTACGGGCGCTACAAGGCCAAGGTCGACCTGTCCGTCCTCGACCGGCTCTCCGACCAGGCCGACGCGAAGCTCATCGACGTCACCGCGATCACGCCCACGAAGGCGGGTGAGGGCAAGACGACGACCTCGGTCTCGCTGACCCAGGGGCTCGGGGCGATCGGCAAGAACCCGGTGCTCTGCCTCCGTGAGGCCTCGCTCGGCCCCGTGTTCGGCATCAAGGGCGGCGCGGCCGGCGGCGGCTACGCGCAGGTCGTCCCGATGGAGGACATGAACCTCCACTTCACGGGCGACATCCACGCGATCGGAGCGGCGAACAACCTCCTGGCCGCGCTCCTCGAGGCGCACCTCCTGCACGGCAACAAGCTCGGCATCGACCCGCTGACGGTCACCTGGCGGCGCTGCGTCGACATCAACGACCGCGCGCTCCGCCAGATCGTCGTCGGGATCGGCGGCCGCACGAACGGCTACGTGCGCGAGACCGGCTTCGACATCACGGCCGCATCGGAGGTCATGGCGATCGTGGCCGTCGCACGCGACCTCTTCGATCTCCGCGAGCGGCTCGGGGCGATCACGGTCGGCTACACCTGGGAGGGCGAGCCCGTTACCGCCGAGCAGCTTCAAGCGGCGGGTGCGATGTGCGTCCTCCTGAAGGACGCGATCAGGCCGAACCTCGTCCAGACGCTCGAAGGCCAGCCGGCCTTCCTCCACTGCGGGCCCTTCGCCAACATCGCGCACGGCAACAACTCGCTCGTCGCGACGCGAACGGCGCTCAAGCTCGGCGACTACGCCGTGACGGAGAGCGGCTTCGGCTCCGACATGGGCATGGAGAAGTTCTTCGACATCGTCTGCCGGGTCGGGAACCTCCAGCCGGACGCCGTCGTCCTCGTCGCGACCGCGCGCGCGCTCAAGCACCACGGCGACGACCCGGACGGCGGCGTGGACGCGATCGAGCGCGGCGCCGCCAACATGCAGCGTCACCTCGGGATCGTGAAAGAGTTCGGCCTGAACGCGGTCGTCGCGATCAACCGCTTCCCGGGCGACACCGACGAGGAGGTCGACGCCGTCAAGCGCCTCGCGCTCGAGGGCGGGGCGATGGCCGCGGAGCTGAACGAGGCTTTCGAGCGCGGCGGCGAGGGCGCGGCGGCGCTCGCGGAGGCGGTGGTCGAGGCCGCCGAGGCGCCGAAGAGCTTCAAGCCCGTCTACGAGCTCGAGGAGCCGATCGAGAAGAAGATCGAGGCGATCTGCACGCGGGTCTACGGAGCCGACGGCGTCGTGTTCCTCCCGGCCGCGCAGCAGAAGATCGAGCAGTTCAACTCGGTCGGGTTCGACAAGCTGCCGGTCTGCATGGCGAAGACCCACCTGTCGCTCTCGCACGACCCTACGCTCCTGAACGCTCCCACCGGCTTCACCGTGACGGTGCGGGACATCCGCGCCTACACCGGCTCGGGCTGGCTCGTACCGCTCCTCGGCGACATGCAGACGATGCCGGGCTACGGCGTCTCACCGGCCGCCTTCAACGTCGACATCGACGAGAGCGGCAGGACAGTCGGGCTGTTTTAGTGCATCGAGAAAAGTCTCACGACTCTTCTCGACGAGGTCGCCGCCAGCGACGTCGGCGCCAGGAGGCGGTGCGGTTTCCGCGGTCGCCGTCGGCATGGCCGCCGCCCTCGTCGGGATGGCGGCACGGTTCTCGGACAAGCAGCTGGACATGGCCCACGACCTAGCGGAGAAGGCCGACGTGCTGCGCGGCGAGGTCCTGCCGCTCGCGCAGGCCGACGCGGATGCCTACGCGGGTCTCATCTCGGCGTATCGCCTCCCGAAGGACGACCCCGGCCGGGACGACGCGATCGCCGAGGCCGCGAAGGAGGCCGCGCGCATCCCGCTCGAGATCGCGGCGTACGGCGCCGAGATCGCCCTGCTCGCTGCACGCCTGGCCGAGGAGGGCAACCCGAACCTGAACGGCGACGCAGCGGCCGCCGCGCTCCTCGCCTCCGCCGCGGCGCGCGCGTGCGCGAACCTCGTCCGGATCAACCTGGACGAGGGTGCGGACGAGTACGGCAAGGCCGTGGAGCACGCGGAGGCTGCCGAGAGCGCAGCCGAACGCGCTCTCGCGGCGGCTCGATGAGCGCCACCGTCATCGACGGCGAAGCACTCGCCGCTGAGCTCCGGCAAGAGGTCGAAGGCGAGTTCGAGGCGCTCGCCGCGCCGAGGTGTCAGGCCGGGGCTGGCGACCATCCTCGTGGGCGACGACTACGCCGCGCAGGCCTACGAGCGCCGGGTGCGCCGGCTGGCCGAGGAGCTCGGCTGCCACTACACGTCGGAGACGCTCGCTCCCGACGTCGAGCACGCTGACGCGCTCGCTGTCGTCGGCAAGCTGAACGCCGACCCGCGCGTCTCGGGGATCCTCGTGCTGCGCCCGCTGCCGCCGCAGGTCTCCGAGGCAAGCCTCTACCGCACCCTCGACCCGCTGAAGGACGTCGAGGCCGTTCATCCCGACAACGCCGGGCTCTTGGCGCTCGGCGAACCGCGCTTCACGCCCTCCACTCCGGCCGCGATCTTCTTCCTCCTCGACCGCTACGTCGAAGGCAGGGGCGGCGATCCGGCGACGTTCTACAACGGGCTCGACCTCGTGCTGGTCGGGCGCTCGAACAACGTCGGCAAGCCTGCGCTCTGGCTGGGCCTCGCCCGTGGGGCAACCGTCGTCTCCTGCCACCACTTCACCTCCCAGGCCGGCCGGCTCGCCGAGCACACGCTCCGCGCCGACATCGTGATCGTCGCGGCGGGAGTGCCCGGCGTCGTGACGGGCGAGATGGTGAAGGAGGGCGTCATCGCCGTGGACGTCGGCATCAACGCCGGCCACGGACCCGGATACCGGCAAGACCAGGCTGGTCGGCGACCTCGACTACGAGAGCGTCGCGGCGAAGGCGGAGGCGATCACCCCGGTTCCGGGCGGCGTCGGCCCGATCACCGACGTCTGGCTCCTCCGGAATACGGTCGAGGCGGCGCGCTACCGCGCCGCGCTCTGAAGCACGCCTGATCCGCTGCCGTTAGCTGGACGGTCGCTGCGGGAAGCCGAAGGCGGCTCGGTCAGGGCCGCATCCGGATGACGAACCTGCGCCCGGAGTCGCTCCTCCCAGTCGCAGTTCGACACCTTGCAGATCGGAGCAGACGCGAAGCGCCTGACCATCCTCGACCTCCAGGTGCCCCCAGGACGCGCGCGACAGGAGCCCGTCCGCCTGCTTGCGACCGCAGAACGTGCAGTGAAGGAAGAGCCTCGACACCCGGTACAGAGTAGTCCGAGCTGCCTACCACGGGCCGATGAACGGCCCGTCGACTCGGCGGCCACGAGGATCACGACGATCACGATGCAGACTGCCGAAAGCACGATCATGAACGGGGTCACGCGCGGATCCTGGCTCTGCTCTTTCGGGAACTCGATCTGACGCTTGCGATGCGACGAACCTCGGTCGATCATGCCGATCCTCCTTAGTCGCCGGGGTTGGTGGACGGGCCGGCCAACGGCGGTTGCGAGGGCCCTGGCGTCAGGCCGGGAGCAGCGTCCGGCACGGGAATCCCGCCCGCCGCACGTAGAGAGCTCCGCCTGGGCCTCGAGCTTTTGCTTCTCGAGCAAGACCCAGCCGATCAGCGACGCGACCATCGCGATGATCCCGAGGACGGTCAGGATGTACGTGCCGGTCGAGTCCTGCGGACCGAAGGTCCAGAAGGCCGAGATCTCCTCGCTCCACTCGTCGTATGGGAAGCTGTCGATCACCGGATCCACCTTCGTCACGGATTGCGGAGCTAGGCGTCGCTCATGACGTACCGCTCCACCGGGGCACGCGGTGCCGCGCCCGTTCGTCTGGGCGTAGCGACTCGATCAGCACTGCGGCCGCCTCGACCTCCTCGCCGTCGGGCAGGACGATCGTCTCGGGCACGCGCTCGAACTCTGGGAAGAAGTCCTGCTGGAACTCGGCCATGTCGAGGCCCTCGAGCTCGACCTCGGGCGGCACGCGCAGCAGGTTCGCCTTCTTGAGCGCCCAGCTCGCGAGGTAGCCGGGCAGGAACGCAAGCGGCAGGAAGGCCATCATCCCGACGAGCTGGCCGCCGAACGACGATTCGATGTCGTTCACGCCGGTCGGGAAGCCGCCGGCGAAGATCCCGACCAAGAGGACGCCGTAGAACCCGCAGACGCCGTGAACGGCGACCGCACCGACCGCGTCGTCGATCCTGAGCTTCCGCTCGATCCAGAGTCCCGACGTAGACGGCGACCATGCCTCCCGAGATCGAGAGTCAGATACGCGAGCGACGGGTGGTACACGTCGGCGCCGGCGGACACCGAGATGACGCCGGCCAGGCCGCCGGAGAGCGTCCAGAACGGGTCGCCCTTGCTCGCGAACCAGCCGCCCGTGAAGCCGCCTGCGAAGCCGATCGTGATCACGAAGGCGATCGCGCCGAGCGTCGTCGGGGAGAGGTAGATGTTCAGCCAGCCTGGGAACATCGTCGACTGGATCACCAGGCAGGCGGCGTAGAAGCCGTAGAAGCCGGTGAAGATGAGCATCAGGCCCATCAGGGTCATATGCGTGTTGTGACCTCGGAAGGTCCGCGCGCGGCCGGCGAGGTCGTACTTGCCTATGCGCGGCCCGAGATTCAGGAGCACGCCGAGCGCGAACGCTCCGGCGACGCCGTGCACGACACCGCTCGCGATCGCGTCGTGGAACCCGTACGGTTCGTGACGAGCCAGCCACCCGCGCTCCAGCCCCAGGCGGCATCCATGATCCAGACGGCGGAGCCGAGGAGCACGGTCGAGGAGCAGGTACGCCGAGAGCCGGATCCGCTCGATGACCGCGCCCGACATGATCGAGCCGGTCGTCCACGAGAAGAGCAGGAACGCGAGGAAGAAGACGGCGCTGACGTGATCCTGGAGGTTCGGGCCCATCGCGGCGGACCACGGGAGCTGTCGCGCCGCAGAAGCCCGGGAACTCGGAGGGGCCGGCGTGGCCCTGCGCAGGGCCGCCGTGCTCGAAGCAGCCGTAGATGTACCAGCCGAAGTAGTAGAAGCTCGGCGTGACGACGGCGATGGTGAGGATGTTCTTCATCGCCGTCGACATGATGTTCTTGCGTCGCGCCGCACCGGCCTCGTACGCCATGAAGCCGACGTGGATGAGCCACATGACGACGACGGTGTAGAAGTAGAACTGCTCGGTGAGGATCTGGAGAGTCGAGAGTGACGCTGCCCTCGAGCTCCTCCACCGTTGCCTGCCCGAAGATCGACGCAAGCGACGACACCATCAGCAAACCCTCCTAGGACGCACGCAGATGAGCGATGCTAACACTGCGACCGGAAGGAACCTAGGACATCGCCGGGACGCCGAGGTAGGTGCCGGACCGACCACCGTTTCGTTCCGCGCGCATGTCGAGAAGTCGGACACATCGGGCGGCAGATCTCGGATACGGGCCGTCCTGAGGTCTCCTCCACGTCTCCGGTCTGGACGTCGACCACGACCACGGTGACCTGGTCGGTGCCGCTCCGTCTCGGTCAGCGTGGCGAGCGAGACCGCCCAGAACGCCCTGGGACTCGAGGCCGCGCTTCAGGTAGCGCACCTGGGTGCGCTCGGACGTGTACGCGACTTCCTCACGGGCGATCGCGATCGCCTCCTCCTTCGAGATCTCCGTCTCGGTCGAGCCGCAGCTTCGCGAGACGAGGAACGCGACGAGAAGGACTAGGAGCAGGAGGGCGGCCTTGCCGGCCGCCGAGTCACGAAGCCCGCGCCGTGTGCCAGCGTCGGTAGACAGCGTAGCCCCGCAGGATCAGGTAGCCGACGAAGTGCGTCAGGAAGACGAAGGAGGAGCCACCAGAAGTACCACTTCCAGTGAAGCCCGAGCTCGCGCACCTCGACAAAGGTCAGGTAAAGCGCCAAGGCGAGCGAGAGGGCGAGAACGAAAACAGGCGGCCCAGGAATCAGGAAGAGCAGCACAAGCGCCGAGCCTACGTCTCGGCTCCGTCTCAGCCCGCGGTGCGTCGCGCAGCGGCGGGCTTAGCCCGACGCTGCTCCCGAACGCACGCGCTCGTCGCCCGGCCGCCGCCGCAAGTCGTCATGGCTCCGCGAAGCGGAGCCGGACTTGCGGCGGCTTAAGACCAGGGGTAAGGCGAGTTCGACACCGGGTGGAGGTCGCCGGTCTCGAAGCGCTCGAAGCGGAACGGGTAGAGGAGGCTCGAGTGCTCGCCGACGAGCACCTTCGCCACCTCGCGGCCGACTCCGATCATCTTGTAGCCGTGGTTCGAGTCGAGGATCGCGTAGACGTTCGGCCGCAGGTAGTCGAAGACCGGGAAGTTGTCGGCTGTGAAGGCGCCGACGCCCCCCGATCGCGCCTGCTTGTAGAGCGGCCGGCATCCCTCGAAGCGGCTCATGGCGTGTGAGAGCGCCGCGCACCACATGTCCGGGAAGCCTGGGTCGACGTCGGTGGTCGACGGGTAGGGATCGAGCTCGATCTCCTCGCCCACCACGAGCGGGGAAGCCCCGCCCTGGACGCCGTGGCGGTCGCGCTTGAAGTAGATACCCCAGAGCTCGTGCGTCACGAGCTCCCCCTCGTCGGTGGTGAGCGGGGCGT
This sequence comes from uncultured Actinomycetes bacterium, assembly GCA_963733135.1. GTDB lineage: Bacteria > Actinomycetota > Thermoleophilia > Gaiellales > Gaiellaceae > CAVTBX01. The sequence continues at coordinate 150,444 of CAVTBX010000010.1, forward strand.
CAGTGTCGAGGTGGATGACGGGCGGAGGCCCGCCGTCCGCGGTCGCGAAGGTGAGGGGGTCGACCGCGATCTCGCCCTCCTGGAGGTTCCAGTACGTCCACATCGGGCGGTCCTTGACGACGTCCCCGTCGGGTGTGCGCACGTCGATGGTCTCCGGAAGGTCGAGGAGTGCCCAGAAGTGCTTCGCCCACGGCCCAGGCGCGAGGATGAGCTGCTCCCCCACCTCCACCCGACCTTCGCTCGTCTCGAGCGCGATCACCGAGCCGTCGGAGCCTGACTCGAGACCCACTACCTCCACGCCCGAGACCACCTGGACGCCCTCGGACTCGCACTTGCCGGCGAGGCCGCGAACGGAATCGAGGTTGAAGGCAAAGCCGCCCTGGTGCTCGTGCAGGCACGCCGTCACGCCCTTTGCGCGCCAGTCGGGGAAGAGCTCCTTCATGTGCCGGTCGACCTCGGCTTCGCCGACGATGAACTCGGAGCGGTAGCCGATTCGCTCCTGTCGCTCGAACGTCGCGGCGAGGTCGCTCTCCTGCACCTCGGGGCCAAGCGCCATGTACCCGACGGGCTGGTAGGCGTAGGCCTCGGGATCCGACTCCCAGACCTCGACGCACGCCTGCATGAGCTCGCTCATGGCCGGCTGGAAGTAGTTGTTGCGGACGACGCCGCAGGCGATGCCGGAGGCGCCCGCCCCGGGACCGGTCTTGTCGAGGACGAGGATGTCGGCTCCAGAGCCCCCTCCCCGCGTCCTGAGTTCCCTCGCCAGGTGGTAGGCCGTCGAGAGGCCATGGATGCCGGCGCCGACGACGACGTAGGGCGCGGACGACGGTACGTGCACTAGAATTGCCTCCTCGGCAATGGCGTTTCCAAAATCGATCGGAGCGTAGCATGAGCCGGACCGGGCAACCAGCCGTCCGCCAGGTTGCGGCGGTCGAACGCGCGCTCGCCGTTCTCGACGCTCTAGCGAACGGCCAAGCCGAGCTCGGCACGAACGAAATCGCACGCCGAACGGGGATCAACGCGAGCACGGTTTCGAGGCTCCTCGCGACGCTCGCGAGCGCCGGATTCGTCGAGCACGTACCGTCGAGCGGCCGTTACCGGCTCGGCCTCCGCCTCCTCGAGCTCGGGAACGCAGTTCTCGGCCGCCTCGACCTGCGCGAGATCGCCCGCCCTCACCTCCAGGCGCTAGCCGCCCTGACCGGCGAGACCGCCACGCTCTCCGCACCCGGCGAGGGACATGCGGTGACGGTCGACTTCGTGCAGAGCCCGGCCACGGTTCAGAGTGTCGCGCGGCTCGGACGACCGAGCGTGGCGCATGCGACCGCGACCGGCAAGCTGCTGCTCGCCTTCGGCGGCTACGCGCTGCCCGTGCAGCCAGAGCGGTACACGGATCAGCACGCTGACCGAGCCGAACGAGCTCCGGGCGGAGATCGAGCGCATCCGCGAGCGCGGCTACTCCGAGGCGGTCGGAGAACGCGAGGAAGGACTGCATGCGCTGGCCGCCCCGATCTGGGGGCAAGAGCGCGAGCTCGCCGGCATGCTCGGCGTGCAGGGGCCCGGTCATCGCTTCACGCAACAGGCGATGCGGGCTGCGCTCCCCGCCCTCCTGGAGCGCGCCGAGGCCCTGACCTCTGGCCTCGGCGGGCGCGCACCTGATAGATAGGCGCCGACGGCGGCGGACCTACGCCGCTCAGAGATCCGGCGACGGAGGTGGCATGAGCACCGACAACGGCATCATCCGGACGGCCTTCGACCGCGTGCAGCGCGAGGCGGGCTGCGAGTTCATGGACTGGGAGGGCTGGTACTGGCCGAGCACCTTCGGCGACGCCCACGGCGAGCATATGGCCGTCCGCGAGGACGTGGGCGTGTGGGACGCATCGCCGCTTCGCAAGTGGGACTTCCGCGGCGCGGATGCTCTGGCCGCCGCCGATCGGATCTTCACGAACGACATGCTGGGCCTCGACGCCGGGCAGGTCCGCTACGCACCGTTCTGTGACGCGGACGGGAAGATGGTGGGCGACGGGACGGTCTTCAGGTTCGCAGACGACCACGCCTGGGTGATCACCGCACTCGACTCCGATCTTGACCACTTCAGGGAGGTTGTCGGAGACCTGAACGTCGAGATGACGCCGATTGCCGAGGAGCTGCCGCACGTCCAGTTTCAGGGCCCGCGCTCGCGTGAAGCGCTCTCCGAGCTGGTCGAGTCCGACGTGGCAAGCCTCCGCTATTTCCGGTTCTGGCCCGAAGAGGTCGAGGTCGGCGGCGTGCCGGCGTGGGTCTCCCGCACCGGCTACTCGGGGGAGCTCGGCTACGAGATCTTCTGTCGGCCCGATCGGGCCGAGGATCTCTGGGCCGTCCTCATGGGCACGGGCGCGACTCCCTACGGGCTCGCCGCGGTCGAGACGCTCCGGATCGAGTCAGGGCTGATCTTCATCGGCTACGACTACTTTCCGCACGAGACCGATCCGTTCGACATGTCGCTCGACAAGGTGATCGTCCTCGAGGCCGGCGAGGTCAACGGGCAGGCAGCGCTCGAGGAGACTGCGAAGAGCCCGCCCAAACGGCTCGTCAGCCTGGTCGTCGAAGGCAACGAGATGCCGGAGTACGGGGCGGCCCTGACCCTCCACGGAGAGCCCGTCGGGACGCTGACCAGTCCCTGTGAGAGCCCGACGCTCGCCCAGACGATCGGCCTGGCGGTTCTCGACGTGGCTCACGCAGCCGAAGGCAGCACCGTCGAGGTCGCCGTTGGCGAGGGGACGACGCGTGCGACCGTGGAGACGATGCCGATCTACGACTTCGAGAAGTCACGCCCGCGCTCGTAGCCGAAGCGCAAGCTCGGTCTAGATGGGCCCGCCGGCGAGCAGCTCGCGGAACGCCTTGTACTGGCCCGCCTTCCCGACGGTGACGAGCGTGTCTCCCTCTTGAACCACGTCCTGGGGCTGCGCGCCGGTCACGGGCTCGGGCTCTCGGAGGATTGCGATGATCGTGATGCCGGTTCGCGCCCGAAAGGCACAGTCGGCAAGGCTTCGGCCGATTGCCGGGCTTCCGTCCGGCACCTTGACCCACTCGATGAGAAGCTCGCCGAGCGCCATCTCGAGCTCCTCGACGATCTTCGGTCGCTCGTACGCGCCGCCGAGCACGGCGCCGAGCTGGCGAGCCTCGTCGTCGTCGAGCCTGATGACCGCGGTCGGGTCCTCGTCGTCCTCGCGACGGAAGAAGTAGATCTCCCGGTCGCCGTCGTTGTGGAGGATGATCGCAAGGCGGGAGCCCTCGCCGGTCCGGAATCCGTACTTGACGCCGACGCCGGGGAGGCGGGTCTCTCGGAGCTCGATGGTCATGGCACCCCCTTCTCGGTAAGTCTAGGTCGTGGGCTACGCGGCCCGAACAGCGTCCGGCCGATCCGCTTCGACTCCTTCATGAGCACGATGCCGAGCGTGGCGGTGGCGAGCACGTAGAGGCCGGCGAAGGCGGCCAGGTCGCCCTGCACGGCGTCCGGCACGTCCGGGTTCTCGGCCGCGATCTGCGCGAGGATGATCGTGAACTCGCCGTGCGCGATGAGCGCCACGCCGGCGTTCAGCGACTGCCGCTTGGTGAAGCCCCCGACCCGCCCGGCCAGGTAGCCGGCGAGCGTCTTCCCGAACAGGGTGAGCGGCACGGCCAGCGCGAGCATCCAGCCGACGCGCCCGAACTCGCCGAGGTCGATGGAGAGGCCGAACACGAAGAAGAAGAGAGCGCCGAAGAGGTCGCGCAGGCTGAAGAAGCGCTCCTCGATCTCGTCCCGCGCGTTCGTTCCCGCGAGGACGATGCCGGCCATGAGGGCCCCGATGGCCTCGGAGAGCCCGAGCGCCTCGCCCAGAGCCGCCATACCGACCAGGAACGCGAACACGCCGAGCAGGAAGAACTCGCGCGGTAGCCGGTCGAGCGCCCGATCGATGAGGCGCGGCAGCCAGCGCGACGCGGCCAGCCCGAGGCCGACGAAGCCCATCACCTTCCCGATCAGCGCGAGCGTCGGGCCGATCTCCCCTCCGCCGCCGCCCGCGAAGCCGAGCATGAACGCGATCGCGAGATCCTCGAAGACGAGGATCGCCAGGATGAGGTCGGTCTCGTCGTCAGCGAGCCGTCGGAAGTCGATTAGGCCCTTGACGGTGACGGCACTCGACGACACGTAGACCGCCGCCGCCAGGATCAGCGCACCGAGCGACGGGCCGAACGCGGCGAGCCCGATGACGAGGCCGAGCCCGAGATTGACGACGAGGTCGATGCTGCCGCCCACGCCGATGTGGCGGGTGGAGGCGAGAACGCGGTCGATCGAGAACTCGAGCCCGAGGAAGAAGAGGAGCGCGACGATGCCGATCTGGGCCACGAACTCGGTCACCTCGGACGGCTCGACGAGGCTGAAGAGCTCAGGTGGATTCGGGCCGAGCAGGATTCCCGCTGCGAGGTAGGCCGGGATAGCGGAGAGCCCGAACCGGCTCGCGACGAGCCCGAGGACGGCCAGCAGGGCGACGGTTGCGGCTAGCTCCTCGAGCGTCATCTAGCCGCCCGCCTTCGCGCCCGTCGAAGCAGAACGCCTTCTGGACAACCAGATATCCACCCGTCTAGCATCGCGCAGCTGTCCTGGGAGTGCGACGAAGGGAGTCCGGATGCCCGAAGGACAAGCGGGGCGCTGTGCGGGCAAGGCGGGCGTCGTCACCGGCGTCTCCCGCGGCCTCGGGCGCGAGGTCCTCCTGACCCTGTGCCGCGAGGGGGCGAGCGTCCTTGGGCTGGCCCGGGACGCCGAAGCAGGCAATCACACGGCGGGCGAGGCCGCAGCTGCCGGCGGCCGGGCGCGCTTCCGGCAGGGAGATGTTCGGCGCGAGGAGGACATCGTCTCTGCGATCGACCAGTGCCGGGAGGAGTTCGGCGCGCTCGACTTCGTCGTCGCGAACGCAGGCATCCTCGGCGAGGGGCGCCTCCACGAGACGACGAACGAGCAGTGGGACGACCTCGTCGCGACACACCTGACCGGCGCATTCTGGACCTGCAAGCACGCGGTCTCCGCGATGCGCGAGAGTGGACGCGGCGGCTCGATCGTGACTATCGGCTCCATTCTCTCGTTCACGGGCGACGGCTACCTGGCCGCGTACACAGCGATGAAGTCAGGTGTCCTCGGCCTGACCAAGGCGATCGCGATCGACTACGCAGCGGACGGGATTCGGTGCAACTGCGTGTGCCCCGGGGACATGGAGACGCCGATGATTCAGCAGTACTTCGACGGAACCGAGGATGCGGCGGCCGCCCGCACCGAGATGGAGGACGCATACCCCGGCAAGCGGATCGCGGGCCCGGACGAGGTCGCAGCCGCCGTCGTCTTCCTGGTCTCCGACGAGTCGTCGTTCGTGAATGGAGCGCCGATCCTCGTGGACGGCGGGCTCACTGCGAAGACCTACTGAGGCGCTGGCGGAAGCCAGACGAGGCAGGAGACTCGATCGGCGATCTTCCTCGCGGCCTTCCGATAGGCGCGCGGCTTCAGCTCCGTTCTGTCCGGTCCGAAGACGAGCAGGCCCGGCTCCCGTTCGGCCACGAGCTCGAGGAGGGCGTCGATGGGGTGCGGGCTCTTGACCCGCAAGCGCTCGACCCTGACTCCAAGGGAGCACGCAAGCGCCGCTGGTTCGCCCAAGGCCTCCACGAGCTCGGGACGCGCGGTCATCTGGTCGTAGCCGAGCATGATGCACCGCGGCATGAACTCCAGCTCGACGACATTGACGACGACGAGCGGCTGCCCCGCCTCCACCGCGGCGTCAACGGCGAACTCGGCCGCCCGCGGATCGAACGGGACTGCGAGCGTCGCCAGCATGACCGGCCGCGTCTCGCGCGCGAGCGTGCCACTTGCCTCCTGAGGTTGTGCGCGGCGGACCTTCAGCATGTCATTCGGGATGAAGCTCCCAGCGCGGCGCATCGTGGGCCGCACGCCGCACCTTGCGCCGCCAGAACGGCAGGTAGACAAAGAGCCAGACTGCTGCAGCAAGCGGCGCCAAGAAGATGAAGCTCGCGCTGACGAAGACGATGAGCGGGACGAAAACCGCCGCGGCGGCCAGCGCGAAGCCGAGCACCTCGAGCCGAAAACGACGCATGCTCCTGAGCAGCCCCTCGTACTCGACCGCCGGTATCTGCTCGGTGTTCCAGCGACGGCCGCAGCGTTCGCACTGCCACCGCGCGCCGTAGGCGACCTCTTTCGTCTCCCCGCACTCGCACGCAATCGTAATCGGGGGTGGCTTCATCGATGTCGATTGTATTTGCCTGCTCCGGGCGAAGCTCGAACGCATTGAAACCGTCCGTTGCCGCTGGTACGGTCGGCCACCGCCGGGCAGGAATCGAGCGACAAGGAGGCTGGAGTGGCGCAAGCAGTCGTCGAGGAACGACATCTCGTCAAGACCCTCCGGTGGTACGACGGGTTCGTGATCGCCCTCGCCAACCCCGGCTTCCTGCTCGGATCACTCGGCTACTCGGTCGGCGACCTCGGCGGCTGGGGCGCCGTGATGCTCTGGGCCTTTACGGCCGCGATGATCATTCCGGTGATGGTTCTCTACTCCGAGCTCGCCGCCATGTTCCCGAACAAGTCGGGCGGCTTCCCGCTCTACGCGAACGAGGGGTGGCGCAAGTACACGACGCTCGTCGGACCGATCGCGACGTTCGGTTACTGGATCGGCTGGTCGGTCGTGCTCTCCTTCCTCGGCCTCTTCTCCGGACAGATCATCCAGGCGACGTGGTTTCCCGATGAGCCGTTCGGCACGCAGCCGTTCGGCGGCGCTGCGGGAGAGGGCTACTTCAGCACCGGCGCTGTCGACGTCGGGCTCCCGCACCTGATCGCGATCGGCCTGATCCTGGCCGTCTGGCTCTTCAACGTCTTCGGCACCCGCGTCGGGGTCACGTTCGGCTACCTCGCAGGGATCCTGCTCATGATCCCGCTCTTCTGCTTCATGTTCCTGCCGTTCCTGAACGGCGACTTCAACTCCGACAACCTCACCTACGCGCTGAACGACGGGGGCCTGGCGTGGGGCGGATGGCAGCTGGCGCTCGTCTGGATCTGGCTGATGATCTGGTCGGCGGGCGGGGTCGACGCCTGCGCGACCTTCGCGCCGGAGTACAAGGACACGGTGCGCGACACGAGACGCGCGCTCCTGTCCGCCGCGGTCTTCTCGCTCATCGTCTACACACTCCTGCCGCTCGGCGTGGTCGGCGGCGTCGGAGAGGAGACGGTTGCCGCGTTCGACTACGTCGGCGCGCTGAACCAGCTCGTCGGCTCGACAGCTACCGACTTCTTCGTGGTCGTGATCGTTGCGAGCTTCATCATCTCTATGAACACGGCGACCGCCGACGGTGGCCGCGCCCTCTTCGGGATCTCCCGCGACGGGTTGACCATCAAGCAGCTCGGCACCCTCAATCGCTTCCGCGTGCCAGGTGTCGCAATGACACTGGATATGGGGATCAACGTCATATTCGTGCTCTTCATCGGGAACATCTTCGGAATCCTCGCCGCCAGCAACATCGGCTACGTCCTCGCGCACGTCTTCGCGCTCTCCGGCTACGTGCTCCTGCGAAAAGACAGGCCAGAGTGGCCGCGACCGATCAGGCTTCCGCCGGTCTGGACAGGGGTCGCGGCCGTCCTCTGCGGGATGTTCGTCATCTTCACCATCGTCGGCGTCGGGTGGTTCCAGACCGCTGCGGGTGGCTACGGAGGCACGAAGGAGAAGCTCATCGGGTTCGGCGTCCTCGCAGCGTCGCTCCTGCTCTTCTTCTTCCGGCGCCTCGTGCAGGATCGCGAGAAGATCCACTGGCGTGAGGAGACGCCAACCATGCCTGACGCAGAGACGAGGCGCGAGGCAACGGCCGCGGCGACTCCCGTGACCTAGCCCCGCTAGGCGACAAGGCCGAGGAGGACGAGCCCCGCGATCACACAAGCGACGCCGCCCCATTGGAGGCGCGCCGGCCGCTCGTGCATGAGGAGCACGCCGAGCGCGATCGGCACCACCGAGTATGGGGCGGCCGCAGTCGCGACGACCGTGGTGTCGGCGTGGCGGACTCCGAAGTTGAACGCGACATAGCCGACCGTGTCGACGACGGCGATGAAGACGATCATCCAGATAAGGCTCGGAGGCCGGAGCGGCAGGCGCCACTGGCCCGCCTGCACAGCGGTTCCAAGGATGAAGAGCGTCGAGAAGGCTCGGGCAAGGAAGATCGGCACGAGCCAGCCGTACTCGTCGGTGAAGTACGCGACGCCGTAGACGAACACGCCGATCAGGACCGCCGTCAGGAGCGCGAGGATCAGCCCCACGGCCGCCAGGCGCTCGATGGCGCGCATCTGCCTCAGGTCGGAGGAAGCGAGCAGCACTCCGAGGAGGACGACGGCTACCGCGAGCGCCTCGCCCCCGGAGAGCCGCTCGCCCGAGATGAGGACCGCGCAGATGACCGTGACGGCCGCATAGGCCGAGACGATCGGGCTCACGATCGAGATTGGACCGATCGCCAGCGCTCGGTAGAACGCGAGATACGAGAGCCAGCCGAGCGCTCCGATGAAGCCGAACCACACCAGGTCGCCGGCGCTCACGTCTCCTAGCCCGTCGCCCGAGGCGAAGACGACGACGGCGAGCAGCGCAGTCGCGATGAGGTGGAAGCCGAGCACCACCCGCAGAGCGCCCGTGCGCCGGGAGGCCAGCGCAGCGAAGTAATCGGCCAGCCCCCACGACAGGGCGGCCGCGAGGCCGAGCGCGATTCCCATCTAGGGGGCCGGTACCGCCGCTGCCGCTTCCACGAGCTGAGCGAACGGCTCCAGGAAGCGGCGATCAACGCGCCATTCCTCCTGGAGCTCCCACTGGACGGCAAGGACGTAGGCGTCGCCGTCCACCTCGACCGCCTCGACGACGCCGTCGGGAGCGCGCGCCACCACCCTGAGCTCCGGCGCGACGGCGTCGAGCGCCTGGTGGTGGAAGCTGTCGACCTCGATCTCCTCCACGCCGAGAGCCTCATGGAGGCGGGTGCCGGGCTCGACCGAGATCGGGTGCCTGGGATGCGGCGGCACGGACTCCTCCTCTTCGAGCGACGACCGCTCCATCTCCTTCCACGCCCTCCAGCCGCGATCGGAGGGATGCTCGGCCCACTCAGGCCTGAGCGCGAGGTCTTGCACGAGCGTCCCGCCGAGCGCGACGTTCAGGATCTGGATGCCGCGGCACATCCCCAGGATCGGCACGCCCCGGTCGAGCGCGCGTTCGACGAGCTCGAGCTCGAAGGCGTCCCGCTTCGGCTCGGTATGGCTCAGGTGCTCGGTCGGCTCCTGGCCGTAGGCGCTCGGATGGATGTCGCGACCGCCCCCGAGCAGAACCCCGTCGCAGACGTCGAGGGCGTCATTGAGATACCCCTGCACACGCGGCAACCCGAGCCCGATCCCGCCCGCGAGGGCAAGGGGGCGCTGGAACCCGACACCTGCGTAGTCGCCGAAGTCGTGCAGACCGAGCGAGAGCCCGATCACCGGTTTCGCGCGCCCCTCAGCCATCGGGAGACTTATATCGGAGGGCTTGGATCGCGACTCGGCGATCCAGTAGGGTCGCCTCACGGAGACGCCGACTCCTGAGAGCGGCAGCACGCCGCGGACTTCGTCCAACGGGACGCCCAACGGGGCTCCGAGCGAGGAGTTCCTAGATGAGTGGCGGAACGCGGCCTACAACTGCTTCAGCTCGGGCCACAAGTTCTGTCGCGAGGTGTGCCCGGTCATGCAGGTGACGCGCGACGAAGCGCATACGCCCACGGCCTTCCATGCCAACGTCGTGGCCATGGACAAGGGCCAGCTCACGATCGAGGACGTGGCGCGGGACTACGTCCACTGCACGCAATGCGGGGCCTGCGAGCTCCGGTGCCCGAACACCCTCTTCACCGGTGACTTCTACCGCTTCCGGACGCGAACGGTCGATCTCGTGAAGGCCATGCGGGCGCTGGCGGTCGACCACGGCGTCCACCAGCCCGGGTGGCAGCGCTGGAACGAGCTGACGGACGAGCGCAAGAACGAGCCCGTCCTGAACGGGACCCCGGTATCGCAGGATCACGTCGCCGACTGGGCGGCCGGGCTCGACCTGCCCGTCGGCGGCGAGACGGTGCTTTTCTGCGATTGCGAGGCCGCCTTCTACCGGACGAGCCTGCCGCGCGCGGTCGCCCGGATCCTTAAGTCCGCAGGGGTCGAGTTCGGGCTCATGCGCGAGCAGTGGTGCTGCGGCGGGCCGGCGGCGGAGATGGGCTACGCCGACCAGGCACGGCGGTTCGCCGAGCACAACGTCGCCGACTGGCGTGCGGTCGGCGCCAAGCGGATCCTCGTCCTCGACCCGCACGACTACATCTCGTTCACCGAGGACTACCCGCGCTACTTCGGCGAGGAGTACGAGTTCGAGATCGTGCTCGTCGTCGAGCTCGTGGCGGAACTCGTACGGGACGGAAAGCTGACGCTCTCAAACCCCATCGACCGGGTGGTGACCTACCACGACGCCTGTCGCCTGAACAAGCGCAAGGGAATCCACGAGGCGCCACGCGAGATCCTGCGGGCGATCCCGGGGCTGACCTTCAAGGACGTCGACCACGTCACGCAGTGGTCGTACTGCTCGGGCGGCGGCGCAGGGCTCCCGATCGAGCGTCCCGACCTGACGGCGGAGATCAGCAGGCGGCGCGTCGAGCGCGCGAAGGCGCTCGACGTCGACACCCTCGTCTCGGCCTGCGTTTGGTCGGAGCGCCCGCTCGGCGAGCAGGGCGAGCAACAGGAGATCGACGTGGTCGACCTGATGGAGCTCGTCGCGGAGTCGGCGGGCCTGCGGACTAGACTGATGGCGACCGTCGCGATCCCCGACACGGTTCTCGACGAGCTCGTCTCGATCTGCGGCGAGGAGCACGTCTTCTCCGGCCGCTCGGCGCGCTTCAACCGGGCGCGCGTCCCCTCGCCCTTCCCGGTGCACCGCTGGGACGACTTCGTGCCGGACATCGTCGTCCTCCCCACCTCCGCCGAGCAGATCTCCGAGGTCGTGAAGCTCGCGAACCGGGAACGGATCCCGGTGGTCCCGCGCGCCGGCGGCACTGGGCTGACCGACGGCGCCGTTCCGCTCCGTCACGGGATCCTCGTGGACGTGAAGCTCATGAACCGGATCCTCGAGCTCGACCTCGAGGACCGGACGGTGACCGTGCAGCCGGGCATCAACATGCTGAAGCTCTCCGAGGAGCTCAAGCCGCACGGCTTCATCTATCCGGACGACCCTGCCTCCTACCCGTGCTCGCTCGTGGGTGGGCGGATCGGGACGAGCGGGTGGTCGCTGATCGGCGGGCGGTACGGCCACACGCGCGACCTCGTGATCAGCTTCGAGATCGTCCTGCCGACCGGTGAGATCATCAGGGTCGGCGACGGCGGCGGCCGGAAGGTGCGCAAGTCCTCCAGCGGCTACCAGCTCAAGCACCTCTTCATGGGCCACCAGGGGACGCTCGGCATCGTCACCGAGGCGACGCTCGAGCTCGTGAAGCGGCCCGAGGCCGAGTTCTCGGCGTTCTACGCCTACGGGTCATACGAGGACGCGTGGCGCGCGACGGGCGACTTCGCGCGCTCCGGCGCGGCGACCCTCGCCGGCGTCGTTCTCTTCGACGAGTGGAAGCTCGAGTACCTGCGCCGCGACGACGAGGCCTACATCCCGCAGCCCGACTCCGTGAAGGCCGTTGTCGCGCTCGCGATGTACGGCAACGACGACGAGGTGCGTGCGTCGGCGAAGCGCATGCTGCGGATCGGGAAGGACTCGGGCGGCAAGTACCTCGGCGACGAGATCTCGCAGGGCGACTGGGCCTCGCGGCACGACCGCTATGCCACACCGCTCCACGGCCGGGCGCGCAACGGCCAGGTCGTCCCGATGAGCTGGCACTGCGAGGACGCGTCGATTCTCTACTCGCAGCTCCCCGCCGTCCGCGAGAAGTGGCACGCGATCGCCGCCGACCTGCGCGAGCGCTTCGACATGTTCGACGACTGGGGGATGTTCGCCTATACCAACGGGGCCTTCAAGCCGTGGGGCGACTACCTGACGGAGATCGACATCGGGATCTGGGAGATGCAGTGGGACGACGAGAGCTGGGCGGCCTGGGTGGACGCCAAGCGCGAGATCGCGCGAGTCGCGATCGAGCACGGCGGCTCGATCACGGCGTGCCATGGCTCCTGCCGCGAGGGAGAGGTCGACCTGGTTCCGCTCGAGCTCGGCGGCGGCTACGACGTGATGAAGAAGGTCAAGCGCGCCCTCGACCCCAACAACGTCATGAACCCGGGCAAGTACCTCCTCGACTCGGCCTACGAGGAGGACGAGTGATCGGCTTCAGGCTGGCCGAGCAGCGTCCACCCGATCCTGAGCGGGTGAAGGACGACGTCGTCATGCGCTTCGAGCACATCTACGAGGTCGCCCCCGAGCTCATGACGGAGCACACGCCGCAACAGGACATCCCCGTCTGGGACACACAGCGCATCGTCGCGAGCCGGTGGGAGCACCTGGCCTGGATGCACGACCACTTCGCGGACTCCGTCGTCTCGGGCGAGGAGCTGCTCCAGGAGATCGAAGCAGAGGAGGGCACCAAATGAAGTTCAGTTACACGACGCTGCTCGACTACCCGCTGGTCGACTCGCTCGAGCACATCAAGACAGCCGACGAGCTCGGGTACTACGCCTGCTACGCGGCCGACGAGACATGGCACAAGGACCTATGGCTCCTCTATGCGGCGGCCGCGGACAAGACGAAGAACGTCCGCTTCGGGCCCAACCTCTCCAGCGTCTACCTCCGCGAGCCGACGCTCATCTGCCAGGCGCTCGCAACCCTCGACGAGCTGACCGGCGGCCGAGCCGAAGGCGTGATCTCGTGCGGCAACTTCGGGATGCTGTCGCAGTACGGCGTCGACTGGAAGACGATCAAGCCGTTCTCGCGGGTGAAGGAAGCGCACGAGATCATGCGCACCTTCCTCGACGAGGGCGTGATCACGTACGAGGGCGAGTTCCACAACTACAACGGCCTCTTCACCTTCGCGCGGCCGGTGCAGGAGCGCCTGCCGCTCTACATCGGAGCGATGCGCGGCCCCAAGTCGATGCAGCTCGCCGGCGAGGTTTCGGACGGCGTCCACAGCGCGCTGGGCTACAACAAGGGCTGGTACGACTACGTCGTCGAGAACGTGAAGATCGGCGCCGAGCGGGCCGGACGCGACTGGACGGAGCTCGACATCGGCGCCTGGTGCGTCGTCACCTGCGGCCCCGACTCCGAGAAGGCGAAGACGGCGGCGCGCGCGATCGTCACCTTCTACCTCTCCGCCCAGCCGGACGAGCAGTTCGAGGCGCACGGGATCGACCCGGCCGAGACGAAGGCGATCGTCGAGGTCCTCGGCAAGGGCGAGCTAGACAAGGCCTACGAGATGACCACGCCCGAGATCGCCGACAAGCTCTCGATTGCCGGCACCCCGGAAGAGTGCGTCGAGAAGATCCAGGAGATGGAATCGGCGGGCGTCAACCACATGATCCTCTGCGTCACCGACCCCTACATCCTCAAGCTCTTCGCGCAGCGGGAGGTCGACGTCCCGGACGTGAACGCGCAGCTTCGCCTCATCGCCGAAGAGGTGATGCCCGCTTTCGAGCGAGCGCCGGTCGGAGCGTAGAGCTAGTCCTAGTCGCCGAGATCGAAGGTGATCTGCTTCGTCTCCGTCAACGCGTCGATGATCCAGCCTGCGAGCTCGCGGCCTGCGCCGGAGGCCTTGGCGCCGCCGAAGGGGGCGAGCTGATCCCAGTAGTTCGTCGTCTCGTTGATGTGGACGGTCCCGTGCCGTAGCTCCTCGGCGGCGCGCCACGCGTCGTGCAAGGAGCGCGTGAACACGGCCGCGGTGAGCCCGTACTTCGTCTCGTTCGCGATCTCGAGCGCCTCGTCGAGCGTCCCGAAGGTCATGATCGGCGCGACCGGGCCGAACGTCTCCTCCTGCGCGATCCGCATGTCGCTCGTGACACCGTCGAGGATGGTCGGCTCGTGGAAGAGGCCGTCGTGCCCGCCGCCGGTGACGATCCGCGCGCCCTTCTCTTGCGCGTCGTCGAGATGCTCCTGCGTCCGCTCTAGCACCGCCTCCGTGCAGAGCGGGCCCATGTCGGTCTCGTCGTCGAGCGGGTCGCCGACGCGAAGCGCGTCCGTCCGCTCGACGAGCGCGTCGACGAACGCGTCCTTCACCGACTCGTGGACGAGGATGCGCTCGGCGGCGGTGCAGCACTGGCCGGCGAGGTAGAAGCAGCCGACGATCGCGGCGTCGGCCGCCTTGTCGAGATCCGCGTCGGCCAGCACGATCTGCGGGCCGTTGCCGCCGAGCTCGAGCACCCGGTTCTTGAGCCCGGCCTCGCGCGCTACCTGCTCGCCCGTCTCCGATGAGCCCGTGAAGACGACCGAGGCGACGTCCGGGTGGCGGACGAGCGCCGAGCCGACCTCACCCCGCCCGTGCACGACGTTCAACGTTCCGGAGGGGAAGCCGGCGTCGTGGATGACCTCGGCGAACATGTTCGCGCAGAGCGGGGCCTGCTCAGAGGGCTTCCAGACGATTGTGCACCCGACGGCGAGCCCGTAGACGATCGGAATCCCCGCGATATCCACCGGGAAGTTCCACGGCGAGATTGCGGCGACCACTCCGACGGGCTCCTGAACGATGAGGATCCGCTTGTCGTTCGACCGCTCCTGCGTCGAAGGCAGCACCTGGCCGGCGTGGCGGAGAACGTCCTCGGAGGCGCGCCGGAAGTGGTCGGCCGTGTACTCGATCATCTCCTCGCGCGACTCTCGGATCGTCTTTCCGACCTCGCGAGTGATGGTCTGCGCCAGCTCCTCGGAGCGCTCCGTGCAGATCTCGAACGCCCGCCGGCAGAGCTCCACCCGCTCGAGGAGAGGCACCTTGCGCCAGGTGCGGAACGCCTCCGAGGCCGCGCGCACGGCCGCATCGACCTGCGCGTCCGTCGATCCAACGACCGAGCCCAGGAGCTCTCCCGTTCCGGGGCTCCGAACCTCGATCTCCTCACCATCGCCGGGCACCCACTCGCCGCCGATGTACGTGCCTGGCCGTGTCACAACCGCCATCGAGAGCTCCTTTTCGTCGTCCGCGCCGCGATGATATGCCCGATTGAAGTCGTCTTTCGAGAGTGTTACCTTCCCGAGCCTCACGATCCGGTAGCTGCGGAGGAGGCTCAATGGCTGAAGTAGCGGTAGACGAACGCCGCCTGCTCAAGACCCTACGGTGGTACGACGGCGTCGTCATCGGAATGGCGAACCCGGGGTTCCTGCTCGTCGGGCTCGCGTTCTCGATCCTCGCGCTCGGCGGCGTTCCGGCCGCGATCATCTGGGCGGTCTCGGCCATCATCGGCGCCCTCCAGGCCTACGTCTACGCCGAGCCGGCGGCCATGTTCCCTGACAAGCCGGGCGGCCTCTCGGTGTATGCGCGAGAGGGCTGGCGCAAGTACTTCTCGCTCGCCGGGCCGATCGCGGTCTTCGGCTACTGGTTCGCCTGGTCGAGCGTGCTCGCCGTCTACGGGATCTTCGTCGGGCTCCTCTTGATCAAGGAGTTCGGCGGCGACGGCTACTTCGCCACCGAGCAGTGGGACGCGCCGATCGTGACCCAGCCGATCACCTGGCCGGCGCTGATCGGCGTCATGTGCATCCTCCTCTGTTACATCTTCAACGTCCGCGGGATGCGGCCGGCGGTCTGGTTCAGCTACGTCGTCGGTGCGCTCATGATCCTGCCCGGTCGGCGCGATCGCCATCGGCGCCTTCATCACGGGCGACTTCTCGAACCACGAGGTCAACTCGAACCTCCTGGCCGAGACGCCGGTTGCCTTCGGCGATTCCGCCTCGGCCTTCAACCAGTTCGCGCTGGTGCATGGTCTGGCTCTACATCATCGGCTGGTCGACGTACGGCCCCGAGGCGGCGGCGACGTTCGCGCCGGAGTACAAGGACACGAAGGACGACACCCGCAAGGCCCTCGCGGTCACGGGCGGGGTCAACGTGCTCCTCGCGATCCTGCTCCCCGTCGCGGTTCTCGGCACGATCGGCTACGACGCGATCCTGGCAGACGGCTTCGGCGTCCCGTACCTCGTCGACGTGCTGCACGCGATCGCGGGCGACGCGTTCGGGACGGTTCTCACCGTGTGCCTCTGCGGCGGGCTGCTGCTCTCGATGAACACCGCCACGATGGACGGCTCGCGGGCGCTCTACGCGCTCTCCGAGGAGAAGATGACGATCAAGCAGCTCGGCGTGCTCAACAAGCACCACGTGCCGGCGCGCGCCATGACCGTCGACATGCTCCTGAACGTGTTCCTGGTGCTCTACTTCGGGAACATCTTCTTCATCCTGGCGGCCGGGAACGTGGGCTACATGCTCTCGCACGTGCTCGCGCTCTCGGGCGTGCTGCTCCTCCGCAAGGACCGGCCGAGCTGGCCGCGGCCGATCAAGCTCGCGAGGCCCTGGATGGTGGCGGCGGGCGTGTTCTGCATCGCGAACCTGCTCTTCATCATCTTCGGCCTGCTCAAGATCGAGTACACCGGCTACCTCTGGGATGCCGAGTTCACGGATCCGCTGGCCAAGCTGCCCGAGATGATCGGCGTCGTGATCGGCTCGCTGGGCGCGGGAGTCATCGGCTACGTGATCGCCCAGCGCCAGCACGGGCGACCGTTCCGGTTCCGAGAGCCGAGCGACGAGCAACCGTCGCAGGAAGCAATCGACGGAGCTCGCGGCTCGACCGAGAGCGTCGTGCCCGCCCCCGCGGGCGGCCGCTAGAAACGTCGAATCCGGTCTACAGAGAGGGGCGGCGCGGGCCGCCCCTCTCTCGTTCGTCCGTACAATCAGGCCCGAATGGCAATACCCATCACCGTCCGTTGTGAGTGCGGCGAGACGCACTCCGTCGACCTGGGGGACACCGTCGAGTGCCCGTGCGGCCGCCGGTACGACACGGCGTCGATCCCCCCAGAGCGCTTCGCCCACGTCCGCGCCCATCAGGTACGCATCCGGCTCTACATGCAGCTCGGGACCATCTTCATGGTGACGGGCGTCGTGCTTGCGGCGGTCTTCTGGGGTCTGAGGGGCGTCGCGGTCGCTATCCCGCTCGCCGGACTCGTCTGGTTCCTCTTCTTCGGGAAGTGGTATCGGAAGCGCTGGTTGCACGGCGCCCGCGACACGACGGCGTTCCAGCTCGAGGCGGAGCGGTGAGCTCCGGCACAGTCCTCCGCCGAGCCGCGCCGTCGCGGCCCGCGGCCACCTCGGTGCGTCCGGTCATGCTCCTCACGCTCAACGTGCCCTTCGACGACCGGGCCGTCGACTTCGCGGTCGAGACGGCCGCCGAGACGGGATCGATCCTCTACGTCTGCGACGCCGTGCCGATCGCGCTCGGCAACCCTGCTTCGCACGGCCACAGATCATTCGGCGAGCAGGAGACGAGGAACGACCTGAACCGCGTCTCCGAGCTCGCGCGCAGCTGCGGCGTGCGCGCCACGCAGCTCGTCTTCCACAACCCGAAACCGGTCAAGGCTGCGCTCGCGGTGGTTCGCGACGAGGGCGTCGGACTCCTAGTCTTCGGCGCCGACCGCTCACGCCTGGGCCGCTGGTCTTTCGGACGGACAGCCAAACGCCTCCGCCGCGACGCCGCCTGCCTCGTCTGGACGAACGAGTAGCGCTCAGGCGCTGCCGCGGACGAGGTCGGCGCACTTCTCGCCGATCATCATCGTGGTGATGTTGATGTTGACACCGATCATGGAGGGAAACACGGAGGCGTCCGCGACGCGGAGACGGCCCACGCCGCGCACCCGTAGCTCCGGGTCGACGACGGCCTTCGGGTCGTTCGCCGCACCCATCCGGCACGTGCCCGCCGGGTGAAAGGCCGTGTAGGCGGTCGTCCGCGCGTACTCGGTGAGCTCGTCGTCGTCGGTGACGTCGGGACCGGGCTGCTCTTCGCTCTCGATCCAGTCCGCGAGAGCGGGCTGCGAGGCGATCCGCCGGGCCAGCTTGATTCCCTCGAGCATCGTCCGCTCGTCGTAGCCCTCTGGGTCGGTGAAGTAGCGCGGGTCGATGACCGGCGGGTCGGAAGGATCCGCCGAGCGAAGCCTGACGAACCCTTCGCTCCGCGGGTGCGTCACGTCGGGCCCGAGCGAGAACGCGGTCACGTCGGCGACTTCGCCGGCCTTGGTCGTGAACTCCTCGAAGTGGCCCGAGAAGAACCACATCATGAGATCGGGCCCCTGCGAGTCCGAGCCCGGCGCTTTCGCGAGCAGGACAGCGTCGCACCAGGTGGTGTTCGGCTGGGAAATCGGCCGTGTCGTGCGGAAGATCACGACGCCTTCCGGGTGGTCGATCAGGTGCTCGCCGACGGGCAGATCCGCAACGACGTCGATGCCGTGGTCGGCCAGCTGGGCAGCCGGGCCGATGCCCGACAGCAGGAGGAGCTTCGGCGACTCGAAAACGCCGCACGACACGATGGTCTCGCGCCTCGCTCGGAGCTCGCCGTTCGATGTCTCGACCCCGACGGCCTCCCCGCCCTCGAGCAGGAGCCGAAGGGCCTGAGTGTCCGTCTTGACGGTGAGGTTGTCCGGCAACTCGGAGATCGGGTGCAGGTAGGACACTGACGCCGAGCGGCGCAGCCGCCCGCGGGCGTTCACCGGAACCCAGCCCGCCCCCTCACGCCCGCCGTCCGCCTCCCACCGGTTCTCCGGATAGCCGGCCTGCGTGCACGCATTGATAAAGGCCGCAGCGGCGTCGTTGTCCGGAGAGTCGTGCTCGAGCCCGGTTCGCTCGAAGACTCGGTCGAAGTATTGTCGAGTTCCCTCCGGGCCCCAGCCCGAGGCTCCAAGCTCTTCCCACTCGCGCAGGTCGTACTCGGGCGCGCGCCACGCCTGGCAGACATTGTGCGAGCCGCAACCCCCGAGGACGCGGGCGCGGCTCTGACGGATGTCGGAGTTGCCGCGCTCCTGCGGCTCGATCCCGTAGTCGTAGTCGAAGCGCGACTGGAGAAGCTCGGGCCAGCGCGGCAGCTCGAGGATCTCGGGCACCCCCTCGTCGGAGGGGCCGGCCTCGAGCAGGCAGACGGTGGCATCGCCGTCCTCGGCGAGGCGAGCCGCGGCGACTGCGCCGGCTGAGCCGCCTCCGATGACTAGATAGTCGAACTCGTCGGGCATGCGCGCTCCCCTCGGTGGGATCGCGGAGACCCTAACGGGCGAGGGTCGCGGTTCCTACCGCTTGCAAGTGGTCCTCCCGCCATGAAGAATCAACGGGCTTTCGCCCTATCAAGGAGGCCGCCTGCGCATGGCACGCGATCCGAAGTACGACGTGCTCTTCGAGCCGATCCAGCTCGGCCCGAAGACGATGAAGAACCGCTTTTACCAGATCCCCCACTGCAACGGCTTCGGGTCGGAGAAACCCCTGAACCAGGCGTACTTCCGGGCCATGAAGGCGGAAGGCGGCTACGGCGCGTGCTGTACCGAGTACTGCTCCATCTCACCGGAGTCCGACGACACGCACCGCGTCTCGGCGCGCATCTGGGACGACGACGACATCAAGAACCTCTCCGTCATGTGCGACATGCTCCACGAGCATGACTCCCTCGCGGCCTGCGAGCTCTGGTACGGGGGACCTCACGCACCCTGCATGGAGACGCGTGCGGTGCCACGTGGCCCGTCGCAGATCCCAAGCGACTTCGAGCACCTCACGTACTGCAAGGAGATGGACAAGGACGACATCCGCGAGGTGCAGCAGCTCTACGTCGACGCCGCCAAGCGCGCGCGCACCGCCGGCTTCGACATCGTCTACGTCTACGGCTCGCACTCCTACCTGCCCCAGCAGTTCCTGACGCCGTACTACAACAAGCGCACCGACGAGTACGGCGGCTCCTTCGAGAACCGCGCGCGCTTCTGGCGCGAGACGATCGAGCAGGTCAAGGAGGCGGTCGGCGACGACTGCGCCATCTGCGTCCGCATGTCGACAGACATGTTCATGGGCGAGCCGGGAACGCAGCTCGAGCGCGACTGCGTCCCCTTCGTTGAGATGTGCGACGACATCGTCGACGTCTGGGACATCAACGTCTCCGGCATCTCCGAGTGGGGCGAGGACGCGACGCCGTCGCGCTTCTACCCGTCCGGCCGCCTGCTGCCGTGGCAGAAGCGGATCAAGGAGGTGTCGAACAAGCCGGTGCTCGGCGTCGGCCGCTTCACGAGCCCCGACCTCATGGTCGAGGCGATCGAGACGGGTGCGCTCGACATCATCGCGACCTGCCGCCCGTCGATCTCCGATCCGTTCCTGCCCAAGAAGATCGACGAGGGCCGCCTCGACGATATTCGCGAGTGCATCGGCTGCAACATCTGCATCTCCCGCTGGGAGATCGGCGGCCCGCCGCTCATCTGCACCCAGAACGCCACGGCCGGCGAGGAGTACCGGCGCGGCTGGCACCCCGAGAAGTTCTCGGAAGCGGAGAACGCCGACAACGACGTGCTCGTGGTCGGCTCCGGGCCGGCCGGGATGGAGTGCGCGATGGTGCTCGGCAAGCGCGGCATGCGCCGCGTCCATCTCGTGGAGGCACAGGACGACATGGGCGGGATCATGCGCTGGATCCCGCAGCTTCCCGGGCTCGGTGAGTGGGCACGCGTCGTCAACTACCGGCGCATTCAGATCGACAAGCTGAAGAACGTCGAGTTCATCCCGAACACCGAGCTCGACGCGAACGGCGTCAAGGACTACGGCGCCGAGATCGTGGTCGTCGCCACGGGCGGCTACTGGGCCACGAACGGTCTCAACGGCTGCACGCACGACACGATCGAGGGCGCCGACGCGAGCCAGCCGTGGTGCCTGACCCCCGAGCAGATCATGCACGAGGGCAAGGAGGTGCCCGCGGGCCGGGTCGTCGTCGTCGACAACGACGGCTACTTCATGGGACCGTCGATCGCCGAGAAGCTCGCCGCGGACGGGAACCAGGTCACGCTCATGACGCACCTCGGCCACATCGGGCCCTACATGCACTTCACCCTCGAGGCGCCGAACATGCACCGGAAGCTGCACGGCCTCAAGGTCGAGATGGTCACGTACCAGATCCCGACCGCGATGGAGCAGGGCAAGCTGACGTCTGCGCACGTCTTCGACGAGGAGCACGTGACCGAGTGGGATGCCGACGCGATCGTGCTCGTCACGCAGCGACGCTCCAACGAGGCGCTCTTCCGTTCGCTGAAGGACGACATCGGGCTCGATGCGCTCGAGGCCGAGGGCATCACCGGGCTCTACCGGATCGGCGACTGCGAGGCGCCGCGCCTCATCGCCGACTGCGTGTTCTCCGGGCACCGTCTGGCCCGCGAGATCGACTCGGACAATCCGGCCGTGCCCAAGCCGTTCATTCGCGAGCGACGTGTGATCGAGCGCGAGGAAGCGGGCTCGCTCGCGGGAGCAGCGGTCTGAGAGCTTCGGCGGCAGGGGTCGGAGGACGGCGATGAAGATCGTCGTGTGCGTGAAGCAGATCGCCGCCCTCGGCGACGAGGTCGAGTTCACCGACGACGAGACGGACGTCGATCCCGACTTCCTCGACTACGCGCTGAACGAGTGGGACAGCTTCGCCACCGAGGAGGCGCTCCAGATCCGCGACCGGAACGGAGACGGGGAGGTCGTCGTCGTGACCGTCGGCGACGAGGATGCCGAGGAGGCGATGCGGCGATGCCTGGCCATGGGCGCCGACCGGGGCGTTCGGATCGAGGGCGAGGGCGTGGCGCGTGATCCGGTGACGCTGGCGCGCGTCCTCGCGCCGGTCGTACGACGCGAGGAGCCCGACCTCGTGTTCTGCGGCGTCCAGTCGAGCGACGCGGTGCAGGCCGCGACCGGCGTGGCGCTCGCCGAGCTCCTCGGGCTTCCGCGGGTGGCCGTCGTGACGAAGCTGGACTGGGACGCGAGTGCGGGGAGAGCGAGCGTGGGCCGTGAGCTCGAGGGCGGGCTCATCGATCTCGTCGAAGTCGACACGCCGGCCGTCCTGACGATCCAGACCGGGATCAACGAGCCTCGGTACGCGACGCTTCGGGCGATCAAGCAGGCGGAGGCGAAAGAGATCGACGTGGTCGAGCCGGAGGACGCCGGCGAGCCCGGCTACCGCGTCCGGCGCATGTTCGTCCCCGCGAAGGGCGAGGGCGCCGAAATGCTGAACGGAAGCCCTGAAGCGGTCGCGCAGAAGATCAAGGAGATCGTCGCGGAGCGCCTCGCATGATCTACGTACGCCTAGAGTCTCGCGCGCGGGTGACTGGGCGCGCAAGCGCTCCGACCCTCCCCCCTGCCTGGCGTCGAGCCTACAGCGAAAAGGCGCACCCGTGGTGCGCGGGATGTGACGGAAGGGTCACGGAAATGGGCCAGAACTGATGGCCGGGACACTCGTCGTCGCCGAGCACCTTCGGGGAGAGCTTCGGCCCGTCACGCTCGAGCTCGTCAGCGCCGCCAAGGAGCTCGGCGGGCCGACTGCCGTGCTCGTCGTCGCCCGCGATCCCGCCGAGCTGACCGATGCCGTCAACCTCGACGGCGTCGACGAGATCGTCACCTGCGCGGTCGACATCGATGAGTTCGAGAACGACGTCTACCAAGCGGCAGTTGAGGCCGCCATCGAGGAGAAGCAGCCCGACGTCGTCCTGCTCGCCTTCACGGTGAACTCGATGGGGTTCGGGCCGGCGCTTGCTACCAAGCTCGGCACCGGGTTCGCCTCCGACGTGTTCGCGGTCGCCCGCGAAGGCGACTCGGTCGTCGCCCAGCGCTCGTTCTACGGCGCCAAGGTCAGCGCCGAGCTCGAGTTCCCCGGCAAGGAGCGCACGGTTCTGCTGATCCGTCCCACGACGTGGGCGCCGGCCGAGGGCGCCGGCAGCGCCACGACCTCCGAGCTCCCCGCTCCCACAGTCGAGTCCCGCGCGAGGCACCGGGACTTCGAGGAGGTCGCGACCGGCGACGTGGACATCACAACCGCCGACTTCCTCCTCTCCATTGGCCGTGGTGTCGGCGAGAAGGACGCGATTTCGCAGTTCGAGGAGCTGGCCGAGCGCATGGGCGCGACGCTCTCGGTCTCCCGCCCGATCGTGGACGCAGGCTGGATGAAGAACGCGTACCAGGTCGGCCAGTCGGGCAAGACGGTGAAGCCGAAGGTGTACCTGGCACTCGGGATCTCGGGGGCCGTGCAGCACCTCGCCGGCATGAAGACGAGCGGCACGATCATCGCCGTGAACACCGACCCCGAGGCCGCGATCTTCGGAGTCGCCCACTACGGCGCCGTCGCCGATCTGTTCGAAGTCGCTGAGGAGCTCGAGAAGCTCTACTAGGCAGCGCCCTGTTGTTCAACAAGCTGATCGCCGAGACGGCCACCCGCGAGACCTTCGCGAACCTCGAGCGCTGGCAAATCGTCCTCTGGTACGTCCTGATCGTCGTCTCGACGGCGATCTTCTTCTGGGGCGCCGCTCGCCTAGCGGTCAAGTACTCGAAGGGCCGCACCCCCTTCCGCTTCGACAATCCCACGGCACGGTTGCGCCACACGATGCTCATCGTCGCCAAGCACGACTGGATCAGGAAGCGCGACCCGCTCGCCGGAATCGGGCACCTGCTGATCTTCTACGGGTTCGTCGTCCTCTTCATCGGGACAGCGATCCTCGCCTTCCAGGACGACTTCGCGAGTCCCGTGCTCGGTTGGCATTTCTTCGAGGGCTGGTTCTACCTCGGCTACTCGCTCTTCCTCGACGTCTTCGGAGTCGCGCTGATCGTCGGGCTCGGGGTCATGGCGGTGCGACGCGGCATCCTGCGGCCGTTCCGGCTCGACTACTGGCGGCCCGACCGCGCCGAGGGCGAGTACGACCGGCGCCCCTACCGCATCGGCGACTGGGCGTTCCTCGGCCTCCTCTTCTTCCTGGCGCTGACCGGGTTCCTGCTCGAGGCGTTCCGGATCGCCGAGCTCGACCCGAGCTTCGAGGCCTGGTCGCCGTTCGGCTGGCTGGTCGGTCAGGGCTTCCGCGACCTCGGACTCGACGGCGATGCGGCCCAGACCGCGCACTTCGTCCAGTGGTGGGTGCACGGCGTCGTGGCGCTCGCCTTCGTCGCCTCGATCCCGTTCACGAAGGCCGTCCACATGATCGCGAGCCCGGCCAACGTCGCGCTCCACAACGACCGCGCCGGCAACCGGCTGCTGCCGCTGCCCGAGAACGCAAAGCCGGAGGAGGTCGGCTACGGGCAGATCACCGACCTCTCCTGGAAGCACCTCGTCAACCTCGACGCCTGCACGAAGTGCGGCAAGTGCCACGCGGCCTGCCCGGCGACCAACTCCGGCTACCCGCTCTCGCCGCGCGATCTCGTCCTCGATCTCCGCGAGTTCTCGGACGGCTCGATGGGGATCCGCTCCACGCTCCACGTCGAGCCGCTGCACGACTCGAAGGCGTCCGTGCTCGGCGACCCGATCCGGCCCGAGACGCTCTGGTCCTGCATGCAGTGCATGGCGTGCGTCGAGATCTGCCCGGTCGGGATCGAGCACGTGCCGCTCTGATCAACCAGATGCGCCGGCGCCTGGTCGAGCAGGGGGAGATGGACTCGCTGCTCCAGGGCACGCTGGAGACGATCTACACGTCCGGCAACTCGTTCGGGGAGGCCAAGCGCAAGCGGGCCCGCTGGACGCGCGGGCTCGACTTCGAGGTCAAGGACGCCCGAAAGCGGCCGGTCGACCTCCTGTGGTTCGTCGGCGACTACGCGTCCTTCGACCCCCGCAACCAGCGGAACTCTCAGGCGCTCGCACGGATCCTCCACCACGCGCGCGTCGACTTCGGGATCCTCTATGACGGCGAGAAGACCGCCGGCAACGATGTCCGGCGCACCGGCGAGGAGGGTCTCTTCGCCTCGCTGGCCGAGGAGAACGTCGAGACGATCTCGCGCGCGCGTTTCCGGCGCATCGTGTCCTCAGACCCGCACACCTACAACACCCTGAAGAACGAGTACCCCGACTTCGGCGGCGCGTGGGACGTCCTCCACCACACGCAGCTTCTCCTCGAGCTGATCGAGCGCGGGCGGCTCTCCCCACGCGGGCTCGGCTACCGGGTGACCTACCACGACCCGTGCACTCTCGGGCGCTTCAACGGCGTGTACGACGCGCCGCGCGACCTGATGGCGGCTATCGGCCTCGAGCTCGTCGAGATGCCTCGGAACCGCGACAACTCGTTCTGCTGCGGAGCAGGCGGCGGACGCATCTGGATGAAGGAGCTGAAGGCCGAGGGGGCACGGCGGCCCAGCGAGCAGCGGATCGACGAGGCCGTTGCGCTCGAGCGGCATCGACTACTTCGTGGTCGCGTGCCCGAAGGACGTGACGATGTACGAGGACGCGATCAAGACCTCTGGCCACCAGGGCGAGATCGAGCTCCGGGAGCTGTCCGAGCTCGTGCTCGAGGCGCTCGACCTCGAGCGGGACGACGCTGGATCAACGCAAGAACAAGACGCCGTCACACGTGGATGAGACTCGGAACTGACCGAAGACCGAGCCGCCGCCCGCCCCTCGCTAGGAAAGCGCCGCTTCGAGCCGCTCGATGACGCTCAGAAGTTTGTGACCGATCTCCTCGAGCGCAGCGAGAAACCCCCCGGACTCTGCGTCGTCGCCGGTCGGCGGCGACGACGACCCTGCGGCCGGTCGCTCGACTTCCTCCCGGCTCGAGCCGAACGCGACCAGGTCGTAGTAGACGCGCGGCCCGTACGCATCGCCGAGCGAGTCGCTGACGTAGATCCCGAGCTTGAGGTAGGCATCGCTCGCGGAGCTCGACTCGGAGATCTCGGAATAGAGCGTCCGGCCGTCGACGCTCGAGATCGGCTCGGCCGAGCCGTCCGCGTAGAGCTCGAAGAACCCGTCGGAGCCGGTCGACCACTTTGCGTGGACGACGATCCTGTGCCATTCCTGCAGCGAGAGAGGATAGGTAGCGGCCTCGGTCTCCTCGGCGCTCTCGCACGTCTCGCCCTGGGAGACCGCCGCCTCGAGCCCCCGTAGCAGCCCGTCGGAGGCCGTGTCGAGCTTCAGCTTCGCGTTCGTCGAGCACGGCGTCGAGGCCGGAGCGCGGGTGGAAATCGCCGAGCGAAGAAGCTGCCGTCGTCCCGCGGGACGCGATCGAGGTAGACCGAGAACGCGCCCCAGGTCTCCTCGCCTTCGACGAAAAGGTTCGATTCCT
The DNA here is from genome assembly GCA_963733135.1 of uncultured Actinomycetes bacterium. GTDB lineage: Bacteria > Actinomycetota > Thermoleophilia > Gaiellales > Gaiellaceae > CAVTBX01. Next base: position 176,654 of record CAVTBX010000010.1, read on the forward strand.
TCGCGGGGAGAAGGACGAACTGTTCGTGGTAGCGCGTGCAGTCGCCGGACTCGTCCAGGTCTCCCTCCCAGCACCGACCGGGCGTGACCTCCGACCGCACGACCTTCGAACCCGAGTAGGCGGGAGGGGCGCCGTCCACGCCCCCGGTCACGATCTCGAGGCCTGTCGCTCGAGGCGTGACCGGCTCGTCATGGGGCTGAAGCTGCCCGTTTCGAAGTCCTGCGCGAACGAGGGCGCAGCCTCGGCGCTCGGGGTGGCGAGCGCGGCCGAGCGCGACGAGTAGAAGCAGCGCTCGCCTTAGGCGTTGGCATGACGTTCGGAGGCGTGGCATGGGGCTGCGTCTGGAGATCGAGCTTCGATGCTACCGCGGCGCCCGCATCGGATCGTCCACCGAGGCTCAGGTCGTGCTCGCGCTACCGCGCCGAGCCTTAGGCTAGGAGCCAACGACAAGGGAGGCTCCATTGAGCAAGGAGACGGCGTTCTACGGGCGGCTCGACGCGCTGACCGACCAGTGGATGGACCTGTTCGGCTATTGGGCCCCGATCGTGGTGACCGACACGCTCGAGGAATACCGGGCCGTGCGAGAAGACGCGGGCCTCATGGACTTCTCGATGCTCCGCAAGGTCGACATCGACGGCCCGGGGGCGCAGGCGTTCATCAACACAATGGTCGCGCGCGACGTGGCAGAGCTCGAACGCGGGCAGATCGCCTACGGGCCGCTCACCGATGACGACGGCCTGATGGTCGACGACTGCACCGTGATGGTGCGAAGCGCCGACAGCATCCGGTTCTGCGGAGCCAACGACCGCGACCACGAGATCTTCGGCGCCAAGGCGCCAGAGGGCGTGACCGTCCGAGAGTTCACGGACGCCATGCCGCATCTCTGCCTCCAGGGCCCGAAGAGCCGCGAGTGGCTGCAGGGCCTGACCGACGCCGACCTCTCGAACGAGGCTTTCCCCTACTACCGGTTCCGGGAGGACGTCTCGATCGCCGGCATCCCGGTATTCATGACGCGCCTCGGCTACACGGCCGAGCTCGGTTACGAGCTCTGGGTCGACGAGAGCCGTGCACTCGAGCTCTGGGATGCGCTCCTCGAGGAGCTCGGGCCCAAGGGGATGAAGCTCGTGGGGATGGTCGCGCTCGACCTCTTCCGAATCGAGGGCGGCTTCATCATCGGCGGCATCGAGTACGACCCGACAGTCTCGCCGTACGAGTGCGGGCTCGGCTGGGCGGTCGACCTCGACAAGGGTGACTTCCAGGGCCGCGAGGCACTCTCGAAGGCCGCGGATGGGACGAGCCTCCGCCTGACCTCGGTCGAGCTCGAGTCGGGCGGTGACGAGGCGAGCGGCGCCACGCTCTTCGTCGACGACGAGGAAGTCGGGCTCGTCACGCAGGCCGTCGAATCGCCCTACCGGGAGGGCAAGACCGTCGGGCTCGCCAAGATCCGGAAGGAGCTCCGCGAGCCGGGCACACAGGTCGAGGCGAGGGTCGGCGAGGAGACGGTCAAGGGCGAGGTGGTACGGCACCCCGTCTACGACCCCGAGCGAAAGCGGGCCAAGACCTCGTAGGGGCGGCAGGCCTCGCCTAGTCTAGCCGCGATGTGGCGCGTGCTCGAGCGCGGCCTCAAACGCGGCGCGGTCGTGCACCGGTTCGCCGTGGGACACGCAGACAACCGCGAACGGAAGCTCCAGCATGTTCCGGAAGGCCGGGAGCGCGCGCTCCATCTCCTCGGTGTCCCAGATCCGGAGGACGCCCACGTCGTCCGCTGTCATGCCGTCGGCGAACACGAGTGCTTGCTGCTCAGGCAGGTAGACGGGGTGCTCGCCGCGCCCGCGCCGGTCGTCAAGGGCTACCAGTCCGCCCGGGAGCTCGTCACCCGGCTCGACGGGCCGGAAGTCGACGCCTTCGTCCGAGCTCAGCCTCGATCTCCGGCGGCCCGTACACGGGCGCCCACCAGCGCTCGGCCAGCTCACGGGCGCTGCGGACGTGATCCGGCTTCAGGACGACAACCGTTTCCGGCCGGGCGGTGTCGAGCCGCTCCCACACGTCGGTGGCCCCAGACGGCGGCGCGAGCGCGTCGAGCACCAGCGTCTCGCCGCGCGACTCGACGCACCAGGACGACACCGGGCCGTGCCAGTCGTCGTCTGCCGTCCACTCGGGATGCTCCTGCCGCCAGAGCCAGAGGCCCGGGGCGACGTCCCGTAGCTCGATCGACGAGCCGCTCAGCTCTTGGGCGCGACCGGAGCCTCGGGCGCGCTCGCGGCTCTCGGCCCGCGACCGTTCCCGCTCCGTCGCAGGTCGTACTCGTCCCACGCGCCGGAGAGCACGTCTCCGAGGATGCCGACGATCTCGTCGAATTCCGCCTGGCCGGCGATCAGCGGCGGCGAGACCTGTATGACAGGGTCACCGCGGTCGTCAGCTCGGCAGATCAGGCCGCGTTCGAACAGCTTTCCCGAGAGGTAGCCGCGCAGGAGCCATTCCGACTCCTCCGGGCCGAAGGTCTCGCGGGTCTCCTTGTCCTTGACGAGCTCGAGCGCGTAGAAGAAGCCGGTCCCGCGGACGTCGCCGACGATCGGAAGGTCGAGGAGCGTCTCGAGCCCGCTCCGGAGGTCGCCCTGAGTCTCGGCGACGTGCTCCACGATCCCCTCGCGCTTCATGATCTCGATGTTCTTGAGCGCGATCGCGGCCTGGACCGGATGGCCGCCGAACGTAATGCCGTGCATGAACATCTTCGTGTCCTCGAGGAACGGCTCCATGACCGCGTCACGCGCGATCACGGCGCCGATCGACGCGTGCGCGGAGGACAGGCCCTTGGCGGACGTGACGATGTCGGGCCGGATGTCGAAGCGCTCCGAGCCGAACCAGGCACCGACCCGGCCGAAGCCCGTGATCACCTCGTCGGCGACGAGCAGGATGCCGTAGCGGTCGCAGATCTCCCGGACTCCGCGCCAGTAGCCCTCGGGCGCGACGAACGAACCGCCTCCGTTCTGGACCGGCTCCATGATCACCATGGCGACCGTGCCGGGGTCAGCCTGGAGGATCGCCTCCTCCAGGTCGTCCAGGAGGAAGGCCGTGAACTCGGCCTCGGTCTCCTCCAGCGGACGGTGGTAGCGGTTCGTGTTCCGGACGTGAACGGTGTCAGGAACGAGCGGCTCGAACGGGGACTTGAGCGCAGCGATGCCGTTGATCGAGAGCGCGCCCATCGTCGTCCCGTGGTACGCGATGCGCCTCGCGACAGCCTTCCAGCGCCGCTCCCCACGGGCCGCGTGGTACTGGCGCGCCAGCTTCCACGCCGACTCGACGGCCTCGGAGCCGCCGGAGCAGAAGAAGACGCGGTTCAGGTCGCCCGGCGCGAGAGACGCGACCTCGGCGGCGAGCTCGATCGCGCGCGGGTGAGCGTAGGTCCAGTTGGTATAGAAGGGCAGCTCGCGCAGTCTGCGCCGCGGCTGCCTCCCCCACCTCCTCGCCGTAGCCGTAACCGATCTGGACGGCAAAGAGCCCCGCCAGCGCGTCGAGGTAGCGCTTCCCGTTCGCGTCCTCGAGGTAGCAGCCGTCGCCGCGGACGATGATCGGGATCTCGCCGTCCGCGTAGGTCGACATCCGCGTGAAGTGGAGCCACAGGTGGTCGCGGGCTGCCTGCTGGAGCTCGGCGGGAGAGAGGGCGGTCGCGGGAGCGCTCATTGCGGCTCGGCGTTCTTCGACGCCACGCGCTCGCCCCCTCGCGGCACGACGAGCACCGGCGTCTCGGAGATCTGAAGGAGCTTGTGTGGTACCGAGCCGAGGAGAGCGCCGCGGATCGGGCTCTCCCCGTAGCTGCCGACGACGATCAGGCGCGCCTCCCGTTCCTTGGCGAGGTGGAGGAGCGCCTCGGCCGGACGCTCGTCCACGAGCTCTACATCGGCGTCGACACCTGCGGCACGGGCCTTTTCGACTGCCGGGCCGACGACGCTCTGACCGAGCTCCTCAAGCGCTCCTCTGTACGCCTTCCACTCGTCGCCGACGCTTCGCACCGGCGGCTCGTAGGCGTAGGCGATCACGATCGTGGCGTCCACTTCTTTCGCGAGCCTGAGCGCCACGTCAAGGGCGCTGTTGGAGCAGTCCGACGCATCGCAGCCCACGACGATCGTGCCCGCCATCAGGGCTTCCGCCCGTCGTCGTCGAGCCCGGCGGTCTCTTCGACCGCGACCTTGCCCGCGGCAACGTCTGGATCCACGGCCTCGAGCCCTCGGCGGCCGAAGAAGCGCTCGGCCCCGGTTGCCCAGCGCACCACCATCAGGATGGCCCCGAGCAGCAGGAACGAGAGCCCGATGACGAGCGGGACGCCCATGCCGAGGAACTCCTGGCCCGTGTACGACTCTTCCGGATCGAGGAAGAGCTTCACCGACTCGAAGAAAAGGTAGGCGAGGAGCCCGGCTCCGATCAGCGGCGCGAGGCCGATCAGGATGAAGTTCTTCACCGACTTGGTGAGCTCGCGGCGGTAGTAGACGACGCACGCGAGGCCGCTCAGGGCGTAGTAGAGCGCGATCATGAGCGACAGCGCCGACAGCGTGTCGAAGAGGAAGTTCTCCGAGATGAAGTTGGCCGGCACGTACCAGAGGATGGCGAGCAGCGCGACGACGATCGTTGCGGTGTGCGGGGTGCGAAAACGCCTGTGAACCGCGGCCAGTCCCCGCGGGAACGCATCCGAGCGTGCCATCGAGAACGTCGTGCGCGAGGCCGGGATGATCGTGGTTTGCGTCGACGCCACGGCCGACGTCACGATGGCGAGGATGATCAGCTTGTCCCAGGGCGAGCCGAGCACGTCGGTGGCGAGCGTGCCGAGCACCGCGTCGTCGTCGTCGAACTCGCTCAGCAGCTCGAGTCCCGCGAACGCGACGACGGCGGTCGTGACTGCGAGGTAGGTGACGAGCAGGATCACAGTGCTGGCAATCGCTGCGAGGCCGGGCGTTGAGCGCGAGTCCTCGGTCTCCTCCGTCAGGTTCACGGCCGACTCCCAGCCCCAGTAGATGAAGACGCCGATCAGGAGCGCGGAGACGAGCGCCCCTCCTTCTTCGACGGCGAACGGAGAGAACCAGGATCCCGACGGGTTCACGGAGGCATCGGTCGCGTCTCCGGCCGCCACCTTCACCAGCGCGAAGATTGCGAACAGAAGCAGCGCACCGACCTGCGCCAGGATCATCACGTTCTGCGTTCGCGCCGAGAGCTCCGTGCCGAGAATGCAGATCCAGGTGAGGACGACGATGTAGACGACCGCGAGTATCGTCACCGCGACTTTCGAGCCCGCCGCGCCGTCGAAGCCGAAGAGGAGGTACGTGTAGCGGGCGCCGACGTCGGCAAGCGAGCCGATGACGAGGATTCCCGTCGTGCAGACCGCCCAGCCGCCCATGAAGCCGGCCCACGGCCCGAGCGCGCGCGTGACCCACGAGAACGTCGTGCCCGCGTCCGGGTCGGCTCGGTTCATGTAGTAGAACGCGGTCGCGATGAAGAACATCGGCACGAACGACGCGATGAGCGCCCCCGGCGCCTGGGCGCCGACGACGACCACGAGCGTGCCGATGACCGCGGCGAGCGAGTAGGCCGGCGCCGTCGACGCTAGCCCGATGACGAGCGCGTCGAGGAAGCCGATCGCGTCGGCTTTGAGGGTTGTCTCCTCCTGCGCCCCCTCGGGGCGTTCGGTGGTCACTGTCGCCATGGCCGTCGCCTAGTCGATCTTCGCCATGACGTGCTTGATCTGGGTGTAGTCCTCGAGCGCGTAGATCGAGAGATCCTTGCCGTACCCGGACTGCTTGTAGCCGCCGTGCGGCATTTCGGAGACGAGCGGGATGTGGTCGTTGATCCAGACCGTGCCGTACTGGAGCTTCCGGGCCGCATTCAGGGCGCGTCCCACGTCGCGCGTCCACACGGAGGACGCGAGGCCGTACGGGACGTCGTTCGCCCACGCGATCGCCTGGTCGTCGTCGGCGAACTTCTGCACGGTCACCACCGGCCCGAAGACCTCACGCTGCACGATCTCGTCGGTCTGCTCGACCTCGGTGACGACCGCCGGCTTCACGAAGAACCCGCGGTCGCCGTTCGAGTCGCCGCCCGTGAGCACCTTCGCGTGTCCCTTCGACGTGGCGCGCTCGAGGAAGCCGAACACCCGCTCCTGCTGCGACTTCGAGATCACGGGGCCCATCTCGATGTCCTCGCTCTCGGCGGGGTCGCCGACCTGGAGCGACTCGACGGCCGGCACCAGCTCGTCGAGGAGCTTGTCGTAGATCTTCGGGCCGGCGACGACGCGCGCGGCGGCCGTGCAGTCCTGCCCGGAGTTGAAGTACCCGGCGATCTTGATCCCCTCGGCCACTGCGGCCGGGTCGGCGTCGTCGAATACGATCACCGGCGCCTTGCCGCCGAGCTCGAGGTGGACGCGCTTCAGCGTCTCGGAGGCGGTCTTCGCGATCTCCTTGCCGGTGGAGACGTCGCCGGTCAGGGAGACCATGGCCACGTCGGGGTGGGCGACGATGCCCGCGCCGACCGGCACTCCGTCCCCGGTGATCACGTTCACGACACCGGTCGGGAAGATCTCGGAGATGTACTCGGCGAGCATGATCGTCGTCAGCGGCGTCTGCTCCGACGGCTTCAGGACGACCGTGTTGCCCGCGGCGAGAGCCGGCGCGAGCTTCCAGACAGCCATCATCAGCGGGTAGTTCCAGGGTGCGATCTGGCCTACGACCCCGACTGGCTCGCGGCGGATCATCGACGTGTACCCGCGCATGTACTCGCCGGCCGCGCGGCCTTCGAGCGTCCGGGCGGCGCCGGCGAAGAAGCGGAGGTTGTCGGCCGCGACCGGAATCTCGTCCTTCGCGTACGGCAGCGGCTTGCCGACGTTCCGCGACTCCACTTCGGCGAGCTCGTCGGCGTTCTCCTCGAGCGCGTCCGCGAGCTTCAAGAGCATCTCGGAGCGTTCCTGGGGAGTCGACTCGAGCCACTCCGGCAGCGCGTTCTTGGCGGCCTCGACAGCTCGGTCGACGTCGCCCTCGGTGCCCTGCGGCACCTCGGCGATCGTCTCCCCTGTCGACGGATTGATGACCTCCATCGTGCCGCCCTCGACGGCGTCCACGTGCTCGCCTCCGACGACGTTCTGATGTCGCGTGATGCTGACGCTCATGCCCGTCTCCCTCCCGTCTCGTGCAGCTGAGGCAGCTTACTCGCGCGTGGAGTGTCTGAACAACCGGTGCCGAGCGGGCGAGCGGTCAACGCGTGCCGAGCTGGAGCCGGGCCAGGCGCGGTAGCCGGGCCGCAACTCGAGCCGCGACACTCCCGCGCCGGCCGGCGTCCTCGGCCTCCTCGCAGGCGAGGATCGCTCCGCGCACGAGGGAGCCGCCGAGGAAGCGCACAGGTTCGCGTGGCAGCGGGCGTCGGGGCCGGCGGTTCGTGAAGGGCAGGGCCGTCCATTCGTCGTCGGTGCGCGTCACGAGAGACGCGAGCGCCTGCGCCCCGAGCCAGCTCGGCCCGGTGCCGTGGCCCGAGTACCCGGCGGCGTAGTGGATGCGGGTGCCGGGAGCAGTTCCGAAGAAGGGGACGTGGTCGGCCGATACGTCGATCGGGCCGCCCCACGCCCGCTCGATCCGAACATCGTCCGAGCCCGGGATCAGCCGCCGCAGGCCGGCGGCGGCGCGAAGCACCGTCGGCCCGTCAGCTGAGAAGCGCGCGTCCAGCCGGCCCCCGAGACCGATCGGGCCCGAGCCGCTCCCCATGAGGATTCGGCCGTCGGGCGTCGTTCGGAAGTAGTGGAGGAACATCCGCGCGTCACAGGCTGCCTCCCCACCCGACCAGCCGATCTCCTCCAGGAGCTCGGGCACGGGCTCGGTCAGGACGACGTAGCTGCCGAAGTTCGTGAGCCAGCCCCTGAGCGGCTTCCAGCCGGTCAGCGCCGCGTTCGTCGCGAGCACGACCTCCTCCGCACGAACTCGACCGCCCACCAGCTCGAGTACGTTCGGTTTACCGGCGCGGACGTCGACGACGCGCGTGCGCTCGTGTAGCGTCACGCCCGCCGCCAGTACCGCCCGCCGGAGGAGCCGCGCAACGCGGGCCGGCTGCACCGTCGCCGTGTCGCGAACGAGCACGCCGTGGCGAAAGATCGGCGAGCGAATGCGCTCCTGCACCTCGGGCGGCGAGAGCGGCTGGACGAGGTCTTCGCCGACGCCGAGTGCCTGTGCGCCTCGCAACACCCTGTCCACCGCGTCGTCCTGGGCGATACCGGCCGAGAGGCGGAGGTAGCCCTCCTCGCGAAGCCAGATGTCCGCGCCGTACCTCTCCGCCAGAGCACGCACGGCCGGCACGATCCTCCGGCTCGCCTCCGCAAGTGCCAACGCTCCGTCACGGCCGAAGAGCCGGGTGAGCTCGCCGAGCCCTCCCAGGTAGCCGCCGACGAAGCCTCCGTTCCGGCCGCTCGGCCCCCAGCCGACGATCTCGGCCTCGAGAACGGCGACTCTGATCCCCGGGTCACGCTCCCGAAGTGCGAGCGCCGTCCAGAGACCCGTGTACCCGCCTCCCACGATCGCGACATCGACCTCGAGGTCTCCCGTCGGCGGCGGAGCATCGGGCGCCGCACCCTCGTGGGCCAACGCCTCGTCGAGCCACCAGGCGGGCAGCGTCGGAGACGGCACAAGCTCGCGCACGGCGCGCCAGCGTAGCTGGAAATCCGCTCCATTGACGGGGACGGAGAAGGGGCAGATAGTCGCCGAAACCAACCCGAAAGGATCCCGACATGCGGTGGCTCGGATCTCTCCTCGCGATCAGCGTGCTCATGGTGACGGCGGCGGGGGCGGCGAACGCCGCCGATGGGCCCGAGTTCACGCCGGGAGCGGCCGGTGCCGGCGACCCGTACTTCCCAAAGGACGGCAACGGCGGGTACGACGTCCAGCACTACCTGCTGGACGTCAAGTACGACCCTGCCACGGACGTCCTCGAAGGCACCGCGACCCTCCGGATCAGGGCCACGCAGCATCTGTCTCGCTTCAACCTCGACCTCGACGGGCTCACGGTGCATTCGATCGCGATCGACAGGCAGCCGGCGACCTGGTCTAGGCGAGGCGGAGAGCTCCGGATCACGCCCCCGCAGGGCATCCGGAAGGAAAGCATCTTCCAAACCGTGATCCGCTACTCCGGCACGCCGGAACCGATCGTCGACCTCTTCGGCGAGTCGGGCTTCCTCCACACCGACGACGGCACCCTGGTCATCGGGCAGCCTCACGTCGCCGCGACGTGGTATCCGGTCAACGACCACCCGAGCGACAAGGCTCCCTACCGGTTCCGGATCACGGTGCCCGAGGGGCTCGAGGCGGTCGCGAACGGTGTCCTCGAGGATCAGACGACGACAGGAGGCTGGACGACCTGGTCGTGGACGGCGAGGGAGCCCGTGGCCTCGTACCTGACGACCGCGACGATCGGAGAGTTCGACCTCCGGGCCTACAGCGACACGATCTCCGGAGACAGGCGCATCCGCTACTGGGACGCGCTCGACCCGGATCTCTTCGACGCGGTGGCGACCCCGCGCACCGGCGAGCAGTTCCTCCTCTCGCAGCAGGCCGACTCCTCCTACAAGCGACTTGTCCGCACGATCTCGGTGCCGGCCGGCGGCGCCCGGCTCTCCTTCTGGGTCACTCGCGACACTGAAGTGAACTGGGACTACTTCTTCGTGGAAGCACGGACGGCCGGGGGGAACGACCGAACCACGCTCCGCGACCTGAACGGGCATACGAGCCGCGACACGGGCTTCTCGTGCCCGGCCTGGCTCGAGCTGCACCCGAACCTGGCTCACTACCAGTCCGCCCGAAAGGACGGCTCGTGCAAGCCACGCGGTACGACGGGACGCTGGCGCGCTGCGAGCGGAGCGAGTGAGGGCCCGGAGCGTTGGGTCGTCAACCTCTCCCGCTTCGCGGGCAGCGACGTGCGCGTGTCGCTCAGCTACGCGAGCGACGAGAGCATTCAGAACCACGGCGTCTTCATCGACGACATCGTCGTCTCGACCGGAGAGGGCAGCACCTCGTTCGAGGAAGACGGGGACACGCGCGACGGATGGAGGATCCCCGGCCCTCCGGCGGGAAGCCCACCGAACGAGAACGACTGGATCGTCGGCACGGCTGCGGACACCCCGCCGCCGCTCGGCGTCGTCGCCGAAAACTCGCTGGCACGGCAGAACGAGATCCTCGAGTTCCTGTCCGGCCAGTTCGGCCGCTATCCGTTCGACGTCGCAGGCGGGATCGTCGACGACGACGACCGCATCCAGTTCGCGCTCGAGAATCAGACCCGGCCGATCTACGCGAAGGTCTTCTTCTACGACGCGATCTCGGGCGATTCGGTCGTCGTGCACGAGCTTGCCCATCAGTGGTTCGGCGACAGCCTCGCGGTGGCCGCGTGGCAGCACATCTGGCTCAACGAGGGCTTCGCGACGTATGCCGAGTGGCTCTGGAGCGAGCGGGAGGGCCTCGGCACTGCGCAGGAGATCTTCGACGACTTCGCGAGCATCCCCGCCGACGATCCCTTCTGGTCGCTCCCGATCGGCGATCCGGGCCCGGATTTCCTCTTCGAGTTCCCCGTCTACGGCCGCGGCGCCATGACGCTTCATGCGCTGCGTCTGGAGGTGGGCGACGAGGACTTCTTCAGGATCCTCCGGCGCTGGGCCGCGTCCAACGAGAACGGGAACGTCACGACCCCCGAGTTCATCGAGCTCGCCGAGAGTATGTCCGGCCAGAGCCTCGATGCGCTCTTCGATGCCTGGCTATTCACTCCGGCCAAGCCCGACATCGCCGGGGCGCGCACTGTCGCTCCGAAGGATCGCCGTGCCTCCCTCGGCGTCGGCGCGCGGCTCCAACGCCTCCACATGCGGCGCTAGCGGTCCCGCTGAGGCGGCGCGTCTCCGTGCGAGACGCGCCGCCTCAGCTACGAATCCGCTCGCCGGCCGGGTCGTAGAGCGGCTCTTCTGCGATCGAGCCCGGCACCGACTCACCGAAGATCTCGATCTCGACCGCCGTACCCGCCTCGGCCTGCTCTGCCGGGACGTACGCGTACGCGATCGAGCGCTCGGCCGTGTAGCCGTACCCACCGCTCGTCACGCGGCCGACCGGCTCGCCGCCGATCCGCACGGGCTCCGAGCCGAGCGCAACCGCGCGCGGTTCCTCCAGGACGACACAGGCGAGGCGACGGTCAGACTCGCGCCGTTCCTCGAGCGCTTCCTTACCGAGGAAGTCCTTGTCCAGCTTGACGGCGAACCCGAGCCCCGCCTCCCACGGCGTGTCGTCCGGTGTGATGTCGGCCCCCCAGACGCGATAGCCCTTCTCCAGGCGAAGCGAGTCGATCGCCTTGTAGCCGCCCGCGACCAGCTCGTGCTCGCGGCCGGCCCCCCAGATCGTGTCCCAGAGCCGCAGGCCGAACTCAGTCGGGCAGTAGAGCTCCCAGCCGAGCTCGCCCACGTACGTGACGCGAAGCGCGAGGCACGGCACCGGGCCGACGGCGATCTCGCGGGCGCGCATGTACGGGAACGCCTCGTTCGAGAGGTCTGAGGTCGTCAGGGGCTGGAGGATGTCGCGTGCCCGCGGGCCCCACAGCCCGAGGCAGGCGAAGCGCGAGGTGACGTCCTCGACGAGCACCGACCCGTCGTCTGGCGCCTGCGAGCGGATCCACGCGAGGTCGTGCCGGCCGAACGCGGTGCCCGTGACGATGCGGAACCGCTCGTCGGCGAGTCGCGTGACGGTGAAGTCGCACTCGATCCCGCCCCGTGCGTTCAGCATCTGCGTGTACGTGACGGCGCCGACGTCCCGCGCGACACGGTTGGCGCAGAGATGCTCGAGGAACTCTCCTGCACCGGGTCCCGCGACCTCGATCTTGGCGAACGAGGTCTCGTCGAAGAGCGCGGCCGCCTCGCGGCAGGCGCGGTGCTCGGCGCCGATCGCCGGTGACCAGAGCCGGCCCGCCCAGCCGCGCGGTCGCAAGGACTCGTCGCCGGCCTCGCCGTTCGGCTCGAACCAGTTCGCACGCTCCCAGCCCGATTTCTCGCCGAAGGTCGCCCCGAGCTCGCGCAGCCGCTCGTAGGTCGGCGAGAGGCGAAGCGGTCGTCCCGCCTCGCGCTCGTGGCCGGGGTACTTGACGTCGTAGTAGGTCGCATAGACCTCGGTCGTCCGCGCGAGCGTGTACTCGCGGCTCGCGTAGTGCCCACCGAAGCGCCGCGAGTCCATCTCCCACGTGTCAAGGCTCGGCACACCGTCGACGATCCACTCTGCGACGAGCTGTCCGAGCCCACCCGCGCCCGCGAGACCGTGCGCGCAGAAGCCGGCCGCGACCCAGAAACCCCGCACGTCGGAGGGGCCGAGGATGAACTCGCCGTCCGGCGTGAACGCCTCGGGTCCGTTGACGAGCCGGACGACCTCAGCGTCTTCGAGCCCAGGCACGCGAACGATCGCGTTCGTCAGAAGCTCTTCGAACCGTTCCCAGTCCTCCTCCAGAAGCCGGCCGTTGAAGTCAGCCGGGATGCCGTCGAGCCCCCACGGCGCCGGGTTGCGTTCGTAGCCGCCCATGACGAGCCCGCCCGACTCGCCGCGGAAGTAGACGAGGAGCGACGGGTCGCGCATCGTCGGCACGTCCGTCGAGATCCCGCTCGGCCTCGTGATCAGATACTCGTGCGCCATCGGGACGATCGGGACGTTGACGCCCGCCAGCGTTCCGATCTCGCCCGCGAACATGCCGCCGGCGTTGACGACGATCTCGGTTTCGATCGCCCCCTTGTCCGTTTGAACGCCGGTCACTCGGCCTCGCTCCAGGTCGATCGCCGTCACCCGAGTGTTGGTGTAGAGCTCCGCGCCTCGGTTTCGGGACGCCTGGGCGAGCGCGAAGGTGAGCTGGCTGGGATCGATGTATCCGTCAGTCGGGAGATACGCGGCGCCGAGGACTCCCTCGGTGGACATGGGCGGGAAGAGCTCCTTCGCCTCGTCAGCCGAGATGAGCTCGAGCGGCAGCCCGAACGTCTTCGCCCAGCCGGCCTGCCGTTGCAGCTCCTCCATGCGTTCCTCGGAGGACGCAAGCCTGAGCGACCCGACCTCGCGCCAGCCGGTCTCGAGCTCGGCCTCGTCTCCGACGGTGCGATAGAGCTCGACCGAGTTCATCATCATCCTCGTCAGGCTCAGGGAGCCGCGAAGCTGGCCGACCAGCCCCGCCGAGTGGAAAGTCGAGCCGCTCGTCAGGTCGGCCCGCTCGACGAGCACGACGTCGTCCCAGCCGAGCCGGGTGAGCCAATAGAGGATGGAGACGCCTCCCACGCCTCCTCCGATGACGACGACGCGGGCCCGCGACTTCACGGCGTGACCCTAACCGCCGAGGGCTTCTTGAAAAGCGCGGTCGGCCGCCGTTCGCCGGAGCCGCTCGAAGTGCTCGTTCGCGTAACCCTTGAAGTCGAAATCGAGCTCGGAGATCCCCTGCTGGACGACGCCCCACATCGCCTCTCGGAAGTCCGACATGAAGCGCATGAGGCGCAGAGCGCGCACGTCCTCGGGACGCACCTCACCGAAATAGGCCGCAAGTAGATCCTCGTTGTCGTCGTCCTCGAGCTCGTGGTTGATCGAGAAGTTCGCCAGGTCGAAGAACCGGTCGCCCATCCCGGCGTACTCCCAATCGACGATCCAGAGCCGCTCGCCTCCGAGGATGAAGTTCGCGTTCAGGAGGTCGTTGTGGCACGGCACGAGCGGCGCGCCCTCGCGAGCCTCCTCGATGGCGCGGGCCTGCTCGTGCGCGAAGTTGTAATCGTCCGGGATCTCGACGCCGTGGCGGACAGCCGTGTCGCGGTAGGTCTCGACGACTCGGAACGAGTCGAACCGACCCGGGATCGGCTCGGCCTCGTGGATCCGCTTCAACGTCTCGGCTGCCTGCTCGATCCGAGAATCCGTACGCATCTCGAGCGGCGGGATCGGGCGGCCCGGGACAAAGCGGGTAACGAGGCAGCTCTCGGACTCGAGGAACGCGACCACTTCAGGCCCGACTCCGAGCCCGGCCGCGAGCTGCGAGGCGGCGTGCTCGACGTTCCGCTCGATGCCGAGGAGCTCCGTGTCCTTCCCACCGATCCTGAGGACGAACTCCTCGCCCTCGACGTCGACCTTGAAGTTGTGATTCGTCATGCCGCCACCGAGCGGCTCGATCTGCGGCTCACGACCCGGCCAGACGCGCTCGGCGATCTCCTCGACCTTCATCGGACGATCCTAGACTTCTCCGAGGCATGTCGATTCCCCTCGTTCGCCATCCCGAGTCGGTCACGATCGTGGCGCTAGACGGGGACGAGATCGTCCTCGTCAGGCAGACCCGTCCCGGTGCCGGAGGGTATGTCGTCGAGGTCCCGGCGGGGACGCTCGAGGGCGGCGAACCGCCCGCCGAAGGCGCTCGTCGCGAGCTCGCGGAGGAATGCGGCCTCGCCGCGACAAGGTGGCAGGAGGTCGGCGGGTTCTGGGTCGTCCCTGCCTATTCGACCGAGTACTCACACGTCTTCGTGGCCGAAGGCCTCTCCCGCGTCGAGTCGCCCGGGCTCGACGAGGACGAGGACATCGAGGTCGAGCGAGTTCCGGCGGCCGAGGCGAGCCGGCGGGTCGAGGACGCTGGCTCGATCGCCGCACTCGCGCTCTGGGAGCGCGCGCGAGGTGCGTCCTAGACTCGGCGGACGACCTCGTCGAGCGGCTTGCGGTTCGCGCGGGCGCTCCACTCCTCGGGCGTCCGGGAGCCAGCGTCGCGCTCCCGAGCCGGGTAGCCAAACGTGAGCACGATGTACGGCCTCTGCTCCTCGGCGAGCCCGAGCAGCGTCCCGACGACTTCCGAGTCCGGCATGCCGTTCGGGGAGCCGCCGACTCCTTCGTCCCATGCTGCGAGGAGCATGTTCTGCACCGCCCGGCCGCAGTCGAAGGCGACGGGGCCTTTGCCCGCTGCCGCGACCACGACGACGAGCTTCGCGCCGAGGACGTTGGCCGGCTCGAAGACACTGTCGGCCACTCGGCGCGTGAGCTCCGGATCCTCGACGATCACGAACTCCCAGGGCTGGCGATTGCTGGCGCTTCCTGCCAGCCGGCCTGCATCCAGGATCCGCTCGACGATCCCGGGAGGCAGCTCGCGGTCGACGTACGTTCGCGTCTCTCGCCGGCTTGCGATCGCGAGCCTCGTCTCCATCGGCCGAGCCTACAGCGTGAGAAGCGCGACGCCGGCAACCACGATTGTCGCTCCGAGAAAACGCGCTCGGGTGACTCGTTCACGGAGGATCAGGGCGGCGAGCCCTGTCGCGATCACGATGCTCGTCTCGCGAACGGCCGCGACCGGCGCCGCCGGGGCACGCGCGAGGGCGGCGAGCACGAGCCCGTAGGAGCCGAATGCTGCGAGCCCGGCGATCGCGACGGCAGGTCGTGCTTCGGCTGCGAGCGTCCGAACTCCACGGCGAGCGCCGAGCACGGCCGGGTAGACGATCGCCGGTAGGAGCAGCGAGAGCTCGAGGTAGACGAAGGGGGCCGCGTGCTCGATCCCGCGGTCGTCGACGAGCGTGTAGGCGGCGATGGTTACCGCGATCGCGAGCCCGAAGCTGAGGCCGCTGCGATCCGAGCTCGAGTGGAGCCCGCCGCGGACAAGCAGCACGCCGAGCCCAACGAAGCAGACGCCCGCGGCGCCGGCGGGGGTGACGTCCGCGCCGAGTGCCGCGAGCCCGACGACGAGGACGAGGACGGGCGCTAAGCCACGGCTGATCGGATAGACGAGGGATAGGTCGGCCCTCTGGTAGGCGACCGCGAGGAGAGCGAAGTACACGAGCTCGAGCACGCCGCTCGCAGCGAGATAGGGGATCGCCTCACGCTCGAATCGCCATGTCGCAGCCGCCGCCGGCGCGAAGGCTACGGCCGCGACGAAGAGCATCACGGCCGTGGCGGCCTCCACATCTCGGGTTCTCGCGAGTAGGAGGTTCCACCCCGCGTGAAGGAACGCGGCGGAGAAGGCGAGCAGGAACGCAGCCGCTGACATTGCGGGCCGTAGTCTCGCTGCCGGCGGCGCGTAAGCTCTCGCCATGAGCGTCCTCCCGGACGGAACCGAGCTGGGCGCGGTTCACCTCACGGTGGGCGACCTGGAGCGTTCGCTCGTCTACTACCGGGAGGTAATCGGGCTCGAGCTTCAGGAGCGCGAGAACGGACGCGCGTCACTCGGTGCCGGCGAGCGGGAGCTTCTCGTCCTTGTCGAGGATCCGGGCGCCGCACCGGTTGCCGGCGCGACCGGGCTCTTCCATCTTGCGCTGCTCCTCCCTACTCGCGCCGACCTCGCGCACTGGCTCACCCACGCAGGCCGCGAGGGCATACCTGTGCCCGGTGCCTCGGATCACTTCGTCAGCGAGGCGCTGTACCTCCGCGACCCCGACCGGCACGGAATCGAGATCTACGCCGACCGGCCGCGCGATGTGTGGGTAGGGCAAGTAGCCGAGCGCATGACGAGTCTTCCGCTCGACTTGGGCGACATCCTGCGCGAGCTGGACGATCCAGAGTCCGAAGAGTTCGAGGGGCTGCCGCCCGGGACGACGATCGGGCATCTCCACCTCGCGGTGGCGGACGTGGACGAGACTGCCGCCTTCTACGGTGACGTCCTCGGGTTCAGCCGGACAGCCGAGGTCCCCGGGCAGGCGGTCTTCTTCGCAGCAGGCGGCTATCACCACCATGTGGCCGGAAACGTCTGGGAGAGCAAGGGCGGACATCCGGCGCCGGACGGCGCCGCGGCGCTACGCCACGGGACGCTCGTGCTGCCGACGCCTGGCGACAGGGACGCGGTGGTTGCACGGCTGGAAGACGCGGGCTACGCGGTCGAGGATTCACCCTTCGGGCCGCTCGTCCGCGATCCGGCCGGCATCCCGCTCGTGCTCGCAGCCTAGGTGAGCGAGGCGAACGGGCTGACGTCCCGAGCACGCTCTCGCGCCGGTGTCCTCGGTGATCGCTGGCGCCGCCGTGGTCGTGACGGGCGCCGCGATCTTCCTGGTTCGAAGACTGCGCCATGCGGACACCCTGAGGCGGTGAGCGACGACGAGCACCCAGGCGCCCTAGGAGTTACACGCGCGGGTAAAGCGGGTCCCGACCCTCCCGCCTACCGCCCCCGAGCCTAACGCGAAAAAGCGCGCCGGTGGGTCACGAAATCGTGCCGAGATCATCGCGGACGAGCGGCCCGGAACAAGAGGCGCTCACGACCGCTCAGTGAGCGGGTGGCTCCCAACCCTCGAGGACCGGCGGCTTGTAATCGGTACCGACCGTGGCCGAGCCCTCGACCCATGGGCCGAGCTCGGGCTGGGGGAACTTGGCGTGGTGCTCCTTGAGCTGGATGCCGTAGGAGTTGCCCGACTGGAGATGCTTGACGAGAACCTTGCGCGCGACGTCATGTTCCTCGCCGGCAGGAATGTCGAAGTAGATCTTCAGAAACGAGTTCGAGTAGCGGTCGAACACGGCCGGCACACCGTCCTCCTCGAGCAACTCGACGTCCTCGAGCCAGTTCAGATCCTCGCCGGGCGTCGCGGCGAGCAGATCGACGTCGTCGATCAGCGAGGCGTCCTCCTGGTACGGGAAGCGATGGCCCGAGAGGTACTCGGCATCGATCGACTGCGTGCGCTCGGGCTGACCGGGGAGCTGGGGCATCAGCGTCCCCCCAGGTGGTGCTGTCCAGTTCCTGGGACGCGAGCACCAAGCAAGGGGCCGCACTCGTCCGCGGCCAAGGCCGGTGGCCTTCGCAAGGGCGAGGGTGGTTCCTGGCGCAGCGTGATCGCGTTCCAGGGGCGGGCGAGTACTGCCTGGGGGGACGCCACTTAGTCTTCCGCCCCGGCGTACTGGGCCGGCTCGCCGGGCAGGTAGTCGACCGGGTACTCGAGGTGCTTCTGGAGCATGCGCTCGATCTTCGCCAGCGCCTCCTCCTCGGTGACGCCGGGCACCCAGCGCGTCCCGGCCAGCGGCACCTTCGCCATCGCGGCCGCTTCCACCGTCAAAGCACAGAGATCCTCCGGCTCGAGGGAGTGGACGTTGGTCTTCCCGCACGCGCGCGCGAGCATTTGGAGCTCGAGCGTCATGGTGTGCAGGAAGTTGTAGACCCGCTCGGCGGCCTCGTCGACGACGAGCCGCTTGCGGAGCTCCACATCCTGCGTCGTGATGCCCACCGGGCAGCGGCCGGTGTGGCAGTGGTAGCACTGGCCTGCCGGGACGCCGATCGTGCCCTCGTAGTCCGTAACGCCGGGGATCTCCTTGTTGCAGTTCAGAGCGATGAGCGCGGCGTGACCGATCGCAACGGCCTTCGCGCCGAGCGAGAGGCACTTGGCGATATCGGCGCCGTTTCGGATTCCGCCCGCGACGACGAGGTCGATCTCGTCGGCGAGCCCGACGTCCTCGAGCGCGCGCCGTGCCTCGGGGATCGCAGCCATGAGCGGAATGCCCGTCTCCTCGGTCGCGATGTGCGGCCCGGCGCCCGTCCCTCCCTCGGCGCCGTCGAGGTAGATGATGTCCGGCCCGCACTTGGCCGCCATGCGGACATCGTCGTAGACACGCGCCGCGCCCAGCTTGAGCTGGATCGGGATGCGGTAATCGGTCGCCTCGCGGATCTCCTGCACCTTCAACGAGAGGTCGTCCGGGCCGAGCCAGTCAGGATGCCGAGCCGGTGAGCGCTGGTCGATTCCCGGCGGGAGCGAGCGCATCTCTGCGACCTGCTCCGTGACCTTCTGGCCCATGAGGTGGCCGCCGAGCCCGACCTTGCACCCCTGGCCGATGAAGAATTCACAGGCGTCCGCGAGCATCAGGTGGTGCGGGTTGAACCCGTACCGGCTCTGGATGCACTGGTAGTACCACTTGGTCGAGAGGTCGCGCTCCGGCGGGATCATTCCGCCCTCGCCTGAACAGGTGGCGGTGCCGGCCATCGACGCGCCCTTCGCCAACGCCATCTTGGCCTCGAGCGAGAGCGCACCGAAGCTCATGCCCGTGATGTACACGGGGATGTCGAGCTCGATCGGGTTCTTCGCGAAGCGAGCCCCGAGCACCGTCTTCGTCTCACACTTCTCGCGATACCCCTCGATCACGAACCGGGTCAGCGTGCCCGGCATGAACATGAGGTCGTCCCAGTGCGGGATCTTCTTGAACATCGAGAACCCACGCATCCGGTAGCGGCCGAGCTCGGCCTTCATGTGGATGTCGTTCAGGACCTCGGGCGTGAAGATCGGGCTCCGGCCGAGCCGTGTCCGCCCGTCCGGCTGGTTCTTGCCGACGTTCCCGTCGAGCTCGTCGTAGCGGTCGCTCGTGGCCATGCGCCTCCCCCTAGAGCACGAGCTTCCGCTCGGAAGGCTCGAGGTTGTCGTAGTTGTAGAGCTTCTTGCCGCACACGAACTTCTGGAACTCGGGCGGATCGCCGAGCTCGTAGATCCTGAACTTCCGCTCGATGAACTCGGTGTCGGCGTCGTCCCACTCGCCGGGAACGCAGTCGATGCCGAGCGACTTGACCTTGCCCGCGACGTAGATCTTCCCGTCGTACATGGAGTCGCCGAGGCCGGGGCCGACGTTCCCGCAGATGACCTGACGGCCGCGCTGCATCATGAAGCCGGTCATCGAGCCGGCGTCGCCGAGCGTAATGATCGTGCCGCCCTTCTGGTCGATGCCGGTGCGCGCCCCGACTCGGCCTTTGACGACGAGATCGCCGCCGCGCATCGCCGCGCCCGTCAGCGAGCCGGCGTTCGACTCGACCACGACGACCCCCGACATCATGTTCTCGCAGGCCGACCAGCCGACCCGGCCGGTGATCGTGATCTCGGGGCCGTCGATGAGCCCGCAGCCGAAATAGCCGAGCGACCCCTCGAATGTGATCCGGCAGCGCGTCAGGATCCCGACGCCGAGCGAGTGCTTCGAGCCCGGGTTCTGGACGGTGACGTCCGCGACGCCCTCCTCGTAGAGCAGCCGCCGGAGCTCGAGGTTGATCTGGCGCGTGGAGAGGTCGTGCGCGTCGAAGGTCGCTTTGCCGTCGGCGATCTCGGCGATCTTCGGCGCTTCGGCGACCGGCTCGGCGAGCCCGCGCGCGTCGTAGGTGATCTTGCGCTCGCCTACCGCTGCCACACCATCACCTCGCCCTCGTACGGGTCGTAGGTCTCGATCTCGCGGTCGACGATGGCGCGGATCGCGATCTCCTCGGACGCGAGCGCGACGAGGTCGTCCGCTTCGTAGAGGACGAGCGGCTTCGCGGCCATCTCGTCCTTCGCCACGCCGAGCGCGTCGTCAGTGACGGCGATATAGGTGAAGACTCCGTCGAGCTCGTCGAGGGAGTCGCGCATCGAGTCCTCGAGGCTCGCACCCTCGCTCATCTTCTCGGCGAGGTAGACGGCGATGATCTCCGAGTCGCACTCCGACTGGAACCGGTGACCGGAGCGCTCGAGGCGCCGGCGCCACTGGAAGTAGTTCGTGAGCTGGCCGTTGTGGACGACCGCGACGTCGGAGAACGGATAGGCCCAGTACGGATGTGCGCCGGAGATGTCGACGTCGGACTCGGTCGCCATCCGCACGTGACCGATCGCGTGCGTGCCGTCGAAGGCGCCCAGCTCGTACTGCTCGCGAGACCGTCTCGGCGTCGCCGAGGTCCTTGATGATCTCGAGCGAGTGGCCGAGCGAGAGCACCTCGGCACCCGGGATGTCCTCGATCCGGTCGGCGAGCTCCTTCAGGCCGTCACCGGTTCAGCTCGAACGTGACGCGGTAGGCGTAGTCCGTCTCCTCCTCGACGTCCTGAACGTCGACGCCGAGTTGCTTGAGGCGCTCGAGCACCTGGCGCTGGTGGCGGTCGATCCGGTCGTCGAACTCGAAGTCGCGCGGGTCGTTCGCGTCCGCGAGCGTGTAGCGCATGACGTAGGCGCCGTTCGGCTGGCCGTAGAGCGCGTAGCCGGTCGAGTCGGGGCCGCGGTGCTTCATGGACTGGAGCATCCGGGTCATGTCGCGCCCGATGTCGTGGCTCCCGTCGCGGTAGATGATGCCGGCGATTCCGCACATGTCCGCGCTCTCGTTCCTCCTCGTCGCCTAGGGCAGGACGTCCAGGTATTCCTCGACGTCCCAGTCGCTGACGTGGGCGCAGTAGCGCTCCCACTCGTCGCGCTTGTAGTGCATGAACACACGGTACATATCGCCCGGCAGCGCGCTCTTGACGACTTCGTCGGCCTCGAGCGCGTCGAGCGCGTCGCCGAAGGTCATCGGGATCTTCGTTGACCTCCTTGCCGGCCTCCATCGCCTCGTAGATGTTCCGCTCTTCGGGCTCGCCCGGGTCGAGCTTGCGGTCGATGCCGTCCCGCATCGCGGCGATGAGGACGGCCAGCGAGAGGTACGGGATTCACGGCGGAGTCGACTGAGCGGTACTCGAACCGCCCAGGGGCAGAGACGCGGAGCGCGGTCGTGCGGTTCTGGTAGCCCCAGTCCGCGAACACCGGCGCCCAGAACCCGGTGTCCCAGAGGCGGCGGTACGAGTTGATCGTCGGAGCCGTCACCGCCGTGAGCGCGCCGAGGTGCTCGATGATCCCGCCGATCGCCCACAGGCCGACCTGGCCAGGCTTCTGGCGGTCGTCGGTCTCCGGCATGAAGACGTTCTCGTCGCCCTCCCAGATCGAGATGTTGTGGTGGCAGCCGTTCGCCGAGACGCCCATGAACGGCTTCGGCATGAAGCACGGAAACGCGTTCAGCTCGCGGCCGACCTGCTTGCAGATCTGGCGGAAGGTCGAGAGGTTGTCGGCCGTCTGCTCGGCCCGGTCGAAGCCGAAGTTCAGCTCGATCTGGCCGGGCGCGTCCTCGTGGTCGCCCTGGATCATGTCGAGCCCCATGCGCTGGCCGTACTCGATTACCTTGTGGATGACCGGCTGGAGCTCGGAGAACTGGTCGATGTGGTAGCAGTAGGGCTTCGTCAGCCCGGCGACGTCCGGCGTGCCGTCGTCCTTCAGCCGGAGCCACATCATCTCGGGCTCCGTGCCGGCGCGGAGGTGATAGCCGGTCTCCTCCTCGAACTGGGCCTGAATCCGCTTCAGGTTTCCACGGCAGTCCGAGGTGAGGAACGCTCCCGGATCTTGCTTCTCCTCGCGATTTCGAAAGCACATGCACCAGACGCGCGCGACCTTCGAGTCCCAGGGGAGCGGCATGAAGGTCTCGGGCTCGGGGATCCCGACGAGCTCTGCGGCCTCGGGTCCGTAGCCGATGTAGTTGCCGTGCCGGTCGGTGAAGAGGTTGGCAGTCGCCCCGTAGACGAGCTGGAAGCCCTTGTGGGCCATCGACTCCCAGTGCGTGGCCGGCACGCCCTTTCCCATGATGCGGCCGGTCACGGAGGGGAACTGGTAGTAGATGTACTTGATCCCCTCCGCGTCGATTCGCTGGCGCACCGCGGCGATCTGCTCGTCCCGCCCCTCGGCCTCGACGAAGCTCTCCAGGTCGGTAGTGCGGGTCTTCACCTTGGTCGCCACGTACAGCCTCCTTCTCTTCGCCCCTGGCCCGGCTCCGGGCTCGCCCGGTTCTTACGGGCGAGCGTGGCCGGTGTCAAGCGCAATCGCCTGAGGCGCAATGCTATTGCCGAGACGGCTCGCGTTTCAGCCGAAGGCGACGGTGGCGAGGACGACGACCGCCACTGCAGGCACGGTCGAGCCGACGACCAGGAGCCGCATCAGGTGCGGTCGGATGTCGAAGACTCGAGCCAGGACGAGGAGGTGGAACGCGCACGGCATCGCCGCGCCGAGGTAGAAGGCCGCCGGGATTTCGGCTCCGAGCACGAGCCCTGAGAAGTAGAGCGCTAGCGGCGCGATCCCGAACCGGATCGCGAGCACGCCGGCAGCCCGGCCGAGATCAGAGCCTTCGAGGCGAGGCGGGTCGAGCGGCAGCACGAGGCCGAGCAGGAAGAAGCCGGCCGGCCCGACGATTGCTCCGGCCACCTCTCCCGCGGGCTCGACGGCAGCTGTTAGGTCGACACCGGCCGCGCGGAGCGACACTGCCGCAACCGCCGCAAGGAGAGGCGGGTTCGCGAGCACGGCCCTGGGCAAGCGGCGAGCCGGCGAGCTCGCCGCATTTCGGCCGTGAAGACGGGCGATCGTCGTCGAGATGGCGGTCGAAGGCACCAGCCAGGCGAGCCGGTCGTAGACCACCATGAGGGCGAGCCCGGGATTCCCAAGCGCGAGGTATGCGAGCGGGTAACCGACGAAGCCGGTATTCGGGAATCCAGCGGCGAGTGCGAGGGCGCCGCGCTCGTCACGCTCCGTCGACACGAGCGTCGCGTACAGAAAGGCGATCCCGATCACGGCCCAGGAAGCAATGACCGCAGCGGCGAGGGCGAGCGCTAGCCCGCTATCGAACGTGATCGTGGTGAACGCGGTGAAAACGACCAGTGGCGTGACCGTCCAGAAGTACGCAGCCCACGACCGGCGCCGGATCCGCTCGCCCGGCAGCCGGCGCTGCACCCAGAGCCCGAGCACGAATGAGAGCGCGAGCGCGGTGATCGAGGCGGCCACCTGCGGAGAGTAGCCGCGCGAAAGTCGCGCACATCCCGTGCGAGATCCGGCGTAAACGTGACCCACCCGCGCAGTTTCCTTCGGTAGGCTCGCCGCGGGGCGGAGGCCGCGGGCGCCTTAAGCGCGCGTAGAGAGAAAGAGAGTCGCCAGCGGGGGCGGGCGGCCGTCAGGTGCCTAGTCGCGCAACTCGGCGAGCATGTGGTCGTAGACCTCTCGGTAGAGGTTCACCGCCGCAGCCACGTCGCCTGGATCCACGTCTTCGGCACGGTCGACCCGCTCGGCGATCTCGCGTGCCCCGCGGAGGCTGACAGCGATCTCGTCGACGCCTCCTTCACCGACGGGCTCATCGACCGGAATCCCGCGCTCTCGCACCATTCGCTCGACGAGATCACCGATTGCAGGCAACGTCTCTCGAGGCGAATCCTGGAGGTCGGGCTCGAGCGACGCCCATTCGGACTCCCAGTCGTGGCGATCAAGGCCGGGCTCTCGCATCCTGCCTCCTTTACCTCGAAGACCGATGATTTGAAACACCCGGCCCGCCCCTTACACTCGTCCGTCATATGAACGTCCTCGTCGTCGGCTCCGGAGGCCGCGAGCATGCGCTCGCCTGGCGCCTCGCGCGAAGCCCCGAGATCGCTTCGCTCCACGCTGCGCCCGGAAATCCGGGGATCGCCGGTCCTGCGACGTGCCACCCGATTCGGGCCGACGACGGTGAGAGCCTGCTCGCGCTCTGCACTCAGTACGAGATCGACTTGGTCGTGATCGGGCCCGAGGCGCCTCTCGTCGCGGGGGTGGCAGATCGGCTTCGCCACGGCGGGATTCCCGTCTTCGGGCCAAGCGCGGCCGCAGCGACAATCGAGGGTTCGAAGGCCTTTGCCAAAGACGTGATGCGCGCCGCAGGCGTTTCGACCGCAGGCGAGCTGGACGAGCCTCGGGCGCCGTGTGTCATCAAGGCCGACGGGCTCGCCGCCGGTAAGGGCGTCTTCGTCTGTCGCACGCAAGCTGAGGTTGACGCAGCCTGGCCCAAGGCGTGCGCTCTCGGTGCTCGCACCCTGGTCGAGGAGTTGCTCGAGGGCGAGGAGGTGTCTCTGTTCGCTCTCTGCGACGGAGTCTCCGCCATTCCTCTCCCCGCCGCGCAGGACGCCAAGCGGCTGCTGGAGGGCGACGAGGGCCCGAATACCGGCGGCATGGGCGCGTTCGCGCCGGTTCAAATCCTCACGCCGGAGGAGCAAGCCGAGCTCGTGGAGGAGGTTCAGGTCCCGGTCCTCGCCGAGCTCGCACGCCGGGAGCGCCCGTTCGTAGGGCTCCTCTACGCCGGGCTGATGCTGACCGAAGACGGGCCACGCGTGCTCGAGTTCAACTGTCGCTTCGGCGATCCCGAGACGCAGGCGATCCTTCCGATCCTCGCCGACGATCCGCTTCCACTTCTCGCGGCGGCGGCCGGCGGTCGGCTGGCGAACGCCGATGCACCCGAGGTGCAAGGCTCGGCCGTATGCGTCGTGATCGCCTCCGGCGGTTATCCGGAAGCGCCCCGGAGCGGTGACGCAATCGAGGGCATCGACGAAGCTGAGGAGACTGGAGCGCTTGTCTTCCATGCGGGCACAGCACTCCGGGACGGGCAGCTCGTGAGCGCCGGCGGGCGCGTCCTGAACGTCGTCGGAACGGGTCCCGATCTCTCCGATGCGCGCGACCTTGCCTATCGGGCAGCCGCGCGCATCGGTCTTCCCGGTGGACAGCTGCGGAGAGATATCGGGGTGAGGGCAGTCGGTGTCCCAGGCTGAGCCCGGATTGCACGAGGTTCCGGCGGCGCACCCCGATCTCGAGGAGTTCGAGGACGCTGGCCCGCTCGTCGGGATCCTCATCGGCTCCGAGTCCGACCGCGAGCGCTTACAGCCTGCGGTCGACGAGCTCGACGAGCGCGGGATCTCGCACGAGCTCCGAGTCCTGTCAGCCCACCGTGATCCACGCGGCGTCGCCGAGTATGCGTCCACGGCCGCTCTGCGAGGAGTCCGGGTCGTGATCTGCGCGGCCGGAATGTCGGCCGCGCTCCCGGGTGCCGTCGCCGCCTATACGGACCTGCCGGTGATCGGCGTGCCGCTCACGTCCTCGAAGACCGCGGCCGGCGGGCTCGATGCGATCCTGTCGATCGTCCAGATGCCGCCGGGGGTTCCGGTGGCGTGCGTGTCGCTGGACGGCGCGAAGAACGCCGCCATCCTGGCAGCGAAGATCCTGGGCCAGGGCGGCGGGTACCCGGACGCACCTCGCCGGCCTCAGCTCGAGCTCTGAGCAGTCGGCGCGCGGCCGGGATCACCCGAGTCGCTTGCGGCACATCCCGAGGTTCCGCTCGCTCCGTCTAAGCGCAGTATCGTTAGCTCGTGATCCCCAGGCCCAGCCCCATCGCGGCGGGCATGGCGACGAGCGGCGATGGGACGCGCATCGCCTGTTATCGGTACGGCGGTGGCGAGCGGGCGATTCTGTTCGTGCCGACGTGGAACATTGTCGATGCGCGCGTTGTCGGGCACCAGGTCGCCGCGCTGGAGTCGCGCGCCACGGTCGTCACCTACGATCCGCGAGGGGCGGGCGCCAGTGAGCGGCCGGAGGGCGGCTACGACTTTCCATTCCACGCGACCGACGCGCTCGCGGTTCTTGAGGCCACGGGCATCGAGCGTGCGGCGCTTGTCACTGCGTCCCTGGGTGTGAATGTTGCAGTGCTTCTGACCACCAACGACCCAAAGCGATTCGACCGCGTTGCCGCGGTCGCGCCGTACATGAAACTCGAAGCCGAGCCTGTACCTCCTGACCCCAGGTGGCTCGAGAGCCTCCGAAACGATTGGGCCGGGTTCATCGTGCCGTTCGTGCACGAGGTATTCACGGAGCCGGAATCCGCTGATGTGATCGCCGAGGTGATCGCGGTTGGCCTCGAGGCGACGCCGGAGGTCGTCGCTACGCAGGAGCTTGAGTTCGATTGGCAACGGCCGGCTCATCTGCTCGGGCGGGTCGCGTGCCCAACGCTCATCGTCCACGGCGACGCCGACGCACGAGCCCCTGTCGTCCTCGCCCAGAGTATTGTCGCCGCCCTGCCGAACGCACGACTCGAGCTGATCCCAGACGGCGGGCACCGGCCCGACATCCGCTCGCCGGATCTCGTCAACCCTCTCCTGCTGGATTTCCTCGTGGCCGCGTAGGCACCTTCGGATCGCAGCGGCAAAACATTGTCCCGCAGGCAAGGGGGCAGTAGTCGTCGAGTCTCTAAGCGGCACCCGGCACGCCACCGCCAAACGAGTGCCGCGCGGCAGCGAGCTCGCGCTCTACGAGCCGAGGCGCCCTAGCCCGCTCTTACCGCCCTGAACGCTCCGCGGCAGGGGAGCCGACCTCGGGGCGCACTACAATCGGGCCGGTGATCGAGCGCTACTCCCGTCCGGCCATGAAGGCGATCTGGTCGGACGAGGGCAGGCTCGCGCGGTGGCTCGAGGTCGAGCTCGCGGCGCTCGAGGGTTGGGCCGCGATCGGAGCGATTCCTCGCGACGCGGTGGACGAGATCAGGTCGCGGGCCGTGGCGCCGTCGCCTCAGAGAGTCGCCGAGATCGAGGAGCGCACACAGCACGACCTGGCCGCGTTCGTCGATGCGGTGCAGGAGGAGCTCGGGCCGGCGGGACGTTGGCTCCACTACGGGCTGACGTCGTCGGATGTTCTCGACACGGCACTCGCCCTTCAGGCCCGCGACGCCGGGCAGCTGATCCTGGAGGGGCTCGATGCCGCGCTGGCCGCCGTCGTCCGCCAGGCTGAAGAGCACAGAGACACGCCGATGGTGGGTCGCACCCACGGAGTGCATGCCGAGCCGATCACCTTCGGCGCGAAGCTCGCCGGCTGGGCGTTCGAGCTCGATCGGAGCCGCGTGCGTGTGGCCCGCGCGGTCGAGGGCATCGCGGTCGGGGCGATCTCGGGTGCGGTCGGCGTGTACGGAGGCGGCGATCCCGAGGTCGAGCGCATCGCATGCGAGCGGCTCGGGCTCGCCGCGGAGCAGATCTCCACACAGGTCGTGCCCCGCGACCGGCATGCGGAGCTCCTGTCCGCCCTTGCCGTCACGGCCGCCTCGCTGGAGCGATTCGCGACCGAGATTCGCCATCTGGCGCGAACCGAGCTACGCGAGGTGCAAGAGCCGTTCGGAAGCGGCCAGAAGGGTTCCTCCGCGATGCCACACAAGCGAAACCCCATCGTCGCGGAGCGGATCTGCGGGCTCGCCCGTGTCGTCCGTTCGGCAGCCGCAGTCGGCCTCGAGAACGTCGCGCTCTGGCACGAGCGCGACATCTCGCACTCGAGCGCCGAGCGCGTCGTCCTCCCCGACGCCTTCCTCGCGCTCGACTACATGCTCGCCCGCTTCACATGGCTCATGGAGGGACTCGTGGTCGATGCCCTGCGCATGCGCCGAAACCTCGACGCGTCGCACGGCCTCGTGTTCAGCCAGCGCGTCCTGCTCGCCCTCGTCGGTGCCGGACTCGCCCGCGATGACGCCTACAGGCTCGTGCAGCGGAATGCGCTCCGCGCCTGGGACGAGGAGCAGGACTTCAGGGCGCTGCTCGCGGCGGATGAGGAGATCGCCGGGCGGCTCGAGCCTGCCGTTCTGGATAGCGCATTCGACCTCGAAGACGCCCTGAAGCACGTCGACGTTCTCTTCGATCGCCTCGCTGCCCTCTCAACCCGCAAGGAGGAGACTGTTCATGCCTGAGACCGCCGTCCACGTCGCCAGCGGCAAAGTCCGCGAGATTTTCGAGCTCGACTCCGAGCGGCTCCTGCTCGTTGCGAGCGACAGGATCTCCACGTTCGACGTCGTGCTTCCGACCGACATCCCGGACAAGGGCCGAGTGCTTACCGGCCTGTCCGGCTTCTGGTTCGCCCGGACGCAAGACATCGTCTCGAACCACCTCCTCGGACTTCGTGACGACGGACGCTCAACCGAAGCGCGCCGGCTCGAGATGCTTCCCATCGAATGCGTCGTGCGCGGCTACCTCGCAGGGTCGGGCTGGAAGGACTACCGCTCGACCGGCGCGGTCTGCGGGCACGAGCTCCGGGAAGGGCTCTTGGAATCGGATCGGCTGCCGGAACCGATCTTCACGCCCGCGACGAAGGCACAGACGGGCCACGACGAGAACATCTCACGCGAGCGGGCGGCCGAGCTTGTCGGAGAGGATCAGCTCGCCGAGGTCGAGGCGGTCTCGATCGCGCTCTACCGCTTCGCTGCCGACCATGCGGCCGAGCGTGGGATCATCCTCGCCGACACGAAGTTCGAGCTTGGCCTCGACGCGGACGGCGAGCTTGTTCTCGCCGATGAGGCCCTGACACCGGATTCCTCCCGGTTCTGGCCGGCCGACGAGTACGAGCCGGGACGGGGGCAAGCGTCCTTCGACAAGCAGTACGTTCGCGACTACTGCGAGCAACTCGGCTGGGACAAGACGGCGCCGGGGCCGGAGCTTCCCGAGGACGTCGTCGCAGGGACACGGGCTCGGTACGTCGACGCGTTCGAGCGGCTGACCGGGATCTCGTTCGACGAGTACACGGCCGACCCACGAGTCGTTCTGGGATGAGGGCCACCGTTCTCGTCAGGCCGAAGACCGGCATCCTCGACCCGCAGGGGCAGGCGGTCGGCGAATCGCTGCGACACCTCGGATTCTCGGTCGACGCGGCGCGGGTTGGACGGCTCATAGACCTCGAGGTGGCGGCGGGCACCGCGGATGAGGCACGCACGGAGGTCGAGCGAATGTGCGAGAGCCTCCTCGCCAACCCGCTCATCGAGAGCTACGAGATCGAGGTCGGGGACGCGCGGTGAGCTTCGACGCCCGCCCGCCGCGGATTGCCGTCCTCGTCTTTCCCGGGTCGAACGACGACCGCGACGCTGCCTGGGCGCTCGCGGCTCTTGGCGCCGAGCCGATTCTCGTCTGGCACGGGGAGGCTGAGCTCCCTGACGGCATCGGAGCGGTCGTGCTGCCGGGAGGTTTCTCGTACGGCGACTACCTGCGCTGCGGCGCGATCGCTCGCTTCTCTCCGGCGATGCGGGCCGTTACGTCCTTCGCGGCGGAAGGCGGTCTCGTGCTCGGCATCTGCAACGGGTTCCAGATCCTCTGCGAGGCGGATCTCCTGCCCGGTGTCCTGCGTCCGAACGAGGGTCTCTCGTTCGTCTGCGAGGACGTCCGGCTGGACGTCGTGCGCGCCGACACGCCGTTCACGAGCCGCTGCGAATCTCGCCAAGAGCTCGTCATCCCGGTCAAGCACGGAGAAGGCTGCTTCTACGCCCCGCCCGAAGTGCTCGCCGAGATCGACGACCAGATCGTGCTTCGATATGCAGCCGGCGAGAACCCGAACGGCGCGACCGAGGATGTCGCCGGGATCGTGAGCGCCGACGGGAACGTCATGGGACTCATGCCGCACCCAGAGCATGCGGTCGATCCCCTCCTCGGATCGGGCGACGGGGCACTCATCCTCGCCTCGCTCGTCGACACTGCCCGCGAGCGCGCGCTCGTCGCAGTTCGATAACACGGGTTGTCGCGGCGGAACGCGTGCGCGGCTAGGAGGGTTTGGTGGAGAGGTCTTCGTTGTCGGGTCAACGCTTGCGCGTCCAATCACCGCGCAAGGACGCAGGGAGCGTTCGTATGTGGAACCTGGACGCGGATAGGTGCGACTGAGGACGCTGGCACGGGTCGAGCAGGCTGGCCCGGCGGCTCAACGGCTTCCGCCAAACCCTCCTAGCCCCTTCGCGCCATTCCGACCCAAGCCGAGCGCGTCGGCGAGGCCCGGCGCGCTTCGCCAACGCTTCGTGGAGCTTTTCCAGGTCGCCTGCCCGGAACGTGACCGGCCCCCGCCTGGCCGTGCCGTCCGTTGTGTAGGCGAACCGAACGAGCTGCTCGCCCTTGCCGCTCTCGAGCAGCTGAACAAGGGACGCGAACCGCTTCGCTCCGGCCCTCTGCTGCACCGCCACCTCCTCGACCACGGTCGCCTTGCCCCATGCCGTCGTCACCTTCGCCATGCAGAAAACGGTAGGGCGAAAATCGTCACGCGTGTGTCACGGACTGTGACGAGAGACGCGCAAGAGGGTCACGACTTCACGTAGAGCCCAACGGGAAGCTGTGGGAGCACGTCGGTCCCGCCCTGTCGACCCGTCTTGCGGGCGTTCGAGCCGACCGGGATCGCTCCGAGCGGTCCGGCTAGGGTCGTAACCTGGGTCGCGGGCATGGCCGCCACGCTTCCCGGTCGCGATCCGGGCAACCGCCAGCACCTCCAGCGGCTCCCAACCAATGCACATCGAGTCCCATCCTGTCCCGACTAGAGCCAAACGGCGCAATAATCCTCACGTGACGGACGAACAGCTTTCGCGTCTCAGGACGTGGGCTGCCTCCCTGGCGGGTGACGGCCGGGGCGAGAAGGTGGCCGCGGGCCGGACGATCCAGGTGCTCGCCGACCGCGTGGAGCGGCTCCAGCACGGGGAGCCTCCGTACTGGGACAGCCTGGAGCTCCTCGAGGCGAAGCGCCTCGCGAGGCAGCTTTCGACCGGCGGCGGGCCGGCGGCGCGCCGGTCGGCGGCGCGTGCCATCACGCTCCTCGTCCAAGAGCACGAGAGGCTCGCCCCGGCAGGCCGCGAGCTCGATCCGGCCTGGCCACGCGAGAACGGGCGGGCAACGGGAACGGGGCCGTTCACGTCAACGGGAATGGCAACGGCAACGGCTCGTACAGCACGCTCCTCGTCGAGCGGGACGAGAACGGTCATCCGCCGGGCGCGCTCAAGGCGCCGAGGCGGATGCCCCCGCGCGAGCAGCGCGCGCCGGTCGCGCCGCCGCCCCGTGATCCAGACGACGGGCCGATGTCGACAGCGCTCGGCGGGCTTCGTCCCTCGGGCGGCGCCGTTCGACGTGCGCTCTACTGGCTGATCGGCGCCGCGATCGTCGTCGGCACCTTCGTCTACGCGCCCAGGCTCGCCGCTCCCGACATCGCGGTCACCGGGCCGACCGAGGATCGGCTTGGGATGGCCGCGGCAGATGTCCTCACGTTTTCCGTCACCTCGCCCGCCGTCAAGAACACGACCTGGTCGGTCGACGGCAAGGAGCTCGGCGAGGGCGCGCTCGAGAAGAGCGTCGAGCGACGCGGCACGACCTCGTCGTTCCGGGCGGTCGCCCTCCCGGAAGGAGATCACCGCGTCACCGTCGAGGTGTCCGGGCCGATCCCGGGCGCGACGGCGAAGCACGAGTGGACGTTCTTCGTCGACCTGACCGCACCGACGATCGAGCTCGCAGAGAATTCCGGCAAGGCCGACTGGGGTGAGCCTGTAACGATCTCGGGAACCCTTGGCGAAGAGGCAACCGTGCGTGTCGCGGGTCAAGACGCCGCGGTGGAGAACGGCGAGTTCGCCGCCCGCTTCGACGAGCCGCCGCGCGGCGACGTCCTCGTCCGCGCGACCGACACGGCCGGCAACGTCACCGAGGAGCAGGCGACCCTCAACATCGTCCCGCGCCAGCCGCCGACACCGGTGCGGGGCGCTCACGTCACCTTCTGGGCCTGGAAGCACCATCGGGCCGAGGTTATGAGCCTTGTCAACTCCGGCAAGATCACCGCCCTCGAGCTCGACCTCAAGGATGAGTCCGGAATCGTCGGCTGGGACGCCGGCGTCCCGCTTGCGGAGAAGATGGGTGCGGAGCAGGCGATCTACGACCTGGAGAAGGCAGTCGACCTTCTCCACTCGAAGGGCGTACGCGTCGTCGGCCGCCTCGTTGCCTTCCGCGACCCGATTCACGCAGCCTGGGCGTTCGAGCACGGGAGGAAGGCGCAGGTCGTCCAGACCCCCGGCGGAGACCCCTACGCGGGCTATGGCGGGTTCACCAACTTCGCCAATCCCGTCGTTCGCCAGTACAACATCGACGTCGCCAAGGCGGCCGTCGCCGCGGGTGTGGACGAGATCCTCTACGACTACGTTCGCCGCCCCGACGGGCCGATCAGCTCGATGCGCTTCCCAGGCCTCGACGGGCGCGCGGACAAATCGATCGCGGCCTTCCTCCGCGAGACCCGCGAGCAACTGCCGACCGAGACGTACCTCGGCGCGTCGGTCTTCGGCGTCGCGGCCAGTCGACCCGACGACGTCGCCCAGAACGTCCCGATGATGGCGCGCGAGCTCGATTACGTCTCGGCCATGCTCTACCCGTCCCACTGGACGCCCGGCGAGTACGGCGTCGAGAACCCGAACGCGCAGCCATACGACATCGTCTTGGCCGCACTCGCCGACTTCCAGAAGCAGGTGCACGGCACCGGCGCAAGGCTTGTCCCGTGGCTCCAGGACTTCACGCTCGGCTATCCGTACGGGCCCGAGCAGGTTCGGGCTCAGATCGACGCCGCTGAGCGGCTCGGAGTCAAGGAGTGGCTCCTCTGGAACGCGGCCGTCAGGTACACGGACGAGGCGCTCGAGGAGCGCCCGCTTCAGCCGCCGATCGAAGACTGAATCCCCCGCCCAAGACGTAACGCGAACACGTGACCGTCGTCGAGACCCAGCCTGACACCCGACGCCGCTCCGAAGACACGC
The DNA here is from genome assembly GCA_963733135.1 of uncultured Actinomycetes bacterium. Classification (GTDB taxonomy): domain Bacteria; phylum Actinomycetota; class Thermoleophilia; order Gaiellales; family Gaiellaceae; genus CAVTBX01. Next base: position 209,714 of record CAVTBX010000010.1, read on the forward strand.
TCGAGGCCGCGCTCGAGCGCCTGTTCGACCTCCAGACCGAGGGCGGCTGGTGGTGCGGCGAGCTCGAGTCGAACGTGACCATGACCGCGCAACACCTGTTCCTGCTCGAGTTCCTGCGCTTGGGCGACCCCGAGACGACGCGGAAGCTCGTCAACGAGCTCCTGGCGCGTCAGAGGGAGGACGGCACGTGGGCGATCTACTGGGACGGCGAGCCCGATCTGGCCGCGACGCTCGAGGCCTATGCCGCTCTCCGCATGGCCGGCTTCGATGCCGACGACGACCGGCTCGCCCGCGCACGCCGCTTCATCGAGGACAGCGGCGGCATCGGCGCATCGCGCGTCTTCACGCGGATCTGGCTCTCGCTCTTCGGCCTGTGGTCGTGGGACGAGCTGCCGCAGCTTCCGCCCGAGCTCGTCTTCATGCGCCCGGAGATGCCGATCTCGGTCTACAGCTTCTCGTGCTGGGCGCGTCAGACGATCGTGCCCCTCACAGTCGTCATGCACTACCGGCCGGTGCGACGCCTGCCGCGCGAGCGGCTCTGCCATGAGCTCAACCTCGGCCCGGCTCCGCGCCAGACCACGCTCGGGAAAGTCTCCGACCGGCTACTCGCCCGCTACGGACGCGCCCGCCTCCAGCCTGGCCGCGCCCAGGCGCTCGACTTTGCCGAGCGCTGGATCATCGACCGGCAGGAGCTCGACGGCTCCTGGGGCGGGATCCAGCCTCCCTGGGTGTGGTCGCTGATCGCGCTCGCGTGCCGTGGGCACGGCCCGGAGTCGCCCGTCCTCCGCCGTGGGCTGGCGGGTTGGAAGCGCTTCCTGATCGAGGAGGACGACAGGCTGAGGCCCGAGGCGTGCCAGTCCCCGGTCTGGGACACGGCTCTGGCACTCCTCGGCCTGCATGAGGCGGGACGTACAGCCGACGCTGAGCCGATCGCGCGTGCAGTCGAGGTGGATGGTCGGCGAAGAGGTGCGCGAGCGAGGCGACTGGGCGCTTCGGGCGCCCGGTGTGGAGCCCGGCGGCTGGTCGTTCGAGTACGACAACGACCTCTACCCGGACATCGACGACGTGTCGGTGATCGCGCTCGCTCTCCGCGGGCTCGCAGCGGGTGGCCCAGCGGTCGACCGCTCGATCCGCTGGCTGGTCGCGATGCAGTCGTCCGAGGGCGGCTGGGGCGCCTTCGATCTCGACAACACGGCGTACTGGCTCTACCGAATCCCGTTCTGCGACTTCGGCGCCATCATCGACCCGCCCAGCGTCGACGTGACCGCACACTGCGTCGAGCTGCTTGCGCGCGAGCCGGGCTACGAGCACGCCGTCGCCCGCGGGCTCGACTACCTGTTCGCGAAGCAGGAAGCCGACGGCTCCTGGTTCGGGCGCTGGGGCGTGAACTACGTCTACGGAACAGGCGCGACGCTGCCGGCCCTCGCGGCGGCCGGCGTTCCGCCGAGCCATTCGGCCGTGCGCCGCGCCGTCGCCTGGCTCGAGTCCGTCCAGAACGAGGACGGCGGCTTCGGCGAGGACTGTCGCTCGTACGACGTCGGTGACGACGGGCTCGGCTGGCACGGCCGAGGGGTTTCGACTGCGTCGCAGACCGCCTGGGGCCTCATGGGCTTCGTCGCAGGCGGCGAGGCGAGGTCGCGCGGCGCTGCCCGAGCCGCCGACTGGCTCGCCGCGAACCAGCGGGACGACGGCGACTGGGACGAGGAGCACTTCACCGGCACCGGCTTCCCGCGCGAGTTCCTGATCCGCTACCACCTCTACCGAATCGTCTGGCCGGTCATCGCGCTCGGCCGCTTCACGCGCGCCCTCTCTTGAGGGCCTACGTGACCGGGGCGACGGGCTTCGTCGGGAGTCACGTGGCGGCAGAGCTCCGCGCGCAGGGCGCCGAGGTGCGCGACGACCGCGTCGACCTGCTCGACCGACGCGGCCTGGAGCGCGCGATCGATGGATGCGAGGCGGTCTTCCACGTAGCTGCGCTCTACAGCTACACGGCTCCCGTCGAGGAGTTCGAGCGCGTCAACGTCGAAGGCACCCGCACCGTACTCGCGGCGTGCGCGGCGAAGGGAGTCGGGCGGCTCGTCCATACGAGCACGGCCGGCACCTGCGGGCCGGTCGCGGGACGGGAGGCAAGCGAGGAGGACTCACCTCCCGCCTGGGAGCTCGCCGTTCCGTACAAGCGCACGAAGCTCGCGGCCGAGCGGCTCGTGCTCGCCGCGGCCGCCGAGGGTCTCGACGCCGTGATCGTGAATCCGACGACGCCGGTCGGGCCTGGAGATAGGAAGCCGACCCCTACCGGGCGGATGATCGCCGGCGTCGCTCGCGGACGGATCCCGGCCTACCTCGCCGGCACGGGCTTGAACGTCGTGGACGTGCGGGACGCCGCCCGCGGCCACGTGCTTGCCTACGAACGTGGCGAGGCCGGTGAGCGCTACCTCCTGGGTGGCGAGAACCTCTCGCTCCGGGAGCTCTTCGCTCGCATCGCGCGGCTTGCGGGCCGTCGCCCACCGCGCCTCCGGATTCCGTACGCGGCCGCACGAGCTGCGGCCGCCCTCCGGCTCGCCAATCAGGATGAGGTGAAACTGGCGCGCATACCCATGTACTTCAGCTCGGAGAAGGCTCAAACTAGACTCGGCTACAAGCCGGGCGAGATAGGCTTTGCCCTGGAGCTAGCAGTCCGTGAGGCCCTCGAGGCGAAGGGAGGAGCATGAAGTTTCCGCTGCGGAGCACCGTCCAGATCGGCCGCTACGTCGCGTCTCAGAGGAACACGGAGCGCTACCCGCTGGTGATCATGCTCGAGCCCACGCTCGGCTGCAATATCGCCTGCATCGGCTGCGGAAAGATTCGCGAGTACGAGTCGAACAAGGCTCGGCTGACCGTCGAGGAGTGCCTCTACGCGGCGGAAGAGTGCCCCGCCCCCGTCATCTCAGTGTGCGGCGGTGAGCCGCTCATCTTCAAGGGCATCGAGGACGTCGTCGCCGGCTTCGTGGAGATGAAGCGAAACGTCCAGCTCTGCACGAACGCGCTTCGGCTCGAGGAGCTGATCGACCGATTCGAGCCCGACCCGCGCCTCACGTTCGTCATCCACCTCGACGGTATGCGAGAGATCCACGACTACATCACGGACTACCCGGGCCTCTGGGACATCGCCATCGATGCAATCAAGCTCGCGCGCGGGCGCGGCTTCCGCGTCACGACGAACACGACGATCTTCAAGGAGACCGAGGTCGACGACGTCCTCGCGATGATGGAGTACCTCACGAACGAGGTCGGGATCGACGGGATGCTCGTCGCGCCGGGCTACCAGTACTCGCAGATCGATCCTGCGCTGACGATGACGCGGGAGGAGCACGAGGCGAAGTTCAGGGTCATCCGCGACGCGGCGCGGAAGAATAGCTACCGCTGGCTCGCGAGCCCCATCTACCAGGACTTCCTGACCGGCGACCGCAAGCTGCCGTGTGCCCCGTGGGGCTCCGTGACTCGGAACCCGTACGGCTGGAAGGGCCCGTGCTACCTCCTGACCGACGGCATCTTCCCGACCTACGAAGCGCTCGTGGACGGGATCGAGTGGGAGCGCTACGGGCCTGGCAACGATCACCGTTGCGAGCACTGCGGGATCCATTCGGGCTTCGAGCCTGCGGCGACGATCGCGACGACCGCGAGCGTCAAGGAGAGCATTCGGAGCTTCGCCTGGACGCTGCGCTGATGGTGGGTCGGTAATTGGGGTGCCGTTGGGGATGGCCTAGACCAAGCGAGGGCGCGCGATTGGCTGCAGGTAAGGCCGGTGGCCTTGGCAAAGGCAATCGCGCGGCCTCGCGCCGAGTCTAGGCCACCAGCCGGCGGTGCCGGAATTGCCGACCAACCATCTGGCGTCCGGCGACCTCGTCCTCTGCTGCGCGCTCGCCTCGGAGGAGCGGGCAGCCCGGCGTGCAGGCGCGCGAACGGCACTGGTCGGCCTCGGTGCGGGACTCCCGCTGCCGGAAGGGCGGCTCGTGAGCTTCGGCGTCGCGGGCGCGCTCGTTCCGGGGCTCAAGCCCGGGACGCTTGTGACGGCGTCACGCGTCGTCGACGGGGATGGCCGGGTGCTCTGGGAGGGTGCCGCCGGTGGCCGTCGCGGGTGCGCGGCCGGCGGTCGTCTGTGACACCGGGCGGGTGGTGGACTCGCCGGCCGACCGAGCTGCCGTCGCCGGCCGATCGGGCGCCGAGGCCGTCGATATGGAGAGCGCCGCCCTAGCAGCGAGCGGCCGCCTCGTGGGAGTCGTGCGGGCGATCATCGACACGCCGAGCGAGCGCGTCGGACGACTGGCATTCGCGGCAAAGCCCGATGGGCGTACGGACCTGCGAGCCGCGGCAATCGCGTTCCTCACCGAGCCCGTCATGAGCGTCCGAGTCGCCCGCCGAGCCAGCACGGCCTTCGGAGCACTCGAGGCCGCGGCCCGCGCCATCCGAGCACTCGAACCCCGCTGATCCCGGGCCTCGGAGGGTTTGGCGAAACGCTCTTCGTTGTCTGGTCGCACGCTTCCGCGTCCAATCACCGCCCAAGGACGCAGGGAGCGCTCGTACCTTGGAGTCTGGACGCGGATGCGTGCGACTGAGGACGCCGCCTCGGGGCGAGCAGCGCGGCCGGGCGGCACAACGACTGTTTCGCCAAAGCCTCCTAGTAACAGTCTGTTACAAGCGCCTTAGTTCGGACTTGGACGCAAGGGCAGGAGTGTGCGCGACGGCTGACTCAGTGACACAGTGCCACTAGTCGCGCGACACGCTATGGAGCGACTTCCGGGTCGGGCTTGCACTTCGATACCGTGAGAGTGTGACCAAGAGAGTTCTGATCGCTGCTCCGCGCAGCTTTTGCGCTGGTGTGGTGCGGGCGATCGACATCGTCGAGAAGCTGCTCGATACGCACGGGCCACCGGTCTACGTTCGGCACGAGATCGTCCACAACGTCCATGTCGTCCGCGATCTCGAGGCGCGCGGGGCGGTGTTCGTCGACAGCGAGCAGGACGTGCCGGAAGGCGCCCTGGTCGTTCTCTCAGCCCACGGCGTCGCGCCCGAGGTCTACCGGAAGTGCGAGGAGCGGAATCTCGAGGTCGTCGACGCCGTCTGTCCGCTCGTCTCGAAGGTGCACGCGGAGGCGCGGCGGTACGCGGCCCGAGGTCACAAGATCGCGCTCGTTGGCCACGCCGGCCATGTGGAGGTCGAGGGGACGATGGGTGAGGCGCCTGAGGCGATGGTGCTCGTCGAGACCGAGGAGGACGCGAGGAGCCTCGAGGTCGACGACGGCGAAGGGCTCGCCTACCTCACCCAGACGACGCTCTCCCTGGATGACACCTCGAAGGTCGTGGACGTGCTGCGCGAGCGCTTCCCAAATCTCGTCGGGCCTCCCTCCGCGGACATCTGCTACGCCACGCAGAATCGCCAGGATGCCGTCAAGCGAATCTGCGAGGAGGCGACGGTCGTCCTCGTCGTGGGCTCCCGGACGAGCTCGAACGCGAACCGGCTCGTCGAGGTGGCGAAGGATCGGGGAGCCGATGCGTACCTGATTGACGACGAGCGCGACCTCGAAGCCGCGTGGCTCGACGGCCATGAAGTTGTCGGTCTGACCGCCGGGGCCTCGTCGCCCGACGTTCTCGTGCGGCGAGTTGCAGACCGGCTCGCGGAGCTCGGCTATGCCGACAGCGAGGAAGTCGAGATCGCGCGCGAGGACGTCTTCTTCCGTCTGCCGGCCTCGTTGCGCTAGGAGGGATTGGCGAAACGGCCTTCGTTGCCTGGTCGCACGCTTACGCGTCTAATCTCCACGCAAGGACGCAGGGAGTGTTCGTACCTTGGATGCTGGACGCGGATGCGTACGACTGAGGACGCGGCCTCAGGGCGTGCAGCGCGGCCGCGGCGACACAACGGCCGTTTCGCCAAGCCCTCCTAGTGACTTCGTTGCCGCTCGCGGCTATGCTCGGCTCGATGCGAGCCACGACCAGCTTCCTCTTTATCCGGCCCCGGCTCGAAACCGGGGTTGCGATGGTCGTCGGCGCGCGGGCGCGCTAGGAGACACGTCGCTTCCGGATTTCGGGCTCGGGGCCTGACCCGTTCCCGCCGATCCTCGAGGAGGAAGCCGTGACGAATGCCCCCGATACACCGCAGGTCGCCTACGCCGGCCGAGACGGCGCTCATAGCGCCGCCGCCTGCGAGCAACTCTTCCCCGCGGGCGCAAGCCTGGTCTCTCTACCGAGCTTCTCGGCCGTTGCGGAAGCCGCGGCCGGAGGCGCCGTTCACATCGGCGTGCTGCCCATCGAGAGCTCACTTTCCGGCCCGGTGGCCGAGACCCACGACATCCTCCACGACTCCGCTCTCTCGATCACGGCAGAGACGGTGCTCGCAATCCGGCATTGCCTCGTCGGGCCCGAGATCGTCCGGCTCGAGCAGGTGCGGGTCGTCCGCTCCCACCCGGCTGCGTTGGATCAGTGCCGACAGCTTCTGGCGGCGATGCCGTGGGCGACCGCCATCGCCGCAGCCACCACGGCGGACGCGGCGGCGGAAGTTGCGGCCCACGGCGATGCCTCCGAGGCCGCCATCGCAAGCGAGCGCGCTGCCCGCCTCAACGGGCTCGAGGTCATAGCCGGCGACGTGGGAGATCACCACGAGGCCTACACGCGCTTCGTCGCCGTGGCCCCTTACACGCGGCTCGATCGAAGCGCGGACGAGTGGAGAACCGCCTTCAGCTTCGTGACCGACCACAGGCCCGGAGCCTTGCACGTCGCGATCGAGCCGTTCGGCCGCCATGGGCTCGACCTCGTTCAGCTCGTCTCCCGTCCGATTCCTCACTCTCCTTTCCGCTACCGTTTCGACGCCGTACTGGCCGGGCACCCGCTCGACCCGCTCGTCCGAGACACGCTCGCAGAGGTCACCCAGGAGACGCGGCGGCTGACCGTCTTCGGCTCGTATCCCGCACACTCCTAATCCAAGACCTACGGATAGACCTCGCTTCCGCTATCCGAGCCTGTGATGGCACGAATGATCAATCCGATTAGCCACATCGCAAGGAAGACGAGGACGACCGTCGCCGCAACCTTCCACACACCGCGGAAGAACCACCGTGCGGTAGGGCTCACGCCGTCGGTCGCCCTCTCGTCCGACCTAGTCTCCGATTGAGTAGGTGTAGGTTCCGTCACCGCGCACCGACATCCGAATCCACGGGTAGGTCGTGCTCAGGCAGCCGTACTTGACGATGCAGTTGCTGAACTTCGCCTGACGAAACGCCGTGTGTCCGCTCCTCGGCTCGCTGCAGCACCAGGTGAACCAGTTGCTCCAGGACTCGATCACACCGTGGTAGTCGTTGAACCCGTTCATGTCCGTGACGTACGTCGAGGTGCCCACGGACACGAGGCGACGCGAAGGTCGCCAGCACCAGCTTCGCTTCATCCACCATTTGAAGGCAAGAGACCCCAGAAGGGTCTTCTTCACGTAGGCGACCTTGGCCGACCGGCACTTGTACGGAACTCGCTTGCCGACGGCATCGAGTTCGTAGAACGTCTCGACCGGATCGTCTTCGACGATCACCTCGTTGCCATTCGCGTTCGTTGCGTCCTCTGGCGGGAGGATCGTGGCTGCGGCGTTGCCCGCAACCGCGAGAAGAAGGCCGGCACATAGCGCCGTCATCATGAGTAAACGCAGCACGCATCGCTCACCTCCTTTCCGACCTTGCGGTCGCGGGCATTGGTCTTTCGGTCGAGTCTAGGGAGGCACGGCCCAGAAAATCTGCGGCCTTTTTGGACATGTCCCGTGACGAAACCGTCACGCGAGACGCACGACTTACGCGCGCGAGGCCGCCACGCCCTCTCCGGCCGCGCGCACGAGCGCGGGGAGGTTCTCGACTGCGTAGCCGCCCTCGAGAACGAGCGCACACCGCGGCGCGAGCGCCCCGACGCGCTGCCCCAGCTCACGAAATCCGTCGGCGCTGAGCTCCATGCCGCCGACCGGATCGCCCGCCGCCGCGTCGAAGCCGGCGGAGACGAGCAGCAAGTCCGGCTCGAACGCTCGGATCGCAGGCTCTGCGGACTCCTCGTACGCCACGAGGAACTCCGCATCGCCCGTCCCGGCCGGGAGCGGCACGTTCACGGTCGTCGCGTTACCCTCGCCCGGTCCGCCGCTGCCCGGATAGAACGGCCATTGGTGAAGCGAGACGAAGAGGACGGAGTCGTCCTCCCAGAAGATCTCCTGCGTCCCATTGCCGTGGTGCACGTCCCAGTCGAGGATGGCGACCCGCCCCAACCCGAGCTCCCGCTGGGCGAATCGGGCAGCCACGGCGACGTTGCCGAAGAGGCAGAAGCCCATCGCGCGCGCCCGTAGGGCGTGATGCCCGGGCGGCCGAACCAGCGCGAAGCCGCCGATCTCGACAGCCTGGATGGCGGCCCCTGCGGCGAGCCGAGCTGCTCGCCACGAGCTTGGCGTGCACACCGTGTCCGCATCCAGCCACCGAGTCTCACCGGCCTCGCTGAGCTCGCGGATCCCCTCGATGTACCCGCGGTCATGAACCGCAGCGAGCTCGTCGACCGTGGCTTCGCGCGCCTCGGTGAGCTCCGGGAATTCTTCCAGGAGCGCCGCTGCCCGTAACTGGGACTCCGGATGCGCGCCCGTGGGATGAAGCTCGGCGAAATCCGAATGGCTGACGAGCGGGAGCATTACCACTAGAAGGCCGGCTGAGCCACGACCTGCTGAAGCATCCCGCCGTCCAGCACGTAGCTCGCGCCAGTGACGTAGCTCGACTCGTCGCCGGCCAGCCAGGACACGAGAGCCGCCACCTCCTCGGGAGTCCCGGCGCGCCCGAGCGGCACTTCCCGATCGAGCTCGCCGGCGTCCGCCTCGTTCCGCTCCGTCGCGATCACGCCCGGGGCGACAGAGTTCACCCGGATCCCGTGCTCACCGAGCTCCAGCGCCAGCGAGCGCGAGATCATGCCGAGCGCTGCCTTGGCGCCGGCGTAGAGCGTAAAGCCTGGCCGCGGAATGTGCTCGTGAACACTCGTCACGTTGACGATCGAACCGCCTTCACCCCGCTCCTTCATCGCGCGCGCCGCAGCCCTCGCGACCAGGAACGATCCGCGAACGTCGACCGAGAAGATGTGGTCGAAGTCGTCCGCCGTCAGCTCGAGGGCCGGCTTGGCCGACGTCACGCCCGCGTTGTTCACGAGCACATCGATCCGGCCGAACCGCTCGACCGTTGCGCCGACGAGACGGTCTCCGATGTCAAGCTCGGATAGGTCGCCGACGATCCACTCGGCCGGACCGCGGGCCGCAGCCCTCTCGAACGCCTCACGCGTCTCGTCACGGTCGTTCCGCGAGTTGAAGGCGAGCCGGAATCCGTCGGCCTGGAGGCGCTGTGCGATTGCCGAGCCGATCCCGGCGTTCGCTCCGGTGACGAGGGCGACGCGATCCACCCGTTTACGCTACCCGCTGGCGAAGCCGCGAAGCCTCTCGGTCAGCCGGTTCAGCCCCCAGGTCTCGGCGAGATTCGCCGCCTGCTCAAACTCAGGCTCGCCGTCCGGGATCTCCGGCACAGGAGCGTGGTACTGGAGCCGGGCGATCCGGAGATACATGCGCAGCGCATCGACCTGCTCGGTGAAGAGCCCTGCCTCGATCGCGGCGTCGAGGGTTCCGTGGGTCTGGAGGATCGTGGCCGCCCGCTTCTCGCCGATCCCCTTCGCGCCCGGAATGCGATCCGAGTTGTCGCCGCGAAGCGCGATCAGATCGGGCACCTGGCTCGGCTCGACGCCATAGCGCTCCTTCACCTGGGCCGGCCCGACCCGATTCATCTCCGAGACGCCCTTGACCGGCATGACGAGCGTCGTCCGCTTGCTCGCGAGCTGGAAGAGGTCACGGTCGCTCGTCAGGACGAGGGACGAGCCGCGCTGCGCCTCCTCGGCCTGAACGGCCGCAGCCAGAAAGTCGTCCGCCTCGAACCCGGCTTCCTTCGCCCACGGAAAGGCGAGCGCCTCGCAGAGCTCCGGCAGGCGATCGAGCTGGGACATGAGCTCGGGCGGGAAGTCGCGCCCGCTCTGGTAGCCCTCGAGCAGCTCGTGCCGGTAGGTGGGGATCCCGATCGTGTCCCAGCCGACGAACACGGCCCGCGGCCGCTCCGCGTCCCAGACGGTCAGGAGCATGTTGGCGAACCCGACGAGCATGTTGGCCTGGTTGCCCTCGGCGTCCCGGATCGAGGAAGGGAGCGCGTGGTACGCGCGGTGGGCGAGCGAGTCGCCGTCGACGGCAAGGAGCGGCTTCACGTGCCGGGAAGTATCACGGCGGCCGACCGACCCGTGCGCTTGAAAACAGGCGCCGAAAGTCGCATCATCGGCGGCTGAGATGCGGCTGAAGGCCCATGAGCTGCTGTGCGCGGCCGCGTTCGCCGCGGGCGCGGCGGCGAACCCGGCCGCAGCCGCCCCAGGCGATCTCGATCCGAGCTTCAGCTCCGACGGCATGGTCGTCACCAGCTTCCCGAACGGCGCGACCGAGATCTTCGACATCGCAGTCCAGCGCGACGGGAAGATCGTCGCAGCCGGCGCGTTCGGTCCGGAGGACACGGCTGACTTCGCGCTCGCCCGCTACCGCCCGAACGGAAAGCTCGACCGCAGCTTCAGCCGGAACGGCAGGGTTACGCTGAGGTTCGGGCCGGGGGGCGCAGGCGCACAGATTCACGCAATCGTCATCCAGCCGAACGGCAGGATCGTCGCGGCAGGCTACGTCCAGACTGGGAGCGACTACGATCTCGCACTCGCGCGTTTCCTCCCGAACGGGCGTCTCGACCGGACCTTCGGCGGCGACGGGAAGGTGCGAACCTCCGTCGGCACGTATGCGCTCGCCCACGCCCTTGTCCGGCAGCCCAGCGGCAAGATCGTGGCAGGAGCGGTGGTTGGCCTCCCTGACAGCAGGTTCGCCGCCTTTCGCTACCGGCGCAACGGCACCGTCGACCGGAGTTTCGGACCGACCGGAAACGGCAGGGTGATGACGCCGGTTGGGGAAGACTTTGCCGGGGTGGCGGACGCTCTCGTGCAGCCTGACGGCAAGATCGTTCTTGCCGGCACGGCGACCGTCGGCGGCAACCAAGACTTCGCGGTCGTCCGCTACCGACGGAACGGAACGCTGGACCCGGGGTTCGGCTCGGGCGGCATTGCAACGACCCCAGTCGTAGGGACGAACTCTGACCGGGCAAATGGGGTCGCGCTTCAGCCGGACGGGAAGATCATCGCCGCAGGCGAAACCCAGGATCTGAGCAGCGATGCCGACGACTTCGCGCTCGTGCGCTACACGACGAACGGCGATCCGGATCCGACGTTCGGGTCGGCTGGGATAGTAACCACGTCGGTCGGCCCCGACTATGACTCGGCCGAGGACGTGGTCGTGCAACGGAGCGGAAGGATTGTCGCCGCGGGCTTCACCTTCGGGACTCCAACCAGGTTCGCGATCGTACGGTACGGCCCTGGCGGAACTCCGGATCCGAGCTTTGGCTCCGGCGGCCTCGCCACACTCGCCGTGGGCTCGGGCGGTTCGCTCGCCAAAGCCGCCGCGCTGCGGGCCGACGGGAGGATTGTGGTCGGCGGAGAGGCCGCCTCGGGATCGCGCAGGCACTTCGCGCTCGTCCAGCTCCTAGCTGCGTTCCCGAGGGTCTCGATCCGCGGCGACTCTCGTCTGGAGGGAGACGGCGGCGAGCGCGTCCTGCGGTTCCCGATTCGCCTCTCCGAGCCGCCCGGCACAACGCCCGTCGACGTGTCGTACGCGACGGTCGAACGCTCCGCCCTCGCGCCGCAGGACTATCTGTCCGAGCAGGGCGAGTTCCGGTTCTCCGGCGCGCGCGTCCTCAGGTGGATCAGGGTCGTCGCGTTCGGCGACAGGCGGGTCGAGCCGAACGAACGCTTCCGCGTGCGGATCTCGCTATCGGGTAACGCGACCCTCGGACGTGCTCGCGGCACGGGAACGATCCGAAACGACGACTAGAGGCCCTCGAGCTCCTCGATCTGCTGCGTGAGCCTGACCGTCGCGCGCTGCGCGGCCTCACGCTTCACACGTACATCGGTTTGGAGCTCGACTGGTGGCCCGAACCTCACTCGGAGCGGCCCAAGACGCGAGAGACGGCTCGTGCCTGTGATCGAGGCCGGCACTAGAGGCACACCGGTCGCGAGCGCGATCCGCGCGGCCCCCGGGTGCGGCTCGGCGACCCGGCGCTTCAGGAGGCCCTTCGTGCGCCGCGTGCCCTCCGGGAACATGGCGACCGCGCCACCCTCGCGCGCGAGTCTCACCGCCGTCCGAAAGGACTCGATATCGGCCTCGCCGCGTCGCACCGGAAACGCGCCGACTGCATCGAAGAACAGCTTGAACAGCGGGTTGTAGAGCTCGGCCTTGGCCATGAAATGGAGTTGCCGCGGATAGACTGCGAGACTGAGCGGCCAGGGGTCGAAGTTGGACGTGTGGTTGGCGGCGAGCACGAATCCACCCTCGCGAGGCAGGTGCTCGAGCCCCTCGACGCGAAGTCTGTAGAGGCCGAAGACAACGGGGCGGCTCATCCACGCGATGAGCCGGTAGGCGAGCGGAAGCCCGTCTCTCACGGCCACTGGTTGCATTCTCCCCGTTCGCTACCGTGTTTCGCAGATGCCGAAAACGCTCGTAATCGCAGAGAAGCCCTCCGTCGGCCGCGATCTCGCGGGCGTCCTGCCGGGCACCTACAAGCAGTCGAAGGACAAGACTGCACTGGTCGGCGACGACTACGTGATCAGCTGGGCCGTCGGCCACCTCGTGGGGCTCGCGGAGCCTGACTCTTATGACCCCAAGTTCAAGAAGTGGCGCTACGCGGATCTGCCGATCGTCCCGGCGAAATTCAAGCTGGTGCCGAACGACGACCGCGCCAAGAAGCAGCTCTCGGCCGTGCACAAGCTCATCAAGGACGACGAGATCGACCGGATCGTGAACGCGTGCGACGCCGGCCGCGAGGGCGAGCTGATCTTCGCCTACCTCTACGAGACGTCGAAGTCGAAGAAGCCGGTCGAGCGCCTCTGGCTCAACTCGATGACGCGAAAGGCGATCGAGGATGCCTTCGGCGAGCTTCGGCCCGGCGAGGAGATGAACCTGCTCGAGGCCGCTGCACGCTCCCGGAACGAGGCCGACTGGCTCGTCGGCATGAACGCGACGCGCGCGGCCACGATCCGGCTCCGCTCGGCCTTCGACGGGGCCGTGTCTCTCGGTCGCGTGCAGACGCCGACCCTGGCGCTCGTCGCGCGCCGCGAGCAGGAGATCCGCGCGTTCGTGCCCTGAGCCCTACTGGCTCGTCGAGGCGCGCTTCGCAGCCCACGAGGACCGGCTCTACAGCGGTCGCTATCTCGGCGGCAAGCGGATCCCCGAGACCGACGCGACCAAGGTCGTCGATGAGACCCGCGGGAAGCCCGGCGAGATCACGAAGCTCGAGAAGAAGGAGGAGCGCGAGCGCCCGCAGCTCCTCTACGACCTCACGTCCCTCCAGCGAAACGCCAACAACCTCTTCGGCTTCTCGGCCCGGCGGACGCTCGCGGCCGCGCAGAAGCTCTACGAGGACAAGAAGGCGATCACCTACCCGCGAACGAACTCACGCTTCCTGCCGAGCGACATGATCGGCGAGATCAAGCCGACCGCGACCCTCGTGGGCCGAAACCGCGAGTACACGCAGGCCGCCGCCTACGTCACGCGGCTCGACAAGCTGCCGCTCGGCCGCGTGGTCAACGACAAGAAGGTCTCCGACCACCACGCGATCATCCCGACGAAGTCCCAGCACGCGCTCGAGAAGATGTCGGACGACGAGCGCAAGATCTACGACCTCGTCGCCAAGCGCTTCCTCGCTGTCTTCCACCCCGAGGCCGTCTTCGAGCGGACGCGCATCGAGACCACCGTCGCCGAGCACGTCTTCCGCACGAGCGGCCGCGTGCTGATCGAGGCCGGCTGGAAGGCCGTCTACGGAGACGAGCCGCGCCAGACCGACGCGACCGAAGACGACACGGGCGGCGACCAGGCATTGCCTCCGCTCGAGCAGGGGGAAAGCGTAGAGACGCTCGCCGTCGAGTCGATCCAGAAGGAGACGCAGCCGCCGCGGCGCTTCTCCGAGGCCTCGCTCCTCGCCGCTATGGAGACGGCAGGCAAGGACATCGGCGACGCGGAGCTTCGCGAGGCGATGAAGGACTCCGGAATCGGCACGCCGGCGACGCGCGCGTCGATCATCGAGCGCCTGATCCAGGTCGGCTACATCGAGCGTGACGGCCGCGCCCTGCATGCGACCGAAAAGGGCATCCAGGTCATCGAGCTCCTCGGAGAGCATCCGCTCACCTCGCCGGAGCTGACCGGGAGCTGGGAGCACCGGCTCGGCCTGATCGAGCAGGGCGACGACAGCCGCAAGTCCTTCATGGACGACATCGTCAAGTTCACGACCGAGACCGTCCAGGAGCTCGACAAGCTCAAGGACGTGAAGATCGAGCGCGCCAACCTGGGACCGTGCCCAGTCTGCGGCCGTGACGTGATCGAGAACCGGAAGGGCTACTCCTGCTGGTCGAAAGACGACCCGGGCTGCGGTTTCGTGATCTGGAAGCGCAAGGCCGGCAAGATCCTGCCGGTGGGCGTCGTCAAGGAGCTCATGGCGACTGGGAAGACCGAGAAGCAGGTCACGGGGTTCAAGGGCCGCTCGGGCAAGAGCTTCCGCGCGAAGCTCAAGATGGAGCAGGATCCGGAGACCGGTAAATGGCGCGTCGACTTCGACGAGGACTGGGCCCGCGAGCCGCGGCCCGATCCTCCCGCTGAGCCGGTTCCGGCCGGCGTCGGTGCCGAATAGGTAAAGACCCTCCAAAACGTGGATAGCGCCGGGTTACGGCCCGGTTAAGGTGTGGAGTAGGCCCTCGACACGTCGAGGGAATCGACCATACGCTGCGAACGTTTTTCACACCGGAGACGTCTAACTGAGTGGACCCTGCCATCCGGCAGAAACGTTCAGACGAAAGGGAAGTAGAAGGATCTTGCCCAACTCGATCAGCGAAGTTCTGGAGACCGTTCAGGGACGCTCTCTCGTGGAGAGCGCCGAGGAGCGCGGCTACGTCGAGCCGGCCGAGCTCGAGGCGCTCGCGCTCGAGTTGGATCTCGGCGATCAGGAGATCGCCGACGTTACGCACGAGCTCGAGTCGATCGGCCTGGACGTCGGTAGCGCCCGCGGAGCCGAGGAGGAGGTCACCGTCGCGCCGGAGCCCACGGTTTCGGTCGGGGCGGGCGACAGCCTTCAGCTCTTCCTCGCCGACGTCGGCAGGCACAAGCTGCTGACCGCGGCTGACGAGGTCATGCTCGCGAAGCAGATCGAGAAGGGCGACCCCATCGCCAA
Organism: uncultured Actinomycetes bacterium; assembly: GCA_963733135.1. Classification (GTDB taxonomy): domain Bacteria; phylum Actinomycetota; class Thermoleophilia; order Gaiellales; family Gaiellaceae; genus CAVTBX01. The sequence goes on from CAVTBX010000010.1 coordinate 225,072, forward strand.
GCGCCGCATGATCGAGTCGAACCTCCGGCTCGTCGTGTCGATCGCCAAGGGCTACCGGGGCCTCGGCGTGCCGTTCCTCGACCTGATCCAGGAGGGCACGCTCGGCCTGAACCGCGCCGTCGAGAAGTTCGACTGGCGCCGCGGCTTTAAGTTCTCGACCTACGCGACCTGGTGGATCCGCCAGTCGGTGCAGCGCGCCGTCGCGAACAACGCGCGCACGATTCGCGTGCCCGTTCACGTCGTAGAGCGCCAGCAGAAGCTGTCGCGGGCGGCCCGCCGGCTCGAGGTCGAGCTGGGTCGCGAGGCGACGAAGGAGGAGCTCGCAGAGGCCACCGGCCTCCCCCTCCAGCACGTCGACGAGGCGCTCGGCGCCGCGCAGGCGTCCGTGTCGCTGAACCAGTCGGTCGGTACCGACGACGAGGGCGAGCTCGGAGACCTCTTCGCCGACCGCGAGGCCGTCGACCCGTTCGACGAGGCCGAGGAGTCGCTTCGCAGGCAGGGCGTTCGCCGCGCGCTCGACGCGCTGCCCGAACGGGAGCGCCGCATCCTCGAGCTTCGCTTCGGCTTCGACGGCGAACCCTGGACGCTCGAGGCGATCGGCCACGAGCTCGGCCTGACGCGCGAGCGCGTCCGCCAGCTCGAGGGCCAGGCCCTCGCGAGGCTCGCGGCGATCCGCGATCTCGCTTCCGTCGCGGCTGCCTAACCGGCGCCTGACGGAGGCTTGTCCGAGCCATCGGGCGCCGCGCGACTCGTAGCGGGTAGCGGCTTCCCTCTTTCGAGGGGGAAGGCGGAACTAAAGCGGCAAACCGCGAGTGCCGATGCCCCTCTCCGTATGGACGCTGCCCAGCGCAAGGACATCCTCAGTCGCTACCTGGACCATTCGCGCCGATTCGAGGAGGCTGCGGCGCGCCGAGGCGGCAACCAGAGCGCCGATGTCATCCCGTTCCAGGCTCCGCTCCGCGAGCTCGAGCAGGAGCCGACGATGCGGGAGATCGAGGTGCTCCAGCTGATCTCAGACGGACTCGTCAACAGAGAGATCGGCCAGCGTCTCTTCCTCTCGGAGGAGACGGTCAAGTCGCACGTCCGCCACTTGCTGGCGAAGCTCCAGGCCCGCAGCCGAGCGCACGCAGTCGCGATCGGCTTCAGGCGAGGCCTGATCGCCTAAGAGCTAGGCGATCAGGCAGTTAGTCAACAGATTCAACAGCCCTGTGGACAAATCCCTCAGGGGAGGGATGTCAACAGCTGTGTCGGCTTAGAGACTTCGGTGTCGCTGGAGATGCGGCTTGTTACCAGTTTCTCCAGCCACCGGCGATGGCTGCATACGACGCGAATCCAACGATGGCCGAGACGATCGGCGGGCGCTTGTGAAGCATTTCGCTCCTTCTGCGGGGGCTAACGGCGACGCGAAGAATATCCCTCATTTGAGGGATATTCAAGTACTGGCCCGTAACAGGGTGATCCGCGCCGCCAGGCGCACCCAGCCCATTACGCGCTATGCGTCCTTGCTGTGCATGCTCACGGCCGGCTTGGTTGTTGGGCTCGTCGCCGTCGGGGAGCGCCCCGAGGGCCCTCTCTGGCTGATTCTCGTCTTGGCGATGCTCGCGCTGGCAGCCGAGCAGCAGCCGGTGCGTATCAACGCCGGGACCGAGGTCACGGTGTCAGTCCTGCCAATTCTCTTTGCCGCCGTAGCGTTCGGACCCCTAACCGCGATGATCGTCGGTGCAGTTGGCCTCATTGGTCAGTTTCGTGCGCCCTATGCGAGATGGACGATCTGGACGTGCGAATGCGCACTAGCGGCCGGACTTGCCGGCGTGGCTGCCCTCTTAGCCGGCGCCGGCCTCAACTCCTTCGGAGCCGTTGCCGCTGCGGTTGTCGCGGCGACGTGCGTCGAGGCGGCCGTCGATGCACTCTTGGCCGCAGGGGTACTGGCCGCGCGGCGAGGCGAATCGTGGAAAGCATTCCTCCTCTCAGCGGCCCCGATCAGCCTCGTCACAATTCCTCTGTATGCGCCAGTCACCATCCTGCTGGTTTATGCCTATCGGGAACTTTCGGGATGGACGGTGCTGCTCTTCTTCGGACCGGCCTTCGCTGCTCATAGCCTCTATCGCCTCTACCGCGAGCAGCGTCGAGCGACCGACGAACTCAAGCAGGTCAACGAAACGTTGGAACGTGCGAACATTTCGTTCGCCGGCGCGTTGATCGCGGCTCTCGATGCTCGTGACCAGTACACAGCCGGACACTCGGCTGCCGTGGCTGTCTACGCGCGTGAAATCGCTCGCGAGCTGGGTATGTCTGACGGAGAACAAGAGCGAATTCATCTGACGGGTCTTGTTCATGACATCGGCAAAGTCGGACTACCTCCAGGCATCCTGGAGAAGCCCGGTGCTCTCACCGCCGAGGAGCGGATCACCATGGAGCAGCACTCCGCGATCGGCGAGCGAATCCTTTCCCGCGTCGAGGACTATGCGGCAGACATCGCAATCGTCGTTCGACACCACCACGAGCGAGTAGATGGCGGGGGATATCCAGATGGTCTGGGCGGGTCGAGGATTCCGTTGATGGCTCGGATCATTGCGGTTGCCGATGCGTACGACGCAATGACTTCGGCTCGGCCATATCGTGACGCGATGCCGAGCGGCGTGGCCCTGGCGCGACTAGTAGAGGGGGCGGGTACGCAATTCGACGAGTCTGTCGTAGCCGCCTTCCAACGTGTTCTGACGAGCGACGTGCTCACTCGACCGGAACATGCCGACGCTTGGAGCCATCATTCCCAGGCCTCCCGGCCCGCCTTGGCGCTCGTCAAGTCTGCTTAGACAAGCCGCGCAAGCCAATTCGGTGATCAGGTGGGTGGGGGTTGCACATCGGTGCGGCTGTTCTCTAGTTTCTTCTGATACCGCCATGAGCCCGCCCTCTCTCACGCGGATGACCGCACAGAGCGCGCTGCGGCCTGACCGCTTCGGACTGCGCTCTCCATGGTCGCGGGCCACCCCGTCGCCGTCCAGGCGCCTGCGCGGGCCACGTTCGGAAGACCGGTACGGGAATCACGCCGCTCCGCGGCGGTGCCCGGGCGGCCCGCGAAGGTGGCCGCCGGCTCTCGGCTCACGCGAGACCACAGGAGCTCCGCCGGGCCAAGGCGGGCGGTGAGCTCGCCGGCCATGAGCTCGACGAGGGCGCGACCGCGGATTTCGACGAGCTCGGGCACGCCGCTCGCGACGACGGTCAGGTACTGACCCCGCTCCGGCTCGTGGCCGGTGAGGCGGCCTCGGTCGAAGACCCAGTGGGCGGGGCTTCCGAGCAGCGCGGCCAAGCGCGGCCGCATGATCGGGCGGTCGAAGAGCAGGTGGACGCTCACGATCGGGGAGTCCTCGAGCGCCGGGGGCGCCTCGCCGAGCACCTCCGCGCTCTCCTCGGGCGGCAGGGCGACGACAATCGCGTCGCCTGGCACCCGTTCGCCGTCGGCGAGCACGGCCTCCATCCTGTCGACCTCCACGACCCGTGCTCGCAGCCGGATGTCGGCTCCGGCCGCGGCGAGCGAACGCCCCGCCGCCTCGCCGTGGATCTCACCGAGCGGCGCGACGGGCAGCACGAGATCACTCGCACCTCGTCCTCCGAAGAGAGCGGTCTGAACCGTGAAGACCCCGAGCGCAGCGCTCGCCTCCTCGCTTCGGATGTTGAGCGCTGGACGGATGAAGACGTCCCAGAAGCGATCGATCGCAGCCTGCGACTGGCCGAGACGTCGCAAGACCTCGCCGAAGGTCTCGCCGTCGTGCGCGTCCGGATCGAGGCTGGCCAGCCGGCGTGCGACACGGGCGACGCCGACCCGGTCGCCGATGGACAAATGCCCGTACCGGAGGAGGCCGAGAGCGCCCGCCCGGATGGCCGAGACGCGGCCGCGCTCGTCGATCGCGGTGAGCTCGAGCGGGACACGCTCGATCCGGTCGAGCGACCCGACCCTCCTCAGGAAGCCGAGGTACTCCGTGCAGCAGCCGAGCGCGATGTGCTGGCCGTTGTCAGGGGGCGGTGGAGGATCTCCCTCCCGCTCGGGCAGCGTCTGGACGGCACCGCCGAGCGTTGGTCGAGCCTCGAGGAGCGTGACCTCGTGCCCGGCGTCGACGAGGTCGAGTGCCGCGGCGAGCCCGGCCAGCCCGCCGCCGACCACGACTGCTCTTCACAGCGTCGCGACCGCCTTCGCCTTCTCGAGCGCGGACAGCCGTGGCCGACGGTCGAACACGTCGTAGTCCGATCGGCGCATCTGCTCGAGCAGACCGCAGTACACGCCGGCCAAGGTGCGGACGCCGAGGGCGCTGCGCCGGTCGAGCAGCGGCAAGAGCCCTAGGCCTTCATCGAGAAGCTCGTCCGCGCGCGCGGCCTGGTGCGCCATGAGAGCCCTCCACTCCGGGCCGGTCCGCCGCTCGGCGATGTTCTCCTCGGACACGCCGAAGCGGGCCAGCTCGTCCTGCGGGAGATAGACGCGGCCGAGCCGCCAGTCCTCGGCGACGTCCCGCATGATGTTGATCTGCTGAAGCGCCAGGCCGAGCGCCTCCGCTCGCGGGAAAGCCGTCTCACGGTCGTCGGGCCCGTATACGGCGCAGCAGGCGATCCCGACCGCGCCGGCGACGCGCCGGCAGTACTCGCGAAGCTCGCCCCAGGTCTCGTAGCGCGTGCGCTCGACGTCCATCAGGCCCCCGTCGACGAGGTCGGTGAGCGCGGAGAGCGGGATCCGGAAGCGGGCGACCGCGTCGGCGAGGGCTACGAGGACGAGATCGCCGTTCGGCGATCCGGGCAGCGCCTCGACCTCGGCGCGGCAGCGTTCGAGCCGTGCCCTGCGTTCCTCCGGGGCGAGCCCGGGGTCGTCGGCGATGTCGTCGACCCGACGGGCGAAGGCGTAGAGCGCCGAGATCGCACGCCGCTTACGGGCAGGCAGCACCCTGATCCCCCAGGCGAAGCTCCGCGCCTCGCGCCTGGTGATGCGGCACGCCTCCGCGTATGCCTCGCGCGGCCCCGGACGCAGGAGCTCCCCGGCGGCGAGCCGGGCGAAGTCGAGCCGGCCGGGCGCCGGTCGCTGGGTGAAGACGTCCCAGCCGGAGTCCTCTAGGGCATCGAGCGCAGCGAGGCCACCGCGCGCGAAGAGGGCAACCGAGTGCCCGGTCCGCCCGCCGAGCGCGCCGGCCAGCGGCAGCCCTCGCCCGAGCAGAGCGCGCGCCCGGTCGGCTTCGAAACGGCAGAGCGTGGCGAAGCGCTCCGACCACGGGCCGGCCAGCTCCTCCTCGGCGAGTCCGAAGCGCCGCAGGTCCTCGAGCGGCAGGTAGACGCGTCCGAGCGTGAAATCGCGCGGCGGGTCCTGGAGGAAGTTCACGAGCTGGAGGCCGGTGCAGACGTCGTCGGAGAGCGCCACGAGGTCGGGCTCGTCGCGCCCGTAGACCGCCAGCACGAGCCTTCCGACCGGGTTCGCGGAGTAGGTGCAGTACTCCCGAACCTCGTCCCACGTCTCGTAGCGGGCCTTTCGCTGGTCGATCCGGTTGGCCTCGATGAGCCGCCGGAAGGGGTCGAGCGGAAGCGAACGCTCCTCGATCGACGCATGGAGCCGGCGCATGATCTCGGTCTTGGCCGGGCCGTCGAGCTCGCGTTCGAGCTCGTCGAGGAGCGCGAGCCTGTCTCCTTCGGCCTCGTCCCCGATCGTGTCGACTAGCCGCGCGAACCCGTAGATGGCGCGGAGATGCGGTCGCGCCTCGGGAGGCGCGAGGAGCGAGACGACGGGAAAGTTCTCGCCGGAGCGCCGCGCGTCGATCCGCGCGAGCGCGAGCTCGGGCGTGTCGAGGGCGCCCACCATGCGCTGGCATCATCGCACGATGCAGACACGGAGCTTCGGCAGGAGCGGACGCGAGCTGCCCGTCGTCGGGCTCGGGACGTGGCAGGTCTTCGAGGGCGGCGGGCAGGCGGTGGCCGACAACGTCGTCGGCGCCGCGCTCGAGGCAGGCACGAGAGTCTTCGACTCCTCGCCGATGTACGGGCCGGCCGAGGCGCGGCTCGGCTCGGCGCTTGCCGACCGGCGCGACGAGGCTTTCGTGGCGACGAAGATCTGGGCCCGTTCCGCGGATGAGGCACGGCGGCAGCTGGGCGACCAGGTCGGCTTCTTCGGGGGCAGGATCGAGCTCGAGCAGGTTCACAACCTCGTGGGCTGGGAGGACTACCTCCCGTGGCTCGAGGAGGAGCGTGAGGCGGGCAGGATCGGCCTGCTCGGCGTCACCCACTACTCGGCGTCTGCCTTCGGCGAACTCGGGCGGGCTCTCCGCACCGGCCGCTTCGACGCCGTGCAGATTCCCTACAACCCCGCCGAGCGGGAGGCCGAGCGCGAGATCCTGCCACTCGCAGAGGAGCTCGGGATCGGTGCGATCGCCATGCGTCCGCTGGGCGGGCCCGAGCGCTCGCTCTTCCCCGGCCCCGACCCCGCCGAGCTCCGCGGGCTCGGCGTCGAGTCCTGGGCCGAGGCTCTGCTCCGGTGGGCGCTCGCGGACGAGCGTGTGCACATCGTCATTCCGGCAACGTCGAGCCCCGAGCACGCGAGCGCCAACGCCCTGGCCGGCGACGGGAGGCCGTTCGGGCCCGAGAAGCGACGCCGGGTCGAGGAGCTGGCTCTCGGCTAGACGGCTACTCGGGCGGGCGCTCAGCCGGCACCCAGTGCGGCCCGCCCCACGTGATGTCGAACGGGTAGTCGTTCAGGACGTGAGCCCAGATCAGCCACGCGATCCAGCGTGTGGTGCCGTAGAAGAAGGCGGCGCGGTAGAGAGCCAGGAGCGCGACCTCGGGCATCCAGCGACCTAGCTTGTTCCAGAACGAGTCGGCCTGGCAGATCACGTTCAGGAAGTAGTCGCGCGTCAGCGTGCGCCAGCTCAGGAACCCGATCAGGATCCAGACGCCGTCCCACACGAAGCCCGGGCCGCTGAAGTACGCCGCCGCGTCCGTGAACCGGCCGAGCTCCCCCGCATACGCCCAGGCGCCGACGGTGACGTGCTCCGTCGTGAACGGGAAGAAGAGCATCGTCCCGACCGTGTCGCCGATGTCTGTGATCGCATGTGCCCACTGGCCGAGGAGGAAGCCGAGCGCCCACGGCTTGCTTCGTCCGACGACGTAGATCAGGAGCGCGATGGCCACTCCGAAGGCGAGGGAGTGCGTGAAGCCCGCGCCGGGCCAGCCGCGGTGGAACCGCACGGTGTCCTCGGCCTTGATGGACGTCCCAAAAACGGTAATCCCGTAGACGAACCACTTCGTCGCGAGATCGGGCGCGTACGAGCCGATCAGCAGCGGCACGAAGGCGACCTTGACGCCGAGGTGGCGTTGGATCGCGTACGGCTCGAGGTCGTGTGCCGCCCAGCTCAGCGGAGGCGTCCCAGCAGACTCGGCAGCACCCACACCACCAGGAGCAGGAAGCCCGCTCCGATCGGCCAGGAGAAGAGCATGGACGGCACGAAGACGCCGAGCACGACGTAGGCGACTGAGGCCACGCCGTAGAGGACGAGCTGCGAGCGGGGCTCAGGCACCGGCGCCGTCGAAGCCGATCTCGGCCAGCACCTCGTCGGTGTGCTCGCCGAGCCCCGGTACGTCACCCGCGCCGGGGCGCTCGCCGCTCACGAGGAAGGGCACCCCGACAGCGGGGATCGGGCCCGCGGGCGAGCCGACCTCGGCCTTGAGCCTGTTGTGCGCTAGCTGGGGATGTTCCATGACCTCGCCGACCGTCCTCACGTCCCCGCAGGGGATGCGCGCCGCCTCGAGGCGCTCGAGCCACTCAGAGGCGGGCCGGGTCTCGAGGGCCGTCTCGAGCTCGCGCTCCAAGCGCTCCCGGCTTGCGACCCGAGCCTCGTTCGACGCGAGCTCGGCGTCCGCGAGGAGGTGGGGACGCTCGAGCACGTCCTCGCAGAGCGCGCGCCAGTGAGCGTCGGAGAGGATCGCGAACCCGACGAGCCGTCCGTCGCCCGCCGGGTACGGGCCGTAGGGAGAGAAGTGCGGATGCTGCATCCCGGTGCGCTTCGGCTCGGCACCGCGATGCCACCATCCGTGCGGGAAGTAGCCCAGCCAGTCGACCATGGTGTCGAAGAGGGAGACAGCGACGTGCTCTCCCTCTCCGGTCGTGGCCCGGCGGGCGAGCGCGGCGGCGGTGGCGACGGCCGCGTAGCTTCCGGCCCCGACGTCACAGACCGAGATGCCGACACGTGCCGGAGCCTCGGGCGTGCCCGTGACCGCAATCAGGCCCGCTTCGCCCTGCATCACAAGGTCGTAGGCGTTCTTCCGTGCGTACGGGCCGTCAGGGCCGTAGCCCGAGATCGACGTGTACACCACGTCTGGGCGAAGCGCCCGCACGGTCGGCTCGTCAAGCCCGACTCGCTCGGCCCAGCCTGGCGTGAAGTTCTGGACGAAGACGTCGCAGGCCGCGATGAGCGCCTCGAGCGCCGGCCGGTCGGCCGAATCCTTCACGTCGAGAGCGACGCTCCGCTTGCCCCGGTTCATCCAGACGAAGCCGCTCGAGAGGCCGGCGGCGATGGTGTCCCAGCCGCGCGTGACGTCGCCCGAGCCCGGCCGCTCGACCTTGACGACATCGGCGCCGAGGTCGCCGAGAAGACGAGTGCAGAGCGGCCCCGCGAGGCCGTTCTCGCAGGCGAGGACGCGAATGCCGTCGAGGGGTAGCACGCGCCAACCCTAAGGCCCGGGGGCGAGGCCCGGCGCAGCCCGGGAGCCTCAGGAACTGATTCCCCCGGGGGTCCCCCCTGGTTTCCCCCCTGCGTCGAGCGTACAGCGGAAAGTTGCGCGTGTGTGTCAAGCCGTTGTGCCGACATCGTCACGCTTTCCGGAAGCCCGGATCGGGCAGGAGCGTTACTACTGCGCGGCAAGCGAAAAGGGAGTGACGGAATGGCGAAACTCAGCGACAAAGCACGCGCGAAGCTGGAGGCACCGAACTTCGGCTATCTCGCGACGGTGATGCCGGACGGCTCCCCGCAGGTTTCTCCGGTCTGGGTCGACCTCGAGGACGACCTCGTGGTGATCAACACCGCGACCGGCCGGGTGAAGGAGCAGAACATGCGCCGCGACCCGCGGGGTGCAATCTCGATCGCCGACAAGGACAACCAGTACGAGAAGGTCGACATCAGAGGCCGCGTGACCGAGTGGGTCGAGGGCGACGAGGCCCTCGCGCACATCGACAAGGTCGCCCAGAAGTACACCGGGGAAGAGACCTATCCGTGGCTCCACCCGGACGAGCAACGGGTGATGGTGAAGCTCGAGCCCGCATCCGTCTCGGAGGAATGACGATCGCACCGCTTCGCGAGCTCGAGGGTTCCCTCGCCGGCGAGCGGAGCGACGAGGATCTGCCGACCGCGCTGGTCGTCCTCGCCTCGATCGCGGGGCGAGAGGTCTTGCTGACGGAAGACGAGGTTCACGGCGCCGCGCGACGAGCAGTTCTGCTCCTCGCAGCCGGCGGCGACCCCGAGCGGGGTCTCGATCTAAACGGCCGCGCGGTCAGCTCGCTTGCCGACGAGATCCGAACGTCGGACCGCCAGCTCGCCCTGGAGCGCGGAATCGAGAACCTGCAGGCAGAAGTCTCGCGAGCGGGGCTGCCGCACGTCGAGGAGGCCGTGAAGGCATTGCGCGCCACGCCGGACGTGGCGTGGCGCGCATTTGCGTGTTCGCTGCTCGCCGAGGAGCTGGCCGGCGCGGACTAGGAGGGATTGGCGAAACAGCCGTCATGCCGCCCGGCCGCGCTGCTCGCCCCGAGGCGGCGTCCTCAGTCGCGCCGCGTCCGCTCAGGGTACGAACGCTCCCTGCGTCCTTACCTCGGAAACGAGCATCGCGACCAGGCAACGGAGACCGCTTCACCAATCCCTCCTAGCGACCGGCTGGAGCCGCTCCCGAAGCCGGGCGTTCGTACTTCTCCTCGATCCGCTCGAGCTCTTCCTCGCTGCCCATGCTGATCGGGCCCTTGAACCACTTCCGCGCGGAGAGGACATACCAGCCGCCGAAGAGGAGGAGCGCGCCGCCGACCAGGATCGGTGCGTAGTTCACGGCCTCCCACGTGAAGTCGTCCTCCCACGGGACGCTCGCCTTGTACGGCGGCAGCAGAAAGACGATCGTGATGAACACGACCCAGACGATCGCGATCGCGTCGATCCACTTGTAGTGCCGGCCGAGGCTCCAAGCGCCGCGCTCGAACCTGTCGCCGAGCCGGAATCGGAGGATGACCGGAAGGATGAACGCGATGTAGAGCCCGATGACCGCGATGCCCGTCCCCACGAGATAGCCCACGAGGTAGTTCCAGTACGCGGGGATCATGAGCGCCGCCGACGCGATGACGATGCCGGTGACCGAAAGCTGCGGGACACGGTTCTTCCCGACCTGCCGCCAGAGCTGGTGCCCGGGAACGGCGCGGTCGCGCGAGAAGGCGAAGAGCATCCGGGAGGCCGACGTGACCGAGGCGGTCACGCAGAAGAGCTGAGCGATGACACAGATGAAGAGCAGCGCCTCCGCCCAGTTCTGGCTCATCGACTCAGACCAGATGTAGGGGACGATGAACCCGAGGTTGTCGATTGCTCCCTGCGTGCTCGGGACGGCGAACGTCACAGCCACGAGGAGCGCGAAGCCGAAGATGACCGAGACGACGACGGACATGTACATGCCGACGGCGGCCGTCCGGGATGCGGACCGCGTCTCCTCGGCCATGTGCGCCGACGCGTCGAAGCCGGTGATCGTGTACTGAGCCATGAGCAGGCCCGTCAGGAAGACGTAGATGAAGACCAGGCTCGAGAAGTTCTCGTTTCCGGTACCGAAGCCGGTCGCATTGACGGTCTCGCCGAAGACGTACCCGAGCGACTGGTGGTTGTCGGGGACGACGATGAGGATGATCACGATGACGGCCACCCCGACCATGTGCCAGTACGCGGAAACCGTATTCAGGAGCGACGTGATGCTGACGCTCAGCAGATTCAGGGCGAGCGCGATCGCGAGCACGATCACGTACATCAAGTAGATGTACTCCTTCGTGTTCGGGTACTCGAACCAGAAGTTCATGAGCGCCGTCGCGAAGGTCGCGAGGCCGTAGCCGATCGCCGCCGTCACGGCGATCTGGCCGATCAGGTTGAACCACCCCGTGAACCAGCCCCACGCAGGGCTGCCGAGCTTCGAGGCCCAGTAGTAGAGACCTCCGGCGGTTGGGAAGGTCGAAGCGATCTCGGCCATCGCGAGAGCCACGATCGTGCTCATGAGGCCGACGAGGAGCCAGCCCCAGGTGATCGCCACCGGGCCACCCTGACCGAACGCGATGTAGTACGAGGTCAGGCAGCCGGCGAGGATCGAGATGATCGTGAAGCTGATCGCGAAGTTCTGAAATCCGCCCATCGCCCGAAAGAGCTCCTGGGCATAGCCGAGCTTATGGAGGAGGCTCTCGTCGTCGTCGTGGGCTGCTCCGGTGCCGACCGGGGCCTCGAGGCGTTGCTCATCTGCCATGAATCGTCCTCTCTCGACGCGGCGTCCTGCCGCAGTTTGCGGGGTTATTTACGCCTCCCGCCGGACGGAGTCAAGATTCCTGCCGGCCTGCACATCTCCTCCATGACGACTTAGACTCGCGCGATGCTGACCCTCGACGAGCTTCGGAACCTCGCGGAGAACGGCTCGGTCGACACCATCGTCGTCGCCTTCACCGACATGCAGGGCCGCCTGATGGGCAAGCGCGTCGACGCCGAGTACTTTCTCGAGGAGAACATCGGCGAGACGGGCGTCGAGGGCTGCAACTACCTCCTCGCCCTCGACATGGAGATGGATCCCAAGCCGGGCTATGCGATCGCGAACTGGGAGAGCGGCTACGGCGACTTCCTGCTCCAGCCCGATCTCGCGACGCTGCGGCGAATCCCGTGGCTCGAGGGGACGGCGCTCGTTCTCTGCGACGTTCTTTGGCACGACGAGACACCTGTCGCGCCATCGCCGCGACAGGTGCTGAAGCGCCAGGTCGAGCGCGCCGAGGAACTCGGCTACACGCCGATGTTCGGCTCCGAGCTCGAGTTCTACCTCTTCGAGGAGACCTTCCAGGAAGCGCACCGGAAGGGCTATCGCGATCTCACGGCGTCCGTGCCGTACATCCTCGACTACCACGTCCTCGCGACGACCTACAGCGAAGGTCTCATGCGCCAGATCCGGAACGGGATGAAGGGGGCAGGCCTCGTCGTCGAATCCTCGAAGGGCGAGGCGTGGCCGGGCCAGCAGGAGGTCAACTTTCGCTACGCGGGCGCCCTCACGATGGCCGACAACCACACGGTCTACAAGAACGGCGCGAAGGAGATCGCGTTCGCGAACGGCTGCTCGATCACCTTCATGGCGAAGCCGCACCACGAGTGGATCGGGAGCTCGTGCCACATCCACTCGAGCCTCTGGCAGGACGACGAGAACGTCTTCGCCGGCGAGTCGGACGTCTTCAAGCAGTACCTCGCCGGCCAGATCGCCTGCCTGAAGGAGTTGGCGGTGTTCATGGCGCCGAACGTCAATTCCTACAAGCGCTTCGCAGCCGAGAGCTGGGCGCCGACAACGCTCGCCTGGGGATACGACAACCGTACGTGTGGATTCCGGATCGTCGGTCACGGCGGAGGGCTCCGCGCCGAGACACGGATCCCCGGAGGGGACGTGAATCCATACCTGTCCTTCGCAGCGCTGCTCGCCGCTGGGCTGTACGGGATCGAGCAGGAGCTTGAGCTTCCGCCGGCCCTCGAGGGGAACGCGTACGTCTCGGACGCCGAGCGGTTCCCGAGCTCGTTACGAGAGGCGATCACGGGGCTCGAGGAGGGTGAGATGGCGCGGGGCGCGCTAGGCGACGACGTCGTCGACCACTACCTGAACTACGCGCGAACCGAGCAGGCGCTCTTCGACGGGGTCGTGACCGACTGGGAGCGTGCGCGGCTCTTCGAGCAGGGGTAGGGAGGCCGCGGAGCGGCCGGCCGAATCGCGCCGCCTTTCGTGCGATTCGTATGGAGGAACGGCGCCAGCCGTTCCGTTCACGCGCGGGCGAGGCATGCCTCGCCCCTACGAGGTTGGCCAGAGACGTTACGGGCGGGACAAGCCCCGCCTACACTCGGTAGCCCGAAGCGGGCGGGACAGGTCCAGCCCATAGCCCGAAGCGGGCCGGACAGGTCTAGCCCGAAGCGGGCCGGACAGGTCTAGCCCGAAGCGGGCCGGACAGGTCTAGCCCGAAGCGGGCGGGACGGGTTCAGCCCGTCGCGTAGGGCGAGGCATGCCTCGCCCGCGTCCTGCCCGGTGTAGGAGCCGGACTTGTCCGGCCCGCGGCGGCTAGGCCGAGGCTGCCTCCAACGACGCCGGGAAGCGCGCGAGGATCCACTCGGCGTCGAGCGAGGACATGGAGTACTCCTCGCCGTTCACGAGCGCGTAGTCCCGACGCCGCACGTCCATCGGGAGCCGGGCCTCCGCGGGGTAGTAGCGGTTGTGCTTCGCGATCAGCTCGTTGACGGCGTCGAAGTCCCAGCGCTCGGCGATCCGCGTCCAGCTGCGCGTGAAGCAGGGCGGGTCGCCGCGATGGACGAACGCCAGGTCCCGCCACACCGCGCCGAGCCGAGCCTCGTGCGCGCCAGTCTCCTCCGCGATCTGGCGCAGTCGCACCATGTACGGAAGCGGCCCTCCGCGCGACGCGACGTAGCTTTCCGGCGAACGCTGGAAGTACTGCGGGCGAGCCGCGATGCGCCGCCCTCGATACGGCTGACCCTCGAGCTCTCGCTCGAGGGTCTCCCGCTCGGCCCGCTCGCGAGCGTTCTCGTCGCGAACGCCCCACTGGCCCAGGACCTCTTTGCGTTGCCGTGGATCCATCGCGGCCATTTTGCCCGTCCGCGATCCAGTCGCGTCTACGGATACGGCTGGCCGAGCGGAGCCGTTCCGGCCGCCCGTGCTGCCTCTTCATCGACGGTCTCGACGTTCACGAGCTCCTCGCGGCCGCCACCTCCGGAGACGCCGAAGACGAGCACGGGGCCCATATCCGGCGCATAGAGCTTGAACTCGAGGACGTCGGGCTCGATCGTGATCGTGTCCTTCGTCAGGAGCACGTCGCGGTAGTGGCCGGCCGGGACCTCGGCCTGCTCCTCCGTCGAGAGAACCTCGCCGTTGTCCTCGGCCTCGCCCTTGTAGTACTCCTGCCTGTATTGCATGCCGTCGACGGGGTCGGCGGGCATGATGATCCCCGGTAGCGCGCCGTCGACTCCCGCTTCGAATGAGCCTGCGCGGGTCGTCAACTCACCTCCCTCGAACTCGGCGGTGTCCTCGCCCAGGTACCAGATGTTCCCGTCGGCGTCTTGCGCGTACCAGTCGAAGGTGTCTTCGATCAGCTCTCCGTCCTCGGTGACTGTGTCGCGGACGATGCGAGCCGTGACGCCGTTCGCAATCTCCTTCGTCTCGGACGTCACCGTGACGACGACCTTGACTTCCTTTCCCTGCTCGTCGATTTCGCGATACGTCCACTGCGTGCCGGGCTTCATCGGCCAGTACCTGTTGTCGATCTCCGTCGTGAACTCGGCGGGGTCGAGCTCGACCGGCTCGCTGCCCCGCGGCAGGTCTGCTCCGGGAGCGGCGGCCTGCAGGGTCTCGCCATCGCCTCCACCGCAGGCCGCTGCCAGCGCAAGGAGCGGAACAGTGGCGATCGTAAGGATCAAGGCTCGCATCGAATCTCCTTCGAGTCGGTTGGTGGCTTAACCGTGAGACCGCCCGATGAGAATCTGATGAAGCGATGAGAAGCGCATGAGAACGACGACGGGCGGCAGCTCCTAGTCGGCAGCTGCCGCCCGTACTGGCGCAGGCGAGTCTGGGCTTGGGAATCCGCTCTAGTCGTCGTCCTGGTCGTCGCGGCCGTCGTTCTCGGAGCCGACGACCTCGAAGCTTCGGTTGAGCTGCACGTCGAGCTGTTCCCCGTTGTCGAGCGTGACCTCGACCTCGTAGTAGCTCTCCTCGTCGCCCACCTCGGTCTCGGTGACGCGCCCTTCGCCCGTGTGCGCGAGCGCTGCTTCCTTGGCCCGGTCGAGCGCGGAACCGGTGATGGGCTTCTGGGTCGCATCGTCGTCTCCGCCTGCGGCTATAGCGACCCCGCCGGTAACGCCGCCTGTAACGGCGAGAACTCCCGCAACTAACGCTGTTTTTCGTCTGATGTGCTTCATGGGCTCCTTCCCACTCGCTCTCTGGCACGCAACGTACGGAGGCCACATGAAACGGCCGTGAGAGCGGGCTCTCATCTCACTCTCATCTGCAGAGCGACAATGAGGACATGCGGATCTTGGTGGTCGAGGACGAGCTCAAGATGGCGAGCCTCCTCCTGCGTGGCCTGTCCGAGGAGGGGCACGCGACGGACGTTGCCCGCACCGGTGAGGAGGCGCTCTGGCGCGCAGACGCAGTCGACTACGACGCAATCCTCCTCGACGTGATGCTCCCGGGCCCGGACGGGTTCGAGGTCTGCCGGCGGCTTCGGGAGCGCGGCGTCTGGGCGCCCGTCCTAATGCTGACCGCCCGCGACTCGGTCGAGGACCGGGTCGCGGGTCTCGACGCGGGCGCGGACGACTACCTTCAGAAGCCGTTCTCGTTCGCCGAGCTGCTCGCGCGCCTGCGGGCGCTCGCCCGGCGCGGCACAGCGGCCCGGCCAACCGTGCTCGAGGTCGGCGACCTGCGGCTCGACCCCGCAGCACGAAAGGTCTGGCGCGGCGACACCGAGGTTCCGCTCTCGACCAAGGAGTTCAGCCTGCTCGAGGCATTCATGCGGCGGCCCGGCGAAGTGCTGAGCCGGTTCCACCTCCTCGAGCACGCATGGGACTACGGCTACGAGAACCGTTCTAACGTGATCGACGTCTACGTCCGCTACCTACGGGAGAAGATCGACCGGCCGTTCGGCCGTAGGTCGCTCGAGACCGTCAGGGGCGCGGGCTACCGGCTGCGGAGCGAAGAGCCGTGAGCCGCCTTCCGATTCGGGTACGGCTCACGCTCGTCTTTGCGCTTGCGATGGCAGTTGTGCTCACGGCGGTCGGCGCCTTCGTCTACTTGAGGCTCTCGGACTCGCTCGTCGAGCAGATCGACGAGAGCCTGGAGGCGCGGGCCGCGACGCTCTCGCAGGTCGTGCGGAGCGCCGGGACCGGTGCGCCGCTCGGCGGTGGAGACGAGGAGTTCGCTCAGCTCATCGGGCCGGACGGCTCCGTCGTCGCTGCGTCGCGGGGCTTCTCCGCCGACCCGCTCGTGTCCGGTGAACTGACCACAGGCACGACGCTCGAGCGCGAAGTCGATTTGCCCGAGGAGCCCGGTGTCTCCGCGCGCCTCCTGGCGGTCTCGAGCACAGACGGCGTGCTCGTGGTCGGAGCCTCGCTCGAGGATCGCGACGAAGCCCTCGACGGCCTTCTGGCACAGCTTCTGATCGGCGGCCCGATTGCACTCCTCCTCGCCTCGGGAGCCGCCTACCTCCTCGCCGGCGCCGCGCTCCGGCCCGTCGAGTTCATGCGGGCGCGCGCAGCCGGCATCTCGGCCGAGACCGCGGCCCAGCGCCTGCCTCTGCCCGAAGCGCGAGACGAGATCTTCCGTCTGGGCCAAACCCTGAACGCCATGCTCGCCCGGCTCGAGGAGGGACTCCGACGCGAGCGCCGCTTCGTGGCGGACGCCGGCCACGAGCTCCGAACGCCGCTCGCTCTGCTCCAGACCGAGCTCGAGCTTGCCCTTCGCCGCCCGCGAACCCCGCAGGAGCTGGAGGCGGCGCTTCGTTCCGCGTCCGACGAGGTCGATCGCCTGACCCTGCTGGCCGAGGACCTCCTCGTGCTCGCGTCCTCGGAGGAGGGTGTGCTTCAGATTCGCCCGACCGACCTCGAGGCCAAGGAGCTCCTCGAGAGTGTCGCGCGTAGGTTCTCTTCGCGAGCCGAGGCCGAAGGCCGAAGCCTCGACGTCTCAGCGCCCGAGCGGCTTCCCATCCGCGGAGACCGCGTCCGGCTCGAGCAGGCGCTCGGGAACCTCGTGGACAACGCACTCCGCCACGGCGCCGGATCGGTCCGGGTCGCGGCCGAGCCAGAGAACGAGACGATCACCCTTCGCGTCGGTGACGAGGGCCCTGGATTCCCGCCGGAGTTCCTGCCCCACGCCTTCGAGCGCTTCAGCCGCGCCGATGCGGCGCGGGCCCGAGGGGGAGCCGGGCTAGGCCTCGCAATCGTGGAAGCAGTTGCCCGCGCCCACGGCGGCTCGGTCGAGGCAAGCACGAGCGAGACATGCGGGGCTGTAGTAACGCTCAGGCTCCGTCGCTAGGCAAGCACGAGCGGTAAGAGAAGTCTCACCTCGCTCTAACCAGCGTCTTATTGGGCCGGGGCATCTTCGTTCTCACAACGTCGAAAGGAGCGAAGATGGAAAGGCTTATCAAGGGAACACTGGTGTTCATGGCGAGTGTCGTCGCCGTAACAGGCTTCACGTTCGGGGCTGCGTCGGCGGCCGGTTCGTCGGACGACAGCCGTTCGGATCAGGTCGCCATGAAGCGCGACGAAGACGACGTCGAGGCTGCACTCGACCGTCGCCACGACGATGACGACGACCGAGGTGACGGGGCCGCCCGCCTCGCGGGGAGCGGCAGCGACGCGTCCGGATCGTGGGATCGCTCGCGCGACATGACCACGGCCGACCGCTCGAACTCGCGTGACCGTTCTCGTGACAAGACCGGCGACGGCGTCGGCGTGAACGACCGCTCGTACTCGAAGGATCGCTCGCGCGACCGCACGGGCGACCACAACTCGAGGGACAAGTCGCATTCGCGCGACGCATCTCGTGACAACACGAGCGCCAGCCGGGACAACAGCAACAGCAACTCGCGCTCGGTGACCAATTGATGTCGGCCGGGCTTGACCAAGGGGGTGAGAGGCGCGTTCACCGCGCCTCTCACCCCGACGTCTGGGAGTTGGCTGAAGGCGACGAGATCGCGCCTGGGCGCACGGCCGTTCGCCTCCTCGGTGGAGGCGAGCGCTACGAGACCTACCTCGCCTGGGACGACCGGCTTTTCGCGCTCGTGGTGGCAAAGGTCCTGCGCCCGAGCTTGCTCGAGGACGAGCACTCGAGGCGCGGCGTGGCGACCGAGGCTCACTATCTGCGCGAGCTCGACCACCCCGTGATCGTGCGCGGCTTCGGCGCCGACCTCGACGGGCGGTACCCGCACGTCGTGCTCGAGCACCTCGAGGGGCCGCGGCTTTCGAGCCTCATCCGCAGGCAAGGACGCTTGGAGGTCGACCAGCTGCTGCCGCTCGGGCTACAGCTCAGCTCGGCTCTCCACTACCTGCACCGCTGTGACCTCGTCCACCTCGACGTCAAGCCGAGCAACATCATCATGGACGCGTCCGCGAAGCTGATCGACCTGAGCATCATGCGAACGTTCGAGGAGCTCGAGGAAGTCACGTATCCGATCGGCACGGATCCGTACATGGCTCCCGAGCAGTGCGACCCGGTGGGTCGAGGGCCGGCGGGATCGCCTGCCGATGTCTGGGGGGTGGGAGCGACGCTCTACCATGCGGCGACCGGAAGGCGGCCCTTCCGCGAAGGCGAGCGTCGCGGATCGCCGGCCGAGCGTTTCCCGCAGCTCGAAGAGGCCCCGGCTCCCCTCGGCGCCGAGATCCCAGTCGAGCTCTCGAGCCTGATCCTCGCGTGTCTCGATCAGGATCCCGAGGCGCGACCCGAGCCGGCCGCGCTCGGACGACGATTCGAAGAGCTGGTGGCGGGGATGCCTACGCGCCCGGTGCTGAGCCGCTTTCGGATTCGCCCGCGACGAAGCTCGTCCCTCGGCGCGGACTTCATGTAGCGCCTGCGGCCTTGTTGCTTGAGCCAGCCTCGAGCCGGTAGCCCATCCCGCGAACAGCCTTGATCCGGTTCTTGCCGAGCTTGCGCCGCAGGTAGCCCACGTACACGTCGACGACGTTCGAGCCGGGGTCGAAGTCGTAACCCCACACCTGGCTCAGGAGCTGGCCGCGACTCAGCACCTGGCCCGGATGGCGGAAGAACACCTCTGCCAGAGCGAACTCCCTTGCGCTCAGGTCGAACGGCCGGTCTTCGATTCTCACCTGCCGAGTGCGGAGGTCGAGCACAGCGTCCCCAACGGGCAGCACGGTCGGCTCGGAGGCGCGGTCCCCGCGCAGGCGGACGCGG
This sequence comes from uncultured Actinomycetes bacterium, assembly GCA_963733135.1. Lineage (GTDB taxonomy): Bacteria > Actinomycetota > Thermoleophilia > Gaiellales > Gaiellaceae > CAVTBX01. The sequence continues at coordinate 244,236 of CAVTBX010000010.1, forward strand.
AGGCGAGCGAGGAGCTCCTCGAACTTGAACGGTTTCGTGACGTAGTCGTCGGCGCCACCCTCGAGCCCGGCCACGGTGTCCCCGTCGCGCGCAGTCAAGATGATCACCGGTGCGGCGACGCCGCGATCCCGAAGCCGACGGAGGACTTCGAGCCCGTCCATGTCTGGGAGACCAAGGTCGAGAATCACGAGGTCGTACTCGCCGATCCGGGCCAAGTGGAGCGCCTCGCCGCCGTCGCGTGCAATCTCCGTCGCGAAGCCGTTCGCCTTGAGGCCCTTCTCCAGGAACGAGGAAATGCGCGCTTCGTCCTCGATAATGAGGATCCGGCTCACGCGTGCTCCTCTCCGCTCGGCTGGTCGACCGGAAGCACGAGGGTGAAGGACGAGCCGACGCCGACCTCGCTCTCGAGCTCGATGCGGCCGTGGTGGGCCTCGGCGATGGCACGGACGATGGTCAGGCCGAGCCCGGAGCCTTCGGACCTCCGAGTTCCGGTCCCACGCCGGAAACGCTCGAAGATCCGCTCGCGCTGACCCGCCGCGATGCCGGGACCCCGGTCGCGAACCCAGAAACGAGCTTCGCCGTCGGCAACGGACGACCCGAGCACCACCAGTGTTCCGTCCTCGCTGTAGCGAACCGCATTCTCGGCTAGTTGAACGACAGCCTGCGTGAGCCTCTGACGGTCGGCGACAATCACGCCGCGGCCAGTCGCCTCGACGGCCCAGGGGCGGTCCGCCAGCCCCTTCATCTTTCCCTCGAGCTCAGCGGTGAGCTTCGCGACGTCGACCGTCGAGAGATCGAGGACGTCGGGCTGCTCGTGCCTGGCGAGGAGGAGCAGGTCATCGACCATGCGAGCCATCCGGTCGAGCTCGTCGGTGACTAGCGCCAGCGTCTCCGCCCGTGTGTCGGGCGACGCTTCCAGCAGCTCGAGGTGGCCGCGCACGATCGTAAGAGGCGTCCGAAGCTCGTGGCCCGCGTCGGCAACGAAGCGCCGTTGGCCGCCAAAGGCCCGCTCGAGCCTTCCGAGCATCTCGTTGAACGTCGTCGCTAGCTGAGCGACTTCGTCGCGGCCGCGGACGTCGATGCGACGGCTGAGATCCGTCTCGGTAATCGCGCGCGCCGTCCGCGTCAGGGCGGTCACAGGCGCCACGACGCGCTCAGCCAGACGCCAGGCGAACAGGGCGCCGAGGAGGAGTACCGCCAGGCCGACTGCTCCTGCGGCGCGCGCGGCCGCCTCGACCTCGTCATCGAGGCGTCCGCGAAATATCGCGGCCACGAAGACTCCCGCGCCGTCGTCTCCGCGCACGAGCGGAATGGCGAGGTATTCGATCGGCCCGCCGGGCGTGTCGACTCGCCCCCGGTCGGCTGAGCGGAGGGTTGCCCAGCGAGCTACGAGGTCCGGATCCTGGTCGAGCGCGTACGGAATCACCTGCCGGCTTCGCAGGAAGGGCTCGCCGCCTACGAAGGTGAGCAAGGCCTCGTTTCGGGACGGCACGTTCCGGTCGAGGAAGACCTCGAAGATTCGCCGCACGTCTTCGTCGAACGGCATGCCGGTCTCGGGATCGTTTCCCGACGCGAGCCGGCGAAGCTCTGCGGCTTCCTGGACGAGCTCGCGGTCGATTCGCTGGTCGAGCTGAAGGTTCAGCACCATCCACGTGACGACGACCGACGCGACGGTCGCGAGGGCGAGAACGCCCACGAACCACGCGAGAATGCGCGTCCGAAGGCTCTTCGGCGCCCAGCGCAGCCCGCTAAGGAGAGCAGGGCCCGCGCTGGGCGAGGCAGCCGCCGCGGCCTCCGTGTCCGCGTTCTCGCCGTCGGTGTCGACTGCTCTTGAAGTCATCGGGCCTTGATCGGGCTCCTGAATCGTGCCCGCCCGTGCCCAGAGAACCCTAAGACGGGGATGAGAATTCTCTCATTCTGGTCTTAGACCGACCTTAGCTCGCCTCCCTAGCGTCGGTCTCGATGGCCGGCCGGAGCACGTGGAATTTCGCCGAGGGCGACGAGATCGCCCCCGGTCGCTACGCCGTCGAGCTCCTGGGGGGCGGACAGCGATATGAGGCATACCTGGCCTGGGACGACGACCTGCTCGCGCTCGTCACCGTGAAGATCCTGAGACCCCGACTCGTGTCCGAGGCCGGGCCGCTGAGGGGCTTGGCCGGCGAAGCGCGAATGCTGGCAGCCACCAATCATCCGGCCATCGTCCGGGCATTCGACGCCGTGCTGGGCGGGCCTCGGCCTCATCTCGTCCTCGAGTATCTGGACGGTCCGAGGCTCTCGACGCTCGTTCGGCGTCACGGGATGGTTGTCGAGCAGCTCCTCCCGCTCGCGCTCGAGCTCACCTCGGCGCTCCATTACCTCTCGACGCGGAAGATCGTCCATCTGGACGTCAAGCCGCGGAACATCATCATGGCCCCCTCGCCGCGTCTGATCGACCTGAGCGTCGCGGTGTCGTTCCACGAGGTTTCCCGGCTCGAAACACCGACTGGCACCGATGCCTACATGGCGCCCGAGCAGTGTGTGCCTGCCCGGTTCACGGAGATCGGACCCGAGAGCGATGTGTGGGGTTTCGGCGTCACCCTCTTCGAGGCGCTCGCGCGCCGGCTCCCTTTCCCTCAGCCCTCGAAGGACCCCTCCGCGCCCGTCGGCGACAGGTACCCGCAGGTCGTGCGTGACCCTCATCCGCTGCCCGATTCGGTCCCGGCGCCTCTGGCCGAGGTAGTCAGCGCGTGCCTGGCGAAGCTGCCTCAGGATCGGCCGAGTGCCGAGGAGCTTCACCGGACGCTCGAGCCATGGGTCGCCGAGCTGCCCAAGCCTCGAATCGGCCTCTTCCGGCCCGGCGGTCGTGTCCGGAAGAGCGTGTTCGAGCTGCGATAAGGGCTTTCTCACCACCGTCTTACCACTGTCTTAAGCCGCAAGGGCACCGTGGTCTCAGCAATCGGATCACAGGAGGAAACGACATGGGCATCGGAAAACTCGCAGTTCTCCTCGTCGCGGCAGCCTTCGCGTTCGCAGGCCTGGGAGCGGCACTCACCGAATGGGCGCGGTCGGACGCCGGGGAGCCCATCCAGCTCGCGGCGGACCCGCGAAAGCAGGACGGCGACGACGAGCTCGCGGCCGACGACGACGACCGAGAGCGCGGCGACGGGGACGGCACGCGTGGCAACGACGGCACCAGCGGAGGCGACAACACCGGCGACGGCGACCGCACCCGCGGCAACGACGGCACCAGCGGAGGCGACAACACCGGCGACGGCGACCGCACCCGCGGCAACGACGGCACCAGCGGCGGCGACAACACCGGCGACGGCGACCGCACCCGCGGCAACGACGGCACCAGCGGCGGCGACAACACCGGCGACGGCGACTTCACAGCCGGTAACGACGGAACCGGCGGAGGCGACAACACGTACGCGGCTCCGGCGGGCGGCGGTGGCGGTGACGACAGCGGCGGAGGAACCAGCGGCGGCGGCGACACCTAGCCCATCAGCCCGCTGAGAGAGCCCCGCGGGCAGCGGGGCTCTCTCGTGGTCCGGCCTCTCAGCGAAGCGAGACCGCGACCTCCTCGAGGAGGTCGAGCGCGTCCTGAAGGCCGGCCTCCATGCCGGACTCGATGATGGCATCCCGCGAGACCTGGTTTTCCGCCTGGACGAGGACCGTCAGGGTTGTGCGCCCGTCGGTCTCGGTGAACGTCGCGGTATTCACCGTCGTGCCCTCCTCCTCCGAGACGCCCTCGGGCAGGCCCTCGTAGACCTCCGTCGAGACGAGCCGCTCGTTCGGGAGGATCTCACGGAACTCACCGTGGAAGCCGACCTCGAGCCCGCCCTCGGCCACCATGACGTAGCGCCACTCGCCGCCGACGCGCAGGTCGATCTCGCAGACGGTCATCTCACCGCGCTTCGCGTGCCACCACCGCCGGACCAGTTCCGGTGTCGTCCACGCTTCGTAGACGAGGTGCTTGGGTGCGTCGAACTCCCGGATGATGAGGATCTGCTCGTCAGTCGGAAGCGTCACCGTCGCCGTCCCGCTACTCGTCACTGCCATCTCCTTCCTCCTTCTCTTTGAGTTCCTCCAGCACGACATCGAGCTGCTCGAACCGCTCCGCCCACGTGCCCTCGTAGGCCTGCACCCAGTCGTGGACGGGCTTCAGCGCAAGACCGTTCAGCCGATAGAGCCGCTGCCTTCCCCGCTCGCGCACGTCGACCGCGCCAACCTCCCTGAGCACTCGCAGGTGCTTCGACACCTGAGGCTGAGCTAGTCCGAGTTGCCGCACGAGGTTGTTCACCGGCTGCTCGCCGCCGGCGAGAACGTCCAGGATCTGCCGCCGCCGAGGCTCGGCTATCGCATTGAATGAGTCGGTCGTGGTCGCTGCTCGTGCCATGTCCGCAATATATACCTATATCGGCATATGTCAAGCAAAGGAGAAACGGCGATGGCACACGAGGACACGGCCACGTTGGCCAGGCAGATTGTCGATGCGAACCGGTACATGACCCTCGCGACCGCGGACGGCGCGGGAAACCCATGGGCGACTCCGGTTTGGTACGCACACGAGGGTTACACCGACTTCCTGTGGGTGTCGCGGCCCGACGCTCTTCACTCCGTCAACGTCGCGGGCCGGCCGGCGCTTGGCCTCGTCATCTTCGACTCGACAGCGCCTGTTGGCGCCGCGCAGGCCGTTTACGTCGACGCGCGCGCGGACGAGGTGCCGGCGATGGAACGAAAGAGCCGGATCGAGACCTACTCGCGGAGATCCGAGCAGGACGGAGCCGGCCCCTGGCGCGAGGTGGATGTGAGTGCGCCCTCGCCGCACCGTCTCTACCGCGCGACCGCGTCTCGGCTCTACGTGCTCGGGTCAGGCGACCGGCGGGTGGCCGTCACGCTCTCGTGAGCGCGAAGAGCTCCAGCTAGCCCTCCGGGAGCGCTGCCATGTCCATGTAGATGAACGACCACTGGTGTCCGTCGAGGTCGGTGAAGCCGCGCATGTACATGAACCCCTGGTCGTCTGGCTTTCCGAGCTCCTCGGCGCCCGCGACGAGCGCCTTCTCCGTCAGGTCGTCGACCTGCTCCCGGCTCTCAGCAGAGAGACCTACGATCACCTCGCGGCTTTGGGAGGTGTCGGCGATGCCCCGTGGCTCGATGAAACCCTTGAAGAACGGCTCCACGACGAGCATGGCCGAGGTCTCGTCGCTGATGATCATCCGGGTCGCGTTCTCGTCCGTGAACTCCGGGTCGAACGAGAAGCCGAGCGCGCCGAAGAACTCGGTCGCCTTGGACAGATCCTTCACGGGCAGGTTGATGAACGTCAGCGTTGGCATGGTGAGCTCCCTTCTTTCGTTTGTCGGTCTTAGGACCGTCGTCCTAGGTGAGACTCATCGGAGCGGGCGTGTGTGATGGTGTCCTCTCCGGCACCAAGTCTGGAAGGGAGGTCGATGGCTGGGCCGCTTGAAGGCAGAGTCGCTTTGGTCGCTGGTGCTACCCGGGGCGCAGGCCGCGGCACCGCAATCGCGCTCGGCGAAGCAGGAGCGACCGTGTACTGCACGGGACGCAGCACGCGCGAGGCACGCTCCGAGTACGACCGGCCCGAGACGATCGAGGAGACTGCCGAGCTCGTGTCTGAGGCCGGCGGCACGGGCATCGCAGTCGCGGTCGACCATCTCGAGCCGAGTCAGGTCGAGGCGCTCGTGCAGCGAATCGAGGCCGAGAGCGCCCAACTCGACGTCTTGGTCAACGACATCTGGGGCGCCGAGCTCCTCTTCGAGTGGAACAAGCCGGTGTGGGAGCACGATCTCCAGAAGGGCCTCCGAGTCCTGCGCCTGGCCATCGACACCCACCTGATCACGAGCCACTTCGCGTTATCGCTCCTGATACGCCGACCCGGCGGGCTGGTGGTCGAGATGACGGACGGCACCTGGGACTACAACGCCTCGCACTATCGGGTCTCGACCTTCTACGACCTTGCGAAGACGGCGATCATTCGGCTCGCCTTCGCCCAGGGCGAGGAGCTCGCCCCCCACGGCTGCACTGCGGTGGCGCTCACCCCAGGCTGGCTGCGTTCGGAGATCATGCTCGAGCGCTACGGCGTGACGGAGGAGAACTGGCGCGACGGCGCGGCCGTGAACCCGCACTTCGCGGCGATCTCGGAGAGCCCGCGATTCGTAGGCCGCGCTGTGGCCGCTCTGGCCTCCGACCCTGACCTCGAGCGCCGGAATGGCGGCTCGTTCTCGTCGGGAGAGCTCGCGCGCGAATACGGGTTCACAGACGTCGACGGCTCGCAACCCGATTGCTGGCGCTACCTCGTCGAGGTGCAGGAGCCTGGGCTGCCAGCTGATCCGGCGGGCTACCGGTGACGGGCTTCTGCCGGTAGAGGGCCGGCCGCGGGCGTACACGACAGGCGGGCTCAAAATGGGAGAACCCCCCGAAAAGCGGACAGCCCGCAGACGCTCAGCCCTGGAATGTGTCGGCTTCAGCCAGCGCCTCGTCCAGGATGGCGAGACCGGTCGCAGCGTCGCCGTCGCTCACGTTTAACGGCGGCGCGACATGGATGCGGTTGCCCAGGATCAGCGGTACCAACCCTCGGCCGAGGCACGCCTTGAGAACAGCGGTCATCGGCGCGTTCGCCTCGCCTGTCGCGCCCACCGGCACGAGCGGCTCCTTCGTCTCCCGGTCGCGGACCAGCTCGACGGTCCACAATCCGCCGATCCCACGAACGTCCCCCACGGAGGGGTGGTTCTCTGCGAGCTTCGCGAGCCCGGGCGCGAGGATGTCCGTGCCGAGGCGGGCGGCTGCCGCGACCGTGCTCTCGTCGTGCATGGCTCCGATGGCGCCCACAGCGGCTGCGCATGCGAGCGGGTGCCCGCTGTAGGTTAGGCCCACAGGATAGGGGCGCTGGGTGAATGTCTCGTAGACCAGATCGCTGACCAGCACGCCGCCGAGTGGCACGTACCCGGAGTTGACGCCCTTCGCGAAAACCATTAGGTCGGGGGCTACGCCGTCGTGGTCGACGCCGAACCAGGCACCGGTCCGGCCAAAGCCGACGAGTACCTCGTCGGCGATGAAGACGATGCCATGACGAGTGCAGAGATCCCGGACGCCGCGCAGGTAGCCGGTCGGCGGCACGATGACCCCCGAGCTGCCGGTCACCGGTTCCAAGACCAGCGCGGCGATCGTCGACGGGCCTTCGAGAAGGATCACCTGCTCGAGATGTGCGAGCGCCCGCTCGCACTCTTCCTCGGGTGTGTTCGACCCGAACGCCGAGCGGTACAGAAAGGGGCCGAAGAAGTGGACGGCGCCTGCCGCGCCGGTGTCCGAGGCCCAGCGGCGCGGGTCGCCGGTGAGGTGGATCGAGGTAGTCGTCGAGCCGTGGTACGAGCGGTAGGCCGCAAGCACCTTCGGTCGCCCGTTGTGCACGCGGGCCATCCGCGCCGCATGCTCGATGGCCTCCGTCCCGCCCGTGGTGAAGAGCACATGCCCGAGTCCGTCCGGGGCAACTTCGACGATCATTCGCGCCGCTTCACCGCGGACGTCGGATGCATGGCCGGGTGCGAGCGTACAGAGCTGATCGGCTTGCTGCTTAATCGCGGCGACAATGCGCGGGTGCTGGTGACCGAGGTTGGTGAAGACCAATTGCGAGCTGAAGTCCAGGTAGCGGCGGCCGTCGGCATCGATGACGTAGCTGCCGGAGCCGCCAACGAAGGTCAGCACGTCGCGCGGCCCTTGCACCGTCCAGGGATGAAAGACCAGCTCGTCGAGATCCATGGCGTCCTCCCTCACGGACGCCGGCCCCAGGACTGGATGACCGTGAACGTGGTGCCCCATCTCCCCGGCTCGGCCAACTCGCGTTCGGCCTCCCGGCGTAGCGAGGCGAGTTCGTCTTCGTTGAGCGTCTCAAGCAGTCGCGATTCGAGCGCGACGCTAAACTGAAGCGGCAGCCGCAGGTAGGGGTGGCCTGGTTTGAGCGCGATGACATGCGCGTCTATCTCGGGCTCCTCGATGCCGATCTCCCTGAGCAGTTCCGGAAGCATGCGGCCCGCCTCGCCCCCCACGGCGGCAAAGATCTCTGAGAGCAATCGGATCAGTCGCTCGGCCGCCGGGGCGGGGGGATTGAAGTGCCACGAGGACAGGTCCCACTCCTCCAGAACAAGTGAGCCACCGGGCCTCACCAACCGCCGGTGCGATGCTGCCTGCTCACCGCCACGCCCAAGGGGAGCAATCACGAAGCGGGCGTGGACGAGATCGAAAGACTCGGGCTCCAGCTTGCTGTCGAAAAGATCATCGACGGCGAGCTCCACATTGGCGATCCCTTCTGCCTCCAGAAACGAACGGGCGGAATCGAGCAGGCGCTCGTCTATGTCGGCGCCTACCACCTGGCCGGTGGGACCGACCCACTCGCTGAGGACCCGAAGCCAGCCCAGGGCTCCGCAGCCGACGTCCAAGGCGCGTAGACCGGATCCGTCGCCGACCTTCGTGAGGAGTTGCCGCCCACTGAGTTCCCACACGCGCGACTGCAGCTGCAGGCGATCCAACTCCGAGGGCTGGTCGGCCAACAGGTACTGCTCATGCGACATCCCCGAGTAGTATCTGCCGTCTGGCTTTAGGGCTCAACGCAAGTCCCCAGGCGGGCTGAGCTAGTTCGACGACCTCTAGGTCACCCCGCCCTCGCCGGCCTCGCTTTCGCTCGTGCCTTGCGCGAAGAGGCACCTCGATCAGAGATGTCCAGGCCGATTTCCGTTCAACCGAGCGAATCCGGATCCCGGTTGCCTTCGCTTCTTGGCGTTGAGCCGCGCGTCGCTCCGGACCTGCGTGATCACCGGTGATGCATCCTGAAACTAGAAACCCCCGCATTTGCAGGGGTTTCCTTAGCAGACCTATAAGCCGGATTCTGTCGAGGGTGACCATCCATCTGGGGCGCCGGTTTGGCCCGACGCCTCTAGCGGCTTACCCGGCTCCTCGGCGGGCCGCCTCGTAGCGGAGCCTGTTTGCCTTGCACCGGACGGGGTTTGGCCGGCCGCCGTGTCGCCACGACGCCGGTGGGCTCTTACCCCACCTTTTCACCCTTACCGCCGGCGTCTCCGGAGAGATCATGTCGCCGGTGGCGGTCTCCTTTCTGTGCCACTTTCCGTCGGCTTTCGCCGCCTGGGGTTTCCCCAGCGTCCTGCCCTTCGGTGTCCGGACTTTCCTCGAGCCGCCGAAACGGCCCGCGGCCACCCGGCCTGCACGCCCAATTGTAGCCGCGCTTTCGCCCCTACCCTGTCTCGGCCCCTACCTGGATGGCCTCGGCTGCTCGTCCCTCGAGCACGGAGCCGCACTCGGGACACACGATTCCGAGATCGGTACGCATGACGAACTCGCCACAGACGAGGCACTCGAGGCTGGCCCCGCGGCTAAGGGCCAGGAGCTCCTGGTCGAGTGTTCGGTTGAGGGAGACGATGCCCATCAGACCGTCCTGAACACCCCTGTGACGCGGCCGAGAATCTGGACGTGATCCGGGAAGAGCGGCTCCATCGACTCGTTCTCGGGCTGGAGGCGGATCCGGCCGTTGTCTCGGAAGAAGCGCTTCACGGTCGCCTCGTCAGCGGCCTCGTCCTCGCCGGCGAGCGCGACGACGATGTCGCCGTTCTGGGCGGTCTGCTGCCGCCGGACGACCACATAGTCGTCCGGCAGAATCCCGGCGTCGATCATCGACTCGCCCTTGACGCGGAGCAGGAACTCTTCGCCCGTGCCGGACGAGAGCGGCTCGGGCACGGCCAGATGATCTTCGACGTTCTGCTCCGCGAGGAGCGGTCCGCCGGCTGCAATCTCGCCCACGAGCGGCAGCACCCGTACGCGTCCTGCTTCCCCGACCGCCTCGACGGCGGGTCGTTCACGGCCGACGAGCTCGAGCGCCCGCGGCTTCGTGGGATCGCGACGCAGGTAGCCGGCGCGTTCGAGATTGGCCAGATGGGCGTGTACGGTCGACGGCGACGCGAGGCCCACTCGCTCGCCGATCTCGCGCACAGTCGGCGGGTAGCCGTGGCCGTCCACGTACTCGACGACGAACTCGTAGATCTCCTTCTGCCGCTCGGTAAGCATTCCCCACCTCCCTGTTCGACGAACGTATGTTCGGTAGAGTAGCGCGGGGTCCGGACGGCGTCAACCGGCCGCTACAATCCCTGCTCCACGCGCTGGTGGCGGAATTGGTAGACGCGCAAGGTTGAGGGCCTTGTGCCCCGAACGGGGCGTGGAGGTTCAAGTCCTCTCCAGCGCATGCGCCCGCACAGCCGGGCGCTTTCCTTGATCGGGTGCGGCCGACAGTCAATCGTTCGGAGCAGATTGACTAACGTTCGGCGCCGTGCGCGAGCTCTGTGGAACCGCCATCGACGCCGCCCTGGCCGCCGGGGCCGAGTACGCGGACGCTCGCGCCGTCGTTCGGCGCGACCAGCACGTGTCCACGAAGAACGGGGAGGTCGAGTCCGCCTCGGACGGTGAGAGCGAGGGGCTCGGCGTCCGCGTCCTCGTGGGCGGAGCCTGGGGATTCGCGGGCGATCCGCGCCTCTCGGACGAGGGTGCGGGCGAGGCTGCGCGTCGTGCGGTCGAGTTCGCACGCGCGAGCGCCAGCCGCGCGCGCTCTCGCGTCGAACTCGCCGACCGGCCGGCCGAGACGGGGGAATGGCGAACCTCAGTCGAGCGCGACCCGATCGCGGTACCACTGGAGGAGAAGATCGAGCTCCTCCTCCGCGCCGACGCAGCGGCCCGAGAGGGCAAGAACGGGGTCAAGATCTTCGAAGCTTCCGTCCGCGCGATGCGCGAGGAGCGGGTGTTCCGCTCCTCTGACGGCGCGGATCTCCAGCAGGAGTTCGTCGAATGCGGCGCCGGGACCGACGCCTACGCACAGGCTGACGGCAAGGTGCAGACTCGGAGCTACCCGAGCGCCCACGGCGGCTCGAGCGGCCAGGCAGGCTGGGAGTACGTCGAGGCGCTCGGACTCGAGCGCGAGGCGCCGCGCGTCGCCGAGGAAGCCTGTGCGCTCCTGGTCGCGGACGCGTGCCCGGCGACCACGACTACGGTCGTTATCGACTCGGAGCAGATGGAGCTCCAGGTACACGAGTCCGTGGGTCATCCGACGGAGCTCGACCGCGTCTACGGGACCGAAGCTGCGTACGCCGGCACGAGCTTCCTGAAGGCCGACGACCTCGGCTCGCTCCGCTACGGCTCCGAGCTCATGAACATCACGGCCGACCCGACGACGCCACTCGGTCTGGGCACCTACGCCTGGGACGACGAGGGGGTGCCGGGCAAGCGGCACGCGGTCGTCAGCGCCGGCGTGCTCGAGGGCTTCCTCACCTCGCGCGAGACCGCGGCGATGCTCGGCGAGGGGCGGGGAGGCTCGATGCGTGCCGACGGCTGGAGCCGCATGCCGCTCGTCCGCATGACGAACCTCCACCTCGAGCCGGGCGAGGGCTCGCTCGACGATCTCCTCGCGGACGTCGACGAGGGGATCTATCTCGCGACGAACAAGAGCTGGTCGATCGACGACAAGCGCCTGAACTTCCAGTTCGGAACGCAGATCGCCTGGGAGATCAAGAAGGGAAAGCTGGGGCGCATGCTCCGGGACGCCACCTACATGGGCTCGACACCCCAGTTCTGGGGCTCGCTCGACGGCGTGGCGGGGCCTGAGGAATGGCAGATGCACGGCCTCACGAACTGCGGCAAGGGACAGCCCGGCCAGAGCGCTCACGTGTCGCACGGCGCGTCGCCCGCGCGCTTCCGGAACGTCAGGGTCGGCGTCCGCTCGTGAAGGAGGCTCCCGAGGCACTCGAGCTCGCCGAACGCGCCTGCCAGGCCGCCGAGGGGGACGAGGCCGACGCCCTGGTGCACGCCGAGCGATCCGGCTTCGCACGCTATGCGGCGTCATCGGTGCACCAGCCGACGCTCATCGAAGACCGCTCGGTCACGATTCGGGTCGTCCGGGACGGCCGCATCGGGTGCGCTTCGACCAACCGTACGGACGATGACGCGCTGGCCGAGGCGGCTGCACGGGCCGGCGAGATCGCCGACCGGGCTCCTGTCGATCCTGCGTTCCCCGGGCTGCCCCAGCCTTCCGAGCCGGCCGCCGTGGAGGGCTGGGACGAGGAGACCGCCGAGCTCGGGCCCGCCGAGCAGGCCTCCCGCGCCTGGGCTGCGATCGAGGCTGCGGGCGACTTCGGTCTCTACGGGTACTTCACGAGCGGCGTCACCGAGCTCGCCGTCGCCTCGACGACGGGCACCGCGGTCTCTCAGGCGACGACCGACGTGAACGTCCTGGCCCTCGCCGCGGCGGAGGACCGCTCGGGCTATGCCGACGCAGCTTCGTGGAAGGCCGGCGACGTCGACCCCGCAGCCGTGGCGCACGAGGCCGTCGAGAAGGCAGCGCGTACAGAGGGCGCCGTCGACGCCGAGCCGGCGACCTACCGCGCCGTTCTCGAGCCCTACGCGTTCGGCGAGCTTCTCTGGTACTTCGGGTACTGCTCGCTCGGCGCGCTCGGCTTCCTGGAGGAGCGGAGCTACCTCTCCGGCCGGATCGGCGAGCGCGCCTTCGACCCCGCGTTCTCGCTCTACGACGACGGGCGCGACCCGGCGGGCCTACCGAAGGCGTTCGACTTCGAAGGCGTGGCGAAGCAGCGCGTGCCACTCGTCGAGGAAGGAGTCGTGAAGGACGTCGTCTGGGACAGGCGTACGGCTGCTCGGGCCGGCCGCGAGTCCACCGGCCACGCGCTTGCCGCACCCGCGCAGTCCTATGGGCCGCAGCCCTTCAATCTCTCGGTGCCGGCGGGCGATGCAACGGTCGACGAGCTCGTGGCGAGGGTCGAGGACGGCATCTACGTGACGCGACTCCACTACCTGAACATCGTCGATCCGCGAGAAGGGATCATCACCGGCATGACGCGCGACGGGACCTTCCGGATCGAGGGAGGCCGGGTGGCCGAGCCGCTCGTCAACCTGCGCTTCACGACGTCGTTTCCGGCGCTCGTCGCCTCGGTGCTCGGGCTCGGCGACACGGCGCGGCTCGTGAATCAGAGCGACTTCTACGGTGAGCGCTATTCCTTCGGAGCGCTCGTGCCCGCGATCGCCACGGAGGCGTTCACGGTCGTCGGGTCGGGCTCCGGGCCGGGGCTCTAGCCGGAGGCCGGCGAAGCTGTCGGTTCACCGAGGGCGGGATGAATCCCGCCCCTACACCGGCCGAGTGGACATCGTAGGGGCCGGACTTGTCCGGCCCGCGTGAAAACGGAACCGCTCCTGGCGGTTCCTCCATACGAATCGCGCGAAGAGCGACGCGATTCGCTCGGCCGCCTCGCGGCCTCCGGCTAATCGATGAGGTAGAAGAGCCAGACGGTCGTCGCGGTGAAGATCAGCGCGACGACGACCGTGAGGCGCGTCAGGTTCCGCTCGACGATGTGCTGGCCTCCCTGAGAGGCCGGCGTGAAGCCCATCCCGCCGAAGCCGGTGTCGCGCCCGGAGTGCATGAGCACGAGGGTGACCAGGGCGATCGAGACAAGGACGTGGACTGCAGCGACGATTCCGAGCACAGGCTCAGGATAGCCGCGCCCGGCCGCTCCCGGGTCGCTCGATCTCGAGCCCGCTTGCCACGCCGACATGCTCCACCTGGAGCGTCGTGTGGTCGAGCTCGAAGCGATCGTGGAGCATCCGTTCGAGCTCCAGTCGGATCCGATGGCAATCGGCGCCGGGTTCCACGAGCACGTGTGCAGCGAGCGCCGGAAAGCCGCTCGTGACCGTCCAAACGTGCACGTCATGCGCCTCGACGACCCCTGGGTGGTCGACGATCGCCCTGCCGACCTCGGCCGGTGGGGCCGACTCCGGCGCGGCCTCGAGGAAGATCCGGCCCGACTCCCTCAGGAGCTCGTACGCGGCTACGAACATGAGCCCCGCGACGAGCAGCGACGCGACCGGGTCGAAGCGGTCCCAGCCGGTGACGAGGATCGAGGAAGCCGGCGACGGCCGTGCCCGCGAAGGCTGCGAGGTCGGTCGCGATGTGGAGGTAGGCGCCGCGGATGTTCAGGCTCTCGCGCCGCGCGCCGGCGAGGATGCGGAGCACGGCCAGGTTGACTGCGACACCCGCGAGGGCCACGACCGTGACGACGCCGCCCTGGACGTCGGGCGGGTCGACGAGCCTGCGGATGCCCTCGGCGAGGATGACGATGCCGACCACGACCAGTGTGACGCCATTCGCCTGCGCCGCGAGGATCTCCGCGCGGCCGAAGCCGAACGTCCAGCGACCGCGGGCGGGAAGGGAGGCAGCCCAGGCTGCGAAGAGCGCGAGGGCGAGCGCGGCCGCGTCCGTGAGCATGTGCCCGGCATCGGCGAGGAGGGCCAGTGAGTTCGCGAGGAAGCCGAACACGACCTCGACGGCCATGAAGGCGAGGATCAGGCCGAGGGACAGCGCGAGCAGGCGGCGGTCGCCCGAGGGCGCTTGCGTGTGCCCGTGCGCGTGCACCAGCCCTATTGTGCCGCCGCCGCGAGGACGGCAGCGACGCGCTCCGCCTGGAGGCGCACGTCGTGCTCCGCCGCGGCTCTCCTCGCGGCCGGGTTCGGCCTCGGGAACTCCGCGGCGGCGCGCAGCCCGATCTCGATCGCCTCGCTCGACGTGGGCTCGACGAGGACGCCCGCCTCTTCGGTCACGAACTCTGGCGGGCCTCCGACTCGCGTCGCGACAACAGTGCGCTCGCCGGCCATCCCCTCCAGGAGCGCCTGGCCAAACGGCTCGACGAGGCTCGGCTGGCAGAGGATGTCGCAGGCGGCGATCCAGTCGGCGACGCGCTCAGGGGGAACTCGACCGACGACGTGGACGCCCGGCTGGTGCTCGAGCTCGGTGCGCTTCGGGCCGTCGCCGACGAACGCGAGGCTGCCTGCGCCGAGTCCCGTGAAGGCGTCGGCGAGGCGAACGACGTTCTTGCGCTCGTCGAGCGTGCCGACACAGAGGAAGTAAGGCCCGTCGCCTGTCCACCCGACGACCTGCCGGGCCTCCGCGCTATTCCGGTCGCGGAAGCGTTCGAGATCGACGCCGCAGTCGATGACGCGCACCCGCCCGTCGGCCTCGGGCACGCGGGCGACGAGCTCGCGACGCAGGTAGTCGGACACGGCAATCACTGTGCTGGCGCGCCTGATCGCGTAGCGCGTCGCGGCGGCCACGCCCGGGATCGAACCGACGTTCCGAACGTCGCGTCCGTGCGCGGTCAGGACAAGCGGCGCCCGGGCAACGGAGGCGGCGCCAGCCGCGATCGCGCCGGCCGGCACGAGGTAGTGGGCGTAGACCACGTCGGGCCTGAACCTGCGCGCCTCGACGACGGCGCGGGCCGTGAGCCGTGCCTGCTTCGGCGCCGAGCCCGCCCGGCGGTCGGAAACCGCGTAACGGAGGTCGTGGCCCAAGCGCTCGAGCTCGTCGCAGATTCCCTTGACGAAGATGCCGTAGTCCGGCTCGCGGGCGCTCGGATAGAGCGACGAGACGACGAGGATCTTCATGGCAGAGACCCTCTCAGATGGAGCGAACAGCCCGGCGAGCGGAGCTCAGCTCACTCTGACCGAGCCGGGGCCGTCAGGCGGCGCGGCTGTAGCGGCGCTCCGACTCGCGGTCGAGGCGGTCTTCGGCTCGAGCCTTGGCGATGATCTCGTCGGCTGGCCCGAACCGCGCGTACGCCTGTGCGCGTCGCAGCTCGGTCCAGAGATCCTCGATCAGCTCGGAAAGCTCACCCGCGCGATCGGACTTCCCGGGGTCGTGATACTCGGATAGATCGCCCCAGAGCTCGGCGCGTTCCTCGGTGATGCGTGCGAGCTCCGTGCGAATCTCGCTTGGCGTTCTCATCGATTATGAGAACGAGCCCGGAGTGTGGACTATTCCTTGACGAAAGATGGTCAACCATCTGAAGCCGGAGGCGGGATTCGAACCCGCGACATCGCGCTTACAAGGCGCGTGCTCTGGCCAGCTGAGCTACTCCGGCGTAGGCACAGCGTATCCCCGCGGTCAGCGGGCCGGACGGTGTTGGAGGCCGCGCAGCGGCCGGGCGAATCGCGCCGCTCTCTCGCGCGATTCGTACGGAGGAACCGCCGGGAGGCGGTTCCGGTCACCCGCGCCTACGCCAGAACCTGGCGCGACTGCTGGTGCTGGACGACCTTGCGCTTCACCCGCTGGAGGGCATTGTCGATCGTCTTCGTGTCGCAGCCCAGCTCCTCGGCCATCTCCTCGTAGGAGAGGCCCTCCATGTACAGGCGCAGCGCATCGCTCTCGAGGCTGGAGAGACCCGTGCCGAGGCAGAAGACGAGGCTTCCGAGCTCCTCTGTGGAGATGACGCAGATCGCGGGGTCGTCAACGCCTGGGCCGGGCAGCGCATCGCCGAGCGTGCAGTCCGAGTCGTCCTGGCCGGCGGGTGTCTGGCTGAAGGAGACGTACGTGTTGAGAGGCGAGTGCTTGAAGCGCGTCGCGGCCTTGATCGCTGTGATGATCTGGCGCGTGATGCAGAGCTCGGCAAAGCTCCGGAACGAGGTGTCCTTGTCGGATCGGAAGTCCCGAACGGCCTTGTACAGCCCGATCAGGCCCTCCTGGATCAGGTCGTCGGACTCGCCTCCGGCGATGAAGTACGAGCTCGCCTTGAGGCGGACGAACCCGGTGTAGCGGCGGATGAGCGCATCGAGCGCGGACTGGTCGCCGTTCCGGGCGCGGAGGACGAGACGGAGGTCGTCGGCCTCCCTCTGGATCTTTTCGGGCGTCCGTACGGGGGCGAGGTGCGGGCGCGGCATGTCGTCTCCTTGGCGGTCAAGGGCAGGTCACCGAGCCCTCCAGTAACCCTCACCCTCTAGTTGAGGTTGCTTGAGCGTAGCGCCGCTCCTGTGGAAAAGTCAAGCGCGTTTTCGGCGCCAGGCTTCGAGCTGTTCTCGGGTCGTCTCCTCTAGGGCATCTTCAATCTTGCTCGACGGAGGCCCTGTGGCTCGGTTTCGCGTGTCCGAGAGCTCGGCCGCGAAGTCCTGCGAGCGCACCTTCCGAACCGAAGGCCCAGCCGTATCGCGGATCGCGCGGTCTGTGGAAACCAGGATCACCTCGGCTCGACCTCGGTGTTCGGCGGCGAGCCGCTCGAGCAGGTGATCGGCCGTGCTCGCGTAGCGCACCTCGAGGGCGCCGTAGCTCGCATCCGGCCCCGAGCCGTCGAACACGACGATCCCGCGAGCGCCTCTCTCGGCGACAAAGCCAGCCAGCCGGTCAACGAGAGCCTGCGCCTCGGTGAAGTCGCCGGCGTGAAGCAGGTTGTAGCCGTCGAAAAGGTACAAAGGTGACTCGTAGGGGCGAGGCACGCCTCGCCCGCGACTCTCACCCACGGCGCTGCCTTGCAGCCTCGAAGAGCGCGACCCCGGCCGCCACGCTCACGTTCAGCGACTCGATCCGGCCGGCGAGCGGGATCGAGAACGCGTCGTCGCACGCGCGCCGCACGCCGGGCCGAACTCCCCTGCCTTCGGAGCCGAAGACGAGCGCGGTTCCCGTCGTGAAGTCCGCCCTCCACACGAGGGTCTCCGCGCCTCCGTCGGCCGCCCAGACCCAGAAGTCGTTCCGCTTCACCTCGCCGAGATAGCGGCCGAGGTTCACGACGACCGCGACCGGCACGTGTTCGACCGCGCCGGCCGATGCGCGGCAGACCGCCGCGGTGACACGCGCGGCGTTGTGCTCGGGGACGACGATTCCGGTCGCGCCCGCCCCCTCGGCGCTGCGTGCGATCGCCCCGAGATTCCTCGGATCCGTGACCTGGTCGAGGCACGCGAGGAGCGGACGCTCGCCGTCGGCAAGCTCGTGCGCGTCCGCATAGCGATAGGGCTCGCAGTACGCCACCACGCCCTGGTGATCGCGCGACTCGGCCGCGGCGGTTAGAGCCGAATCGGGTCGCATGTGGACTCGAACTCCTGGCTCGTCGCGAAGCCAGGCTTCCGCGCGGAGCGCGCGTTCGCTGGCCAGGAGCTCGAGCACTTGGCGCCGCCCGGCCCGGAGCACCTCGCGAACCGGCCGCCGCCCGTAGACGAGAGCGCGGGTGAGCGTCACGCGCGCGGCACGAGCCGAAAACCGTCGGGCACGTCCTGCACCTCCCACCCCGCTCTCTCGATCTTCCTGCGAAGGCGATCGGCCTCGTCCCAGGACCGATTGTCACGGGCCACGCGACGTGCTTCGGCCAGTTCCTGAACGGACTCGGGCGCGCTGTCGGCGGCCGCAACCCCGAGCCCGAAGATCCCGAGTCCACGCTCGAGGAGCTCCGTCTGACCAGCGGCCCGCCAGTCGTGGAGGATCGCCAGCGCTCTCAGGGGTCGAGAAGTCGTCCTCGAGCGCTGCGGCGAGATCGTCCCAGCCGAAGGCGGAGGCGCGAACCGTCGCGGTTCGCACTGCTGTGCGGAAGCCGTCGGCCTGCGCGGTCGCAGCCTCCATCGCTTCCTCGGAGAAGTCGAGCGGGCTCCGGTAGTGGCCGCCGAGGAAGAGCACGAGGATCGCCTCGCGGCCCCAGCGGTCGAGGGCATCCCGAAGGGACACGATGTTCCCGACCGACTTCGCCATCTTCTCCTCGGCCAGCTCGAGCATGCCGTTGTGCGCCCAGATGCGCGCGTACTCACGCCCAGCCCCCCGCGACTGGGCCAGCTCGTTCTCGTGGTGCGGAAACCGGAGGTCGAGCCCGCCGCCGTGGATCTCGAAGCGAGAGCCGAGGTGCTTCTCCGCCATGGCCGAGCACTCGATGTGCCAGCCCGGCCTGCCTCTCCCCCACGGCGAGTCCCAGGCCGTGTCCTCGTGCGGCTTCGTCGCCTTCCAGAGCGCGAAGTCCCGCTGATCCTCCTTCAGGTCGCTCGGCTCCTGCGCGACCATGTCCTCGAGCTTCGCGCCTGAGAGCTCGCCGTAGTCCGGCCACCGCTCGACGCGGAAGTAGACGTCACCCTGGGACTCGTACGCGAGCCCGGATTCGACGAGCTCGGCGATCAGCGAGACGATCTCGGGAATCGTCTCGGTGGCGAGCGGCTCGACGTCCGGCCGGCCGAGACCCAGAGCGTCCGTGTCCTCGACGTACCAGCGCGTTGCCCGCTCCGCGAGCTCGGCGCTCGGAACCCCTTCTCGCGCTGCGGCCTCGTAGATCTTGTCGTTGACGTCCGTGATGTTCTCGACGAGCTTGACGTCGTAGCCGGTCTCGGTAAGCCAGCGCCGAAGCCACATGGAGAGGACGAACGGGCGCGCGTTCCCGATGTGTATCCGGGCGTACACCGTCGGGCCGCAGACGTAGATCCCGACCGGCCCCGGAGGCGCCGGCAGCTCCTCGAGACGGCGTGAGAGCGTGCTGTAGAGGCGCACGCGGCCAGACTAACGAGGGTCGGCCGGAGCGCCCGTCTCGAGCGCCAGGTCGACGCGCCGGAGGATCTCGTCGCGATCGAGAGCGACGAGGACGCTCCAGAGCTCGGGCCCGCTCGTCGTGCCGGTGACTGCTAGCCGAACCGCCTTGAGATCGCCGCCGACCGCCTTCACCTCCCGCAGGATCTCCCGGGCCGACGCGTCTCGGAGCACATCCGGCTTTCCTTCGCGGAGCTCCCGGAACCGCTCGAGCGTCGGCCTCGCCTCTGGGCCCACGACGAGCGGGTCGGGGGCCCGGCCGAGCGACCGTGCCGTCTGTCGCGCCTCGACAAGCGTCCGCGCGCCTCGAAGGGCGGGCACGAACTCGAGCGGCGCCTCGGCTTCAGCCGCCAGCTCCTCGTCCGGCATGGCGGCGATCGCCTCGACGGCGAGCCGGCGAAGGCGCGCGAGGTCGAGCCGGACGTCGGCCCGCGGCAGCGCGAGCTCCCGGAGATAGCCACGCACCGCCGCCGGCGGGATCCCCTCGGCCCGGAGGTCGGCCAGTGATCCGGCCTCGTCGCGCTTGGAGAGCTTCCCGCCCTCGGGCGCGAGCAGCAAACCGTGGTGAAGGTACTCGGGCGGCTCAGCCCCGAGCGCCGAGACGAGCGCCTGGTGGAGCTCCAGGTTCGGGAGGTGATCCTTCCCGCGGATGACGTGCGTGATGGCAAGCTCGACGTCGTCGACGACCGAGGCGAGGTGGTAGGTGGCAGTCCCGTCCCCACGCAGGATTGTCGGCCGGTGCCCGAAGTCGAAGCGCACAGCGCCGTCGGGCTCCGTGACGGCAGCATTGCTCTCCACGAGCTTTTTGGCCGCCGAGCTGTAGAGCTTCGCTCGTTCGCTCTGACGCACCGGCCCCTCGTCCCACTCTATGCCGACCCACTCGAGGTCGCGGAGAATCCCCTCCTCCGAACCCGCAGCGCGGCGCGACTCGTCGGTGTCGTCGATCCGAAGGATGAGATCCCCGCGATTCTCGTCCGCGAACGTGCGGTTGGCGACCGCGGTCAGAGCGCTCCCGAGGTGGAGCGAGCCCGTCGGGCTCGGAGCGAACCGGACTCGAACCGTGGACGGCACGGCGCGTTGACCTTACCTCCGTGCGCCGCGGGCCGGAGCCGTCCCAGGCCCCGGCCCGCTCACCTCCCCTCGCGTCTACCAGAGGTAGATCTCGTAGACCATGCCGTCTGCTTCCTCACGGAAGGTGATCGGCTTGCCCGTCTGGCGGGCCTGGCTCGCAAGCGTGACGAGCGCCGTGAACGCGTGGTCGCGGCCGTTGTAGAGCTTCTTCCAGCCCACGTTCACCACGTACATCCAAGCGTTTCGAAGCTCGTTGATCGACCAGAGCGCCGTCACCGTCTGGTTCGCGCGCCAGGTCGCGGTCACGGCCTCGACTCCTTCGGCCGCGGCCTCGGCCGCTTCGGTGATCTGCGGTGGCTCGACTGTGGGCTTGCCCTCGATCGCGGGTGCGAGCGCCTCCAGGAGGTCGGATTCGGACACCGACGCCGGAGCCGAGGTCCCCGCTGCGCCGCCTGTCATCGCCACCGCCTCGCCGTTCGTCCGTGGGGGCGCCTGGTTGGGGCCGCTTTCCTTGGTGGTTGCCATGCTCTCCTCCAGTCCCCGGCTCTTCACCAGGCGTAGATCTGCTCGACGGCGCCGTTCGACTCGAAGAGCCCGACTTGCCGATTGCCTGCCTTGGCCGCCGCAAGCTCTAGCAGCATCGCCTCCGCGGTGACGGCCGACACCGGACCGAGCCTGAGCCAGCCGCGCACCGACCCGTACGCCCAGATGTTCGCGTCGTACTCGTTGCTCCAAAGCCCGACGATCGACTGGTTCGGTAGCCAGGCACGAAGCGTCGTGCCCTGGACTCCCGCGGCTCCGGTGCCGCCCGGCTGCGCGTAGTTCTCGATCCGGCACTGGCCGTACGCGATCTTGAAGTAGCCGGCCTCGCCCCAGCCGGTTCCCCAGCTGTTCTTGGCGATCCAGTAGCCGCCGGCGTCGTCGTAACCGACCAGGCAAACGCAGTGGCCGCCCGCATAGTTGCCGGTCACATGGCTGTAGACACCCGACCGATAGGAGAAGAAGTCCTGGTAGACGTCGAGGCAGGCCTCCACTGCGCCGTAGCTCGAGATGTAGTTCTTCATGCTCGCCACGTCGCCGCCCAGGAACTGCCAGGCCGAGACCTTGGCGAGCCGGTTCGGCCAGTCGGCGTTCAGGTTGGAGCAGCTCTGGTCGCCGGCCGTGTACGGGTAGTAGTTCGCGTAGGTGACACCTGTGTTTCTGGCCGCGGCGAACGCCTGCTCGGGCCACCAGCCTGTATTGCACCTCGCCCCTGCCGCGCGGCCATGGCAGTAGAACATGTGCGCTTCCGAGAGATCGATCGGGAGCAGATGCGCACCGCGCGTGAACCGCGTGACGGCCTCCATGGTTGCCAGGCACCCGAAGGCCACGCAGGAGCCGCAGTCTTCCTGGTCCTTCACCGGTGTCGAGTAGTTGCGTCCGCCGACGTTCCGCAGGTCGAACGAAGCGGGTGCTCCCACCGAGTCGGCCGTCGCCTCGAGCGCCGCAGCCCGCGCCTCCTCGACTCCCTCCTCGAGCTCCGAGATCTCGATACCCGGCGAAGGAGGTACACCGAGGCGGATCTCGCGCTCTTCCTCCGTGAGCGCCGTCATCGACGTGTGCGCCATCTGCCACGGAGCGTCTTCTCGCTCCAGCTCCTCGCGCAGTTGCGCGAGGTCGAGCGGCTCGTTCGTGGCCATACCGACCTCCTCGTTCGCGGTTGTCCGGGCCGCGCCGGACTTAGGATTGTCCGCCCGCCTCCCCCGGCGGGCAATGAATCCGGACGATCCATTTCGGATCTAGCTGGATCTACCCCAGACCTTCGCCGCAGCCTCCGAGCGCCGGCCGACACCGAGCTTCTCGAGGATGTTATGGACGTGGTTCTTCACCGTCGGCACCGCGATCGAGAGCCGCGCGGCGATCTCCTTGTTCGAGAAACCCTCGTCGATCAGGCGTGTGACCTCCACCTCGCGGGAGGTGAGGCAGGTGCCCGTAATCTGACGCTCGTGGGTCAGCCGCCGTAGGCGGTCGAGGAGCGCCGCGGTTACACGCGGTGGGCAGAAGGATTCGCCCTGCCCAGCGCCTTTCACCGCTTCGATCACTTCCGCCTGCGAAGCATCGGCCGGGATGAGCGCCGAAGCGCCCGCCTCCACGAGCCCCAGCACTGCGGGCTCACTCTCGGGGACGGCCAGCACGACGATCCGGGCGGACGGAGCCCACGAGGAAACTTCCTCCACAGCGACGAGTGAGCCGCCGTGGCTCGAGTCCACGACCACGACGTCTGGGCCGGACGCCGCGAGCGCCTCGCAGGCGCTGGGATCGGCCGGCGCGACCTCCACCACGAGTAGTCCGGGCTCACGGGCGAGAGCCTCCGCCAGGGTGTCGCGATGCAGGCGGATGTCGCCCGCGATCGCCACGCGAACAGGCCTGTCGGTTTGCGAGGAGCGCCGCAGCAACGAATCGGTTCCCAGCACCATGAACGGCCTCCGTTGCCGCCTCCGAGGCTAGGCGCGAAGCCCGTTCACGTCAAGGCGACGTCGAGCTCCAGGCGTACGCGAAGACCGGCTCTGCAGTTGTGTCGAGCTGGAGGGCGCCGCTTCCGTCCGGGTTGACAAGCCAGAGCTCGATCGGCCCGGCCTCGCCGTGTCGCATGAAGGAGACTCGGCCGTCCGGCGTCCACTGTGGATGCGACTCCGTGAGAGCTGAGCCCGGCGTTAGATTTCGGACGCCGGTGCCGTCAGGGTGCATGACGAACACGTCTTCGCTGCCCTCCCGATCGGACGCGAACGCGATCAGCTCGCCGTCGGGAGACCAGGCGGCCCAGTGATCGGACGCGGGATTCTCCGTCAGGTTCCGCTGGCCGCTCCCGTCGCTCGCCATCGAGAAGATCTCGAAGTCGCCCGTGCGGTAGGTCTGGAAGGCGATCTGGCTGCCGTCGGGGCTCCAGGTCGGGTACTCGCTCAGGCTCCCGTCCTTCGTCAGATTCCGCTTGTCCGTGCCGTCCGGGCGCATGAGCCAGATGTCGAAGAGGCCGTCGCGCGCGGCGAAGAAGGCAATGCGATCGCCGTCGGGAGACCAAGCCGGAGACCATTCCGCGACTCCCGGGCTCCTGGTCAGGTTGCGCGGCTTGCCTCCTGCGGCGGGCGCCACCAGGATGTCGGCTTCGTCGCCGCGTGGAGGATCGAGCCGGTAGGCGACGTGCTTGCCGTCAGTCGACACAGACGGGCTGTAGTCGTTGCGGCCGGGCAGCCCGGCGACGCGGCTCGGGTTTCCCGTCGGGAACGGTCACGACGTAGACGTCGAGCCCTCCGCGGCCCTCTGCCTCCGTCGCGTACACGAGCTGCCAGGGGCCGGCCGGCGCAGGCGCCCGCTTCCTCACGGTGTCGGAGGCGCTCGGGTCAGGTTCGCCCGCGGAGCACGCGGCGAAGAGCAGGGTCAGCACCAGGATCGAGAACGCGCCGCGCATCGCGCGTTTACTACACCAGCGCGGACGGGAGGGTTCCGGCCTTGCCGCCGATTAGAGGCTTGATGTGAAATTGGCGCCCCGTGGGGGCGTCTCAGACCAAGTCAGGGCTTTTCGGCGTCCGCGGCGCGGGCCGGTGGCCCGTGCAAGGATGACGGGACGTCCTGACGCCGCGTCTGAGGCGCCAGCCGCGGCTCCGCCCCATTTCAACATCAAGCCTCTAGGCTCAGGTGCGTGGAAGAGCTGCTCCTACGTTGGTACGCCGAACACGGTCGCGACCTCCCCTGGCGGCGGACTCGCGATCCGTACGCCATCCTCGTCTCGGAGGTCATGCTCCAGCAGACGCAGGTCGAGCGCGTGGTGCCGCGCTGGACGGCCTGGCTCGAGCGCTGGCCGACCGTCGACGCGCTCGCCGTCGCCCCCGCCGCAGACGTCATCCGCGCCTGGCAAGGGCTCGGGTACAACCGCCGCGCCGTGAGCCTCCATCGTGCCGCGCGGCACGTCGCCGAACATGGTTGGCCCGACGACCTGACCGAGCTCCCTGGGGTCGGCCGCTACACAGCCGATGCGATCGCCTGCTTCGCCCTGCATCGGTCGGTGCTTCCGGTCGACGTGAACGTCACGCGCGTCCGCGAGCGTTCCGGTGGGGAGTTCGGCCATCGAAGCGCGCAGGCGCTCATGGATCTCGGCGCCACCATCTGCCTGGCCCGCGTCCCGCGCTGCGGCGTGTGCCCGCTAGCAGCGGGATGCCCGAGCCGGGGCCGCCGCTACGAGCCGCTTCGGAAGCAGAGCCGGTTCGAGGGCTCCTTCCGGCAGCGCCGGGCGCGGGCGCTGAAGCTGATCGCCGAGGAGCCTCGACCGCTGGGCGAGCTGGATTCCGGCGCCGTCGCGTCCCTAGAGCGTGACGGCCTCGTGCGCCGGACAGACGATCTGGTCGCACTTCCCTAAGTGCCGGTGGACTCCGGTCGCCACGCGAGGCAGCGCACGTCCGGCGGCTTCCTTCGAGATCGCTGCTAGATCGAGCTGTTGCGTCGGCCGCCGAGCCACTCCGGTGCGCGACGCGCCACCGGATCGCCTCCCGGCTCGAACAGCCGCACGATGATCGGGACGACTGAGAATGCCACGAACGTCAGCGCTAGCCAGACGCCCCAGTGGCGATCTGAGACGGGCGGCCTGAAGACGCTCGAGGTCGCCTGCACCCAGAGGAAGATCAGAATCAACGCGGCTCCGGACACTCCGAGGCTCGCCCAGAATGCGGCCCGGATCGGGATCAACGCGAGAATCAGCGCCACCGCGACAGCGACGAAGGCGGGCAGGGCCCATAGCTGTCCGTCCTGGACGACGCCCTCGACCTCGCCGCGCCACGCGTCATGGACGTAGCTGCCCGTGTACTCGACGTTTCGGGTCACGAGCTCGATTCCCGTCGCCTCCGCGCGGCGGCGGTCGGCTGAGACGGTGAGCCACGGCAGGAGGAACGAGCCCAGCGCAATCACGAGGGCGAGCGGCGCCGCGATCCGAGTCCAACCCCGCGGAAGTTTCATGCGCTCACGGTACCGCGTGCAGGAGCGCGACAGCGTGGGCCGCGAGACCTTCGCCGCGGCCGGTGAAGCCGAGTCCGTCGGTCGTCGTAGCCCGGACCGTGACGAGTTCCGACTCGACCCCGAGCGCACCTGCGAGGGCAGCCCGCAGCTCGTCGCGGCGCGGGGCGATCCGGGGCCGCTCGCCGACGAGGACGCAGTCTGCGTTGACGAGCTCCCAGCCTGCCTCGCGCACGACTCCGATCGCGTGCTCGAGAAACCCGAGCGACGTCGCCCCTGCCCAGCGCGCGTCTCCTGAGGGGAAGAGCTCACCGATGTCGCCGAGCCCCGCCGCGCCGAGGATCGCGTCCACGAGTGCGTGCGACAAGACGTCGCCGTCGGAGTGCCCCACGAGCCCCGGCTCGCCCGGGAACTCCACGCCGGCGAGCACGAGCTTCGCGTCGTCGGAGAGCGCATGGGCGTCGACGCCGATCCCGACCCGGAAGTCGCTCATCCGAGCGGCTCCTGTCGAGCCTGCCGAGCCTCAAAGACGGTGATCGTCTCGTAGCCGGCCGCGCGCAGGCGCTCAAGCGCCTGGTCGAAGTCCCGCCCGACGTCCCTGTCCACATGTGCGTCGGAGGCGAGCGTGGCCGGGACTCCGCGAGCCGCGCAGGTGGCCAACAGCTCGGGATCCGGGTAGAGCTCGCCCACCCGCTTTCGGAGGCCGGCCGTCGAGACCTCGATCGCCACGTCTCCCTCAGCGACGGCCTCGGCGTAGCGCTCGTGATGCTCCTGGATCAGCTCGGACGCCGGCCGACGGCCGAAGATCTTGGCGAGATCCGGGTGTGCGAGCACGTCCACCAGGCCGCTTCGCGCCAGGGCGCATACCTCATCGAAATAGCGTCGCCACACGTCTTCGACCGGCAGCTTGCCCCACAGGCCGGGATCCCGGTCGACCTCCTCGCCGTCCACGATGTGCACCGACCCGAGGAGATAGTCCCACCGATACCGCGACAGGATGTCGGCCATCTCCCGCTCCCAGCCGCGGTAGAAGTCGACCTCGAGTGCAAGCTTCACGGGCAGTCCCTGCGACTTCGCGTCCGAGATGACACCGACATAGGTATCGAGATCGTGCGCGATGCGGCTCCGCTGGTACGGGTGCTCGACCATGGCCGCGAACTCGTTGAAGTAGTAGACGTGCTCGGTGAAGCCGAGCTCGTCGACGCCGCGTTCGGTTGCGATCTCGACGTAGCGCTCGACCGCCTCGAGCGAGTGCTCGATGGTTCCTTCCCGCCCATCCGAAGAGCTACGGAGATGCATGTGGTAGTCGACGATCACGGGGCCAGAAGCCCCGCGACAAGGTCGAGGTCGTCCTGCGTCGTAACCTTGAGCAGGCGACGGTCGCCGTCGACGATCTTGATGCGACCACCGCTCGCCTCGACGAACCCGGCGCAATCCGTCGGGTTGCCCTCGAATCCGTTGACCGCTCGCCTGAACGTCTCGGCGACGAAGGCCTGTGGCGTCTGGATCACGTAGAGGCCCTCCCGGTCAACCGTCCCTACGACCGTGCCCGAGTCGGCCCGCTTGACGGTGTCCGAGACCGGAAGCCCCGGCACGGCGCCGTCCCAGCCCTCGCCGAGCGGCGCGAGCACGCGCTCGATGACTTTGTCGGAGATGAGCGGTCGAGCCGCGTCGTGGACGAGAACCACTGCCGCCTCGTCCGGAACCTCGGCCAGGCCGGCCCGCACCGAGTCCGCCCGCGCCTCCCCGCCGGTCACACACGCCGAGACCTTGCCCGCGCCGATCTCCTCTGCCACAAGGATCGACGGCTCCTCCCACTCCTCGGCGGCGACCACGACGATCGCCTCGATCCAATCGGAGTTCTCGAGCCGCTCGAGGCTCTCAGCGAGAAGCGGCCGGCCGCCCAAGTTCGCGAAGGCCTTCGGCCGGTCTACGCCAAGCCGCTCACCGCGACCGGCGGCCACGAGCACGGCCCAGACTCCGCTCCCGGGGGACTCGGCCACGTCGCGGCCTCGCCCGGTCAGCGCCGCTCGAACGCGCCGATATCGGGGTCTTGACGGCGGATGCCGCGCTGGTCGCGGCTCGGCGCCGTAGCGGCGTCGGCGCGGTTTCGCGCCGGGCTTCCGGCCTGAAGCGCCACCGTTTTCGTCGGCCCGCCGTTGTCGCGTAGGCGCCCTAGCTTCGGCGCGGAGCGTTCGATGTCCCCGGGCTCGTCGAACCCGTCGCAGAGGAAGCGGGTGGAAAGGAGGTTCTGCCCCCTCGATTCGAAGGGATCGGCACCAGAGCAGTCGTTCTTCACGGGCGGATCCCCGGGTGTCAACGCGGCCACAGTGTTGAGCGCGATCAGGCTGTTCTCGACGATGAATGTCTCTCCGTTGTCGTAGAGACCTCCACCCGCCTCACTCAGGAGCCCATCCGTGTTCCCGCGGTTCCGGACGACGCTCACGGAGTTCAGCCGCACCGTTCCGGCGTCGAGGGAGATGCCACCTCCGCTCGACGGCGTCCGGTTGCCGACGACCGTCGAATTGACGACCACGAGCGGCATCGTCCCGTCGACCTCGATCCCGCCGCCGAGAGCGCCGGCGCGGTTGCCGCTGATCGTGCTCGCGGAGATCCGGAGGCGTCCCAGGTCGGTGTAGATGCCGCCACCCTCGCTGCCCGTCCGGTTGCGCGCGAACGTGCTTCGCACGATCGAGGACTGGACGCCGGCGGTCGTCTGGAGGTAGATGCCGCCTCCACGGCCGATGTCGTCCTCGTTCGCGTCACCGGTGTTCGACTTGACTGTGGAGGCCTCGATCGTGACCGGGCCCGAGCCGCCGAAGCAGCTCGCACTAATGCCGCCGCCGTCGCTCCCCGCCGAGTTACCGGCCACGCGCGAGTGACGCAGGACGAGAGGCGCGCCGGCTTCCGTGTGGATGCCCCCGCCGCAGGCCGCCGCTTCGTTGTCGATCACATGGCTCGAGACGAGGGTCAACCTCCCGGAGGCGCGAATGCCGCCCCCGTAGCCGGTGCTGCTCGATGCATTGCCGTTTCGGATCACAAGCTTGCGAAGGACGGCTTGCGAGAACACCTGGAACACACGGTCGAGCTCGCCGCCGTTCACGATGGCCCGGCCGAGACCCGGATGGACGATCGTCAGGCGGTTGTTCGTGATGTCGAGATCGCCCTCGAGCGCCCCGTCCTCGTCGATCCCGGCCTGCGACAGCCTGTACGGCCTGCGGCTCGGCAGCTCGATCCTGTCGGCGACGCCGAGGCTCGAGTTTGCTGCGCGTACCGCCTCGCGAAGAGAGCAGTCGTTGGGCGTGCAGGGCCCGGGAACCGGATCGGTGCGCTTCGTGACGCGATATGTCGCTGCCGACGCAGCCGAGGCGACCACCAGCGCGACGGCGATCACCACCACCGGGACCAGAGCCCGTGGGACGGACGTGCGCATCATCGATCGCGACCTCTAGCTCGCGACCGCGGTCTTGTCCTTGACGTTGCCGAGCTCCTCGTCGAGCCAAGCGGCCGCCTCGTCCTCGTCCATGGCCTTCGCGTACATGAGCTCAGAGGCGAGGATCTTCTTGGCCTTGACGAACATCTGCTTCTCGCCCGTCGAGAGGCCCTTCTCCTGATCGCGGAGAGAGAGGTTCCGGACGACCTCGGCGAGCTCGAAGATGTCGCCCGTCTTCATCTTGTCGCGGTTGTACTTGAACCGGCGATTCCAGTTCTTCGGCATGTTCGTGCCGTCCCCATGCAGCACCTCGAGCACTTGCTCGACGAGATCCTCACCGATGACCTTGCGAAGCCCGACGCGCTCAGCGTTCTCGGCCGGGACGTTCACGGTCATGTCGTTGTGAAGAATCTGGATGGTGAGGTACTCCCGCTCCTCCCCGAGAACGGTGCGCGATTCCTTCTTGACCACGGTTCCAGCGCCGTGGTGGGGATAGACGACCTTGTCGCCGACTTTGTACAAGCCCTCCTCCTCTACCCGAAAGGTGGTGCAGGCGCCGCCTGCCAAGCCGAGGCAGTCTAGCAGAAATGTTACGAAAAAGTTGAGGTTTTCCAGGGATTTTGTGACAGACAGGACCTGGTGCGGCCCTATGTCCGCAAAGTGCAGGGCTTTTGTCGTCGAGACCTCGGGAGGAGAAGGCGGGCGGGGATGAATGCCGCCCCTACTACATCTGGAGGTAGCGATCCACAAGGTTGTGCTCCTGGAGGCGGCGGAGCCCCTCCCGGATCTCGCGGGCGCGAACCGCGCCGACTCCGTCGACAGCCTCCAGATCGCGATGGCTCGCACGAACGACGGCGTCGAGCGTCTCGAAGTCACGAACCACGTGCCGGATCACGCCGTCCGGCAAGCGCGGGATGTGCGAGAGCACTCGATAACCGCGCGGCGCAACCGTCTGGTCGAGCGGGTTCGCGTTGCGCGGATAGCCGAGCAGCTCCATCAGCTCATCGATCTCGAGGAGCTTTGTGTACGGCAGCTCGGCGAGCCGGTCGAGGATCTTGGCCGCGTTCGCCGGGTCGCCTGAGAGCTCATAGTCGAAGACGACTGCCGCCTTCTCGCGCGGCACCTCCTCGATAAGCTCGTCGAGCTGCATCCGAATCAGGCGCCCCTCCTCGCCGAGCTCGACGCAGTTCCTTTCAATCTCGTCGGCCATTCGCGTCGTCATCTCGGCCCGCTGGAGGACGATGAGGATGTCGTCGAGCATGACGGCGCTTTGGAACTCGAGCGCCGTCATGCGCGTCAGACCCTGCTCGAGCCTCGATCGGTAAGTCTCGAGCGTGGCGAGAGCCTGGTTCGTCCGCGCCAGCGTGTCGGAGATCTCGCCGAGCTGGTAGCGGAGGTCACCGTGGAAGAGCGTCACGGTCTCCCGCTGTTGCGAGATCGAGATGACGATCGCGTCGGTCTGCTTCGCGACGCGCTCGGCGGTCCGGTGACGGGTGCCGGTCTCGTCCGAAGCGATCGTCGGATCCGGCATGAGCTGGACGTTCGCGTAGACGAGCTTCGAGTTGTCGGTGTTGATGATGATCGCCCCGTCCATCTTCGCCAGCTCGTAGAGGAGCTGAGCGGTGAACGGCAGGTCGAGCCTCATGCCGCCGGAGAAGAGGAAGGCCAGGTCGCTGGGCTCGCCGATGACGATGAGCGCGCCGAGCTCGGCCCTGATGATGTCGTCGATTCCCGCGCGAAGCGCCGTGCCCGGAGCCGCGGCTCCGAGCGCCGACATGAGCCTCCTATCCTTCCGCGGATCCGCCCGCATTCAGCACCACCGTGATCGCCTCCCGCAGCGTCGCCGCTGCCTGGACGCGAATCTTGCCATGGCTGGCGGTGCCTTCAGGGGCGACGGCCTCGGCGAGGCCGAGCTTGGCGCACTCCCCCAGCCGGCGCTCGGCCTGGGACGCAGCACGCAGCCGGCCTGTGAGGCCGACCTCGCCGAAGCACGCCACGCCGGGCCGCACGGAGGCCCCACGTGCGGCGGACGCGATCGCGACGGCAATCCCGAGATCGGCGCCAGGCTCGTCGATCCGGACGCCGCCCGCGACGTTCACGAAGACGTCTGCCTGGCCCAGCGCGACTCCCGCATGGCGTCCGAGCACCGCGACGATCATCGAGAGCCTCTTCGGGTCGACACCCGTACCCACGCGGCGCGGCATCGCCAGATCGGTCGGCGAGACGAGAGCCTGGATCTCGAGGAGGAGCGGCCTGGAGCCCTCGAGCGCGCACGTGACCGCCGAGCCGACCTCGCCCTCGGAGCGCCCGAAAAGCTCGGAGGGGTCGGCGACCCCGACGAGCCCATCGGAGGTCATCTCGAACACGCCGAGCTCGTTCGTCGAGCCGAAGCGGTTCTTGACCGCGCGGAGCACGCGATGCTCGCGATATCGATCGCCCTCGAACTGGAGGACGCAGTCAACGAGATGCTCCAGAACCCGTGGCCCGGCCACCGACCCGTCCTTGGTCACGTGGCCCACGAGGAAGGTCGCGATGTCGTACTCCTTGGCGACGCGCATGAGCCGGCCGGCGGCTTCGCGTACCTGAGCCACGGACCCGGGGGCCGACCCGAGCTCGGGGTCGTAAAGCGTTTGGACGGAGTCGATCACACAGACTTCCGGCCGCTCGGCCTCGAGCGTGGCGCAGATCTCGGCGAGGTTCGTCTCGGCAAGGATCTGGACTGCCTCGCCGCCGCCGAGCCGGTCGGCGCGGAGCTTGACCTGGGCCGCCGACTCCTCGCCGGTGACGAGGAGCGTTTTGCGATCGCCGCTCATGGCGCGTAAGGCCATGAGGAGGAGCGTGGACTTTCCGATCCCAGGGTCGCCGGAGACGAGGACGAGCGAGGCGGGCACGAGCCCGCCGCCAAGGACGCGGTCGAGCTCGGCGACGCCCGTAGGCAGCCGCTCGGCGTCGGTGGCCTCGACCTCGACGAGCTTCAGGAGCGGCTTTGCTGGTGCGGCCGTCGCGACCATCTGCTTGGCGGCGACGCGCTCCTCGACGAGCGTGCCCCAGCTCCCGCAGTCCGGGCAACGCCCGAGCCAGCGCCCGGTCGAGTACCCGCACTCCGTGCAGGCGTGCTTGACGGCAGCCTTCGCCACCCCCCGAGTCTAGGCCCGGGTCCCGACGGCTCTGTGCCGATTCCGTGACGGCCCGTCGACGAGACCGCGCCGGGCGCGGGCGGGACAAGTCCGGCCCCTACACGTAGGGAGGGGAGTAGGGACGGCATTCATGCCGCCCGGCCGCGGGGCGCCTGGGGAGTAGGGGCGGCATTCATGCCGCTCCTGCCGCGGGGCGTGCATGCGCTCACCCGCGATCCGCACGCGTAGGGGCGAGGCATGCCTCGCCCCTAGGTCAGCCGAAGCGCTCGACGCTGAACGGCTCTAGCTCAGGGGGCGCAGCTCCGTCGAGGATGAGATCGGCCAGGAGACGAGCCGTCGTCGGGGCGAGCGCGATGCCCATGCGGCCGTGGCCGGTCGCGAGGAACACGCGCTCGTTGCCGGGCACCCGCCCTAGAACCGGCAGGCCGTCGGCGGGGTAGGGCCGGAGCCCCGTCCACTCGAGCTCGACCTTCTCTGCCTTCCAGTCTCGGAAGTAGGGCGTCGCATCGCGCAGGATCGTCGCCAGGCGTTTCCGTCGGAGCGTCTCGTCGAGGCCCGTGAGGTCGAACAGCCCAGCAATGCGGAGCGACTCTCCGAAGGTGCTCGCACCGAGCTTGGCCTCCGCCAGATAGTACGCAGCCCGGGGAGGCGTGCCGCGCCCCTTGGCCGTCACGGAGTAGCCCTTGGCCGCCTCGAGCGGGATCTGGAGCCCGAGCGGGCGGAGCAGAGCGCCGGACCACGCGCCGGCCGCGACGACGACCGCGTCGGCATCGAGGGCATGCAGGTCGCGCACCTGGTGCTGCTCCCGAACCTCCGCTCCGAGCGTCCGAGCCGCTTCCGCGAGCCCGCGGGTGAGGCTTTCCGGCCGAACGTACTGCTCCGCGGGAGCGTGGACCGCCCCGATCACGGCGTCACCAACCGCCGGCTCCACCTCGCGGGCCTCTCGCGCGTCCAGCACCCGCACCGCCCCCTCGTAGCCCGCCGCCTGGGCCTCCTGGAGCATCGTGACGTACTCCTCGAGACCCTCATCCGTGAGGGCGGCCACGACCATGCCCGACGCGGCCAGCTCGAACTCGACGCCTGCCTCGCGAAGTGCCGCGAAGTCGGCGACCGCCGCTTTGGTCAGCTCGACCGTCGCCTCGAGGCCGGCGCGATATGGCCCCGGTTTCGAGGCCCGCCAGAAGAGCCACGACCAGCGAAGGAACCCGGGGCCGAAGACGGGACGGATGCGAACCGGGCTCCCAGGCATGAGCATCCCGCGCGTGGCGGCCCACATGACACCGGGCGCGGGAAGCGGCGCCGAGAGCCCGGGACAGATCCAGCCGGTGTTGCCGCGAGAGCAACCCATGCCCACGCGATCGCGCTCGTGCACAGTGACCTGAGCGCCCCGGCGGGCGAGCTCGTGCGCGCAGGCGAGGCCGACGGCTCCCGCGCCGACGACCGCAACCTTCACGGATTACTCCTCCGAGTCCGAGGCTTCTTCGGCTTCGTCCGCCGGCTCCTCGGCCGGCACGGTGACCTTCTCGCGCTCCTCGGGCGGGGGGCCCTCGACGACCTTGATGTCGACCTCGTCCTCGTCCTTCTTGCCGATGACAATGGTCGAGCCAGGCTTTAGCGAGCGGCCCAGCACGAAGTCTGCGAGCGGGTCCTCGATGTAGTGCTGGATCGCGCGCCGAAGCGGCCGGGCGCCCATCGCCGGGTCGTAGCCCTTCTCGACGAGCAGCTCCCTGGCCTCCTCGGTCAGCTCGAGCGCGGCCTCGTGCTCGCTCATCTGCTCCTTCAGGCGCCGCATCATCAGCTCGACGATCGTCTTGATCTCTTCCTTCGAGAGCTTGTGGAAGACGATGACCTCGTCGATCCGGTTCAGGAGCTCGGGCCGGAAGACCTTCTTCAGCTCGCCCATGATCCGGCCCTTCATCTCGTCGTAAGAGAGACCGGTCTCGTCGCCGACCGAGAACCCGAGCGACTGGTTCTTCGAGATCGTGGCCGCGCCGATGTTCGAGGTCATGATCACGATCGTGTTGCGGAAATCGACCTTGCGGCCCTGGGCATCCGTGAGCTTTCCGTCCTCGAGGATCTGGAGGAGGATGTTGAAGACGTCCGGGTGGGCCTTCTCGATCTCGTCGAGGAGAACGACCGAGTACGGCTTACGACGCACGGCCTCGGTGAGCTGGCCGCCCTCGTCGTAGCCGATGTAGCCGGGAGGCGAGCCGACGAGCCGGGACACGGAGTGCTTCTCCATGTACTCCGACATGTCGACCTGGATCATCGCGTCCTCGTCTCCGAACAGAAACTCCGCGAGCGTGCGCGCGAGCTCGGTCTTCCCGACGCCTGAGGGGCCGAGGAAGATGAACGAGCCGGTCGGGCGCTTCGGGTCCTTGATCCCTGCGCGTGCACGTCGGATGGACTTCGACACGGCGATGATCGCCTCGTGCTGGCCGATGACGCGCTTGTGGAGCTCGTCCTCCATCCGGATGAGCTTCTGGGACTCGGCTTCGGTCAGCTTGAAGACGGGGATGCCCGTCCACATGGAGACGATGTCCGCGATCTCCTCCTCGCCGATCTCGGGCTGCTCGGCGTTCTCCGAGCTCCGCCACTTCTCCTCGAGCTCGCGGCGCTTCTGCGTCAGCTTGCGCTCCTTGTCGCGGAGGTTCGCGGCCTTCTCGAACTCCTGCGCCTCGATCGCCGCCTCCTTGTCCTGGCGGACGCGGTCGATCTCGTCCTCGAGCTCGCGGTAGCGCGGCGGCGCGGTCATGGTCTTGATGCGCATCCGGGATGCGGCCTCGTCGATCAGGTCGATCGCCTTGTCGGGCAGGTGGCGGTCCTGGATGTAGCGGTCGGCAAGCACAGCGGACGCATGCAGGGCGTCGTCCGTGATCGTGCAGCGGTGGTGCGCCTCGTAGCGGTCGCGCAGGCCGCGCAGGATCTGCACGGTGTCGTCGACCGACGGCTCGTCGACACGGATCTGCTGGAAGCGCCGCTCGAGCGCCGCGTCGCGCTCGAGGTACTTGCGGTACTCGTCGAGCGTCGTCGCGCCGATCGTCTGGAGCTCACCTCGTGCGAGGGCGGGCTTCAGGATCGAGGCTGCGTCGATCGCGCCCTCGGCCGCGCCGGCGCCGACGAGATTGTGGAGCTCGTCGATGAACAGGATGATGTCGCCGCGCTGGGTGATCTCCTTCATCACCTTCTTCAGGCGCTCCTCAAACTCGCCGCGGTACTTCGAGCCCGCCACGAGCGCGGCGAGGTCCAGCGTGTAGATCTGCTTCCCCTTCAGGAGCTCGGGCACCTGGTTGGAGGAGATGCGGGCGGCGAGGCCCTCGACGACTGCCGTCTTGCCGACGCCCGGCTCGCCGATCAGCACGGGGTTGTTCTTCGTCCTGCGCGAGAGGATCTGCATGACCCTCTCGATCTCGGTCTGACGGCCGACGACCGGGTCGAGCTTCGCCTCGGCGGCGAGCTTCGTCAGGTTGCGGCCGAACTGGTCGAGGAGCTTCGAGCTCTTCGACTTCTCGCCGGGGGCGCTCGACCCGCCGCCCTGCCGGCGCCCAGGCCCGGAGAGCATCCGAATGATCTCGTTGCGAATCTTCTCCGCGTCCGCGTCGAAGTCGAGGAGGATGCGGGCGGCAACGCCCTCGTTCTCGCGCACGAGCCCGAGCAGGATGTGCTCGGTGCCAATGTAGTTGTGGCCGAGAGAGAGGGCTTCGCGGAGCGCGAGCTCGAGCACCTTTTTCGCCCGCGGCGTGAACGGAATCTGCCCGGTTGTGACCTCGTCGCCCTGCCCGACGATGCGCGCCACCTGAGCGCGGACCTCCTCGACGGTGATGTCGAGGGACTCGAGCACACGGGCCGCGAGGCCCTCCTCTTCCCGGAGCAGGCCGAGCAAAATGTGCTCGGTTCCGATGTAGTTGTGCTTGAGGGCCCTGGCCTCGTCCTGGGCTAGGACGACGACCTGTCGTGCTCGCTCAGTGAAGCGTTCAAACAACGCTCACGTCCTTTCTCGTGTAGCCGAGACCCCATGGTACAGAACCGATCGGGACGCACCTCGCGGGGCTCAACACCCGTATCGGCTGCTCGGCAGAATCGCTACAGGGTCTTTTTCGAGCCGCGTGTGAACCGCTGTTTTCCACCCTCTCCACCCCTATTCGCTGTGACGGCGCAGGCGGATGTTGGTTGGAGGGAGAGGCTTCCCGGCGCACGTTCCGGCGGTCGCGCTAGATGGTTGATTGGTAGTTGGGGTGCCGTCGGGGATGGCCCAGATCAAGCGAGGCTGCGTCATCGTCGGCGGCCAAGGCTGGTGAGCCTTGGCAAGGATGGGGGCGCGGCCCCGCGCCGTGTCTGGGCCACCAGCCGGCGGTGCCGGAACTACCGATCAATCATCTAAGGTCGCCCGGTGACCGTCGAGACCGAGCTTCGGCCACGGCCGCCCTACTCGCTCGCGCTCTCGGCCCGCACCAAGAGCGATGCGACTCGCGTGTTTCGAGACGGGATCCTGACGGCCGCCTTCGAGGCCGGCGACGGGCCCGCACTGGCTCGGGTCTGGCAGCGTCGGGACGGGACTCTTGCCGTCCACCTCGACGCGCACGACACGGACGCTGCACTCGACGTCCTCCGCTTCGTGCTCGCCTGCGACGAAGACCACCGGGAGTTCTTGCGCCGCTTCGCCGGCGATGCCCTGCTCGGGCCGGGGATTCGTCGGCTCCGCGGGCTGCGGCCCCTCCGCGTGCCGACGGTCACACATGCGCTCCTGAAGGCTGTGTGTGGCCAGCTCATCCAGGCAAGGGCTGCACGGTTGCTCGAGAACAAGCTCGTACGGCTCGCCTGCCGCGAGCACGGCGAGCTGCGGCTCCCTCCCGACCGGTCTACGTTCGCGGGATTCTCCCCAGCGCTCCTCGCCCGCAACGGCCTCGTCTCGCGCAAGGCGAACGCGCTCGTTCGTCTCTCACGGGAGACCGATCTCGAGCGCCTTCGGGCGGTGCCGACAGCCGCAGCACGCGCCCGCATCGAGCGTGAACGGGGGCTCGGCCCTTGGTCGGCTGGGATGATCTGCCTCTACGGCCTCGGGCGCTTCGAGCACGGGCTCGTCGGCGATCTCGGCCTCATCAAGCTCTGCTCGGCGCTCCTCGGGCGGTGGGCCGACGAGGACGACACGCGGGAGCTCCTCGAGCCGTACGGCGAATGGGCCGGGCTCGCGAGCGTGTACCTGCTCGGCGGCGCGCCGAAAGCCGTTGGCGGCTCTACGCGAAGGTGGGCTGCTCGGCCGGGGCTACGGCCGGCCGGAACACGGCCCTGAGCGCACGCCGCGTCCGCCGGACGGTCATCCCGCCGATCGCCAGCACGACGATGCCGAGGAAGATGGTTCCGAGGAGGAGCTTTGCCTTCATGCAGCCATGCTCGCACCCGGGCGGGAGATCGTTAATACGGCCCGCTGGCGTCTCGGGGTGCGGCTAACCCCACCGCCGAACCCTCTTCTTAGGTGCGGACCTCGGCCAGGGCGGGCTGCCTGTGCCGCTCTGAGTCCGTGACGGGCGGCCGCCCGTCACGCTCGGAATCCGTGTCGGCGGGCCGGCCCTCGATCTCACGCATTCCGGGCAGGAAGAGCGCGCCAAGGGTGAACACGCCGCCGATCACGGCGGCTCCGATCAGCGTGGCGCGGGCACCCACCAAGCCCGTGACCGGCGCCGTGAGTGCGAACGAGAGTGGAAGGAGGCCGATTGAGATGAGCCAGTCCAGGCTCGAGACCCGACCGAGCATCGAGGCCGGAACGTGGCGCTGCTTGATGGTGGCCCAGACGATGGTTCCAGCAGTCTCGAGCCCGTTGAACACGAGGCACGCCACCATGAGCTGCCACGACGCCGTCGCGAGTCCGTAGCCGGCCACCGCGAGCGTGGCGAGCGTCCAGGTCGCGTACATGAACGTCACGTCGCGCCGCGGGTGGCCACGCTGCCCCATGATTAGAGCGGCGCCGATCGCCCCCACGCCTCCGGCGGCGAAGACCAACCCGAGCGCACTCGCCGAGTCGCCGAGCTCGTTCTTCACGAGGTAGGGCAGCAGGACCTCGGCCGGGCCCATGAAGGCGAGGTACGCGACGGTGGCCGAGAGGAGCGTGCCCCAGAGCCAAACCCGGCCCCGGACGAAGCGCAGGCCCTCCTGCACGGCCTTGAGCGAGGATGCGACGTGTTCCGAGCGAGGATGAGCGGGCGGCCGGATCAGGAAGATGGCGACGGTCGACGCGAGGAAGGAGGCAGCGTCGACCGCAAAAGCGCCCCCGGTGCCGATACCCGCGATGAGGGCACCGCCCAGAGCGGGACCGGCAAGCCGAAGCGCAATGGGCCGAACGAACTGATCGAGCGAGTTGGCGGCCGCGAGGTCGCCCGGCGGGACGATGTCCGGGACGATCGCCTCGAACGCAGGAGCGAAGAAGGCAGTGCCGACGCCGTACAAGGCGACGATGACCAAGAGCTGCCAAAACGTCAGGAGGCCCGTGAGGGCGAGAACCGCAAGCACCCCCACGACAAGCGCGCGCCCGGCGTCCGCCCACAGCATGAGCGTGCGCCGATCGAGCCGATCGCTCAGGACCCCCGCGGGCAGAAGGAAAGCGATCGTCGGCACCGTCATCCCGATCCCGAGCAGGGAGAGCGCGGCCGGGGCGTTCCAGAGCTCGTAGGCCTGCCAGGCCATCGCAACGAGGAAGACGCCGTCGCCCACGAGCGAGACGGTCATTCCCGCCCAGAGGAGCCGAAAGTCCCGGTGCCGAAGCGGAGCGATCAGATTGACGCGCGAGAAGCCGCCCGGACGGTCCAGAGCCTCGTGACTATGCTGCATGCGACTCGCGCCGACCGACCGCACCCTCGCTCGAGGCAAGGTATTTGACCAGCGCGTCGCGGTTCATCGGCTTCGCGAACAGGAAGCCTTGAGCGAGCTCACAGCCGAGGCTTCGAAGCGACTGAACCTGCTCGGGCCGCTCGACTCCTTCGGCGATCACCTCGAGACCGAGGTTTGCGCCCAGGGCGACGATCGCTCCAGGCAGACCCGACTCGTCGTGCTCCGACATGAGGAAGGAACGGTCCATCTTGAGAATGTCGACCGGGAAGCGGCTTAGGTAGGCAAGGGACGAATAACCCGTCCCGAAGTCGTCCATCGCGAGCAGGACTCCGAGGTCCTTCAGCTCCAGAAGCCGCCGGATGGCCAGGTTGTGGTCGGCCATCATCACCGTCTCGGTGATCTCAAGGACGAGCGAGGAGGCCGGGAAGCCGCTCTCCTGGAGAGCTTCACGTACGTCCGACACGATGGTTTCCGATTGAAGCTGCTTCACGGACAGGTTGACGCTCACGGTCAGCGGAACCTGCCGCGGGAACCGCCCGTGGAGGAACGCACCCTGACGACACGCCTCGTGAAGAACCCAGCGGCCGATCGGGATTATGAGGCCGGTCTCCTCCGCCAACGGAATGAACTGGAGCGGCGGAATCGTGCCCCGCGTCGGATGGATCCACCGGAGCAGAGCCTCGACGCCATAGTCGGCTTCCTCACCGAGCCGGACGACCGGCTGGTAGTGCACCTCGAGCTGGCAAAGTTCGAGCGCCCGTTGGAGCTCTGCCTGGAGCTCCAGGCGCTCGACGACGCGCACGTGCATCGCCGGCTCAAAGACGCGGTAGCTGCCCTTGCTGTCACGCTTCGCCATGTACATCGCCACATCGGCGTTCCTCAGCAGCTCCTCGGCTTCGGACGCGCCAAGCTCGTGTCCAGCCAGGCAGATGCCGACGCTCGCGCGCGGGTAGACCTGCTTGCCGTCGACGTCGTACGCGAGCTCGAGCGCTCGCAGGAGGCGGCCGGCCACGTCCGCGGCCTCGGCCGAGTCGCTAATGCCGTCGAGCAGGACCGCGAACTCGTCGCCGCCGAAGCGGGCGACGGTGTCGGCCGGACGGACCGCAGTTTGGAGGCGCTGAGCAACCTCCTGGAGCACCTTGTCGCCGGCGGCGTGGCCGAGGCTGTCGTTGACGGTCTTGAAGTCGTCGAGGTCTATGAACATGACGCCGATGGCCGCGCCGCCGCGATTGGAGCGGCGCAGGGCCTGCTCCACGCGATCGGCGAAGAGCGCCCGGTTCGCGAGACTCGTAACCGGGTCGTGGAAGGCCTGGTGCGCGAGCTGATCCTCGAACGCCTTGCGCTCGCTCACGTCGCGGCTGTTCAGGACGATGCCGCGAACGTGTTCGTCCTGGAGCAGATCCGTGTGCTGCACTTCGAACTGGAGCCGGGTGCCGTCCCGGCGCCTGAGCGAGCATTCGATCACATGGGTGTCGGCGCCGCCGCCCGCGTAAGCCTCGCCCACCCCGGACAGGATCTGCGCTAAACGCGGCCGGTCAGCGGCGCTCAGGAGTCTCGAGAAGTCGGTGCCTTCGATGTCGGCGGCGCGATAGCCGAGCACACGCTCGACCGACGGGCTCTGGTACGTGACGACCCCGTGGGCGTCGAGCACGGTGATGAGGTCGCTCGAGTGGGCGACTAGCGACCGGAACCTCGCTTCGCTCTGCCGTCGGTGGAGATCCTCGGCGAGCAGAGTCCCCTCGAGGGCGAGCGAAACCTGGGAGGCGAGAGACTCGAGCGAGTCGACGAGCTCGGGAGCCAGACCGTCGGACGACCCGAGGACGAGCAGCCCTCGCTCAGCCTCGCGAACCGAGAGCGGCAGGAGCAGCACGGTTCGGCAGTCCTGGAGGCGGAGCTCCCGACGTACCTCGTCGGGCAGCCTCGCGAGCGGAACCTGGCGCGTCCCCCGGGCGGACTCCCAGAGCCAGCCGTAGGCTCCCTTCGAGAGCTGCCACTCACCGTCGCTCTCCGAGGAGGCGGTGACGAATGCGCCTTCCCGTCTCGGGAGGATCAGATGGGCCTGGGCAGGACTTCCGACCAGCGCCAGAACGGCGGAGATCGCGGCCTCGTTCACCTGTTCTCGCCCGCCGGCCGCGACGAGGTCGACGCCCGCACCGCGCAGGGCCAGCTCGCGCGACGCCGCCCGCTCCTCTTGCCGGACGAGCCCAGCCATACGCGCGACGACGAGCAGGAACAGGAGCGCCGAGGCGAGGATCAAGACGAGGACGTCCGGGTCGTCCAGCGCCTGGTAGAAGCGGACGCCGGGGGCGATCAGACACGCGCCGGCGAGCAGGCCGAGCCGAAGCGGCGTGAGGCGCGCGCGAGAGTCGAGCGCCGGCTCCTCGAGCGTCCGCATCGAGGGGTGAAGCGCCGCTGCGCCCCAGAGGACGTAGTAAGCGATCCAGCCCACGTCGTAGCTCAGCTGGTGGTCGTAGGCGTTCGTGAGCAGGGCATACGTGTAAGCGGAATCCACAGCGAGGAGCGAGACGATGCTCCCGACGAGGAGGTAGAAGGCCGGCGCCCGCTTGCCCTTGTCCACTGCCAGTCGCACGGCCCCGGCCAGGAGCAAGATGTCGCCAAGCGGATAGGCGGCCGACACCGCCTTCTCGAGGGTGGTCAGGCCTGAGAGGTGGATGTTCGGCGCGACGAGGAAGACCCAGGAGAGCAGTGCGATGCCAACCGAGATGATGAGCGAGTCGATGACCCCGGCCCGGTCGCCTTGCGGGTTGCGCCGCCGCACGAGGACGAGCAGGCCGGCCACCAGAGCCGGGTACACCATGAGGTAGACGGCGTCTCCGAAGGACGGAAACTCGACCTCGGCGCCCGTGAGCTTCGGGTAGCTGTACGTATAGAGGTCGCCGGCGAAGAAGAGGAAGTTGCCGACGATGAAGAGCAGCCAGGCGGCGCGCGCTCGGGGCCGGTGAAGGACGATCCCGACCGCGATCGCGATCGAGGAGGAGAGGCCAAGCAGGTTGATGAGCGGACCGTTCGCCTTGAGCGACGGCAGCCAGAGGTACGCCGCCGTAAGCAGGCCGCAGACGGCGAGGTAGACAACCCACGCGCGCGCGCGCCAGTCCACTTTTCCGAGCCGGCTCACGCCGCGAACTCCTCCGCGGCAGCGGGTCGCAGGTCAAAGGCGTTGGCAAGCTTGCCGAGGACGTCGACGAGCTGCTCGATCTCGGCCTGTGAGTTGGCCGCCGTAACCTGGATCCTGAATCCGACTTCGCTCTTCGGCACAAGCGGATAGGCAGCGAGGGTCACGTAGATTCCGTGGTCGAAGAGGAAGCGGCCCGCCTTGTCGATGTCCTCGTGGCGCGCGAGCGGGACCTCGACGATCG
The DNA here is from genome assembly GCA_963733135.1 of uncultured Actinomycetes bacterium. Lineage (GTDB taxonomy): Bacteria > Actinomycetota > Thermoleophilia > Gaiellales > Gaiellaceae > CAVTBX01. The sequence goes on from CAVTBX010000010.1 coordinate 286,425, forward strand.
GGAAGCCGGAGCGGTTCGGGGTGTGGATTCCGAGGCGATCGAGACACCGGAGGACCTGATCCGTCTTGCGCCAGAGGTCGGTTCGGACGGCATCCCCGCGGGTTTCGTTCACGTCGAAGGCGGCGAGGACGGTCGCGAGCGAGGCTACGGGCGAAGGTCCTGAGTAGAGGTACGGCGGAGCGGCCGTCTTGAGGAGCTCCTTGAGTTCCGTCGGACAGGCCACGAAGGCGGCGAGGGACGAGTACGCCTTCGAGAACCCGCCGACGAGGACAATCCCGTCGTACGACTCGCCGCAGTGGCGCACGATGCTGTTCCCGCGCAGGCCGTAGGGGTTCGGCTCGTCGGACGCACGCTCGCCGATCACGCCGAACCCGTGAGCGTCGTCGACGTACAGCACTGCGTCGTAGCGGCGCGCAAGCCTCGCGAACTCCCCGAGCTCTGGGGCGTTGCCGGTCATGCTGTTGACCCCGTCCATGCAGACGAGCCGCGTAGTCGAGCGATCCTGCCGCAGGAGCTGCTCGAGATCGGCCGGATCTTCGAACCTGAAGCGCTTCACGGTGGCGCCTCGCGCGGCTGCGAACTGGCAGCCGTCGTAGATCGTCTTGTGGGCCCGGTTGTCCACGAAGATCGTTCCGTCCCCAGCGAGCACCGGGATCACGGACAGGTGGATCAACGTGATCGTCGGAATCGCGAGCGCGTCCTCGCAGCCGAGCAGCTCGACCAGACGCTCTTCGATCTGCTGGTAGAGCACCGGGCTGCCGAGCATGCGCGACCAGCTGGGATGCGTCCCCCACTTCTCGAGGTAGTCGGGGATCGCTCCGATGATCTCGCGATCGAGATCGAACCCGAGGTAGTTGCAGGAGGCGAAGTCGGCGAGCCACTTTTCGCCGATCCGGATCATTCGGCCATCGAGCTCGTCGATGACGGCGTCGGTCATCGGGTTCGAGCGCTCGAGCTCGGCCAGCTCGCTGCACGCGGCAAGCCAGCGGTCAATCCAGCGCGGCGACGCCGACGGCGGGCGCGGACCGTTTGTCTGGTAGAGGCTCATGCGCCTTCACCAGATCGACAAAAGTGCCGGAACCTTTAGGAATTCGTCTATCGAGGGTCACTACTTGAGAGGCTGAGGTTCGACCCGTTAGCGGTTCTAGCGTTTCGGAGAACGGCCTCGAAGCGCTGGGAAGAGGATCACGTCGCGGATCGTGTCACGCCCGGTCAGGACCATGGCCAACCGGTCTATTCCGAGGCCTAAACCGCCGGTCGGCGGCATGCCGTAGGAGAGCGCCTCGACGTAGTCCGGATCGCCCGCCTCGGCCGTCGCATCGCCCGCCTCTCGATCCTGCGCCTGCATGAGGAAGCGCTGCTCCTGCTCGGTCGGGTCGTTCAGCTCCGAGAAGGCGTTACCGAGCTCCATGCCGCCGATGAAGTACTCGAAGCGCTCGACGAGTGTCACGTCGTGATCCGTCGTCCTTGCGAACGGAGAGAGCTCGATCGGATAGTCGTGGAGGATCGTCGGCTGGACGAGAGTCGGCTCGACATACGCCGAGAGCGCGTGGTCGACGAGCTGCGGCCAGGTCTTGTCAGATCCGGTCTCGGTACCCCGCTCTTCGAGCCGGCGACGGAGCTCGTCCTCGTCGCGCGACCAAAGACTGTGCTCCTCCAGGGCCTCGACCAAGGGAAGGCGGCGCCAGGGAGCGGCGAGCTCGATTCGGTTGCCGCGGAACTCGACCTCCGTCCCGCCGATAGTGTCTCGGGCCGCACGCTCGACGAGCCGTTCGATCCGCTCCATCGTGTCGCGGTAGTCGGCGTAGGCCTCGTACCACTCGAGCATCGTGAACTCCGGCTGGTGTTTGTACGAGACGCTCTCGTTCCGAAAGTCCTTGCCGATCTCGTAGACCCGCTCGAGCCCGCCGACGATCAGCCGCTTCAGGTAGAGCTCGGTCGCGATCCTGAGGTAGAGGTCGCGGGCGAGCTCGTTCGAGCGCGTGACGAACGGCTCGGCGAACGCGCCGCCGTAGCGGGGTTGGAGGATCGGCGTCTCGACCTCCACGAACCCGTCCTCGTCCAGGGAGCGCCGAATCGAGGCCAGCAGCCTGCCACGGAGGCGAAAGGTCTCCCGGCTCTCCTCGTTGACGAGCAGATCGAGGTAGCGCTTGCGGTAGCGGGTCTCGGTATCGACGAGACCGTGGTAGGTATCGGGGAGCGGGCTCGCGATCTTGGCGAGGAGCTCGTACTCCTCGACAACGAGCGAGGGCTCCCCTCGCCGCGTCTTCGTAGGGAAACCCGCAACGCCGACGAGATCACCGAGATCGGGATCGACCCGGCCAGCGCGATCCTCCGGCGCGAGCAGCTGAATCGACCCGGTCCGGTCGACGAGGTCGAGGAACACGAGCTTCCCATGGCCGCGCCGCCCGAGAACGCGACCTGCGAGGCGTCGCCGCTCCGAGCCCTCCTCGCCGGGCTCGAGCGCCTCAGCCTCGACCCGCACGTCTGCGATCGCGTCCCGGTCGGGATAGCGTTTGGGAAGGTTCACGACCCACCCGCGGGCGAGGCATGCCTCGCCCCTACACACCCTCGTACCCCGGCGGGCGGGGCAAGCCCCACCCCTACGAACGATCGAAGCAGCACGGCCGCGAGTCTATGGCGCACTTCGTCGCGAAGGCGGGCTCTGCCCGACTTCGCTCCGAGACGATCGCTGCTTGCCCTACCCGCGTGAAATCGCCGCGCGAAGCGCGGATTTCACGCGGCCTTTATGTCCATGATCTTGAACTTCATGGCGCCGCGCGGGGCTGTGACTTCGACGGTCTCGCCCTTTTTCTTGCCGATGATTGCCTTGCCGACCGGCGACTCGTTCGACAGCTTCTGCTCGGCGGGGTTGGCCTCGGCGGAGCCCACGATGAAGTATTCGAACGTCTTGTTGGCCTGGAGGTCTCGCAGGCGCACCTTGGTGCCGATCGTGACGGCGTCCGTCGAGATGTCGGACTTCTCGATGACCCGTGCGGCCTTCAGGCGTTCCTCGAGCTGCGAGATCCGGTGCTCGAGCATCGCCTGCTCGTTCTTGGCGTCGTCGTACTCCGAGTTCTCGGTGATGTCGCCGAACTCGCGCGCGGTCTTGATGCGCTCGGCGACCTCGCGACGCTTGTCGTTGGAGAGGTACTCGATCTCCTCTTTGAGCTTCTTGTACCCCTCGGGTGTGAGCAGAACTTCCTTCAACCCCGATCCCTCCAAGCCTCCAGACGCAAAAATGCGGCACCCCCGCAGGGGCACCGTGACCGGCCATTGTAGCGGCGCAGTCAAGGGTCGAACGTTCGCGCTCGGGGTACCATTCCCCTCCGTGCAGGTCGACCTCCGAGCTCCCTGGAGCATCGGCCCTGTGGAGATCCCGACGAGGGTCGTGCTCGCGCCCATGGCCGGCGTTAGCGTGCAGGCGTTTCGCCGCCAGGGACGCCGGTTCGGCGCCGGGCTCGTCTGCTCGGAGATGGTGAGTTGTGCTGGGCTCCACCACCGGAACGAGCGAACGCTCGGCTACCTGAAGATCGCCACTGACGAGCAGCCGCTGGCCGTCCAGATCTTCGGGTCCGAGCCCGGCGTGATGGCCGGCGCGGCGCGGATGGTGGAGCGCGCGGGCGCCGACCTTGTCGACATCAACTTCGGCTGTCCCGTCCGCAAGGTCACGAAGACCGGCGCGGGCGCCACACTCCTCGACGACCCTGACCGCGCCTGCCGGATCGTCGACTCGGTCGCCTCCGCGGTCGACGTCCCGGTCACGGTCAAGATGCGCCGCGGGCTCGAGAACGGCTCCCGCACGGCGCTCTCGGTCGGCCCGAGGCTCGTGGAGGCGGGCGCCGCGTCCCTCACGCTCCATCCGCGCTCGGCCGAGCAGATGTACACCGGCACGGCGGATCACGCGCTGACCGCCGAGCTCGTCGACCTCGTCGACGTTCCGGTGGTCGCATCGGGCGACATCACATCTCACGCGCGCGCCCAAACCGTGCTGGCCTCCTCGGGCGCCGCGGCGGTGATGGTGGGCCGGGCGGCGCAGGGAAACCCGTGGGCGGTCGGCGAGATCGCGAACGCCGACGCGGCCGAGCCCTCGCGCGAAGAGGTCGTCGCCGAGCTCGTTCTCTTCATGCGGGAGACCGTGCGCGAGCTGGGCGAGCGCCGCGCGACCGGCTTCCTGAAGAAGTTCTACGGCTGGTATCTCGGCCGCGGCCGCTTTCCGCGGCCGTTCAAGCAGGAGCTCGTCCGGCTCGACACGATCGCCGAGGTCGAGGCGCGGCTCATCGAGGAGGCGCCCGGCGCGCGCTTCGTGCTCTCCCGCCTGCAGCAGGAATGCCCGGCCGGCGACGACGTGCTCCTCGACCTGCCGATCTCTATCTACGGAGGCGGCTAACGCCGACGGAAATCCGGCTCCGCTCTCGCGGAGCCATGACGATTTCCGTCGGATGGGGGCACCTTCGATCGGTTGTGGGCGGCGGGCGGGCTAAGCCCGCCCGCCGCGACGTTCGCTAGCGAACCCGCTGAGTGCTGGGGGGTTCGGCTTTTGGATCGCGAGGCTCCTCGACGATCACCTGGGTCGTGGCCGGACGGGAGGCTTGCTGGTCGTCTTCCACCCTGTCCTCGGCCTCTGCCTTCACGCGTTCCGCGTCTTGGCGCGCCTGCTCGCGACCTTGGTCCAGGTCGCGCTTCCACTGCGCCGAGTTTGCCTGGCCGCGCTCGTAGGCGCCCTGGAGCATCTGCGCGGCTACCTCACGGCCGCCAAGGCCGAAGGCGAGCGCCATGCCGAGCCCGATCGAGCCCATGAGCGCCGCGTACGTGATCGTGACGATCGTGCTTGCGATCTCGAGCGCATCGAGGATCATGAACCCGGCGATCGCCATGATGAGCACTGGAACGACGGTCCTGACGATTCGGCCGAGCCCCGTGTCCCCCATCGTGCGCTGCACGAGCCCGGCGACGCCGCCCGCAATCGCGCTCGCGACGATGAAGATGAGGAACGCCATCAGGATGTTCGGCACGTACGAGTAGACGGCCGCAACGAAGTCCGTGAGCGCGTCGATCCCGAGGGCCGTCACGGCGAGCGAGATCGCACCGATGAAGATCACCCAGAACGTGATTCGCCCGAGCAGCTGGGACGGGCTCGATGTCAGCTTGGCTATCCACGTTCCGGCCTGGCCGGAGTGCAGCGAGCGGTCAAGGCCTGCCCGCCCGAGCAGCCGCGCCACGAGGTTGCCCAGGATCTTCGCCACGAAGTAGCCGATGACGAGGATGACGAGGGCGCCGAGCAACGACGGCAGCCAGGCGAAGAACACGCTGACCGCCTCCTGCATGCGGTCGAATATGTCCGCGAAAATCATGATTCCTGACCCCCTGACGAAGTGATGTCGGAGTTCTGTCACCGCGCCCGCATGCGGCTAAACCCGTCGCGCTGATCGGGGCCACGGCAAGCGCCCGCCGGACGGCTATAACTCTCGCCATGGCAGTCGCAACAGGCGAACGGAGGATTGTCTCGGTGCTGATCGCCGACCTCGTGGGTTCGACGCGGATCGGCGAGGCGCTCGGCGCTGAGCGCACCAAACTCCTAATCGACGAGGTGCTCCGGATCATGGCCGACCAGGTGCGCCGCTTCGACGGCACCGTCGCTCAGCTCCGCGGGGACGAGCTGTACGCGATCTTCGGCGCTCCGGTCGCCCACGAGGACGACTCTGAGCGCGCCGTCCGGGCCGCGCTCGCCATCCAACGCGGCGTTGGCCGCTACGCCGACGAGGTTCAGGCCGCCTACGGGATCGAGCTCGCTGTCCGCGTCGGAATCAACACAGGCCCGGTCGTCGTCCGCCCCGAGGAGGACGGGGATGGCACCGACCCGTGGAACGCGCTCGGCGACACCGTAAACGTCGCCTCCCGCCTCCAGAACCTCGCCCCGTCCGGCGGTGTTGTCCTGAGCCCGACGACCGCGAGACAGGTCGAAGGCTGCTTCGTCATGGAGGAGTTCGGCGAGCAGGACCTCCGCGGGCGCGAGTCAGCCGTCCGCACCTTCCAGGTCACCGGCATTCGCGAGCCGGAGCCGCTCCTCCCGAGCAGCCTGCTGGTAGGACGCGACTTCGAGCTGACCGTCCTCGAGCGCACGATGGACGGCCTGGTCGAGGGCCGCGGTGTGATCGTCTCCCTCATGGGTGAGCCCGGGATCGGGAAGACACGTCTCGTCGCGGAGGTGCGAAGCCGCTACCACGACCGCGTTCGCTTCGTCGAGGGCCGCGGCGTCTCCTACGCCCAGACCTTCCCGTACTGGCCGATCCGCGACCTCCTGCGGGAATGGCTCTCGGTCGGCGCGTCCACGCCCGAGGCGAGAGTAAGGCTCGAGCTGAAGGCCGAGCTCGCCGAGCTCTTCGACGACGCCGACGAGGTCTACCCCTTCTTCGCGAGCCTGATGGGACTCACGCTCGAGCCCGACGCAGCGCAGCGGCTCCGCGAGCTGAACCGCGAGAGCGTCCAAAGCCAGACGTTCGAATACTTCTCCGACCTGCTGGTTCGACTCTCTGACGAGATGCCGCTCTGCGTCGTCCTCGAAGACCTCCACTGGGCGGACGAGGCGACGCTCGAGCTTCTCGAGGCGCTCCTCCCGGTCACGGAGGAGGCAGCCGTTGGGCTCTTCCTTCTCTACCGGAGCGAGCGCCAGCTCAGGTCCTGGCAGCTCGGCGAGCGGGCCCGCCAGCTCTATCCGCATCGCTACCGCGAGATCGAGCTCCGGCCGCTCCCCACAGACGCCAGTCGAACGTTGGTCGGAGAAGCGGCGGAGGGCGAGGTACCGGAGGACGTGGCCGAGCTCATCGCGGAGCGGGCCGGCGGCAATCCGTTCTTCCTCGAGGAGGCGTTCCAAGACCTCGTCGAGCGCGGCGCCCTCAAGCGGAAGAACGGCGGCTGGGAGCTCGGCGTCGCACTCGACGAGCTCGCTATCCCGGCGCTCGTCCAGGGCGCCCTCCAGGCGCGGCTCGACCGCCTCGACCCCGCCACCCGCGAGGTCTTGCACCTGGCGGCCGTCGTCGGGCGGACGTTCGGAACGCAGCTACTCGAAAAGGTAACCCCGCGCGAGCAGCTCGTTCGCGCGCTGTCAGAGCTCCAGCGGCTCGACCTGATCGTCGAGAAGCGCCGGCGGCCGATCCGCGAGTACCGGTTCCGGCACGGCCTGCTCCAGGAGGTTGCCTACGCGAACCTGGTCGAGCCGAAGCGGAAGCGACTCCACCGCCAGGTCGGCGAGGCGCTTGAGGAGCTGCACAAGGACTCCCCGGAGGAGGTGTACGGGCTCCTCGCGCGCCACTTCACGGAGGCCGACGAGCCCGAGAAGGCAGTCGAGTACCTCCTGAAGGCGGGTGACGCCGCACGCGCTCTCTATGCCGACCAGGAGGCGCTCGAGCACTACGCCACCGCTCGCACGTTCCTCGCCCGGATCGGCGACGAGCGCCGGACCCGCGACACGCTCTTCAAGATGGCGCTTGCCCACCACCTCGCGTTCAACTTCGAGGCCGCAGAGGAGCTCTACGACGAGGCCTTCTGCTGCCGGGTCGACGAGGAGCCGCCGCTCGCGCCAACGGAGACGATCGAGACCGCGGCGGGCCGCCCGTCCGACCTGATCCCCGGCGACGTCTACACGACCGAGGGCGCGTACTTCACCGAGCACCTCTTCGCCGGCCTCCTTCGGATCGACCACGACCTGAACGTCGTACCCTCGATGGCCGACAACTTCCGTGTCTCGAGCGACGGGCTCACATACCTCTTCCGGATCCGCGAGGGCGTGCGCTGGAGCGACGGAGAGCCGCTGACCGCTTCTGACTTCGCCTTCGCGTGGAGCCAGATGCGCGAGAAAGGCCTCAGAACTGCCTTCCTCATGGAGGACGTCGAGACGGCCGAGGCGCTCGACGAGCGCACGCTCGAAATCCGGCTCCGGGAAGCCAGGAACTACTTCCCGTTCATCCTAGCCTCGGCCTGGTCGTTCCCCTGGCCTGAGCACAAGTGCCAGGAGCTCGGCGACGACTGGCGGAAGCCGGAGAACCTCGTCGGCAACGGGCCGTTCATGCTCTCCGAGTTCGACTCGGATCACGCAGTCCTGACCGCGAACCCGCATTGGGGCGGGCCGCGCGGAAACGTCAGGGAGGTGCGGTTCGATTTTGCCCTGCGTGGAGCGGCGGCTGCAAAGGAGTGGCGGGAGGGGCGGTTCGACGTCCTGCCGGCCTACACCGCCTACCACCAGGAGCTCGCAGAATCGGAGCACACGCTCACCGACCTGGTTCCGGAGCTCTGGCTCCAGTACGTGGGCTTTCGCGCCGACCGGCCGCCGTTCTCGAACGAGCTCGTCCGCAAAGCCTTCGCGCACGGGCTCGACCGCGAGCGCCTGATCGCGGACGTTGGAACCCTGAACCGCCCGGCGGCACGCGGCGGCTCGATCCCTCCCGCCATGCCCGGCCATTCCCACCGCATCGGGCTCGACTACGACCCCGAGCGGGCACGCGCGTTGCTCGAGCAGGCCGGCTACCCGGACGGCAGGGGATTCCCGGAGGTCACCGTGCTTGTCCCGAAACACGGCCCGTACCTTCAGGCGCTCGAGGAGCAATGGGGCGCGCTCGGCGTGCGCCTGAAGGAGATGGAGCCGGGGGCGCCGCGCCCGAAGCCGCACGACATCGCGGAGGAGCACGACCTCTGGCTCTCGGGCTGGTCGGCCGACTATCCAGACCCGGACGGAGTGTTTCGCGGCTTCATGCGCTCAGGCTGGCCCTTCTACCGCGACGAGGAGATCGACGAGCTCCTCGACCGGGCCCGCTCGGCCGGCGACCAGGGCGAGCGCATGCGCCTCTACCACGAGCTCGACCGGCTCTGGGTGAACGAGCATGTTGCGATCGTCCCGGTGTCCTACGGCCGCGCGATGGTCGTCCGCCGCCCGTGGGTGCACGGCGTCTGGGTCAATCCGCTCCAGCGGGCCCATCTCGACCAGGTGGTGGTCGACCGCCAGGCCGACCAGTCGCTCTTCTAGGAAGCGAGCCGTGCGGAAGAACGCAGGTGGACGCGAGCAGGGTGCCCGACGACCGTCTCACCCGGGCTGACGTCCCGCGTCACCACCGCCCCGGCGCCGACGAGCGCCCCGGCGCCGACCCGAACCCCGCCGAGGATGATCGCGCCCGAGCCGAGTGACGCGCCGCGCTCGACCGTGGTTCGCAGGAGCGTCCAGTCGCCGTCACCCTTCAGGTCCCCACCGGGAGTCGTCGCGCGCGGCGTCTTGTCGTTCAGAAACAGGACACCGTGACCGACGAAGACCTCGTCCTCGATCGAGACGCCTTCGCAGACGAATACGTGGCTCTGAATCTTGCACCCTGCCCCCACCGAAGCACCGCGCTGGATTTCGACGAAGGGGCCGATCCGCGTTCGATCACCGATCCGGCACCCGTAGAGGTTCGTGAACGAGTGGACGACCACGTCGTCGCCGAAGCGAACGTCCTCCGCGAGGCGAAACGGAGCATCGTTGACGGGCCCGTCAGCCACGGCGGAAGAAATCGACGATTCTCTCGACCACGGACCCAAGCTGATCCTCGCGGATGCCCGGGAAGAGGGGCAGCGAGAGTCCGTCGGAAGCAAGCCGCTCGGCGACCGGGAAGCTCCCCCGACGGTGCCCGAGCCACGAATAGGCGGGAGAGAGGTGAGGAGGCGTCGGGTAATGGCGGCCGGTGGCGATTCCGCGGCGGCCGAGGAACTCGGCGAGCGCTGAGGCGCGGCTCGTCCTGACGACGTAGACGTGCCAGGCATGCCTGCTCCCCGGCGCCGGAGTCGGCAGCGTCAGGTCGCCGACCCCAGAGAGCGCGAACGAGTAGAAGCGAGCTGCCGCTCTCCGCTCCGCGTTCCAGCCGTCGAGAAGGGGAAGCTTCCGGAGGAGAACGAGCGCCTGGATCGTGTCCAACCGGGCGGTGTAGCCCTCCTCCTCGTGGCCGTACTTCGTCCTCTGACCGTGCTCGCGCAAGCTGCGTACGCGCTCCGCAAGCGAGCCGTGCTTGGTGACTAGGGCTCCGCCGTCTCCCATCGCGCCGAGGTTCTTGCCGGGATAGAAGCTGAAGGCGGCGGCGGCGGCGAGCTCCCCGGGCCGGCTGCCGTCCCGTTCGGCTCCGTGGGCCTGGCACGCGTCCTCGACGACGGCGAGCCCTGTACGTGCGGCCAGGGCCGCAACCGCGCGCGAATCCGCCATCTGTCCGTACAGGTGCACCGGCAAGAGAACGCGAGTGCGCGGCGTCAGAGCGGCCTGAACGGCGTCGAGGTCGAGCGTGTAGTCGGCCGCGCGCACGTCGACAACGACCGGTATTCCGCCGGACTGGGTCACCGCTTCGAACGTCGCCACGAAGGTCTGAGCGGGCACGATCACTTCGTCGCCACGCGCCACCTCGAGGCCGCGGAGGGCGAGCCGGAGGGCATCGAGACCGCTGGCAAGACCGACGCAATGAGGGGCGCGGCAGTACGCGGCGAAGGCTCGCTCGAAAGCGCCGACCTGGGGGCCGTTCGTGAACGCGCCGGTGTCGATCAGCTCCTCGATGTCGGCGAGCAGACGAGCCTTGATTGCCCTGTGCGCCCCGCTCAGGTCGAGGAACGGCACCGGCGGCCGCTCGGCAGGTGAAAAGGTTCGCGGGGCCTGCAAGGCCGACGACGAGGTCATGGAGGCGCTTTACGCACCAGGTCGGAGAGTCCTTCTCGGCGCCGGGCGCCCTCCGGCGCTCCTCCTAGGATCGCCGCATGCTCGGTCGGGTTCTCATTCTGGTCGAGAACCTCTCCGTCCCCTTCGACCGTCGCGTCTGGCAGGAATGCCGGTCGCTTTCGAGCGCCGGGTACGTCGTGGTCGTCGTTTGCCCCCAAGGACGGGACGTCGACCGCGCTCCCTACGAACTCCGCGAGGGCGTGGAGATCCACCGCTACCCGCTCACCCCGGCCGAGGGCGGGTTGATCGGGTACGTCCGGGAGTATCTCTGCGCTCTCTGGCACACGCGCCGAATCGCACGGGCGCTCGGGCGGGAGAGCGACTTCGACGTCGTTCACGCCTGCAATCCGCCCGACGTTCTCCTGCTTGCCGCCTGGTCGCTACGGCGGCGTGGCGCGGCCCTCGTCTTCGACCACCATGACCTCGTGCCCGAGCTCTACAGCTCGAAGTTCGGTCGAAGCGGCGGCCTCGCGTTTCGGCTTCTGCTCATGAGCGAGCGCCTCGGCCTGTCCCTGGCCGACGTGATCCTGTCGACGAACGAGTCCTATCGGCGCGTGGCGCTCGACCGCGGTGGGAAGCGCCCTGAGGACGTCTTCGTGGTTCGAAACGGCCCCGACCTCGCCCGCCTGCGGGCGGCCGAGCCCGATCTCTCGCTCCGGCGTGGCCGCCGCCACCTCCTTGCTTACGTCGGCCTGATGGGCCGGCAGGACGGGGTCGAGCACGCGCTGCGTGCACTCGCGCTCCTCCGTGCCCGCCGCGAAGACTGGCGTGTGATCTTCGCCGGGGACGGTGAGGCGCTCCCCGAGATGCAAGTGCTCGCGAGCGGCCTGGGGCTCGACGATGCTGTCGAGTTCGTCGGCCGGCTCGACGACGACGGGGTCCGCACCCTCCTCTCCACCTGCGATCTCTGCCTGGCACCTGAGCCGAAGACCGCGCTCAACGAGCTCTCGACGTTGATCAAGGTTGCGGAGTACATGGCGATGTCCCGGCCGATCGTCGCCTACGACCTCGCGGAATCGAAGGTGACGGCGGGCGAGGCGGCCGTGTACGCCCGGCCAAACGACGAGAGCAGCTTCGCGCGCTGCATCGACGAGCTCCTCGACGACGAAGGACGACGGGCCGCGATGGCGGAGGCGGGGCGAGCCCGGGTCGAGCAGGCCCTCTCGTGGGACTTCTCCGAGCAGAGCCTGCTTGCCGCCTACGACCGGGCGATCGAGCGCCGGCGCCGGCGGGAGGGAAGTCCTCGATCCAGTCGAATGCGAGAGCTCCTCTATGGAGCTCATCGACGTCGTCGTCGTCTCGCATAACAGCATCGCCTCTCTCCGCAGGTGCGTCGAGCCGCTCGCTTCCCTGCCGGACGTGGACGTCGTCGTGGTCGACAACGCCTCCTCGGACGGCAGCCTCCACGTCGTCGCCGATCTGCCGGTACGCACCGTGCAGCGCGCCGACAACGCCGGGTTCGGGCGCGGCTGCAACGAGGGCTGGCGTTCCGGGCGAGCGCCGTTCGTCCTTTTCCTGAACCCCGATGCGTCCCTGGATGAACGCTCGCTCCGCGCTCTTGCGACGACTCTCGAGACGCAGGAGGGAATCGGTGCGACGGCGCCCAGGATCCTCGCCGATGACGGAACGCTCGACTGGTCGCAGCGACGCTTTCCGCGCCTGCGCTCGACGTACGCGCGAGCGTTCTTCTTGAACCGCGTCTTCCCCCGGGCCGCTTGGTCGGACGAGATCGTGCGCGACCCTGCCGCCTACGATCGGCCCGGCTCTCCTGAGTGGGTGTCCGGTGCTTGCATCCTCGTCAGACGCACTGCACTCGAGCGACTCGGCGGGTTCGACGAACGCTTCTTCCTCTACTCGGAGGATGTCGACCTCTGCCGCCGGCTTCGCGACGCGGGCCTCGACATTCGCTTCGAGCCGGGCGCGGTCGTGCGACACGACGGTGGCGGCTCCGGGCCGCGCGCCCAGCTCCTTCCGCTCGTCGCCGCCAGCCGCCGGCTTTATGCCGACAAGCACTCAGGGCGTGTCGCGGCGTCGCTCGAGCGGGCCGGACTCGTCCTCGAGGCGCTCACGCGGTCGGTGGTCACACGCGGCGGGCTCGCCCCACGAGCCGGACGCATCCGTTCCCTGGCCGCGCTCGTGCTTCCCCGGGGCGCGGCCAGCCGGCGGCCCCCTGCGCCCGCGAGCCCACGGTGACGTTCCGCCCGCTGACGTACGCCGCCGTCTCGCCGGCGCGTAACGAGGAGGCGAACCTGCGCCGCCTCGGCGCCTGCCTGGCCGACCAAACACGGCCGCCCACGGCCTGGGTCATCGTCGACGACGGCTCGACGGACGAGACGCCCACGATCGCGCAGGAGCTGGCCCGGGAGACCCCCTGGATCACCACGATCTCCTCACGCCACGAGCAGGCGCCGGACGGGCAGCTCCGACTCGGCCGGCGCTCGGGTCGCGACGTAATGGCGTTCACGGCCGGCCTGAGCCCTTTGGAGAAGGCGCCTGACGTCGTCGTCAAGCTCGATTGCGACGTGTCCTTCGAGCAGGACTTCTTCGAGCGGCTGCTGGCCGAGTTCGAAGGAGAGCCGTCCCTCGGAATTGCGAGCGGAACTGCATACGAGCGGGAGAACGGCAGCTGGGAACCGAGGCACGTGACCGGCTCCCGCGTCCGCGGCGCCACCCGCGCGTACCGCCGAGCCTGCCTCGATGAGCTCCTTCCGCTCGAGGAGCGGCTCGGCTGGGACGTCGTCGACGAGATCCAGGCTCGGCTCCGTGGCTGGAGCACGCGTTCTGTGGCCGATCTCCCCTTTCGGCATCACCGTCGCGTCGGCGAGCGCGACGGTGCTCGGCTGCAATGGACGATGCAGGGTGAGGTCGCCCACTACTGTGGGTACCGGCTCTCCTACCTCGTGCTGCGCGCATTGCATCGATGCCGCCAGGATCCAGCAGCGCTCGGGTTGATCCAGGGCTTCTTCGTCTCTTCGCTACGGCGCAAGCGGCGCCATCCGAACGCCGCTGTCCGCGCTCTCGTTCGGGAAGAGCAGCGCCTTCGCTACCTCCCGAGGCGGGCGCGAGAGGCGATCGGCTGGCACTAGGAGGGTTTCCCGCCGGCCGCCGGCGGGGCCGATCTCGCGACGAGCGCTGCGCCGATTCCGAGCAGGATGAACAGCACGAAGGTGACCTGGATGAAGGCGAAGGCGTCGAAGAACAGCATCCCGACCGCGTACGACGCCACCGCCGCCGTAATCGCCGCAAGGAGCCAGCCGCGGCGCTCGTCGTCGCCGCGGGCTCCACGCGCAAAGCTCCGCAACGCACGCGAGAAGAGCCAGAGCAGTGCGAGCGCGCCTGCGAGGCCCGTTTCGAGAAGGGTCATGAGCCACTGGTTGTCGAGAAAGCGAGCGTTTGCTTCCTCCCCGACGACTTCCCGGGTACCGAAACCCTGGCCCAGGACGGGCTGGCGGGCAAACTCATCCAGCGAGGGCCCGTAGTCCTCGAGGCGGCCCACCGTGCTCTGCTCGTTCCGCAGGCCCTCAGAGGGGAAGAAGGATGCTCTGATCGTCCCGAGCGTGCCGGGGACGGCGAGCTGCACCGCGAGCAGCACCGGCAGGAGCGCGGGAAGAAGCGGGGCGAGCTCCCGCCCTCGCAGCAGGAGCAACACCAAGACGACGACCACGAGCATGACCACGCTGGTTCGGGAAACGCTTGCCAGGCAGCCGGCGACGAGCGCGGCGGCTGCGAGCCACCACGCACGCCTTCCGCTCGTCTTCGCGAGGTAGACGGCGAGGGGCAAGAGCATGGCGAGCAGCGCGCCGAGCGCAATCGGGTGCTGGGCGGGGCCAAAAGCGCGGAAGGCGTGGCGACCGACCTCGGGAAGCGTGTAGACCGCATCCGGCTGGAGAAACGGCAGCACGACGCTGACGTGGTCGAACGGATTGAAGCCGGTGCGAGATTCGATCACCGCGAGAACGCCGATAGCCGCTCCACCGACGACCAGACGCCGAACCAGGACGTCCAGCCGATCGGCATGCTCGCCGACGCTTGTGACCAGGTACGTGATCGCCAGGAAGCTCGCGAAGAACGTGATGTCCTTGGCCACGCTGGCGTCGAGGCCGAGCGCGCGAAGGCGCTCACCGTTCGCGACGAGCGAGCCGAGAGCCGCGAGGACGAAGACGAGCAGGGGCGCCTCGAACCCCGTCCGCCGGAGTCGCACGGATGGATCGATCAGGAGCGTCGAGAACCACGCGAGAGCGAGGAAGGCGATGATCAGGCGGTACGGCTCGAGCTCGAAGGGCAGCTCCACCGGAAGCCGGTACCGCTTGATCGGGATGAACAGGATGACAACGAGCGCGGCAGCCAGGAGGGCGTCCCAGCTCACGACGAGCCGTGAGCAGCGGCCGAGCTCATCGGCACGAAGGGCCGAGGCCAGCCGAGCTGCGGGCGCCTCGGGAGAGCCTAGAGCCGAGATGGTCGAAGCTCCGGACGGCTTGCGGCCGACCGCGGGCGAACGTTCTCGACGACGAAGGCGATCGCGACGACGATGAGAACGACCGCAAGAAACGCGATGAGCGGCAACGCCGTGGGACGAGCGACGACAAGCTCGGCCTCGCGCGGGTACGCAACCACGCGCAGCGTCACACGCTCGTCCTCGGGAATGCCGTTGGCGATCTCCTGGGAGGCAACATAGTCACGAAGCGCCTCCGCTCCTGATCGCGCCAGGCTCTTTGCAGCCTCAGCCGAGGCGGCGACGGCGACGACGTCGACGAAGGGAATCGGCTCCCCCGACTCGAGGCCGCGCGCAGCGCCTCCCAGCGTTGCGTCCCTCAGCGCGCCTGTTGGGAGTGATTCGCGGACGGCATCGGTATCGACGAGATTCGCGTAGACGAGCGCGAGCTCGACAAAACGGTGCGGTTCGGCGAATCCCGGATCACCGGCCGTCCTCGTGGGCGCCTCTTGCTCCCATTCGCTCGGCGACGGAGCCTTATGACCTTCGGGGAATCCTTGCTCCGTGACGAGAAGAGTGGCCTGGCTTCTCCACTCCTCCGCATGTCGGTAGGACAGTCGCGGCGACCCGTCGGAGACCTCGATTTGAACTGCCGCGAAGAACGCGAGCGCGCTTCCGGCGATGACGCCCAACGCGACAAGAAAGCGGAAGCGCCATAGAACCCGGCTGAGGAGCAGTAGATCCACGCGCTTGCTTCTCTTCGAAACGGTGCGTTTCTCTCCTGCTCGCCGCGCTGAGCACTAAAGGGAGTCGGATCATCCTCCCGAACTCGATTGCGAGCATGACGGAGAGTGTGGGTCTAACGCGACTGGCTGCGCGCGGAGCGCAACTGCTGGTGGCTCGGAACGTTGCCGCTCGGGGTATCGGCCTCGTCGGAACGATTGCCCTGGTCGCTCTCATTGGACCAGCGCTACTCGGGATCTTCGCCGTCGGGCTGAGCTTGCTCCGTCTGCTCCAGGTCTTCGGCGCCTTTGGACTCGCACCGAGCGTCGTTCGACGCACCGAGCCTCCAACAAGCGGGGAGCAGCGGGCTCTCCTGTCCGTGCAGCTCGGGCTCGGCCTCTCGGTGGTTTCGATCGCCCTGGTAGCAACCTTCGTGCTTCTCCCAGCCCTCGACGTCCCGTCGGGAGACGCCCGGGCGATGGCGGTGCTCCTGGTCGTCCTGCCACTGACGGCTTGGCGCGTCGTTCCAGCGTGTCTGCTGGAGCGCGACATGCGATTCGGAGCTCTCTCGGTGATCGAGCTCGCGGAGCAGCTCCTGTTCTACTGCGTTGCGCTGCCTACAGCAGCGCTTGGATTGGGGATCTGGAGCCTCACTGCCGGAGCCCTCGCGGGTGCTGCCGGCGCCGGAGCGATCGCTCTGGCGTTCGTGCCGCGTCTGCTCGTCCCCACCGTGCGCCTGTCGCCGCTTCGCCCACTCTGGCGCTTTGCAGCGACATACCAGCTCTCTCATCTGCTTCACGTGGTCCGCGACTTCGGTCTCAACGCTCTTCTGCTTGCTACTGCGGGCGCTACGACTGCCGGAATCTGGGCGCTCGTGCAACGGCTCCTGCTTGCTCCGTCGTGTGTGCTTCAGGCGCTTTGGAGAGTCGGCTTCGTCGCCTACTCGCAGATCAGCGATCGAAGAGAAGTCGAACGTCAAGCCCAGAAGGTCCTGGCACTCGCGGCGCTCGCGCTCGGCGCCCTTCTCGCGACGACCACGGGCGCTCTTCCGGCCCTCGTCGAAGTGGTGCTCGGCGACGAGTGGGATGGAGTCGTTCTTCCGTTCACGCTCGCGGCCCTTGGCATCGCCGTCTCCGGGCCGCTTTCCGGCGCGATCCTGGGACTCTTGCAAGCGAGGGGCGACCTCCGCGCACCACTCACCGGCCTGACCGCACAGATCGTTCTTCTGTGGTCTGTTGCGATCGTCGCTGCGCCCGCGCTAGGGGCAGATGCGATCGGAGCGGCGTGGCTCGCTGCGGCGCTGGTCGACTTCGGCATCCTCCTGGCTCTCTCGCGCCCATACGCCGTGCTCAATCTGCGACCGGTCGCAATCGGCGTTGGAATCGCAGCGGCTGGAGGAGCGATCGGTCAGGTGGTGGGAAGCTCGATTCCGAACGCCGCAGGACTTGTCCTCGCCGCCGCAGCAGCGCTCGCCACGTGGTCGGTGCTCGCTCTGGTCTGTATGCCGTCAGACTTCAGGCGCCTCGCCGGGTTGACCGGCATACCGCAGTTCGCAGGACTGCTTGCCCGGCGCCATCCCTCACAGGGTGCCGCCCGAGCCTAATGAGTGAGCCGAAGAGGACATGTCTCGCGGACACTGAAGCCGACGACGGTCCAGGCGTGATTGCCCTTGTCGACGACGATCCCGACGGGCCGATGCGTCCGATCCATGGCGTTGACGATCTTGAGGTAGGCAGCCGTTCGAGACGTGAAGCTGACGTCGGCGTAGCCCTTCCCGGCTGGGAGATGGGCCGTCAGGACCCGGGCCCAACCGCGTACGTCGTTGCCGCGGGTCGTGTAGCGATAGAGGTTCGCGGCACGCAGCTCCGTGTAGAGCCGCGACTGGGTCGCGTAGCGTCGGTCGGACTGTCCGGTGGCGAGATTGAGCATCGTCTGGACGGCCGCGGGCACACACCAGTACGAGGTGTACTGGGTGACGGCAGCGGCGTTTCGGGACAGGTCGACCGTTCGGGTCCGCTCGACCGGCGTCGCGGGCTGGGTCCGGTTCGGGACGCCCGACGCCCTGGCGGGATCGGCGGCGAGGGCTGGGCCCCCGACCCACGTGAGCATCGCCGCGACGATCGAGATCGCGGCGGCGATGCGACCGAGGCGACGTCGAGCGCTCGCGACTGGCCGGGCGCGCGGTTCCTCTATCGGTCCCGAGGCATGACTGCCATACAAGCGATCCTCGTCGGGTCGTCAAGCGTCGGAAACCCCCCGAAGGTCCGTGAACGGTCGGAAGGACCGTCCGTTGTCACCTCGCAACGCTCCCGTCCGGGGACGGCGGGTTTTCGGTGGACCCGTGGTACCCTCCGCCCGGAACCTCAGAGGGAGCAGCATGACCAGCATCGTCGAAGCAGCCCAGTATCTCTTCACGTCCGAATCGGTGACCGAAGGCCACCCGGACAAGATGTGCGACCAGGTCTCGGACGCCATCCTCGACGCGATCATCAAGGACGACCCGAACGCTCGCGTCGCCTGCGAGACGGCGACCACGACCGGCCTCGTCGTCGTCCTCGGGGAGATCTCGACGACGACGTACGTCGACTTCCAGGCCGTCGTCCGCGACACGGTCCGGGACATCGGCTACACCAAGGCCGAATACGGCTTCGACTACATGACGTGCGGCACGATCGTGTCGGTCCACGAGCAGTCCCCCGACATCGCCCAGGGCGTGGACGCGGCGCTCGAGGTCCGCGAGGACGCGGCAGCAACGGAGCTCGGCGCCGGCGACCAGGGAATGATGTTCGGCTTCGCCTGCCGCGAGACCCCGGAGCTCATGCCGCTGCCGATCGCTCTCGCCCACCGGATGGCCCGACGCCTCGCCGAGGTCCGCAAGTCCGGCCAGCTCCCGTATCTCCGCCCGGACGGCAAGACCCAGGTCACGATCGAGTACGAGAACGGCGTCGCGAAGCGTGTCCGCACGGTCGTCGTTTCCGCCCAGCATGACCCGGATGTCCGCGCCGAGCGGCTCCGCCAGGACATCGTCGAGACGGTCATCCTGCCGACGATCCCGTCCGAGCTCCGCGGTGCCGATCCGATCATGCACGTCAACCCGACCGGCCGATTCGTCACCGGCGGACCGATGGGCGACTCGGGCCTGACCGGCCGCAAGATCATCGTCGACAGCTACGGCGGGATGGCCCGCCACGGCGGCGGCGCCTTCTCGGGCAAGGACCCCACCAAGGTCGATCGGTCCGCGGCCTACGCTGCCCGCTGGGTCGCGAAGAACGTCGTCGCGGCCGGAATCGCGGACCGGTTCGAGATCGAGCTCGCGTACGGCATCGGCATCGCCCGGCCGATCTCCGTGTCCGTCGAGACGTTCGGAACGGGCAAGCTCCCGGATGCGGACATCCAGGCGCTGGTCGAGCGGAATTTCGACCTGCGGCCGGCGTCGATCATCTCCGCCCTCGACCTTCGACGGCCGATCTACCGCCAGACGGCCGCGTACGGCCATTTCGGCCGGCCGGATCTCGACCTCCCGTGGGAGCGCACCGACAAGGCCGCCCTGCTCGCATCCGAGGCCGGCGTCCGCCAGCCGGAGCCCGTCTCGGCGGGCTAACTCGGAGGACGCGGCGCGGAGCTTCTGCGCATCGCGGGCGGCCCCGCCGCGCTCGCGCCGCTCCGCGCGCCCCGACTCCCCGACTAGAATGGCCGCCCATGTATGTCGTGATCCTCGCCGGCGGTGGCGGGACCCGGCTCTGGCCGCTCAGCCGGCCGGAGCGCCCCAAGCCCTTCCTCCCGCTCCTCGCCGACGAGTCGCTCCTCCAGCGGACCGTGAGCCGGATCGCGCCGCTCGTCGGTGACGACGACATCTACTGCGTGACCGATCGTCGGTACGGTCAGCTCGTCCGGGACCAGGCCCCCGACGTTCGGCTGATCGTCGAGCCGTCCGGAAAGAACACCGCCGCTGCGGTCGCCCTCGCGACGGCCGCGATCGACCGACCAGACGAGGAGGTCATGCTTGTCCTGCCGGCCGATCAATCGATCGAGGAGGAGGACGCATTCCGGGAGATCGTTGCGGTGGCGACGGAGCGGCTGGCTACGGGCGTCTTCGAGATCGAGGATCCGCTCGTCACGCTCGGCATCCACCCGACCTTCCCATCGACCGACTACGGCTACCTCCGTCCCGACACGATGCGCGGCGCGAGGGTCGACGGCGTCCGGGCCTACCCGCTCCTTGGGTTCGAGGAGAAGCCGACCGAGGTACGAGCACGCGAGCTGATCAACACCCCCGGCGTGGCGTGGAACGCGGGGATGTTCGCCTGGCGGCGCGGGGCGATCCGGGCGGCGATCGAGAAGTACACGCCGCTGATGATGCTGATCGAGCCGGCCGCGGCGTCCGAGCTGGCCATCGCGGCCGCCTACGAGCGGATCCACCCGATCTCGATCGATCGCGCCGTCATGGAGGGCGCCGCCGGGGACCACCGGGTCGTGATGGGCTCGATGGATGTCGGCTGGAGCGATCTCGGAAGCTGGTCCGCGCTCCTGACCGCGCTCGCGGGCGGAGACGGTCGTGGAGCGAGTGGTCGCGTCGTCCAGTCGGGCGAGACGATCGACGTCGGCCCCGAAGACCTCCTTGTCTGGATGACGGACGGCCGCCTGACCGTCGATAGCCCCGCCGCGGGTACGCTGGTACCGGACGGCCTGACAGCTCACCTCGCAGGTGCCCGCCATCTGCGAGACGGAGGTGCGCGCCCTTCTCGATCGGGTCGCACAGCAGGAGGACCGGGCATGACGAACATCGCCCAGGCTCCCGCTCCGACGACGATCATCTTCGGGACCGACGGCTGGCGGGCAAAGGTCGCCGACGACTTCACGTTCGACAACGTCCGCCGCTGCGCCGACGGTGTCGCCCGCTACGTCGTCGATCGGGGCGAGCGGGCGAAGGGCGTCGTCATCGCCTACGACCGGCGGTTCGCCTCCGAGCACTTCGCCGCCGCCGCGGCCGAGGTCCTGATGGCCCACGACATCCCGATCGCGTTCGCGGTGCACGCGGTACCGACCCAGATGTCGAGCTACGAGGTCGTCCAGCGCGGGGCCGCCGCCGGCATCGTCATCACCGCAAGCCACAACCCCTGGACCGACAACGGCTTCAAGGTCAAGGCGCCGATCCGGAGCGGCTGCCGGGCCGGAGATCCTCGGCGTCATCGAGGCGCAGATCGCGCGCAACGGCGGGACGGCGATCGAGCGACGGCCGTTCGCCGACGGCGAGGCGGCCGGGCTCGTCGACCGGTTCGACCCGTTCGCGGGCTACGAGGCCTACCTGCGCCGATCGGTCGATCTCGATTCGCTCAAGGACGGCGACGTCACGATCCTCGTCGACCCGATGTACGGCGCCGGAGCCGGCTGGATCCCGCGACTCCTTGCCGGCGGCAGGATCCGCGTGACGGAGATCCATCAGGAGCGGAATCCATATTTCGGCGGCATCAATCCCGAGCCGATCCGGCCGCACATCGACGAGGCGCTCGGGATCCTCGCCAACGGCGGCTACGACCTCGGCTTGCTGCTCGACGGCGACGCGGACCGGGCCGGCGCTGCCGACGAGAAGGGCACGTTCATCCACCAGCTCCAGGTCACGGGCCTGCTGATGTACTACCTCGCCGAGCATCGCGGCATGCGCGAGCCCGTCGTGGTCAGCGTCAACAACACGGCGACGGCGGCCCGCCTCGGAGAGCGATACGGGATCGAGACCCACGAGACGCCGGTCGGGTTCAAGTTCATCGGGCCAAAGATGATCGAGACGGACGCGATGATGGGCGCCGAGGAATCGGGGGCTACGGCTTCGGGATGCACCTGCCGGAGCGGGACGGGATCTTTGCCGACCTGCTGCTGCTCGACCTCTTCCTCCGGGAGAAGGCGGCCGGCCGCTGGCCGCTCTCGAGGGCAATCGAGCATTTCCACGAGATCGCCGGGCCGTCCTTCTACCGCCGGATCGACGTCCACGTCCCGCGCGACGAATACGCCGAGGTCAAGCGGCGGCTCCTCGTCGACCTCGCCGCCAGCGCCCCGACAGAGCTCGCCGGCCAGCCGGTGACCAGGACTCAATCGCTCGACACGAAGGACGGGACCAAGTTCTTCGTCGACGATGGCTCGTGGCTGCTCGTTCGCGCGTCGGGCACCGAGCCGCTCGTTCGTGTCTACACCGAGGCGACCTCCGAGGACGTGCGCGACTCGATGCTGACCGCAGGCGAGCGTCTCGTGCGCGGCTCATGACCGGAGCCGCAGACCCGGAGCGGAGCCCGGCGCGCGCGAGTGCCCAAGCCCTGGGGCCACGAGCTCATCTGGGCTCAGACCGATCGCTACGTCGGCAAGGTCCTCGTCATCGAGACCGGGCGCCGCCTCTCGCTCCAGCGCCACGAGGTCAAGGACGAATCGATCTACGTCCTCTCCGGGCGGCTCCTCCTGACCCTCGAAGACGAGGACGGAACGGTCCGCACGGAGGAGCTCGGCGCTGGTGACCACCGGCGAGTCGCAACCGGTCGAATCCATCGATACGAGGCCGTGGAACGCTGCGAGATCATCGAGGTATCGACGCCGGAGCTCGACGACGTCGTCCGCCTCGAGGACGATTTCGGGCGCGAGGGAACGTCCGCGCCGTAGCGCTGGCCGGCCGCAGGTCCGGGTCACCGAATGGGCGATTCGGGGGGTGACCGGGAGAGGTCGGCGGGTGTATCGTGAGGGCACACGACCGCTCCATCGGTCGGTTGGTGCATCGACCGGGCGCGGCCACGTGAACGCCCATCACGGGGCGACGGAGGTATGCCGCGATGCACAGTTCCCTGATCGGCAAGGTCGAGAAGGCGAATCGCTACGCACGTGAGCTCGATCGCATCACGATCGACCGGCTCTCGCTCACGTTCCGTGGCGACAACGACACCCACCATGTCAGTCTCGACGCCGGCCAGTGGCATTGCACCTGCCATTACTTCGAATCCTGGGCCTCGTGCGTCCACCTCCTGACACTCCAGAAGATCATGGGCGTCATGCTGCCCGAGGAAGCCCAGGTCTCAATCTTCGCCGCGCAGACCGCAGCTCCCGCCTGAACGTCGCCGGTCGCCGCTGGGCGGCCCAGGCGGGCGTTGCCGCCTCGGCGCGCTCGCTCACGCACACTCACCGAGGTCGAGGCGCAGCGCTCCTGCGAGCCATCGGCACGAGGTTTCCGCGCGCGCTCGCGGTCCTCGGGACGGCGCCTTCGCCTGAACCGCCCCTGCGGCGACCTTGGCTGAGTGGCGGTCGGACGGCCCGGGCGGGCGTTGCCGCCTGTGCCTCGCCCATATCTGGCGATCTACTCGGGCCTGCCGGCGTCGCGGGGTCGCTCGGCTGTGCTACCCTCCGGCGATATCGAACGACGCCGCGTGGTCGCGAAGCCGGTGAAACTCCGGCACAGTCCCGCTACGGTGATCGCCGCTCCCCAGGGAGCTGCGTCAGTCCGGTCGCCGGCCCCGCGGTTGATGCTCGAACCTTCGAGAGAAAGGGCAGGCAACCATGCGACCGACCGGCTGACGAGCACCCTCCTTCGACCACGAAGCGAGGGGCTCGCGATTCTTCGGACCCTTCGCCCAGTCCCCGACGAACCGCCCGGAGTGACCCTTGGACGCCGTCGTTCGTGTCACCCGATCCGCGCGCCGACGCGGCCCGCGCCGCCACCTCATCGTCTCGATCGCCGTCATCGCCTGGCGCTCGGCGCCGCCGACAGCGGGCCGCAACCCCGACGACCGCCGGGACGCGACCGGATCGATCGCGCCTCCGGCGACCGCGACGCCATCGCCGTCGCCGTCCGCGGCTGCCTTCCCGGTCACCCTGACCGACGACGAGGGCACCGAGGTCGACCATCGCGGCCGAGCCGCAGAAGATCGTCTCGCTGACCCCGGCCACGACCGAGACCCTGTTCGCCCTCGGCGCCGGCGACCGCGTCGTCGGCAAGGTCGAGGACTTCGCGACTACCCGCCCGAGGCCGGCCGCGATCCCGGATCGTCGCGACGTTCGACGAGGTCGACGTCGAGAAGATCGTCGACCTCGAGCCCGACCTCGTCATCGCCGGCGGCAACGGCTTCAACCGCCGCCGACACGATCGACCAGCTGCGCGACGCTCGAGCATCCCGGTCGTCGTCATCTACGCCGCCGACGATCGACGAGCGGTTCTAGCCGACATCGAGCTCATCGGCCCGCGGTCGGCGGCCGCCGAGGCCGAGGCCCTGACCGCGTCGATGCAGGCCGCATCGATCAGATCGTCGCCGCGGTCGCCGACGCGGCCGCCGAAGCCGCGCGTCTTCTACGAGATCGACGCGACTGCGCGAGATCTTCACGGCCGGCCGACGACTCGTTCATCGCCGAGATGGTCGAGCTCGCCGGCGGCGAGCCGATCACGACCGGCGATCACGACACTTCGCGATCCCGCTCGAGACGCTCGTCGACGCGGACCCCGAGGTGATCCTGCTCGGCGACGCCGCCTACGGCGTGACCGCCGAGACCGTCGCCGCGCGACCCGGCTGGGACGTCATGACCGCCGTGAAGGACGGGCGCGATCGGCCGGTCGACGACATCATCGTCACCCGTCCCGGGCCGCGCCTCGCCGAGGGCCTGCACGCGCTCGCTCGTCGCGATCCACCCCGACGCGTCGATCCGGCGCCGCCGACCCGCCGCCAGTGACCGCCGTGCCGAGGCCGCGTGATCGATGACGCGCCGCCGCTGCGCGCTCGCGGCCGCGCGGCCGCGCGGTCGCCTGGCTCGGGCGCTCCGCCGCCGGCCGCTCCTGCTCGCGGGCGTCGGCTCGGCGCGCTCGTCGTCGTGCTCGTGCCGGCGTCGCGCTCGGGACGGTCGTCGATGCCGCCCGGCGACACGCTCGGCGATCCTCGCCGCACCGGCTGCTTCGGGCTGGCCATCTCGAGGCGACCTGGTCGGCGCCGACCGAGACGATCGTCTGGGAGCTGCGCCTGCCGCGCGTCCTGACGGCGATGATCGTCGGCGTCGGCGCTGGCGCGTCGCCGGCGCGACGTTCCAGGGCCTGCTGCGCAACCCGCTCGCCGATCCGTACGTGCTCGGCACCGCGTCGGGCGCGGCGCTCGGCGCGGCGATCGCCGTGCTCCTGCCGGTCCGGGTCGCTGATCCTCGGGTTCGGCCTGCTCCACGTGCCTCGCGTTCGTCGGCGCGCTGGTCGCGGTCTGGCTCGTCTACCGGCTGTCGCGGATCGGCGGGCACTGGCGCCGATGACGTCAGCCTGCTGCTGACCGGCTACGCGGTCGGCTCGCTGCTCGCCGCGGGCCTGGCGATGGCGATGTACCTGTCGGGCGCCGACCTGCGCCAGATCTTCTCCTACCTGCTCGGCGGCTTCGACTCGGCGTCGTGGACGCAGCTCGCCGGCGCCGCTGCCGCTCATCGCCATCGGGTCGGTCGCTCATCCTGTTCGCGCGCGCGCTCCTCAACGGGTTGCTCCTCGGCGAGGAGGCGGCCGCGCATCTCGGCATCGACGTCCGTCGCGAGCGGCGCGATCCTGCTCGGCCTCGCGTCGCTGGTCACCGCCGCCGCGGTCGCCGTCAGCGGGCTGATCGGGTTCGTCGGGCTGGTCGTGCCGCACGTCGTCCGGCTCGTCGTCGGGCCCGAACGCCCGGCTCGTCGCTGCCGCTCTCGGCGCTCGTTCGGCGCGGCGCTCATGGTCGCTCGCCGACCTCGTCGCGCGGCTGCTCGGCGAGCATCCCGGTCGGCGTCGTCACGGCCGTCATCGGTGCGCCGTTCTTCCTCGTCCCTCCTCCGCCGAACGCGGGCCGGGTACGAGCTGTGACCGAGCCGTCCGAGCCGAGCGTCGACCGTCGCGTACGGCGGCCGACCGGCGCTCGCGACGTCGACCTCGACATCGCGGCCGGGCGAGCGGGTCGCGCTCGATCGGCCCGAACGGCGCCGGCAAGTCGACGCTGCTCCGGGCCATCACCGGGCTCGTCGAGCCGACCGCCGGGACGGTCGATCGCTCGACGGCGACGCCGCTCGAGCGACTCGATCGCGACGCGCATCGCGCGACGGATGGCCGTCGTGCCCGCAGCCGGCGTCGCTGCCGTTCGCGACGCGCGTCGAGGAGGTCGTCGCGCTCGGCCGGCTGCCCCACGAGCACCCGATCCGCGGCCGCGCGCCGGCCGACCGGGCCGCGATCGCGGCGGCGATCGAACGCGTCGGCGTCGGCCACCTGCTCGGCCGCGACGCACGCGAGCTGTCGCTCGGCGAGCGCCAGCTCGTGCTGCTGGCCATGGCCGTCGCCCAGGCGGCGCCGGTCCTCGTCCTCGACGAGCCGACGGTCCACCTCGACCTCCGCCACCAGGTCGAGGTCGATGGAGCTGCTGCGTCGACCTCAACGAGCGCGACGGCACGACGATCCTCGCGGTCCTCCACGACCTCGGCGCTCGCGGCGCACTTCTTCCCGCGGCTCGTCCTGCTCGACGCACGGCCGGATCGTCGCCGACGGCACGCCGGCGGACGTGCTCACGCCCGATCGGATCCGGGACGTGTTCGGGGTCGATCCGTCGATCGTCCGGTTGCCGACGATGACGGCGAGCGGTCGCGCCACCTGACAACAACGTCCTCGGACCGCTACCCTGCGCTGATGCGTGTGCGCGGGCTACTCGTCACCCTGGTTCTGGCCGTCCTCGTCGGCTGCGGCCCCGCGTCCGACGCGACTGCCACGCCCGAAGCCACGCCGACGGCGGCCGCGAGCGAAGCCGAGCCAGGCACCTCAGAGGCACCGTCCCTCACCGTCGAGCCGTCCGACCCTCCGGTGACGACCCCTCCCGAGAGTCCGAGCGCCGAGCCGAGCGACCCGTCGCCGTCGGAATCGGCCGGGTCGGGCGCGGCAGCAGGGTGCAGCGGGGACGACAAGAACCGGATCTTCTTCGAGGAGGCGGCAGCGGACCTCGACTGGACGGTCTACTGCGCGGTCCTCCCGTCGGGTTGGTTCGTCCAGGAGGGCTTCGACCGGACCGCCGGTGGCGGCCGGTTGGAGATCGCCTACCGAGGCCCGGGCGGGGCGCGCCTGGAACTGCGCCAGGGTGCCTTCTGCACGGACGCGACCGGTTGCGTCCCGAGCGGCGACGATGCCGGCAGCGCGCCGTTCGGCGACCAGACGGGGACGCTCATCGCGACCGACGACGGCGGTTGGGCACTCGTGGTCGACCGCGACGCGCCGATCAGCTGGCTCGCCATCGGCACCGGCCTGGACGAGGACGCGTTCCGCGCGATCGCCGCGGCGCTCGAGGGCGTCGCCGGCTAGCCGAGCGCTGCCTCCGCCAGGACCGCCACGGCGTCGGCGCGTTCGCTTCGCGTCTCCGTTGCCCACGGTGATCCCGGTCGCTCCAAAGGCGAGGACCGGGATCGCGCGCCGAGGACGTCGATTGCCGTGCGGGCGGTCTCGAGGGCCAGCCCACCGGGTTCCGGCATCGTCACGGCCCAGTCGCCGACTCGCATCGAGGCAATCCATGTCGACCGCGACGTAGAGTCCCGTCGACCCGTGTCGCAACCGTCCGCGCCCAGCCGTCGACCGCGGCCAGGCCGGCATCGGTCCCCAGCATCCCGGCCCCGAAGTGGGCGACCCGCGAGGCCGCGAGCATCCGCGACTCGGTTTCGTCGAGGATCTGGCCGCCCAGGAGCGCGGCATCGTCCTCCCGAACCGACGGGCCGTCGCAGGCGGCGACGAGATCGGGGTCGCCACGGCCACAGATCATCGCGAAGGGCATGCCCCAGACGTTGCCCGACGGCGTCGTGTCCGGCGTGTTGAAGTCGCCGTGCGCATCGAACCAGGCGAGAGCGAGGCGCCGATCCGGCCACGCCGCACGCAACCCCGCGAGCGCACCTGCGTGGGCGGTGCAGTCTCCGCCAAGCACGAGCAAGCGCGCCTGCGGCCCGGCCTCCGCCGATCGTCGTCGCGATCAGGTCGCGCTCGCGCGGAAGGAACTCGCAGATCGCCCGGCGATTCTTCGCCCGCGGATCGTCGTCCACGAGGAAGCCGGGCTCGATCTCGAGATCGCCGGCATCTCGCAACTCGGCTTGGGCGAGCCCCGGCCGGTCGCGAATCTTCTCGAGCACGCCCAGCTCGCGCAACTCCCGCGGCGCCCGCTCCATGCCCGCGAGGTGTCCGCCCAGCGCGGTCGGGACGCCGACGACGACGATCGGTTCGTTCACGTCCGGATCTTCGGTCATCATTCACCAATGCGCATCGCCGACTTCGCCCTCGAGCGCTATTTCGCGCGGTGGGAGTTCGCCGTCGAGCACCTCCTCTGCGCCTCGGACGTCGAGGGCTACTCGATGGCCGACCTGGTCGCCATCGCCGATCCGGAGGTCCGGGCGTTGTGGGACGGCCTGCGGCTCGGCTACACGGAATCGACCGGCCATCCGCTCCTGCGGACCGAGATCGCCAACCTCTACGACGAGATCGAAGCGGACGACGTCCTCGTCTTCGCCGGCGCCGAGGAGGCGATCTTCTGCCTGGTCAACGTCATTCTCGGACCCGGCGATCACGTCGTCGTCACGTGGCCCGGCTACCAGAGCCTGTACGAGGTCGCCCGGGCGGCCGGCGCGGATGTCAGCCTCCATGAGCTCCGCGAGGACCAGCGCTGGGCGCTCGACGTCGAGCGGCTGATCGCGGCCCTGCGTCCGGAGACCCGGCTCGTCGTCGTCAACGCACCGCACAACCCGACGGGGATGATGCCGACGCACGCCGAGTGGGCCCGCCTGACCGATGCGCTATCCGACCGCGGGATCCACCTCCTGTCGGACGAGGTCTACCGCTTCCTCGAATTCGACGCTGCCGACCGGCTCGTCGCCGGCGCCGATGGGTTTCCGAGAGGAATCTCGCTGGGCGTCATGTCGAAGTCGTTCGCGATGGCCGGCCTGCGGATCGGCTGGCTCGCGACGCGCGATCGTGAGCTTCTTGGCCGCTGCGCCCGGATGAAGGACTACACGACAATTTGCTCGTCGGCCCCGTCAGAGATCCTCGCGTTGATCGGTTTGCGTGAGCGCGATCGCGTCCTCGGGCGATCGCGACGGATCGTGGCCGACAACCTGGACCTGCTGGACGACTTCTTCCGCCGCCGGTCGGACGCCTTCTCGTGGGTCCGACCGCGCGGCGGGTCCATCGGCTTTCCGCGACTCCTGGCCGACACACCCATCGACACATTCGCGAAGGACCTCGTCGAGGCCGAGGGCGTGCTGCTTCTGCCGGGTTCACAGTTCGAGTACCCGGGCAACCACTTCCGGATCGGCTTCGGCCGGGAGAATCTGCCAGATGCCCTGGCCCGGCTGGACGCGTTCGCGCAGCGCGCTCTCGCCTGACCGCAGCGGCCGCCGGAAGCACGGCTCCGCGACGCACAGCGCGGGACAGTGATCCTGCTTCAGTGGTTCGACGCGATCGCCTCCGACGCCGTACTATCTTTGCCTAGTACTCCCGCGGTGTAAGGGTCCCCGGGGCCCTCGACTTCCAGGCTCCAAGCTTCCTCGGAGGTCCGACTCATCGCCACGCGTCCCCGCCTCCGCGCCCCGCGCCCCCCGCGACGCTCCGCGCTTGTCCTTGTCGCCGCCCTGCTGATCGCGACCTCGTCTGTGCCGCTGGCCCCGCCGCGCCCGACCACGGCCGCGGATCCGCCGACGCCGCGATTCCTGGGTCCCGAGGCGACAGAACCCGCGAAGGACCCGACTCCTGGGATCAGCGCCGTGGGCATCGCGCCCCCCGGATTCCAGGACACGATCGTGCTCAGCGGACTCGTGGCCCCGACGGCGGTGCGCTTCTCGCCCGACGGCCGGGTCTTCGTGGCCGAGAAGAGCGGCCGGATCCGGGTGTTTCCCGCACTCGGCTCGACGACACCGACGACGTTCGTGGACCTGGCACCCAAGGTCCACAACTACTGGGATCGCGGACTGCTCGGCCTGGCTCTCCACCCGAACTTTCCGACGACCCCGTACGTGTACGCCCTGTACACGCATGACGCCGCGATCGGGGCGACCGCGCCTCGCTGGAACGACGCCTGCCCGACGCCCCCCGGCCCCACGTCGGACGGCTGCCTCGCAAGCGGCCGATTGTCTCGGTTCACCGCCTCGGGCAACGTCGCAACCGGCGCCGAGCAGGTCCTGATCGAGGATTGGTGCACTCAGTACCCGAGTCACTCCGTGGCCGACGTGAAGTTCGGGCCGGATGGGGCGCTGTACGTCAGCGGTGGCGACGGGGCGAGCTTCACCTTCCAGGACTACGGCCAGGGCGGCGGCACGAGCGGCGGGATCACGCCACGCAATCCATGCGGTGACCCGCCGGGCGGAGTCGGGGGAGCGATGACGGCTCCCACGGCTCGCGGCGGCCGCCTCCGCAGCCAGAGCCTCCGGCGACCGGCGGGCGAGCCGGTCGTCCTGGGTGGCGCGATCCTGCGGGTCGATGGCATTTCCGGGGCAGCCTTGCCGACGAATCCGCTCGCCTCGCACGCCGACCCGGATGCGCAGCGGATCGTGGGCTACGGAACGCGGAACCCGTTCCGCTTCGCGTTCCGGCCCGGGACCAATGAGGTCTGGGTCGCCGACGCTGGCGATCTGACCTGGGAGGAGATCGACCGCATCGTCGATCCCCTCGCCCCGACGGTCTCGAACTTCGGCTGGCCCTGCTACGAGGGCACGCCCCAGCACGGGAACTACCGGGCCCAGAACCTCGACATGTGCAACTCGCTGTACGCCACCCCGACCGGCCACGTCCCGCCGTACTACGCGTACCACCACGACGCGAAGGTCGTGCCGGGCGAGTCCTGCCCGGCGGGCGGCTCCGTCATCGCCGGGATCTCCTTCTACGACGGTCCCAGCTACCCGGCGGCCTACAGGAATGCGCTGTTCTTCGCGGACCACTCGCGGAACTGCATCTGGGCGATGAAGGTAGGGACGAACGGGCTGCCGGATCCGACGAAGCTCGAAACGTTCGTGGCCGCCGCCGCGAACCCGGTGGCGATCGAGGTCGGGCCAGGTGGAGACCTCTTCTACGTCGACCACGAGGGTGGCGCGATCCACCGGATCAGCTATCCGGCGGGCAACCAGGCGCCGACTGCCGTGATCGATGCGACCCCGACGTCCGGCCTCGCACCCCTCGCGGTGGCCTTCGACGGGACCGGCTCGAGCGATCCCGAGGGGGGTGGGCTCAGCTACGAATGGGACCTCGACGGTGACGGAGCGTTCGACGAGTCGACCGCGTCGCAGCCGGCATTCACGTATGCCGTCGAAGGCAGCTACGACGTCGGTCTGCGGGTACGGGATTCGCAGGGCGCCACCGGGACCGCGTTCACCACGATCGTGGTCCACCAGTCGCTGCCGGAGCCGGTCATCGATGCGCCGCTCGCGACGGTCGACTGGGCGGTCGGCGAGGAGATCGAGTTCTCAGGGCATGCCACTGACGATTCCGGCGCACCGCTGCCGGCGAGCGCGCTGACCTGGACGCTGATCCTGAATCACTGCCCCTCGACCTGCCACACGCACACCGTCGAGAGCTGGTCCGGAACCGCGACTGGCTCCTTCGATGCGCCCGACCACGACTACCCGTCATCCCTTGATCTCGTGCTCACCGCGACGGACGCCTCGAATCGATCGGCCTCAACGACGGTTCGGCTGGACCCCCGAACCGTGGATCTGACGTTTGCCTCGTCGCCGTCGGGGTTGGAGCTTGCCGTCGGGGTCGGTGCGCCGGCGGCGACGCCATTCACCAGGACGTTCATCGTCAACTCGGCCGTGAGCGTTGCAGCACAGAGTCCGCAGACACTCAGCGGCACCACCTACACGTTCGGGAGCTGGTCCGACGGGGGAGCGGCCTCGCACTCCATCGTGGCTCCAGCCACGGCCGCCACGTATACGGCGACGTTCAACGCAGCCAGCTCCACGAGCTACCTGTCGGATCTCGCCTACACCGTCGTCGCCAACGGCTACGGCCCGGCCGAGAAGGACCGCTCCAACGGCGGGACGGGCGCCGGTGACGGCGGCCCGCTGACCCTGGCCGGGGTCGTCTACCCCAAGGGCATCGGGACCCATGCCGCGGCCGAGATCCGCTACAACCTGACCGGCTGCAGCCAGTTCACGGTCAAGGTCGGGCTCGACGACGTGGTCGGTGCCAACGGCTCGCTCATCTTCCAGGTCTACGGCGACGCGGTGAAGCTCGCCGACAGCGGGGTCATGACCGGCGCCAGCCCGACCCAGACCCTGACCGTCGACCTGAGCGGCCGGAGCCAGCTCCGGCTCGTCGTCAACCCCAACGGCGTCAACTACTACGACCACTCCGACTGGGCCGACGCCCGGCTGACCTGCGGCTCCGGCCCGCCCCCGCCGCCACCGCCCGACACGACCCCGCCGACGATCACCGGGCTGACCCCGACCGACGGCGCGACCGGCCAGGCGACGACGGTCAGCCCGACCGCCACCTTCAGCGAGCCGATCGATCCGGCCAGCCTGACCGGGGCGACGTTCAGCCTCGTCGCGTCGGGCACCACGACACCGCTCGCCGCCGGCGTCACCTACAACCCGACCAGCCGGACCGCGACCCTCGACCCGACGGCCGCCCTGGCCGAGGCGACGACGTACGTCGTGACGGTCCGGGGCGGGAGCAGCGGGGTCAGGGACGCCGCCGGCGTGGCCCTCGTCGCCGACCGGACCTGGACGTTCACGACCGCCGGGCCGTCGGGCGGGAGTCAATTCCAGCCGCGTGTCGACTACCCGGTCGGGACCAATCCGCACTCGGTCGTGATGTTCGACGTCAATGCCGACACCCGGCCCGACCTGATCGTCGCCAACTCGCACAGCAACAGCGTCGGCGTCCTCCTGGCCAACTCCGACGGGACGTTCGCGACGGCAACCAGCTATGCCACCGGATCGCTGCCCAAGTTCGCCGCCGTGGCCGACTTCAACGGCGACGGCAAGCGCGACATCGTGTCGGCGAACCAGGGCGCAAACGGAGTGAGTGTCCTGCTCGGGAGCGGAACCGGGACGTTCGCGGCGCCCATTGCGCGGACAAGCTGCTCGGCACCTCACGAGGTTGCGGCAGGCGACTTCAACAAGGACGGCAACCAGGACGTGGCCGTCGCCTGCTGGAACGGCACGGTGATCAGGACCCACCTGGGGAACGGTGACGGGACGCTGGCGACCGGCGTGAACATCACGACGGGTGATGGCCCGCACTCCGTGGTGATGCTCGACCTGAACGCCGACACCAACCTGGACGTCGCCGTGGCGAACCGGAGCGCTCACAGCGTTAGCGTCCTCCTCGGGAACGGTACGGCGACCTTCGCCGCGCCGGTGAACTACTCGGTCGGCACCTTCCCGCACGAGGTCCGTGCCGGCGACATCAACGGCGACGGCAAGCTCGACCTCGTGACGGCCAACGACGGCTCCGACTCCGTGAGCGTCCTGCTCGGGGCGGGCAACGGGACGTTCGGGGCGGCGATGACCACGACGGCCGGCCTCGACCCCGTGTCGGTCGGAATCGCCGACCTGAACCTGGATGGCAAGCTCGATGTCATCACCGCGAACACCGCCGGCAACGGCGAGGATGTCTCCGGGATCCCTGGCGGGGACAACATCAGCATCCTGCTCGGGACAGGAACCGGCTCGTTCTCGGCGGCCACCAGCGTGCCCGTCGGGTTGACGCCGTTCTCCGTCACTGCCGGCGACGTGGACGGAAATGGGTCGCCGGATGTCGTCACCGCGAACTGGCACGGCAACAACGTGTCGGTCCTCCGAAATGCGCTGGGCTCCGGCCCGCCCCCGCCGCCGCCGCCCGACACGACCCCGCCGACGGTCACCGGCCTGACCCCGACCGACGGCGCGACCGGCCAGGCGACGACGGTCAGCCCGACCGCCACGTTCAGCGAGCCGATCGTCCGGCGAGCCTGACCGGGACGACCGTTCAGCCTGACCGTCGGCCACCACGACACCGCTCGCCGCCGGCGTCACCTACGACCCGACCAGCCGGACCGCGACCGTTCGAGCCCGACGGCGGCCCTGGCCGAGGCGAGACCTACGTCTGGCCCGGTCCGGGGCGGGAGCAGCGGGGTCAGGGACGCCGCCGGCGTAACCCCTCGTCGCCGACCGGACCTGGACGTTCACGACCGCCGGGCCGTCGGGCGGCGGCACCACGAGCTACCTGTCGGATCTGGCCTACACCGTCACGGCCAACGGCTGGGGACCGGTCGAGAAGGACCGCAGCAACGGCGAGGACGCGGCGCCGGCGACGGCGGGCCGCTGACCCTGGCCGGGGTCGTCTACGCCAAGGGCCTCGGGCACCCATGCCGCGGCGGAGATCCGCTACACCATGACCGGCTGCAGCCAGTTCACCGCCAAGCGTCGGCATCGACGACGAGGTCGGGACCAACGGCTCGGTCATCTTCCAGGTCTGGGCCGACGCGATCAAGCTGGCCGACATCGGGCATCCTGACCGGCGCCAGCCCGACCGAGACCCTGACCGTCGACGTGACGCGGCCGGACGCACCTCCGGCTGGTCGTGACCCAGCCGGCGACAACAAAACTACGACCACGCCGACTGGGCCGACGCCCGGCTGACCTGCGGCGGGCCGCCGCCCGACACGACGCCGCCGACGGTCACGGCCACCGACCCCGACCAACGGCGCGACCGGCCAGGCGCGCTCGGTCAGCCCGACCGCCACGTTCAGCGAGGCGATCGATCCGGCGACCCTGACCGGGACGACGTTCAGCCTGACCGACCAGGCCACCGACGACGCGGTCAGCGGCACGGTCAGCTACGACGGCCCGAGCCGGACCGCCCGGTTCAGCCCGACCGCGGCCCTCGGAGCGGGCAAGACCTACCTGGCCCGGATCAGGGGCGGGGCAGCGGGGTCAGCGACAACGCCGGCAACCGCCTCGCCGCTGACGTCACCTGGACGTTCACGATCGCCGGCCGCCAGCGGCACGACGAGCTACCTGTCGGACCTGGCCTACACCGTCACGGCCAACGGCTGGGGACCGGTCGAGAAGGACCGCAGCAACGGCGAGGACAGCGTCGCCGGCGACGGCGGGCCGCTGACCCTGGCCGGGGTCGTCTACGCCAAGGGCCTGGGCACCCATGCCGCGGCCGACATCCGCTACACCATGACCGGCTGCAGCCAGTTCACCGCCAGGGTCGGCATCGACGACGAGGTCGGGACCAACGGCTCGGTCATCTTCCAGGTCTGGGCCGACGCGATCAAGCTGGCCGAATCGGCGATCCTGACCGGCGCCAGCCCGACCGCGACCCTGACCGTCGACGTGACCGGCCGAACGAACCTCCGGCTGGTCGTGACCGAGCCGGCGACAACAAGAACTACGACCACGCCGACTGGGCCGACGCCCGGCTGACCTGCGGCTCTTGAAGGACACGCCCACTTCGAGCAATTCCAGCGGATGCTCGCCGAAGGCTCGCTGATCCTCGTCGGGCCGACGCTCGGTGAGAAGAACACCGGCATCGCGATCTTCGAGGCGCCCGACGAGGACGCGGCCCGGGCGATCATGAACGACGACCCGGTGATCGCAGGTGGGTTCGCGACCGGCGAGCTCCGACCGCTCCGGGTATCGCTGCTGCGGGGTCGCGACGCCGGCTAGGCTCGCTTGCGCTCCAGGTCGAGGAACGGCAGCTCGACGACGGTCCCGGCGACGCGGCCACGACGCCCCTCGACGGTCCACTCCACGTCGACGCCGGAACCGAGTGGCTCGTGTGTCGGCGGGACGGACGCGAGGGCGATCGCCTGCTTGAGGATCGGGCTCCACCCGACGCTCGTGGTGCGGCCGATCTGGCGCCCGCCGACGAAGACGGGCCGCGGCGACCGATCGACGACCGGCGAGATCGCCGGTGGCAGGCCCTGGGCGCTGAAGAGTCCCTCGATGTCGTACCAGTCGAGCTCGAGTCCGACGAGGCGTCGCCGCGGACCGCCGTCTCGTACCTCCCGCTCGAGGGCGAGGCGGCCGACGAAGTCGGCCTTGTCGAAGCTGACGAGCCGCCCGAGCCCGATCTCGTCGGGGCTGTAGTTCTGGTCGGGGTTCATCGCGTGGCGGGCGGAGGTGTAGTCCACCTCGAGGAGGATGAGCCCGGCCTCGAGCCGCACGACATCGAGGGCGAGCATGCCGGCCGGCCGGATCCCGAAGGCCCGGCCGGCGCTGGTCAGCGCTTCCCAGACGGCGCGACAGCGTTCTCGGCGGGGACCCACAGCTCGTAGCCGAGATCGCCGGTGTAGCCGGTCCGCGAGACGTCGACGGCGACTTTCTTCCGGCCGGCCTTGATCACGGCGGGCCGGCGCCGGAAGTAGCGCAGGTCCGCGAACTGCTCCCCGGTCGCGGCCTCGAGCACGTCGCGAGACAGCGGGCCCTGGAGCGCAACGGCGGCGACGGCTTCGGAGACGTCGTCGACCGTGACGTCGAGGCCGTTCGCGTTCTGGCGGAGCCATCGAAGCTGCGGGTCGGCGGCCGTCCAGCGGAACGTGCCGTCGTCGAGGTGGTGGACGGTCCCGTCGTCGATCACCTTGCCGTGCTCGTCGCACCACGGCGTGTAATAGACCTGGCCCGGCTTCAGCTTCGTCGCGTCACGCGTGATCACCCGATCGACGAGGCGGAGGGCGTCGGGCCCCGACACCGTGTACTTGTAGAGCGGGCTGACGTCGATCAGCGCAGCCGCCTCGCGAATCGCGTTGTACTCGATGTCGTGGGCGTCGGCGTAGACCGACGACGCGTAGTAGCCGCTCCACTCGCGCCACTGCTGCTTGCGGTTCAGTCGTGCGGTGGCGGGATGGAACGCGGTTCCGACGCTCACGAGTTCAGCGGGCCTCCGTGCCTGGCGAGCCGCCAGTATGCATGAAATCCTATGCAGGCTGGATGGCGGCCGCCGCGGCAGTGCCCGCCTGCGCGCCCGGCCGGAATTCACATCTATCTCCGCCCGATGCCATTGGTTGCATATTCCGTGGTCCGCGCGATCTCCGATGATGCAACCAACGGCATCGCCGAGGGCGGCGATGATTTGGCGCGGGCGTGACTCGGGGCGGGCGTGACTCGGGCGCGAGCGCGATCGGGGCGCGAGCACGGTGGGCGCTTCAGCCGGCGGCGATGCCTCCCGGCGCTCGACGATTTCGAGACACGCGGCGGGCATGATGCTGACAGGCGGCCATGGATGCCGCGAAACGAGGAGCCGACATGGAACGCGCAGTCACGTCGGGCGATACGACCATCCAGCCACCGGCCGCGTCGCTCAACTACCCGGCCCACATCATCGTCGGCGTCGCGATCGCAGTGATCGCGCCGTTCACCGCCCTGGCCTGGCCGTTCGCGCTCCTGGTCGGCGTGGTCATCGGTAAGTCCGAAGCCGCGAAGATGCGCGGCGAGACGTCCGGCACCGCCGAAGGCCTCGTCCGGGTATTGGCCGTGACTGGCGGCGTTCTCGCCATGATGTTCTTCGGCGCGATCATCGGTGGACTGATCGCCTTCACCGTCGTCGCGCTGGCGGCGTTCTCGGAACGCGCTGCGGCCTACGCGTCGCCGACGGACCGCGGCGTCGCCCGGATCCTCCTGTTCGTGGTCCCGGCGATCGCCTGGATCGCACTCGTCGCCCTCGGCGTGAACGTGAACATCCGCATCGGGTCGTAAGGCGCTTACCCGGTCCTGCCCGGACCCGGATCGTCAGCCGGCGGGCGTCGCCAGCTCCTCCGCCGTCGCCTGGGCGCAGCGCAGGATGGCCTCGACGGACAGGTCGGCGTCGGCCTCGGTCGTGCTCCAGTTCGAGACGGAGATCCGCATCGCGGCCATCCCGTGCCACGTCGTCCCGCCGAGCCAGCACGTGCCGTCGGCCTGGACCGCGGCGATGACGCGCCCGGGTGAACGCGTCGGCATCGCCGCCCGCGCGAGCCCGGCGGCTCGAACCGGACCAGGACCTGGTTGAGGACGACGTCGTTGAGGATCGTCACGCCCTCGGCGCCTCGCGAGGCCGTCGGCCATCCGGCGGGCGATCGCGCAGCAGCCGCTCGAGCATCTCCGCCAGCCCGTCGCGACCGAGCGACCGCAGCGCCGCGTAGACGGCGAACCCGCGCGCCCGCCGCGACGACTCGGGGACCCAGTTGTACGGATCGCGCTCGCCGCCGGCGGTCTCGACGTAGTACGCCGCGCCCAGCGTCATCGCCGCGTGATGCGCGGCCGCGTCGCGGCACGATGACGATCCCCGAGTCGTACGGCACGTTGAGCCACTTGTGGGCGTCGGTCGTCCAGGAGTCGGCGCCGGTCGAGCCCCGGCGATCCGGTCGCGCAGCCCGGGCGCGGCGGCCGCCCACAGCCCGAATGCCCCGTCGACGTGCAGCCAGGCGTTCGGACGCTCCGCGACGGCGGCCGCGATCTCCGGCGAGCGGGTCGAAGGCGCCGGTGTTCACGTTGCCGGCCTGGGCGCACACGATCGTCGGGCCGTCGAGATCCGGCCAGCGTCTCGCGCAGGGCGTCCGGCGCGCATCCGGCCCTGGCCGTCGGCGGCGACGCGGTGCACCCGCCCACGCCCGAGGCCGAGCATCTGGAGCGAGACGAAGATCGTGACGTGGGACTCGTCGCCGACGACGACGTCGATCGGTGGCGCGCCGGTCAGCCCGTCCTCCTCGACGTTCCAGCCGACCCGCTCCAGGACCCGATGCCGCGCCGCCGCGATCGCCGTGAAGTTCGCCATCGTGGCGCCGGTCGTGAACCCGACGCTCGAGCCCGCCGGCAGCCCGAAGAGGTCGACGAGCCAGGCCGCCGCGACCTCCTCGACGACGGACGCGGCCGGCGACAGCGCGTACAGGCCCGGCGTTCTGGTCCCAGGCGCTCGTCAGCCAGTCGGCCGCCAGCGCCGCCGGCACGCCGCCGCCGACGACGAACCCGAAGAAGCGCGGGCCCGGCCGAGCCGACGAGGCCGGGCTCGGCGTCGCGGCGAGCGCCTCGATGACCGCCGCCGGGTCCTCGCCGCGCTCCGGGCAGCGGGCCCGCCGAGGGCGGCACGCAACGCCGCGAGGTCGACCGGCGGCCAGACGCTCCGGTCCGGCAGTCGCTCGAGGAAGTCGGCCGCGAGATCGGCGGTTCGGCGCGAGGAGCGTCGCCTCGATCGCTCATCGGCGGCAGGGTACGCCGGCTCGGCCGCATCGGGTGGAACGTCCGGCGCCCGTGGCCGCACCTCGGGTACAGTGGCGCCTGCACCAGACCTACGCAGCTGGATAACGCGAGGGAGGCATCGGGTTGGCCCAGCGCTACGACGCGATCGTCATCGGCGGCGGCCACAACGGCCTGATCAGCGCCGCGTATCTCGCCCGCGCCGGGATGAAGACGCTCGTCCTCGAGCGGCGCCACGTCCTCGGCGGCGCGGCGGTCACCGAGGAGCTCTTCCCGGGCTTCCGGTTCTCGGTCTTCTCGTACGTCGTGTCGCTGCTCCGCCCCGAGATCATCCGCGAGCTCGAGCTGCCGCGGCACGGCCTCGACATCCTGCCGCTCGACGGCACGTTCACCCCGCTCCGAGCCGGCCGGGCGGCCGCCGCCGGCGACTACCTGTGGCGGGTCAACGACCACGGCCGGACGATCCGCGAGCTCCGCCGCTGGTCGAAGACGCGACGCCGAGGCGTACGAGGAATACGGCCAGCTGATGGTCGAGATGGCCCGCTTCATCAAGCCGATCCTCGCGATCACGCCGCCCGACCCGACGTCGCTCGACCCGCGGCCGCTGCTGCCGCTGGCCGGCCTCGCCCGGACCTTCCAGCCGCTGCCGCGAGCGCCAGCAGGCCGTCTTCGTCCAGCTCATGACGATGAGCGCGTCCGACTTCCTCGACCAGTGGTTCGAGACGGATCCGCTCAAGGCGACGATGTCCGCGTCCGGGATCATCGGCACGTACCAGGGCGTCCGGTCGCCGGGCACCGCGTACGTCCTGCTCCACCACTACATGGGCGAGATCGACGGCGCCTTCCGCGCGTGGGGCATCCCGAAGGGCGGCACCGGCGGCGTCATCGAACGCGATCGCCACCGCCGCGCGAGCGCTCGGGCGCCGAGATCCGGCACGGAGGCACCGGTCGCCCGGATCATCGTCAGGGACGGCCGCGCGATCGGCGTCGTCCTCGAGAACGGCGAGGAGATCGAGGCCGACGCGCGTCCTAGCTCGCGTCGACGCCCGCCGGACGTTCCTCGACCTGGTCGAGCCCGGCACGCTCGACCCGGAGTTCGAGGCGGAGGTCCGCCGGTTCAAGTTCCGCGGCTCGTCGGGCAAGGTCAACATGGCCGTCGACCGGCTGCCGGACTTCACCTGCCTGCCCGGGCGAGGGCGAGCATCTCCGCGGCGCGATCTCGTTCTCGCCGCTCGATCGACGACATGGAGCGCGCCTACGACGACGCGAAGTACGGCCACTTCAGCCGACGAAGCCGTACATCGACATGATCATCCCGACCCTCGTCGACCCGTCGATGGCGCCGCCCGGCAAGCACGTCATCAGCTGCTTCGTCCAGTACGCGCCGTACAAGCTCGCGCCGGAGCTCGGGACGTGGGACGACCAGCGCGAGGCGTTCGGCGACGCCGTCGTCGACCGGATCGCCGAGTTCGCCCCGGACATCCGGGACAGCATCCTGCACCGCAACGTCCAGACGCCGCTCGACATCGAGCGGACGACGGGCCTGACCGAGGGCAACATCTTCCAGGGCGAGCTCTCGCTCGAGCAGCTGTTCTTCAACCGACCGGTGCCCGGCTACGCGCGCTTCCGGACGCCGATCCGCGACCTCTGGCTGTGCGGCTCGTCGACCCACCCGGGCGGCGGGATCATGGGCGCCAACGGCCGGATCGCCGCGATGGAGGTCCTGCGGGCCCGCGGCCGGAAGGCCGCCTGACCGATGGCGAACGCAGGTACGACGCCGTCGTCATCGGCGGCGGCCACAACGGCCTGGTCACGGCGGCGTACCTCGCGAAGGCCGGGCAGCGGACGCTCGTCCTGGAGCGGCGCGAGCGCGTCGGCGGCGCGGCCGAGACGTCGCGAGCTCGCGCGGAGTCCGGGTGCCGCGGCTCGCCCACACGGTCGGCCGGCTGCGGCCGTCGGTCGCGCGCGACCTCGACCTGCGTGCGCACGGGCTCGCGCTGGTCGCGCCGGACGTCCGCGTCTTCGCGCCCGCGCCCGATGGCCGGGCCGTCACCCTGTGGGCGGATCAGGCGCGGACGGTCGACGGCCTCCGCGCGCTGGTCGGCGCACGACGCCGACGCGTACCCGGACTTCGATCGGCTGGTCCGCTCGCTCGGGCGGTTCCTCGGCGAGCTCGCCGGCCAGACGCCGCCCGACATCAAGTCGCCCGGCCTCGGCGACGCGCTCGCCGGGCTGCAAGCTCGGGCGGACGTTCCGG
Source organism: uncultured Actinomycetes bacterium (assembly GCA_963733135.1). GTDB lineage: Bacteria > Actinomycetota > Thermoleophilia > Gaiellales > Gaiellaceae > CAVTBX01. The sequence continues at coordinate 327,681 of CAVTBX010000010.1, forward strand.
GGCCTCGGCCGAGCGGATGCGCGCACGATCCTGCGGGTCCTGCCGATGGCCGTCGCCGACTTCGTCGCGGAGGCGTTCGAGACGCGACGCCGTGCAGGCGGCGATCGCCTGGCGCGGCGTCCAGTACTGCTCGCGTCGGGCCGTGGTCGGCCGGGCACGACCGCGATCCTGCTCGGCGACTCGCGCCGGCAACGACGGCGGCGCGGCCGGCCAGACGGTCTTCGCGATGGGCGGGCCGGGCGCGGTCGCCGAGGCGCTCGCCGCGGCGGCGCGGGCGGCCGGCGTGGAGATCCGCACCGGCGCCGACGTCGCGCACATCACGTCGCGCGACGGCCGGGCGACCGGCGTCGTGCTCGCGGGCGGCGAGGAGATCGCGGCCGCGGCGGTCGTCTCGGGCCTCGACCCGAAGGCGACGCTGACGCGCCTCGTGCGATCCCGGTCGCGCTCGGGCCGTCGACTGCTGCTGGCGCGCCGGCAACATCCGGACGCCGGGCGTCGTGTCGCCAAGGTCAACCTCGCCCTCGACGGCGCTGCCGCGTGTTCACGGCCGCCGGCGGGCGACGACGAGACGCTGCTCCGCGGCCGGATCGTCGTCGCGCCGGGCATCGACGCGATCGAGCGCGCCTACGACGCCTCGAAGTACGGCCGGGTGTCCGACGCAGCCGATGCTCGAGGCGACGATCCCGTCGCTCGTCGATCCGTCGCTCGTCGACGGGCGCGGCGGCCGGCACCCACGTCATGAGCGTCATCGTCCAGTACACGCCGTACGCGCTCCGCGGGACGGCTCACTGGGGAGACGCGCAGCGAGAGGCGTTCGGCGACGCGGTCGTCGCGGCGCTCGAGGCCGTCGCGCCGGGCATCGGCGAGCTCGTCACGCGAGCGCCAGGTCCTGACGCCGCTCGACCTCGAGCGCGACTACGGGCTGACCGGCGGCCATCCGCTCCACGGCGAGCCCGGGCTCGACCAGTTCTTCCTCTGGCGGCCGCTCCTCGGCCACGCCCGCTACCGGCTGCGCGCTCGACGGCCTGTACCTCGCCGGCTCCGGCGCGCATCCGGGCGGTGGCGTGACCGGCCAGCCCGGCCAGAACGCGGCCCGCGAGATCCTCGCCGACCTCAAGCGCCGACGGTAGCGGCTGGCCCTCGCCTTCGCTCGCTAGGCACCTGGCGCCGGGAGACCCGTCGACTGAGGCGTCCGTCGCGCAAACGATTGCACTCACTCGATTTCAAGGTGTAGTCTAGCCGACGCTCCGGGCAGACGGCGCAGTCATCTGGTGCCGCACTGGCCCGGTCGGTTCGTCAAGAGAGGAGGAGCTCGGGATGAGGACCGGTCTCAGGTTGCCCGCCCTCGCGATCGCTGGAGTCCTGCTGGTCGCCGCCTGTACACCAAGCGCCGCCACCGAGCGCCCCAGGGCGCCTCTCGCCCGCGGCCCCGTCCGCGGCCCCGTCGGCGCGTCGGGTGCGCCGTCCGCGCCGGCCGGCGCTATCCCCGAGCAGGGCGTCGACGACGGCACGACCATCACGATGTGGAGCCGCGCCGCGACGGAGACGCGCGTCCAGTCGCTGGTCGATGCCTACAACGCGACGCACCAGAACCAGGTCGAGCTGCGCCTCGTTCCGACGGACGAGTACGTCGGGGTCGTGGGCAACGCCGCGACCGCCAACGAGCTGCCGGACCTGTTCTCGGCCGACGTCGTGTTCATGCCGAACTGGACGTCCCAGGGCCTGTTCATGGACATCACCGACCGCATCGACGCGACTGCCGGGCATCGACAACGTCGGCCAGGCGCACATCGTCGCGTCGACGCTGGGAAGGCAAGAAGTACGGCCTGCCCTTCATCATCGACCTGTCGGTGTGGATGTACAACAAGGAGCTGTTCGCGGCAGGCCGGGCTCGATCCCGAAGCTGCCGCCGACGACACTCGCCGAGTTCGCCGACGCCGCTCGCGCGGTCCAGGCGCTCAACATCGCGGGCATCTACGGCACCTACTTCGGCGGGAACTGCGGCGGCTGCAACGTCTTCACGTGGTGGCCGATCATCTGGGCCGAGGGTGGCGACGTCATGAACGCGGAGGGCACCGAGGCCACGCTCAACACCGACACGGCCAAGGAGATCTATCGGACCTTCGGCGCTCTGTGGGACGAGGGCGTCATCAACCCGGAATCCATCCAGGAAGCCGGCCCCACCTGGACCCAACCGTTCCCCGCGGGCAAGGTCGGCATCATGCCGATGCCGGCCAGCCTCCAGGAGAGCGAGGGCATGCCGCTCGACAACCTCGGTGTGACCGCCATCGCCGGTACGACCAGCGGTGAGTCCACGTTCGTCGGTGGCGACAGCATCGGGCTTTCCAAGGACAGCAAGAACCCCGAGCAGGCCTGGAACTTCATCACCTGGATGCTCGGTGACTACAACCAGGTCGAGGTCGTGGCGAAGGCAGGCAACGTCGTCGCACGGACCGACCTCGCCGACAACCAGTACAGCTCAGCCGATCCGCGGCTGGTCCTCTTCAACGAGGTGGCGGGGGTCGGCAAGACGCCGTTCGCCCTCCACTTCAATGCCGCGTACAACGACCCGCAGAGCCCGTGGATCCAGCTGTTCCGAGCGGCCGTCTTCGAGGACGCCGACGATGCGAGCGATCGACAGCTGCAACTCGCAGCATCACATCGGTCCTTCAGGGCAACTAGCAGGGTCGCCACCCCAGAGCCGACGTGAACGACACGGTGCGGGCGCTCGTCGGGCCCGCACCGTGTCACCATCTTCTCGAGTGACCGAGGACCACGCACAGCCATGAGCGTCACATCGCGCCTCGCCGCCCGAAGGCCGACCGTCCGGACCAGCGCCTGGGGTCGCCGACGCCGACTCGCCGGCATCGCGTACGCGCTGCCGACGCTGGTGTTCGTGGTCGTGTTCTTCATCTGGCCGCTGCTGCTGGTTGGCCAGATGTCGGCGAGCGACTGGAAGCTGCTGGGTGGCGACAAGGGGCATCAACTTCCCGCAGAACTACGGGGCGCTCAACAACAACCCCCTGTTCTGGCCGGCCGTCGAGTTCACGATCCGTTACACGGTCATCGTGACCGTCCTGCTCATCGGCCTGGGACTCGGCCTCGCCCTGCTGGTGCAGGAGTCGAGCCGGTGGGTCGGGATGCTGCGCACGGTGTTCCTCATCCCGCTGGCGGTCGGCCTCGCGGCCGCGTCGCTGCTGTTCTGGGGCTTCTACTCGGACAGCATCGGGCCCGTGAACCCGCTCCTCCAGAGCGTCGGGCTGATCGACGACCCGATCCTGTTCTTCGCTACCCACACGAACGCCTTCCTATCGACGGTCTTCATGATCGTCTGGAAGTTCGTCGGTCTCTACATGCTCATCCTGCTCGTCGGCTGCAGGCCATCCCTTCGGAGCTGTACGAGGCCGCGTCGATCGACGGCGGCGGTCGGATGGCAGATCTTCCGGCACATCACGCTGCCGCTGCTGCGCCCGTCACTCGCGCTGGCACTGATCCTCTGCGTGACCGGGTCGCTGCTGGCGTTCGACCACTTCTATCTCCTCACCAAGGGCGGCCCGGACAACTCCACGGTCACCATCGTGCAGCTCATCTATCAGCAGGCCTTCGTGCGCCAGAACCTTGGCACCGCCGCCGCCCTCTCGCTGGTCCTGCTGGGCGCGCTCCTGATCCTCAACCTCATCTGGTTCCGGCTGCTTCGACGCGGGACGGCGGTGGCATGAACGAGCGGATGAACGCTGCCGTCCATGTTCGCCCGGACGCCCTACTACGTGCTGACCGGTGGCCTTGTCATCATCTTCCTGTTCCCGATCGCCTGGGCCACGATCGCATCGTTCAGCGCGCAGGCCGGCTCGGCTCAGACCTTCGGCTACGGCCTTGGCAACTACCAGCGGCTGTTCGACTTCCAGGAAGGCCTGCCCAGGTACTTCACGAACAGCGTCATCATCTCGGCGCTGACGGTGTTCTTCACGGTGACCGTCTCGACGCTCGGCGGCTATTCGTTCGCCCGCTTCGAGTTCCCGGGCAAGAACATCCTGTTCCTGCTCACGCTGGCCATCCTGATGGTCCCGGGCGCGACCCTGCTGATCCCGCTGTACGTGCTGCTGCGCCAGCTGAACCTCGATAACACGTTGCTCGGCCTGAGCCTGGTCCTGGCGGTGTACCAGCTGCCGTTCGCTACCTTCATGATGCGGATCTCGTTCGAAGCCGTGCCCCGCGAGCTCGAGGAATCGGCACTGGTCGACGGCGCCAACTCGTTCGATGTGCTGCGCAGCATCATGCTTCCGGCGGTCATCCCCGGCCTCATCACGGTCGTGCTCTTCGCGTTCCTCGCCTCCTGGAACGACTTCTTTGCGCCACTGATCCTCATCAGCGACCCGAGCCAGTCGCCGCTGCCGCTGGCGATCGCCGTCCTGCGCCAGCAGACGATGGGCGTCATCGATTACGGCGCCACCGAGGCGGGCGTCGTGGTCATGACGGTGCCCTGCATCATCTTGTTCGTCCTGCTCCAGCGCTACTACATGCGCGGCTTCATGTCCGGGGCTGTGAAGGGATGAGCCGCGCACTGCGCGAGCTGGAGGCGTGGTTCGTGACTGGCAGCCAGGACCTGTACGGCGACGACGTGCTCCAGAAGGTCGATGAGAACGCCCGGCACATCGCTGCCTGTCTCGACGAGTCCTCCGACGTCCCGGTGAGGGTCGTCGCGAAGACCGTCGTCAGCACGCCGGAGGGCATCAGCGGCGTCCTCCAGGAGGCCGACTCGGCTGCCCAGTGCGTCGGTGTCATCACCTGGATGCACACGTTCTCGCCGGCAAAGATGTGGATCGGCGGGCTGGCCGATCTGCGCAAGCCGCTCGTCCATCTCCACACGCAGTACAACCGCGATCTCCCGTGGGCCGAGATCGACATGGACTTCATGAACCTCCATCAGGCTGCGCACGGCGATCGCGAGTTCGCGTTCATCCAGACGCGGTTGCGGCGCGGCCGGAAGACGGTGGTCGGGCACTGGCAGGACCCCGCCGTGACGTCCCGACTCGGTTGGTGGGCACGGGCGGCGGCGGGATGGCACGAGGCCAGACGACTGAAGATCGCCCGGTTCGGCGACAACATGCGCCAGGTCGCCGTGACCGAGGGCGACAAGGTCGAGGCCCAGCTCCGGCTCGGTTTCTCCGTCAACGGCTACGGCGTCAACGACCTCGCCGATCGCGTGTCCGCCGTCCCCGATACCGAGGTCGCGGCGCTCATCGATGCGTACGAGAGTTCCTACGACGTCGTGCCGGCCCTGCGAGCGGGTGGCGATCGCCACGATGCGTTGCGGACGGCGGCGCGCATCGAGGCCGGCATGCGCTCGTTCCTCGAGGATGGCGGCTTCGGCGCCCTCACCGACACGTTCGAGGATCTCGGCGCGCTCGAGCAACTGCCGGGCATCGGCGTCCAGCGACTGATGGCGGACGGCTACGGGTTCGGTGCGGAAGGGGACTGGAAGGCCGCCGCACTCGTCCGCGTCCTCAAGGTCATGGCGACCGGGCTGCCGGGCGGGACGTCGTTCATGGAGGACTACACGTACCACCTGGGCGACCCGGTACCTGAGGTGCTTGGCGCCCACATGCTCGAGGTCTGCCCCTCGCTGACGCGTGACCGGCCGTCGTGCGAGATCCATCCGCTCGCCATCGGTGGCCGCTCCGACCCCGTCCGCCTCGTCTTCGATGCCTCGCCCGGCCCGGCCGTCGTGGTCGGCCTCGCGGACCTCGGGGATCGGTTCCGCCTGATCGCCAGCGAGGTCGACATCGTGCGGGCCGAGGAGCCATTGCCCAAGCTTCCGGTCGCGCGAGCCGTATGGCGACCGCGGCCCACTCTCGCGACGGCCGCCGAAGCGTGGCTCATGGCGGGCGGCCCGCATCACACGGCCCTGACGACGAGTCTCGGCATGGAACCGCTGGTCGACTTCGCCGACATCGCCGACATCGAGCTCGTGACGATCGGTGCTGACACCACGGCGGCAGACTTCAAGCGCGAGCTGCGGTGGAATCAGGCCTACTACTACGTCAACCGCGGTCCGTAGACGTGGCGACCTCGTCAGCCCCCGCTCCGAGTGTGCTTCCGACCAGCGGCGCGACGTCGATCGCTGCGTCCCCTCGCGGCCTCAGATGTGCGGGTCACGGGTGGCTTCTGGGCGGACCGACTGGCGACCAACCGCGAGCGGACGATCCCAGCAGGCTTCGAGCAGCTCCAGCGCGCCGGCACGCTGCACAACTTCACGATCGCCGCGGGCGCCGCTGCGGCCGGCGACGGCTATCGGGCCCTCGGGCTCATGCTTGACAAGCCGTTCCCCTTCCTCGACTCGGATGTCTACAAGTGGCTCGAAGGCGCGGGTTGGGAGCTCGGCCGGGCGTGGGACGCCGGCATCAGCGAGATGGCCGATGAGGCGATCAACCTCATCGTGTCCGCCCAGCAGTCGGACGGCTACCTCAACACCTTCGTGCAGGTCCTGGCTCCAGGGACCGAGTACCGCGACCTGGCCTGGGGCCACGAGCTGTACTGCTACGGCCATCTCCTCCAGGCGGCGATCGCCTGGCACCGTGCGCTCGGCGACGATCGTCTCCTCCTCGTCGCCGAGCGTGCGGTCGCATCCGCCGAGCGAGAGCTCGGGCCTGAAGGCCGCGAGGCCATCGAGGGTCATCCGGAGTTCGAGATGGCCCTCGTGGAGCTCTACCGCGCGACCGGCGAGCGGCGGTACCTCGACTTCGCCACCGTCCTCATCGAACGCCGCGGTCACGGTCTGCTCGGCAGCGGGCGGTTCGGGCCGGGCTACTGGCAGGATCACCTCCCGGTCGCGGAGGCGCCGTCGGTGGTGGGACACGCGGTGCGCCAGCTCTACCTCGATTGCGGCGCCGTCGACGTCGCCGTCGAGCAAGGGGACCAAGCGCTGCTCGACGCGGTCGTGCGTCGCTGGCGCGACATGGTGGCGACCCGCATGTACATCACGGGTGCCCTCGGCAGTCGGCATCGCGACGAGGCATTCGGCGATCCGTTCGAGCTCCCGCCGGACCTCGCCTACGCCGAGACGTGTGCCGCCATCGCATCGGTGATGCTCGCCTGGCGGCTCCTCCTGGCGACGGGCGACCCGGAGTGCGCCGACGTCATCGAACGCACCCTGTACAACGCCGTCCTCCCGGCGCTCTCGCAGGACGGCACGCGGTTCTTCTACGTCAATCCGCTCCAGCGCCGGACGGAACGGGCTTGGGGCCCACCCGGCCAGGGTGAACGTGCGACGTGGTATGCGTGCGCCTGCTGCCCGCCCAACCTGATGCGGACGATCGCCTCGTTCCCGCAACTCGTCGCGACGCAGGACCCGGATGGGATCCAGATCCAGCAGTTCGTCGACGGCGACGTCGAGGCGGACCTGGCCGGCGGCCGCGTCAGCCTGTCCATGACGACCGAGTACCCGTGGGACGGGCGGGTCGAGGTGACGGTGCACGAGACACCCGTCGAACCCTGGACCCTCACCCTGCGCATCCCGGGCTGGGCCGACGGGGCGACGCTCCAAGCGCCAGACGGGGCCACCACGACACGCACGCGGCCGCACCGCGCGGAACGGCGGGCGTGGCGGGCCGGTGACCTGCTGACCCTCGAGCTCCCGTCGGAGATCCGGTGCGTGCACCCGGACCATCGCGTGGATGCGATCCGGGGGTCGATCGCCTTCGAGCGCGGGCCACTCGTCTACGCGTTCGAGACGGCCGACCTTCCGCCCGGCACGTCGCTCGAGGATGTCGCCGTCCGGCCGACCGCCGAGGTTCGAACGGTCCCGCGGCCCGATATCGGCGACGGCGTGCGGCGTGGGGACGGTCCGCGACGGTTCGCGCATGCGGTGCAGGCCATCCCGTACTTCACGTGGGCCAACCGGGACGTCGAGGGATGCGGGTCTGGCTCCCGCCGCGTGATGGCGACCTGCCGACCTCCGCGACCGTGTCGCTGCCGCCAACGCAGGGATCCACGACGCCGGGTTCGTCACGCTGTCGTTCGGCAACGTCACGGGTGTCGATCGTCGACCGGACGTCCTGGTCATCAAGGCGAGCGGCGTGCCCTACGCGGAGCTGCAGCCGGAGCACATGGTCGTCGTCTCGCTCGAGGACGGCGGCGTCGTCGACGGATCGCTTCGGCCATCGACCGATACGCCGACCCATCGCATCCTGTATCGCAGTTTCCCGGACGTCGGTGGGGTCGTCCATACCCATTCCCGAAGCGCCACCGCGTGGGCACAGGCGGGTCGCGCGATCCCCTGCCTCGGGACGACGCACGCCGACTACTTCCGCGGGTCGGTGCCGGTCAGTCGGGCGCTCCGGGACGACGAGGTCGCCGGCGAGTACGAGTCGGAGACGGGTCGCGTCATCGTCGAGACGTTCGCGGAGGCGGGTCGGACCCCGACGGACTCGCCGGCAGTGCTGGTCGGTCACCACGGGCCGTTCGCTGGGGACCGACACCGGAGGCGGCGGTCGAGGTCGCCATCGCCCTGGAGGCGGTCGCGGAGATGGCGTCCGAGACCCTTGCGATCGAGACGAACGTCACCGAGATCGG
>CAVTBX010000011.1:0-21775 GCA_963733135.1 uncultured Actinomycetes bacterium
GGGCCACGGCCGCCATGGACACGTTGTCGGGGGCCTCCCACAGGGTGTAGCCGTCGTGGGTTCCGAACGCGTACCAGAACCCGTGAAGTTTTCCGCCAACTGATTCGATGTAGGTCTGCGCGGCCTTACGGCGATCCTCCGGGTTGCCGATCAGCCTCGCCCACGTCTCCGGCGTGTAGTTGAACCTCGTTAGGTAGAGCGGCATCGTCTCCCTCTCATTCGCCCTGCGCGGGTCGCCGTTACGCGCCGGAGTATGACTCGCCCGAGACGGCGTCGTAGTCGAGTGTGGCGATCGAGTCGAGCACGACATCCGCCTCGCGAAGCGCCTCCTCAGCGGGGGGATAGCGCCGGTTCGGGATCGCGATCACGCGCATCCCGGCCGCCTTGGCGGATCGGATGCCATTCTCCGAGTCCTCGACGGCGGCGCAGCGTCCGGGATCGGCGCCGAGCCGGCGGGCGGCCTCCACGTAGACGTCGGGCGCGGGCTTTCCACGCTCGACCTCCTCCGAGGAGACGGTCGCCCCGAAGAATGGCGCGAGACCCGACAGCTCGAGGACGAGGTCGATGAGCGGCCGGTTCGACGACGACGCGACCGCGAGCGGCCAGCGGGCGGCGAGGCGCTCGACCGCCTCGGGCGCGCCGGGGATCAGCGGCAGCTCGTCGCGGTAGATGCCCTCCAGGCGCCTGACGACCTCGGCCGAGATCTCCTCGGGCGGCTCCGGGAGCCCGATCTCGTCGTGCATGTAGACGCGACCACTCGCGCGAGCTCATGCCCATCATGTCCCGCTGCGCACCCTCGTGCCAGCGGCCGCCACGCTCCTTCGCAAGCATCTTTCGGGCCTCGTCCCACACGTGCTCGGAATCGACGATCACCCCGTCGAGGTCGAAGACGACCGCCTCGATCTCCATGAGCTACTCGGCTCGGACAGGCGGCGGCGCGTCTCGTGGATCCACCGGCCGAACGTATCAGGGGCCGGAACGGTAGGAGCTGCCGACGTAGACGAGCCCGGACGCGCGGCGGCCGGCCTCGGCGGCGACGACCGCGCCGACGAAGAGCGTGTGGTCTCCGGCTGGGTGCTCCGCCTCCACGTGGCACTCGAGCCAGCCGACTGCGTCATCGAGCAGCGGTGCGCCCGTCACGGGCCCGGGGCGCCAGGCGATTCCCTCCCAGAGTGCAATCGGAGGCACACCGCGCGCGAAGTGCTGGGCGAGCCCATCCTGGTCTCCCGCGAGGAGCGAGACGCCGAAGCCGTCCGCCTCACGCAGGAGCTCGTGGAGCGCCGCCTCCCGTGCGACCGCCACGCCCACGAGCGGGGGCTCGAGGGAAAGAGAGGCGAGCGAGCCGACCGTGAGCCCGAGGCGTCCGCCGGGCCCGTCAAGTGCGACGACCGAGATGCCGGCGGGGAACGCCCGCATGACAGCGCGGTACCGGCCGGGGCTTGGCGGCGCCCCTCTCACGCGGGCGACCTTACTCGATTGCCGAAAAACGGGCAGAATCGATGCTGTGCCACACCTGCGGCTCATCGACGAGGACGAGGCCTCGGGGCAGCTCGCCGAGGAGTATGCGGCCGCGCGGGCCCGGGCCGGCAAGGTCTTCAACATCGTCAAGGCGATGAGCCTCTCGCCGGGCACGCTCCACGCCTCCATGGGCCTCTATCGCCAGATCATGTTTGGCCCATCCGAGCTCTCCAGGGCGGAGCGCGAGCTCGTCGCCACGGTCGTCTCCAGCGCCAACGATTGCCACTACTGAACGACGGCGCACGCCGACGACCTCCGTGCCGAGGGCGCCAACGACGAGCTCGCAGACCACGTCGCCCACGATTACCGCCGGGCCGAGCTCGAGCCGCGCGTCCGTGCCCTGTGCGACTTCGCCGCCAAGCTGACCCGTGAGCCGGCCTCCATGACCCCCGAAGACGCCGACGGCTTGCGCGGGCACGGCCTCTCGGACGTGGCCATCCACGACACGATTCAGGTCGTCTCGTACTTCAACTACGTGAACCGGGTCTCGGACGCGGTCGGTATCGAGGACGAGCCGGAGTGGGAGGGCCGGGCGGGGCGGTAGATTGCGCGCCCGACCATGCGGGTCATCGTCGTCGGAGCAGGGCAGGTCGGCTCGACCGTCGTCGAGGCGCTTCACGACGAGCACGAGGTCACCGTCGTCGACCTCGATCCGCAGCGCCTCAGCTCGTTCTCCTACCGCTACGACGTCGTCACGCTCGAGGGCAACGGCGCGAGCCGCCGCACGCTCAAGGAGGCAGGCATCGATGCGACCGACCTGATGATCTCGTGCACCTCGCGCGACGAGGTGAACATCGTCTCGTCGATGTTCGCCAAGAAGCTGTCGCCCTCGACGACGACGATCGTCCGGACGACGAATGTCGAGTACCTCGAGATCTGGCGCGAGCGGGAGCTCGAGATCGACTTCATGGTCTCGTCCGAGCTCGAGGCAGCCCACGCGATCACGCGCATCGTCGGCATCCCCTCCGCGCGGCAGACGGACGTGTTCGCCGACGGCCTGGTGCAGGTCGTCGAGTTCGACGTCCCGCCGGATCGTGGCGAGACACCGATCGTCGGCCGAAAGCTCAAGGAGGCCGAGATCCCCGCGGACTCGAAGGTCGCGAGCATCATCCGCGGCGAGAGCGTGCTCGTCCCGCGCGGTGAGGAGTCGATCCAGCCGGGCGACCGCGTCGTCATCATCGGCTCCCCGAGCGCCGCCCGCGAGTGGAGCCGCCTCCTAGTCCGCGAGGACGGGCCCGCCATCGACAGCGTCGTCATCTTCGGCGCCGGCCAGACGGGCACCGCGGTGGCCGAGTCCCTCATGCGGGAGAAGATCGACGTTCGGCTCGTCGAGTGGAGCGCCGAGCGCGCGCGCGACGTGGCCGAGGCGCTGCCTAGGGCGCGGGTGTTCCACGCCACGGGCACCGACGCCGATTTCCTGGAGCGCGAGCGGATCGGCCAGGCCGGCGCGGGCGTCTTCGCGATGCCGGACGACGCGAAGAACCTCTACGCAGCGACGCTCGCGCGCATCCACGGCCTTCCGTTCACGATCGCGCTCGTCCACGACTCGGCGTCCGAGGGCGTGTTCGAACAGGCGGGAATCGACGTCGCGATCAACCCGCGGAGCGTGACCGCGGAGGAGATGGTGCGGTTCGCGCACGACCCGCGGGTCCGTCAGCTCGCGATGCTCGAAGGAGACCGCTTCGAGGTGCTCGACATCACCGTTCGGGCCGAGAGTCGCCTTACCGGCACGCCGTTCCGCGAGCTCCCGATGACCGGCTCGCTGATCGGCGCGATCGTCAGGGACGGCGAGGCGATCTTCCCGCACGGCGACGACATGCTCGAGCCGGGCGACCGCGCGATCATCTTCACGGAGTCGTCGCGGGTGGCACGGGTCGAGGAAGTGCTCTGACCGGCCGGTGAGCCTCGGCGCGCCCAGGCGGGCTCGGAGGCGTTGGTGGCTCGGCGTGAACGTCGGCGCGGCGGTCAACGTCGTAGCGAGCGTCCTCGTCTACCTCGGGGCGGCCTTCCTCGTCCCGGCCGGGGTAGCGGCGGGCTACGGCGAGCCGATCTGGCCGTTCCTGGTGGCCGGGGCGGTCACGTCCGGGCTCGGTCTCGCCGGGCAGCGCCTGACGAGCGGGGGCGGCTCGATCGCCCCGCGCGACGCCTTTCTGGCCGTGGCTCTCGTGTGGCTGGCAGTGCCCGCGTTTGGCGCGCTGCCCTACGTCCTAGCCGAGGTCCCGGGGCTCTCCACGCCGATCGACGCGTACTTCGAGGCGGTGTCGGGCTTCACCGCGACGGGCGCCACCGTCCTGCCGGAAATCGAGAGCCTCGATCGCTCCGTCCTCCTCTGGCGCCAGCTCACCCAGTGGCTGGGCGGGATGGGGATCATCATCCTCGCCGTCGCAGTGCTCCCGAAGCTCCGCGTCGGTGGGCGGCAGCTTCTCCAGTCCGAGCTCGCGGGCCCGACCGAGCTCGAGCGACTGACCACCACGATCCGCGAGACAGCCAGGCGACTCTGGGTGCTCTATGTCGCGCTAACCGGGGCCTGCATCCTCGCCCTCGCGCTCCTCGGTTGGACGGGCGTGGACGAGGCGATGACCCCGTTCGAAGCCGTCTCCCACGCACTCAGCGCGCTCGCAATCGGCGGGTTCTCGACGCAGAACCGCTCTCTCGAGGCGTTCGGGCCTGCGACCCAGTGGATCATCCTCGCCTTCATCGTCGTCGCCGGCGTGAACTTCCTGCGCCTCTACCGGGTCTTCGTCCAGGGCCAGGCGCGCGTCGTCGCGCGCGACGACGAGTTCCGCCTCTATCTCGCGTTTCTCGTCGCCGGCTCGGGCCTGCTCGCGCTCGAGCTCTTCGTCGGCGGTCTTTACTCCGGCGAGGAGGGGATCCGGAACGCGGTCTTCCAGTCCGTCTCGATCATGACGACGACCGGATTCGCGAGCGCCGACTACACGGAATGGGGCGCGCTCTCCCAGCTCACCCTGCTCCTGCTCATGTTCGTGGGCGCGTCTGCGGGCTCGACCGGGGGCTCGATCAAGGTCGTGCGCCATCTGATCCTCGGCAAGCTCGTCCGGCGGGAGCTCGAGCAAACCGTCCACCGGGAGGTCGTCGTGCCGATCCGGGTCTCCGGAACGGTCGTCGACGAGAAGGCGCTGCGCTCGGTGCTCGTCTTCTTCACCCTCTACCTCGGCGTGTTCGCGCTCGGCTCGGTCGGTCTGCTCGTCGACGCACAGCGCTCTGACGTGGAGATCTCCCCGTTCGAGGCGATTGGGGCGGCGGCGGCCTGCCTCGGCAACGTGGGGCCGGCTTTCGGCTTCGCTGGGCCGATGGGCAGCTACGTCGCGTTCAGCGATGTCTCGAAGGGCATCCTCTCCGCGCTCATGTGGCTCGGGCGGATCGAGATCGTGCCCGTCGTCGTGCTCCTCACCAGGAGCTACTGGCGCGCGTGAGCGCCCGTCGCCCGCGCGCCCGCTCCGGGCGGTCGAGAATCGGTGTCGATCTCGGCGCGGCGCTCAATCTGGTCGGCGCGCTCGTCAAGTACCTTTCGCTCTCGGCGCTCTTCGGAATCGCGCTCGCGCTTGGGTACGGCGAGACGCCCGTTCCCTTTCTCCTTGCGGGCGGGATCGCTGCCGGTGGCGGGTGGCTCCTCGAGCGGGTCACCAAGGGCAAAGAGCGCGTGGGCATCCGCGAGGGCTTCTTCGTGGTCGCGTTCACATGGGTCGTCGCGTCGTGGTTCTTCGCGATCCCGTACCTCGCGGCCGACGAGCCGCAGCTCTCGAGCCCCCTGAACGCGTATTTCGAGTCCATGTCCGGCATGACGACCACGGGCGCGAGCGTCCTGACGGACATTGAAGGGCTCGACCGCTCGCTGCTCATGTGGCGCCAGTTCTCGCAGTGGATCGGCGGCATGGGAATCATCGTCCTTGCTCTCGCGATCCTGCCGCGCCTGAGGGTCGGCGGCCGCCAGCTGCTCGAGTCCGAGCTACCCGGGCCGGAAGTCGAGCGGCTCACGGCCTCCATCCGGACGGTCGCCCGTCGACTCTGGGCCATCTATGTCGCGTTGACCGCCCTCCTCGTGCTCGCTCTCGCCGCGGTCGGTTGGGCTGGCGCCGATCCGCTCATGAGCTTCTACGAAGCGGTCGCGCACGCGTTCACGACCATGCCGACCGGAGGCTTCGGGACGAAGGCACGCTCGCTGGAGGAATTCGCGCCCGCGACGCAGTGGATCGTGGCCGTGTTCATGATCGTGGCCGGCGCGAACTTTGCTCTTCTCTACGCGGCCGTGCGCCGGATCGGAAACCCGTTCCGCGACCAAGAGTTCCGGCTCTATCTCGTCCTGCTTCTCCTCGCGTCGGCGGGCCTCGTTGCGAAGCTCGTCAGCCGCGGCGTCTACGAGGGCGAGGAAGCCGTCCGTCACGCGGTCTTCCAGGCGGCGTCGATGATGACGACGACCGGGTTCGCGAGCGCGGACTTCAACCTCTGGCCGATCTTCGCGACCATGATCCTCGTCGCGCTCATGTTCATCGGCGGCTCGGCGGGATCCACGGCCGGCGCCATCAAGGTCGTGCGCATGCTCATCCTCGCGAAGATCCTGCGGCGCGACCTCGATCAGACCGTGCACCGCGAGGCCATCGTCCCGATCCGGCTGAACGGTCTGGCACTCGAGGAGCGGACGGTTCGGGCGATCGGCGCGTTCGTCCTCCTCTACCTGGTCGTGTTCATCGTCGGGACGCTGGCGTTGGTGATCTCGGAGGCGGTCAACACGGCGCGCGCCGACCTCACCTGGTCCGAGGGGATCGCGGCGACGGCCACGACGCTCGGAAACGTAGGGCCGGGACTCGGCTTCGCCGGGCCGATGGGGTCGTTCGCGACCTTCGCGGACTCGTCCAAGGCGATCCTGATCGTCCTCATGTGGACCGGCAGGCTCGAGCTCCTGCCGGTACTTCTCCTCTTTACTCGACGTTACTGGCGTCGCTAGGAAGGTTTGGCGAAACGGTCTTCGCTGTCTGGTTGCGCTGCTCGTTTCGAGGCAAGGACGCAGGGAGCGTTCGTACCGAGAGGTACGGGCGCGACTGAGGACGCCGCCTCGGGACGAGCAGCGCGGCCTGGGGGCACAACGGCTGTTTCGCCAAACCCTCCTAGGGCCGTCCGAGGCGTCTCCTAGCCTGCGTGGCGGTGCAGGAGGACTACTTCCGCCGTGGGATGGCCGAGTTCGTCGGCGCGTTCGCATTGACGTTCATCGGTGTCGGGGCGATCGTCGCGGGAGGCGGGCTTGTGGGCGTCGCCCTCGCGCACGGCCTCGTGATCGCCGTCATGGTCTCGGCGGTTGGCCACGTCTCGGGTGGGCATTTCAATCCGGCCGTCACGCTCGGGTTCCTCGTCACCGGCCGGATCAAAGGCACGATGGCCGGCGTCTACTGGCTGGCGCAGTTCAGCGGCGCATTCTTCGCCGCGCTCATCGTCTCCGGCGTGCTTCCGAACGAGCTCACCGACCCGGCCAAGCTCGGGGTTCCCGCGATTGCGAACGGGGTCGGCCCGGGCGCCGGATTCTTGATCGAGATCATCCTGACCTTCTTCCTCGTCTGGGTGATCTTCGCGACGGCTGCCGACCCGCGCGGCACGTTCGTGTCGATCGCCGGGCTCGCGATCGGGCTCACGATTACGCTCGACATCCTCTTCGGCGGACCCTTCACGGGCGCGGCCATGAATCCGTCTCGAGCGTTCGGCCCGCAGCTGGTCGGCGGCTACTGGAGCGACGCCTGGATCTGGTACCTCGGGCCTGCGATCGGCGGGATGCTCGCTGCGATCGCCTACGAGCGCCTGTACCTGTCACCGTTGCGGCCGCTCCCGGTGGGGCCGCCGGAGACGGGCGTCGAGGAGCCCCGCCCGGGTCACGCTGCGGCCGAGTAGGCCAGGCCGCGTAGGGGCGGGGTATGCCTCCCCGTGCGTCAGAGCGCCGCGTCGAGCACGGCTCTGGCCTGCGAGACGGCGGCCGACGAGATGGTGTGCGCGACGGGATCCTCGCGGTAGGTCACGGCGAGCCCGGCCGCATCGAGCCGCTCGCGAGCGTCCCGGCCGAACTCAACGCCGATCACAGGGTCGAGCGAGCCGTGTGAGATCGAGACCGGGAGGCCGGCGCGTCCTTCGAGGTCGAGCTCAAAGCCGACGACGGTGGGCACGAACCCACTCAGCGCCAGGATCGCCGCCGGGCGAGGACGACCCTCGGCGAGGCCGAGCGAGTACGACATGACGGCGCCTTGCGAGAACCCGGCCAGGACGGTCTGCTCCACCGCCACTCCCTCCTCGGCCAGAACCGCGTCGAGCCAGGCGGCAGCCCGCTCGAAGGTGGCGTGGAACGTGTCGGCGTCCGGGTAGCCGATCTCACGGACGACGTACCAGTGCGCGCCTCCGGGCGGAAGTCGGAGCGGGCCGCGCGGCAGGAAGCCGACCAGACGCCGCTTTGGGTCGAGGACGTCCAGCAGCGGCTCGAGATCGTGCTCGTCCGCGCCGCGGCCGTGGAGGACTACGAGGGCGCCCTCGGGCTCGCCGGCCGGAGGGCGCGTTTGGTAGGTCAGGAAGTCGGTGCTCACCGAGCGGTGAGCCTAATCGGAGCTCTTCGCTGCTGGGCAGCTGACGCTCGGGCTAGTCGTCCCGGTCGTCCTCGCGCTCGTCGTCCTCACGGTCGTCGCCCTCACCGTCGTCGTCGTGCTCGTCCTCGACGGATTCGTCGTCGTGGCGGCTCTGGCTTTCGCCTCTATCGTCGCCGTCGCCGTAGTTGTCGTTGTTGTTGTCGTCCTGACCGCCGTCGCCGTCGCCGTAGTTGTCGTTGTTGTTGTCGTCCTGACCGCCGCCGGAGCTCGAGCCCGCGCCTGCACTCGCGCCGCCTGCCGGGCCTGCGCTCGCCTTCGCGGAGCTCCCGCCCGATCCCGAGCCGGAAGTGGACGAGCCTGCGGCCGCGCCGGCTGAGCTTATCTCGGAGACCATCTGTTGATCGGATTCACGGTCGATCTCAGGCGCCTCTCGGCGTGTGGGTGTCCTCGAGCTCGGGCGGTCACGGGCCGGCTCTGCCTCGGCGGGCACCACGACAACGGGAGCCACGCCTTGCTCCCCTGTGACCGAAGTGCGAGCCATGCCGCTCGGCTGGATGTCCGTGATCGTCCGCGCGGCGACGAGGAGCACGCCGAAGGCAGCCGGAATGGCAAGACCCCACAAGACCCCTCCGAGAACCCGCCTCATCCCCTGCACCTCACACTAGGTGCCATCGGCAGGTTGGCCGAGTACTTTGAGCGTCAGCCGTTGCTGACGCCCGGTTCGAGCAGCTGCTTCAGCCTGAGCGCGTTCACCGGCGCCTGTGCGATCCAGCCGCCGGACCCGTCCGGGCTCCTCCCATTGTTGTTGAAGAACGCGAAGGCTTGCTGTGTGTGCTCGGCAAGCTCGTGGAGCGTGCCCGCCCATTCGGCCAGCTCGGCATCGTCGTATAGGTAGTCGAACCGCTCAGCGGCGCTTCGCCCGCGGATGTTCCACGTCCCTGCATTCCGCCCGTGGAAGCGCACGTACAGAAGCGGGCTGGTCAGTGCGAGCACTGTCGGAACGAGGTTCTTCGCCTCCGTTTTCGGCGCGTCCACGATCACATGGCTGGCGTCGAGCTCCTCGAGAAGGCGCAGGGTCTCAGCCCGGTTTTCGTCGTCGAGCCAGCTCCGGTGTCGGAACTCGACCAGGACGTGGTGACCGGCGAGCTGCTCGCGGGCCCAGGCGAGGTAGTCGAAGGAGCTCTGGCGGAAGACAATGTAGGGCGGGAACTGAAGCAGGATCCCGCCGAGCTTCTCGGCGTTACGCAGAGGCTCGAGCGCGGCGAGGAAGCGCGCGAACACCTCGGCCCGGAGCTCGCGCGGTGGCCGGTCGACCCGGCCGCGCTCGTCGGTTGCGACGCCCTCGCGCAGGTCTGGCGGAAGTTGCTCAAGGCGCACTGGGTGGCGCGTCATCAAGCCGAACGCCTTCACGTGGAAGACGAATCCGTCCGGCGTGCGCTCTGCCCACTTGGTCGCGTAGTCCTCCTCGGGCAGGCGGTAAAAGGTCGAGTCGACCTCCACGGCGTCGAAATGATCCGCGTAGTGGCGCAGGCGCGCCTCACTCGAAGACACGCCGCGCGGGTACCAGAGCTTGACGAGCGACTCGTCCGCCCACGAGCAGGTTCCAACGCGAATCTCCGCCATGGCCCGAGCCTACTTCGGGTGGGCGGGCCGGAGGCAAGTAGTCGCTGGATTCGGCGTTCACGGGGACGGCGACGAGTCCCGGTTCCGCGTCGCGGAGACGCTCCGCGAGATCCGACGTAGACGGCGCGCCCGAAGCGGGGATCTCCGGGACGAGCACGAGCGGATCAGGGCGACGGCGACGGACGAGCTTCCCGCTGGAGATCCACTCGTGGAGCGTCGATCTTCCGACGCCGACGTTCTGCGCGACGATCGCGATCGGATCCCGTCCGAGAGCTCGGACTCGATCCGCTGGCGACGCTACGGGGTAAGCGCCGAAGGACGAGCCACTCGGCTAGCCCGTCCGGGTCTGCGGTTGGCGGCCGATCACGAAGTACAGGATCGTCCCGAGGACCGGAAGGATGATCACGATGAGCGCCCAGGCGGCGAGCTGGCCGCGCGTCAGCGCGCTGCGCCGCTGCACTATGTCAACGAGTGCGACCGCCCAGGCCACGGCAGCGACGACGCCGACTAACCACCAAAACCACTCCATTAGCCTCTCCTCGGGTCGCCGTGCGAGTAGGGGTCAGTGTAGGGATCCGTACGTTTCCGGATTTCTGGACACTGATCGCACGAGGAGTTTCTCGCGGGATCAGTCCCCACCGGGGAACGGGCCTCGGACGCTTTGGGGGCTGTCCCCCTCCCCGTCTCACGGACTGGCCGCATCCGAGACCTTTCGCACATTTACGGCCTCGACTTCGAGGGCGGTACTCCTCCCGCAATGTGACAAGATTCGAGATCGCAGAGCAGCCTTCCGGGCGGCGCTCCCCGGACTTACCAGAGGGGAAGCTTTCATGGTTCAACAGAGTCCTGATGACAACAGAAGTGGCAGCGCGGAAGGACAGGGGCGCCCGCTCGGCGCGGGGGCGATCGCCGCGCTTACGGGGGGCGGGCTGCTGGCTATCTTCATGATCCAGAACACCGAGGACGTCAAGATCAACTTCCTGTTCTGGGATTTCACCTGGCCGCTTTGGCTGTATACGTTCGTGATTGCGCTGGTCGGGGCATTGCTGTGGCTCGGACTGGGCGTGCTTCGTCGTCATCGGCGCCGCAAGGCGCGCCGCGAAGACCGAAGGGGCTGAACTCCCGCGGTATTGGCGTAGCCGCCTCCGGGTTCTCGCGTTCGCGTACACAGTCGAGCGGCCACGTGCCCTGGCGCGACGGATGGCGGACTCGTGACCGCGAGCGGCCACCGCGGGGACGGCTCGTCGGGCCCGAGGAACTCGGAGAGCGCCTTCACGTTCACGCCCGCGGCGATCATCAGGCTCGCTGCCGTGTGGCGGGCCTCGTGGAGCGTCACGGAGTCACGTCCCGCCGTCCTCCACGCTTCGCGGGCGCTCGACGCGCTCGGCGTCGCCGTCCGCGGCGAAGCCGTCCAGGAAGTCATTCCAGCGTTCGCTCACCGGCGCGCGTACTTCCGCGGCCAGCGGCGCTCCGCGAGCCACGCCGCCGCCCGCCAGTCCGACGAGGCCGCTTTCAGGATCGAGCCGATCACCGCCCGTTCGATCTTCTCCTCCTCGGGAAGATCCTCCTCGGTAGAAGGCTCTGACTCCACGAGACGGAGATGCGGACGACGAGTGACGCAGCCTGCGCTGATCCAGGCGTGGAGCGTGGACTTGGAGATCCCCGCGTTCTCCGCAGCGATCCGGACCGGGATCCCGTCCGCGAGCTCGACCTCGATCCGCTCGCGAAGCTCCGGAGTCAGGACCGATGGACGGGCCACGAGGCCAGTCTACGGGCCTACCCGAGCCAAGGATCTCGCTCCGGTTCGCCTTTCCGCAGACCCGCTACGGCGTGCAGCAAGGCGCACATTTCTCGCGGATCGCCAGGCACGCACTCACCGAGGATCTCGCCGCCACCAAGAGGACGCGGAAGCTCGACGCGATGCCGAGGCCGGAGGAGATATGTCAGGCACCCGTATCTCTTGTTGATGGGGGTGTAGAGCACGTCGAAGGCGACGAGCCGGAACCCGCCTGCCACTTGCCGGACGCGGACGTGATGGAACTGGTTGCAGCCGCTCACGGCAGTTCTGATCCAGACAACCGAGCCGTCCTTCGAGATGCGATCCAATGCCCAGGGCGTTCGGTGAAGCTGAGCGCGATACCCCTCACGTGCGGGGAGAGAACCCGGTGCCACTGCGCCCTTGCCCTCCTCCTTCACCCACGGCTGGTCGGCGAGGGTGCTGGCAGGCAGAAGCGCCAAGGCCGATGCGATGGCCGTTAACAGGACGGGAGGCTTCATCCTCTCTTCTGACGCTAGGTCGAGGCGGAAAGTTCCGTCACTGTCACGGGCCGGGTTGCCGCTACGTGGCAGCGGGGATGGGGTGCCTGCCCCAGGGCGTCGCCTACAACCATCGACCGGCTATCAACACCGCCCGGGGCGGTCAAGAGCTACCCGGGCGACGCGCCCGTGCCCGACTCCGCACCAGGGGGAATCGGTGCCTCTGACGCACCCATCCGCCTCCGTGGCGGCTTATCACGCGTTTTGCCGCAGACCTGACAGACGTAGGTGAGTACGTCGCCTCGCCCCCTGCTGCGCCATTCGTGCTTCCCCAGACGGCACTGAAGGCTTCTCGCCATGCGTCCCTCCTCAGCTCTCGGGCGAGCCTACGCCGCAGGGGAGCCGCGTGTCGATGCCGCGATCGACCCCGCCGGGTCTTGTCACTGCGCCTGCCGCGTGTCAGCCAAATGTCAGCCAACCCCTGTCTAAGCGTGTCTCATGACGTCCCGGCCGCCCTGCGGGTCTGATCGAGCAAGCCTCCCGCTCGCTCAACGTTTCCGGATTACTGGACTCCGATCACGCGCGACGTTTTCTTCGCGGAATCAGTCCCACCGGGGGGCACGGCCTCTGACGCTTTGGGGGCTGTCCCCTCCCGCCTACACAGAAGGCAGGATCCCGCATCCCGGGTGGGAACTCCGCGGCTACGCTTGAATTCCGCAGCCTGAGGAGGAGCGACGTCGTCGCAGCGCTCGATCGATGACGAAGTCACTGTCGCCGACGGCGATCTTCGATCTGTTCAGCCATCACGCAGACAGCTCTGGGGTCTAACGCGCCGCCAGGGTCCAGCCTCGGGGCTTCGACCAACGGCTCGCTTCGTGATCGCATCCGCTCTGACCCTCGCCTGGGTCGCGTTCAGCTTCTGGGTGTCGGGGCCATGGAGGGATCAACTCGAGGACGCGATCGGTCCCGTCATGGCCTGGGTGATCCCGCTCTTCCTCGCCTACATCCCCGGTCTCGTCATCGGGTTCATGATCTTCACGCTTCTAATCACGCGATATCAGGAACTCCCGCTCGAGCCACCCAAAGGGGACTGGCCCGAAGGCGAGTGGCCCTCGGTGACGATCCTCGTTCCCGCGTGGAACGAAAGCGAGGCGATCGTCCGCACGCTCGAACGCATCGCCGAACTCTCGTACGAAGGTCGGGTGGAGGTCGTCGTCGCCGACAACAACTCGAGAGACGACACCGCCCTGCTCGCGGACGCGGCGGGTGATCGCCTCGCGCTCCGCTACCGACGCGTTTTCGAGGCGAAGCAAGGCAAGCACCACGTACTAAACGCGGCCCTCACGACCGTGACGACGCCGCTCGTCGTGACCGTCGATGCCGACACCCTTCTGCAGCCGCAGTCGCTGACGCGACTCGTGGTTCGCCTCACGAGCGCACCGCAGGGCCAGCACGTCTCCGCGTGCGCCGCCGGGCTCGTCGCGGAGAACCCATTGGCGACCTTCGTCACGCGGATGCAGCAGTGGGACTACCGGCTCGGGATCAACGGCGTCAAGCGGATGCAGTCGGCGTACAACACGGCGCTAGTCGCCCAGGGGGCGTTCTCGGCCTACTGGACGAGGGACCTGCGTGCCGTCGGCGGGTGGCCGGATGCGATCGGTGAAGACATCGTGCTCACCTGGGCGATGCTGGGGTCCCGGGGGATCGTGCAGTACGAGCCGGTCGCGCTCGGGTTCACGGTCGTCCCCGAGCGACTCGGTCGCCTCCTGAGCCAGCGCTCTCGCTGGGCACGCGGGATGGTCGAAGGCATTCGTACGCATCCACCTCGGACACAGCCCCGCATCCTCGCGAAGCTCGTCGCCGGGATCGACTACCTCGTCCCCTTCCTCGACATCGGGATCATCTTCTTCTGGGTGCCCGGAGTCATCCTCTTCCTCTTCGGCTATCCGCTGATCTTCGGGTGGTGGTCGATGCTCCTTCTTCCGATCACGCTTGCCGTCTTCGGCTTCTTGCAACGCTGGCAAGCACGCCACGTCTTTCGCGCTCTCGACATCCGCCCGCAGTCCGACAAGCGCGGCTTCCTCGGCTACCTGCTCGCCTACCAAGTGCTGACTTCCGCAGCCGCTCTGCGCGGCTATGGCCAGCACATCGTCGGGTCGAGTCGGCGCTGGAAGTAGCTGCCCGACGCGCAAGGATGCGGCGAGCCGTGCCGATCGGTTGGAGTGCGTCTCTTGCGCTCCTCTCGCGACCGCACCCCTCGACCTAGCGGAGTTCGAGCTCCAGGAGCGCCCGCTTCACGTCCTCCGGCACGGCGCCGTTCAGGACGTAGCGGCCGGTCGTGGAGTGGTACTCGACCCAGCCGCGACGGATCTCTTCCCGGAGGATCTGACGGAGCATCCACTTGGGGCAGCGAACGGTCAGCCAGAGCTCCTGGAACGTCCGTCCCTGGGCGCGCTGGCGTGCTCGGCAGTTCTGATCGGCGCGGCGGCGGACAGCCCGGTAGCCGTCCGGATCACGGTTCTTCTGTCGGAGCTCGCGCTGACGTCGCGCTTCGGATTCCCGTTCGCGCCAGTCGGGATCTTGGGCGCTCCGACGTGCGTAGTACGTCTCCGTCACCGACGCGATTCTGACGGATCGTTTCCTGAACTGAAAACGTGCCGCGCGTATGTCGCGCGTATGTCGCGCGTATGTCAGAGGCTCTTTTCCCGGCCTAACGCGGACGAGCGCGGACGCTCGGAAGAGGAGTGTCCGCGTTCCGCAATCCCTGGATCCAAGCGGGATTCCGCTTGGATAGACGGCGGGGGTGGGATTCGAACCCACGAGACGGATTAGGCCGTCTAGCGGTTTTCAAGACCGCCCCTTTCAACCGCTCAGGCACCCCGCCTGCCGGCGAGTGTATCGGCGCCTCCCGTCGAGCTCAGGCGGCTGGAGGCTCGATGCGCGCCGGCGCACCCGCCTCGATCAGCGCCTGGGGAACGGCGACGGCGCCGCCCTCCTCCTGGAAGTTCTCCAGGATCGCGAGCATCGCTCGGGCCGTCACGGCGGTTCCGTTCAGGGTGTGGACGAACTGCGTCCCGTTCTCTGTGCGGAACCGAACGTCGAGCCGGCGCGCCTGGAAGTCGGTTGTGTTTGAGCATGAGGTGATCTCGCGGTAGCGCCCCTGCGCCGGGAACCACGCCTCGATGTCGTACTTCTTCGTCGCGGCTGCGCCGAGGTCGCCGGCGGCGATGTTGACCACCCGGTAGGGAAGGCCGAGCTGGCCGACAAGCTCTTCCTCGATCGCGAGGATGCGCTCGTGCTCGTCCTGCGATTCGTTCGGGTGCGTAAACGCGAACATCTCGATCTTGTCGAACTGGTGGACGCGGAACATGCCGCGCGTGTCCTTCCCGGCCGCGCCGGCCTCGCGGCGGAAGCACGTCGAGTAGCCGGCGTAGCGGATCGGCAGCGCGTCCGCCTCGACGATCTCGCCCATGTGGATCGCGGCGAGCGCGACCTCCGAGGTGCCCGTGAGATAGAGCTCGTCCCGCTCGACGCGGTAGATATTGACCTCGTCGGTTGGGAGGAAGCCCGTGCCGTACATCGCCGGCTCGCGGACGAGCACGGGCGGGAGGACGGGCACGAAGCCGTCACGGACGAGCCAGTCGAGCGCGAAGCGGTAGAGCGTGAGCTCGAGGAGGGCGATCGGGCCCGTGCGGTAGGCGAAGCGCGAGCCGGAGATACGGGCGCCGCGCTCCATGTCGATCCAGCCGGCCGCGCCGGCGAGGTCGACATGGTCGCGAACGCTTTCGTTCTCGCGCGGATCACCGACGCGGCGGATCTCCTCTGCGTCCTCCTCCGTCGTCCCGTCTGGCGCCGTCTCGTCGGGCGGGTTCGGAACCTCCGCCAGGAGCTGACGTCGCTCCTCCTCGGCTTCCGTGAGCTCGCCCTCGAGCCGCTGGAGGTCAGACTTGACCGTCTTCAACTCCTCGATCTGCTCGGGCGTGGGCTTGCCCTTGAGCTTGGTCTTCGCGCGAAGCTCGTCGACCTGCGGCACGAGCGCAAGCCAGCGCCTGTCCACGTCCATGAGCGCGTCGAAGGCATCGGCCGCTCCCTTGCGCGTGAGCGACGCGCGCCACGCATCAGGGTTCTCGCGAGCCGCGCGAACGTCGATCAATGCGCGGAGTCTATGAAGACTGGACGCGTGCTCCGAGGTACGCCTCGATGACCTGCGCGACGCCTTCCTCCTCGGCTGGCGGGCACGACCAGTCCGACACCGCGGCCAGGCGTGGGTGGGCGTTCTCCACCGCCACGCCGTATGCGGCCCACTCCAGGAGCTCGACGTCGTTCTCCCCGTCGCCGAACGCGACGGTTTGCTCTTGGGCGAATCCGAGGTGCTCGGCCAGAAAGGCGAGGCCGGAGCCTTTCGTGACCTCGGGGCTTGCGAACTCCAGGAAGTACGGCAGCGATTTCGAGATGAAGAGCCGGCCGTCGAATCTCCTCTTCATCCGCGTCTCGAGGCCATCGAGCCGCGCCGGGTCGTCGACCGCCACGAGCTTCGTCGGCGGCGCCTCGAGCCAGCCGAGGAGGTCGCCGACGACGTGGATCTCCAGCGACTGGAACCGGGCATAGCGGTCGGCTTCAGGAGTCAGCTCTGCGACGTGCAGCTCGTCGTCCACGTAGCAGTTCAGGCCGAAGCCCTCGGCTTCGACGGCCGCGATCGTCTCCCGCGCGAGCTCGAGCGGGATCGGGACGTGCCGGAGGAACTCGCCGCTCCCCGGTTCGGCGACGACGGCGCCCTGGTAGCAGACGACCGGGTCGTCGATCCCGGCCGCCTGCACGTACGGGCGCACCGACTGAAACATCCGGCCGGTCACGAGGACGACGCGAATCCCGGCCGAGCGAGCGGCGGATACCGCGGCCAGGGTGCGCTCTCCGAACACGAAGCTCTCCGGGAGCAGCGTTCGGTCGAGGTCGCACGCGAACACTTCCACGTCGTGCGGAAAGCTGGGCGGGAGGAACAGGCCGTTGGCTACGGCTGGAGGAATGCGACGAGGTTGGCGATCTGCTCGTCGTCGAACTGGTCGCCGTAGCCGGCGGGCATCACGTCCGGCTGAAAGCCTTCGGTGATCTCGGCGTTCGGGTTGATGATGGACGAGCGGATCGTCGCGGCGTCGTCGCCCTGGAGTGCTTCGTCGAGGTTCGGGCCGATCTCCGCGTTCGAGCCGGCCGGGCCGTAGGTATGACACCCGCCGCAGCCGGCCTCCGTGAAGAGCGCGCCGCCGGCCTCCGCATCGCCTTCTGCGACGGTCTCCTGCTGGATCGTCCCTTCGACGGTGTCAGGCAGGGGCTCGGCTGTCTCGCCGCCGCCGCAACCCGCCGCCAGGAGCCCAAACGCGAGCACGGCCAGGAGCGCGGCGAGAGGGAGGGGGCGTCGCATCGAGCGCGAGTGTACCCATACCGAGGACGACGAATCCGACCAAACCGGCAGTGGCGACATGCGTGGGCGAGTCGTTCACGACGAGCGACGTGACGACCGCGGCCGCAAACGAAAGCGGCAGCGCCTTCTCGGCGAGAGGCACCGCGCGGTGCCACACGAACACCACCAGAGCAGCGAGCGCCGCAACGCAGACAGAGACCAGCAACCCCGTGTACCACTCCGACGTCGCGTGATCCCACGAGATCCGCACGCGCCTGCCGATGTCACCGAGGACGTTGCCTGCGCCTTCCCCGGCTGCGCTCGTCACATGGCTCGATCCGCCCGTCGCCCTGTCCACCAGCGTGAACACGACCACGACTGCCGCCGCGGCCAGGAGCGCCGGAATCAGCCAGCGCAGCCCGCGCTCGACCAGGAGGACGGCCAGCACCGCGAAGCCGACGCCGAGCACTATCGCTCCGCCTCCGTCCGCCCCGAACCGCGCCCCCGAGATGGTGACCAGGGCGAGCAGGGCGACGGCGCCGAAGCCGACCGGCCCGAAGCGCCGGCCGAGAAACGCGGCGCCGGCCAGAGCCGGTACGAGCAGCATCGTCTCGGGGAGGTTCGTTACCCCGTAGAAGCGACCGGCCTGGGCGGGCCCCCACGGCGAAAGCGCGACGACCGACGCCTCGATCGCCATGGAGACCAGGTAGCCGGCGAGAACCGCGACGCAGAGGAAGCCGAGCGCGAGCTCGGAGCGAGCTCCCCGCACGATGAGCGGTGTGAGCGCGAGCGTGCCGAGCCCGAGGAGAGCGATCGCACCCCAGCCGCCGAGCCCGGTCGCGCCCGCGACGAGATTCAGCGACAGCGCCACCGCAAAGGCGACGATTCCGCCGCGGGGCAGGAGAAAGGCCCAGAGGAGGGCGGCCAGGCCGGCGACGGCCGCGCCGAGGAGCCTCGCCGAGACGTGGTCCTCGATCCTTTCATCGAGCGCGGCCAGCTCGGCGATCGGATCCTCAGCCGGGCGCGAACCTAGACCGTCCTCGTCGCCGAGCGCCGTCGGGGCGACGTCCGCGACGGAAACCAGGCCGGGGATGCGAGCGGAGTCCGAGGTGAGGAGGCCCGCAAAGCCCTCACCCCACACCGCGATCGGATATCTCCGTTCGTTCGCCTGCGTCCCCCCGGTCGGCAGCCCAAGGACGATCGTGAGCTTGCCCGGCTCGGCGAGCGGCGCGTAGCTCGTCCAACCGCCGCTCGAACCCTCTCGGAACTCCACCTGCGCCGGCCCCTTTGGAAGGCCGCCGAGGTGAGAGCTCTCGACGGCCCCGCGGGCGAGCGCCGCCCGCGCTTGAGCGCCGCTCGTCTCTGGGCCGTTGGCCGGCACGAGCAGCCCGACAGCGGCCTCGCTCTCCTCGATCCCTTCGAGATCCGATAGCTCGAACCCGGGCATGACGATGATCTCGTAGGGCTCACCGGTCGTCTGTGCAGCGGCGTGGCCGGTGGTCGATAGAGCAGCGAGGGCCACGAAGAGGAGCGCCAGGCGCACATCCCGAGGGTACAATTCGAGCACCGATCTTCCTTCACTCCGAGGAGCTGAGAGCCCAGATGAGACGTAGTGCCTTTGGACGCGACCGCGGCCTGTCCGCGCGGATGTTCCTGACGATGTTCCTGCTGGGAGCGCTCTACGTCGTCTTCTTCGTAGTTCTCCTCCAGATCTTCGACCTGTCCTACTTCGCGATCATCGTGATCATGGGGGGGCTCGCGTTCCTCCAGTACTTCACGTCCGACAAGATCGCGCTCAAGGCGTCGGGCGCAAAGGTCGTGTCGCGCGAGGAGGCGCCGGAGCTGCATGCGATGGTCGAGCGTCTCGCGGCGATGGGTGACCTACCGATGCCGCGCGTCGCCGTTATCCCGACCGACGTCCCGAACGCCTTCGCGACCGGCCGCAACCCGAAGCACTCGGTTGTCGCAGTCACGCGCGGACTCTGGGATCGACTCGAGCCGCGTGAGATCGAAAGCGTGATCGCCCACGAGCTCAGCCACATCTCGAACCGCGACGTCGCAGTCATGACGATCGCGAGCTTCTTCTCCATGGTCGCCGCGATGCTCATGCGCTTCGGGATGTTCGGCGGCATGCTGGGTGGCGGCCGAGACAACAACAACTCGGCGCCGGCCTGGCTCATCCTGTTCGCAGTCTCGCTCCTCACCTACGTGATCAGCTGGGTTCTGATCATGACGATCTCGCGTTACCGCGAGTATGCGGCCGACCGCGGCGCGGCGCTCCTCACCGGCGCGCCCGAGCAGCTCATGAGCGCGCTCCAGAAGATCGCGAGCCAGATGACGAGGATCCCGAACCGCGACCTCCGCGAGGTCGCCGGGATGAACGCGTTCTTCATCGTCCCGACCGGCATCAAGAGCGCGGCCGCCGAGCTCTTCATGACCCACCCGCCGCTCGAGAAGCGCCTCGCCCGCCTCGCCCAGATCGCCGGCGAAATGGGAAGACCCGTCCCGCAGTAGCGCGAACTCGCGGGCGGGATGAATCCCGCCCCCACAGATGGTGTAGGGGCCGGACTTGTCCGGCCCGCGTCGTGTTGGTGGACGGCGTAGGCCTCGCCCCACGTGCCGGGTTGTAGGGGCGATGCATGCGTCGCCCGCGACTCGCCCCTCGCTAGGCTCATCGCGTGGGCCTGACCGACGTCATCTTCGGCAAGAAGAAGCTCAAGGGCGCGAAGCTTGAGAAGCTCTTCGCGCTCTCGACCGCGCGGATCACGCTCGAGACCGAGCTCGGGCTCAAGCCCGCCGGCGTTGCTGCGGTCTGCTTCAAGCCGCTCTCCGCAGGTGAGTTCGCGCGGGCCGAGCAGGAGATCGACGAGCTACTCGGCGTCACCGCACAGAGCACGGGTGCGACCGTCCGCCGCCGCTCGGACTCGTTCGGGTTCCAGTGGCTCGTTGTCCGCGATCCCGACTTCGAGGATCTCGTCACGACGGTGAACCTGGTCAGCAGCGAGCTCGACGCCCGCGGCTTCGGCTCGCAGCTCCTCGCGGCGCTCTTCGCCTTCGAGGGCGGCAAGGAGGCGGGCCGGACGACGTTCATCGTCTACGGCTTCAAGACCGGAACCTTCTGGCCGTTCGTCCCAACTGGCGACGACCACAATCGCGACAACGCCGAGGAGCTCCGCCTCAAGAACGAGCTCGAGAAGGAGCTCCCCATCGAGCCGCAGCTCGAGCGCTGGCTCGGCCTCTTCGACGCGCCCCTAGAGTAGGGGCGAGGCATGCCTCGCCCGTCGTTGCTACGCGGCGGGCAAGTCCGGGATCAGGCCGTCGTCCGACATCAGCTCGCGGGTTTCCTCGAGCGTCAGGTCGGCCGGGGGGATGATCGCGTCCGAGGGGTGCAGATCCTCGGCGGGAAGCTCCGAGCCACGGCTTCGGACGAGCTCGGCCATTTGCTCGAGGATCGCGTCGAGACGCTCCTCGTCGTTGGCTTCGAGCGCTTCGAGCGCCGTTTCGTCGAGCCGGTTGAGCTCCTCGCGCAGGTCGTCGTCGACCCGAAACTGCCCTTCACCCATCAGCCTGACAATCACTGCTCCAGCTCCTTCTTCTTCTCGCCGGTTCCAAGCTCGCCTTTCATCCGCGCTAGCTCGTCGTCGACCTGGCTCGAGGTCGTGAGCTCGGCGAGCTCGCGGTCGAGCTGCGTCTGATCCGACGTGAGGTCATCAAGTGTGCCCGCTTCGGTGAGCTCATCGACAGCGGCTGCGCGCGCCTGCATCTGCTCGGTCTTGTCGCGCGCACGCTCGATTGCGAGGCCCGTGTCCGCCATCTCCTCGCCGATCCCGGTCGCCGCCTCGCCGATCTTGACCTGCGCCTCGGCGGCCGAGTACTGCGCCTTGATCGTCTCCTTCTGCGTCCGGAATGCCTCGACCTTTGCGGCCAGACGCTTCTCGGACTCGACGAGCTTCTCCTGTTGCGCCTCGAGTTGCGCGCCCTGCTCGGTCGAGCGACTGAAGCTGCTGCTGCACGGCCGACTTCCGCTCGAGCGCCGTCCGCGCGAGATCCTCCCGACCTGACGACAGCGCCTGGCGTGCCTGGCCCTCGAGCTTCGCGACCTCGGCCTCGAGCTTCTGGCTCTGGAGTTCGGTTCGTTTCTTGGCGGTGACGACGTCGGCGATGCCCTTCTTGACGTTGACGAGCAGCTCGCGCTGCTTCTCGTAGGAGTAGTCGAGCGTGATCGAGGGATCCTCGGCACGGTCGAGGAGCTTCGCGATCCGAGCCTTGACGACCGTCGAGGCCCGGTTCATGAGACCAGGCACAGCAATCCTTTCCTCGGGTTAGGCCCGATCCTACCGAGGGTTGGCCGGCGCCCGGATAGGGCGGAGCCCGGCGCTACACTGTGGCCCGCGCGGGGCTATAGCTC
>CAVTBX010000012.1:0-29123 GCA_963733135.1 uncultured Actinomycetes bacterium
GAGACGGCATCCGCGGCTCCGCCACATTCACATCAAGCCTCTAGCTGAGCTGGAGGCCCACGATCAGGGCCAGCACGAGCAGATAACCGCCCGCCACAATGCCGAGGCTTCGACGGTCGAACCGAACGGCGTGGTCGAGATCTCCGACCAGCCACGACGTCCGCGCCACGAGGCCAAGGCTTGCCACGATGAATGCGTACGACGCGATGTAGATCTTGTCGATCATCAGGAGGTAGTTCACCTCCGGAAGCGCCGAGTTGGTGGTCAGCTGCAGCGCGACCAGCGTGAGGAGCGCCGTGATCCCGATCCCGATGCGGCCTTCGACGAAGTCTGGGCGGACGATGAACATGAGCGCCGCCGAGATCAGCACGATGATGATCGGCAGGAGCAGCTTCACGGAGTAGGTCGCGGCCGGGCGTGTCACGGCCAGCACGAACTGCGCCCGCGAGTACGACGGGAAGTCGGCGCCTTGCTCCCCGAACTGCGTTGCGTAGGGAACCGAGACGATCTCGAGTGTCGGGTCGCCGAGGTTGTAGCCCGGCAGGGTCATCTCCGGACTCCGCGA
This sequence comes from uncultured Actinomycetes bacterium, assembly GCA_963733135.1. Lineage (GTDB taxonomy): Bacteria > Actinomycetota > Thermoleophilia > Gaiellales > Gaiellaceae > CAVTBX01. The sequence continues at coordinate 566 of CAVTBX010000012.1, forward strand.
GGCGGCGCGGTAGTCGGGCACGTAGCGAAGCTCGGCGTCGTCGAGTCCCGAGTCCTCGAACTCGACGGTGAGCTGCCCGGCAGACAGATCGCCAGGGCTGCGACCCCGGCCACGAGCACTCTCCGCATCGCGCGACTCAACGCCCTCGGCGGTTCGCTGTCAAGCCTCCTGCCCGCCGGCGCCCTCGTCGCAGGATCGCCGCAGGTCAGTTGCGAATCCCACTCCGTGCTCACCGTCCTCGCACTTGGTGGAAACGCCCTCCTGCGGAAAGACGAGCGTGGCACGGCGGCCGAGCAGCGGGCCAACCTGGCCGAGACGCTCGCCGCGGCGCGCGAGATCCTCCAGGCGGGACCGGTGGTCGTCACCCACGGGAACGGGCCCCAGGTCGGCAACGAGCTCCTACGCCAGGAGGCGGGTGCGGCCGAGGCTCCCCCGCTCCCGCTCTGGCTCGCCGTCGCGCTCACCCAGGGCGAGATCGGGTCTCTGGTCGCGGCCGAGCTCCCGGTGGTCGTCGAGCGGGAGGTGGCCGTGATGCTCACGCACGTCGAGGTCGATCCTGACGACCCGGCCTTCGAGCACCCGACGAAGCCGATCGGGCCCTTCTACGACGAGGGCCAGACGACCGAGCTGCGCGAGGATCGCGGCTGGACGCTCGTCGAGGACTCCGGCCGCGGCTTCCGGCGCGTCGTGCCATCGCCCGAGCCGCAGGCGGTCGTCGAGCTCGCGACGATCCGGGCTCTCGTGGAGTCGAATGCTGCCGTCGTGGCCGCAGGCGGCGGCGGGATTCCCGTCGTGCGGCGCAGAGGCCGGCTCGAAGGGGCAGACGCCGTGATCGACAAGGATCTCGCGAGCGCGCTCCTCGCGACCGCGCTCGGGGCCGACCGGCTCGTGATCCTCACGCAGGTCGCCGCCGTCTACCGGAACTACGGCGAACCTGACGCCGAGCCCGTGGCCGAACTCCGCCCCGGCCGGGATGACGCCATTCTTGACGAGCTCCCGGCCGGGAGCATGCGGCCCAAGGTCGCGGCCGCGTTCCGCTTCGTGGCGGAGACCGGCGGCGAGGCCCTCGTCACGAGCGCCGACGCTCTCCTGAAGGCTGAGGCCGGCACGAGGATCGTCCCGGGCTGAAGGCGGCGGGTCGCGTGGGAGGCCACGGGTACCATCCGGCCGTGCTTTCGGCCACTGCGGTACCGGCTCACCTGAAAGGCCGCGACTTCCTTCGCGTCAATGACTGGAGCGGCGAAGAGCTCCGGCTCGTGCTCGACGTCGCCGTCCGCCTGAAGGCCCGCCAGCGCGAGCGGGTGCCGCACCGGCTGCTCGAAGGGCGCACGCTCGGGATGATCTTCCAGAAGCCCTCGACCCGGACGCGCGTCAGCTTCGAGGTCGGCTTCGCACAGCTCGGCGGGACGCCCCTCTACCTCGCGGCCGGCGACCTCCAGCTCGGCCGCGGCGAGACGATCGAGGACACCGCCAAGGTGCTCTCCCGCTACCTAGACGGGATCATGATCCGCACGTTCGCCCAGGCGGACGTCGACGGCCTTGCCGAGCACGCGGACATCCCGGTGATCAACGGGCTGACCGACGAGTTCCACCCGTGCCAGGCGCTGGCGGACGTCTTCACGATCCGCGAACGCTTCGAGGAGCTCGAGGGCGTTCGCGTCGCCTACTTCGGCGACGGAAACAACGTCTGCCACTCGCTGATGGTCGCCTGCGCCAAGCTCGGGGTGGACTTCGTGGCGGCGACGCCGGAGGGCTACGAGCCGAGCGGAGAGGTGGTCGGCTGGGCCGAGGCCGCGGCATCAGAGTCCGGCGGCTCGGTGACGCTCATCCGAGACGCACGCGAGGCCGCGACCGGCGCGGACGTCCTCTACACCGACGTGTGGACGAGCATGGGCCAGGACGAAGAGCGCGAGCGCCGCCTCGCGGACCTCCAGGGATTCGGGATCGACACGAAGCTGCTCGACCTCGGGTCAGACCGGGTGATCGTCATGCACTGCCTCCCCGCGCACTACGGGGAGGAGGTTGCCAAGGACGTGCTCCACGGGCAGCGCTCGGCCGCGTGGGATCAGGCGGAGAACCGGCTCCACGCCCAGAAGGCGCTGCTCGCGCTCGTCGTCCGCTGACGCTCCACACGCGTGCTTCCGCTCAAGGACAACGTCCCGACGAGGCACTTCCCGATCGTCACGGTCTCGCTCATCGCCGCGAACGTGCTCGTCTGGATCCTGTACGAGAACATGGGCGCCGGCCGTGAGTTCGAGGCGTCCGTCGTCGAGGCCTCGTACTTCCCGTGTGAGGTCGAGAGCTCCTGCCCGAACCTGGGTCTCGACTGGCCGCTGAACGCACTCACGTCGATGTTCATGCATGCGAGCTGGGCGCACTTGCTCGGCAACATGCTGTTTCTCTGGATCTTCGGGAACAACGTCGAGGACACCCTCGGCCGCGTGCGCTTCGTCGCGTTCTACGTCCTCGGAGGGCTCGCAGCGACCGCGGCGCAGTCGTTCGTCACGCTCGGATTCGGTGCCCCAGGGGACGCCGAGATCCCGAACCTGGGCGCGAGCGGGGCGATATCGGCCGTGCTCGGCGCGTACTTCGTGCTGGTGCCGCACTCGAAGATCCTGAGCTTCATCCCGCCCTTCTTCATCTTCCCCGTGCCGGCGATCGTCTTTCTCGGCGTCTACTTCGTCTACCAGCTCATCATCGGCAGCTACTCCTTCATGCACCCGGAGTCGGGCGGCGGCGTCGCCTACTTCGCCCATCTCGGCGGCATCGCGTTCGGGCTGCTGGTAGCGAAAGCGTTCGCGACCGGCCGGCCACGGCCGCTCAGGGCGACCTATTGAGCTTTGAGGAGCACGTGAGGCGCGCGGTCGAGTCGCTGCCTGACGACCTGCGCCGGGCGATGTCGAACGTCGCGATCGTGGTCGAGGACGAGAACCCCGAGGACTCCGACCTCTACGGGCTCTACACCGGCGTGCCGCTCACGAGCCGTGGGGCAGAGTCGTACGCGGGCGCCCTACCGGACAAGATCGAGATCTATCGACTGCCGCTCGAAGCCGAGTTCGGCGACGACCCTGAGCTCCTCGAGGAGGAGATCCGCATTACCGTCCTCCACGAGATCGCCCACCATTTCGGGATCGACGAGGACCGGCTCGACGAGCTCGGCTGGAGCTAGGAGCCAACCCAGCCGAGGTCGACCGCACGCACGTCGAGGGCGATCGGGTCGAGTGGCCGCTCTTCCGCAAGCGAGTAGATCTGCACGGTGTCGCCGAGGGTCGAGGCGACCCACCTCCCGTCTGCTGAGGCCGTATAGGCGAGCCCGTCGGCGAGGAACGGAGGAAGCGCAGGCCGGGCGGAGAGCCGGCCGCGGTCATCGAACCCGAGGACCGCGCCGGGGGCCTCGTCGCTCGGGACGAGCAGCCTGTCGCCGACGGCTCGCAGATACTCCCGCACCGGGCAGCACGGACCTGGATTCGCGATCAGTCGACCGTCATCGAAGATCGCGAGCGACCGGTCGAGCGGGAAACGTCCTCCAACGAGGGCCGCCAGACGATCCTGGTCTAACCATGCAAGGTCGTGCGGAGCCTTCGGGAACTGGTCGCCCGGAACGACGACACGGAGGCACGGGCGTTCCGAGGCACACGGCTCGACGAGTTCGACGACGTCTCCGCTCCGGTTGACGAACGTGAGGCGTCCGCTCGGCCGCCAGGCTGGAGCGCAACCGCGCAGGCGCCTGACGCCGACCCGTGTCTGGGACGGGAAGCGCTCGGCGCGACCTCCGCACGGCTCCCCGGCGGCAACCAATCCCGTGGGCGAGACGCGGATCCGGCACGAATGAACGCCGGAGAGAACCGATCTGCTGAGCGTCGGGAGCGCGATGACCTCGATGTGACATCCAACGCCGCGCCTGACCGTCACGTACAGGAGCCCGCCCACGCCTCGGCTCTCCAGTCGTTCGGCGACCGTGAGTCGATCGGCCAGGGCCGTCGTGGTCGCGGCCGTAGTCGTGTCGGTCTCGCGGCGTTCGGGCCGAGCTTCCTCCGCCGCGTCCCCACCTCGGATCGCGTCACCGATGCCGACGACCGCGAGGAGAATGACCCCGCCGACGACGAGCGCCGTCCAGCGGCCCACGCCTAGCCGCCGGCGTCTGCGGCGTCCTCGGCCAGCGGCAGCTCGAAGAAGAACGTCGAGCCTTCGCCCTCGGCCGAGGCGACCCAGATCCGCCCGCCCATGTGGCGGATGAGCTCACGGCAGATGTAGAGGCCGAGGCCGGTGCCGCCGACCCCGCGGGTGAGATTCGGGTCGAGCCGATAGAACTTGTCGAAGATCCGAGCCTGCTCGGCCAGTGGGATCCCGAGCCCCTCGTCCCGCACCGCGAACCGCAGCCTTCGCTCCCTCGCTTCGAGCCGGATCTCGACCGCCCCGCCATCTGGCGAGTACTTGACCGCGTTGTCGACGAGGTTGGTGAGCACCTGCCGCGTCTTGTCCGCGTCCGCCGCGACTCGAGGGAGATCCGGCGCCGCCACGAGCCGGATGAGGATCCCGTTTGGGAGATGCGTCTTGGCCGCCGCCACGACCTGCTCGGCAAGCCTCGTCGCCTCGAAAGCGTCGGACGACAGTTCGAGACTGCCACCCTCGAGCCGACTCGCCCAGAGGATGTCGTTGATCGTGTGGGCGAGCCTGTCGGACTCCTCCGAGATGACGTCGAGCAGCCGCTCGCGGAGCTCCTGGTCGAGCACGACGTCGCGACGGCGCAGCGTCATTGCGGCGCCGTACACGGCGGCGAGCGGCGTCCGCAGCTCGTGGGAGGCCGTGGCGACGAACTCGGTCTTCAGGGTTTCGACCTTGCGTTCCTCCGTGAGGTCGCGGAAGGCGTAGACGGTCCCGTCGGAGAACCCCACGCCCGCGATCGAAAGCCAGAGCTCGCGCCCGTCCACCTCGACTGGAACTGTCTCGGGCCGCGCGGCGGCACCTGGAATGCTGGACACCGGGACGAGACGACCGACATTCGCCCAGCTCGGAAGGACGTCGGTTACCGGACGCCCGAGCGTCTCGCCGGGCGGAAGCCCTGTGATGGTTTCCGCCGCCGGGTTCCAGTACCGGACGACATCGCGTTCGTCGACCAAGAAGACGCCGTCTCCGACCGCAGCGAGAACGCGCGCCGCATCCGCGCGCTCCTCCGCGTCGCGGAAGAGGCGCGCGTTGTCGACGGCGAGCGCCGCACGCCTGGCAAGCTCGCGCGCGAGCGCGAAGTCCTCCTCGCCGTAGCGCCGGCCAGAGTCCGCCGCGAGGAAGGTCAGAGCGCCGATCGTCTGGCCGCGGGCGACGAGCGGGAGGATCATCCCCGAGACCAGCCGGAGCTCACGAAGGAGAGCCAGATGGTCGTCATCGCGAGCGACCTGCTCGAGATCCGAGTCGAGATCCTCGAGGAGCACGGGCTCACCGGTCCGGAGCACCCGGCCGACCGGACTCTTCTCGCTACCGGGGTCTGAAGTGAAGCGACGCTCGAGCTCGCGGACCAGCTCCTCGCGCCTTGGATCGAGCGCCGCAACGGCGACGCCCCGGATCTCGCTGCTCTGCTCGACCACGTCGACGACGCAGATATCGGCCATTCGCGGCACGGAGATCCGCGCCAGTCGCTCGAGGGTCGTCTCGTAGTCGAGCGACGCGCCGAGCACTTCGCTCGCCTCGACGAGCAGGCTCATGCCGGCCTCGGCGCGCTTGCGCTCCGTGACGTCGTGGAACGCGAGCACCGCGCCGGTGAGGACGCCGTCGGTCACGATCGGCGAGGACGTGTACGAGACCGCGAAGATCGTCCCGTCCTTTCGGATGTACGCATCGTCCTCGCGGTGCACGACCTCGCCGGTGCCGAGCGCCCGCAGGAGCGGACACTCCTCGTGCGGGAACGCGCTCCCGTCCGGCCGCCGGTAGTGGATGGTCGCGTGCATGTCGCGGCCGAGAAGCTCCTTTTCCGTCCAACCGAGCAGCCCCTCGGCGGCCGGGTTCACGAAGCTGACCCGCCCGTCGAGGTCGAGCGCGTAAACCCCTTCGGCCATGCTGCGGGTGACAGCCTCCAAGCGAGCGCGCTCGGCCTCTGCCCCCCGGTAGAGCCGTGCATTGTCGACCGCGAGCGCCGCCCGCTGCGCCAGCTCCTCCGCGAGGGCGAGATCCTCGGGGTTGTAGGTGCGCGCGGATTCCGCCGAGACGAACGCCACGGCGCCGAGCACGCGCCCGCGTGCAATGAGCGGGGCGGTCACGTAAGAGCGCATCCCCACCTGGCGGAGTGCGGCGAGATGCTCCTCGCTCCGCGCGCCGGCGACGAGCATCTCGTCAGTGACTTCGGGGACGAGCTCGCCCTCTCCGGAACGCAGGACAGCCGCAATCCCGGTTTCGGCATCCGGGTCGATCGGGGCCAGACGGTTCAGCTCCTCAGCCCAGCCGAGCTTCGACTCGTCGACATGGGCGACGGACAGGATCCGGATCTCGCCGTCGTCCTCGAGCATGTAGACGGCGCACCAGTCGGCGAAGTGCGGGACGGCGAGCCTCGCGACGCCGTCGAGCGTCGCCTCGTAGTCGAGCGACGAGGCGATGACATCGCTCGCGCCGGCGAGAAAGCGCATGTCGTCCTCACGCCGGCGGCGCTCCGTGACGTCGTGGAACGTAACGACGCCGGCGACGATGTTCCCTTCCGCGTCGTGAACCGGCGAGGAGTCGATCTCCATCGCGCCGAACGTCCCGTCGCCCCGCCGTACTCGGACCTGCTCCTCCCGTACGACCTCGCCTGTCTTGAGAGACCGGGCGAGTGGCCAGTCCTCGGGGGCGTACGGCCGACCGTCCTCGTGGAAAGCTTCGTACGCGTCGTACTCGCCGATCTCGGACGACGCGAGGAACGGGTGTCGCCAGATCCGCTCGACCTGCTCGTTGCCCAGCAGGAGCCGTCCCGAAGGCGCCTCGGCGATGATGACGCCGGCCGGCATCTGCCTGAGGACGGCCTCGAGCAGCCCGCGCTCGACCTCGATCCGCCCGAGAAGCTCCTCGCGCTCGCCCTCACGCAGCTTGTGCTCGGTGACGTCATGGAAGATGTTGACGGCGAAGAGAACGGAGCCGTCGGCCGCGAACACCGGCGCCGAACGGATGATCGACCAGCGCTCCCCCTCCCCGTCGCGGTTACGCCAGCCGATCGTGATGGACGCGGGCCGCTCGCCGGCGAGCGCGGCGCGTCCGGGCAGGTTGCTGGGATCGAAGGGCTCGCCGTGCTCGTCGAACAGCTCGAAGCGGTCGAGGATCGTGGTGACCGGCGCCGCGAGCAGCTCCTCGAGCGTCTCGAACCCGAGTTGGCGCACGGCGGCCTCGTTGGCATAGACAAGCCCTCCGACCGGTGACTGGACGGTGATTCCGTCGGCGACGCCGCTGAAGATGATCGCGAGCTGGTCGCGCGACTCTCGGAGAGCGTCCTCCGCCTGGCGGCGGCCGATCGCAAACGCGAGGTGGCCGGCGATCGTCTCAGCTTGGCGGATCTCCTCGGCCGAGAAGACATGCGGCCGGTCGTGGGAGATCATGAACGCACCGACCAGGCGCCCCCCGTGAACGAGGGGAACGAAGGCGAGGGCGCGAATCCCCTCGTCGAGCACGGCCTCCCGAACGGCATCGAGCGAGTCGTCGGCTGCGGCGTCCTCCACGGTGATCGTCGCGGCGCCGACGACGTCCGGCGCCCAGGGCACGTGCCCGTCGGCCGCGGATCGGTACTCATCTGAGAGGTTGCGCCACGCACGGAAGCGCATCACGCCCTCGGCGTCCACGACGAGGATCGACGCGCGATCGGCGGCCAAGCTGCGCAGGAGCCCGTCGATCGCGGTGTCGTAGATGTCGTCGAGCGTCTCGGCCCGCGCGACCGACTCAGTCAGCTCGTGAAGCGCGCGTAGCTGCTCGAAACGGCGTTCGAGCCCAGGCGATCCCGGTGGAGCGTCTACACCACCGTTCGAACCTTTGTCGACGGCGGACGCCGGCGTCACGTCCGACGTATGGGACGAGCTCGGATTTTGCCTGGATTCCGCGATCTTCTCTGTGTCCCTCAGCGTGACGTTAGCAGCGTCAACGGCCGCCTTCCGGCAGCGCAAAGGGGCTTGAACCAGACCCGCAAGACGTGTAGAACGAAGCGGTGACGTTCCGCTCTGCCGCGCTCGTGCTTACGGCGGCCGCCGCCCTGGGTCTCGCCGGAACGGCCGGTGCCGTCATCATCCCCCAGCAGGGAATCGCAGGCGCCGAGCTCCTCATGTCGAAGGGTGAGGTCAGAGGAGTCCTCGGGGAGCCCAAGCGCGTCAAGCACGGTTCGAACATCTTCGGTCCCTACGCGATCTTTCGTTACGGCTGGCTTAGCGTCTTCTTCCAGGGAAACAGTGAGGTGACGGCGGTCGCCACGATCCGCTTCAACCAGGACACTCCGAAGGGAATCGGTCGCGGCTCGACCAAAGCCGAGCTGAAGGACGCGCATGAGCGGGCGAAGTGTCGGCGGGAAGCGGGCGGCTTCCACCACTGCTGGATCGGGCGCTATGAGCCCGGCAGGCGCGTCACCGACTTCCGGCTGAACGGCGCCGAGCGCGTCGAGCGCGTCGTCGTCGGGTTCGTGATCGACTAGGACGGGTTAGGCGCGGGCGTCAGCCCTCGATGTCCTTCGCGGGGAAGAGAACCGCCGGCGGATCCTCCGCGGCTGGATCGCGATTGCGGATCACCACGTCGATGAGAGTCGCAAGCGTCGCCGCGAGCGGGATGGCGAGGAGCACGGCGAAGCCGCCGAAGAGGAGCGCGACGGCGGTTACCGAGACGAGCACGGTCAGCGGCGTGAGGCCGACCGCTTCGCCGAGGACGCGTGGGATCACGATGTAGTCCTCGAGGAGCCGGACGACGAGGACTATCAGGCCCGCGATCAGTGCGGTCTGCCACGACACGGTGAGCCCGATGCCGATGGCGGCGGCGCCGGCCGCGAGCGGGCCGATGACCGGAATCACCTCGACGAGACCCGCGAAGATCCCGAGCAGCAGCGGATACGGAAGCCCGATCGCCCAGAAGCAGAGCGAGAGAACGGTCGCCACGAGCGTGACCAGGACTATCTGCCCGCGCACGTACGCGCCGAGCTTCAGGTCGATGAGATCCCAGGTCTCGCGGACGATGCGTCTTCGCTTCACGGGTAGGAGCGAGAGGACGAGACGCTGCGCGTGTCCGCGCTCGAAGATCCAGTACGCCGCGCACGCGAGGGTGAAGATGATCCCGACGGCGATCTCGAACGCGGTCACCGTGTACTCGACCGCCGGGTCGACGAGCTCGGAGGCGGCCGGCAGCTCGTCGAGGCGCTCGTCGATGCCGAGCAGGATCCGGCGCCTGAACCCCTCGGACTCGCTTGCCTCTGAACGAAGCTGAGGCACTGCATCGAGGGCCTCCTCGATCTCCGCCTTCGCGCGCGGCACGACGGCCCAGAGGAGCAGGCCCACGACGATCACGAGACCGAGGAAGTGGAGTGCGATTCCGATCCCGCGCGGTACGCGCCGCTCGTGGAGCAGGTCGACGCCCGGCCTCATCGCCGCCGCAATGATGAACGCAAGGAAGAGAAGGGCGATGAGAAGCTTCAGCTTCCAGAGAGCGAGCGCGATGACGACGAGCCCGCCGACCACGAGCGTGGCGACCAAGGCGCGTCGAGCCGTTTCCTTCATGAACCCAGTGTTCCGCGCCGACCGGTCGGCGGAAACCAACCGGCTTCCCGGGGCGGAACGGTGTGATACTTTCAGCCGCCTCCTTCACTCGATGAAGTCGCGCATCCTCATCCTGCTCGTCTCTGCTCTCGCCCTCGCCGCGGTCGGCGCCGGCTGTGGCGGCGACGATGAAGAAGGCGCGGAGACGACGGTGGCGACGAGCCCCGGCGCCACCGAGGAGGCGCCCGACCCGTGCGCGAAGGAGAACCTCGAGCTCGTCAACGAAGGCGTCCTCACAATCGCTACCGACAACCCAGCTTTCCCGCCATGGTTCCAGGCGGCGGACGGAGCACCCTGGGATCCGACGAAAGAGCCGACCAAGCAGGGCTACGAAGCTGAGGTCGCCTATGCGGTCGCAGAGGAGCTCGGATTCTCGGACGCCGAGGTCGAGTGGGTAGTCGCTCCGTTCGACACCCTTTTCAGGCCCGGGCCGAAAGACTTTGATTTCGACATCAATCAGACCTCGGTCAGCGAGGAACGCGACCAGGCCGTCGACTTCAGCGACTCGTACTACGACGTCGAGCAGTCGGTCGTGACGCTCAAGAGCTCGGACTTCGCGACGGCGAAGTCGCTGGCCGATCTCGAGGACGCGAAGCTGGGCGCGCCGGTTGGCTCGACGAGCTACAACGCAATCGTCGAGACGGTTCAGCCGAGCCAGGAGGCTCAGGCCTTCAACACGCTGAACGACGCCATCAACGCGATGAAGAACCGGCAGATCGACGGTATCGTGGTCGACTTCCCGACGAGCGGGTTCATCACAGCCGTGCAGGCACCGAATTCGACCGTGGTCGGGCGACTGCCGGCGGAGGGCCAGGAACACTTCGGCCTCCTCTTCGAGGAAGGGAACCCGCTGCGCGACTGCGTGAACGAGGCCGTGGCTGCCCTCCGCGAGAGCGGTCGGCTGGACGAGTTCGCACAGGAGTGGATCGAGAGCTCTGCTCCGCCGGTTCTCGAGTAGAGGCTTCCCAGTGAAAGGCTCTCGCGGCTCCGGGACGCGAAGCGTCCTGATCGCCGTGACGAGCACGGTCGTCTTCTCCGTCGTCGTCGTCGTGGCGGTGACGAGCGCTCCGGGCTGGCCCGAGGTGCGACGTCTCTTCTTCAACGGGGAGGTCTTCCGCGAGTCGCTGGACGTCGTGCCGGAGGCGTTCCTTCTGAACGTCCGGATCTTCCTCATCGCCGAGGCGCTGATCCTCGTCTTCGCGCTCGTGATCGCGATCCTGCGCAGCCTTCCGGGGCCCGTGTTCTTCCCGGTTCGTGCGTTGGCAGTCGCGTACGCCGATTTCTTCCGCGGCGTGCCGACCATCCTCTTCATCTTCCTCTTGGGCTTCGGCGCACCAGCGCTCGATATCTCGGGCGTGCCGCGAGACGTCCTCTTCTGGGCGGTCGTTGCGCTCGTGCTCGTCTACTCGGCGTACGTATCGGAGGTCTACCGGGCGGGCATCGACTCCGTCCATCCGAGCCAGGCGGCGGCCGCCCGGTCGCTGGGGCTCTCGCAGCCGCAGACGCTTCGCTTCGTGATCCTTCCGCAGGCGGTCCGCAGGGTGATGCCGCCGCTCTTGAACGACTTCATCGGACTCCAGAAGGACACGGCGCTCGTCTCGCTCCTCGGGCCGGTCGAAGCCCTCCGCCAGGCGCAGATCCTGGCCGCCTCGAACTTCAACTACACGCCGTACGTCGTCGCGGCGATCCTCTTCGTGCTCGTCACGATTCCGCTCGCGCGCCTAACGGACTGGCTCGTGATCCGTGACCGGCGCCGGCAGCTCGCGCTTGGAGGAATCCGGTGAGCGAGGGCAGGGCGCTCGAGGTCGACGGGCTACGCAAGTCGTTCGGCGACGTTGAAGTCCTCCGGGGGATTGACCTCGTTCTCGACCGCCACGAGGTCGCCTGCCTGATCGGCGCGTCGGGATCCGGGAAGTCAACCCTCCTCCGATGCGTGAACCTGCTCGAGCCAATCGACGTCGGCCGGATCGCGCTGCTCGGCCAGGAGATCACTGGCCCCGGAGTTGACGTTAATCGCATCCGACGCCGCGTTGGGATCGTCTTCCAGGCCTTCAACCTTTTCCCGCACATGAGCGTGCTCGCAAACGTCACGCTCGCGCTCCGCAAGGTGCTCGACATGCCGCGGAGGGAGGCAGAGAGCCGGGCGCTCGAGCTTCTCGGGCGCTTCGGGCTCGCGGACCGGCGTGATGAATACCCAGATCGCCTCTCGGGCGGCCAGCAGCAACGGGTGGCGATTGTGCGCGCCCTCGCGCTTCAGCCCGAGCTGCTTCTGCTCGACGAGGTCACGAGCGCGCTCGACCCCGAGCTCGTCGCGGAGGTGCTCGCGGTGATCCGAGAGTTGGCCGAGGAGGGCATGACGATGCTGATCGCGACCCACGAGATGAGCTTCGCCCGCGACATTGCCGACCGGGTCTGCTTCCTTGACGCGGGCGTGATCCTCGAGCAGGGGCCACCGGAGGCGATCTTCTCGGCACCGAGCGAGGAGCGAACGCAGCAGTTCCTCCAGCGGATCATCGCCGCCGGCCGCATGTAGGGGCGACGCATGCGTCGCCCGTCGTGGTTCCGCAGGTCCGGGGAGGCATGCCTCGCCCCTACGGTGGCTAGCCAGCAGTCTCCGCGAGCTCGACCGTGCACGACGAGCGGCCGGTCTTCTCGAAGTAGCGCTGGTGGTACTCCTCGGCACGGTAGAACGGCTCCGCCGGCCCGATCTCCGTGACGATCTCGCGCCGAAGGCTCTCCTGCGCCCGGTCACGGGACGCGCGCACGGCGGCCTCCTGCTCGGGCGAGTGGAAGTACACGGCGGAGCGGTACTGCGAGCCAATATCGAAGCCCTGCCGGTTCCGCGTCGTCGGGTTGTGGTTCGCCCAGAAGATGTCGAGGAGCTCCTCGTAGGAGACCCGCTCGGGGTCGAACTCGACCTCGACGGCTTCGGCATGGCCGGTGCGGCCGGAGCACACGAGCTTGTAGTCCGGGTCCTCGACTGTGCCGCCCGTGTAGCCGACCTCCGTCCCGGTGACGCCCGGAACCTGCCTGAACGCAGCCTCGACGCCCCAGAAGCAGCCCGCCGCGAACGTCGCCTTCTCCACGTCTCCTCCTCGCTTCGTCGTCACCCCTAGTGTGGCAAACAGGAGCCGTACCGTTACGGATCGACCTCGAGCAAGCGATACTCGCCGCCAAACCACAGGAGGTCTCCATGCTGGAGAACGCGAGGATCGTCGCCATCGTCCCTGTCTCGGATCTGGAGGCTTCGGTCGAGTTCTACGAGGGCCGGCTCGGGCTCAGGCTCGACGTTCGCAGGGACGACCTGCCCGACCACAAGGAGGCGGAGTTCGAGGGCGCCGAAGGCAGGCTCCTTCTCTACGAGAGCGTCGGCGCCGGCGCGAGCCGCCACACGGTTGCGGCATTTCGAGTCGACGACCTCGACACCCTCGTCCCGGCTCTCCGCGACCGCGGCGTCAGGTGGGAGGAGTACGACCTTCCCGACCTGAAGACCGAGGGCGGAATCGCGGAGCTCGGCGACGTTAGGGCCGCTTGGTGCAAGGACCCCGACGGCAACATCCTCGCCTTCGAGTCCGTGGCCTAGCCTGAGCTCGCCTCCAGGTACGAGCTTCTCGTTTGAACGACTGCTCGCGGTCAGATAGGTTCATCGCGGCCTTTCCTGGAGGAGGAGCGATTTGAGGCAACGTGGGGTCTTCTTCGGCGTGGTCGCTCTGACCGCCGTCATCTTCGCCGGGTCTGCCGGTGCTTCTACGACGCAGCCACTCTCGTTCGAGCACGACGGCGGTGAAAGCTACGTTCGGTGCGAGGCTACCGAGCCGCGGACGATCGTAAAGACCGGCCAGAGCTGCACCATCATCCAGCCGGCCGGCGGGACAGCGTGGTGCGTCCTGCGAATCACAAAGCATGCGCCGGCCGCCGTAGTCCAGCGTTGCAAGATCAGGCAGGCGAGCACGTACCGGGAGAACGTCGCGCACGTCGTGCAGGTGATCGAGATGAAGGGATGGGTTTCCCTGCAGGACGCGACGCAGATCGCCGATATTCGGCAAGGGAACGGGCACCAAGACAACCGGGCCCACGTCAGCCAGGTGACGACGCTCGCTCTCGGCCGCGGTGGGCACGGGGGCGGTGACGACGATGATGACGACGACGACCGGCGCCGAGCCACGACCCATCCCGACGTCGGGCAGGCGCAAGAGGCTCACCAGTCGGTCATCGTCTGCCAAGGCGCCGCCGGAGCCCTGGGGCCTTGGGATCCTGCGAACTGCCGGGCCGGTCACGGCATGCGTGCGGACAACGTCTCGAGCGTCTCGCAGAAGCAGTCGGAGAGCGAGCACGCCACCGGGGCGGGCACGATCGTGCAGGAACAGAATACGGACAGCCGCCCGAACGCCTGCACGCCCGGGGATGCCGCCGACCCGGTCGTGCCGGACGCGGACGCGAATGCCTGCGCCAACGTCGACCAGAGCACACAGCTCTACCATCCCGGCGCCGGTAAGAACCACTCGCAGCTAACCCAGCGCTACGTCCAGTCACAGGAGGCGAGCAGGGCGCACTTGGCGTTTCAGTGTCAGGGGTTCCCAGGGGCGCCGTGCTACCTCTCGGGCCTGCCCGAGGTCGGCGGCCTCGACCACACGATCAATCAATCGGGGCCGAAGCGGTCCGAAATCCTCACGGAGCAGCACTCCTTCCAGGTCCAGCGGGTCGACGACGTCACCACGTTCGTACGCAAGCAGGATCCCAGGATCTCGAAGGGAACGAGCTCCGCTCAAGGCAAGCATCCGGACAACGTCTGGAAAGGCCTGCAGACGGCGACGCAGCTTCAGTTCGAGGACGACAAGCTCCGCGGCGACACGCAGGCGGCCCGTCTTGAGTACTTCGGCAAGACGAGCGGCAAAATCCGCGCCACCCAGGTCGTCAACCAGAACGGCAAGAAGAAGACGAACTCCTGCAGCGGCTGGGTCTGCGCCGCTGTGCTCGAATGCACGACGACTCCGCCCGAGTACGAGCGCGCGCGGCTCGCGGCGAGCACTGCCACGTACGGCGGGCAGACCTGCACCGCTTCACCGGGCGGCGGCCACGGCAGCGGCCATGGCGACGACGACGAAGACGATGACGACGACGACGAACACGATGACGACGACGACGAACACGATGATGACGACGACGACTAGGGAGAAGTCCGCGCGTCGAGTCCGGTGAGGCCGCGCTCGCTCCGCGCGAGCGCGCCGACGGCGCCCATCTCGGTGAAGAGCGAGCGAGCCCGCTCGAGCTCTGCCCTCGCGGCTTCGCTCTCCCCAAGGCGGTCGAGCACGCGGGCGAACGTCACCCGCACCTCTGCGATCTCGACGGGCAGGTGAAGAGCCTCGAGCCTCCCTAGCGCCTCTTCGAGGGAGCGTCGAGCCAGCTCGAGATCTCCTGACGCCGCCGAGACGATCCCTTCGGCGACGACAACAGTCGCACGAGCGTACTCGTCCTCGTCCGAGACGCCTCGCCCTGCAAACTCGGCGAGCCGGACGGCATCGTCGAGACGGTCTTGGAGAACGAGCGCCTCGACCAGGAAGCGGTACACCTCGACGACGAGCCAGCCCTCGAGCCCGAGCGCGATCGGAACCGCCTCGCCCAGCCACTCTTCAGCCCGCACGGGATCGCCGTCCGCGAGCGCGTACATCGCGAGCCGAACGAGGTTCTGCACCTGGAAGTAGCTGTCGCCGGCTCGGTCGAGCCAGTCGCGCGCCTGAAGCGCGAGCGCTTCCGCCTCCTCGTGGTCACCGCGGTAGCTCTTCGCGATGCTGAGCCACGCGGTCGCCTCCGCCTCGAGACGACGGCTCCCCATCTCCCCCGCGAGCGCCACGCAGCGGCCGAGTTCGTCCTCGGCTTCGGTGAAACGGCCGAGGTTGGCGAGAAGGGCGGCGCTGCGAAGGTGGCCTTCCGCCCGTAGGCCTCGATCCCCGAGCTCCTCGGCGAAGGTGACGGAGCGGCGAAGGTCGGCGGCGGCCTCCTCGTAGGCACCCTCGAAGTCGGCTCGCAGGCCGGCGAGCACGAACGCTGCTCGAATCTGAAGCCTGCGATCCCCGTGCTGGGCTGCCAGCTCGGTCGCCTCAAGCAAGCGAACCTGCGCCTGCGCCGCGCGGCCCTGGCGCTGATCGATATCGCCGAGCTCGACGAGCGCAGACGAGCGAAGGTCGAGCCGGTCGAAGCGCCGCCCGTTCTCCGCCACGCCGGCAAGCTCCTCACTCGCCCTGGCGAGCTCGCCGAGCGCCACGAGCGCGCCCGCGTGCTGCAGCTGCGTCGCTGCCAAGAGCTCCGGCTCCTGGTCGCCGACGACCGCGAGCGCACGCTCGTAGAAGCGCTCCGCCTCGCGGTACCCCTCGCGTCGCTCCGCCTTCCCGGCCGCGCGGCTGAGCCGGTCGACGGTGCGCACGATGGGTGGCGGCACGGGGCTGCGAGCAATCTCACCTGCAGACCGGCAGGCCTGCTCGAGATGGTAAGCCGAGATCTCGACGAGGTCGTCACCGGCACCGGGCAGGCCATCGACCCAGTCAGCGAAGCGGATGTGGAGCTCGACGCGCCGGCCCTTGGGAAGCTGCCCGTAGGCGACGTCTCGGATCAGGACGTGCTTGAAGCCGTACTCCCGTTCTCCGGTGACCGTCGAGGCCTCGTGGGGGAGGATGAGGTCGCGGCGCTCGAGCCCTTCGAGGCCGGCGGTCAACTCACCCGGCTCACCTCCGAGCTGGGCGAGGGCTCCCGACCAGAACGTGGTTCCGATGACCGAGGCCTGCTGGGCGAGCCGCTTCTCACGAGCCGGCAGGCCGTCGAGCCGCGAGCCGATGAGCGCTTGCAGGCTCGTGGCGACGGGCACCTCACCGACGTCTTTCGTGACGCGGCCACCTGCCTCGAGTACGCCGGTGTCCATGAGCATGCGTACCGTCTCCTCGAGGAACAACGGGTTGCCGCCGGCGTTCTCGAGCAAGGTCGCGAGAGGCCCCGTGGGCGGCGCCTCCGCACCGACCAGCTCCGCGAGGAGCGCCGCGCCCTGAGCTCGGCTGAGGGGGAGAAGCTCGACGACGACGTGGTCGTCTCCCGGAGACGCCAGAGCGGGGAGCGCATCGCGAACCTCCGGGCGTGCCGAGCCGAGGAGGAGGATCGGTGCCGCCGCACCCTCGGCAGCGATCGCCTGGAGCAGCTCGAGGAAGGTCGGCTCCGCCCAGTGGAGGTCTTCGAACACGAGCACGAGCGGCCGCTCGGCGGCGAGGAGCTCGAAGACGCGCTTGATACCCCAGTGCAGCTCGGCCTGCGTGATCTCGTCGACCGTGTATGTGCCTTGTGGAGTCGTCGGCGCTCCGACGACGTTCGAGAGCGCCACGGCAATCGTGCGGAGCTCGTCCTGATCGTCCGTTGGCAAGGACTCGATGAGGTCGCCGAGCTTGCGAGCTATTTCAGCGGTGTCATCGACGTGCTGGATGGCGGCGATCCCCTTCAGAACCTCGATCACGGGCCAGTACGTGATCCCCTCCCCGTACGGGAGGCAGCGGCCCGACGACACCGCAGCCTTGCCGTCGAGGCCTTGCACGAACTCGGCGATCAGGCGGCTCTTGCCGATCCCGGCCTCGCCGACCACGGTGGCGAGCACCGCCCGGCGCTCGCTGGCGACGCGCTCCCACACCGCGGTCAGACGACCGAGCTCGCTGTGGCGGCCGACGACCGGGACTCGCGAGATGGCCCGCCCCGATGGAGGCGCTTTCGCGCCGACGACCTCCCAGACCGGCACCGGCGCTGACTTGCCTTTGGCGGCGATCGCGGGCGCCTCGCGGTACTCGATCACATGCGCCGTCGCTCCGTAGGTCGCCTCACCGACGACGATCCCGTCCACGGGCGCGTTCGACTGCAGACGCGCTGCGGTGTTCATGACGTCGCCGGCCGTCAACCCTTCGCCCTCCGTTGCGGCGGATCCGATCACGACCAGCGCCTCGCCTGTGTTCACGCCGGTGCGGATCTTGAGGTCGAGCCAGTCGTCGGCTTCGTTCAGCTCGGAGATCGCCTCGCGAATGGCGAGCGCCGCGCGGACGCCCCGTTCGGGATCGTCTTCGTGGGCGATCGGAGCCCCGAAGAGCGCGACGACCGCATCGCCGATGAACTTCTCGACGGAGCCGCCGAAGTGCTCGAGCTCGGTGCGGACACGGGCGTAGTAGAGCGCCAGGCGGGCGCGCACATCCTCAGGGTCGAGACGCTCGGCCGTCGCGGTCGACCCGACGATGTCGGTGAACAGAACCGTGATCGTCCGCCGCTCCTCGACCGGAGCGACCACGGGCGCCGCCGCAAGCGGTGTGCCGCAGGCGAGGCAGAAGCGAGCGCGCTCGGGATTCTCCTCACCGCACAACGCGCAGAGAGACATGCCCGAGTCTAGATAGCCGATCGGCAACGGTGATGCCGCCGCGGCGACCGAAAGAGAGTTGGTGGCCTAGCCGCTAGCCGGCGTCGGCCGGACGCGCCCAGCCCGCGAAGAACCGGGCTCCCAGCCAGAGCAGCACGCCGACGGCGAGCAGACCGCCGAAGATCCCGAAGACCGTCGCGTCCCCGTCCGCCACCTGCTTCGCAAAGAGCGCGGCCGAGATCAGAAGGCCGAGCACCGGAAAGATGCGCGGAGTGGTGAAGTGCTTGTGCTCGACGGGTTCGCTCTTGAGGACGAGAACGGCAATGTTCACGAGCGCGAACACGACGAGGAGCAGCATCACGGTCACGGTCGCGAGCGTGTCGAGCTTTCCGACCGCGATCAGCACCATGGCGATCAGGGTCGTGAAGATGATCGCGACCCACGGCGTCCGGCGCACTTGGTGGACGCGCCCGAGCGCTTCCGGCATCACCTGCTCGTTCGCCATCCCGTAGAGCAGGCGTGAGGCCATGATCATGTTGATGAGCGCCCCGTTCGCCACCGCGAGAAGCGCGATCGCCGAGAAGAGCTTCGTCGGGAAGGCCGATCCGATCCGGACGACTTCGAGGAGCGGCGCGCTCGAGTCCGCGAGCTGTCCCGTCGGGACGACCAGCGAGGCGGTGAACGTGACGAGGAAGTAGACGACTCCGGCGACAAGGACGCCCGTGAAGAGGGCAAACGGGTAGTTGCGACCGGGATCACGGACTTCTTCGGCAACGTTCGCCGAGTCCTCGAACCCGATCAGCGCGTAGAAGGCCAGGGCGGTCCCGGCCAGGATCACGAGGAAGACGTTGTCGCCCTCCGCGAACTCGAAGTTCCGGCCCGCGTCCCCGTCGCCGCTTCCGAGCACCCACGCGCCGATCAGGACGATGAGGACGAGCCCGGTGAGCTCGACCACGGTCAGGACGACGTTCACGCTCACCGACTCCTTGATGCCACGGAAGTTCACGAGCGCAACGATCACGATGAACACGAGCGCCGCGAGCGTCGTGGGGATGTCAAAGAACTCCTGCAGGTAGTCGCCGCCAAAGGCGCGGGCCAGCGTCGAGGCCGACGTGATCCCGGAGGCCATCACCGCGAAGGCGACCATGAAGGTCACGAACGGGTTCTTGAAGGCACGGTTCACGTAGAGCGCCGCTCCGCCCGCGTGCGGGTACTTCGTGACGAGCTCGGCGTACGCGAAAGCGGTGAAGATGGCGAGAAGGAGGGCAACGGTGAACGCCGTCCAGACGGCGCCGCCGACCTCCGCGGCCACCTCGCCGACGAGGGCGTAGATCCCGGCGCCGAGGATGTCGCCGAGGATGAAGAAGAGCAGCATCCGCCGGCTGATGACTCGGCGAAGCGGCCCCTCCTCGGCGGGCGGGACCTGCCGCTCGCGCTCTCTCTCGTCCATACCCGCGACGTTATTCCCGCCTGAGCGCGTTTCACTCGCCGGGCGCACGACCTTCCCTTGCCGGCTTACGCGATCGTCATGCCGCCCGTCACACCCGTGACTCTCCAACCGCCAGAACGCATGCGGACGACGTATGTGACCCAGAGGGCGCCCCTGCCGCTGATCCAGAGATTGCAGCCCACCTCGGCCCTCCGACGGCCCCCGTCGATCGGGCCGAGCGTCACGAGCACACCGCGGTTTCTCACCTCACCTTCCCGGAGCACGGATCCCCGGTGATGGACGAAGGTGATCGGCGGCAGGCGTTGGAGCCTCTCCTCGATCGCAGCCTCGAGCTCGGCCCCGAATTGCGTCCGCGGTCTGCGTGGCCTCGAGCTCGGCCTCGCCTTTTCGGCGCCCTTCACTGCTCCGTCGAAGACGTACACGACTCTGAATCCCGGATCGCCGCCGCCGAACGTGTGGTCTTGCACGACGAGCCGGCGAATGACCGCCGAGTAGATATCGGCCCGTCGCTCGGTCTGGGCAGACGACGAGCCCTCCATGTTTGTCGGCGCCGTTGAAGCCGGGGCGGTGGCTGTGGCCGGATCGGAAGGTCTGTCGTCTTGACCTAAGAGCTCACACCCGGCCGTAAGCCAGGCAAGGCTGGCGAAAACCGCGATTCGCACCTTCACACCAGACAGGCTCCTTGTTTCCGCGTCCAGCCTAGGACTCGCAGGAAGCGTCAAAGGTTCCCGGCGCGGCCAGCCTGGGCTTCGCCGTGCGTCGGCAACGGTTCGCGTACCGGCTACACGGGAGCCGCCTCGATGCAGATACATAGACGCTCAGCAAATCGGCCAGGCTTTGCGCGCTCGCCGCTCGGAGAACGGGTGCGTGCAGCCCATCGCCGACACTCTCACTCCCGCGCCCGGCTGCTCCGGCGTGCGAAAACCCTGCTCCGCCGCTAGTTTCGGCTTGCACAGAGGGGTTCGGCTTGCATAGAGGAGATGGCCCCGGGGAGGGGCTGTCGCCTCCTCCGGCTGACAGGGTCCGCGGTGAAGCGACATCGCGGCTATGGTGGGTGGTGCGCGTAGTCCTAGCGCGCGAGCCGGGGAGGCTCCTAGGTTCCCTCTCCGACTTGCGAAACCTGGCCTAAGCGCACGAGGAGAGCTCGACCCGAGTTTTCCCACCCTGAAGCATGAAGTTGGGAGCATCACATGTATGCCATCGATAGGCGCTACGACGGAATCGATCAGAGCCGCACCGAGGAGCTGACTCGGAAGGTGAACGAGAGCCTTATCCCGCGGCTGAACAAGCTGCCAGGATTCAACGGCTACTTCCTGATGGAAGCCGGTAACGGCGTCGTCAGGTCGACCAGCCTCTTCGACACGTCCAGCCAGGCCGAGGATTCGACTCGCGTCGCGTCCGAATGGACGCACGAGGAGAAGCTCGAGAGCCTGATTCCGAATCCGCCGAAGGTCACGATGCGCAAGGTGATCGCGCACGAGACGAAGGCACCGGCACTCGTCTAAGTCTTCGGTCTGAACGACGAGAGAAGGCCCGCAAGCGCGGGCCTTCTCTGCGTTTTCGGGCGCGTTTCATTAGGAACCAACGGCTCGTTCAAGCCCCAGCTTCTAGCGGCGACTTTCCGATGGAGCGTACCGGGATCGAACCGGTGACCTCCGGCTTGCAAAGCCGGCGCTCTCCCAGCTGAGCTAACGCCCCACGCGCTTCGAGTGTAGCCCGGCCCCCGGAGAGGCGCGGGCCGCCGCGGCTACACGGTCAGGTGCGTGACCGGAAGGCCGAACCGCTCCAGAGCGCCCTCGCCGGCGTCCTTCTCGAGGAACGTCGCCTCGTCGTCCCGGCGGGTGACGACGATCAGCTCGTCGGCTGGGAAGTCGCGGAGCATGTCCTCGATCGCCTGCACCGGGTCCGGGTCGCCGACCGACGTCTCGACGCGCGCAGCTTCTGGATCCGCCGCCGCGGCAGTCTCCTCGGCCCGCTGCTCGGCCTGTGCCCTCGCGTCGTCCTCCTCATTGGCGAGCCACTGGAGGGGCGAGAGCTCGGCGGCGGGCGCGACGACACGCACCTCCGCCTCCTCGTCGCCAGAGTGGCGGCGAACCTCGCCTCGGATCGTCTCCTCGTCCACGGGCGCGGTCGCGACGACTAGCAGCCTGCGAGCCATGGGTTCTCCGTACCAGGGCTGCGCGGATCGCAAACCGATCACTCGAACGGAGGGCTAAAGGGACGACGGCACCGTGGCCGAACAAGGGAGGCATGCGGCGCTCCCTCCTCGTCTGCGTCCTCTCCCTTGTCGCCTTCGGGGCGGCCGCGGGCCCCGGTTTCGCGGCCGGTTTGCCCAGCCACGGGTTCCTCGTCTTCAAGGACACGCTGCGCGGCGAGGCTGTCGTCGAGGTTCGTGACGATTCGACCGGACGGCTGCTCGAGACCCTGGAGGCCCGCCGCGGCGGCTGGGACTGGACGAGCGCCTGCGGCGACCCCGCACTTCAAGACCTTTGCCCGCTGGAAGCGCTCTCCCACGTATCTCGTGAACGCCGCGTCGGTGCCGTCTTACCTCAACGCCGGCCTCGCGCGTTCCGAGCTCGTCCGCGCGCAGGAGGCCTGGGAGGGCCGCTTTACGACCGACTGTCGCTGGCGTCTCCGCTCCGACTACAACGCCCGGGACGGTGGCAACACGACGCTCGACCCGACGACGGTGACCCAACTCGAGGTCGACGGCCAGAACGTGGTCGGCTGGGTGTCGCTCGAAGGCACGGTCTGCGACGGCGCGCTCGCGTGCATCGTCGCCGACTTCGACCGGGGCCGGATCTTCGAAGCCGACCTGGGCTTCGAGCGCGACCTGACGCGCTACGGCTTCCAGGACTTCTGGACGACGGGCCGCAGGACATGGACGAACGCCACCGGCGGCGAGTTCGCAATCTCCGACGTCGGCACGCATGAGTTCGGCCATTTCCTAGGCCTAGACCACGTCGCAGAGTCCCCCGAGCTGACGATGTTCCCGTTCATCCACGACGGCGACGACACCCTGGGCCTAGGGGACATGCTCGGAACGCTGGTCCTGTACCACTAACCCCGGGCGAGGCATGCCTCGCCCCTACGGGTTGAACCCGGCAGTCGCCCCTAGACCGCGGGCGGGATGAATCCCGCCCCTACACCTGAATCAGGCGGAAGGATCGTCACCGGCGGCGGGCTTAGCCCGTCGCCGTTAGGGCGCAAGCCAACGGCGCCAGCTTCCGAACGAAATCATCATGGCTCCATGAAGGGAGCCGGATTTCGTTCGGCATCGCCAGCGGCGGGCTTAGCCCGTCGCCGTCAGAAGGCAACCGAACGTCGCCAGATTCCGAACGAAATCGTCATGGCTCCACGAAGGGGAGCCGGATTTCGTTCGGGTCAGTCGCCCCAGTCGAAGTCCCGCGAGCGGCCCCAGAGAGTGTCCTCGGGGTCGAGCGCTTCGTCGGCCGGCTCGGGCTCTTGGATGGGCCACGCGAGCACGCGCTCGGGGTCGAGATCGGGGTCGCTTCCGGAGAGCGTGTCCTCGATCCGGGCCTGCTCTTCGGTCTTGAACAGGGGGTGGTTGTGGAAAGGATCGTCGACGCGATACCTGTCGAGCGGCATCGCGGGGCCGAGCGTCGAGTTCTTGCGCTTCAACTCGAGATGATCTTCGATGATTTGCGCGAAGGTCGAATCCACACGTCCTCCGTGGGTTCGTTTACGGGGCTGGCGGCCGATTGTAGTGCAGCCGCGGGCGATTCGGAGAGGTTAGGCCTCGGGCCGGACGGCCGGACGGGCGGCTGCGACGCGCACGCAGTTCTTGCCGGCGCCCTTCGCGGCGTAGAGCGCGTCGTCCGCGGCGGCGATGAGATCGGCCTCGCTGCCGGCTTCCGGGTAGGCGGCGACGCCGAAGCTCGCGGTGACGGTGAAGGGGATGTTCTTGTGCCCGAGGACGGTCCGCGCGGCCATCTCGGAGCGCAGGCGCTCGGCTACGAGCTCCGCGCCCTCCAGGTCGGTCGCGGGCAGGACGACCGCGAACTCCTCGCCGCCGTAGCGGGCGGCGACGTCGATCTCGCGCACGGTTTCACGGAAGACCTCCGCGAACTCGCGCAGGACGTCGTCCCCGGCGAGGTGGCCGTGCTGGTCGTTGACCTGCTTGAAGTCGTCGAGGTCGGCCATGATCAGGCCGACCGTGCCGTTCAGCCGCTCGGCCCGCATGAGCTCGGCCTCGAGCGCCTGCTGGAGGCCGCGACGGTTCGGAAGCTCCGTGAGGCCGTCCGTGACGACCTCGTGCTTCAGACGACCGTGGAGCCGCGCGTTCTCGAGAGCAGTCCATGCCTGCGAGCCGAGCCAGTGCGCGAGCTCTCGTGCGTCGTTCGAGAAGTCCGTACCGCTCGGGGTCAGGAGGAGAAGGCCCGTTTCGCCCTCCTCGTCGCCGAGCGGGATCTCGAGCTCCTTCCGGCCCGGACTGGGCCGGCCGGCGCGGGCGAGCTCCGCCCCGTCGGCGAGCAACCGCCCGCCCGACGCTCCGGTCGCCTCCACGATGCTCTCGAGGATGACCGGCAGGAGCTGAAGCGGGTCGTTGGTCGCGGCCAGCGCCTCGCCGAACCGCGTCAGTGCGTCTCGCGTTCGGCCTCGCTCCTCCGTCAGCTCCTCGAGCCGCGTCTCAAGCTGCGCGGCCATGTCGTTGAAGGTCTCCCCGAGCCGGGCGAACTCGTCCCGGCCACGCACCGGCACGCGGGAGGAGAGGTTGCCGCGGGCGATCGCCCCGGCCGCGTTGGCGAGCTCGCCAAGGGAGCGCACGATCGTCCGCCCGAGCGCGTACGCGATCAGCCCGACGATCGTGAGCGCGAGCACGGAGAAGAGGATGAGCCGGCGTCCCAGGTCCGCCGCAGCGTCATCGATCTTCGACTGCGGGACGAGGACCGCGAGCCCGACGCCCTCCCCCTCGGAGATAACCGCCCCGGAGGCCCGGTACTCGCTCCCTGCGAGCTGGACGCTGTCCGGCTCGGGGGCAGGGACGCGAAGCTCGGCGCCCTCCCTAGGCCCCGCAACGATCCTCCCCTCGCTTGTGAGGACGAGCAGATCGTCGTCTGCAAGACCGGAGCGCGACCGAACCTCCCCGAGAAGGGACTCGTCGAGCGGCACGAACGCGACCACGCGCCCGAGCGCCTTGCCGTTGCTGTCGACCACGCGAGCCGTTCGGGAATCGGCCGGCCCAGTTGGTTCCTGGCCCGCGATCAGACGGCCACCGTTGTAGTACGCGGCGTTCGTCTCCTCCCCGAAGAGGCGCTCGAGCGCAGGGCCGTCAGGGCCGGGCAGAGCCAGCTGATAGCCCGTGGTGCGGGCCAGCGAGCGGGCGGTGCGGAGCGCGGCGTCGAGCTGGTCGGTGTAGTCGGCGGTCGCCACCCGGAGAGCGGTGTTCAGGCGCGTGTCGGCTCGAGACGTCTCGCTCTGTGCCGCGACCTCGCTGAACGCCCAGAGCGCGGCGACGAGCGGCAGCAGGGCGAGGAGCAGGAAGTACGCGACCAGCCGGACGCGAAAGCTTCCCAACTGGCGTCCTAGCTTCGAAGTCATCGACTGTATACCCGACCCTTCCATCGACTCCACCGCAATGCCTCATTAGGGGGATGTGGGCGATCCCCTCCCCGGGAGAGCTAGAAGATCGGTCGCTCGAGCGCGATCGCGACTGTCATCCCGAGGAACCACCAGACCGTCGAGGCCACCACGGCCGTCCAGACGAGGACGTTCGAGCGGGACGAGATCGCGGCCGCGATGAGCGCGACCAGCATCGTTCCGGGCCCGATCCGCCCGGGGTAATAGACGAGCGCGAGCGGGGACGCGAAGTGGACGAGGGCCGCCAGGAAGCCTGCGACGCTGTCGCTGGTGCGGGTGCGGGGCGCGCGACTCGAGCTCGTGGCCGTCGACCGTCACGCATCGATCCTCTCACGCGCGCGCACGGGCGCCGTGCGCGGTGGGCGGCGCGAAGGCGAGCCGTGCGGTGCCGGGTGCCGCGGTCGTGGGGTCAGCCGTCGTCCGAGGCCGGGCCGCCTGGAGCCCGGGCCGTCGTCCGTGGGCTCGCGCACGAGCGCCGGCTCGCCCTGCCGCGGCTCGGGCGGGTCCTTCACGGCCCACCAGATCACCCACGCGAGATAGGCGACCGGGAGCTTCAGCACCAGCAGGAACCAGACGGTCGTCCAGACCATTCGTCTCGAGTGTAGACGATCGAACCGGCCGCTCAGGGCGAGAGCCTGGTTCCCGGCGGACGCAGGACCGCGAACTGATCCGTGACCTCGAGGACGCGGCGGCGGAAGCGGTACACGGCGGCCGGGCGCCCTCCGGCTCGGCCCGGCTCGCGCGTCTCCCCGGTCGGCTCCAGCACCCCACGCCGGAGCAGGACTCGCTGGAGGTTCGTGGCCGAGACGTCGTGGCCGAGCGCCGCGCGGTAGAGGGCGCGAAGCTCCGAGATCGTGAAGACGGGTGGGGCCAGGGCGAACCCGACGTTCGTGTACGAGAGCTTGGCACGGAGCCGCTCACGACCGGTGAGCACGATCGAGCCGTGATCGAACGCGGGCTCGGGGAGGCCGTTCACGGGGTGCCAGGCAGTGTCGGG
The DNA here is from genome assembly GCA_963733135.1 of uncultured Actinomycetes bacterium. Taxonomy (GTDB): domain Bacteria; phylum Actinomycetota; class Thermoleophilia; order Gaiellales; family Gaiellaceae; genus CAVTBX01. The sequence continues at coordinate 26,722 of CAVTBX010000012.1, forward strand.
CGGTACCGCAGGGTCGATTCCTTCCGGAACGAGCCCGAGATAGGCGGTCGCAAGCACCCACGCTTCCGGGTGACGCTCAGGCTCGCTCAAGGTCTCGAGCTGCTCCAGGTGAGCGACCTCACGGACGTCGACCTTCGCGGCGAGGTGCCTCCGGATGGAGCGCTCGAGTGTCTCGCCCTCGTCCAGGAAGCCGCCCGGCAGCGCCCAGGCGCCGGCGAACGGCTCCCGGCCTCGCTCCCAGAGGAGCACCTGGAGCTCCTCGCCGCGCACCTGGAGGACGACGGCCAGGGCCTCGTGGCGCGGGTCTTCGCTGGTAGACTCTGCCATCACAGTTATCGACTCATAGTCGCAAACTAGGTGGAGGTTACGGCATGGCGGTGATCGAGGCCCCCGTGGAGGTCCAGACGGAGAGCGTCGAGGACGTTCTGCGACGCGGCGGCTTCACGAGCTTCCATCGCCGAGCGGTGCTCGTAACCGGAATCGCGTGGACGTTCGTCGCGATGGAGATCCTGCTGGTCGGCTTCACCCTCCCTGTGTTCGCCGCCGAATGGGGGCTTTCGAGCACGTGGCAAGGGTGGCTCGGCGCCTCTGCGCTCGCGGGCTCGCTCGTAGGGAGCCTCGCACTCGGGCGCACTGCCGACCGGATCGGCCGCAAGCGCATCTTCCAGTACTCGATCCTCTGGTATGCGCTCTTCACCGCCCTGACGGCGCTCGCCTGGGGACCCGCGTCCGTCTTCGCGTTCCGCTTCCTCGCCGGAATCGGCCTCGGCGGGATGCTGGTGGTCGATCCGTCGCTTCTGGCCGAGTACCTGCCACCGCAACGGCGCGGGCGCTTCGTCGCCTTTCTCGACTTCTTCTGGCCCTTTGGGCTCCTGATCGCGACTGGGCTCTCATGGGTGTTCCTCGACCAACTCGGCGGCGAGTGGCGCTGGCTCTACGTCGCCGCGGCCTTCCCCGCCCTGCTCGCCTTCGTCGTCCGGCGCACCCTGCCTGAGAGCCCGTACTTCCTCGCACGACGGGGCCGGGTGGACGAGGCTGCCGCCGTGCTCGGGGAGATCACCGGCGAGCCGGTCGAGCCGGAGACGCTCGAGCCGGTGCGGGAGACCCGCTCGTCGGTGCGCGAGTTTCTCTCGGCCCGGCTGCGCTCGACGACCACGATCGTCGTCCTCGTCTGGATCGCGCTCAACATCTCGTACTACGGGCTTTTCCTCTGGCTCCCGGGAATACTTGGTGCGGAGGGCACCTATGACCTGAACGTCTACTTGCTCCTCACGCTCGTGGCCCTCGCGCAGTTCCCCGGCTATGCGGCTGCGATCTGGCTCGTGGAGGCGTGGGGGCGCAAGCCCACCCTCGCGACGTTCCTCGCGCTGGGCGGCGCAAGCGCGCTCACGTTCGCGCTCGCGGATTCGACGGCCGTCTACGTGGCGGCGCTCTTTTTCGTCGGGTTCTTCAACCTCGGCGCCTGGGGCGCGGTCTATCCGTACACATCAGAGCTCTTCCCAACACGGCTTCGGGGAAGCGCCTTTGGGCTGGCCGAGGGCTTCGGCAAGGGCGCCGCGATCGGCGGCCCGTACCTCTTCGGCTACCTCATCGACGCCACCGGCTCGACGACTTGGTCGCTCGCGTTCGTCGCGGCCGTGATGATCGCCGGCGGAACGGTTGCGCTCCTCGGGCGCGAGACGCGCGGAGCTCGGCTGGCCTGAGCGAGCTGCCGGCCCGAGGTCTGCCGGCCAAAGGCTCCGGCTAGCGTTTGGCCGATGCGCGAGTGGCTCGACGTCCGCCTGCTGGTCATCGCCGCGTGCGGGGCTAGCGCAGGCATTCATGCGGGGCTCGCGCCCGACCACTGGGACGAGTCCCCTGCCTTCGGAGTGCTGTTCGTCCTCGCCGCGGTGGCGCTCGCCGGCGTATCGGTCGCGCTGGCCGGCTGGCCCGAGGCGTCCCTCCCGATCTTCGGCGCGATCGGGCTCTTCGCGTCGCTCATCGTCGCCTTCATAGCGGCCCGTGAGCCTGTGGACGCCGTCGTCGTCGTCACGAAGGCGATCGAGGCGGCGGGGCTCGTCCTCGCCGTGATTCTCCTTCGGCAACCGGTGAGCCGCCCGAACGACCTCGCGCTCGCGTACTTCGGGCTCACGTTCGCCTTCGCGTTCATCGTGGCAACCGCACAGGGCGGCCACTAGTACCGGCAGTCGTACGCGGTCGCAACGCCCGGCGCTTGAGGGCGACGCGTACTCAGAACGAGGGATTAGCGCCCTTCCGGCGAGGGCCGATCTAGCCGCGTAACGCGGCCTTGCCGCGACTCTCCGCCGAGGGGGCACCTTTGATCCGCTGGAAGATCCGCGCTGACATCGCGCGTCCTTGCACTGCCGTAATCCTCGCAGGACTCTTCGTGTGCGCGGTGCTCG